>JAXLWU010000005.1:0-255083 GCA_046328335.1 Thermomicrobiales bacterium
GCCGACACCCCTAAACGAAGTGACACCCCCTGAGGCGAAGCCGACACCCCCTTCACCCCCCCGGTCACCCGCTCGGAGAGTCCCGCCGATTCCTGCACGATGCGCAGCGGTTCGGCGAAGTCGAAATTGCGGTAGACCGCCAGCAGGTGGGCGAAGGGCGGCGACTGGGCGAAGAGTTGGAAGGTGAGGCGGTGCCCGGCGTAATCGGAGTTGAGGAGATCGCGGGCGTAGGCGAGCAATTTGCGCCGGTCCTCCGCCGCCCACTGGTCGTTGATGGTGTAGAACTTTTCGAGCCAGGGCGCGGTCTCCGGATCGGCGAAGGCCGCGAAATCGGGCGTGACGCAAATCTGCCCGCCGCAGAGATCGCGGGTGAGATGCATCATCTCCGCCAGACCGCGACAGGCATGCACGCGGCCGGTGTAGAGCAGGCTCTGGTTCGGCATCAGCAAACCGCCAGGGCTTTCCTCGGCCTCGGCGATAGCGGCGGTGAGATGGGCGTTGATCCCCTCCCGGTAGACCGCCAGCGTCGCCAATTTCTCCTGGACCGCCTGCTGCTTCTCCAGCCCGGTCTGCCGCGCGTTGAACATCGCCGTGCCGAGCATCATGTCGGCGTAGCGCAGGATGCGCTGCAAAAAGGGGAAGGCGCTGTAGCGGTGGAGCGTGGCCCGGATATAGGACGCGGCGCGGGTGTGGCGATAGAAGAGGACGTCCTCCCACGGGATATGCACGTTGTCGAAGACGATCAGCGTATCGACCTCGTCGAAGCGGCTGGAGAGGGGGTAATCCTCGCGCGGGGCGCGCCCGGCGAAGCCGGTGCGGCAGATGTGCTTCATTCCCGGCGCGCCCATCTGGCCGATGAAGCCGACCGCGTAATCGGAGAGTTCGCTATCGCCCCAGTTGGCGATGGTCGGTTTGACGAAGGCCTGATTGGCATACGCCGCGGCGGTCTCGAACTTGGCGCCCTTGACCACGATCCCGGCATCCGTCTCCTTCACCACGTGGAGGAGCATGTCCGGGTCCTGCTCCTGCGGCCGCTTGGATCGGTCGCCTTTGGGATCGGTATTGGCCGAGACGTGGAAGGGATCGTTCTGCGCGGCGAACGCGACGTGACGGCGGATATTGGCGGAGAAGGTGGGATCGATCTCGTTCAGCACGTCCTGACCGTCGTAGAGCGACCACATCTCGCCGACGGTTTCATCGCCGACGCGGGTCACCACGCCCTCGACGTCATCGAGCACGGCATCGACCGCGCGCCGCTTGGCCTTCCAGTCCTCTCGGGTGAAGGGCAGGGCCGGCCCCACGGCGAAGCGCTCGCCGCTCTCGGCATCGACGGTGGTCATCACCTCCCGCGTGGCCGGGTCGTGCGCCATGTCGTAGATGCGGGCGCGGATATCGACCAGCGGTTTGAACGCGGGGTGGGTGGTCACATCGGTGACGCGCTCCCCGTTCATCCAGACCTCGCGCCCGTCCCGGATCGATTCGCGGTACTCGTCTCCGGTTCTGATCATCGTCGGGGGTGCCCCTTCACGACCGATCGCGCCGCTGGGCCGCCATGACCAGCGACGGGACCGTTGCCCGATTGTGCCGTTCCCTTCCGGTGCGACACCCGCACGAGGCCGGAGAGTGGAGGGAGAAAGTGTGGCATAGGTGAGGGGGCGGACGCACGCGCGGCCGGCTGCCAGACCGCGAGTTGCGGAATGCGATTCCGGAGTGTTGCGCTAGGCTACGGCCATACGATCGCGCGCGAGTGCGTCTCGCACCAGGTGATCAGTGCGCAATGCGTCCAGGAGTCGCGCTGCATCGATAGAGCCGCTCGTATATTCCGCGAAGCGATTCCGCTCAAGGCTCAGCAATGCGACATCCTCGTCGCTCCTATGCTCCTCGATGGCCGTGACGTTGTCCCACGACCAGCGATGATACTTGCCAAGTCCAATGGCCCCATCAAGTAAACCGGCGAGGTGTCCGCGGAGATTCAGCATGGGTTTGATCCACGGTATCGCTCTCTGATCTTCGACAGCCAGATCACGATGCCGGGGAAGGCACGCCCGTCGCGGAATCGCGCACCAGGCGTTCGAGATCGCGTTGCATGGCGACGAGGAATTGATCCTCCTCGGTGATGCGCATCAATGAGAGTTCCTCGATCGCCCGTGGACCATGGGTGCGGAGGGTGCGCCGCAAGGACGCCAGTGCCGCGATTTCGCTCTCATAGCCCCCGATCACATTCCCCGACTTCAGGTCGATGACTTCAAAATATCCGTCCATTGCCGCTTTCTCCAGTGAAAAGCCCTGCCGCGATGACTGGACCGCGCACGAGTGCCAGCAGGGCTTCAGGTTCCCCGTAGATCGTGTAGTGGTGAGGACCGAACGTCTTTGCACATTTGACGCTGCCATCGTCCGGGACAATGAGCGTGGCCACAAAGCGCCCGAGGCCGGTTTGATTGCGCGCAGCCCTGCGCTGCGCATAGGACAGATTATCGTACACGGAGATACCCCGCTCCCATTCCTCGACGTGCGTTTCCGGGCGCGGGACGCCCAATGCGCGTGCACTGCGAAAATCATCGGCAGTCACGAATAGGCTTCGGACTATTCTGTAGAACTCGCGTCCCATGCCGGGCACTATCGCATAGACCGGTCGGAGAAGGTGCGCCTGATTCCGGCCCCAACACGTCTTCTGAACCCGCGATGACACCTGCTGATCCGGCCCCATGTGGGTTCGCCCCTCGGCCCGTACCTTTCAGGGCGGGCGCTGCTCTCGCTGAGAAGCATCGAGCAAATCGCACGGGCATGTTCCGGCGCGAATTCCGCACGAAACCGGACGGTGTGGAGAGATGAAGTATGGAATGGGAGCAGGCGCAGACGGCTGCCAGACCGCGAGTTGCGGAATGCGATTCCGGAGTGTTGCGCTAGGCTACGGCTATACGATCGCGCCCGAGTGCGTCTCGCACCAGAGGATCGGTCCGCAATCCGTCCAGGAGTTGCGCCGCGTCGATAGAGTCGCTCGTGTACTCGGCGTAGACGAGAAAGACGAGGTTCGGCAGTTCGGCATCCTCGTCGCTGCCCTCGAATTCGATCGTATCGGCGTTGGCGAAGTACGACTCCAGAAAGCGGTCGAGCGGCATGACCCCGCCGATCAAAGCAGCCAAATGTCCGCGTAGATCGGGAAGCGAGCTGTCCAATGTCTTTGCCCCTCGGTTCGTAAGCGAATCGGTCAGCGATTCGACGGTAATTTCTCGCCACCTCGCCATCTCGCCAGCGGATATACTCCGCGCATCGGTGACAGGGAGGAACTGCCACGGCCACGGCCCGAGTGGAGCAGGGGGGAATGCAACTTTTCAATACCCAGACGGGACAACTCGAGCGGTTCACGCCGCGCGACGGCAAGGTTGGTCTTTACGTCTGCGGGATCACTCCCTACGACACCACGCACATCGGGCACGCGTTCACCTTTCTCACGTTCGACATCATGATCCGTCACATGCGCCGCAAGGGCTGGGATGTGACTTATGTCCAGAATGTGACCGACATCGATGACGACATCCTGCGCAAGGCGAAAGAGGTCGGGCTCGGCTGGCGCGAACTCGGGGAACGCGAGACGTCGCGCTACCGCACGGATATGCGCAATCTGCACGCCCTCGATCCCGACCACTACGTGCTCGCCACCGATCACATCGCGGAGATGCTCGCCATCACCGCGGCGCTGATCGAAAAAGGGAACGCCTACGAGAGCGGCGGCAGCGTCTATTTCTCCGTCGCCAGCGATCCCGAATTCGGCAAACTGAGCCATATCCCGCGCGATCAGATGCTCCCCATTGCCAACGAGCGGGGAAACACCCCGAACGATCCCAACAAGCGCGATCCGCTCGATTTCGTGCTCTGGCAGAAATCGGCGGCGGGCGAGCCGAGTTGGGATTCACCGTATGGGCCGGGCCGTCCCGGGTGGCACGTCGAGTGCTCGGCGATGGCCAGCCGCTATCTCGGGCCCAGCATCGATATCCACGGCGGCGGCTCCGATCTCGTCTTCCCGCACCATGAGTGTGAAATCGCCCAGTCCGAAAATGCCTTCGGCATCGAGCCGTTCTCCCGCATCTGGACGCATGTCGCCATGGTCGGCTACAACGGCGAAAAGATGAGCAAATCGCTCGGCAACCTGGTGCTCGTCAGCAATGTGCTGAAGGAGTATTCCGCGGACGCCATCCGTCTCTACCTCTTCTCGCATCACTACCGCGAGCCGTGGGCCTACGAGGAAGCCGAGGTCGATCACTGGGCCGGGGTCGCCGACGATCTGATCGAGGCGGTCGAGATTCCCGCCTACGGGATCGAGGAAGAACTGGACACCACCGTCCTGCGTGACCGCTTCCTCGCCGCGCTGGACGACGATCTGAACACGCCGCTGGCGATCGCAATCCTGCAGGAGATCGCCGCAGCGATTCTCGAATCACCCGAGGAAGACGACGTCCGCGACGCGCAGCGCACGCTGCGGGAATTGAGCGGCCTGCTCGGACTTACCCTGAGCGACTAGGGCTGGTCGTGTCATCGCGCCATGACACCGCACCGGATGACGGGCTGGAACGCATCGTCGCGCCGGATCGCGCGGTGTGGCGGGCCTGGCTGGAGGCGAATGGGGAGCGCGCGACCGCGGTCTGGCTCATTTACGCCAAGAAGGCATCCGGGCGGCCCTCGATCACCTGGGACGAGGCGGTCGAGGAAGCGCTCTGCTTCGGCTGGATCGACAGCAAGGCCAAGCCGATCGACGCCCACACCTACATGCAGTATTTCTCCCGGCGCAAACCCACCAGCGTCTGGTCGAAAGTCAACAAGGAGCGCCTGGAACGGCTGATCGCCGCCGGGCTCATGCGCGAACCGGGATACCGCGCGATCGAGATCGCCAAGGCGAATGGATCGTGGACCCTTCTCGACGAGGTGGAAGCGCTCGTCATTCCCGATGATCTGGCTGCGGCCCTCGCCGCGGCGCCGGGCGCGGAAGATGTACTGCTGAGCCTCAGCCGCACCAATCTCCGCAACACACTCTACAGGATCGCCAGCGCGAAACGCCCTGAAACCCGCGCCAAACGCATCGCCGACATGGTCGAGACCCTCATGCGCGGCGATTCCCCCGTGCCCGGCGGCGCACCTCGCCGCTCCACTCCCCCTCCCTGTGATGCGTGACACGCCCGGCATGCCGCCGGAGCGGCTCATCGCGATTCGGGAGGCGGCCTTCCCACTGCCAGCTTCCGCACCATCCTGTTCCCCTGCGTTGACGACTACGCCTGGTCGACGCAACAGCCATTGAAGCACTGCTGAGAGCCTGGACAGTGCACAGTCGGCCCACAGCAAAGTTGATCCGCCTTACAGCATCCTCCACCCGATTCGAGCGAGCAACACTGAGGATATTCCGCCGGACAAGAACTCCACCCATCCCCGCAACAGGTGGCTCCCTCCGACGTGCAGAGCCAGATTCCACCCGTCCCCTGTGGCGCACAGCATTTGGGATTCACACCGTGACAGCGGCCGTCCTCAACCCCGGGGCAGGCCTCGCCTGCTGGGTGACGTCGTCGATGTTTCTTGTTCGACTTGGCCTCGATGGATGCGGGTCCCGTGAGCCAGGCCAGGCTGGCCACGGGGATTACCTGCAGGATCGTCCGTCTCGCGGCATGCGTCTTGGTCCAGCGGTCGAAGCGTTGTCCGTCCAAAGTTCCATTCTCCCTTGCCGACTCCTCAAGAAGCCTGCACGCCGGCATGTGCCGACCCGCCTCTGCAGTCTACGAGAGATGAACGGTGTTGCCATGAGGGGAACCCGCCATTTTTCGGGTCAATTTGGTGCAAGAGACGGCAGGTTGTTAAGAATTGCGGCAATACGATAAAGCGGACACGTGCAATGCGGGGCAATCGTGTCCTCTCGGACAAAGGGAGCCCTCCCCTGCGCTTCTCCAGCATCAATGCCATGATGCCCTCCGCCGCCTACGTCACCCGCTTCCGGCTCGAGTTCGCGCCGGGGGCGAGCGTGGTCTCTCCGCTCGGCGATCCCGGGTTGGGTCTGCAGCAGGTGGAACCCGGCACCTTGAACGTGTGTCAATGGAGCACGGTCATCAAGATCATCCGGGCCGCCAATCCAGCGACTCCGGATGCTCAGGGAGCCACGGAGATTCTGCCCGGAAGCAAACCCGGAAAGGGCCAGAGGATCGCTTCCTCTGGCCGCCCTCTGCTGCCGGCGAGAACCGCTAGGAGGGGACGGCACCGGTCGACGTTTCGGCTGTCAATATCTCCCCTCCTGCGCATGACCCGTCCGACGGCGACGGAGGAACCGCCACGCCGGCCGCGTAGCACGCACGTGCCGCGGTCCTCGGAGGGCGAGGTCTCAGCCTGGCCCTTCCGTCATGCTCCCTTCGACCCCACTCAGATTTCGCCACCAATTCCCACGGTGCGGCGGAGATGGCTCCGGCAAGGAACCAGCGTGGGTGGCTCGGGGGACTGCGCGTCCGCGAGGACGTGAACCGTCGCGTTCCAGATATTGTCACTACCTGGCGGAATGGGACCGGTCCCCAATGCTCCCTACCCCGTTCCTGGACATGATGGCGAGGTTGGTGCGCAGGCGCGCCGAGTTCGAGACGGAGGGCCGGCGGCGAGGAGTCGGCGCGCCCTGGCCGCGGAGCGCGCCAGCGGCGTGTCGTTGTCGGGGGTGTGTGGCGTCCCTCAGGGACCAGGGGTCCCCGCCGGCTGCGACATTGGGACGGGCGCGGGGTCGGCGAACGCACTCCAGGTCCAGACCGTCCCGTCGGCCTTGATCGCGAGGTTGCTGTCCGATCCCATCGCGATGACGGCGACGTCACGCAGATTGCTGATTTGGGACGGTGGCTCGGTCTGGCCGATCCAGAGCCACACCATGCCATCCCGATCGACGACGGCACTCCACACGCCTCCCCCCGCGAGAAGGTGGACCGGCCCGAAGCCAGTGACGGCAGCCAGGGATTCGGCCTCGCCCTGGCTCCAAGTCCAGACGGTGCCATCCTGCTTCAGCGCGAGGTTCCGGGTCTGATCGGCGGCGATGCTCATTACGTCGGCGAGACCAGCAACGTTCACCGGGACCAAACTGGCGGACTCTCGGTCACCCCATTCCCACACCGTTCCATCCGCGCGCAGCGCCAGGGTGTGATCCTGGGTGGCCGAGAGGGTCGTGATGTCGGTGAGACCCTCGATGCGGACCGGTGCCGGGCTATCCAGTGGCGTGCCCGTCCCGAGTTGACCGAACCGATTGTCGCCCCAGGCCCACACCATCCCGTCCGCATCGACGGCGAAGCTGCTGTCCGCGGTGGCGGCAATCGTGGTGATCGTCGGCAGTCCCGCCACCAGAATCGGGATTTGACTACAGGGTCGATGGTGGATGGGGCAGGTTTCGGTGGCCACACCAAGCTGCCCGTGGTTGTTCTTGCCCCAGGCCCACACGGTTCCATCCGCCTTGAGCGCAAGGCCATGATCATCGCCCGTGGCCAGCGCCTGGACGGTGGTCAGACCCGTCACCTGGACCGGGGTGGAGACGATCAGGTCCGGCGTGGTGACCCCGAGTTCCCAGTCACTATTGGTCCCCCAGCTCCAGACGGTGCCGTCGGCACGCAGGGCCAGGAAATGACCGCCGCCGGTGGCAACCGCGACGATCTCGCCCAAGATGGGTGAGGCCGCCGGGGCGCCATCGTCGGCCCGTACCACCGGCGAGGCATCCTGGGCGGCAACCGGAGCGTCAGGAGGCGTGCCGGACAGGGTCCAGGCCACCGCGGCGAGGCCACCGGCGCCGAGCCGAAGGGCCGTACGGCGGGAGAGCAGCGCGACGGAATTGCGAGCGATTCGCTGCGGCATGGAACCTCACCTTTCCTTGTCGTCGGCGATGATGCGGAACTCTTGCAGGCGATGGGTGCCCGCACTGGAGACAAACAGCGTCCCCTCGGGACCGAACGCCACATAGGTCGGCTTGGCGAGCGTCCCGGCCGCGGTGCCGGCCGTGCCCAGGATCGCGACCGAGGTCCCATCCGGCGCAAAGACCTGGACCCGGTCATTGCCGTTCTCGGCCACGTAGAGCAAGCCAGCAGCATCGACCGCAATGCCCCACGGGCCGCGCACCTGGCCAGGTTGGTCACCGATGCTGCCAAAGGCGGCGGCGACCGTGCCGTCGGGATGGAAACCGATGACCCGCTGCAGGATGTCGTCCGTCACCCAGATGGTGCCGTCCGGGGCAACGGCGACCCCGACCGGACCAGCCAGCGGGGTGTCACCACCCTTCGTGCCGTCCCATTCCGCCAGGAACCGGCCGTCGTGGTCGAAGACCTGAATGCGGTGATTCCCGTCCGCCACGTAGATGCGGCCGTCACGATCAACGGCCACCCCGTACGGATCAAGAAACGTGCCCGGATCGCTGCCCAGCCTGCCCCAGGTACGGAGCAGCGTGCCGTCGGACGTGAACTGCTGCACACGATTGTTCGCCGGATCGATGACCACCAGACTGCCGTCCGGCGCCAGGGCGAGATCAGCCCCGTCTGAGACACTGAACCAGAACTGTCCAGGATCGGATCCCGACTCGCCCCAGGCGGTGACCGGTTGCCCCGCCGCGTCCAGAACCTGAATCTGGTCGCGGGCCGTATCGATGACGTAGATGCGGCCATCCGGCGCGACCGCGACTCCCGATGGGGAGCGCACGGGGTCTGCGGCGCCACCGGTGATGGCACGGATGAAGCTCCACCCCGGCGCCTGGGCCTGGAGTGGTGCGGACAGGGTGATCAGGTCATGCGCCACGTCGTCCACGAATCGCTGCTGGCTGATGGCGGAGACGCCCCAGGCGAGGAGCAATGCCGCCAGCCCGGTGATTCCCAACGACAGCAACCACGACGGGCGTCGCTTGGCGACAGGGACACGGGCTGTGGGCCGCTCAGGCCGGGCGCCCGGACCCATCGCGGCGACCGAAGGGGTTCCCATCGATCGTGGAGGACATCACAGACACCACCGGGGTCTGCCCCGACGTCCTGGCAGCCCGGGTGAGGTCGTCGCGTAAGTGACGGCGAAATGCGGTTGACGGGCGCTGCGGGTGGTGAAGCCGATGGAGCGCGGTGATGAGCTGCGTATCCTCGGGATCAATCGGGGCGGGAGGCGGGGCGGTCCCGGCGAGGACCTGGTCCCAATAGGCCTCTACGCGCTCCCCGGCGAGTCGTTCCTCATGACGCATGAAGATCCTCCTTGCCGGCTCCGCGCAGCAGGGTTCGTAAGCGACGGACGGCACGATGATGGGCGACACTGATCGCCCCAGGGCTGCGCGCCAGGGCCGTACTGATCTCGGCGGTAGTCAGACCCGCGAGCCGTAACTCAATGACCTGACGCTGGTCAGGGGAGAGACTGGCAAGCGCCGCCACCAGGATCTGGGTGGACTCGTCGTCAAGCGCCGCGAGCTCGAGTGACGCGGCCGGATCGTCGAGGTGGAGCGCGGCGTCGAGCGACAGCGTCGGACGCGCGCTGCGATAGACATCCATGACGACATGGTGGGCGATCCCAAAGAGCCAGGCGCGAAAGGAGGGACCACGCAGACGGGCAAGACTGCCTAGCGCTTTGGCAAAGATGAGGCTGGTGGCATCTTCCGCGGCCTCACGACTGCCAAGGCGCAGCGCGCAGTAGCCGTAGATGTCATCCACATAGCGGTCGTACAGCGCCCCGAAGGCGCGCGCATCAACGAGCGCTTGCGCCACCAGGTCGCCGTCCGCGCTCGTGGTCATGGGTGGAGCACTGCTCACTCGTCGGGGATGCACCTCGTGTGACATCGCGCTTCCCGCTCCCGTGCATATCGGCATGTCACTGGAGTAGTCGCAATTTCCCACCCATTCTTACAGGGGTCGTTGCGGCGCGAGCGAAATGGAGGTCAGGGGTCGCATTCTTCGCCACGATGGGGGTGAAACCGGTAGGTAGGATCGCTGACCGAATGCCAGTTGCCAGCTCCGCACCAAATCGAGAGGAGAGCCGATCCCCGCGCCTTGCGATCTTGCCGTGTCGAGGAATCCACCATGTCGGCCACGCTTCGTCCGCGTCGGGACTTCGCTGACGACGGGGATCAGCTCCGCGTACTGGTGGCCTCGCCTGAGCAAGCGGCCTGCGAACTGTTGCAGTCGATCGTGCGGTTTGGGCAGCCGATCCCGGAGCGCGCAGCCTGGTCCACACGCGTCTCCACGTTCGTCGCAGAAACGGCCCAGCCTGTTGAAAAACGTGGCGGGTGGCGGTGATGCCGCAAGTTACGATCCGACCTCGATTCCCCTCAGCCGCCGACTTCCTCGGCGATCCAGCGGGCCACAGCAGTCTCCGCCTCCCGCAACGGGTTGTCGATCTGCGCGGTTGCATCGCTGCCCGCCCAGATCAGCCCCCCTTCGTCCAGCATGCGCACGCGGGATGACTGCATCCCATCGTCACCCACCTCGATCCAGCCCCGCGTCGTGACCCAGCGCTTCAGGTTGGGATAAGCGTGTGCGAACGGTTCGACCATAGCCTGTTCTCCGCCGACAGTGGATTCTGATAGCCGATAGCCGATAGCCCGCCATGCTATAGTTTCCCGCTGGTCGGCGCGTTGCCGGCCGTTGTTGTGATTGCCTTTCTGCTTCGTGAGCCGGGTGAGTGCGCAACCTCACCATGCGGCCGCGGGGCAAGCCCAGAGGAAGGAGGCCTCGTTGCGCAATCAGGAACGCGCCCCCCGTACCTATGAATTGATGACCGTGCTCCACCCGGAGGTACCGGAGGAGTCGCTGCAAGAAGAACTGGATCGCATCGCCGGCTACATCACCGCCGCCGGTGGTTCCGTGATCGAAACCCTGCGCGATTCTCCCTGGGGCCGCCGCCGCCTCGCCTACCCGATCCGCTCGGGTGGGCGCGATGTGCGCGATGGCTACTACACCGTCTGGCACATGAATCTGGGTCCGGCCCGGATCACCGAACTCGAGCGCGATCTGAAACTGAACACCCAGGTCATCCGCTACATCGTCGTCTCCTGGGCGCCGAAGGTGCTCACCGAGAAGGAGATCGAGCAGGCGGAGATCGCCGCGGAAGATGCCGCGGCCGCGGCCTACGCCGCCGCGCAGGCGGCCGCCGAGGAAGCCGCGGACATCGCCGAGGAGGAAGCGGCAGCCGCCGCCGCGGCCGCCCTGGCCGGTGAAGCCGAGGCGGTCGAAGCCGACGTGGCGGAAACCGAGACGGCCCTTGGCGAGGCCGAAACCAGCGCCATAGAACCGGTGGTCGATATCGTCGAGCGGATCGAGTTGATGTCTGAGGCCGCCGCGGCGCTGGTCAAGGAAGAGGAAGCCGCCACGGAAGCAGCCCCTGAGGCGGCGGCCGCGAGCGACGTTCCCGCCGGCGCGGTCCGCGGCGATGGCACGGCCACCTGCCCGGACGAATTCCCGGTGAAGGGGAACGCCTCCTCGATGCTCTATCACAGCCCCGGCTCGCCCGCCTACAACCGGACGATTCCGGAGTTCTGCTTCACCTCGACCGACGCGGCCGAGGCCGCCGGGTTCAGCCCGACGCGGTACGAGGCGGCGCAGGATGAGGCCGCGGCCGACGCCGAGTAGCATTGGCAGGTCAGCCCGCAGAACGCGAAGGAGACCAGCATGGCCGGCATCGCGAAGATCACTCTCGTCGGCAACCTCGGCCGCGATCCCGAGACCCGCTACACCCCCAGCGGCCGGATGAACGTGCAGTTCACCATGGCGGTGAGCCGCCGCTTCACCGACCAGGGGGGCCAGCAGCAAGAGCGGACCCACTGGTATCGCGTCACCGCCTGGGGCAACCTGGCCGAGACGCTCGATCGCCTGGCGCAGAATGGCTACCTGGCGAAGGGCAAGCAGGTCTACGTCGAGGGCCGGCTCGAGCCGCGGGAGTATCAGGACCAGCAGGGGCAAACCCGCACCTCCCTCGATGTCACCGCGAATGAATTGCTCCTGCTCGGGTCGCGCGCCGATGCCGAGGGCGGTTTCGCCGCCGCGGGCGCTGGCGCGGGTGCGGCCACTGGAGCGGGGTATGGCGGCGCCCGTCAGGGACGCCCAGGTGGCGATCACGAGCCGACGACGCAGATCGATGATATTCCCTGGGATGACGGCGAGCCGCCATTCTAGACCCATGACGAACGACACGAAACGATTGTAGTCAACGAGAGGAATGTGCAGCCAATGAGCGACGGTGAGATTCGCGACCGATACGAAGGATCTGACGGCGGGCGACCGGAGGGAGACGGTCCACGCGGCCGCTTTGGCGGCGGTGGTCCGGGCGGCCCGGGCGGGGGCAGCCGAGGTCCCGGTGGCGGCCGCGATGGCGGCAGCCGTGGCCCCCGCCGCGGCGGCGGTGGTGGCGGCCGGTTCGGCGGCCGGCGCAAGGTCTGCGGCTTCTGCGTCGATAACATCGACGAGGTCGATTACAAGGACATCTCGCGCCTGCGCCGCTACATCTCCGAGCGCGGCAAAATCGAGCCCCGCCGCAAACTGGGGACCTGCGCCCGCCATCAGCGCTCGCTGACCACGGCGATCAAGCGGGCCCGTCACGTGGCGCTGCTCCCCTTCACCACCGCCTCCCGCTAGGCGGGCCGGTCAGGTGCGTCATCCCGGGGAGCATGGGCTGACCGAACGGAAGCGCGCCGGGCGTCTGGGGGATAACCCACACCCGGCGCGTTCGTTTTCCCGGTCTCAGCGCCGGGTTTTCCGGTGGGATGCCGGCGCGGGAGCATAGCGGGTATGCGGCCTCCTGATAACTCGCTGCAACGCCGGATCGCCCGGGCGCGCGCCCGGCTCCGAGGTGGCCAGCCACAGGGCAAGACGCCGTACCGGCGTCCCCCGACGCCGAAGCGGCGCGTGCCGCGGCGGGAGATCGAGGCCCGGCGCCAGCGCATGGTGCGCTGGGGCGTCGGCATTGCCGCCGCCGTGGTGGTTGCCGTCCTCGTCGGGGGAGTTCTCTGGGACCAGGTGATCAAGCCGAACCAGACCGTGGCCAGCGTCAACGGCCAGGGCATCTCCCGCCAGGACTACTGGAAGTACCGCGCCAACAATCTTTACGAGCAGGCACTCCAGTACCAGGACTTCGCCCAGTTCGTTGGACCGGATCAGCAGGGGCAGTATCAGGCAATCGCCCAGCAATCGCTCGCGCAGATTCCGCAGGTATGGGGGAGTACGGACCTCGACCCGGCCACACTGGAGCGGATGATCGAGGACAAGATCTATCTCCAGGGACTCGCCGATGTCGGCCAATCGATCACCCCGGAGGAGATCAGCACCTACGCTCTCAATCGCTTCGCGCCGCCGGACGCCCCTCTCCTCACGCCGGTCCCCACCCCGACGCTGACCGCGGCGCGGGCCGCCATCGCCACCAGCACCGCCGCGGCCTTCGCCGCCACGCCAATCGAAGCCACCGCTGTCGCGGGCACGCCGGGCGCGACACCGCTCGCGGCCACCCCGGTCGCTGCTACCCTCCTGGCGACACCCATCGCCGAAGTTCCACCGGCCACGCCGGATGCGGCGTCCGCCCTGGCCACCGCGGAAGCGGGCTTTACCCAGTTCCAGGATCAGTTCTTCCCGATCGCGCATCTCTCCCGCGCCGACTATGAGCGCCTGGTCGCCGCGCCGGCGCTGGCGCGGCAGAAGGCGCAGAACGCGCTGCAGGCGAATGTGGGGCAGAGCGCCCCCCAGGTCCACGCCGCGCACATCCTGCTGCCGACGCGGGAGGCCGCGGACGCCGCGCGGGCCCGCATCGTCGACGGCGGCGAGGACTTCGCAACCGTTGCCCGGGAACTCTCCACCGATACCGCGACCGCGCCCAACGGGGGCGATCTCGGCTGGTTCACGCGGGCAGAAATGGTGCCCCCTTTCGCCGAAGCCGCCTTCACCCTCAAACCAGGTGAGATTTCGGAGCCGGTGGAAACGGAGTACGGCTGGCATCTCATCCGCGTCGACGAGACCGATCCCGACCGGCCGCTGACCGATCGCCAACTGAGCCAGGTGCGCCAGGATGTGGTCAACCAGTGGCTGCAGGAGGAGCGGGACAGCGCGGCGATCAGTTCGTCCCTGGCGCCAACGCCGACCCCGATTGCCGAGCGGTTCACGCCGCCAGTCGACGCGCCACCCCCTCCGGCGCCGACGCCGCTACCCGCCGCCACCCCGCTCGGCAGCCCGGTTCCGGTCGTCATCGCGACACCGGCCGGGTAGCGCGCTCCATCATCGGCGATACCGGCCAATCCTCTCGCGGGATTGGCCGTGTTATCCTGCAATGACGGCTGCATGGTTGGCCGCCGGTTCGCGCGCGCCCCGCGCGCCAGCAGGAACGGAAGTCATGTCCCAGCGTGGCCGCGGCTCCCAGACCGGTGGGGATGACCCCGAGGATCTGGACGCGGCAGACCATCCCGACGACCACGCCCTGTTGCCTCCGGCCACGGGACGGCCAATCGAGCCGTACGATCCCTACCGGCCGCGGGGTGAAAACCTGCCGCGCCTCTCCGGCCGGGGCAGCAGTGATCTCTTCGCGCCGCCACCGCGACGGCCGGTTCGCCCCGGTGGCAGCGATCCCTTCCTCCCGGATGACGATCCGCTCAACTCCGAGGCATGGGACATCGAGTACGACGCCGTCGATCTGATCGAGGACGATGGCGAGGATGCCCCGGAGCCGCCACCCGCGCCCGCTCGCGCGCGGCGGGCCACCCCCGCGTCCCGCAAGGAACCCACGCGCGCCGCCGCGTCTCAGCCTGGCCGCCGCGCCCGTTCTCGCCCCGAGCCGTCCCGTCCCGCCATCGCGCGCCCGGCCGTGACCATCGGCATGCCACGAGTCGTCACCACCTCACCGCTGGCCAGCGACTCCACGGCCCTGATCCTGCTGGGGATCGGTCTCGTCAGCGTGCTGGTCATGGCCCTCCTGCTCGCGGTCCGGCTAGGTGGTCTGCCGGACACGATCGTCCTTCATCTGAATGCGGCGGGAATGCCGGATCGCTGGGGGGCGCCGAGCGTGCTCTGGCGGTTGCCGATCATGTCGCTCTTCATGACCGTGATGTTTTCGGTGGTGGCCTGGTTCTTGTACCCTATCGATCGGTTCGGGGCCCGGTTCGCGCTTGCCGCCGCCGTGGTCGCCCAACTCGTCGCCTGGGTCGCGGTGATCCAGCATCTCGCCTGATTGCTCTCACACGAACCCAGGAAGGAGTCTCACCACGTTCACGTCGGTCAAGACCATCGCGGTCGCCGCGATTCTGTTCCTCGGCTTGAGCGCCTGTGGCGCGGTGCAGTCCCAGGAAGTCGCCACCCCCACGCCGGCGGCCCAGACCGGAGCGGATCTCTTCGATCCGGCGGTCGCCCTGGCGACCCCGATCGCGGGGGTCATCACCTACGAGAATCTCTCCCGCGATCACACCAAGGACCCGGTGACCTACCCGCAAAGCCCGCCGGTGGGTGGGGCTCACGATCCGTCCTGGCAGCGCTGCAAGGTCTACGACGCGCCGATCAAGAACGAGCACGCCGTCCATTCGCTGGAGCATGGCGCGGTCTGGATCACCTATCAGCCCGATCTGCCCGAGGCCGACCGCGCGGTGCTGGCGAACCTGGTCGATGGCAAGGCGTACCTGATGATGAGCCCCTATCCGGGTCAGGATGCGCCGGTGATCGTCACCGCCTGGGGGGCGCAACTGCGCCTTGATGACGTCAACGATCCGCGCCTTGCGGAGTTCATCTCGCGGTACGCCGGCAACGGCCCCGAGCCGGGCGCGAACTGCGATAGCGGAGTCGAGGAGACCGTCAAGTAGCACATCTGACGATTTGGATCAGTGCTTCACCCGTGGTGGCGCGGATGGTTCAGAGCGGCGCGCCAGCAGTGTGTCGTTCCGAACCGCCGCGAGGCATCTCGGCAATCATGACCGCTCGCCCCGGCGCCGAGGTCCCTCCTGCGCTGGAACGACACCGATGGCGTTCGTCCAGACGACACACCGTCTCTATGGCGCTGTAAACACCGGCCCCATCACCGGAACGTTATGCCACCCCTACGCCAGGTTCCGGCTCTTTCTTGCCGTCTCGCCGTCTCCCTGACTTGCCGTCTCACTCATCCGGTACGATCAACTCCGGCCCGTTATGACGCGTGTTGTTGACCAGGGTGCTGACCGGATAAATGCGCATCTCGTCATCCGGATAGGGACGGAGCAAGCGCTCGACTTGCAACGGATCCTGGATGTCGCGGGAGAGCCACTCTTCCTCATCCTCGCGCCGCAGGATCGCCGGCATCCGCTCGTGGAGCGGGGCGACGAGATCGTTGGCGCCGGTGGTGATGATCGTGAACGATCCGGCGGCAGCGTTGCCCTCGTCGTGGGTCAGGTCGTACAGCCCCGCAAGTCCCCACAATGCCCCGTCCTCGGAGGTCAGGTAGTACGGCTGCTTGCGCCCGTTCACCTTGCGCCATTCGTAGAAGCCGTTGGCGGGAATGATGCAGCGTTTGCTGGTCGTCAGATTCTTGAACATCGGCTTTTCGAGCAGGGTCTCGGCACGCGCGTTGATCGGAGCCACGGTCGCCTTGCCGTCCTGCCGGCGCCAGCGCGGCACCAGGCCCCATTGCATCGGCACCGCCGTCCGTTCCCCCGCCGCATCCTCGACGATGACCGGCAGCAGTTGGCTGGGCGCCGCGTTGTAGGTGGAAAGATCGGGAAAGAGATCGGCGGGAATCTGCCGCAACTGGAAGCGCTCGGAGAGTTCCGTCGTTCCTTCGATCACGTAACGTCCGCACATCGGTGATGTCCCTTCCTGCATGCGAGAGCCGACAAGTGTAGCACACATGTTCTATATCAGGGTCGCGAATCCCGCGCCGGTCCGCTCTGGTTCCAGTATCCTGCCCGCATGCCTGATGCGGCCATGACCCGGTCGCCGCGGAGAACCGGGTGAGGTGACGTGCGGTGAGCAATCTCCTCGCGGCTCGCTCCCAGATGGGGATGTCGCTCGCCTTTCATATCATCTTTGCCGTCCTCGGCATGGGTCTGCCGGTCCTGCTCCTCGCCGCCGAGGGAGTGTGGCTCCGCACCGGCAACCCGGTCTACCTCACCCTCGCCAAACGCTGGGCGAAGGCCTTCGCGATTCTGTTCGCCGTCGGTGCGGTGTCCGGCACGATGCTTTCCTTCGAACTCGGTCTGCTCTGGCCGGTCTTCATGCGCTATGCGGGAGGGATCATCGGGCTTCCCTTTTCCGCGGAAGGGTTTGCCTTCTTCATCGAGGCCATCTTCCTCGGACTCTATCTCTACGGCTGGGATCGCCTATCGCCGCGCGCCCACTGGCTCTGTGCCATTCCGCTGGCGATCAGCGGCACCCTGTCCGCCATCTTCGTGATTTCCGCCAATGCCTGGATGAACAGCCCGGCGGGATTCCGTATCGTGAATGGCGCGGTGGTCGATGTCGATCCTATCGCCGCGATGTTCAACCAGGCCTGGTTCCAGCAATCGCTCCATATGGTCTTCGCCGCCTACATCGCCACCGGATTCAGCGCGGCCGGCATCTACGCCTGGGGCATGCTGCGTGGCAAGATCGATGCCTATCACCGCGCCGGACTGACGATCGCGTTGACCCTTGGCGCCATCGTCGCCCCGCTGCAACTGATCAGTGGCGATCTCAGCGCCCGCTGGGTGGCGGCGAACCAGCCAGTCAAGTTCGCCGCGATCGAGGGATTGTTCCGCACCGAGGCGGGAGCCCCGTTCACGATCGGGGGCTGGCCCGACCCCGCCACCCAGCAGAACCGCTATGGCATCGCCGTGCCGCATCTGCTCAGCCTGCTCGCCTTCCACGATCCGAACGCCGTTGTCCGCGGACTGGACGAATGGCCGCGCGATGAGCAGCCGGACCCGCGCATCGTCCATCTCGCGTTCCAGGCGATGATCGGCGCCGCCACCATCTTGATCGCCGTCTCGCTCTGGTATGGATTTGGCTTATGGCAAAGCAGGCGCGCCGCCTCGGTCACGTTCCCGCGGCGTGCGCTCCTACGGGCGCTGGTCGTGTCCGCGCCGCTTGGATTTCTCGCCATCGAAGCGGGGTGGGTGGTGACCGAAGCCGGTCGCCAGCCATGGATCATCCACCGGATCATGCGCACCAGCGCAGCGGTCACCCCGGTACCGGGGCAGTTTGTCGCCTTTGGCGGGTTCTTCGTGGTCTACCTGATTCTCGCCATCACCTGCGCCACCTTGCTCATTCGGCTCGGCCGCATGCCGCTCGTCTCGACGCCCCTGACACCAGGGAGCACCTTGTCACCGCCGGGGATCAGGGGGCAGAAAGACCGACATGTCCTGGTCTGAGATCGCGGCCACGCCATTGCCATTCGCCAATGGCGCCATCCTGTTCCTGGGGGTTCTCCTCTACGCCCTGCTTGGCGGCGCCGATTTCGGCGGCGGCATCTGGGATCTCCTGGCGAGCGGACCGCGCGCGGCGGCGCAACGGGAGGTGATTGCCCGCGCCATCGGTCCGATCTGGGAAGCGAACCACGTCTGGCTGATTTTCGTCATCGTCCTGGCCTTTACCGTCTTCCCCCCGGTCTTCGCCGCGCTCAGCATCGCGCTCTATCTCCCTTTTTCGCTGGCGTTGCTCGGGATCGTCTTTCGTGGCGGTGCCTTCATCTTCCGCGCCCCCGCGCGTGGCATCGCGCATACCGCCTGGGATCGCGTGTTTGCCATCGCCAGCACGGTGACCCCGGTCTTTTTCGGCATGGCCGCGGGCGCGGTCGCATCCGGTCAGATTCGCATTGTCGCGGGCCGCGTGGAGAGCGATCTCTGGACGACCTGGCTGGCGCCCTTTCCCCTCGCCGTCGGGCTGATTGCGCTGACCGTCTGCGCCTATCTCGCGGCGGTCTACCTGACGCTGGAGACGAGCGGGGAACTGCAGGAAGATTTTCGGGCGCGGGCGCTGGTAAGCGGACTCGCTCTTGCCGCGCTGGCGGCGATCGTGCTGCCCATCACCCGCAGCGATGCGCCGGTGATCTGGGACGGCTTGACGGCGAAAGCGCCGGTAGCCCTCCCGCTTGTCATCGGGTTGGCCTTGCTCTCCGGCTGGGCGGTCTTTTACCGGCACTATCGGCTGGCGCGCGCGGCGGCGGTGGGAGAAGTGGTCGTCTTGCTCGCCGGTTGGGTCTGGGCGCAGTATCCCTACCTGATCGTGCCCGACCTGACGTTTCAGGAAGCCGCCGCGTCGCCGGCGATGCAGCGCGCCGCCCTGATCGTGTTCGGTCTGGGCGCGGTGCTGCTGATCCCTTCGCTCTGGCTGCTCTACCGCGTGTTCAAGCGCGATCTTCCTGGCGCGGCGCCTCTCTCGTCAGAGCCACAGCCCGCGGGACACGATTGATCCACAGTTGGATGAGTCCGCACGGTTCAGGTGTTCGGCGCGATACCAATCTCGGGTGATGACTGCCGTTTCCTCGTCGCGCGCCCTCACCCCCACCCCTCTCCCGTCGAGCCGGGAGAGGGGCTTTCGGCCGCATCGTGGCCGATCGTACCCCAGGGCAACGCCTGATTTCGGTCGTAACGGCCCTTTTCAGCCGTCGAGTCGGGAGAGGGGCGTTGTGCGTCGGTAACTGGGCCCAATGCGAAAGGGTTCACCCGGAATCCGTACGAGAGAGACGGGCGCGGGCGGTCATTACCAGGCGTGAGCCTGGACCAGCGTGACACGAGCGGCCACACCTCGGAACCGGGGAACTCACCCTGACAGCATGCGGCGCCAGCCCGTGCAAGATCGATTGGCGAGGATGCATCCGGCGCGGTATCGCGATCCGCTCGTCACTCCGGCTGCGTGATGCCCAGGTCCTTGTTCAGCCCCTCTTCGCCAGCGGAGGCGGAACCGGAGGAAGCGGAACCGGGTTCGGTGCTGACGGTCGTGGTACTCGTTTCCCCACTGACGAGGAGGATCGTCACCAGGGTGTTGCTGAAGGTGTCGATCGGGGTGAAATAGGCCACGCCGGAGACCCCGGAACTGTCCATGCTGCGCAGGCCGACGCCGAGCGTGCCATCCGGATTGACCGTGCCGCCGACTTCGCCACAGGCAACGACGGTGCTGTCCGAGACCGATTTCAGGACGAAGACGGCATGGCTGGATGCGAAGAGATCGGCCAGGGTATAGGGAACGACGGTGCCTGATTGCTCGACCGGGGTCGCGCCACTCTGTCCCTGCGGATCGCCGGGCGTGAGAACGACATTCGCGAGGGTGACCAGCGATTCGCCGGGTGATCCACACGTCCCGCCGCGAATTTCCGCGGGACGATTGACTGTCGATTGCGCCCGCGCAATCCTGGGCGTCCCCGGCCACGCGATCATCCCGAGACACAGGATCGCCAGCAAGGACCAGCGTATGATGGCGAGCCTCCTTTCAGCAAAGGGGGTGCCCGGTTCGCACCGCATGTTTCCCGGATGAAGCGTAGGAAGCCCGCGTCCAGGATGCAAGCCCGTCATACTCGCATGACCCGAACCGTTGGGGGTAATTCGACCTTTACTGGCGTTGAGCGCGGGAAAAGGAGCGTGACGGTGGCCGTTGAAACCTTGCCCGGGTTGCATGTGGTGCAGATTCGCTATTGGGATGGCGCCCGTTGGCCCGAGGGGAGCGACCCCATTGATGACTATGCGGAATCCGGGAACTATGGTCTGCTGGGCGAGGTCTCGATTGCCGAGCCGCGCTTTCCGGAGGAGCGTCGCAGCGAGGATGTCATCCTGAATCTCGCGCACATCGGCGGCGAGATCGCTGAAGCGGTGGCTGAAGGACGCCGGGTCGGGAGGCCGGTGCTGATCGCGGGAGGAACGTGCGATGCCGTACCGGGGGTCATCGGCGGGCTGCAACTGGCGCATGGCGTGGGGACGCGCATCGGGCTGATCTGGTTTGATGCGCACGGTGATTTCAACACCCCGCGCACGACGCTTTCGGGCATGTTGGGCGGTATGCCGGTGGCGGTGGCCGCCGGTCTCGCCCATCCCCGCTGGCGGGAACTGTCTCGCCAGGCGATGCCCTTGCCGACCGACCGCATCGTGATGGTCGACGTCCGCAATCTCGATCCCGCCGAGGAGCAACTGATCCGTGCCACCGAGGTCGTCATCGCCGCGGCGCCGGGATCTCCGGGTCAGGATCTCGCCACTGCCGTGGCCGATCTCGCCAAACGCTGCGATCTGCTCTACCTCCACATCGATGCGGATATTCTCGATGAGCGCTACGTCCCCAACCATCGCACCCCGGAACCGAACGGCCCCAGCATGGAGCAGGTGCTGGCCGCCATCGAGACTGTGATGGCCACGGGCAAGGTCGCGGTCTACGCGGTAGTTTCGGTCTGGAAGGATGGCGACGGCGGGGATATCGCGCTTGACTCCGGCATCAGGCTGGTGCGCGGCGGGATTGAAGCCTGGCATCGGCATGGCACGTCGGGCGTGCAGGTGTGATGATCAATAGCCGGTTGTCTTGACCCTCGGATCGCGGCCGTGCCCCGAAGATCATGACCCCATGCCTCCCTCCGGGAAGAGAGGCATGGGGTGACCCAGGGTCCAGGGTGAGCCCTTTCCGAAGCCCAATGCCAGCAATCACCCCAAACACGCACCGGCTGTCATCTTGGTTCACGACAAGTACTGGTTGATCGCGTCCTTCGCCCACCCGACCGCCGGAGTCGCATCCGATGCAATGACGGGAAAACCTGGCGCTCCCACCGCCATGCGCACTCCCGTAACCGGACGTCCATCCGGCTCTCCGGTCGGCATGATCTGGTCGACGATCGCCCCTGACGCGTCCCGCATCGTGACCATGACGCGGGAACCGTCATCGCTGAAGGTCTGACCGTCCGCGCTGACCTCCGGAAAGCCTTCGACCGTTACCGTGCCCAGAAAGGCGCCATCGGCCGCGGAGAGCGATTGGGTGGCGGTAAAGTGCCCACGCCGGTCGCTGTCCGCTTCCCAGACCCCGACGTAGGCCGTCTGGAAGACCGCTCCCCGCGGGCCACGCGCGGTGACCGGAAAGAGCAAGAGCACCGTGCCATCGGCGGCGAAGAGCGACGGCGCGGGGAACGGGGGATCCTGCGGCAGCGGCGGATTGGCCATCGCCAACCAGGTCCCGGTCAAGGGGTGGCCAGCCAGCGGACCATCCTGAGCTGCGGCGCGCCCGATGCTGAACATCGCCATGGTGGCCGCGGCGGCGCCCGCGCTCGCGACGGCCGCACGGCGATTCAGGTGTGCTGTGCGTGGGGAACTGTTCTGGGACATCAACGGCCTCCCGTTCGTGACAGAACTGCGTCGTAACGGTCAAACACGGCGTGAGATTTCCTAGCTGCATTTGCGCTGGCAGTGCTTGCGACACTTGCGCTTTGACTTGTTGGCGTTGCAGTGATTCTTGCAGCGCTCCCGGCAACTCTTGGCCTCGGCTGGCAGGCTCAGCCCCAGACCGGTTAGGGCGCCGATTGCCAGGACGCCCACTCCGCGCGCGATGTCGCGCCGGGATGCATGCTGGCTCAGATAGCGGGTGAAGAGATCGAATCGTGACTCCATTGTGATCCTCCGTGTCGACTGGTTTTCAGCAGCGTCTGAATGCAACGTGCTCATTGGCAAGGGGAGGTCATGCAGACGGCGTCGCCTCGGGTGATCCCGCCGTACCGCCGAACAACTCCTCCGGGGTCATGACCGGCGGGCCCGGCGCTTCGACCATCATCCGGGTGGCGTCGCCCCGCACCGGACCGGCCTGCCCACTCAATGACCCGTCGGAGGCCGTCAGCTCGATCGTGCCTTCAGCGGTGTAGCTGTTGCCGTCCGGGTTGAGGGTGATGGTGAGGCGCAGCGTGATGCCACCCGCACTGGCGCCGGAAGCGTCCCGGCTGTAGGCGGTGATGGTTAGGGTGGCGGTGGTGGCACTGGTGGGTTCCCAGACCCCCAGGCGCACACTGCCATCGGCGTTGGCCTCGATGTAGGTACCATCGGCGTGCAGGATGAAAAGATCATCCGCATCCGTAGGATTCGCGGAACTCGTTGTCAGGAACCAGGTCCCGACCAACGGATGACCAGCGGTGGTGAGACCCGGCGTGGCCGCCGCCACGCTCCGCGAACTGAAAGCGAGGCCGAGCCCGCCCGCCCCGAGCCCGGCGATAGCACTGCGGCGGCTCAGGCTGGATTGATTCACTGTGTCGTGTAGCATCGATGCTCTCCTTTTTCTAAGGGAGGAATCCGCTGACCCGGTAGCGATTGCGTTATGAAATCCGACGGTCCGAGCCGACCTTCGGGTGGGGCAAACTCCTGCACGGCATCCCCTCCGCTCATCTGACCGCGGGGTGCAGTCGTTGCCTACGGCAGGAAGAGGACGCCGAAGTGGTGATCGACCACCCCGAGCGACTCATCGACGAAGAAATTGGACGAGATCAACCCGCTGGCACCGGCGAACTGGCCCGTCCCACCCTCGACCCGCCACATCACCGTGCCGTGCTTGCGCATGGGATCGGCGCTGGGCCCGAGATAGCCACTGCCCACGGTGGAGAAACGCACCAGGTGCGCGTCGCCAAAGGAAATGGCGCCGGTCTCCTGGAACGTGGTCTCCCCGGTGAAAGTCACCTCGGAGGCGAACGTCGCCGCCTCGCCCGCCGCGGGCGCCAGGGTGCTGCTGAGTCCATCCGGCCCGACGGTACAGGTCAGCGTGCTGCCTGGGGCGATCGTCGCCGCCCGCAGCACATTGCCCGCCTCGCCCACCGGTTCGGCCTGACCACGAAATCGCATCGCATAGATCAACTCCCGCATTCCCATCCTCCTTTCCGCGCCTTGCGATCGCCTGTCCCGAGGCACCGATCGGGACCTGGACCGATCATGACGGAGCAGATCGGCGCGGGCATCCCGGAACGTACGGGTTTGGCATACGGGTTTCGCAGTGACGCGGGGATCGGCGAGTGTGCTTCGGCCAGCGGCGGGGCGGGGAAAGAAGGTCCTTTGGCGGCGTACGAAGAAGGTGTCATTCCGAGCGGAACGCGAGGAATCTCGTCCGTCGTGTCCGCGACCGCGGCGGCCGCGGTCCCTCCTGCGGTCGGGACGACACGACTGCTACCCGGCGCCCTCCAGCGGTGAGCGAACGACGTGTCGTTCCGAGCCGCGAGGAATCTCGGCGTTCACGGTGGTCACGACGAACGCCGCGGTCTCTCCTGCGTCGGGACGACACCATCTCCCGTCGTGGGCATGACCCGACTCGATCACAACGCGCTAGACAAGGCCCTCGCGCACGGCGAACGCGGCGGCTTCGGTGCGATTGGCAACGCCCAGCTTGCCGATCAGATTGGAGACGTGATCCTGTGCGGTGCGGTGTCCGATGAAGAGGGTTTCCGCAATCTCCCGGTCGGTACTGCCCGCGACGACGAGGCGCAGGATCTCCAACTGGCGAGCCGTCAACGGGTGACCGGTGGTTGCGTGGTGCGGCGGCGCGCCCGCGCGGATGCTCATGGCCAGCGCAACCGCGTCGGCCAAGCGCAGCCGCTGCCCGGCCGCGTACTGCGTCGCGAACTCGACCGGACCGAGGGCGGCCCGCATGGAGACGCGGGTCCGCTCGAGGTGAGCGGTCAGCGATGGAGAGACGTGCGTGCTCAGCGTCTCACGTCGTCGATCGACAGCGCCAAGCAGGACGGCGGACTGCCGCTGCTGCGCATGCTGCGCCGCGATGGTCGCGAGGCCACTCATGGCGGAGAGGATCATGCGGCGGTCATCGATGCCGGCCCAGCGCGGAAAACCCGTCGCCTCTGGCGCGATCGGATGAACACCGGCGGTGGACCAGCGGGCATCGATCATCGTCCAGAGATGGAGCGCGTCCTGATAGTGCGCGGCCGCGGTCCGGTCGTCGTCGCGGCCGTGCGCGACCCTCCCCAACAGCTCGATCGCGCCCGCGGCGCCGGAGGGATTCCCTATCGTGCGGAAGGCGGCGAGAGCAGACTCAGCGTGTTGCGCACAGCCGTCCAAATCACCAGCGGCATACGCGACGACGCCGAGAACGCGCGTCGCCATCGCGCCCTGGGATGGCAACGCCAGTTCGCGTTGCAGCCGGAGCGTCCGCTCCATCAGGTCGCGGGCGAGGCCCAGTTGTCCCTGGGTCAACGCGGCGATCCCGCGCAAGTGAACCGCGAGCGCAATTTGATCGCGGTCATCCAGGATTTCGGCCATCACCTGCGCGGATTCGGCCAACTCGGCCGCGAGCGCGGATTCGCCCTGGGACCAGACGATGAGACTCAAACCATTCAGCGCCCGCACGCGCCAGGGGGATAGTTTCTCCGGCGAGTTATCCAATCCCCAGCTCACCCAGTGGCGGCCTTCGGCCAAATCGCCCCGATGGTGGTAGTAGATGGACAGGGCGCCAGCAAGGCGCTCGACGCGTTCCGCCTGGTTCGTTTGCGCGAGGTGGACGAGGGCGGCGCGAAAATTCGGGTAATCGGCTTCGATTTCCCAGAGGCGCTCGTCCACCCGCTCGCCTGGCGCCGTGAGATTGGGATCGAGGCGTCCGTCCAGGGAAACGAAGTAGTCCGCATGGGCCGCGCGCGCGCGATCGCCTTCTCCCGCGGCCTCCAGGCGCTCCAGCGCGAATTCGCGAATGGTCTCCAGCAGCGTGAAGCGCGGCCCGCGGATACTCCCAGGACTCGCCTGTATCAGGCTCTTGTCCACCAGGGAGGTGAATTGGTCAAGAAAGGAAAGCCCTGGCGGCGCGGCGGTCATCCTGGCTGGGGCCATGCCGGTGCAGACCGCCTCCGCCGCGGCAAGATCGAAGCCACCAACAAAGACGGCCAGTCGCCGAAACAGGACTCGCTCCTCCTCCGGCAACAGGTCATGACTCCAGGTGATCGCCTCTTGCATGGTCTGTAACCGCGCCGGCGCATCGTGGGGTCCGTTGGTGAGGAGCGGAAGGCGGCGCGCCAGGCGGGGCAGCAAGATCGCGGGTGGCAGCACCTTGCTGCGCGCCGCGGCCAGTTCGATCGCCAGGGGCAGTCCATCGAGGCGCGCGCAAATGGCGGCGATCGCTCCCGCATTGTCATCGTTCACCGCAAAGGTGGGATCGACCGCCGCCGCGCGGGCAACAAAGAGTTGAACCGCTGGCGCATCGGCGACGCCGCTGGTCGCCGCGTCGGCCGCGGGTAATGCCAGGGGCGGTACGGGATACTCCTGCTCCCCCGAGATGTGCAGCGGAGTCCGACTGGTGACCAGGATGGTAAGCCCGGCAGGCGTGGCCAGGAGGTCGGCCAGCAGCGGCGCCGCCGGCAGGACGTGCTCGAAATTGTCGAGCACCAGGAGTAGCGGCCGATCCCCGAGCGCGTTGACCAGCGCAACAGGCAACGGTCCATCGTCGGTCAGGCTGATACCGAGGGCCTGGGCAATGGCCGCGGCCACACGGTCGGCCCGGCGCACCGGGGCCAAACCGACGAAGGCGATGCTGTCACACCGTTCACGCGCCAGATGGTTCGCGACGGCGATGGCGAGGCGCGTCTTGCCGACGCCGCCGGGGCCAGTCAGGGTAACCAGACGGATATCGTCCCGTCGCACCAGGCTCCCAACCTGATCCACTTCGCGCTCGCGGCCGATAAACGAGGTGAGCAGCGTCGGCAAGCGTCCATCGAGCGGCGTTGTTGCCGACGTATCGATCAGGGGATGATTCGTGGCGAATGCCTCGCTCATGAAAGCGATTCCGGTGCGGTCCTCCGTGACCCGAAACCCATCATGGACGGGACTCCCGCCTGCGTCAATGATGCCAATGGAGGGAAGAAGGGCGCCAGGCGCCCGAGAGCGGGGTGTCAACGTGGTGTCGTTCCGAGCCGCGGCGAGGAATCTCGCCGCTGACAATCGATGCGCAACGTCAAGGTCCCTCCTGCGGTCGGGACGACATCATCTCCCCGCCAGGATGACACACCTTCCACACGATGTTCTAGCGCCGGCGCAGCACCGGTGAGAGCGCTTCCTGCAGGCCATCGCCGAGGAGGTTGAAGGCCATGACGGCGAGAAAGATGGCGAGACCGGGGAAGGTCGCCATCCACCACTGATCGAGGATGTAATCCTTGCCAGTGGCAACCATCGCGCCCCACTCTGGCGTCGGCGGCTGCGCGCCGAGCCCGATAAAGGAGAGGCTGGCGGTGGTGAGGATCGCGTAGCCGACATCCAGAGTGATCTGCACCACGATCGGGGTCCAGCAATTGGGGAGGATGTGCCGGGTCACGATCCAGGCGTCGCTCCCGCCGGAGGTCCGCGAGGCATCGACAAACGGCTCGTGGCGCAATCGCAGGGCCTGCCCGCGCACCAACCGCGCGTACCACGGCCACCAGACGATGGCGATGGCGATCATCGAATTGGCCAGACTCGCGCCGAGCGCCGCCGAGATGCCCATCGCCAGCACCAGCGCCGGGAAGGCGAGAAACATGTCCGTCAGGCGCATCAGGAGTTCATCGACCTTGCCGCCGACGAAGCCGGCAATGAGACCGATCGTGGTGCCGAGGGTGACCGCGATCGCCAGCACGACCGCCGCGGCAAGGAGGGAATACCGCGCGCCGAAAACGACCCGGCTGAAGACATCGCGGCCGCCGTCATCGGTGCCGAACCAGTGGCTCGCGGACGGTGCGAGCAACCGGTCCTTGGGATTCAGTTTCACCGGATCGAAGGGGGCAATGAGCGGCGCGGCCAGCGCGATCACGATCAGCGCGAGCGCCAGCACCAACCCGAACGCGCTGACCGGATTGGCGCGGAGGGAGACGAGCGCGCGGTGGCGTAGTCCGGTTGGCCGAACCTGGCGGACGACCGCGGTCATGTGGGTTGAGGAGCAGATGAACGCGATAGAGGAATGGCAACCGGCCTGCCCGCGGCCCCCCTCACCCCAACCCCTCTCCCCGTGCGCGGGGCGAGGGGCTCGTCTGGGTCGTCCGCCTGCAGGACAACGACACCTCGTTGCCTGCACAGACGAGGCGAAGCCTGGAAACGCTTCGCCTTCACTGAGCCCCTCGCCCCGCGCACGGGGAGAGGGGTTGGGGTGAGGGGATGACCGCTCACGAATACGTGATCCGGGGATCGAGCACGACGTAGAGGAGATCGACCACCAGATTGACGACGACGTAGACGACCGAGACCACCAGCGTCACGCCCATGATCGCCGCGTAGTCGAGGTTGGAGATGGCGTCGATGGCGTACAACCCGATCCCCGGCCAGTTGAAGACCGATTCCACCAGAAAATTGCCGGCCAGCAGATACCCGACCTGCAAACCGAGCACGGTCAGCGTCGGGATGAAGGCGTTGCGCACCACATGACGCCGCAGCACCCCGCCCTCGGTCAGCCCCTTCGCCCGCGCCGTGCGCACGTAGTCCGCTCCCATCGTCTCCAGGATCGAGGCGCGCATCATCCGCGTCACGACCGCCAGACTCCCCGCAGCGAGCGTGGCGGCCGGGAGCAGCAGGTGCAGCAGCGCCGAGCGGAAGAGGGCAAAATCACCGGCGAGGAGCGAATCGATGAGATAGGCGCCAGTCACCCGTGGCGGCTCGATATCGAGCGTGCCCAGCCGTCCGCCCAGCGGCAGCAACCCCAGGTGCTTGTAGAAAAGCACTTGCAGCACCAGGCCCAGCCAGAAGATTGGTAGCGACACCCCGGCGATGGAGAGAAGACGCGAGGCGTGATCGAGCGGACCGCCGCGCTTCGCCGCGGAGAGAATGCCGAGCGGCACCCCGAGCAGCACGGTAATGAGAAAGGCGGTGGCGGTCAACTCGATCGTGGCGGGGAGGTACTGCGCCAGGTCCTCCACCACCGGCCGCCGCGTTGTCACCGACATGCCCAGATCGCCCCGCAGCAATCCGGACATGTACGCCGCATACCGCTCCGGGATCGGACCGGTGAGATGGTACTGCTCCGCCAGCGCATCGACCTGCTCCTGCCGCGCGTGCGGTCCCGCCAGCAGCCGCGCTGGGTTGCCCGGCACCAGCCGGCTGAGCGCGAAGGTGATCGCGCTCATGCCGATGATGACCAGGACCATCAAGAGCAGGCGGCGGACGAGGTAGCGAATCACGGACGGAGTCGGCGAGTCGGCAAGTCGGCAAGTCGGCAAGAACGAGTCGAGAGCCGAGTGTCGAGAGCCGAGAGAATCGCAGTCTGGTGCGTTCGACTTTTCATCTTGCCGACTTGCCGTCTTGCCGTCTTGCCGTCTCTCGGTCTTGCCGACTTACGCTTTCGACATGCCATAGTAATTGAGCGTCTCGATGTAGACCCCGTTGAAGACGAAGCCCTCGACGGTATCCCGCATCGGCAGGCGGTAGCGCTTCTCGTAGACGTAAAGCGCCGGGGCATCATCCACCAGCAGGTCCTGCGCCTCGGCGTAGATCGCCATTCGCTTCGCCTCGTCCGGCTCGGAGGCGCCATCTTCCAGCAGTTTGTCGAGTTCCGGATTGGAGTAGTAGCCCCAGTTGTAGCCGGCGGTGCCCTGCGCGCCGGTGGCGAAGAGCGAGAACATGAAATCGAACGGGGTCTTCAGCGTTGGCCACCAGACGAGACCGAAGGCGTGGTTGGCGGTCTCCGGGTTGGAGAGGAGATCCGCCCAGGCGCTCGGGCTCAGTTCCTGGATATCGACGGTGATGCCGAGATCGGCCATGTTCGCCTGAAACAGTTCACCCAATGGCCGCTTCCAGAAGTAGCCCGTTTCGTAGGTGTAGTTGATGTTGAACCCGCCATCCGGGAAGCCGGCCTCGGCCAGGAGTTGCTTGGCCTTGTCCGGATCGTAGGTGTATTGCGGGGTGTTCGGATTGAAACCGACGAAGTTGCTCGGAATCGGCCCCCGCGCCTGCTGCGCCTTGCCACGCATGACGTCGGTGACCCAGGTGTTGTAATCGAACCCGTAGGAGATCGCCTGGCGGACCTTCTTGTCGGCGGTCGGTCCCTCGCGGGTTGGCAGCACGAGATAGTAGAGGTTGAAGGACGGCACGTCGGTGACGACGATCCCGCCCGTGCCGTCGAGTTCCTCGACCGCGTCGTCGGGGAGGAAGAGGGCGACATCAACCTCCCCCTGCTCCAGCAGCAGCCGTTCCGTGGCCGGTTCCTTGACGTATTTGACGAAGATCTGCTCGAAGTGATTGCCGTCCCAGCCGCCCCAGTAGTTCGGGTTCCGGCTGAACACCGCCTGCTGCGACTGGCTGTAGTTGTCGAGAACATACGGACCGGTGCCGACCATGTTGTCGCGCAGCCAAGCCTGCGCCCAGTCGCCATTCTGCTCGTGCTCGGAGATCGCCTTGGGCGAGATGATGTACGGCGCGTACATGCCGGCAAAGGCGGAGAGGACGCCATCCGACGGCGCGCTCAGGGTCAGCACGACGGTCATGTCGTCCGGGGTTTCGACGGAGGTGACATTGGCGAGGGCGTAGGCAATGCCCATCTGGACGGCGATCTGGCGATCGATCGAGGTCTTGACCGCCGCCGCGTCGAGCGGCGTGCCGTCGCTGAAGGTGATGCCAGGCCGGATGGTGAAGGTGTAGGTCAGGCCGTCGTCGGAGATGTCGTAGTTCTCGGCCAGGTGGGGCACGATGTCGAGCGTATCGCCGTCGTACTTGACCAGATTCTCGTACACCGCCCGCCAGAGGAGCGGCGATTGTCCATCGAAGGAGACCTGGGGATCGAGCGTCACCGCATCGGCCCCGGAGGCGACGACCAGTGTCGCGGCATCGGCGGCGGCAGTCTCCTCGAGCCGAATCCGCCCCAGCGCCGTCCCCGCGAGCGCGGCCGCGGCGGCGCCCTGCAAGGCCCGGCGGCGAAGCAGCGGCCGGCGCAGCAGATCATCGATCATGGTCGCGGCGATGTGGTCGGTGTGATCCACGAAACTCCTCCTCACACGGTCACGCCGTGCCCGTTCCAGTACGGATCTGTCCGCGAATTGAACTTGATCTTCGTGCGCGTCACGTTCTGCGAACGGCATCATAGCGCAGCCCCCGGCCGCGGCCACTACCACATCACATCGCCGCCATTGGGCGAAAGACTCTGTCCGGTGCAGTAACTTGCCTCGTCGGACGCGAGAAAGACGTAGGCCCAGGCGATCTCGACCGGCTGCCCGATCCGCTTCATCGGCAGCGAATCGATTTTCCAGCGCTGCCACGCCTTGTCGGGATCGGTGCGCCACATCGGCGTATCGGTCGGTCCCGGACAGACGGCGTTGACGGTCACGCCACTGGCGCCCACCTCATGCGCGACGGAGCAAGTCAAGGCGACGACACCGGCCTTCGAGGCGCAGTAGGCGGCGTTCAACGGCGATGGTTTGTGCGAGAGTTGGGAGGCGGTATTGATGATCCGCCCGTAGCCGCGGGAGAGCATGGGCGGCAGCGCATGCTTCATGCCGAAGAAGACCCCGCGCAAGTTGACCGCCAACACCTCGTCCCATTCGGGGCCGGTCTGGTCCTGGATCGGTCCGTGGTAGCCGCTGATCCCGGCGTTGTTGACGATGATGTCGAGATGCCCGAAGCGGGCGATCGCGGCATCGACCGCCGCCTTGACTTGCGCCTCGTCCCGCACATCGACCGTGAGCGGAAACGCATCCCGCCCTAACTCCAGGATGTCGGCGATGAGCGTTTGCCCATCCGCCTCCCGCCCGAAATCGCCAACGGCGACATCGGCGCCCTCCTCGGCAAAGAGGCGGCAGACCTCGCGCCCAATCCCGGTATTGCCGCCAATGATCAGTGCCTTTTTTCCTGACAATCGGTTCATGTTCGCTCTCCATCAGTAAGGGGGATAGGGGGTGTCGCTACGCTCAGGGGTGTCGGCCTCCGGCCTCAGGGGGTGAAGGGGAATGGGAGAACCGCAGTTCGAACTCGGCTGAGGCCGTGCAGCCTCGTCCCATTTCTCCTCCACCCCCTGAGCGCAGCGACACCCCCTTTTCCCCCTCGTCCTACGGCGACATCAACGAGGCGCCGGTGACAAACAGCGTCTCGCCGGTGACGTATTCGCTGAAATCGCTGGCGAGGTAGAGGATGGCGCGGGCGATGTCGTCGGGGGTGGCGATGCGGCCCCAGGGAATCGCCGCGCCCGCATCGGCGATCTCCCCCTCGGTCATTCCATCGCGCGGCTGCGCCGTATCGGTGAGACCGGGCGCCACCGCGTTGACGGCGATGTGGTAGGGCGCGAATTCGAGCGCCAGCGATTTGGTGAGAGAGATGACCCCCGCCTTGGTCGCGTTGTAGTGGGCGCCACGCGCGGCGGGATAGACCCCTGATTCGGAAGCGAGGTTCACGATCCGCCCGGAACGGCGGGGCGCCATCAATCGCGCCGCCTCCTGCGAGCAGAAGAACGTCCCCTTGAGATTGACCGCATGCACGCGGTCCCAGGTCGCCTCGTCGAGGTCGAAGGCGGTCGCGCGAGGGAAGATGCCGGCGTTGTTGACCAGGATATCGAGCCCGCCGCAGCGTTCCGCGATCTCGCTGAACATCGCCCGAATCTGGGCCACGTCTCCGACATCCGCCTCGAGGGCGATGGCGTCTTGCCCCAGCCGCTCCATTTCACGAGGAGCGTTGGCCTCGTTCGGATAGTTGACGATCACCCGCGCTCCCTGGTCGGCAAAGAGCCGCGCCGTGGTCCAGCCAATCCCTTTGTTCGCGCCGGTAATCAGCGCGGTCCGTCCGGTCAATTCGAGCATGTAATCCTCCCCTCCAAAGCGCAGTCGCGACCGTGGAAACGCATCACGCGTGTCGTCCCGAGGAACGAGGGACCTCGGCGCTCGCGCTCGGTACGACGACGGACGAGGTTCCTCCCGCGTCGAGACGACCCCGCTTGACTACGTTCCATTCAGAGCACTCGATAATACGCCACTCGCTCCTCATCCACCTCGACTCCGAGACCGGCCCCGTCTGGCACCGGAATCCAGCCGTCGTCCAGCTGAATTGGCGTGCGGCAGACCTGGTTGAGCAGCGAGGCCGAGGAGACGTTGAACTCCAGGTAGAGCGCGTTCATCAGGTAGGCATTGAGATGAAGCGACGCCGCCTTGAGCAGATCGGTCAGCCACGCATGGGGGGCGCATTCGATCTGGCGGCGGGTGGTGAGATCGGCGATCTGGCGACCGACGGTCAAGCCACCGCAGCGGGAGAGATCGGGCTGCAGCACATCGACCGCGCCCGCGATGGCGAGTCGCTCGAACTCAGGGTAGCCGGCGGCCTGTTCACCCGCGGCGACGCGCAGCGTCGTGCATTGCTCGGCCACGGCGCGGTAGCCCTCGATATTCTCGGGGTGGAGAAAATCCTCCAGCCAGAAGACGTCGAGGTCTTCCAGTTCGCGGGCCAGGCGGATCCACTCCCGCAGCGAGCGGGTCTTGAACGGCCGCGCCGCGTTCGCGCCGTACCATCCGGCATCGACCATCAGGTCGACATGCGGACCCGCTTCTTCCCGCGCGGCCCGGACCAGGGCCAGATCGAGGTCCAGATCGAACCCGAAGACGCCCCAGCCGAACTTGACGGCGCGAAACCCGCGCTCGAGGTAGCCGGCCACCGCCGCTTTCATCTCGTCCGGGGTCGGCCGGAACAGGGTCGAGGCGTACCCCTTGACCCGGTCCCGGTACTTCGCGCCGAGCAGGGCGTGGACCGGCTGCCCCAGCGCCTGTCCGGTGATGTCCCAGAGGGCGATATCCGCCCCGGAGAGCATCTGCATCCCCGCGCCGCCCCGGCCGTAATAGGCGAGATAGCGGTACATCTTCTGCCAGAGCCGCTCCCGCTCCAGCGGGTTCTCCCCGATCAGCGCGGCGCGCAATCCCTCGAACCCGACCGCGCCACCCGATGGCGCATCGACAACGGCCTTGCCCACGTGCGGCTGCGTTTCGATATCGGACCAGCCGACGAGGCCGCTATCCGTGGTGATCTTCAGCAGCGAGACGAAGCGCACCCCATGCGCCTCGCCCGCCGCCTCCGGGTTCGGATAGTTCTTGCCGGAATCGAGCACCATCGCTTCGACATCGGTAATGATCATGGTTGTCCCTCACGGTTGAGGGGGTGCCACTTCGTTCAGGGGGTGTCGCTGCGCTCAGGGGGTGAAGGGGGTGAAGGAGCACGAGGACGCGAACCCGTCACGCTCCTTCACCCCCTGAGGCCGCAGGCCGTCACCCCCTGAAGCCGCAGGCTGGCGCCCCCTGAACGAAGTGGCACCCCCTACGTCAATCCCAGCAACCCGCACGCATCCCGCTCCAGGATGCCGGAGATCGTTTCGTCGGCGACGCGCGGGAGGCCGCTGTTGGCGATGATGTGGTTCGCGTTGCGCAGACCGTCGATCGAATCGACGCCACCCGCGAAGGGGTAGTCGGTGCCGAAGAGGAGTTTGTGGGTCACCTTGTACTCCTGGGCGGCGATCAGCATGGTGTAGAACTGCCACGGACGGTAATACAGAGCGGAGATATCGGCATAGACGTGGGGGTGTTTGCGAATCACCACCAGGCATTCCTCGCCGAAGGGGTGCCCGACGTGGGCGAGCACCATCCGCAATTCGGGGTAGGTGATGGCGACCTCGTCGAAGAGCCAGGGTCGGGTGAAACCGAGCGGCGCGGCGCGAATGAAGGTCGTCCCGGTGTGGAAGAGAATCGGCAGCCCACGCTCCTGACAGTAACGATAGACCGGGGCGCAGCGCTCGTCGCGCGGATCGAACCCCGCGTACATCGGCCCCAGCTTGACCCCGGCCAAGCCGAGACCCTCGATCCCCTCGCGCAATTCCTCCATGCAGCGCGGTTGGGTCGGATCGCACGAGGCAAACCCGATCAGGCGGTCCGGCGCGGCGGTGATGAATTCGGCGATGTAGTCGTCGGGCACCCAGAAGCCGGCCAAGCGCGCTTTCATGCCAAAGACGACGGTGCGGGCGAAGGGCGCGTTGTTGGCGAGAAAGACATCGCGCTCGACCGTCAGCGACAGGGGAAAGCCGCGGGCGATCTCCGCCTCGCGCACCGTCTCCGGCGCCATGTGCAACCGCTCATCCCAGGCATGGCTGTGAATGTTGTCCATCGTTCCCCTTGTGTCGTGTCGCGCCGCGTCCCGCCCGCGCGGGCATCGCGAGAGAGCCGTTGTTCCGTATCGAGTTCGCGTCGGGCGACATTGTCAGCCAATCGGGGAACGAAGCAAAGCCCCGTTCGCCGGGTGACGAACGGGGCTTTGCGTATTGGAGAGATTCGTGGCGGGTCAGTCGCCGCGCTCGCCCGAGGTTACTTGCAGCATTTCTTGTTGCCGCAACACTTGAACCCCTTGCGGCAGCAGTAGTTCTTGCAGCAGACGGGTCCGCGCTTGGGGCAGCAGGCGCCGTGGCACTTGTGACCATTGCCGCACGTACCGCCGGCGGACGCGCGCCGCGCCAGGCCGGGGACGACGACCCCGCCGAACGCACCGCCGATCGCCGCAACCATCAACCGGCGACGCGAGTGCGCCGGAGCCGCGGCCAAGCGGGTAAGACGATCGAACCAGGTGCTGTCCATCGCGTCGCTCCTTTGCCACGAAATGCCGAGACAACGACCGGATACGAGAAGCGCGTCGCGCTCCTCCGGCTCCCATGCTGGGGAGCCCAGTTGCTCCGATCATGCGGTATTCTCGGGAGGAGCGCATCCGTAGGATGCACGGGGATTTCCAGGAACGACGGGGCTGGGTACGGCGTCCGGCACGTTCACCGTCCGCTGTGGGAATCCGGGCGACGCCAGCGTCGCCCCTACGAACTGCCTCGGGAAGGGGCTTCGCCCGCGCTCCTGACCACCGGGTCGCCGGATCATCAGGCTGTTGCCCACACCCCCTCGACCAACTTCACGTGCGTCAAATCTGAAACACCGCCATTGACTCGGCCCGGTGGCAGGCGTAGCATGCCGGCATGGTGGACTCAACAGTGCCGTTGCACCATGAAGCGAATGGCGCAACCGCCACCCCAGCCGATGCCGCCGATTATGCGGTGCTCCTCTCCGGAGACCGGTTGCTGGCGGTTGTCGAGTTGCTGATGCGTAGTTCGGCCGCCCTCTCCGCGCGCGAGATTGCGCGGGTCACCGGGATTCACCGTTCGACGACCCATCGCGCCCTCAACACCCTGATGCACCGGGGCTGGGTCGAGCGGCAGGCCGAGAGTTCCGATTACCAACTGAGCGTGCGCTATCTGGCGATGGCGCATGTCGCCACCCAGAGCCGCTCCTTTCTCGCCGAAGTGCGGCCCGGCCTGGAGCAACTCTCCACGCTGAGCCGGGAAACGGTCCACGTCGGCGTCATGGATGGGCTCGATATCATTCATATCGACCGAATCGACAGTCTGGAGCGGGTGGGCGTCGCCTCGAAAATCGGCGGCCGCGGTCCGGCGCATTCGGCCAGTCTCGGCCGCGCCCTGCTGGCGGCGTCGTCCGACCGCGTGCTGGAGGAGTTCATTGCTCGCTCGCTCGCGGCGCGTGGACCACTCCGCATCACCGATCAGCGGCGGTTCCGGGAGGAGATCGCGCGCACCCGTGCGCGCGGCTTCAGCCTCGATGACGAGGAGGATTCGATCGGCGTGCGCTGTCTCGGGGTGGCGGTGCGGGGTGCCGGCGGCGCTCCCCTGTTCGCCATGAGCATGACCGGTCCCTCCGCCCGCTTCACCCTCGAACGCGCCCTCTCCTTCGCCCCCGCCGCGGTGGCAGTGGCCGATCAGATCTCGCGGCGATTGGGGTGGACTCCTGACCGCTGATGTTCGTGGATTTCGTTGCCTCCAGGTCAGCCAGCACGCTCAGCAGCGTCAGGCGGTCGACCTGATGAAACGCGATGAGCGGACCAGCATCGAACACCGCGGTCGTACGCTTCACGCCTTTTCAATAGCGCGCAGCTCGTCTTCCCACTCGTCCGGAGTCATGTCAATGTAAGGCACACCGTGCGCGCCAGCCCAGCGAATGAACGCGAGCAAATCGAGGTTCAGAATCTCCGCGCCACGACCTGCCGAAACCTCGTGGCGACGATAGAGCTCGAGGACGATCATCTCGAGGACGCTTCGCTCGATCTGCTCGGGCGAGTCAGCGAGGAGTTGGGTCAGGTCGGCATCAAGCAAGACGGGGACTTGGCTCATGGCGCACCCCTTCGGCGCGATCGATCAACTCCATCCATGATAGTCCGCGCTGCGGACGCCCATCATGTTCGTCTTTACCCTCCGATTCCTTCTCCCCAATGTGCACCGGCACATGATCGATCGGATTCGACCGGCGGTCGGTGCCGGTCCAAGTGAAGGAACTCCCGGCCATTCCTGGGGGCCATGTCGCTTGACACCCCTCATTCCCTCCCATACAGTTCAAGATGAGAACAGTTCAATCATCAAAGTTCGGATAGAGGACCGGCCATTCGGCTCCTCGTCCGATCACCGCCAGGTTCCGATCGCTTCCAGGGAAGGCCCCGTCAGTCATGCTGGAACCGCGCTACCGAGTCGGCATCATCGGTACCGGGCGGATCGCGAGTACGATCCAGGACGAGATCGAGACCGCGCCCTTTTCCTTTCTCCTGCCCTACTCGCATGCCGGAGCCTATGCCGCCCACCCGGCGACCACGATCGTCGCCGCCGCGGACAGCAACCAGGAGCGGCTGGACGCCTTCGGCGCGCGCTGGGGAGTCGAGCAACTCTATCCCGATTACCGGGAGATGCTCGCCGCCGAACCGCTCGATCTGGTCAGCATCTGCGTGCCGACGCGGGCGCATACCGCGGTGATGAACGCGGTCATCGCCAGTAACAGCAAGGTGCGCGGCGTCTTCATGGAGAAACCGGTCGGGCAGACCCTGCGCGAGGTCGACGTGATGATCGCGGCGGCCGATGCCGCGGGAATCAGGAGCGTCGTCAACCACGTGCGCACCTTCGATCCCTACTACCGGCGCATCCGCTGGCTGATCGAGACCGGCGCCATCGGCACGGTGCGCACGGTCATGGTCCACTGGCACGAGGGGATGTCGTTCGGCGGTTCGCACCTGTTCGATCTGCTGCGCTTTCTCCTTGGCGCGGAGGCGGCCTGGGTCTTCGCCCGACTCGATCGCGAACCCGGTCTGTTCGATCCCGGTGGTAGCGGCGTCGTCGGCTTCGCGAACGGGGTGGAGGTCTTCCTCAACAACAGCGTGGGCCACGCCGCCCCGCGCGAACTCGATATCGTCGGGGATGCGGGCCGCATCCGGGCGGGCGATACGCTCTTTCCCGAGTTGTCGACGCAGGATCCCGCCAGTCCGTTTGGCGAACTGGTGCGCCGTCCATTCCCTGGTTCTGTGATCGGGACCAGCCCGATGACCGTGGCCGTTGGCGAACTGCTGCGCGCCGTCGAAACCGGTGAGAAACCAGCCTCCGACCTGCGCGATGGCCGTGCCAATCTTGAAATCGCCGTCGCCTGCCATCTGTCCGACCGCGCGCGGCAGTCGATCGATCTCCCCGTCCACGACCTCGATCTGGCGGTGGACGATCCATGGGGGAGAACGTGAGTGGGGTGCCCCTCACCCCAACCCCTCTCCCCGTGCGCGGGGCGAGGGGCTGTTGTAGGCAAAGCGTTGCCAGGGTTCGTCGCGTCTGCATTGGCAAGGAGGCGTCTCGCTGGGGCCAACGCCCAGCACAAGCCCCTCGCCCTGTGCGCAGGGCGAGGGGTTGGGGTGAGGGTTCTCCGGGTTTGGGTAAGGGCCGCACGTTTGTCCGCCCCAAACCCCAAAGTCAATCCAATTGAAACCCGCCGCGGCCATTCACGCCGCATCAGCCCGGCCACGTCCGGAGTAAGGAGCGTTCTGATCTCGAGAGAACCCGATGTCATCACCCGTCGTGACGCTTCGCCACCGCGAAAGGAGCCTCGTTCATGAACCGCGCGTTTCATTACCGCCTGAATCGCCGTTCGCTCCTCGCCCGTACCGGCGCCTCAGCCGCGGCCCTCGCCCTGGGCGCGTCCACGCTGACGACCGCCGATGTCGTCCGCGCCGCCCTGCGCCAGGGTGGGGGCAAGATCACCATCGGTCAGGTCGGAGACATCCAGAATCTCAATCCGTATTTCCTCGCCTTCCTCAATTACCCGTTCATCGAGAACGTCTACGATCAACTCTTCCGCCTCGACCACGAGATCAAGTTGCAACCGGCACTCGCCGAGTCGTACGAGATCAGCGACGACGGCCTGCTGATCACGCTCAAGATCCGGCAAGGGGTGAAATACCACTCCGGCAACACCATGACCGCGGCGGACGTGGTCGCCAATCTGGAGCATGCCCGCAGCGCGGACGCGGCGAACAACCTGCTCCTCAACAACATGGCCGCCGTCTCCGAGATTCGCGCGGTCGACGATGCCACGGTCGAGATCGCCTTCAGCGAACCCGCCGCCTACTTCGAAAGCGCGATGGGGTTGCAGCCGGTGGTCGAGCCCGCGTTCCTCGACAAGATGCAGAACGAGGCTTCCGGCACCGGCGCCTTCTCGGTCAAGGAGTGGGTCCCCGGCGATCACCTGACGATGATCAAGAACCCCGACTACTGGAATGCGGGACGGCCGATGGTCGACGAGGCGGAGGTGAAAATCTTCGCCGACGAGGGCGCGATGGTCTCCGCGCTCGAAGGCGGCGTGATCGATATCGCCCTCTCCTTCCCGCCCCGTGAATACGAACGCCTGAAGAACAGCGTCGGCTTCCTGCAAGGACAGGCCGGCGCGAACTTCTACTATCTCGGTCTGAGCGTGAAGGTGCCGCCGTTCGACAACAAGTCGGTGCGCCAGGCGATGGCCCACGCCATGGATCGCGAAACGATGGTGCAGAACGTATTGTTCGGCGTCGGCGCACCGATCATGAGCCCCTTCCCGGAGTTCTCGCCCGCCTACTTCCCCGAACACAACGAGATGTACCCGTACGATCTCGACAAGGCGAAGGCGCTCCTCGCCGAGGCGGGACAGGGGGAGTTCTCCTTCACCATCCCGGCGCCGAGCGGCTTCCCGGAATTTGGCAAGTTCGCCGAAATCCTGCAGGCGGACCTGGCCAAACTGGGGGTGACGGTCACGATCGAACCGATGGACTCCGCCCAGTGGTACCCGATCCTGATTGACGGCACCTACGAGGCGACCTTCTCCTTCGCTGGCGGCACGCAACTCTATCCGACCCGCATCTCGCTCAGCGGCAACTTCCCCGGCACCGGGAATGTCGCCTGGCCGGATGGCAAGGCGCCGCAGGCCTACGCCGAGGGGTTGGCGGAAGCGGACGCGACCTTCGATCCGGAGAAGCAGAAGGCGGCGCTGAAGAAGATGGCCGATTCCTTCATGGAAGAAGCCTGGAACCTGCCGCTCTCCTTCCGCACCACGCTCTTCGCCTTTTCGCCGGCGATCACCGGTCTCGATGGCGGCGTCTACGATCAACTCCGGTTGGATCAGGTCAAGAAGGGATAGAGGGGGAAAGGGGGAAAGGGGGATAGGAGAACGGGAATGAAGGAGCAGGCCAGCCTAGCTTCTTCTCGTAGTCCTTTCCCCCTTTCCCCCTCTTCCCCTCGCCTATGGCCACGTACGTCCTGAACCGATTGCTGCAGGTGGTGCCGACCCTCTTCGTGGTGTCGGTGATCGTCTTTCTGATGGTGCGCGCCATCCCGGGCGATCCGGCGCATATCCTGCTCGGCCCCACCGCCAAACCGGAGCAGATCGAAGCGCTGCGCGAGCAGATGAAACTGAACGAACCGCTCTGGACCCAGTACCTGCTCTGGTTGCAAGGTGTGCTGCACGGCGATCTCGGCCGCTCCTGGATCAACAACTTCCCGGTCGCGGAATTGATCCGCCAGAAGTTGCCGGCCACCCTCGCGCTCGCCATCGGCGCCATGATCGTCGCCCTGCTGATCGCCATCCCTTTGGGGATCATCCCGGCGCTCCGCCCCGGCGGCTGGGTCGATCGGTTCGCGGCGCTCTACAACGGATTGGTCCTCGCCATCCCCACCTTCTGGCTCGGCGTATTGCTGGTGCTGGTGGTATCGCTGCGCCTCGGCTGGCTGCCGCCCTCCGGCTACGTGCCGTTCAGTGAGAATCCGCTCGGCGCGGTCCGGCTGCTGATCCTCCCCTCGCTGACCCTCGGCGCCTACCTCTCGGCGATCTTCGCCCGCTTCCTGCGCGCCGCGATCGGCGACGCGATGGCTCAGGATTACGTGCGCACCGCGGCCGGCAAGGGTCTCAGCGAGCGGGCCATCGTCAGCCGGCACGTGCTGCGCAACGCGCTCATTCCAGTGGTGACCATGCTCGGCATCCAGTTCGGCGGGTTGCTCGGCGGCGCGGTGATCGTCGAGGCGATCTTCGACTGGCCTGGTCTGGGGCGGCTGCTGGTGACCTCCATTTCCAGCCGGGATTACGCCGTGGTGCAGGGGACGATCCTCCTCGCCGCGGCCTCGTTCTTGATCGTCAATCTGATCACCGACCTGACCTACGGGCTGCTCGATCCCCGGATCCGGACCGGGTCGTGACCGTACCCGCGCGATGACCCACCAGGCGCCGACAACACCATCAGCCATCACGCTTGGGCACGGCCAAGCGACCGAAGGGCTGGCCGCGCCCGAGGCGGTCTGGACACAGCGCGCCCGCCGCGCCTGGCCGGCCACCCTCGCCATCCTCTTCCTGCTGTTCCTGGCAGTCCTCGCGGCTGTGCCCCAGGTCTTCCGCATCCCGGACCCGCTGGCCACCGCGCCGAAGGAGGCGTTCCTGCCGCCATCGCGTGCCTACCTGTTTGGTACCGATGATCTCGGCCGCGATCTTTTCAGCCGCACGATTCACGGCGCCCGCGTCTCGCTCGGTACCGCGGTGGTGGTGGTGATCGCCGCCGCCGGGATCGGCATTCCCCTCGGGTTGCTTGCCGGTTACCGCGAGGGACTGGTCGATACCCTGCTGATGCGGATCATCGACATCGTACTCGCCTTCCCCGCCATTCTCCTCGCCATGGGGTTGATCGCGGTGATCGGCGCGGGGTGGTTGAACGGCGCGCTGGCGGTGACCATCGTCAGCGTCCCTGCCTTCGCGCGCCTCACCCGCGCCAGCGTCTTGCAGGAGAAGCAGAAGGAGTATGTGACCGCGGCCCGCACTGTCGGCGCCACCACGCCGCGGCTGATGTTTCGCACCATCCTGCCGAACTGTCTCGGGCCGCTGCTGGTGCAGGCGGCGTTTGTCGCCACCTGGGCGATCCTGCTCGAAGCGGCGCTCTCCTTTCTCGGACTCGGGGTGAAGCCACCGATGCCCTCATGGGGGCAGATGCTGAGCGCGGGTAAGACCTTTCTCTATCGCGCCTGGTGGTACGGCTTTTTCCCCGGTCTGGCCCTCTCGCTGGTCGTCCTCTCGCTCAACACCCTGGGCGAGACGACACAGCGGATCGTGACGCGGGGATGGCGGAATGTGTAGTCGGCGAGTCGGCGAGTCGGCGAGTCGGCAAGAGAAAAGTCAGGAGTCAGGAGTCAGGAGACGGGAGTCGGAAGCCCGTCTTGCCGACTTGCCGACTTGCCGACTTGCCGTCTCTCAAGGAGGAGGACACATGCGTATCGGAATCGTGGGCGCCGGGTTCATGGGGCGGAGTTATGCCCAGATTATCAACGCGCATCCGCTGGTCGAATTGGCCGGGGTTGCCGATGTCAATCGCGAGACGGCGGCGAAGGTGGCGGACACGCTCGGCGTGCCTGCCTTTCGCGGCATCGAGGAGATGATCGCCGCGGGTCCGCTCGATGGCGCGATCGTCGCCACCAGCGAGGACGCGCATCGGGAGCCGTGCCTGGCCGCGTTCGCCGCCGGGGCAGGCGTGCTGGTCGAAAAACCGCTGACGACGACCATCGCCGACGCGGAGGCGATCATCGCCGCGGCCGAGGCTGCCGGGAAACCGCTCCTGGTCGGTCACGTCCTCCACTTCGATGCCCGCTACGCGCAACTGGCGGACGCGGTCCGCGCCGGCGCGATAGGCGAACCGCTGACCATCTACGCGCGGCGGCTGAACGGCATTGCCGCCCAGGATCGGTTGCAAGGACGCTGCCCGCTCACCCTCTTCCTCGGCGTCCACGACTACGACGTCGCCCGCTGGGTGGCGGGGAGCGAAGTCACCGAGGTGGTCGCGCGGGAGCGCCGCGGGTTCCTCGCCTCGCGCGGCGCCGAGGTCGAGGACGCGGTGATCGCCCTCCTCACCTTTGCCAATGGGGTGCTGGCGACGATCGAAGAAGGCTGGATTCTCCCCAACAGCCATCCCACCGGGTTCGACCAGCGGCTCGATGTCAATGGCAGCACGGGGCGCATCGAACTCGTCGGCCACGAATCGGGGGTGGTGGTGATGGACGAAGACCGTCTCTCGTGGCCCGACACCCAACTCTGGCCGACGATTCACGGCGAGGTCGAGGGGGCGTTGCGCCGGGAGACCTGGCACTTCATCGACTGTCTCTACGGGAAAGCGACGCCAATGGTTACCGGCGCCGATGGGTTGGCCGCCTTGCGCATCGCCCTCGCGGTCGCGCAATCGGCGCGCACGGGCGAGGCAGTCCGCCTGTGAGCGACGGTCGGCTGGCCGGGCAGGTGGCGCTCGTCACCGGAGCCGGAACAGGGATCGGGGCGGCGATCGCCAAACGCCTCGCCGCCGACGGCGCGACCGTTCACGTCACCGGGCGGCGCGCGGAGAACACCCAGCAGACCGCGGCGGCGATCATCGCGGCGGGAGGCACGGCTCGTTGGGCCGTGCTCGACGTCAGCGATGGATGCGCCGTGGCCCAGGTGATCGCCGCCGCGGCGGCCCAGGAGGGGCGGCTCGATATTCTCGTCGCCAATGCCGCGCTCGCCGGGCTCGCCGCCTATCTCGGTCCCTTGACTGAGGTCAGCGACGACCAGTGGCGGCAAATCATCGACGTCAATCTCAGCGGCGTCTTCTTCTGCGCTCGCGAGGCGGCGCGGGTGATGATTCCACGGCGCAGCGGGTGCATCGTTACCATCGGCTCGGTCAACAGTTTCACCCCGGAGGCGGATGTCCCCGCCTATGCCGCGGCCAAAGGGGGCGTGCTGTTGCTGACGAAAAGCCTGGCGCGCGATCTGGGGCCCTACGGCATCCGGGTCAACGGCGTCGCGCCGGGAGGCACCGACACACCGCGCATGGAGGAGGCCATCGCCACGCTAGGCATGACCCACGAGCAACTGGTGGGCCGCATTCCTCTCGGTCGTCGCGGCCAGAGCGATGAAATTGCGGCGGTCGTCGCCTTTCTCGCCTCGGACGAGGCCTCCTATATCAGTGGGCAGACGATCGCCGTCGATGGAGGCTTCCTGTGCACGTGAGCCGCATCGTGCCAGTGGACGAATTCGTGGTGGCGGATCTCCCGCGTGGGCGCAAGGAACGTGTGGAACTGCTGGTGGCGCCGGACCTGCCGGGGCCACTGACACTGACCGCGCTCACCGTCGCTGGCGCCGCTCCCGGACCACTCCTCCTCGCCGTCGCTGGCGTCCACGGCGACGAGTACGAAGGGATGGAGGCGATCCGTCAGGTCTTCGCCTCGCTCGACCCCTCCCGGATGCATGGGACCTTCGTCGCCATTCCGGTCGCCAACCCCCTCGCCTACGTCGCGCGCAGCCGGGCCACGCCCGCCGCGATCGATGGCCTCAACCTGGCGCGGGTCTTCCCGGGTTCACCCCAGGCCACCCTCACCCGGCGCTTGGCTCATCATCTGCTCGGTCTCGTCGAGCGGAACGTCGGCGCCGACGATCTCTTCCTCGATCTCCATAGCGGCAGCGCCGATGTCACCTTCGCGCCTCTGATCGGATTTCGCGATCTGCCAGGGGCGGAGGACTCCACCGCCACCGAAGCAGCGCGGCATTTCGGGCTGCCCCGGCTGTGGCGCATCCCCGATGCTCCCGGTCCCTTCAACGCGGAGACCGCCCGCCGCGGCATTCCGACCCTCGGCACCGAAACCACTGGCCGCGCCGGCTGTCTGGCGGAGGATGTCGCCACCTTCGTCGCCGGCTTGCGGAACCTGCTCTCGCACCTCGGCGTCGTGACCGGAACGCCACGCCCGGCGCGGTATGATGGCCCCGCGCGGGCGACGGTCGACGTGATGGCGCCGGTGGGTGGATTCCTCCGCTCGCCGGTCAATCTTTACGACATGGCCGTAACCAACCAGGTGGTGGGCGAGATCATCGATATCGCGGGACAACGGCTCGCGCTGGTCAGCGCGCCCGCGGCGGGGACCGTCTGGGCCTGGCGCGCCACGCCCGCGGTGCGGCCAGGAGACCTGATCGGTATGATCGCTGTACCGTGAGCATCATGCGACCGGAGGGGAGGCCCTCGTTGGAGATTCAGCAGGACGGATCATGACAACAGTGGAAGCCGGCAATCGCCCCTATCCCGCGATCTACCAGGAGATCGGGGTGCGCCCGATCATCAACGGCCGGGGCGCGACGACCGCGGTCGGCGGCACCCTGATGCACCCCGCGGTCTCGGCGGCGATGGCCGACGCCGCGGGCGCTTTCGTGGTGCTGGAAGACCTCAACGCGCGGGTTGGCGAGCGCATCGCCGAACTGACCGGGATGCCCGCCGGATACGTCACCTCCGGTTCCGCGGCGGGCATGGCCCTCGCCACCGCCGCCTGCATCACCGGGCGCGACCCGGAACGCATCGACCGCCTGCCGGACACGGAGGGAATGGCGAACGAGATCATCGTCCACCGTGCCCACCGCATCAACTACGACCAGATGCTGCGCGCCGCCGGCGGCCGGATGGTCGAAATCGGCACCCCCGAGCACACCGAACCACGCGAACTGGAAGAAGCGATCACCGATCGCACCGCGGCGGTGTTCTACGTCGATTCCCGGCACACCGCCTCCGGGGCGCTCGATTTCCCGACCGTCGTGGCGATCGCTCGCGCGCGGAATGTCCCGGTGATCGTCGACGCCGCCTCGACCGTGCCGCCAATCGATCACCTGCACCGCTGGGGCCGCTGGGGCGCGGATCTCGTCATCTTCAGCGGCGGCAAGGGGATTCGCGGCCCACAAGACTCCGGGATGCTCGCCGGCCGCGCCGATCTGATCGCCGCGGCGCGCGCCAACGGCAATCCCCACGCCGCCATCGGCCGCGGCATGAAGGTGAGCAAGGAGGCGATGGCCGGGCTCTGGCGCGCGATCGACATCTTCCTCGCCACCGATCACGACGCGGAGTACCGGGCGCACCTGGCCGAGGCGGAGAGATTGGCGGCGGCACTCGCCGCGCATCCGGCGTTCGCCCCCTGGCTGGAGGCGGACTGGGAGGACTGGCCGGCGCCGGTGGTGCGGATCGTCCCCGCGGACGGCGCCGCCTGGTCGCCCGCGAAGATGCAGGCCGCGCTGCTCGCCTACGAGCCGTCCATTCATATCGACGTTTTTCGCGGCGGGTTGATGGTGAGCACCCACTGCCTCCTCCCCGGTCAGGAAGAGACGATCGCGTGGGCATTGATCGAGACGGTTAGTGGTTGACACCAACTCCGGAAGGTTAGTGCCGTGTAGTCGCCTCGCGAACCCTCACCCCAACCCCTCTCCCTAGGCGCAGGGCGAGGGGCTCTGTGCGTCTCTATCGGGTCCTAATGCGAAAATCATCATCCGGATCCCTTATGACTGGTTCGCGACGGCGCCGAAAGTCCGTCAATGTTGGTCACTGCCATCATGTATGATGACCAATAGCCCGTGATGGTCGATGCAACGAATGCAGCGTCGAGGAATGGCCATGGCTAGCGGCTCACAGCACATCGAATCGCCTCCGCGACCAGGCGTTGACGTCCCGATTACTCCGCGCGCTGGCGGGTCGCGCCGCAGGTTCCTTGGGGTGGCGGCTCTCGGCTGCTTGCTCGGTCTCGATCACCTGACGGTGAACGCGCGCAAACGCTCAGGCACGCGCCGCAAACGGCGAGATCGCAAACAGGTCACCGACAGCGATCTGGCGCCGCTGGCGTGCGATCCGGACGCGACCAGCGGCATCGTCGGCGATGTCCGGATCGGGCCGATGTGCCCGGTGATGCGCGAGGACGATCCCTGCCCGGACCAGCCGTACGCCGCCAATCTCCTCATCCAGAACCAAGATGGTGAAGAAATCTGCGCGACCCGCAGCAGCGACGATGGCCGTTTCCGCGTCGGTCTGCCGCCGGGCGATTACCTCCTCGTCCCGGAAGGGGGCGAACCGACCCCTCCCTATGCCGCACCGATGCCGGTGACCGTCGATCCGGACGCCTTTACCTACGTGCTCGTGAGTTACGACAGCGGCATTCGCTAGGTGGGATAAGGTAGGGGGCGACCGCGGCAGGCGGCGCCCCAGGGCAGGCTTTCGTAGGGCGCGACGCTTGCGTCGCCCGCGCTCCCGACCGCCAGGCGGCATGGTCCCTATGCCGTGCCGACGCACCTCGGTGTTTCGCGGCCAAATCGAAACCAGCCAGACACCCCGAGATGACGCTCGAACCAGCCAATGCTCCATCATTCGTGTTTCAGGGAGGGGGACATGACCAGACTCGACGCCCAATGGCTCTCTGGTCTCGGCGGCACCTCGAACCGGCGCGCGATGTTGACTGCCTACGGGGTCGCCGTCCTCGGTGGCGTGGCGAGCGCGGTGCGGGCAGGCGCGGTCCCAAGACGGCTCAATGCGCATATTGCGTACGTCAGCTGGTTCGATTACACCGACCGCGACGGTGCCAGCCTCGCCAAGATTCTCCCGATCGGTCTTATTGATCAGACCTTTGTCGACGGCTCAACGACACCGATCGGCGAACGAGACCTGGCCCTGCGGCTCCTGATCCAGACCAATGTCGATCGCCCTCTCGTCATCTCCCCGGATAGTTTCGCGCTCTGGGATCTGGAGGGGTTCCTGTACCGGCCTCTGCCACACGACGCCCCGTTTCCTCCACTCGAATGCGATGCCGAAGTCTGTCCACCGGCCCAGGTTTTTCCGGATCCAGAGATGGGGGACCTGGACCGCATGTGGCGAATCAGAGACGAGCAATACCTGACTGACGCACCGCTGACCCCGGCAAGCAGAGTCTTCCGGCGCATCCTGTTCCGCGTCCCGCAAGCGGCCGAGTTGATCCGGATCGTGTTCACCCCTGAACCCGACCGTCTGTTGATCCTCGCCGATTTCACCCCGACCAACGTGATTTTCAATTAACCGAAACGGCGACACGCAAGAGATACCAACGTGCCACCTGACACGGGTGATGCGCGATATCCTTTGCGCAGTTCACCCGCGGCGCAGCGTCGCCGTGCTCGGCAATCCGGTCTCTGAGCAGGCGAGGCGAGGTTTTTGCAGAACCCACCAACCACCGCGACCGCGTTCCTCAACCGCGGCATCGCCGCGTTCCACGCGGGGGACCGGGAAGAAGCGCTGCGGCTGATCGCCCAGGCGCTGCTGACCGATCCGGAAAGCGAACTCGGGTGGCTCTGGTTCGCCGCAGTCACCGAGGACCCGCCCGAGAAACTTTACGCGCTCGAGCGCGCGGTCAACATCAATCCCGACAGCATCGCCAATGCCGCGCGCAAGCGCTTCCCCGACGTCACGCCGGTGATGCCCAATGAACTGACGGACATCGGCGCACTACCGTTGCCACCCGAACTCGCCGACCTGGAGGCGCAGCCGCGGCGGGTGCCGCTGCTCGTCCGCAAGCGGGAGTCGGCGCGGGTCAGTGCCGCGCGAGCGCGGCGGCAAGCGCTGACCGCGCGTCTCTCCCGCTGGTGGTTGCCGCTCCTGATCCTCCTCCTCCTGCTCGGAGCGTTCGGCTTCTGGCGCTATCAGGCCGCGCAGCCGCAACCCGAGCAGATCTACGTCGCGTTTGCCGGGCCGTTGACCGGTCCCGGCAGCCAGGTCGGGCTGGAGATGGCCAACAGCGCGCAACTGGCCATCGACCGGGTCAACGCCAGCGGCGGCATCGATGGGCGCCCACTTGCCCTGCTTCGCTTCGACGACGAAGGAAACGCCGATGTGGCCCGCGAGCGCGCCTCGGATATCGCCGCCGACGATCGCATTTTGTTGGTGATCGGGCATCGCTCCTCGGCGACCTCCCTCGCTGCGGGCGAGGTCTACCGCGATGCCGGCATCCCGGCGATCACCGGGTCCGCCACCGCCGATGCGCTCACTCACGACAACCCCTGGTACTTCCGGACGATCTTCACCAACGATTTCGAGGGGCGGTTGCTGGCGACCTACGCCAGCGATGTGCTCGGGTTCGAGCAGGCGACGATCATCACGACGAAAAACGCGTACGAATCCTCGCTGGCGACCTCGTTTGCCACCACCTTCAAGGATCAGGGCACGATCGAGAAGACCTGGGAGATCGATCCCGATCAGCGGGAGGCGTCGATCGCGGCCATCGTCCAGGGGCTGCAAGATGACCAGGATCCCGGCATCGTCGTTCTCTCCCTGTTGCAGGATGATGCGCGAGCGTTGCTGCTGGCGCTGCGCCGCGCGGGATTGTCTCCCCCGCTGATCGGCGGCGATGCGCTGGGCGATGAGTCCTTCGCCGATCTGTTCGCGGAGGAGCCGGAAGAAGAGGATCAGCGGGGATATTTCACCAACGGGCTCTATGCCGCGTCCCCGATGATCTACGACGCCACCGATGGCGACGCCCTCGATTTCGCCTTCCGCTATCGCGATCTGTACGGAACCATGCCGTCCTGGCAGGCCGCCAAGACGTTTGACGCCACCACCATCGGCATCGCCGGGATCGCGGCCAGTTTCGACAGCGGCGTCACGGACATCACGGCGAACCGGGCGGCGGTGAGGGATGCTCTCGCCGCGATCAATGACCCGGAGGTCGCGGTGCGGGGACTCACCGGGCCGCTCTTTTTCGCCGCGGACAACTCCGTGCCGCAGACCTTCTCCATTGGCCGCTTCCGCCAGAACCTGCTCACCAGCGCCCCCTGGCAGTACCAACTGGTCAGCGATCCGACCATGTACGACGTCGCCGCCGAGATCGACAGTGGCAGGGCGATCGAGGTTGCCGGTCTCCTTCTTCGCCGCTACCCCATTGTCGACGTCGGGATCGACCTGAACGAAACACGCGATCTCGATCTTGGCGCGGAGACGTTTCTCGCCGATTTCTTCCTCTGGTTTCGCGCGCCGAGCGCCGACACGGCCCTCACCGACGTCTTCTTCCCCAACGCCACCAAACCGCGCATGAAACTGGGCGATCCCCTGGAGGAACGCACCGAGCCGGACGGTACCACCTACCGCATGTACCGCATCCAGCGCACCTTCACCCAGCCGCTCGATTTCTACGACTATCCCTGGGATACCCACGTGCTGCAGATCAGCCTGCAGAATGTCTCGCTGCCGCGCGATGAGGTTGTCTACGTGCCAAGTCCCTCGATTCTGCTCCAATCACAGGATGAGCGATTGCGCAGCGGCTCCGATCTCTCGGCGCCGTTCAACCGCATCCAGAACTGGAATGCGACCAGCGTCTACTTCATCTCGTCCTCGACCGCGGGACGTTCGGTGCGCGGCGGGGATACCAGCGGTCCGCACGCCTTCGTGCAGTTCTCCACGTTGATCACCGAAATCTCCATCGCGCGGGATGTGCGCGGTTTTCTCTGGAAGAACATGTTCCCCCTGGCGCTGCTGGCGCTCGTCACCTATCTGGCGCTCTTCTTTTCGCCCGATCAGACCGGCGCCCGTATCGGCTTCGCGGTGACCTCGATCCTGACCGCGGCCGTGCTGCTGCAAAGCGTCACCGGGCAACTGGATGTGGGCTACACCGTGGCGATCGAATGGGGCTTCTTTGTCTACATCGCCCTGTCCACGGCGCTGGTGTTCATCAACATCGTGGTCGAGTATCTCTACAAGGAGAAACGGTACCGGGCGGTGAAGCGCATCGACACCTTGGCCCGCATCGCCTACCCCGTCATCTGCCTGGGGACCATCGCCTTTTACATCACGCGATACGGGTTCTGAGGTTCGCCCCCGCGCGATCGACGCCACTCCAGCGCCACACCCGCTCCGACGTACACTTCCCAGCCACGCGGCGCGGCCCGATCCGCGGCCGGGAGGTACGCATGGCGATCGAGACCCAGATCAGCAACATGACGTATGAGCGTCTTGCCCTGACCCAACCGGATCGCAAGTGGGAGCTTTGGGATGGCTATCCACGCGAGAAACCAGGGATGACCGCGGCGCACAACGAACTGGCCTTCCAACTCGGCCTCATGCTGGGAAACCAACTCGATCGGTCGGAGTACCGTGTGCGCATCGATGCCGGGCGGGTCCATCGTTCCGCATCGACCTATTTCATCCCCGATGTCTTTGTTGTCCCGACGGAATTCATGGCTCCACTGCTCGCTCGTGATGATGTGCTGGAGATGTACCAGCAACCCCTGCCGCTGGTCGTCGAGGTCTGGTCCCGCTCGACGGGTGACTACGATGTCGGCGAAAAACTGGCTGCCTATCAAGCGCGTGGCGATCACGAAATCTGGCTGATTCACCCCTATGCGCGGACCCTCACCGCCTGGCGCCGGCAGCCGGACGGGACTTACACCGAGCACGTCTACCGGGAGGGACTCGTCCACCCGGCCACGCTACCCGGCGTCGCCATCGATCTCGCCGCGCTCTTCGCCGCGTGAAGCTCGAGACCAGGTTCAATCCCGCTTATTGGTCGCTCGCCCCGGCGCTCGCCGCGACGCTGCACGATCCGGCCGGCGCCTCCCTGCCGCTGATCGATGCCGCCGCGCCCTGCCTCGCCTGGTATCCCCGCGTGGCGATCGCGGTCACGGCCAGTTCCGACCCAGGAGCCGCCGCGCGGCTGGGGGAACTGGGCGCCGTGGTGACACCGGGCGGACTGGCGGGGGAATCGCGCCGCGCGGCGTTGACCGCCGCGGGCGATGGCTGGCCCGCGTGGTTCGCCTGTGATTTCGATCGCTGGCTGCACTGGGCGCTGCACTGGCCGGTGGAACTCGCAGCCTTGCCGGGGCGCATCGCTCGGCTCGGGGCGGGCCGCACGCCGCCGTGGTACGTCTGTCTGGGGCGAACGGAGCGCGCCTTGCAGAGCCACCCGGCCGTGCAACGGCTGCCGGAAACGGCGACCAATCACGCCATCTCGCTGGCGGCGGGAAAACCGCTGGACGCGGTGGCGGGCGCCGCCTGGCTCTCGGCGGAGGCGCGGCAGATCGTGCTGGCCGCCTCGAGCGAGGCCACCGCCGCGGCTGACCTGGAGTGGCCGGCGCTCATACTGCGCCAGGCGCCGGAACGGGTATCCGGCATCCGCTGCGAGGGTCTGGAGTGGGAAACGCCCGATTTCCACGCCGCGGGCATCGCGGCTGCCGGCGGCCGCGCCGCCTGGGAACAGGCCACCTACGACACCCCGGCGATGTGGGCGGCGCGGCTGGAACTGGCCGCCACCTCGACCGCGGCACTGACGCGGGTCTGCGGCTCAGCCGGGACCTAAACCGTTAGGGAGCGCTTCGCGTATCATCCAGCCACGCGAGTTGCTCTCTTCTGAACATCACCCGCGTTGGCTCAGTTCGTCAATCCATGCTGCGTGGCGAAGGCGACCGCTTCCCGCCGGCTGCCGACGCCGAGTTTGGAGAGGATGCTGGCGACGTGGTTAGAGGCGGTGCGCGGGCTGAGATAGAGCCGCTGCGCGATCTCGGTATCGGTCAGATGCTGACAGAGCAGCGTCAGCACCTCCTGCTCGCGGCGGGTGAGATTGAACGGCGCGGCAGGACGAGTGACGATCGTGGTTTCTTCGGTCAGTTTCAGCGCCTCGACGGTCGCCTGCTCCAGCGACAACCGTGTTCCGGTCTCCCACGCGGCGTTGAACGCCGATTCGGTGAGCGCCCGGCGTGCAATGGCAAGGGTCTCTTCCTGCGACTGCCGCTCGGCGACAGTTGCCACAGCCACCGTCGTGCCGCGCAATGGCACGACCGCGCCAAGCAATGTGACAGCATGCTCAATGTAACCGCGCCTGACCACTACCGCCGCGATACCTTCGATGCAGTCGACGATCCACTGGCGAGCGCCGAGTGAACGTTGCACGACCAGCGCCTCACGAAGCAACCGGAGGGCTGTCAGATCATCGCGTGAGTAGTGTGCGACCTTGCCAAGGCCATTGAGAACAAGTGCTTCTCCCTGGCGATCGCCGAGCTCTTGAAACAGTTGTACGCACTGCTCAAAGAGGTCCTTTGCCCGCACGAGGTCGCCATCTGCCTGGGCTACGGAGGCCATTGCCCACTTGGAGTAGGCAACGCCATAGCTGTTACGCTGTTCCAAGCGAATGGCGAGAGCCAACGTGTGGTGCTCTTGAGCACGATCAAAGTTGCCTTCAGCAGCAGCCGTTATCCCAAGATTATGGTGAGCAATGGCAACGCCACCGAGGTCGTTCATATCTGACCAAATGCTCAGAGCCGTTTCGAAGTGTTCACGCGCCTGCGAATACGCTCCCTGATCCCGAACCACGAGTCCAATCCCATTGTGAGCATTCGCAACGCCATCCCGGTCATCGAGTTCGATCATCAGTGCCAGATATTGTGAGAAATAGTCTCGAGAAGACGCCAAGTCGCTGAGATCATGTGAGAGGTTTCCTAAGCAGTGAAGCGCTGCGCCGCGAACAATAGGATCGACGTCCGACTCGATCCTCAATGCACGCTCAAGCATGTTGCGTGCTTCCGTCAGATGTCCCCGTTGCGCCCAGTACCCCCACAGTGCCGTGCCTAAACGGAGCGCAATTTCTGACTGTCCCGCGGCGATCGATCGGTCGAGCACTGCGCGAAGATTGTCATGCTCGAGAGAAAGGCGACCCAGCCAGGCAGCGTGCTCTGGTCCCTCGAGCATCTCTCGAGCATGCAGCGCCAGCGAAAGAAAATACTGGCTATGCGCTGCTTCGACGCCATGCTTCTTCCCGCTGTCACCAAGTCGCTCCCGAGCAAACTCGCGGATCGCTTCAAGCATCCCAAATCGTGGCGGTCCAGTGACATTGGCTAATCTCACGATGAGGCTCTGATCGTTCAATCGTCCCAGACCAGCGAGAAGGGTGAGACCATCGCTCTCCGTGACCGCCTCGGCTGCCTCGACTGTCCATCCTCCGGCAAAAACGCCCAACCGAGCGAAGAGGATTTGATCTTCCAGGCTGAGCAACTCGTAACTCCAGGCAATGGTGTCGCGGATCGTCTGCTGCCGCGCAGGCAGATCGCGCGGGCCACCGCCGAGGTCCAGTAGTCGCGCCGCCAGCCGCGCTTCAAGCGCGGGTGGCGTCAGCAGCCGCGTCCACGTCGCCGCCAACTCGATCGCCAGTGGCAATCCGTCCAGCCTCCTGCAGATCGAGGCCACGGCCGCAGCGTTCGTAGAATTCAGGGCGAACTCGCCCGTGGCCGCACGGGCACGATCAGTGAATAGCCGCACCGCCGACATTCCCGCTAGCTCCGCGAGCGGTGGCAGATGGACTGGATCCGGAATCGCAAGTGGTGCCACGGGGAAGTGGAATTCGCCGCGTACGTTAAGCAGCACTCGGCTTGTGACCAGTAACCGCACCCCGAAACACGCACCGAGCAAATCGACGAGCAGGGGAGCCGCGGCGACAACCTGCTCGAAGTTGTCGAGCACGAGGAGCGCGTTCCAGGCGACAAGCGACTCGGTAAGGGTCACCCCCACCGGTTGTCCTGCAACCTCGCGGATACCCAGTGCTACTGCGATTGTGGAGGGAACAAGCGTGGGGTCAGTAACCTCGGCAAGGGAGATGAAGTAGACCCCATCGGGAAAATCGAACCTCAGACCTTGAGCCGCTTCGACCGCCAGGCGTGTCTTGCCAATCCCACCTGGACCGGTAAGGGTAAGCAACCGGATTTCTGGATCGCGCAGGAGAACGTGAATCGCGGGCACCTCGCGCTCGCGACCGATGAGTGAGTTTAGCGAAACCGGCAACCGCGCGGCAGAAATGACCCCTGAACGTGACGACATCGACCTTTCCGGTGATGGGCGCGACCTGAATTGGATGAGCCGGAGGTCGCGCCCACTATCCGGGCCCGATTACGGCTTTCGGCATCCTCCTGTGCAACGCTCGTCGTCCCATCCCACCACGGCATAGACCGCGGCGGAGATGATCGCATTGTCGCCACCGGCGTTGCGGAAGCTGTACCAGACCGGTCGATCCTGGGTGATCCACTCGCCCGCGTTCAGGGTGACCGTCTCCCCAACGGCGATAGTCTGATTATCGGCGTTGTTGCCGTCACTGTCTCCCCGCACAATCACCACGTTGCGATCGGCAGCGGGGGCGGAGGTATAGACCACCGTTCCTTGCTGCACGAACAGGATCACCGCGCCGCTCCGCTTTCGGAAATCGATGCAGGAGTCGGGCGGCAAGGTCAAGACGGCAATGTAGAGCGATTCGGGGTCCTCGTGCGTAATCGTCGGGTGGAAGTCGGTCGGCGTGGCCGCTGGCGCCGCTGGCCGGATGATCCCCTCGTTGCTGCCAGGCGGCAGGTACGGGGCAGCATTGCCTTTCGCGATTTCGGCAGGGCTGCAAACCGGCGTCGGCGAGGCGGCGGCCAGCACCGCCGCATCGGTCACCCGCGTCTGCGTCAACGGGGCAACGCCGATCAGGGCCATGACCGCGAGGACGATGAACGTTGGAATCACAAAGCGCTGCATTCCGATCCTCTCCATTCGGGAACGACAACGGAGTCCGCGAGAGGCCTGCCGCATTGGGACGCGGTAACGCCACTGTATGAGGAAGACTGGGCGTTGTAAAGAGCATCCTGCCGCGGCCGCCGGTGGCGCCCGCCCACCGCGACCCAGACACAGCGAAACGTTGTCAGGTTCCATCTCCATGGCGTTACGCGATCTTCGTCAGGGCTTTGGCCGCGTTGACGCGGCCGGCGCCGTAGGTATCGTGGTGACCAGCCACGTAGGCCACACCGCCAATCGGGTCGCAGCCGTCCCGGATCGCATCCCGCACCTGCTGCCAGGTTGCGGTTCCCTTTTTCTCGATCAGGAGCGCCGCAATGCCGGCAGCGAGCGGCGCGGCGAAACTGGTGCCATCAGCGGTGTCGTACCCCTTGCCGGATGCCGTGCTGAAAACGTCGACGCCGCAGGCGAGAAAGGCGAGCTCGGCGCCGAAGGCGCAAACGCCGGCCACGTCGTGCCGCGTGGAGCAACCCACCGCGATCGTATTGGCATAGGAGCAGACTTCATCCAGAGTGATCGAGACGGCTTGGTTGTCCACCGCCCAGAAGATCGGGACTCCCAGGGTATTGCGTCCCATGGTGACAGCGAAGTCGATGGCGTCTCGCAGAACCGTCCGCATCTGGCCTGGTCCCAGGCTGCATGAAATGACATCCGCCCCAGGATGGGCGACTCCCTCCGTGGCGGGTGAGGCGGCGTAGGCGATCGCGCGAGCCAGAGTTTCCTGCGTACCTGTTGCTTCGTGCGTGGTGGCGACGGCGATGAAGTCGGCCTCATAGGCGACACCGCGCCCGCCGGTGTTATTGAAGGCGCGCGCCAGCGCAATTCCGGCGCAGAAGGTGCCGTGATTGTCGTTGGTGATCTGCGCCGGATTCTGGACGAAGACGGCCGGTTCGGCCGGATCGGCCGCAGCCAGAAACGCGCCCGAAACCTGGTGGTTCACCGCCGCCTGGAGATCCGGGTGATCGGTCTCGAAGCCATGATCGACGATGGCAATGCGAACGCCGTGTCCAGTCTTCGCGCACCAGGCGTCTTCCGCACGGATGTCCGCCCCTGGCGTTCCACCGTCCTGACCGGTGTTCTTCAGGTGCCATTGCAGGCCGTACGACGGATCGACCCCCGCGAAACGCGCAGGAACTTCCTCGATAAAAACGGGTTCCGCGTACACGACATCCGGTTGCTCCGACAAACGCCGCGACACCTCCAGAAAGTCCTGGTCTGGAGGCACACGCACATGGAACAGATTGTCGGCAAAGGTGAATTGCCGGATCACTTCGACATGTGCGGCCGCGAGGAGTCGGCGCGCTTCCTCCGTGGTGACGCCTGTGGCAAAACGTACGTCCAGTCGATCCAATCCGAGGACGATCTGCCCTGATGCTTCCTCGAACACGCGCTGAATGGAGTCCGTGCCATCCGGCGGCCGCCGCTGGTTCACCGCGTCCCGGACATCCGCGGCGACGAGAAAGACCCACCCATCCGCTTCGAACGCGGGTTGCGCGCGGCCGAGCGGCGACTCGGCGGCGATGTCCGCGCGGCGGCCGATCCTGGCGATGTCATCTTCGCCGCGGCGATCAGCCTGTGGTTTGACGGCAATGACCTCGGCGAGTTCGCGAATCGTGACGCGCTGACCCCGCTTGCTGTATTCCTGATCCACGCCGCGCCTCCTGCTGCCGGGCTCCCGCGCTTCCGTTGCTTCCACGCGGCAGCCCGGTGACGCCCCACGGTTCGTTTTGCCTCACGTCGATCGGGTCAATGCACCAGGGAGAGCGCCTTGGCGAGCGCCCTCGCCGCGTTGATGCGCCCGTGGCCATAGCGGTCATTGCGGCCGTTCGGATAGCAATCGCCGCCGACCGGATCGCAGCTCTCCTGCATCACATCGCGCACCTCCTGCCAGGTCAGGCTCCCGGCCTTCGCCAGGATCAGCGCGGCAACTGCCGCGGCCGCTGGCGTGGCGAAGCTCGTTCCCGATTGAGCGTCGCTGGGGCCATTGGCCGTTGCCAGGGTGACATCGTCGCCCGGGGCGAGAAACGCGAGTTCGGGGCCGGACGCGCATGGCGCCGCGGTGTCATCCTGACATGAACTGCCAACGGCGATCACGTGGGGATAGGCGCAGACCTTGTCATCGGACACGTTGGCGTCCTTGTCATCGGCGACGGCCCAGAAGATCGGCGTCCCGCGCCCATCTCGGCCGTAACTGACCGCGAAATCGATCGCGTCCTGGAGCACCAGGGACATGCTGTTCACGCCCAGACTGCACGAAATCACGTCGGCGCCGGGAATCGTGTCGAGACCTGCGCCGAGCACCTGTGCAATTTCGCTATTCGGACGGGCGGCATAGGCAATCGCTCGCGCCAGGGATTCCTGGGTCATGGTCACCTCCTCGGTGACGGCGACGACCATGATCTCGGCTTCATAGGCGATGCCTCGCCCGCCAGAAGCATTGAACGCACGGGCAGCCGCCATGCTGGCGCACGCGGTGCCGTGACCGTCAGCGGGAATCATCGTCACATCCTGCCGGAACGCCGCGGGGGGCGGGTCAATAAAGACGGCCGACAGGTTTCGATCGATGGCGTCGGCAAGATCATGGTGGTCGATCTTGCACCCATGATCGATGATGGCGATTTTCACCCCCTCGCCGCGTGAGATCTCCCACGCCGCGTCCGCGGCGATGGTGTGCAAATGCCACTGGCTCGTGAAATCCGGATCCTGATCGGCGGCGCGCCCGGGCATGATCTGGGTGTACACCGGCTCGGCGTAGAGCACCGCCTCGGGGTGATCGGTCAACGCGCGCCGTACCTGTTCCAGGTCCACGCCGGGGCGAATCTGAACGTGAAAGAGATTCTCGGCGAAACCAAATTGCTGGACCGCGTCGCTCGACGCGGTCGGAAGATCATCGATCTGGGGCTTGGCGAGGTCCGGTTGGAATCGCACGTCCAAGCGGTCGCCTGCCAGGACCACATTCCCTGACTCTTCCACATAGACGTGCTCGACGGCAATCACGCCATCCGGGAGACTCCCAGCCGCGAGGACCTCCGTCAGGTCATCGCTCGCCAGGAAGACCCAGCCATCTTGCTCGAACAGTGGCTGCGCGGTCGCGAGGGGTGATCCCGGCGCGATCTCCGCTCGTTTGCCAAGCCGGTTGATATCTTCCTCGCCGCGGCGGTTGGGAGGAAGTTTGACCGCTGCCACACCGGGAAGTTCGAGCGTTGGGACCGCTTTACCGCGCTTGACAAACTCCCGTTCCACCGGAGGCCCCTCATGTCTGATGCCGATGCCAACCGTTTCCCCATGCGGATGCCATGTTCCTATCATGTTGGGTATGGGGTGTCTAGGGCTTAATCCATCAACAATCAGGCATGAAGCGCGAAATAGGCAAGAATTACCGAGAACGCGGGGCGTTCTGGCTCCCTGGTTGAAGTCAACCGTGGCGTCTATGTCAGAATTGGCCCCGCCGCAGGGTGCGGTCACCGTCTCGCAGGTCCATGAAATCAGGAGTCTGTTGCGTGTCTGCTTCGTCTGTCATTCCCGCGGCGTATGCCGATCTGCTGGAGAGCACCGCCCTCGCCGATGTGGCGACCATCGGCCCCGATGGCGCGCCGCAGAACAACCCGGTCTGGTTCGGCTGGGATGGGCAGTATCTCTCCTTCAGCCAGACTACTGGCCGCCAGAAGTACCGCAATGTCCAGCGCGAGCCGCGGGTCGCCCTCTCCATCGTCGATCCGGCGAACCCCTACCGCTACCTGGAGATCCGCGGCGTGGTGGAGCGGATCGATCCCGATCCGGACAACGCCTTCATCAACAGCATGGCCAAGAAGTACTTGAACGAGGATGTCTACCCCTGGCACCAACCGGACGACGAGCGCGTCGTCATCGTGGTCCGCCCCGAGCACACGACCCAGATGGGGTAACGCGAGGCAATTGTCGGAACAAGACCGGGGAGTCTTACCACTCTCCAGTCTTCCGCGCTCGCCATACCTGATCAGCCGAATCGAGGATCGGCAGCAGGGCAAGACTGGCCGGCGCATCTCACGGGGGTTCGCCAAAACTCCCGGCAGATCGGCGGGCACGGGCCAGATGGAGCGGTATCGTCGTATGGTCGAGCACCACTTGACCTGGACGAACCGCCGCCGTTTGACCGTGCGAGACGAGCGTCAGGCGGACACCGCTCAGCCATACCTGTCACCTGGCGCTGCCCTCATCAGAGGCAACCCCCTCTTTTCGACGATTCTGATCGGTCGTGGTGTGCTTCACGATGGGGTGACGATGACGTTGACGATGAATGTCCGACGCCGCATTTCGCGTACTCGCCGCGCCATCCTCCATGCTCTCGCGCTTGTCGCTCCTGGTCGCTGTTGCCGCGCGGAGCGAGCTGGGGTTGCGGCAGACGAAGTCTTCACAGAGGTCGTCGTCGCAGCAGTCGCAATCGCGGCCGGAGACGCACGGCTCGCCGGTCGGCATGCAGCAGACATTGTTGTCGTGACAATCATCCTGGGCGCAGATCGCGCGCGGCGCGTTGCAACACTGATTTCCTGACGAACACCCCTCGCGGAGTTCCCGGCATTGGCAGATCTGGGTCGAGGTAAAGGTGCGGCCATTGTTGTCACGGAAATCGTCGCGCCGGTAACCGCCCGCGAAGAGTTCGAGGTTCTCGGTGGTACTGAACAGCCGCGGTGGCTTGGCATTGTTGAGCCGCAGCTCGAAGTGGATGTGATACTCGGCCGGGTTGTTGAGACCGGTGGCGCCGACGATCCCGATGACGTCGCCGATGGCGACCGGGCTCTTCAGCGTCGGGGCAATGCTGTCGAGATGGGCGAGGATCACCGTCCACCCATGGTTCGGTCCAATCGCGACGTAGTTGCCATAGCTCGAGCCGCTATTCCGGAATTGTTTCACGGGGCCGGCCATGGGCGCGACGACGGTGGTGTACTTGACCCCTGCGCTGCCTCCGGGAAACCCAGTGATCGACGTATCGAAGGGCCGCGTGAAGTCCAGCGCAAAACCTTGCTGCGCATCGTGCCCGTCCCAATCGCCCGACACGCGCCGCGGTTCCTGCTCATCCGCGCACCACGGGAACTGGAGCGTGCGCAGGAAGCCATAGTCGGGTTGGCATTTGCCATTGATGCAGTAGTCTTCGACCTTGCAGCAGTCACAGGCCACGGTACATGACGCGTTGCGATTCCGACAGCACCGCTTTTCGGAGCCATAGCATCCGTTGACGGCGCAGACCGTCCCAGCACAGCAGGACTTGCCGCCGCCGCAGGCCTTCCGTATCGTCACGCAGCGGTCATTGTTGCCAGCCCTGGCATCGTCACCAACCACTCTGGCGAGTACCCCACCCGCACTTACCAGACTCGCGCGCACGGCCCCGCGTCGGGTCGCCACACCGGCCAGCCGCCGGCTCAGCGCGTCGAACCGCCGATCGTCCACGGTGAGCACTCCCTTCGCGCATCCAAACCGCTCCTTCCGGGGGAGTGGCGGAAACCAACACCATTGCTCCTGAGACCGCTCGTGCGAGAAGGCGATGTCGGCAACGAACGGACGGAGTTCACTCGGAATGGCGCCAGCAGGATCATCCGATGACGTCTCCGCCTGACGCGACCCTCGATCGTCTCTCAACCGGGCGCGATCGTCTGGGGCGCGTGAAGCCAGAAGCCCTGCCCTGGTGCTCCTACCCCCAACGCGCGGATGACGTGGCATCGGCATCCTTGAAGAGCTGAGACCGCAGCTGCGACACGAACTGCTCCGCCTCACTCCGGGTCCAGGGTGGGCCGGACACAAAGCGCCGGTCTTGTCCCGCGGTGCTGAGGATCACTTGCGGCGATCCCCACATCAGCAGGAGAGCAAGGCCGAGCAACACAACGCCAAGCAGCACCCCCACGGCGCCCTTCACAACGAAGATCGAACCAACCCCCGCGATCCCAAAGAGCAGACCCCAGATGGGATGCCGCGCCGTCGCGAGCCCTACCGAGGTGATATGCCGCAAGGGGATGTCCTCTTTCGAACCTCCACCAAGCCCCATGAGACTCTTCGACTGATACATCACGCGTCGATCGGTGATTGCGCCAAAACCCGCGTTGTGGACTGTCTGTTCCGAGGACTGCATGGCGATGCTCCTGTTCCTTGCTGAGCCGCTCCTTCACTCTCAGAGGGTGTTATTGACGTTGGGCCACGGCAGTAACGAGACGATGCAGCATCAGGGTGGCAAAGGCCAGGAAATGCAACCCCGCGACCACCTCCGGCAACCGTTCGTCGTCTTCGGCCAAGCGGCGCGTCTGCTGGGAGACGGTCTCCCACGGCGGGAAGTCCCCGGGCAGGTAACGCCAGGGGGCCTCGGTGGGCACGATCAAGCGCAGCGCGTTGAAGACCTCGCGCAACGCATAGTGGCGCTGCGGTGCCTCTTCCGTTATCAGGGTCAGGTAGAGAGCGGCAAGCGTCCATTCATCGTCGCCCACGTCGGTCGAGTACGGCTTGCGGGCGGGAACTTTGTTTCCCATCCCCCAAGCCTTCCAAGTCCCTAACAGGCTCTAATCGAGATCGTCTCTGTTCAGGGCGCGCCGCCCTGCTCTATTTGCTGGACCACGGGCGTCCTGGCCGCGTCCCTTTCTTCCATTACTGCGGGAGCGATCGCGACCCCGCTGCTGCTGCCGCTTTCGGACGTGATCCTGTTTCCCCTCGCTCGCCCGATGCTCAAGGATTGCTCGGTTTTGCTCCGAGAATGCACTGCTTCGTGCCCCCTGTAGCGCAGAGCGTCCCATACTGACCGGCGCGAACTTCACGATCCGGCTATTACCCCAATCCACCACATACACGTTTCCGCCACGATCGACGGCAACCGCGTTCGGCAGAAAGAGTTCTCCATCACGGGTGCCGAATGAGCCGAAGGTGGTGAGCACAGAGCCGTTTGTATCTAGCTGAACAATCTGGTCCGTAACCCAACCGGGGACGTAGACATTTCCAGCGCTGTCGGCAGCGATTCCATCCGGCTCGTCGAACTCCCCGAGCGTGGCGAGGAAGGCGCCGGTGCTGTCAAATTTCTGGATACGATTATTGTCCCGGTCACTGACATAGACATTGCCATCGTCGTCCACGGCAACAGCATCGGGTTGATCAAACTCACCGTCGCCGTGACCGAAAGATCCCCACGACGTGATGAAATCACCCGTCTGGGTGAACACCTGAACGCTGTCATGGTTCCTATTGGCTACGTAGACACTACCATCGGGACCAATGGCAATCCCGTCAAAACCCGAAAATTCGCTATCAGGCGTACCCCACGTTCCGAGAAACCTCCCATCGCCGTCAAACCGCTGGATACGATCGCGGTCTGAGACATAGACGTTGTTACCGGCCCTGTCAACGGCGATTCCGTCCGGGAAGTTGAACTCGCCGTCGTTGCCACCGTACGAACCCCAACCCGTCAGGTAATTGCCATCAGCGTCGAACTTCTGAATGCGGTGGTTGCCCGTATCGGTCACGAAGACGTGTCCGGCGCCGTCAGCCGTGATGGCTTCTGGCTCTGTAAATTCCCCGTCGCCGATAACTGGTACACCCCAACTCGTCAGGAAGTTGCCGGCACCATCGAACTTCTGCAAGCGGTTACCGAGGCGCTCGACGACGTAGACGTTGCCGTCTTGATCGACGGCGATGCCTAGGGGAAAGTCGAACTGGCCATCGCCGCTGCCAGGAGAACCCCATTTCGTGAGAAACACGCCCTCGCTGTCAAATCTCTGCACCCGTTCGTTGAACCGGTCGGTCACGTAGACGCTATCGTCAGGACCGATCGCGATGCCGACTGGCAAATCGAACTGACCTTCCTCGCTCCCGTATGATCCCCATGTCGTGAGAAACGCACCGCCGCTGTCAAACTTCTGGATGCGATCGTTGTGCTCGTCCACGACGTAGACGTTGCCAGTGCTGTCTGTCGCGATCCCTGACGGATCCCTGAATTGACCGTTGTCGCTCCCGGAGGTTCCCCAAGCGGTGAGGAAGCCGCCATCGGCATTGAATTTCTGCACACGGTCATTGAACGTATCGGCAACATAGACGCTGCCGTCGGGCCCCACGGCAACGCCATCGGGAAAGCTGAACTCGCTGTTGCCGTCGCCATAAGTGCCCCAGGTTAGGAGGAAATTCCCATCAGCGTCGAACTTCTGGATGCGGCTGCTCTCATCAGGATCGACGACGTAGACGCTGCCGTCCGGGGCCGTGGCAACACCCGCAGGCCGATAAAACTTTCCGGGTTCTTCCCCGAAGCCGCCCCATTTGCCAAGGTAATCGCCATCGCTGCTGAACCGCTGAACGCGATCGTTCTCCTCATCGGTGACGTAGATGCTCCCATCGGGACCGACGGCGACCCCATGAGGGCGGTCGAATTCGCCATCTCCACCCGTCGCTTTCGTGCCCCATTTCGTGACGAACACGAAACCGGGGCACGGCTCGCAATCGACTGACTGATTGCAGTTGTTCTGAACTGTCCCGCACTGCCCTTGGCATGTGCTCTCGTGAGGCTCAGGCGAGCAGCAGACATTGGCCCCGTCACAGACCTGAGCCGCGTCGCAGCAGATGTCGTTACAGGTTTCGTGGCTGCAGGTGCAGGTGCCCGCCGCGCTGCACGTCCGATTCCCCCCACATGTGCCACAGCTCCCCCCGCAGCCATCGTCGCCACAAACCTTGCCGTCGCAGTCCGGCGTGCAGACGCAGTGCCCCCGCGCGGTACAGGTGTCATTGCCCGTGCACGCGCCGCAGCTGCCACCGCAGCGATCGTCGCCACAGGCCTTGCCGGTGCAGTCTGGCAGGCAGACGCACTGGCCTTGCTCGTCGCAGGTGTCGTTGCCGGCACAACTCCCGCAGCTGCCCCCGCAGCCGTCCGCGCCGCATTCTTTGCCCCCGCAGTCCGGGTTACAGACACACCGCCCCTGGTTGGTGCAGGTGTCATTGCCCGTACACGCGCCGCAGCTGCCGCCGCAGCCGTCGCCGCCGCACTCACGGTTTTGACAGTCCGGGGCGCAGACGCATTGCCCCTGGCTGGTGCACGTCTTGTTGCCGGAGCAGGTGCCACAGCTCTCCCCACAGCCGTCCGGACCGCATTCTTTGCCATCACAGGTGGGAGTGCAGACGCACTGGCCCTGCGAGGTGCAGGTGGCACTGCCGGAACAGGTGCCACACGTGCCGCCGCAGCCGTCGTCCCCGCACGCCCGGCCCCGGCAATCGGGATCGCAGACGCACTGCCCTTGCGGGGTGCACGTCTTGCCGTTGTCGCATCCCGGTTCGCATTGGGCGCCGCAGCCGTCCGGACCGCAGGCCTTGCCGGCACAGTCCGGTTCGCACTCAGGGTCCCTGCACTCGCCAGCGGCGCAGCGCTGCCCGGTCGCACACGGGCGCCCGCATTGCCCGCAGTGCGACAGACTCGTCTGCAGGTCGACGCACTGCTTGCCGCAGCGCTTCTTGCCACCCTTGCACTTTTTCTTTTTCTTGGCGTCGACCTCGCCGTGCGACGTCAGGGCGACGCCGAGGAGTCCCAGGAGACCCATCCCTCCGCGGTGCAAACGGCGGCGGGTGAGTCGCTCGCCCAGCGCCAGCGTCCAGCGATCGAATGCACTGTCGTCCACGACGGATCCCCCTAGTGTCACGCCTTCCTGCCCCGAGCACCCGAAATAAGGCCACGACTGGCTATTGACAGCACCGCACACAGGCCTTCTCTGTCACTGTCATACGACGCAGAGACCATGGCGTCGGCGGTCACCGCCACATCCCATGGTGTTGGTGGAATTCCACTGCTCCCTGGCCCGCCAATGGACCACTCGGCGGGGTAGGTCTCTCCAGCAGCGAAGTTACCCTCGGCATCGAACTTCTGGATGCGGTGATTGAACATGGCGGCGACATAGATGCTTCTCTCTTGGGTCACCGCCAGGTCATGTGGTTCGTTGAACTTGCCCGTTGCCACTGCCAGGGCTGCCCCAGGCAGCGCGCACACAGGATCCTGACGCCGGGGCTTCTTCTTGCGCTTGGTCAAGGTCTCGTCGTCCTCGGTGGGGCTACGGCCACGATCGCATTGGCCGGCAGACGGGCGACGAGGAATCGCCAGGAGTGGGGAACGAGCTCGAGGGATTCTGCTAACGTGTCGAATCGAAACGCATTCATCGTCGGACCTTCTGGGGACCTGAGCGCGGCGTCGCGTTCGCCAGGAACGCATGGATTCAGGGTCTTGACTCTTTTTTCCCAAGACGGCGGCCAAGACTCTCACTCCTCTTCCCCAGCGTGCCTAGTTCATCGATCTGGTTGATCATGGTCTTGTCCCAGCCGAGCCGGGTGATGCCCGCTCACATGCCGGAGCCGGCCCGCATCGTCTTCCTGTATCCCCGCTCAGGAGCGGCGGTCGATGCTCACGAATTCGCGGCCAAGGCCACACCACCGAGCACGGATCAGTCCGAGGACTACCAGTACCGTCATCGTAGGGAACAAGAAACCGGCGTCAGTAATGCCAATACGTGCGCTATAATTCGTCAACCGAACGCATCGCACTCATCGCGGGGGCCGCCTCCGGAACCGGTGTGCGAGGAGCAAATCATGGGTCTGCCGGCCGCGCCGCGTGATGGCACGGAAACGCTCGGCAACGGGTGCGCCGCTTGCGCTCAACCCAGGGGCTGACCCAGGTCACGGCCACCAGGACCAAGGTTTCGCAGCCCCGCATTTCCCAGATCGAGCGAGACCTCGATCCTGGTCCGCTCCCGCCGCGGACGCTCCGCGATATCGCCGATGCCCTGGGCGTCACGCCGGATACTTCATCACCGACGATCCCCGCTACGATGCGGTCGATCTCGACGAGGCGGCCGCCGGACTGCCTCCTCGCCTCAGTACGACCATCCCCTTCGTCGGCCGCGTCGCCGAAATCGCGGCGGTTGTCGCGGCGCTGGGCCGTGAGGATGTCCGCCTCGCTCTCCTTGATCGGGCCGGCGGGGTCGGCAAGACCCAGCTCGCCCTGCATGCGGTCGCGGCGCTGCATGACGTCCTTCCGGATCAGGCGATCGTCCCCCTCGCGAGTTGCCGAGACACCGCCAGCATGCTCGCCACCATCGCGCGCACGATCGGCCTGCGCGAGCGGGACGCGCAACCATTGCGGCAACGGCTCATTACGGCGCTGCGTGAGCGCCGCATGCTGCTTCTGCTCGACAATGTCGAGCAGGCGCTGCCCGCGGCCGCGGCTCGGTGACGGACCTGCTGTCCGGCCTGCCCGCGATTGACGCTGCTCGTCACCAGCCGGGCGCCCCTCGCCATCCGGGCCGAGCAGATCTCCACGGTGCGCCCCTTGCCCCTGCCCGATGCGGGCGCCACGGTCACGCTCGCCACCGCCGGCGGCTCCCCGGCGGTGCAGCTGTTCGTGGTGCGAACACGCAGTGCCGTGCCGGGATTCACCCTGTCCGAATCGAATGCCGCCAAGGTCGTCTCTATCTGCCGGCGGTTGGACGGCATGCCGTTGGCAATCGAACTGGCCGCGCCACGGGCCAGGGTCATGACCCTCGATCAACTCCTGCAGCAACTCGATCGCCGGTTGCCCTTGCTCACCTCCGGTTCGCGCGATCTTCCCAGTCGACAGCAATCGCTTCGCGCCAATATCGCCTGGAGTGTCGATCTTCTGACGCGCGAGCAACAGACGCTCTTCCGGCGTCTGGCGGTCTTTGCCGAGAGTTTCACGCTGGAGGCGGCCGTCGCCGTGATGGGGGACGCCATGGCCGGAGCCGCGCCATCGCCACCAATCCCGGTCTGGTCATCAGCAGCGGTCGCGAACGGCATTGCCCAGTTGCTGGATCAGAGTCTGCTGACCCGGACCGAGCAACCAGACGGCACGCCTCGCTTCGGGATGCTGGAAACGATTCACGAGTATGCCGATGAGCAATTGGAGGCCAGCGGTGAAACGCGGGAGTTTCGGCACCGGCATCTGGCCTGGTCTCTCTCGCTGGCGGAAGAAGCGGCACCGCGGCTATTCACCGTTGACGACGACGTGTGGTTGCAGCGGCTGCAAGACGAGGACGGCAATCTGCGAGCCGCCCTTGATTGGGCACTTGGCCCGGGCGACGGCCCAGACGTCGAACTCGGTCTGCGTCTCTGTGGCGCATTGTCAGATTATTGGTTCCTCACGGCCCGGCTGAGTGAAGGCCGCGCCTGGCTGATCCGGGCAATCACGCGCAGCGCTGACCAGACGCCATCGCCTGGCCGGGCGCGCAGCCTGATCGGCGCCTGTCAGATCGAGCAGACGCGCGCGGCCATCGCTCCCGCGCTGATGTACGGCGAACTGGGCCTGGCCGCCGCGGAGGCGCTCGGGGACCGCCCCGGCGTCGGGCGCGCTCTGCTCTTCCTCGGCAATCTCGCCATGATGCAACAGCGCTTCCCTGAGGCGCAGGCCTGGCACGAGCAGGCGCTGGTCTGCTTTCAGCAGGTGGGGGACCAATCCTGGGTCGCCCTGGCGCTTCTCAATCTGGGTCTCGATGATTACTATCTCGGCGACCTCGATCGCGCCGCAGTTCGCGCTGAGGAGGGGCTCGCCCTCGCTCGCACGACCGGAAATCGCTGGGATACGCTCAATGGTCTGTACGTCCTGGGGTTGGTGGCACGGGCCCGCGGCGATTTCGCGGCAGCCAATGCGCTGTTTGGCGAGCGCATCCACCTCAGTTGGCAGTTCGGCAGCCAGCGCGACATTGCGGACTCCTTGAGTGGCTTTGGCGCCGTGGCGGTGGCCGCGGGTGATCGTGAACGAGGCGCGCGTTTTCTCGGCGCGGCGGAGGCGCTGTACCGGCGTCTGGAAATCAGCGTCCCCCCCCCACTTTGGCCCGATTGGTTTGCGCTGACCGACGCCGCCCGGCACGATGTTTCCTCCGCCGATGCGTCGCCATGCTGGGCATCGTCTACGATCGAGCAGGCGGTACGTGAAGCGCTCGGTTCGCTCCCGGGATCGGCGCCATTCTTGCCCCCGGCGGTTCCCTGAACGTGGTCGTGGCGAAGTGGAACGCAAAGCCGAGCCGCGCATAGAGTCTGGCGGCGTCACTGCCTGGCACGACCGCGCCACATACAACACGGTTCTTCCGTGCTCGCGCGTCCGCGATCATGCGCGCCAGGAGACTGGTCCCAACGCCATGACCGCGCGCATCGGGATGTGTCGCCAAGCAGGCCATCGTGGCCATGTGATTCGGAAGATGGATGCATCGGGCGGCGCCGACCACCCGGCCAGCGAGACTCGCCAGATAGAAGAGATGGCGCTGATCCGCCAGATGGCGCCGCGCGAGCAGACGATCCCACTCCTGTTGCGCGAGTGGAATCGCGAAACCGATGACCTGAATGGCGGAGAACTGGTCTGCATCCGCCCTCGAGGTCACCCGCGCGATGTCCACCAGTGGGTTGGCTCGCACCTGCAGCGAACGGGGGACTGAAAAATAGATCGCGCGTTCATCGGCGACGAATCCGCCCCGCGCCAGGCGCCGTGTCCAATCAGCCGGCGCCGAGAGTGGGCTGAGACGAATGCGCGCAATCCGTCCTCGCGCGTGAAAGGCGTCGCCAATCGCCAGGAGCGTGGCGTCGCTGTCCGCGGCTGGCGTCCGGTAGATGAGGGCCACGTCGAATTCGGTGGCCTCCTCATGCTCGGCGAAGAAGAGCGAGACGCCTGGCAACTCCGCCCGTTCCGCAAAATACGCCAGATTGGCTTCGTCGGCTCGGAGCATCTGTTCCCAGCACCGCTCTTGCCGCGTCATCGCGGCCGTCATTGCTGCGCCTCCGGGTCGGCGATGGTGTATTTGCGCAAGAACGCGCGGGGCCGCAGCGACAGTTTGTGCGCGCGTAATCCGGGAATACCCAAATCCTGTTCGGCATTGAAGAGGCTGCACCCCTCTTCCTGGAGACACTGGCCCACGGCGTGCGCCTGCCACGATGTGAGCCCCTTGTAGGCGCGATCGGCCTTCTGAAAGTGCCCAACCGCGTATTGACCTCCCGCGAGCGCTTCCCAGATCGTGAACCCGGCCAGGCGGTCTCCCGCGAAGGCGCCGCCAGCGCCCACCCGCTCATTCCGCGGCATGGCAAACAGACGCTGCAGCGCGACGTATTCAGGGTGATCCAGCCGCCCCGCGTCCACCGCGGTCTGGTGTTCCCAGCGAGCGAAGACCTCATTCATCGCCATCTGGCAGGCGGGATCTGTCGCATCCAGGAGATTCCAGGCGATCTCGGCCCGCGCGCGGCAGCATTTGATCATCTTGCGGTGCGTCCGAAATCGCGGCAGGGGCAACGCGGCCCAATCACGCATCTCGTAGACGTAGTCGAAATTGTCCCGATCCGCCGCAACCGAGAAGTGGCGATGCAGGCGCGCGTCGGCGACGATCACCTCTTCCGGAATCAATCGCAGTTGCGGCAGCAATCCTGTCTCGCGCGCATGAGCCAGCAGGGTGGCGCTGGCCGCGACGACATCATCTTGACCAATGAAGGCGTAGTAGTGGTTTTCGCTCGTGTAGTCCTTGAGACGAAACACGAGGTTGGCGCCGAGCATGGCAACAGCGCACCGATCGTCCGTATTCCAGGCCCAGAGACCGCTGAAAATGAAGTCCGAATAGGGCGGAAACCGCGATGTGATGGCCTCGATCGCGCTCCGATGCGCGAGGGAAAGAGGGCAGAATGCGGGAAATGCCGAGATGCCGTCCATCGCTCAGCCCTCCCGCCGACAGGAAAAGGTCGAGAGCCCACCGCCCATCACGTACGAAACCCGGCACGACAGCCGGTCACCGGTCCGGAGCGGGATTGGTTCGGGCAGCCGCAGGATCTTGTCGCCGTTCAGCGCGTTGGAGGAGCCCAAGCGCAGGCCCGGCGCGAGCTGGGTAACGCCAGAAAGCCGGACCCCGTTGGCCGTGCCATCGGCGATGGCCAGCAAATCGACGATCTGCTCGACCGCTGGCGTGACGCGTTGGCAGAGATGGACATCGGCCACCAGCTCGCGCCTGGTCACCGGCCGGACCGCGGTGGGATGCCATCCCGGTTCGGAGGCGTAGTGGGGCCATTCATGGAACGGAGCGGCGATGCGGAAGCCATAGAACGCGTCGTCGACGGCGACCAACTCGACGGACGTCAGGTACCGCTCGGGAATGAGGCGGGTGTGCTCCCCGATGACGCCGCGCTCACGCAAACCGTTCATCACCGGGACCTGCAATTCATCGATGAGCCCCGTCTCGATGAGCTCGCCGATGACCACGTCGACGGCCTGTGGCAAGTCGGCGGTGGCGACATCGCCAGCGACGACGACGATGCGCTCGTCGAGCTCATTCAGCGCGACACTCAGCCGGAGCCGCGATGCCATCAATGCGTCGATTTCGACGGCATAGACCGTTGCCGCGCCGGCCTGCGTGGCGAAGAACGAGAGAATGCCGGTTCCCGACCCGGCATCAACGACGATGTCGCCGGGCCGCACCACGCGCCGGATCGCGCGCTGAAACGCCAGGACTCGCTCGACATCTTTCAGACAGGCATAGGGCAAATCGGAGGATGACCAGATCGCGGCGGTCATGATCGGCCGCCCTGGGTCTGCCATGGCTGGTGGGACCACGCCGCGGCCTCGTAAACAGCCAGCACGAGCGCACAGGTGGGCATCGCGCGGACCACGGTCGAGGCGATCTGCATCTCGGCCCGCTCCGGAACGAACGCGACGCCCCGGCGCCGCGCCAGATCGCCGAGCGAGGTGGTGATCTGAGCCGCAAGGTCTGCCACGACCGCGGCGCGGGACTGATCGGTCCGCTGCAGGGCATGCTCGACAAAGACCCCACGTCCGTCATCCCATTGCCACCAACCGATCCCGGCGGCGAGCACCATGCCTTCCTCCGCCGAGCGGGACTCAGCCTTGACCACATAGAGGCGATGGCCGAACGCCTGACGCGGCGTCTCGTAGCGGTCCCCGCGGGTGACGCGGGACCCCGGCGGGATGACGGACGACAGCGGGATGAGGTTGAAGTCGTGGACACCGCATGCCCACAGCGCCGCATCGAACGCCGAGAGCAGCGTCTGGCCTTCGCCGATGCCGCCAGCAACGGCAATGTCGAATCGAGCGGGAATCGGCGTGCCGCGCGGCCGTGTGGCAATCGAGTCCTGCGGTGCGTGAGCGATCATGGCGCCCTCCTGGGGATGCTGTCGGCACCTCAGCTGGTGCTTCGGACGTGCAGTCTGTTCCTCCCCGGGTCGCGTCACCACGCACGCGACCCACACGGTCGCCCACACACTTGCCGCCACAGACCTGTTGCGGGGCAGGGCGGGTCGCGTAAGATGGGCTGATCGCTGGTGCCGAACCTTGACGGTCGAGGGTGCACATCGTGGCCGTGGACCGCTCCCAACCCTTCGGAGTCCTCCTGAAAAGCCTCCGGCAGCGGGCCGACCTGACCCAGGAAGAACTCGCGGAAAAGGCGGGACTCAGCGCCCGCGCCGTCAGCGACCTGGAACGTCAGTGCAAGCAGCCGTACAAGACCACCGCGGAGATGTTGGCGAATGGTCTCGGCTTGTCAGGCGAGGACCGCATTGCCTTCGTGGCGGCGCGGCGCCAGACTCGCGGTCTCGGCGATGACAACGGCGGGAGGCGGCGGGTGGTCTTGCCAGTTCCGCCAAACACGCTCATCGGCCGGGAGCGCGAAGTCAGGGACGCGTGTGCGTTGCTCAGCCAGTCAGCGGTCCGCCTGCTGACCTTGACAGGCCCCGGCGGCGTGGGCAAGACCAGGCTTGCCCTCGCGGTGGCAGAGGAGTTGGCTGACCACGTTGCCCAGGTCCGCCTGATCGCGCTGGAATCAATTGATGATCCGGCCCTGGTGACGCCACTGATCTGTCACGCACTTGGCGTCCGCGAAACCCGCGAGACGCCTTCATTTGACGCCCTGCGCGACGCACTGCAAGACACGCCAACGCTCCTTGTGCTTGACAACGTCGAGCATCTTGCCGGCATTGCTCCCGATCTCGCCAACATCTTGTCTTTATGTCCCAAACTCACGATTCTGGCGACGAGCCGTGCCGCGCTGCGCCTGCGGGCCGAGCACGCATTCCCGGTGGAACCGCTGGCGCTAGCCGCTGCGGACGATTCGCTCGCGGACGGTGATCTGACCCGGTATCCAGCGCTCGCGCTGTTCATCGCCCGCGCTCAGGCTGTAGTTCCGTGGGTTGCCACAACGGATGGGAATGCGGCCCTCATCGCCCAGATTTGCGCGCGGCTGGATGGATTGCCGCTCGCCATCGAACTCGCTGCCCCACTGCTCAGAGTTCTCTCCCTCAAAGGGTTGCTCGCGCGGCTCGATCGGAATCTCGGCCTCCTGGCTCACGGCCCACACGATGCTCCCGCACGGCAGCAGACCATGTACGCCACGATCGCCTGGAGTTATGACCTTCTCCTGCCAGGGGAACAGCATCTGTTCCGCCGGCTCGCGGTACTGAAGAACGGGTTTACGCTCGACGCGGCCGCGGCGCTCGCGCCCAGGGTGGATCCGGCGCAACCGGAGATCGACATACTTCCGGAATTGGCGGCGTTGGTTGAGAAGCATCTGCTGCGGCGGCTCAACGGGGACGACGAGCCACGCTTCGGCATGCTGGAATCGATCCGCGAGTTCGGCTTGACCCAACTACGAAAGGAAGGCGAAGCCGAGGCGGCCCATCGCGCTCATGCCGACTACTTTGCCGCGCTGGCCGAAACGATCCAGCCATTCAGCATCGACACGCAACCGGACGCATCGCTGGACGTCGTGGCGCAGGAGTACGACAACCTGCGGGCAGTCCTGGCATGGACGCTGGATCGTGGCGAACGCGAAACGGCCGTCCGCGTCACGGGATCACTGGTGCGCTTCTGGTATTTGCGGGGCTCCTGGACCGAAGGCAGAACCTGGTTGGAACGGGCGCTCATGCCTCCGCGGCGAGACCAGACGCTGGCCTTCGCGCGTTCGCACCTCGGGGCGGGAGTCCTTGCCGAAGCACAAGGCGAGTTCGAGGCAGCACGCGGGCACTATGCCACCGCGCGTGACGTGTTCCAGGCCCTGGACCACCAGGCCGGGTTGTGCCGCGTCCTCAATAACCTCGGCAACGTTCTGGGGGGGCTCAACCAGCTCGACGAAGCGCGCGAGCAGTATGAACGCGCGCTGGCGACGTGCCGCGGCGCGGACGAGACACAAGGCATCGCGGAGGCCCTGCAAAATCTCGGCATTGTCGCGGCGCTGCGAGGTCAACACGACGTGGCGGCGCCGCTGTTTGCGGAGAGTCTGGTCCTCTTTCGGCGTATTGGCGACCGATTTGGCATCCGGTTCGGGCTTACCAATCTTGCCTCCCTCGCATTCCGGGCGGGCGACCTCGACCGCGCGCGCGCGCGCTGCCGCGATGCGCTGGTCCTCACTGCCGGCATCCATGATCCGCAGGGTGAAGCCGCCGCCAACCTCGTGCTTGGGGACGTGGCCTTGCAGCGCGGCGAGTTCGGCATCGCCGAGCGCCACTTCTCCGATGCATTGGCGGTGTGCGAAGAACTGGGTGACGTGCTGGGAGAAGCGTCGGCCGTCGCCGGGCTGGGAGCGATCGCCTTCCGCGGCGAAGGTGATCGCCCCCTCGCCGTTCGCCTGCTGCAGGAGGCGCTCACCGGGTTCGATCACCTCCACGAGCAAGAACAGATGGCGTGGTGTCTTGACGAACTTGCGCACGTGATGGCGCGGTGCGAACGCGGCGCCCTGGCGGCTCGCTTGCTTGCCGCCGCCGAGACGCTGCGGGAGACCATCGATGTTCCCCTCGCCCCGGTCTACCAGCCGGGACACGATCGCATCCTCGGCGAGATTCGATCCACGCTTGGCGAGGCGGCATTTCACGCGGAATGGGACGCCGGCAAGACCATGGCCATCGGGGATCTCGTTGCCAGCGCCGCGGCCGATGCGACGCTCGGGAGGTGAATGCCGGCGTCCCCTTCCGCGTCTGAAGGATCAGAATCTCACCCGTGCTTCCCGCGGACGCGAAACGTGGCGGTGGCGCGGCTCCCTGCCGTTCCGGTTGCGGTGACGGCATGGTGACCGGCGGTGGCGTCGCGACGTACCGTAAAGATCACGCTCGCCTCGCCATTGGCGTCGGCGGTTGTCGTCCCCACCGTGACGAGGCGGTTGCCTAGCTTCTTTCCCGCTTGGGCATGATCCCGGTGCGGCTCGGGCCCGCCTTTACGGCCGCGGTCATGCTGCTGCCGTTGTTTCGGCTTCCCCCGATCCCACGTGATTGTCACGTGCTCCCCTACCCGGAAACCGCTCACCCTGGCGGCGACGCGCGCTCCCCTCGCGCCAGTATCTGGAGCAAGGACGAGCTGCGGCGCGGCGGGACGCGCGGGGCATGGCGCCCCCGTGCCGCTGACACAGACTGTTGCTCCCCGGGCACTGCTTATGATGTTCTGAGAGATGCCGCGCCAGTCCTGGGTCTGCAAGTCACTGATCCCACAGGCGACCGGTGACAGCGCCACCGCTTCGCGCCACCGCACCGGCGATTGTGAGCCATCGCGGCCGAGCGCCTGAACGGTGAGTCGCGCTATGGTGAGACGAGTCGGGACGCGCTGCGCGTCCTGACATGACCGCGCTCCGATCACCAGCGCCGCCGTTGCCCCTTCTTCAGGGAGGACGTATTCCTGTGTCGGCAGGAGCGGTGAGACGGCCTCGAGACTGACGACCCGCAAGATCGCGGGATCGACCATGATTTCGAGACTTGCCGCACTCACGCCAACGGTTCCGCCCCCCCGATCGAGCACCACATCCAGGCCGACCGTCTCACCCGGAGCCGCCACGATCGCCTCAGGGCTGAGTGTCAGAACGGCATCACCCGGCTCAGCGGAGACCGGAGACGGCACGTCCTGGGCAAGCGTCCGGACATTGCCCAGGACGATCAGGAGCGCCAGAACCAACATGCGTGGGTACGACATGAGACTCAACGTCCTTGCGTGGCCGGCGAAGGGGACGGTGTCATCTGGTGCCCCCGGTCAGTCACCTTCAACCGCACTGAACAACGTGATGAAGATGTCGTGGTCCTCGTAATCGACCCGACCGTCGTCATTGAGATCGCTGCCGCCGCGCATTGCGTTGCTGGCGCAGTTGGGAGGTGGGCGGTGGACGCTATAGCAACCGGCGAGAATCCGATAGTCGGTGAAGGCGTTGAGGATGTTGTCATCGTCCACGTCGCCGGACTTGAGAGAGACCCTTGGCAGCACGGTCGTCAAACCGTTCCTGACCATCGGTATGATCCAGAGATTCTTGCCCAGGGTGTTTGGCAACCGGAGGACGATCCAGTACTGTCCATCCGGCACACGGTCACTCAGGTCCGCCACCCCGATGAAACTCCCCGTTTCGGGTTCGTAGGTAGCGGTCGCCTGAAACACGTGGTCCGTGTTTCCCGTGCCGAGGAGGGTGACCCGCGTGATCTTGGTGCGCTCCGCCGCCAGTGGTTCGTGGTTTCCATTTCGCCCGATACCGGGCACAAGCAACTCGAACCACACCAGGGTCTTGCCGGTCGTCGAGGGAGGCGCCCCAATGGCGACCCCCGCGGGCCGTTTCCCCGTGCCGCAGAGGTCGTCCGAAAACCAGGTGATTCCCGGAAGCGCATCGATCGGCCGCGGGACGCCGGCTTGATCACGAACCTCGAAGTGGAGGTGCGCATCAAATGGGCCCGAGGTGCCTTCGCCGCCGGTGGCGCCTGACCGCGCAACGATCTCCCCATTCGCGACCGTGTCGTTGACGCGCGTGAGAATGTCATCGAGATGGGCGTACCAGGCCACGCTGCCATCAGCATGACGGATCTTGAGCAGTGTGCCGAATGACGGCTGGGCCGGGTCTCGTCCTGCCCAGACAACGGTGCCGGCTTGTGCGGCGAGCACGTCCGTGCCCGCGTCCATCGGAATATCGATGGCCTGCGCCGACGAGCCGCTGTGCGTCGTGCAGTTCGGCCCGTTCGAGATATACCGCTTGCCAGCAAAGGGAAGCCGCATTGGCGACCAGTCGGTCGCCGCCGCGCCGCCGTTCCAACACGCCGCGAGCATCGTGAACATGACGGTGATGGCGAGGCCCCAGGCCAGGACCCGCGCCCATGATCCGCGCTGGGAGATGCCGTTCATCATCGCTCTCTCGCAATTCGGCTGCCTGCCGGGAACTCATACAATGGCGAACCGCGCGTTTCGACGATCGGGATTGGTTGTGTCTGCGATGCGGATTATATCCATCGCGCGGCCCCGCTCCCCCCGACAACCGGCTGGGCCCACCCGACCAACGGCGCCAGCGGGGATCGTTCGCCAGTGCCGGCGTGCGTCGTTCGCGCCGCGATCCACCGCGATCGATGGGTGCGGACCCCATGGTTACAATCCACGTATCGAACACCGCGGACTCGCATTGCGCAACACGCGGCGTGGAGCGGAAACGCCATGACCACCCACTCCAGCCCATGATCGGAGCACGGTTCGACCAGATTGCCCGCCTTGCCGGGCAGGCGTCATCGCGCCGGCAGGTCATGGCTCTTTTCCCGGCCTTGGGGGCGGCTCTCCGGTTGTCTCCTGCAGCCGCGGTCCACACGGCGTCGTGTCAACCGGTGGGCAAACCGTGTCACCGGTCCAGCGAATGCTGTTCGCGACGCTGTGCACACCATCGCTGTGCCTGCCCTCGGGGTACACCCGCCTGTAAGGGCAGGTGCCGCACCCCCTGCTCGCCGGGAGAAACGCTCAATGCGTCGTGCCTGTGCGAGTGCCAGTCGCCGCGAGTGACCTGCGGTGGCCAATGCCGTTCTGCCTGCACTGGCGGCAGGACTTATGACGGTACGTGCACCTGTGTCTGCGCGCAGGGGATGACGGAGTGCGAGGACCAGTGCGTCACCCTCAGGAGCGACCGCGACAATTGCGGTGCGTGTGGTCTGCGTTGCCGGCCAGATCAGGAGTGCCGAGGCAACACGTGCCGCTGCCAGGAGCAAAGCGAAGCGTGCAACAATGCCTGCTATGCCGATTGTGCGGCTGGCGAACGGAGAGATCCCGCATCCTGCCAGTGCGTCTGCGCACCGGGATTCTCCCGCTGTCTTGGGCAATGCTGGCCAGACTGTGTTCGTGGCCGAGCGTTCGATGCCCACTGCCGCTGTGTTTGCGTGGGTGGCACAGAGGAGTGTGATGGCGTCTGTTATCAGGCCTGCTCCCCGTTTCAGACACGGAGAGCCGATTGCCGGTGCCTCGACATTGTTCCGCCACGTCTCTCGTTTGTCCCAGCCGCGCCCATGGTCCGCCCTGGGGAATCGTTCGCGTTGACGGTGCATCTCGAAATAGAGCCTCAAAGCCACGCGATCTATGCCTATGATCTGGTGATGGACATCGATCCCGCGGTTCTCACCGGACTCGAAGTCGAGCCGCTTCGTACTGGCGAGGGCGCATCAGCGTCGGTGTTTTCCGTAATTGAATCGGTCGTCAATGATCCGGAACAGCCCGGATTGGTTGCCTTGACGGCCACCTGTGGCAGCGACGAATCCCACGCGATCAGAACATCCGAGGCGATCGCCATCGTGCGGTTGCGTGCCAACGGGCCAGGTGACGTGCGCACCGGTGTAACCTGGCGCCTGTGCGCCCCAATCGACGATCGCTGTCCGGGCGCCACGGTCCTGCGCTCGCGCGCCGTCTGGGACCAGGAAGGTGGCGGCGAGAACGTTCTTGGGCGCGTCGCCGATGCGGACATCATCATCGCGGCCACGTACCGGTGAACCTCGGCCATTTCGCTCGCACGATGACGACACGAGAGTAGTGAAATGGCGCCAGTCCTCAACACGAAGGCGATGGTCTCCGGCAGCGGCGACGCAATTCCGTGCCCGCGATTCGGACGCGCACACCCGGCTCTGGAGTTGATGGATGAATCAGAATCGGTTTGACGCGATCGTCCGCATGACCACAACCCTGGCCTCCCGCCGCGGCATCTTCCGCACGATGGCTGGTATCGCCGCGATCGAAATGTTCGTCCTTGGCGGCGTTGACATCGCCCTGGCGCAGTGCAAGGCGGCAGGCTCCCGGTGCCGGAAGAAGACCGACTGTTGCTCACGCAAATGCCAGCGGCATCGTTGTCGCTGTCGCGCCGGTACTCGTCTGTGTGGCGCCGCCTGCGTGGATGTGAAACGGGATATCGCGAATTGCGGCGGCTGCGGACGCGTGTGCGATGGGGCGGTCGATTGCGTGAATGGCGAGTGCGTCTGCCCGAGCGGTCGAGAACGTTGCGATGCCGTCTGTGCCGCGGTGCAGACCGATCGGGAGCACTGCGGATCGTGCGGCGCGGCGTGCGATGAGGAACAGGATTGTCAACAGGGAACCTGTTGCGACCCGAGGTTCCATGAACTCGAGTCCGCGGAGAGGGTGGTGTGCTGCCCTATTGCGGATATCTGTGGCACTGACGTGTGCTGCGCCCCGGGCGATACGTGTGTGAACCATACCTGTTGCGGTCCCGACAATTACCTTGTCTGCGCCAGTGGCGCAGGTGACTGCTGTCCCGCGATTGCGGGGTTCCAATGTTGCGGCACGTCCTGTTGTGAGGCGCCGGTGCAATGTTGCCAAGAGACCTGCTGCCGACAGGGGACGGTCTGTTGCCCGGACGACCCCGGTCGGTGCTGTACTGAGGAGAACGCGTGCGACAACGGGACATGTCATTGCTATGCCGACCGCTTCCTGATGGACGGCAAATGCTATGCCCGCGCGGGGTCAGGTGGCGGCAGATTCCGCCGCGCCCGCGGAGTGCTCTAGCGCCATGAAGACAGCCCCAGTCCAAAGACAGGAAGAGGGCGACGCGTGCACACCGCCACGAAATCCCTCTTCCCGTCGAGGACGGCACGATGTCAACAGAAGTAGTCTGAGACCGGGCCAAGGTCCAGGTAACACACGGAGTCGCCAACGATGGTGAACGCAACTTCGAACGGTACGCCTGCGCATGTGGCGACGGCCGAAACATAATCGTTGAAATCGTAGCCGTAAGTCGCCGGGTTGAACACCAATCTGTACATGCAGCTCTCGACGCGTTCCATCGTCGTGTCAAGCCGCTGGGCATTCCCGGCGACAGGCACAAACGCCAGTGCCGCGGCCATGGCGATGACGATCAAGGCGCGCAGCGGGACCAGCGACCAGCGGGACATGCGTCTCTCCTTTTTCTTCCGTTTGCCAGCGCGTCTATTCGGCGCAATCGACGCCATCCCATCGTAGGTCTCGTTGTTTGGTCGTCAAATAAGGTGCTTATGTACCTCGTGGGCAGAGACTGCGGGGCCGATTCTCGCGAGCAAGGCCGTGAGGATCACCACAACGGCCACGTCTCGACCGTCAGGGTACGACCGTCGTTCCCGTAGCACAGCAGCGAACAGGCTGGTCTCCTCCGGTATGGCAGCAGCCAGGAGGGGATGATCGGGGTTGGTGGCGATTGCTGGGGATCGCCACCTGGTGCTGTTCGCCGGTTACCGATCCCATTTGCCAGTTCGATTAGCGTTTGCGCGCTTTCCAGACCTCTTCGCACGGCCAGCGGCGGGCCCACTCCGGCGAGACATAGGGGTAGCGGGTGGTAGCGCCCTCCGGAATCTGGACTTCGACCAGATCCTCGATCGCGAACCCGCTGTCGCGCAGCAGCCGGATCATCTCGCCATGCGGCAGATGGAATTCCACCGAGCCATCGCTCCAGGCGAAGCGCTTCATGCCAAAGAGGGGGCGCTCCAGGCGCTCCGTCACCGGCGCATCCTCGTCCCCTTCGGCGGTGGTGAGCATCAGCAGCGTCGAATTGCCGAGGAACGCCAGGCGGCCGCCCGGCCGCAGCAGCCGGGCCGCTTCGGGAATCCAGCGATAGGGATCGCACCAGATCGCCGCACCGTACTCGCTGATGGCGAAGTCGAAACTGGCATCGGGGAAAGGGGTCGCCTCCGCGTTGCCGAGATGAAGCGGAAAGTCGAGACCGAACTCCCGCTGCAATTGCCGCGCCGTCTCGAGCTGCGCCGGAGAGTTGTCGATACCGACCGGACGCGCGCCGCGCCGCGCCAGCCAGGCGGAGACATAGGCGGTGCCGCAACCAAGCTCGATCACGTCCAGCCCGCGCACATCCGAGGGAAACATCCCGATCTCGCGCTCCGGCGTGTCGAAGATGCCCCAGGTGATCTGATCGCTCGCCCAGTTGCGCCGCCCGCCATCGGCGTAGTCGGCCGCCATCTGGTCCCAGGCCAGGCGATTCTGGGAGACATAGTCGGTCTCGGTTTCAGCCATCGGACCTCCTGCCATGTGGGGTCTCGGCTAGGTGGAAGACGCCCATCCCGCCCGTGACGCTCACGATAGCGCCTCGCGTCTTGGCAAGGAAGCGCAGTAACGAAAGCCCCTCTCCCTGTGCGCAGGGAGAGGGGTTGGGGGTGAGGGTTCGCGCGGCGAGACCGCGTTCCCTCCCCTTACCTGTCATCGAAATGGGTGAGGGCCACCGCGCTTACCCGATGGCGCGGCCGTTCCCGTCTTCCATCGAGATATTGGTCGTGGTCGTCTCCGAGAGCGTCGCGTCGGTCATCACCGGCGCCGCCGGGACCGGATCACCGGTGGTCACCGGGGCGGGCGCGGCGTCATTCGACACCGGCGCCGGCGCGGGGGCATCTCCCGTCACGGTGAGCGAGGGCGGCTCGTAGACCACCGATTCGCCGGTGACCCCGCCGGTGTTGATATCGCCGTAGATGACCGTGTCGCCGGTGCCATCCGCCACCGGATTGCTTCCGGTGGAGACGGCGCGGTCGCCATCGGCATTGACCACCGGTTGCTGGAACTCCACCACGCCACCGTCGTTGGTGGTAACCGTGGCCGGTTCCTGGACCGTGGTGGTGGAGCCGTCCAGGCTGACGTTGCCGTCGACGCTGGTGTCGCCAGAAATCAGGGAGCCGTCATCCGGGGCGGCGACCGGTTCCGCCGCGGGATCGACCACCGGCGCGGAGACCTCCTGCGAGGTTGGCGCTTCGCCGCCACCGAAATCGGCGGTCCAGTACCAGCCGTAGTAGGAGTTCTCGTTGTAGTAGCGGCCGATGCCGATCTCGATGAACTCCGGATTGAGCATCTCCGCGTTGTGGCCGGGGCTGTTCTGCCAGGCGGTCAGCACTTCCTGCGCGCTCGCCATCCCGGAGGCGATGTTCTCGCCCCAGGGGAACCCGGTGTAGCCGAAGTTCTGGAGATTCGTGCCGGGATCGGTGCCATCGAAGAGGTAGTGATCGAAATAGTTGTTGGTCGCCATGTCGTAGCTGTGATAGTCAGCGGCGGCGCCCAGTTCGGAATTGAGTGACAACGGCCCCAGCCCGTTATTGGCGCGGTAGGCGTTGATGAGATCGACGAAGGCGAGTTCCTCGTCGTCCGGCGAATAGCCCTGAGCGATTACGACAGACGTGGGCCCAACCCACGTCAAGGCGGTCAGCGCAATGAGAACGCTGGCAACCAGCAATGCGAGGCGACGCATCGCTCTCTTCCCCCCGTGCCTGTCCGCAAACGGTGCGGGCCGTTCCGCGGATTTCCGGACAGGATCGCGCTCGCGAGCGATGGCGAGCGCCCGATGGAATGACTCGATTGTCCCGAAGTTTTCATGCGTCGACCGGAAAACGGGCGGTCGAACGCGCCATCCCTACCGACACTAACGCCTGGCGGCGCGTTCCGGTTTTCTCGCCGCTACCCAACGGTCACATTTTCGGGAGTCAGGAATCAGCGAGACGGGAGTCGGGAGTCAGGAGTCGGGAGTCGGACACGATGGGTTCTCTCTGGAAGGGATTCAGGGGTGTGCTGGAACCGGTAGCGACGAGGTTGGGTGGCGTTACGCTTCGCGGAGGGCGCGGACGCGCCAATCGCACGAGTGGGATACTCGCGGCCAGCCGCGGCGGTCCACAATCGCCGGCAAGCACAGGGAGGGTTCATGCAGCCATGGTCGCGGCCTCTGCGGGGCCGGTTGGAGGAGCACCAGTTCGTCAGCGCGGCCCTGCGGGGCAATCCCCTGGGCGATCCGCACCAGCGGCCGCTCTGGGTCTATCTGCCGCCGGGATACGATGCCGCTCCGGAGCGGCGCTACCCGACGCTCTACCAGATCCAGGGACTGACCGGGCAGATTGACATGTGGCGCAACCGCGCCGCCTTCCGCCCCACGGTGCTGGAACTGATCGACGACCTCTTCGCCGCGGACGATGTTCCGCCCTGCCTCGTCATCTTCGTCGATGCCTGGACTTCCCTCGGCGGCAGTCAATTCCTCGATTCGCCCGGTACTGGCCAGTACCACACCTACCTCTGCGACGAAATCGTGCCGTGGGTCGATGCCCACTACCGGACCTTGCCCGACCGCGCCCATCGCGGCATCGCCGGGAAATCGAGCGGCGGCTACGGCGCGATGGTGACGCCGCTGCTGCGGCCGGACCTCTTTGGCGGGTTGGCCACCCACGCCGGAGACGCGCTCTTCGAGGTCTGCTATCTCCCCGATTTCCGCATCTCGGCGCGAGCGCTGCGCGATCACTACGAAGGGTCCTTCGCCGCGTTCTGGAAGGATTTCCGCGGCCGCCCCGCCTTCACGAAGAAGAGCGACGGCACGCTGCTCAACGATTGGTGCATGGCGGCGTGTTACTCGACCGATCCGGACGGCACGGTGCGGCTGCCCTACGACCCCGCCACGGGTGAACTGATCGCGGAGGTCTGGGAACGCTGGTTAGCCTGGGACCCGGTGCGGATGGTCCCCCGCCATGCCGAGGCGCTGCGCGGGATGAAGGCGATCTACATCGACGCCGGGACGTGGGACGAGGCCTATCTCGATCTCGGCGCCGAGGCGTTCCGACGCTCGCTCGCTGCCATCGGTGTGACCGACGTCCAGTTCGACCTTTTCGACGCCGGTCATGGGGCCATCGAATACCGCTACCCGATCGGTTTGCGCTACCTCGCCACGCGTCTCTCCCCGTGACGGAGCGCGGCAGCGAGGTTGCGATTCGCGCCACCAGCGAGAGGGACCAGCCGTGGCTGCGCGCGTGGTTCCGGGATCACTGGGGCTCGGAGATTCTGGTGCTGCGGGAGACGGTCTATCACCCCTGGCGTCTGCCGGGGTTCGTGGCGGAGCAAGGACCGCGGCCGGTCGGGTTGCTGACCTACCGGTTGGCTGATGACGAAGGCGAGATCATGACCCTCGATAGCCTGCTGTCCGGGCGAGGGATCGGCAGCGCCCTCATCACGCGTGCCGTGACGACGGCGCGTGCCGCGGGCTGCCGGCGTCTCGTGGTGGTCACCACCAACGACAACATGAACGCGCTGCGCTTCTACCAGAAGCGCGGCTTCGCCCTGGCCGCGCTGCGCCCGGGCGCCGTCACCCGTGGCCGCCGGCTCAAACCGGAGATACCCCTGCGCGGGGACGACGACATCCCCATCCGCGACGAACTCGAATTGCACATGATCCTCACGGAACCGCACTCGAGCGGTGGCTGAATCTCGCACCCGGTCGTCATGTACGCGGGCGATGCGGTAGGGGCACGGCATGCCGTGCCCAGCGTTCGACAACATCGTGTGAACCGTGTGTCGTCCCGACCGCAGGAGGGACCTCGGGGTTGGCCTTGGACCTGAACGACGCCGAGATTCCTCGCGTTCCGCTCGGAATGACACAATGTGTACATGGCGCTGTCAGGAGTTCGATTCGCCGCCAATTCACTGACGTGATCGAGCAGGGCTGACCAATTCATCACCGCCCGGTCCGCTATTCTCACCGCGTGCAGCGCCCAGGCAGGGGAGGGGGTCGTCCGGTGCCGCGTCCGTCCACCACGAATTCCTTGACGCGGAACCGGGATTTCAATGTTTTCTGGCTCGGGCAGTCCCTCTCGTTTCTTGGCGATGCCTTTTCCATCGTCGCCATTCCGCTCCTCGTCCTGGAGATCACCGGATCGCTCACCCAGATGGGAGTCGTCACCGCCCTGATCGGCGTCGGGTCGCTGGTCGCCGGTATCGCCGCCGGGCCCATCGTCGATCGCGTTGACCGCCGCAAGCTGATGATCCGCTGCGATCTCGGCCGCGCCCTGGTCTATGGTCTGGTGCCGGTGGCGTGGTGGCTGTTCGGTCCGCAGCTCGGCTTCGTCTACGCGGTCACGCTGATCGGCGCGGCGCTGGCGATGCTCTTCGGGGTTGCCTACATCACCGCGGTCGCCAATCTGGTCGATCGCGAGCAGATCGTCGATGCCAATGGCCGGCTGCAAGCAACCTACGCGCTGGCGTTCATCCTCGGGCCGTTGCTGGCAGGCGTCGTGTCGTCCCGCTTCGGCCCGGTGCTGGCGATCGGGATCGATGGGCTCACCTTCATCGCCTCGGCGGTCTCGTTGCGCCTGCTGCGGCTCCGCCAGGCTGCGGCCTATCGTCCGCTGGCGGATGAGGAGCCTGGCGGCCGCAGCCAGGAATTCCTCGCCGGCGTCCGCTTCCTCTTTGGCAGTTCGCTGTTCCGCTGGCTGACGATCCTCACCGGCGTCCTCGTCTTCGCCTCGACCGGGGTGACCGATCTCCTCATCTTCTACCTGAAGGAAGATCTTGGCCAGACCGATCGCGTCGTCGGGATCGTCTTTGGCATCGCCAGCATCGGCACCATGCTCAGCGGGCTGCTGGCGCCGCGGCTGCGCCGCTCGTTCGGCTTCGGGGTCTGCTACATCGGTGGCTTCGCCCTGGAGGCGCTGGCGCTGATCGTGCTCGGCGTCGGCGCCTCGCTGCCCATCCTCTCCGCCTTCTGGGCCGTCTCCGCGTTCGGCGGAAGCACCCGCGGCGTGATGACGATGACGCTGCGCCAGGAACTGACCCCGGATCACCTCCTGGGCCGGGTCACCGCCGCCTTCTGGACGATCTTCGCCGTACCCGGCCCCCTCGGCGCCCTGGTGCTCACCACCTTCGGCGCGCGCGTTGGCACCCGCACCACCCTGCTGGCGGTCGGGGTCATGATCCTCGGCACCGCGGTGATCTCCCTCTTCACCCCGGTGCGGGCCTTTGCGCCGGGAGACGTGAGTCAGGAGTCAGGAGTCGGGAGATAAGAGACAGCAAGGCGGCAAGGAAGAGGATCGTCGTTCTCCTGACTCCTGACTCCTGACTCACGTCCTGCCCTTGACAGCCCCTTCACGACCACATAAAATCCCGAAAAATAGAACATGTGTTCGTATTTCACCCGGAGGGGCGGGTGCGCAAAGGAGACGAGGCCATGGTTGGAACAGCTCAGTCGGCCGCGGAGGGGGCGGACGCGGCGCGATTCCTCGTCCGCTGGGAGTGCCACTGCCAGTCGTCGCCGGTGCTGCTGGGAACGTACGACGGGGGCGGGCAGATTCACATCAAGGTCCGCGACCGCTACTGGCACATCCGCGGCACGGTCACCACCGTCTGCCCGCGCTGCGGCTCGGAGCACCAGTTGGACCTGAGCCGGCGAGACGGTGAGCCGGCGAGTCGGCCAGACGGCGAGTCGGCCAGACGGCAAGAAAACCGGGCTTCAGATCACGATTAGCTATCGGCTTTGTCTCGCCGTCTGGCCGACTCCTGACTCCTGACTCCTGACTCACTGAAGCGCCAGAGCGCACCCCCGGCGGGATGCCCCTCCGGGTTCTGTGTCCCGGTCGCGCGTGGCCGGACCGCGCTGGAGGCGTAAACGACATGACCCACCACGACCAGAGCAATCACACGCGACGGCTGCGCTTGCTCCCTCCCCCTGGTTCCCCCGCCGTGGCGCCGGTCCTCTCCCCGGAACACCCCGTCAGCGATGCCGATGCCGCGCTGCTCACCGGCATCGCGCGGCGAGCGCGGGGCGGGGACATCACCGCCCGCGATCTCCTCTGGCACGCCTTCGCCCCCAAACTGGAGCCCTCCATCCGTCGCTGCGGCGGAATGACCTGGCAATCGACCTGGACACGGCGCGACGAACGTCCCTGGGAACTGGACGATCTGCGGCAGGAGGCATGGCTGGTCTTCGCCGATCTGCTGACGACCTGGCCCGGAGAGGGCTCGATCGTCCCCTACATTCTGGCGTACTTCCCCTGGCGGCTGCACAGCGCGATGCGCCGTCTCGGTCCCGCGCGCGCGCGGATCGTGATCGGCGCGCGGGCTGCTACGCTCGCCGGGGAGGACGGCGCCCTGCACGATGCCGAAACGGCCGCCTTGCTTTCCACGGTGATCGCGGCGCTCTCCAGCGAGGATGCCGAGTTGCTCCGGCGGCGCATCGTCGCCGGGGAGGACTTCACCGAGATCGCACACCAGTTCGGCGTCTCGCGCCGCACGGTCGCCCGGCGCTGGCGGCGCATTCAGCGCGTGGCACGGCGTGTCCTGATGGCCGAGCTGGACCCAGATGAACGACGAGGAGGGCGCGTGGAGTAGCGCGGTCGAGACTTCCCTCCCGGTTGTCCTTCCAGCGCGATACTGGTTCTGTCGCCGCGATCGATCCCGGCGACAGGCGTCGCGGATCACATCGACGTTCACCGCGCCATTGCACGCTGCTCGGCGAATCAGGAGGAATCATGCGTCTGGAAATGCTGGCCGGTCTGGAGCGGTTGCACGCCGTGACAGCGCTGCTGCACCGGATCCGGCGCGAGGAACCGCGCGGCGGCGTCTGGGAGGCGGCGGATTTCCAGTGGTGGTGGCGACGTCCCCGGGCCAGCGACGACATTCCGTTGCCGGTCTGGTGCGATGACGCGCACGAACCGGTCGCCGCGGCCGTGCTGACCGAATGGCCCCACGCCTGGTGGCTGGACATTCTCCGGTTGCCAGGGCTGCCCCTGTCGCTGGACGACCTCGCCGCGCCCGCATGGGAGCAGCTGGCAGGCCGGGAGGGATCGCCAGCAATCGAGGCGCTGGTGCCGGCCAACGACGATGAACTACGCGCCTGGTTCGCGGGGAAGGGCTTTGCGGTGGCGGCAGAGATGTGGTCTGGCTGGATGGCCGCGGCCGACCGGCCGGCCGTGGCCGCGCTCCCTACCGGCTACCACCTCGTCGACCGCGCGCTCCGCGGTATCGATGTCGCGCCGGTGCACCCGATGGTCGCCCGCAACGGCCCCGATGTCGAGACCCGGTTGCGCCAGACCACGCTCTACGATCCCCGGCTCGATCTGGCGGTGCTGGCGCCCGACGGCTCCGTCGTCGGGTACGCGCTTTTCTGGAACGACCCGGCCACCGGCGTCGGGATGGTCGAACCGGTCCGGGTCGAGGACAAGCACGCTGGCCGCGGGATCGGCTATGCCATGATCAGCGCCGGTCTGGACCGCCTGGCCAGGACGGGCGCCACCACATTGAAGATCGGCTGGGAGTCCGACCGGGCCGGGGAGTTGTACACCCGCCTCGGCTTCACCGACGTGGACAACCTCCTGACCTACCGTCTACGCCCCTCGGGTCATGAATCCAGCCGGTGAGCAGAGGCCGTTGCTGGCCTGCGGGGTTCACGGGTCACGGGCGACTGCGCGACGCAGACGTTGGGTCAGCCCAAGATGGTGTGTCAATCCGAGCGAAACGCGAGGAATCTCGCCGGTCGTTATGGATAATCCGAGCGCCGAGGTCCCTCGTTCCTCGGGACGACACGACATCCGCGTGGCGTTCCCCGAGCGACGCCACGATCAAAAGCCCCTCTCCCCGCGCACGGGGAGAGGGGTTGGGGTGAGGGGCATTCGACGGCTTGGGCTGAGGACCAACGCGTTACTGATGACCCGCCAGCCGGATTACATTCTTCCCGGCGGGCTCCACGCCCCGCGGAAGGTGGCGCCCAGGTGGGCCCGGCTGAGAATCAACGTGCCGATGGCGAGAACCACGTAGACGATCGACAACTCGACGCGCAGGTCTTCCCAGATGAATTGCACCGCGAAGAGGGCGAAGAGCATCCCGGCGCCAATCAGCGAGAGGCGGCGGTCGAGCAGCAACGCCACCGCGAAGAGGGACTGCGCCGCGGTAAGCAGAATCTCCTGCTCCTGCCGCCCATCGAGCGGCAACGGGATGACGGCGCGGGAGGCGATGGCGTAGACCAGCGGCAACATGCCGACGAGCAGAGTCCACTGGTTGACCTTCGAGGAGACCACGGTGCCAAGCGCCGCCTCACCGGCGGCGCGCCAGGCGAAGATCGCCACCACCACGAATTCCGGCGCTTCCGACGCGAGCGGCGCCAGCCACTGCACGAGCAGGAACTCATCGACCCCGATCTGGGTGCCGGTGGCGACCAGCGCGGTGGCAAACGGCTTGGCGACGAAGAGGACCACCACCGCCGCCGCTACTGTCAGCACCCCGGTCACCATCCGCCGCTGCGCCGTGGGGAGCGCACCGATCGTCCGCGCCGGACCGACCAGATGGGGTTCTTCCGCCGGGAGTTTGGTCAGGCGCCAGACGTAGACCGCGAAGATGAGGGCCAGCACCACGAAATCGACCAGCGAAAGATCGCCCTTGAAGGGGAGAATGAAGGCGTAGGCGGTCGCGGCGAGGAGCGCGACGAGGGCGAGCCCGTTGCTCGGCTCCAGCGTGACCGTGCGTTCCCGGGTGCGCAACCAGACGATGACCAGCACCATCGGCCAGGCGATCCCGATCAGCAACCGGTTGGCGCCGGTCATGTTGGCCACGGCATACCCGGCGTAAGCGGGATCCTCCGCGGCAAGCCAGGCAAACGAGGCATCGACGACGTATTCCGGCAGAATCGCGATCAGCGCCAGCAGGGCCAGCGCCAGTCCTTGCGAGATATCGAGTTGCACCACTTCCGCCGCCCAGGAGAGGAGGAAGGCGGCGCCGACAATGGCGAGTCCGAGCAGGAGCGCCCGCACCGGATCGCTGGCCGCGAGGAGACTGAACCGCACGAACAATCCCGGTACGGTGAGCAGGATTGCGACAAGCACAGGTACCCAGGCGCGCATCAGTGGCCAGACTCCTTGCTGGTGAACGTGGCGGAAATCGAATGCGGATTCCGCGCTCGCCGGGTCAGCAGGCGATTTCGGACCGGTATGGGTCGTCGCAATTCAGGGGCCACATGCCAGGAACGGACAATCCCTCGACACACGATGCTAGCATCGCCCGTTCCCAACCGTCTGCCGCGACGCTACCGGTGCCTTCGCAGCATCCGCGTTTCTTCCTCGATTCGGCGCTTTCCTACAGCGACGCAGAGAGGGTGTGTCGTCCCGAGGAACGAGGGACCTCGGCGTTCGGGCCCGACATGGCGACGCACGAGATGCCTCGCGGCGACGCGGAACGACACGATGGACGCACCCCACGCGAACATCGAGCATCGAGTTCCCCCCTTATCCAGGTGTCATGTCGAGCCCGCGGGCGAAACAGCTCGCATCTCCAGGCGGAGCGGCAGCACCGTCTGGACCTGTGAAGCGGTGGTCATGTGTACGGGCGACGCAGGCGTCGCACCCTACGATGACGCCCTGTAGGGTGCGACGCCTGCGTCGCCCGCCTCCCCAGGAGGGGTGCCCCAAGTCCAGCCTCGCGGGTACCCCTACCCGCGTCCTCCGATCTCGTGCCGCCGAGATCCTGCCTTCGTCAGAATGACACTCGAGGATGGCGCCAGCAGCGATCCTTCGTCTTCACGCTTGCGGGAGGTGCCCTGATTCCCGCCGTGGCGTTTCGCGCAGGCGGAACGCGAAACCGGTGACGATGATCAAGAGGACGATCACCGGCAGCAACGCCACGGTGTACGCCCGCGCCCCGTAAATCGGCTCGTCGGTGATCGCCACCGGTCCGATGGCGGTCAACATGCCGCCAATCAGCAATTGGATCAGCGCCGTGCCGTAGAACGGCGCGCCGTTGATGATGCCGAAGATCATGCTGAACTCATGGGGCGTGGTCTGCTCCTTCACCAGCACCTGGGCCAGGACCACCCCGCCGCTCAACGAGGCGATGCCGAGAAAGGCCAGGTAGATCAACGGCGCCGGCAGCCACTCCGTCGTGAACGCCACCACGGCCCACAAGAGCGTCTGCGAGATCAACGCGGCGATGGCGATCGGGCGGCGCACCCGAAACACGCGGTCGGAGAGCCAGCCGAAGATGAGCGGACCGAACCCGATGCCGAGGGTGAACATCGAGACCGCCAACCCGACCTCGGCGGCGGAGAACCCGCGCACGTGACGCAGCATCGGCCCCACCCACAACCCCTGGAACGACTGCAGGGCGCCCCACGAGGCGAACATGATCACCGCGGTGACCCAGAACGTCGGCGTGGTGCGCCAGCGGTGGAACGCCTCGCGTACCGTGATCTGCACGTCATCCGCCGGGTCGGTGCTGACATCGGGATCGATGGAGGCAATCGACGGCATCCCGAGTTCGGCCGGGGTGTCGCGAACGAGCCACCAGGTCAATCCGGCGCCCAGCAGCGTGGCGACTGCCGCGGCGAGCATCGGTGGCCGCCAGGTCCACCGTTCCGCCGCCCCCGCCAGGGGCGCGGTGCCGACCAGGGACCCCACCGCGGCAACGAGGAGATAGGCGCCCTGGATCGTGGCGAACTCCCGCAAGCGGAACCAGCGCGCCAGCACGGTCAGCGTCGGCAGCAGAATGGCGGCCGAGGCCAGCCCGATCGCCAATCGTGCCCAGAGCGCAATGCCGAATGTCGGCGCCAGCGCGAAGAGCGCGGTCCCGGCGGCGGTCGCGATCATGGCTAGCGTAATCAGGCGGCGCCCACCGAACCGGCTCGCCATCAACCCGACCGGAATCTGCATCAGCGCGTACGGCACGTTTCCCAGCGCCGCCAGCAGGCCGAGTTGACCGGCGTCCAGTCCCCAGGAGATCGTGTGGTGCTCGCTCAGCGTGGCGCCCCAGACGTACTGGAAAAAGAGGAGCATGCCATCGAGACCGAGCACGGCGAAGATGAGCCAGCGGTAGCGCAGCAACGCTGCGACGCCAGAGGACTCCGGAATGGCGGGGACCGTCCCCGGCACGGATGCCGGCATCAGGAGACGCTATACCATCGCGCGGACATCGTGTCGTCCCGACCAAGGAGGATCCTCGTCATGCTTGTTCACCAAAAACGGACGCCGAGGTTCCTCACGTTCGCTCGGAACGACACCGATTCGACGCGCGGCACACGTCTGACCAGACCACAACCGCCTCATGACGACGCAGCCGCTCTGCTCGATCGTTTCCGGTTGAAACGCGATGTGCAGCGCGCAGCTATTGTCGCACCAGACGAGCAACATATCTTCGCTCCTCACGCGGGTCGGGTGATCCCGCGCAAGGCGTGTCTCTTACGCCCGGGGCAGGGTCTCCCGCGCCGCCTGGTCGATGATCTCCAGCGTCCGCGCGATGTCGGCATCGCTGTGCGCCAGCGAAACGTAGTGGCGCAGGCCGGGCGTGATGAAGAGACCGCCGTCGACCCAGGCGCGCTCGAAGCGGCGCAGCAATTCGCGGTCGGCGCCCTTCGCATCGCGGTACTGCACGATGTCGTGATCGATGAAGACGACTTTGAAGGTCGGTCCCTCGCCGAAGACGCGGAACGGCGCGCTGTAGCCGCTGAGGATCTCCGTCAGACCGGCGCGCATCGCCGCGCCGAGCGCGTAGAGCCGCTCGTAGACGCCCGGTTGCCGCAGTTGTTCCAGGGTCGCCAGCGCCGCGGCGACCGAGAGCGGATTGGCGTTGAAGGTACCGAGTTGCTGGACATGGTCCGCCCGCCCCTCCCGCTCCGGCGCACACAGTTCGAGAACGTCGTGCGCGCCGACGACCGCGCTCAACGGCAAGCCGCCGCCGAACGCCTTGCCCAGCACCGCCAGATCGGGGGTGACCTCGTAATGCTCCTGCGCCCCGCCATAGGCGAGGCGAAACCCGGTGACGATCTCATCGAAAATGAGGAGTTGACCGTGGCGCCGGGTGACGTCCCGCAGACCTTGCAGGAAGCCGGGTTGCGGTGAGATGAAGCGCTGGATCGGCTCCACGATCACCGCCGCGATCTCATCGCCGTGCGCGGCGATGATCGCCTCGGTGGTGGCGAGATCGTTGAACGGGGCGATCAGCACCAGATCGCGAATGGCGGCGGGAATGCCGGCGGAATCGGCGGTTGCCTCCGGCCATGGCGCGAGGGTGCGCGGGTAGGAACTCATCAGGGCGAAATCGTGCCCGCCATGGAAGCCGCCCTCGAACTTGAGAATCTTCTCGCGGCCGGTGCTGGCCCGGGCGAAGCGCAGCGCGGAGGCGATCGCTTCCGCGCCGGAGACCCCGAAGCGCACCGACTCGGCGCAGGGCACCGCGGCCACCAGTTGCTCCGCCAGCGTCATCGCCTCCGGCGTGAGAAAGAAGAACTGGGTGCCGCGGTCGATCTGCTCGTGCAGCGCCTGGGTCACCGCCGGGTGCCGGTGCCCGAGAATGAGGGGCCCCGAGCCGAGGAGGTAGTCGATGTACTCCCGGCCGCTGGCGTCGTAGACCTTCGCGCCTTCGCCTCGCACCGGGACGACATCGATATCGGACTCGTGATACTGGCGCCAGTACGCCCCGGGAATCAGGCGATGGGCGGCACGTTGCTCGGTGGCGGCCATCGGAGATCCTTTCCTTCTTCCTGCAATCGCCTCAAAACCTGCTGTTGCGGTCATCGTAGACGGCAGGACCTCGCTCGTGCCTTTTCTGGTAGAGCGCGACGCGGACGAGGACCCAGTTCACTCCCCCGCGAACACACGCCTGTCTGCCGCGCTCGCCTCTCAACCCTTCCCCACACGCTCGCTGCCACGCCCCCGATGTTTATGGTCAACTTTGGTCGAACGTGTTGTTATACTGTCAGCACGCAGGAAGCAGGTGCATCGACCATGGCAGCTTCACCCAAGACCGTTCACGTCACCGCCGATACCGCTTTGCCGGAACTCCTGGACGACGCAGCGCGGGAGCCGATCATCCTCGAGCGCAACGGCGAACGCTTCCGCCTCAGCCGCGACGAGGACATCGCCTACGATCCGGATCCGGATCATGTGCGCGCCACGTTGACAGCGACGCTCGGTCGTTGGGCGGATGTTGACCCGGATGCGATGATCCGCGAGATTTACGAGGAGCGGGAGGCGGGCTCCCGACCGCTCGACCGGCCATGACCTATCTGCTCGATACCGACTGGGTGATCCAGGCGCTGGCTCGGCGAGGACCGGCGGCGCACACACTGGAGCGTCTGATCAGCAGTCGCATCTACGTCAGCTACATCACCATCGGCGAGATTTACGAGCGCGCCTTCACCTCTACCTCGCCCCAGGCCCATCTGGTCGTCTTCCGGCACTTCCTGAGTGCCTATCGCCTGCTGGGCCTATCCGATCCGATCATGGAACGCTTCGCCGAGACGCGGGCACTCCTGCGTCGGCGCGGCCAGCGCGTCGCCGATCTGGATCTACTGATCGCGGCCACCGCGCTCCACCACGATCTCACCCTGTTGACCTTCAACGTGCGCCACTTCGAGCGCATCCCGGACCTCAATCTCTACCAGCCGGGGTGAGGCGGCCGCCGTGCCAGGGTCAGGCCTGACCGCCTCGCCTACCGCTCGTCCACCAACTCGCCGGCAGTCATGATCGTCCGGCCGTCGAGGGTGATGGTCGGTTCCCGGAAGACGTAATCGAAGTGGATCGGCGCCCAGTTCAGGCCGCCGGTGAAGTTGGTGTTGTTTCCCAGCGCGACATGCGCGGTGCCGTAGACCCCTTCGTCCTCGATGATGTGGCCGCGCACGAGGCCCGCCGGGTTCAGCCCGATCCCCAACTCGGCGATGACGGACGACCCTTCGTGACCGGTAGCGGCGAGACTCCTGGCCACCTCCGGCGCCTGGCCGCCGCCCTCGACGGAAACGACACGCCCCGCGGCGATCTCGAACCGAATCGGCTCCCGGATGAGGCCGATGTTCGAGGCGCTGGCATCGATGACGACGGTGCCGGTGGCGGTCCCCTCCACCGGAGCGATGAACGCTTCGATATCGGGCCAGCCGGCGCGCACCCCGGGCTCCCGCGCCATGCCGGTGACCTTCATCGCCTCGCGGCCGGCGAGAGACATGGTGACGTCGGTGCCGCCCGGCGCGGTGACGCGGACCTGGTTCGCGGCGCTGAGGAGCGCGCGCACGCGCTCCGCCGTCTCCGCGACGCGCTCGAAGTCGGCGAGACAGGCGCCGTCGATGAAGAGCATTTCGCTCGCTTCCGTGACCGAGAGCAGTCGCGCCCCGGCAGCGGCCGCCTCCTTGGCGGCGGTGGTGTGAAAGAGACTGCCCGTCACCGGAGCCAGGATGACGTCCGCCGCCAGCATCGCGCCGCGCACCGGCGCGGGCGGCTCCTGTCCGGAGGAGATCGGATGCATGATCACCGTGGTGACATGGGCGCCAACACGCTCCCCGGCAAGAGCGATCGCCTCCGCCACCGCAAAGGGACGCGCGATATCGGTAACCACCAGCAGGTGCTCACCGGGCTGGACCGCCGCGCACGTCTCGACGAGCGTCCGGGCGCCACGGGCGAGAGCCAGTTGCCGCAAATCCATCCTCGATTCCTTTCCGCCGCCGTAAGGATCCAACAGACAGTCAAACCGGAGGCCGCCTGGTAGGGGCACGGCATGCCGTGCCCACGGCGACAACAGCACGATCGTCCGCGAGGGAACTGAGGTCCACGGACAACTGTTCCCCCCTCGTCATCGCGTTCCGGTGTCTGTTTCCGGCGCAACCAACCAATCCGGCGTCGCGATCACATGATCCAGTCCGGCGTCTCGCGCAAATTCGGTTCCGGCCGGGGTGACCGCCATCCGCCCGCCACGGCCCACCACCGTGCCCCCATCGACGATGACCACACCGCCGGCGATGACCGCGGAGACATCGCGCGTCACGCGGTCGACGATGGCGATGTCGGCATCGGCGCCGGGAGCGAGGTGCCCCTTCGTCGGGAGGCCGAGCATCCGCGCCGGATTGAAACAGGCCTTGCGCACGAGATCGCCCAGGGTGAGCGCGCCGAAATCGACCAGCGCGAACCCCTGCCGGATGGTGGTGTTGCGCGGAATCGCGCCGCCGTCGGTGCTGATCGCGGTCACCACGAATTCCCCGGCGTGCTTCGCGAGCGCGATCGCGATTGCGGCCCCCGGCGGGTTGACGGGGAAACTGACCCCGACGTTCGTCCCCTCCGCGTGGTACAGCACCAATCCCTCCTCTGGAGGAAGCAGCACCGTTTCACCATCCTGGAGGCCCTGGATGCACGCCCAGCCGGCGCGGATGGCCGCCTCCATGCCGGCGGCGGTCGGGGCAAATCCGCCCAGGGCAAGACAGGTTTTGAGCACGTTGCTTTTCGGGATGCCGTTCTCGATCGAAGCATTCGCGCCGTTGATCGTGGCCAGATACGACTCCGAGCGAGCGCGCGGCGCCCGAGTCAACGCGGCAATGGCCCGGCTCGCCTCCAGCAGTGGATCGCCGGTGCGCTGACCGCGGCAGTAGGAGTTGATATGGGCGATATGGACCGGCCGATCCGCGGCGAGCGCGACCAGTTCTTCCAGGCCCTCGATATCGCTCCCGGTGTTTGTGGTGCCGGCGTGGACCGCGCACCAGCAGCCCGCTTCCGCGGCGACATCGATCGCCTTGGCGGTGGCCTCCGGGGTGAGCGGGAAATGACCACCGAGCACCTTCAGCCCAAGCGCGCCCTGCTGGAGCGCCTGATCACGGACGCGCGTCAACGCCGCGCGGTCCGGCGCCCGGTCGGCAATCGTCTCGCCGGGAATGAGCGGAAAGAGATAAGCGACGGTCAGCCCGGCGCCCCGATCGCGCAGTCCAGAGACGATGCAGGCGCCGTCTCCCGCCATATCGAGGGCGCAGGTCACTCCCGCTTTCGCCAGCATGCGGTGGCCCTGCGCTCCGCCGAAGGGACCACAGAGATGGACATGGGTATCGACCAGTCCAGGCAAGACCACCTGCCCCGTGGCGTCGATGACCCGGGCCAGACCATCATGGGGCAGATCCGCGGCGACCGCCGCCACCTGGCCAGCCCGCACCAGGATGTCCATCTGGCCCTCGCTGCCGTTGCCGGGATCGACGACCCAGCCGCCGGCGATCAGCAGATCATCCATGCGCCTCTCCTGATTCTCGTGTCGTCAGACCCCCTCACCGGTCTATCAATCGGACGATCAGATGGTCCGCAACTCGTGCGAAGTCGGCGAGAGAATCTCGTAGCCATCCTCGGTGACGGCCACGTTCTGCTCGATCTGGTAGATTCCGTGCTCGCGGACGATTGCCGGTTCGACGGTGATCACCATTCCTGGCTCGAGAATGGTCGGATCGGTGAGCGAGATATCGGGCGGTTCGGTGCTTTGCAGGCCGAGACCGTGCCCGATGCGGCCGGAATCGAGCGGCTGCAAGCCACGGGCAACAAGGGCATCGCTGACCGCCGCGAAGATGGCGCTCACCGGCACGCCGGGCGCGATCACCTCGACCCCGGCCATCGTCGCCTCGTGGACGGCCTGTTGCAACTGCTGTTGCTCCGTGGTCGGGCCACCCACGATCGCGGCGCGATCGTAATCGGCGCCGTACCCATTGACCATGGCCGAGATATCGAGCCAGACCATGTCGCCCGGTTCCGGCCGCCGGTCGCGCGGCACGCCGAAGGTGCGGTGGTACTGCCCCCGTCCGGAAGTCATCATGATCCAGTCGATGCGGTCCGCGCCGTGCGCGAGGAGCAGCTGCCCGAGGCGGCTGGCGATTTCGCGCTCCGTCATCTCCGGCCGCAACTGGGGGAAGAGGTCGGCCAGCGCGCGGTCGGTCGCCAGGCCGGCGGCGCGGAGACAAGCGATCTCGGCCGCCGATTTGCGCATCCGCAAGGACCAGATCGCCGGCGCCGCGTCGATGAACGAGGCGTCCGGCAGCGCCGCGCGCAATTGCTCGAAGTCGCGGTAACTGATGCCGAGCCGCTGCTCGTACCCCAGTTCGGCGCCGATCGTGGCGCGTTCCAGACCGAGATCGCGCAAGGCGTCGACCAGGGTAGCGACCGGCGCCTCCCCGACCGCGGTGGCGGGAAAGACCCGCTCGATCCAGGACTGGGCGCGCGCCTCCTCGGCGAGAAACGCCGGCACTACCAGCACAGGCGGTTGCTCCCGGGGCAGGATGGCCAGCAGGTTGCGCGAAAAACTGACCCACGGATGGGCCGCGATGTAGCCAGTGAAGTAATTGAAGTTCGCCTGCTGGGTCACCAGCAGGGCATCCGCGCCGATCTCCTCCAGGGCGTGGTGCAAGCGCTCGTACCGCCGCTCGAATTCGCCACGCGCGAAGTTCATCGCCTTCCCTCCCCGATCTTTCGCTCTGCCGCTCACCGGGAAGGTACCGCTCCTCACCCTCGCCCGCAACGGGTGCTGCCGATCAGGCAAGGACCGCAACCGCGGTATGGTGTCGTCCCGACGGAGGAGGGACCTCGGCGTCGTCGCTCGGCACGAGGAACGACACCAACGGCACGGCGGAACTCGGCAATCATGCGAACCCGATCATGTTCCGCCAGGCCGTCTGCTACCGTGCGCGTGGCGAGTCGTATCGAACCACCACAGGAAGTTGCGCTATGCCGACCGAGAAGGAAACCGTCGCCTTCATCCTCGATCAACTCGCGCCGCTGCCGGTCCGGGCTCGCGCGATGTTCGGCGAATACGGGCTCTACTGCGACGAGAAGATCGTGGCCCTGATCTGCGACGATACCCTCTTCGTCAAGCCGACCGCGGCGGCGGAGCGGCACTTCACACCGGCCGATCTGGCGCCGCCCTACCCCGGGGCAAAGGACGCTTACGCCGTCTCCGGCGATCGGCTGGATGACCGAGAATGGTTGCAAACGGTCATCCGCGAGACCGCCGCGCTGCTTCCCGCGCCAGTGAAGAAACCGCGCAAGTCGCGCGCGTGACAGATCTGGCGCCGCGCGGGCTCTACCATCTCCCCGGTGCAATTGCGGACCCTGCTAGGTATCCCCGTCGGCCCGTGGGTTGACAGTGAAGGCGCATCCTATCACCATCTCTATCAGGCATGATCGTTATCCTGACGAGCGAACGTGCACGACGATCGCTTCCAACCCATTGAGGATCGCGTTGTGGTGTCCGTAGACCCTCACATCCAGGAGGGCGAGGTGGACGTGGGCGAAATCTTTGCCGCCACGTCGCTGGGCATGGCGCTCATCGATCCCCGGACAGGACGCTTCCTGCGCGTCAATCCCGCCTTCTCCGCCATCACCGGCTTCACCGAAGGCGAGTTGCTGGCCATGACGGCTGCCGCGCTCGTGCATCCTGAAGACCATGCCCGCGATCGCGATCGGTTTCTGGCGCTGATCGCCGGTGAGCGCTCCGTCGCCCAGATGGAGCAGCGGTACGTGCGAAACGATGGCACGATAGGTTTGGTGCAACTCACTGCCGATCCCATGCGCGATGCGGCCGGAATCCCGCGGCAGACACTGGTTGTCGTTCAGGACATCACGGCGCGGCGACAGCGGGACGAGGAGGAGGCGAAGTCACGCGCCCGCAGCGAGGCGCTCGCGACCGCAACGCGAGCGCTGATCGAAGCCGGCAACAGCCCCGACGCGGTCTTCACGGAAGTGGCCCACCAGGCGGCGATGCTGGTCGGCGATCTCGCCGTGGTGCGCATTCTCTCTCGTGATGGTCAGTGGCTCGATCTGGCCGCCGTCGATCATCCCGATCCGGCGGTGCAGGTGGCGGTATCGGAGGCACTCGCCACGGAGCGCCATCCCGCCAAGCGCGGCGCAAATGGCGCGGCGGTTCGCACCGGAAGGGCTCAACGCCCCACCGCCAGCGAAATTGCGCAACGCCGGCGGGACGATCCCCTGCTCTGGCCGGCGCTGCCGCAGGCCCCGACCGGCGTCCTGCTCGCCGCGCCGCTGCGCGCCAATGGCCGCCCCATCGGCACCCTCTCCGTTTCCCGCGCCGCCGCGGATCACCCCTTCGATGACGATGACGAGGCCTTCATCCAGGAATTGGCCGATCGGGCCGGCCTCGCGATCGAGCGCCGGCAACTTTATGTCGCCGCTCGGGAGAGCGAAGAGCGCTACCACGACCTGCTGGCGCGGATCGAGCAGGGCTTCTGCGTCATCGAGATTCTCTATGACGCGAGCGGGCAAGCCGTCGATTACCGCTTCCTGGAAGTGAATCCCACCTTTGCCCGGCACACCGGACTCCAGAACGCGACCGGGAAGACCGCGCGGGAACTGGTGCCGGGTCTGGAGAATCACTGGATCAATCTCTACGCCCGGGTGGCGGAAACCGGCGAGTCCGCGCACTTCGAGCAAGGCTCGGCGGCGATGGGGCGCTGGTTCGAGGTCGAGGCGGTGCGCGTCGGTGCGGCCGAGAGCCGCAAGGTCGCCCTCCTCTTCCAGGACGTCACGGAGCGGCGCCAGTTCGAAGCCGCGCTCCGCCAGTCGGAGTTCAACTTTCGCCGCCTCGCCAATGCGATGCCGCAGTTCGTCTGGGTAACCGAAGCGGATGGGCGGCTCTCGTTTGTCAACGACCGCTGGACGGCCTTCTCCGGTCTCACCCTGGAGGAGACCAACGATCCGGCGCATATCGCGCGGCTCTATCATCCGGACGACCGCGATCGGCTTGCGGCAGCGTGGCGGCGCTCGTTCGCCGAGATGATGCCCCTGGAAGTGGAAGCCAGAATGCAGGACCTAGCTGGCTCCTGGCGCTGGTTCCTGATTCGTGGCGTGCCGATCGTCGCGGACGACACGCACGTGGTGCGCTGGTTCGGCACGTCGACCGATATCACCGCCAGCAAAGAGGCGGAAGCCCGTATCGCGGCGGTCAACGATCAATTCGCGCGCGCCGAGGAGGCCGCCGGGGCGCTCAGTTTCGCGTGGGATCTGGAGACGCACCGCATCGAGCGCAGCGCCGGATTGCGCAGCGTACTCGGCTACGAGCCGGGAGAGATCGCGCCGACGTGGGAAGCGTGGTCTGCTCTCATCCACCCGGAGCACCGCGCCGCGACGATGGCCGAAGCGGTCGCCACGTTTGAAGTGCTTGCCGCCAGCGGAAGTGGATACGAATACCGCGCCCGGCACAAGGACGGCTCCTACCGCTGGCTCTTCGAGCGCGCCACCCTGGTCCGGGATGACGAAGGCCGGCTACACCGCATTGTCGGACACACGATCGATGTCACCGCGCGCAAACAGGCCGAGGCGGCACGGGAAGCGCTACTGGACGCGGTCGCCCACGATCTGAAGAATCCGCTGACCGCCCTCAGGCTCCAACTGCAACTGCTGCAACGGAACCTGGAGCGTCAGGGCGGACTCGAACCGGAGGTTCTCGCCGAACGTCTCGCGGGATTGGCGGAACTCACGGCCCGGATGACGGTCCTGATCGACGAACTGGGCGAACAGCGTCACGTGATCCCTGGTCATGGCGCTACCCTCGACCGGCAACCGACCGATCTGGTGGCGCTGGTTCGGCACGCGATTGACGACCTCGCCCCGACCGAGGATGAACGTCCGATCCGGGTAGAAAGCGCCGACGATACGCTCGTCGGTCACTGGGACCCGTCGCAGGTTCGGCGTGTGTTGGACAACCTGATCGGCAACGCGATCAAGTACAGCCCGGCGGGAGGGACCATCGAAATTGGCCTCGCGCGGGAGGATGGCGTCGCGGTACTGACCGTGCGCGATGAAGGGATCGGCATTCCCGCGAGCGACCTGCCGCATATCTTCGAGATCCGTCATCGCGGCAGCAACGTCGGCGACATCGCCGGCAGCGGCGTCGGTCTGGCTGGCGCCAGGCAGATCGTGGAGCAGCATGGCGGCACGATCGCGGTCGAAAGCACGGAAGGTCAGGGCAGCACCTTTACCGTGCGCCTCCCGCTCGGTGAACCGCACCCTGGGGACGACGGCTGATCGCGATTTCCCAGCAATTGGACGTCATTATCATCAAAGGTGCGGTTTGTTGAGGCAGATTACGCGCCCAGGCCAGCGGTGCTTGGATGCGGGGTGGGAGGGTTGAGTTTGTAGCCCGATGTCACCAGATCGATCAGATCCGCGACCGTGGTGTCGGCGGTGCGGGCATCGAAGACGATCCTGCCACCGCTGAGAAAATTGATGCGGTCGCAAACCTCGAACACCTGAGCATAATTGTGAGCGATCAGGATGATCGAGATATCTCCCCGCTTCTTCAACTCCAGCACCAGGTTCAGCACCAGACGGCTCTCGCGCACGCCGAGCGCGGCGAGCGGCTCGTCCATGATCAGCACCGTGGGGTTGGAGTAGATGGAGCGGGCCACCGCGATGCTCTGGCGCTGACCGCCGGAGAGCATCGAGACCGTATTGTCGACATTGGGAATGCGGATACCAAGGTTGCTCAAATACTCGACGGTGAGCCGGCGCATCGAGCGATTGTCAAGCAACGGGAAACCCAGCATTCGTTTTTTTCGTTCCCTGCCCAGGAACATGTTGTGGTAGACGCTGAGATCGTTGACCAGCGCCAGGTCCTGGTACACGGTCTGGATGCCCAGGGCCCGGGCCTCCATCGGCGAGTTCAGGTGGACCGGCTTGCCGTCAAAGGTATAGGTGCCGCTATCGGGCTTGTGGAACCCACAGAGAATCTTGATCAGCGTGGATTTGCCCGCGCCGTTGTCCCCCACCAGTCCCAACACCTCGCCCCGATGCAGGCGCAGGCTGACGTCCGTCAGGGCCGTGACCGCGCCAAAGCGCTTGCTGAGGTGCTCGGCCTCGAGGATGACCGGAGCAGCCGCATCGACCATCAGCGCTTCCTCCGCACTCGTATCGCATCCACTTGCACGTTGAGGATCATGGCCGCGAGGATCGCCACACCAAGGTAAATGTTGGACTCCGTGGCCTGCGCGCCGAGAAGCACCAAGCCATTGTTGAGGCAGGCGATGACAAAGGCGCCGATCAAGGCCCCGATCACCGTGCCAGACCCGCCCGTCAGCGCGGTGCCGCCAATCACCGCGGCGGCGATGGCGAGCAGGGTCAGATTACTGCCGCCGGCATCGGGCGCCGCGGAACCCGTGACGGTGGCCGTAATCACCCCGGTCAACGAGGCGAGGCCGCCCAGGATCATGAAGGTGGCGATTTTCATGCGATCGGTGCGCACGCCGATCTCACGCGCGGCGAGCAGGTTGCTGCCGGTGGAGATCACGTGCAGGCCGAAGACGGTGCGGGACAGGACGAGCGTCAACACCAGCACGATGGCGACGGTCCAGATGATCGGAGTAAAGCCGGTGAGACCGTTCCACGAGAAGAGCGGATCGAGTGGGCCAAAGCGATTCTGACCGAACACCAGATTGAAGGGCTGCTGCTCCGGCATCCGGATCGGCTGGCTCCGCGCGAACGAAACCGTCAGACCCGTGAGCAGGAAGAACATACCGAGAGTGGTAATCAACGACGGGATGCGCAGTTTGACGGTGATGAATCCGTTGATGAACCCAACAAGGACCCCGAGCAGGATCGCGACCACCGCCGACAGCCAGAGCGACCATCCCAGATCGGTGGTCAGCCGGATCATTGCGTATGGAGCCATGGCGTAGGTCGCGCCGACGGACAGATCGATCTCGCCGGTGATCATGACCAGGACGATGCCCGCGGCGATCATCCCGATGCGGGCCGTGTCTCGCAGCACCACGCTCATGACCGGGCTGCTCAGGAAGACGCTGTTGTTGAGCTGGATATAGGCAACGAGCAACGCCGCGACGGCGGCGATGCTGGCTTCCCGGTAACGGGCAATGAAAGCGAGGGCCGCTTCCAGCCACTGCCGGCCTCGCGCTGGCTGCTCCACGTCAATCTGGCTTGCGCTCGACTGTGCCATCGTCCCTGCTTCTTCTGACCTGCCCGAAGTCATTGCCCACCCCGGATGGCGCCGGGGAGTGGCACATTATGCGGCCCGCTTCGACCAGCGACCAACAGCGACCCACGGCGTTATCAGCGCTCACCGCCGCGAAGGCGCCACCCCGATCGTCGTTGGCCGCGGATCGACCGTGACAGCGCCGCGATGGACCCGTGACGGCCGCCGCGCCGCATGGAGAGGGACGCCGGCGAGGGGCCAGCGTCCGTGGTTGCACGTCGTTCGCGCGAACGCGGCGACGGACCGGGGACTAACCTCCGGTCCATCGCCCGACGCTGCGGTCGCTATTCCGGCTCCGCTTCGGTGCTGCCCTCGAACCGAGAGGGGCTGAGGTAGATGTCGACGTTGTCCTTCGTGACGTAGGCCAGACTGGTATCGGTGTTCGCGGGGGAGACCGCGCCGCCCGACAGCTTGTAGAGATAGATCTGCAGCGTCGGAATAAAGCCCTGCAGGTACGGTTGCTGGTCAGTGGTGAAGGTCATGTCGCCGCTCTTGATGAGCGCGAGGGTCTCCGGAAGCAAGTCATAGCCGGCCGTGATGACCCCCTGCGCCGCGAGGCCGTACTTCTGGGAGATCTTGCCCACCGCCAGGGAATCGGTGGCGCCGGTGCCGAACATGCCGACCAGGTCTTTGTTTGCGAGGTAGTAGCTCTCGATGCGCGACTCTTCCGTGGCCTGGTCGACACCGGATTCCAGCGTCTCGTACGTGACCGGGTCGCCGGCGTCCTTGATCGCCTGGATGTAGCCGTCGAGCCGCGGCTGCAGGTTCAGCGAACCGGGCGTGGCGATGGAGAGCATGACTTTACCGCCCGGTTTCACCATCGGCAGCCACTTCTGGGCGATGTTGTAGCCGGACTGGTAGAGACTCTGGCCAACGTAGGCGAGCCGGGCATTATCGGTCGTATCGGCGTTGTACCCGATCACCGGGATGCCGATGCTGAGCGCGTCTTCCGTCGGCTTGTTGAACGCCTCGGCGTCGATCAGGCACACCGCGATGCCATCCACCTTGTTGGCGATCGCCGTCTGCATCGCGGACACCATCTCGGCGACAGTTGAGGACTGCGAGCCGGTCCACTGATAACTGCAGCCCAGGAACGCACAGGCGTCTTCGATGCCGTAGACGGTCGGGGTGAAAAACGGATTGGTCGTGACATGGTTGACGAAGGTGATCTTGTAGTCCTTCTTCGGCAAACCGGCGGCGGCCAGTGCCTCCCGGACCGATCCCGCTCCCATTCCGGCGCCGAGCGCGGCGGCCGCGGCGCCGCCCAACCCAAACTTCGCCGCGATACCGAGTGCCTTGCGCCGGCTCACCTCGTAACTGACGCGCTGTTCTGGTGGCATGCTTTCAAGGACAGCCTTCTCCATTGATGGACTCCCTTTCTGTGCTTTGGTTGCCGCTTCAGATTTCTGTCGTCGAGTGTTCCGACTTGTAACTGCTGTGCTCGGGTGGAGTCAAGCCCTGGGTTGCGGACCGAGCAAGCATATCGACATTCCGGGCGCCTGGCCCTCATCGTGGTGGTCGGAATCACCTCCTCTCGTTCGCGTGCACGCACCTCCGGCCGGCGGGTCAGTCCCGCTGGCGGCCGCGCGTCTGCAGTTGTCTCGTGAGATCACCAGGGGGAACGGCACCCGGCCGCCACCAGTCCACCGGCGAGCCACCCCCGTCTCAATCATGTCCTCGCTCGGCATGGTGCTGCTCCTCCGGGTCCGATGACGGCTTGCGTTACCGTGTGCCTCGCTCCACGGCGTGCAGCGCACGCTCGATGTCCGCGGCTGTCGCCCGTAGCAACTCGCGCATGGCGTGGTCGGCGGTGTGCGGATCGCGATCGCCAATTGCGTGCGCCACTGCCCAATGTGCCGGCATCGCGGCGATGCTGCTGCCGGGAACCGTCACCGTCAGGCGCCGGCTGAGCCGCAGCGCCATCGTGATCGTGTCGCTCAACTGGGCCAGCAGATCGTTGTGGCAGGCGTCGAGCATGGCTGTGTGAAAGCCCATGTCGGCATCGATGTAGTCGTCGCCATCCTCGGCGGCGGCAGCCTCCATCCGGCTGCACCAGGAAAGGATCTGGTTCACCTCGTCAGCGGTGGCGCGTTTGGCGGCGAGGGCCGCCGCCGCTGGTTCGATGATCGCGCGCACCTCGCTGACGTCCTCCAGGAACCCCTCGTCCGGACCGACCTCGTAGCGCCAGGCCAACACGTCCGAATCGAGGAGATTCCAATCGCGGCGCGGGCGTACCTGCGTGCCCACCTTCGGCCGGGTCTCGACGAGGCCTTTCGAAGCCAGGACCTTGATGGCTTCCCGCACAACCGTCCGGCTTACGCCGAATTGCTCGCTCAGCGCCGTCTCATCTGGCAACGTCGCTCCTGCCGCGGTCCCGTTGGCGAGAACCAGAAGCCCAAGCTGATGGACAACATCGCGATGGAGTCCACGCCGGAGGGCTGATGCTTGAGGTCGTGTCACTGCCGCTCGACCAGACCGCCAACGCCGCGCATAGATACTATCGTATGATGGTTAGGGGCGGATCATAGCGAGCAAGCATGGCAGTGTCAAGCGGTCAAGATCGCTCGTAACGCGTTAGCGACACATCGATCGCGCTCCCGCGGCGCTAGCGTGATGCCCTGGCGAGGTTTGCGATGACCCCGGTGACCTCTGGCTATGGCGCCAGGTGCGATCTTCAATCAACCGGTCTCGGCGCACGGGAGCGACGTGTCACACATGGGGCAATCTGAGTGACTACGCCAGGTTTGGGGCCGTCCGGGCCAGAACGGCCCCGTTCACTCCGTAGCGTTTTGTCGGCACGTTCATCGCAGCCGCGGCGAGGCATCTTGTCCGTCGCCGTGGTCCACCCGCCTGGCGCGGTCCCATCATCGGATCAGCGCGAACTCCCCGCGCCGCATGCGCGGTCACCTCAATCGATCTCTTGCAGCCAGGCTCGTAGCGCGGCAGCGATCTCCGGCAGATTCCATTCCGGTCCGTGATGACCGGAAACGGGAATCACGCGCAGCCGGTCGCCGAGGAGATCGGCCCAGCCGAGGGTCGGGTCGACGCGATGCCAGAACTCGTTGACCACCAGGGTGACATTCGCCGCGATTGGGCCAGGCGTGTAGGCGCGGACAATGTTCACCCGATGCTTTCTGCTTTCGCCCAGTGGTCGCTGCCAGGATAACCCGGCCGCGCTCTGCCGAGTGCGCCATTCCCGGCGCACCCGGCGGTGGTGGCGAATTTCGTCGCGTGTCGTCGCTTCGCGGACCAAGCCTCGAAACACGTCCTTCTCTTGTGCACTCAGGTTGCGAGTATCGGCCATGAACAGCGTCACGGTTTCACCGGTCGCTTCGAGTTGCCGGGCCATCTCCCACCCGAAGAGGCCACCAATGCAGTACCCGAACAGCCGGTACGGCCCCTGTGGCTGGATCGCGCGGACGGCGGCAACCTGCAATGCCGCCGCAGCCTCGACCCATTCAGTCGCGGGCGTGGACAGCGGAACCGGCACATCACCCGGAAACGCATAGACGGGCCAGCATGAATCCGCGGCGCGAGCCAACTGGCCCAGTCGAAAAATCTGACTCTCGTCGCCGCGGCCGCCGGGCACGGCAAACACCGGCGCCTGTCCCGCGCCCACCTGAATGCGCACCGGGGCGGATGCACCGGTGGTGGCGCCGCGGCCGCGATCGATCCAGGCGGCGAGATCGGCGACCGTCGGTTCCTCGAACAACAACCGGGTTGGCATCGTCAAGCCGAAGATCGTCTCCAGCGCGCCGAGGATCGCCGCGCCCTGCAACGAGTTCGCGCCAAGGTCGATCAGGTCGTCACCAAGCCCGATATCCGCCATCCCCAATTCGCGCGCCCAGACGCCAGCGACGATAGCCTCGGTCGGCGTCGACGCTCGCGGCAATACGCCATCCGAATCGGCGGGAAGAACTCGTTCAGCAGGCACAGGGCATCCTTCCAGGGAAGATTTCGGGAATGTGGGTCTGACATGCACCCATATTGGTCGTGTGGACAAACATGACGGCGATCATGCCGCTGCCAGAACACCTACCACCAACGGTACCAAGAGGCATTAACCCAAATATGAATGACTGATTGGCTGATTCGGTACTGCATCAGCCAGGGTTAGAGAATGATTCAGGCGCTCTGATCAGCGGCGTAGCGCTCGGTCAGCGCCCCCCGCTGCACTTTTCCCGACGCGGTGCGCGGTAGCGCATCGAGAAAGACGATCCGGCGCGGGATCTTGTGCACCGCCAACCGATGCACAAGCCAGCGGCGAAGATCGCGGGGGCTGACAGCTGCGCCGTCGCACAGGACTACCGCCGCCGCCACTTCTTCCCCGAGACGCGGATCGGGCACGGCGAATGCGGCGGCATCGGCGATCGCCGGGTGCTCGCGGAGGGCATCGTCGACTTCGTGCGGAGCGACTTTTTCCCCACCCCGGTTGATCATCTCGCGCAGCCTGCCGGTCACAAAGAGATAGCCATCGCTGTCGAGATGGCCGACATCGCCGGTGCGATACCAGCCGCCGGGGAAGAAGATCGCCGCGGTCGCGTCCGGATCGTCCAAATAGCCGGTGAAATTGCGTCCCGTGCGGACCGTGATCTCGCCGGTCGCGCCAATCGGCAGCGCGTCGCCATTGTCCGCGCGGATCGTGACCTCGAGGCCGGGCCGGATCTGACCGGCGGAACCGGGCTTGCGCGGAATTCGATCGGGACGCTCCTCGGCGGAGATGAACCCCAGCGATTCGGTGGAGCCGTATCCGTTGAGCACGGGAACGCCCCACAAGGATTCAGCCCGCGCCACCAGTGATGGCGGGATGCGCGTGCCACCACTGCGGACCATCCGCGGGCGCCATTCGGCAATCGCCGGGTCGCGATCGGCGGCGTCCACCACCAGTTCCAGCAAGGCGGGACTCATCCAGGCCCAGGTCGGCTGCAGATCGCGGATCGCGGCGGCGCTGGCCACGATCTCCAATGGATCGACCATGATCGCGCTCCCACCGGAGATGAGCGCTTCCACCGCGCGGGCAATTCCGACCACGAACGACGCCGGTGCTGAGAGGAGGGCGCGGTCATGCCGGGTGAATTCGCGGATCACGACGCGGGCGCCGCAGACCGCGAGCAGCGCATCGTGGCGAATCGGCACCGCGCGAGGCAGTTCGGTCGTACCCGAGGTGAGTAGAATCGCCGCCAGTTCGTCTGGGACCGGAGCATCGGGAGTGGGACGCGGCGGTCCGACCGCGCCCTGATCCGGCAGCAGCGTCCCATCGGCATCGACCTCGAGCACCGGGATCCCGGCCGCCGTCGCCCGGTCGCGAAAGGTTGCCGGTTCGCCGCGCCTGGCGATCACCGCCCGCGGTTTGACCTTGGCCAGAATCGCGTCCGCTTCCGTGGCAGGCTTCCCCGCGCTGACCGGAACCGCGGTTGCCGCGCGCATCGTCGCCAGCAGCACCCGCGTGTAGGTCATCCCTTCCGGCAATTCGAGCAGGAGACGGTCGCCCCGGCCGAGGCCGAGCGCGGCACAGGCGCGGCCAAACGCCTCGGTGGCCTCCTGCAGTGCGTGATAGGTCAGGTGGCGGCCATCGACGGCGAGGAGCGCAGGGGCATCGGGGGCGACCGCCGCCCACCAGGCGATACAGGCAGGCGCCGTCGTTTCCGGCGGCACCCAGGGTTCATCCGGCAGACGGAACGTCACCGTTCCAGATCCGCTGGCAACACCGCGGCGCCGGCCGGGGTCATGCGCCCGGCGGCGATCAAGCGGCGGACGATGCCGCGGTTGATCGCCGACCAGTTGGAACCGGGTTTGCGCGGCACGAACCGGATCGCGTATCGCTCGGCGTCGATACTTTTCGTCTGGGTATCGACCCAGCCGTAGCAGAGCGCGGTCTCCAGCAAGGCATCGAACGTCACCGTCTGTTTGCCGGAGGCTTTCTTGTAAATCGCCACGATCAGTTCGCGCTCCTCGCCGCCGTGTGCCGCTAGCCAGCGGGCGAATGCCTCCGCGGAAGCGACAGGCGCCGCCCGCTGGACATCGAGTGGGCTCACGGCGACATCCGCACGCCCGCGCAGTCCATCACCGCGTTGAAGGTGTGGATGAACGCCAGACCGCTCCGCGGTACCCAGGAGACAGCACGTTCCCCGGTGCGGGAAACGCCGGGGACCATCGCCGCGGCATCGGCGCGGGCCTGGTGATCGAATTCCAGTTCAACCGCCCAGCCCTCGCGTGGTACGAAGGGACGCGCGGACGTCGCGCCGCGCACCGCCGCCTCGGCCCCTTCCCGGATCAGTTGCCGGGCCTTCTCCGGATGGAGATGGAGCGCGGAAAAGGTGGTGATCCCCTCCTTGACGACGACCCCGACCACCTGATCGCCGAGATAGGCCTGGGTCTGGGCCACGGCCTTCTTGTCCCCGCAGATGAAGACGACCGGCACGCCGAAGTGCCCGGCCACGACCGCATTGATGCCAAATTCGCCGGTGGAAACACCATCGATACGCACATCGTTCAGCCAGCCGGACCAGGTGTGCGCCAGGGGCGCCGCCGGGGTGCCCGCCTTGGCGTGATACCCGGTGTAGAAGACCGCGCCGATCCCTGCGAGATCGACCCCCTGTATCATGCCGAGTGGCTTGTCGCTGCCGGTGATGAAGCGGATCGCGGGATGGAGTTTGTCCGGCAGGAGATTGCGCATGCCGTCATGGCTGTCGTTGACGATCACCTCGTCGGCGCCGGCAGCGAGGGCGCCCTCGACCGCGGCATTGACCTCGGCGGTCATCCGCTCCCGGCCGCGGGTGTACTCATCGAGCGAGTGCGGCTCGCGTCCCCCGGCAACTTCCGGGGGCATGACTTGCACCCAGGAGACGATCCCGCACGTTCCCTCCATGTCCGCCGAAACGAGCACCTTCATCGACCGTGATTCTCCTCTCCCCTTCCCGTCACTGTTCCTGATCTCACGTCCTGGCCCGTCATCGTAGCACCCGCCCCTGGTCTCCTGACCCCTGTCTCCTGACTCCTGACACCTGACTCCTGACTCCTGTCTCCTGACCCCGAACGCCGCCTCCAGCCGTTGTCAGGCGGGCTCCCACTGATAACCGTCGCGGGTGGCCACGATCCGGCTCCAGGCCGGAAACGGATCGTGGGCGTGGATGACGAGCGCGCCATCCGCCGCCGCGAACACGCGCTCCCGGGTCCGCGCCAGGGTCGGCTCGTCCCGGCCCGGCGGCATCCAGTCGCGGTGCGCGACTTCACAGCGATGGTGAATGACATCGCCCATCACGTAGCAGGTCTCGCCCCTGGACACGATGCGGACCAGGCAGTGCCCGGGTGTTTCACCCGGCGCGGGAATGATCGTGATGCCCGGCGCGATCTCGCGCTCCGCATCGACCTCATCGAGCAGTCCGAGCCGATCGATCACCTCCAGCCGCTCCAGATCGCTCCCCGGCTGCCCCCGCCGCGGATTCCCCGTCCAATCGCCGCGGCCGATGAAGTGCCGGGCGTGCGGAAATCGTGGCTGGAACCCAGCGTCATGCTCGGTCACGACGCCCGGGAAATGATCGCCATGGGCATGGGTGATCACCACATGCGTCACCGCCGCTGGGTCGATCCCGAGTTCCCGCAAGGCCGCGCCGAGCCCCGGTGAGCGGGCAAAGACCTCGTTCGGCCAGGCCGCGGCGAGCGATTGCTGCCAGGCGGAATCCGGATCGTCGCAACCGGGATCGATGACGACCAGGGCATCACCCAGCCGCACCAGGACGACATTCAACCCGAGCCAGATGCGGCCTCGCGCATCGGCCTGGGGCAATTCCCGGCGCCACTCCGGCTCGGCTACCGGATATCTCGGCGCCCAGAGCAGTTCGCCATCGGAAATGACGGTGATCGTGGCGTCCCCAAGTTGGCGCGTCGCGATGTAGGCGCGGCTTGGGTCAGGACTGGTGGCCATCGCATTCCTCCCTCGGCTTCTCCAATGTGCCGCTCACGGGCACGCGGGCGCGGTGCCCTCCTGCGCCAGCACCTTCCCGGTGGTGGCATCGATCCGCACCAGCAGCCCATGCTGATCCGGGACGCGACTGTCTTCATAGAGGACCACCCAGTGTTGCGGCCACTCGGTGCGGCCGGCCGCGACCGGAAAGGTGCGCGAGAGGTGCCGGAACTGCGAGCAGGCGAGGCGGAACTGGTGCCCGGCGATACGGTCGGCGATGAGCGTCGCGGCGACCGAATCGATCGCGGCCGGGGCCGGCGGGGGATGAAACTCCGGCGCGGTCTCCCAGCCGACGGAATCCTGGCTGACGATCGCCCCGCTCAGCCGCTCGATGACGATGCCGAGCGAGGCCGCTCCCGGCGGCCGGCCCGGCGCGTCCCACGGGGCGATGAAGGCGTAGGTCAGCCAGCCGGTATCCGGAATCTCCGTCGTCTCACCAGATGGCACGTCCCATGGCCAGTCCACCTGCATCGAGGCGTTCAGCAGCACCGCTCCCGGCAGCCAGGCATCGGCCTGAGCCTGGGCGAAGGGCAACGCGCTCTCGTACGTGGCGCCGCCAGCGACCAGCGCGGCGGTGGTCGCTGGTAGGGGCGGCAGCGGCGGATTGTCCGGCGTCCAAATCCAGACCGCCAGCGCCAGCAACGCGAGGGCGATCTGGACGATGAGGAGGTTGCGCAGCCAGGGGCGCCGCGGCCATTGGCTTGCGGGGAACGGCTCCGCCCCCGGTGGGACCGGCGGGCTTTCACTCCGGGTGGTCATTCAGGACCAACTCAGGTTGCGCACCGCGTAGGGGGCGGAACGCGGCAGCGCGCCGGGTTCCGAAGCGTCGGTGTCCGGCAACTCGCCAGCGCCGATCGCCTCCCAGCCCTGCTCGGCAAGGGTGGTGCCGATCGTCTCCTGAGTCCACTGGTCGGCGTGCCAGACGAGATCGGCAAACGAGGCGATCGGGCGCACCGGCGCCAGGGTCTCGTCCCGCACCGTCTCCAGTCGCTGCCCGGTGTCCAGCCAGACGGTGAGCCGGAGCAGCGTCCCCTCCCCATCCGCAACCGAACGCACCACTCCTTCCACCCGACCGAAGCGCATCGCTCTCGCTCCGCCTCAGCGCGCCGCGCCGCTCGGCACGGGCATCTCGCCCCGCACGGGGAGGACGTCCGGTTCGTTCGCCTGCGCGATTTCGCGGTCGCTCGGCATCGCCAGGGCCAGGATCACGGCGAGCACCAGCACCACGCTGAGACTGGCCAGCGCGAGTTGAATGCCGAATTGATCGGCAAGCCGCCCGGTGATCGGCACCCCGATGCCGCCGGTGACGAAGCCGAGACCGAGGATCACCCCGGAGGCGATCCCCACCCGTCCCGGCACCAGCCGCTGCGCCATGACCAGCGTCACCGAGAGCGACGCGTCGCAGAAGAAGCCAAACACGCCCGCCAGCAGCAGACCCTGTGGACCGGGAAAGGCGACGTAGAGCAAGAGCGCGGGAATGGTCATCAGCAGAGAACCGGCGACGATCCGTTTCTGTCCGACCCGGTCAGCAAAGGTGCCCCCGATGAGGGTGCCGACCGCGCCGGAGAGGATCATCACGCCGGCCAGGACGCCATAGAACGCCTTGCTGAATCCCAATTCGGCGTACCAGACGGGGCTCAATTGCAGGACGGAGAGGGAAACCCACGAGCGCAGCATGGTCACGATCACGATGCGGAAGACGAGCCGCCAGCGTGGCACGGCCTCGGTGGCGCGCGCCAATGCCGCCCGCGCCGCCCGTGCCCGCTCGACCACCCGCATTTGCGACCCGATCAACCCGGCGGCGATGCTGCCGGGGATGAACAGGAAGAGGGTGCCGACGCGGCCGAAGGTGGCCAGCAGCAGCGAGCCGATGATCGGGCCGAGACCGTAGCCAAGCCCGCCGGCGACGGTGTACCAGGACATCGCCGCGTTGCGATGCTCGTCCCGCGAGACGGCGGCGGCATTCGAAGCGCCCAGGGGGTGGAAGGCGCCCGAGCCGATCCCGGCCAGCGCGGCGAGGGCAATGAAGGCGTGGTAACTGGTGACGAACCCCAGCATCGAGGCGCAGACCGAACCCCAGAGAAGCGTCGCCGGGACGAACCAGCGCCGGCTGTACTTGTCCGAGAAGTAGCCAAAGACCGGTTGCGTGAGGGACGACATGCCGGTGAAGGCGAGGGTGACCAGCCCGATCTGGGCATTGGAGAGACCGAACTGGATCTTGGCGAGGGGGAAGAGCATCGGCAGGACGCCGGCCAGCATGTCATTCGAGAAATGACCGAGCATCAGCACCACCAAGGCTCGGCTTCTCGCAATCTGCCACAACGAGGTCACGCTACGCTCCGCGCGGTCTTGCTGCTCCCCGACAATGATCGCATCTTCGGACGAAGCCGGGAGAGCAACGCGGCCCAAAAGCCCCTCTCCCGCCGAGCGGGAGAGGGGTTGGGGTGAGGGTTCTGGCGGCGAGACCGCCCTCCCCCTGCCAGCCTACGGACCGGGAAAAGCGCTCCGGGTCATGCTGCACCCCGCCTCATCGAATTGCGGGGAGAAAAGTGCTCCTACATGTCGTCCTCCTCGCTGGCCATCGCCGCGATGAGGTAGCCGACATTGCGGCCAAGGAGGGTTCCCGCGTCGTCATCGACCGGGAAGTGAATCCCGGCCCAGCACCGTGATTTCGACGCCTCCTCAGCCATGGCGAACAGGTCCCCCGCCGCATCCGGGAAGAAGTGGCCGAGAATCACCGCCGCCGAGTTGGAGTTGGTGGAGTGCGATGACGGGTAGGAGGGGAAGTTTGGCGTCGGGAAGAGGACGTTCAATTCCGGATCGGCGGTGATCGGCCGTTCTGTCCAGTAGGTGTACTTGGCGTCCCAGACCGCGGTCTGGCCGTCGGCCAGGGTCACGCCGAGGTAGGCAAGCACCCGCGCCGCGTGTGGCAGATCGAGCCCGTCACGGGCGATCAATTCGTGCGCGAACCCGGTCCATAGCTTCGCGGCGGCCGTACCCTGCCAGTAGCGCGCGGCGTGCTCCTGGGCGAACGTCCGCCGCGCGACCGCCTCTTGCACGGCGATCAGTTGACTCTGCCAGGCCGGGGTGTCGTAGGCGGGCGGTGGCGCCGGGCGGAACGCGTCCGGCGCTTCCAGCACCCACGTTCGCCAGGTGCCCCCAAGCGGTTCGAGCGGGGTCTCCGCGAAAGCGGGCGGGGTCGGTTGCCAGTAGCCCGGTCCCTCCAGCCGGCCGCTGCCGTCCCAGTCCTTGCCGGGGCGGTCATCGGCGCCGTGGGCAAGCGCCAACTGGGCGACCGCCTGCCCCAGCGCCAGCCCGGCATCGGTATCGCGCCGGACGTTCGTGCCGGCGATCAGGCGCGCCTTGGCCGCCTCCTCGGCGATGGTATCGAAACGGCCCGGCGCGGCATCGGGGAGGAGACTGGTCAGGACCGCGGCGGCGGCGCCGGCGACCGCGGCGTCTGCGGCGGGATAGGCCGGACGCGCGTCGGTGATGCCTTCCACCACGGTCAACTCGGGCGAGGCGGCCGCGGGCGCGGGCGCGTTGTAGGCATCCTGGGCGTCGTAGGCGGCGATGACGGCGTCGTACATCGCCGTCTGCAGGATGCCCTGGGCGCGGCTCTGGCGCATCGGCGGCATCTTGAACTCGGCAAAGGCGTCACTGGCGAGTTCGGTCCAGGTGACCACCGACGGCCGCCCGAACCATTTGTGAACCAGGGCGAGCGCCGCTTCGTCACGCGCCGCCTGCAGTTCGAGCAGCTCGGCGATCTCGTCCGGCGTCGGTTCCGCCGGCGCCTCCGGGCGGAGTTGATCCGGGGTGGTCAGCAACCAGGTGCGCCAGAGCGCGGGATGCGATGCATCCTGCATCCGCCGCGGCGCGGTCAGCGCCCCGCGCGCTTCGGACCAGGCGGAGGCGGCGTTTGCTTCCGGCAGGGTGGCGAAGGGGAGCAGCGCGGCGCCGGCCAGACTGGATTGCAGGAGTCCACGGCGGGAGATGACGGGGCGGAGGGTGTGGGTTCGGGACATGATAGTGGTCCTTTCTGCACGACGAGCGAAGACAACACGCTTCCAACCGTGCGCCGCGTGGCGAACGGACAATGCCTTCCGATCGGGGTTTCAATGCGCGCGGACAGCCAGATGGGCGCCGGCGCGGCGACAAACGATGTGAGGAGATGAGCCGGGCCGGATCACCCCATAGGCGTTCCCTCCGGTGCAGGTGCGTCCGTCAACGTCAGGATGAGCAGGGTCGTGGGAGCGTCTTTGGCAGAGCGCAACGCCCACTGGGGAGGAGTATTCCAGAGGGTATTTCCGGTGATCAGAGGGCGCCATCCGGCGGGGGTTCCTTGTGGCTGTAGCATCGCCGATGACATGGTCTCGCTTCCGTCGCCAAACAGGGGTTCACCGGTTTCGACATGGATCATGGCGACTGCGGGCAGATTGTCGGACGCGAGAACGCTTCGCGCCGGCACGACTACCCGGTGTACCGCAACCGTGACGGGTGCTGGAAGGGCCGACGTACTACGATCGATGATGGCGACGTGAGAAACACCCTCCGGCAAGAACCCCAACCCGAAGGTGGTAACGCCGAAATCGATGACCTTGGTGGGGACGGAGCCCTCATTCCGCCACTGCGAGGTGATTCCGGATGGCGTCAATCCCTGATCACCAGTTCGCAGCACCACATCACTGCCGCTTGGGATAGTGGTCGCTTGCGTTTCGCCCGCGCGAGTGACGGTGATCGGCCCGTCGGCGCGAATCGTCAACTCGCCGGCCTCGACCCGGTAGAGCCAGGGCCCCTCGCCGTCGTTCTTGCTCAGACCCAGGTCCCACCGCGCCCCCGGCGCCAGCGTCGTGCGCTCGATCCCCATCCAGTCGGCGTCAGGGGGTACGGACTGGAAGGTGCCATGCATGATCACCGTGTCTTCAACCGTGCTCCTCGCCGCGGGTTCAACCGTCTCGCCCGTGGCAGGCGGCGTGGTGATCGTCGCGATCAGCACGACACTCGGCGCCTCGCCGCGGTTGACGAGAACGGTCCGCTCGGCGCTGTCGTCGAAATGCGAGGTGCCGCTACCGGCCCGGATGGGGTAGCCGCGGCGCCGATCGAGCGAGCCATCGGCGGCGAGTGGCTCCAGATTCGCCGTGCCCGATTCGACATAGAGCAGCCGCAAGCCCGCAACGGAATCGAGGGGAACGCTGCCATCCGGCGCGATCATCAGGCGCCGCACGCCCACCGTCACCGGAGCCGGCTGCAAGATCGGAAACGGCAGATCGGCCAGATCGCCGACAAAGAGGTAGCCCGGGGTGGAGAGCGCACTGCCATCAACAATGCCGAAGGCGAGCAGCGTGGCCGGGTCCTGCCCGTCATTGCGCCGCCGCAGGGTGACCCCGGCCGGGGCGACAAGTTGATCTCCTGGCTGCAGCGCGACCTCGCTTCCCGCCGGGATCGTTTCCGCGCTGGCGCCCTTCGTGCCCACCCCCCGCGTGACCGCGACCGCGCCCGAGGCAACCACACTGACCCGCCCCGATTCGACGGTGAAGGCCATCGGGCCGACGCCGGTATCGGACGCGGCGCCGGTGCTGTCCTCGGCTCCCGGCGCAAGGACCGGGCGCGACACCTCTCCCCAGTACGGCTTGCCGCCGGGGGGCATCTCCCTGAACGTCGCCTCGACGAGCGACAGGTCGCTGATGACTCCCAGGGGCAGGAGCGGGGCGCGATTGACATCGATCTGACTGATGACCAGGCGGGACGCCGGGGAACCGGGCGACAGGTGCGGCCGCAGAAAGACGAGGAAGCCGCTGACTACCGCCAGCAGCACCAGCGCGGCCGTCGCAAAGTGGGTCAGCAGCCAGGTACGGCGGGTGACCGGCACCGCCGCCGGCCGCGCCAGCACCACATACTCCCGGCCATTGCGCGACTCGATCGGCTTCGGCGCGGGCGCGACCCGATCGTCTGGAACCGAACCGGCGATCAGGTTGCGCCAGATCTGCTCCTGCCGGGCCGCGCTCAGCGGCGGCGCCGAGTCGATGGCGTGGAGGCGATCCACCACCGCGGCGAGACCTGGATCGAGATCGCGCGGCGCGCGCGCCTCGCCGTCGATCACCGCGTTCCAGTAGACGCTCAGTGGCCCAGACTGCCGGGCCAGGTCGGACTCGCGGCCATTCTGCTCAGGGCACATGCGAGCCTCCCTCCCGGCCGCCATGCGGGAGCAGCAGGCGGCGCAGCCGGGCCACCGCCCGCACCTGCACCATTCGGGTCGCGGCCAGGCTGCGTCCCGTGACCTGGGCGATCTCCTGATCGGTCAGTCCCGCCAACCGCAGTTCAACCACCCGGCGCTGATCGCCGGAGAGATGCGCCAGCGCCGCGCGCAGTTCACGCCCCGCATCCGCCGTCATAGCCGCCTCCTCCGGCGTCGGGGATGGATCGATCGGTTCATCAACGGTCTCGGGCAGAGCTTCGACCTGAACCACTCGCAGCCCATCGACAATGGTGTTGTGCGCGATGGTAAAGAGCCAGGAGCGGAACGATCCGGTCCGGTAGCGCGGCAACGCGGCCAGCGCCTTGGCGAAAATGGCGCTGGTGGCATCCGCGGCCGCCTCCTCGCTACCCAGCCGCCGAAAGCAGTAGCGGTAGACCGGATCGGCATACCGGGTGTAGAGCGGCGCGAAGGCGCGCGGGTCATGCTGGGCGCGGGCGACCAGTTCGGCTTCGGCCACGTCTTCCGGCGTGGCCTCCCGAATCTGGTTTGATGCCAATTGCGGTGCCGGCGCCGATCCGTACACGCGGCTGCCCCTGGATTCGGTCTATCACGGTGCTGCTTCTGCTCAGGTAAACGCGCGGCCGGGCATTTAATAACGCTCGCCGCGCGAACGCGACGCGGGGCGCCGGAAATCCGGCGCCCCGCGCAGGGCAGATTCGTCTCGACCGGGTGATCAGCCGCGTCCCAACCGGAACGCGCCCCGAGCAGCGTCTTACTTCTTGACCGTGAACGTCGCCTTCATTCCCGCCTCGAAGTGACCGGGGACGTGGCAGGCCATCATGTAGTCACCGGCATCGCTAAAGGTCCAGAGGAGGGTCTTCGTCTGGCCTGGCGCGATGTCCTCGACCTCGGACTCCTTCTCCTTGCCATCGACATGAATCTCGAACGGCTGGTCGACCGCGTCCGCCGGTTCGATCACGAGTTCGTGCGTCGCCTTGCCCTGGTTCGTGACTTCGAACAGATAGGGCACATCCGCCTTCAGTTCGGCGGTATCGGAGGTGACGGTGAAGTCGTTGAGCGTCACCTTGACCGTCTCAGTTCCCTTCGGCACGACGGTGAACGGCACCAACATGCCATGTTCCTTGTGATCGGCGACGTAGCAGACGAACTGGTAATCCCCCGGTTTGTCGATCGTCCAGGTGAAATCCTTCGTCTCGCCCTTGGCGATGTCCTCGACTTCCGATTCCTTGCCATTCGCCTCCATTGGCTCGTCATTCGCGCCAAGGGGCTCGATCACCAGTTCATGCGTGGTCAACCCCTTGTTGGTCACCATGAAGTGGTACGGCTGGCCCGCGATGAGCGTAGTGCTCGCGGGGTTGATGAAGTACTCGCCGACCTCGATCGCGAAATCGGTTGGCGCCGCCTGCTCTGCCGCCATCGGTGTGGCGTCCTGCGCCAGGCTCGGGCCGGCCGTCAGCGCCATGCCAAGCGTCAGCGTCCCGGCCACGACGAGTCTCCTGATCATCATCCACTCTCCTTGAACCGTGTGCCGCGCCGGGTACTCGTCCGGCGACGGACACAACCCTCACGATCTCCGCTGACAAGACGGGGAATACCGGTTGATTATTCCCCGGTCAGCGGTGAGCCGGCGCAGGCGGTTGGCTCGCGTCATGCAACGAAACAATACGATGCAGCGTTGTGATCGGTTTGGTATGACGGAAAGCCTGGTGCAACCGGCGGTGAATGCCAAGCAACCCTTCGATATCGATGTCGTCATGGCGCGCATCGCGGCCGCGGTGGCGCCGTATCCGAAGGCGGCGATGTTCGACCTCGCGGAGCGCGGCTACCGCACCCCGTTTCAGCAACTGATCGCCTGCATCATCTCGATCCGCACCCGCGACGAGGAGAGTTTGCCGATCAGCATGCGCCTTTTCGCCGCGGCGCCGACCGCGGCAGAGATCGCCGCGCTGACGCCGGAGGCGATCGACGCGCTGATCCAGCCCGCGACGTTCCACGAGCGCAAGGCACGGCAAATCCATGCCATCGCCCAGGCGGTGGAGACAGACTACGGCGGCGAATTGCCCTGTGACGACGCGCTCCTGCGCTCCTTTGCCGGCGTCGGTCCCAAGTGCGCCAACCTGGCGCTGGGGATCGCCTGCGGCGCGGCCCGCATCAGCGTCGATGTCCACGTCGATCGGGTCGTCAATCGCTGGGGTTATGTCCAGACGACAACGCCGGAGGCGACCATGCTGGCGCTGGAGGCGAAACTTCCGCCGCGCTACTGGGTGCCGATCAACGCCCTGCTGGTGCCGTTCGGCAAGCATATCTGTACAGGCGTGCGGCCGTTCTGCTCGATCTGCCCGGTGCTCTCGATGTGCCAGCAGGTAGGGGTCACCAGTCACCGCTGAAACCGACTCCAGATAATCCCTGCCGTTTCCTCATCGCCCGAGTCTTCACCCCGGCCCTTGGCTCCCAGCGAGGAAGGCTGGGGAGGGAGCCAGGTGCCCCCTCCACTGGCGCGACAGAGAGGACTGATCCAGGGCCGCGGGAACGCCCGGTGGGGTTGGCCATCGTGATGCAGAGCCTCGAGTCGCTGCCCACCGTCGCCCTTGAGGATTTCGTCTCGCCGCATCACCGCTCCCGCCATCCGCGGCGCACACGCGATGTCGGCGTTCGCCACGGCGATACATGATGCTCGCGCCCATTGCGGGCGGTTCTCGACCGCGCCCGCCCACAGGCTGCACCTCATGGTGCCCGACGGGGCGACCCGAATCCTCTGGCACGATCAGCACGACAACGCCATAAAGATCATTGCGTTTGCCTCGACGGTCTGCCACCATTGGTCATCCGCAGTTTATGGAGTGATCGCTCGTCGCGCGCCGTCAAGGAGCCGTGATTCATGGAACGTGGTCAATTCGACGCCCTTGCCCGTTTGATTTCCCGCACCTCGTCGCGGCGCACCGCGCTGGCGACACTCCTGGGGGTGGCCGTGCTCAACCACGAAACCCCGGAGTTGCTGGCGGAACGCAAGAACCACCGGCGCTCCGTTGCTGGCGAGGCGACCGCCGTCGCCAGACTCTGCTATCCGGGGGGGACGAACTGCAAACCGGGAAAGGGCAAGAACACGTCGGGGTGCGATTTCACCAACTCGACCGCGTTGTTCCAGGGGAATTTCCGCGCCGCGAACCTGAGCAAGAGCAACTTCAGCGGCGCGCAACTGGCGCAGGCCGATTTTCGCGGCGCCAACCTGAGCGGCGCCTGCTTCGTCAAGGCCAACCTGCGCGATGCCAAACTCGGGGCCTCGGTGAATCTGAGCAAGGCGATCTTCTGCCGCACCCTGATGCCGGACGGATCGATCAACGACCGGGACTGTGGCGGAGGCACCACCTGCTGCCCAACACCTACCATCTGCGCGGGGACGGCGTGTGGCCCGGATGACTGTGTCCCTAACGGAGACATCTGTACCCTCCTCTGGTTTGGCAACTCCTGCTGCGACAATCAGGTCTGCACGCCGGAGATCGTTCCCTTTATTACCAGTTGCCAACTCCCGTGTACGACGCAGCAGCAGTGTCACGATCTCGATCCCAGCGGCACGCTTGTCTGCGCGCCCAATGCCGCGGCGTGCCCCTTCATCGGGAATTGCTGCACGGAAAAGGAATGCGAGACCGACGCGGATTGCCCGCCACCGACCAGGTGTGGCGGAGCCATCTGCCAGTGGCTTAACTGATACCGGCGGCGGATGACTGCGGATTGCTCCTGAGGCGCAGCCTCAACCCCTCTCCCTGCGCGCTGACAAGGGGAGATGTGGGCGGTCTCGCCGCGTGAACCCTCACCCCAACCCCTCTCCCGGCTCGACGGGAGAGGGGCTTTCGTCTCACTTCGTGCCGTCCCAAACAGGTAAATGCGCCCGATTTCAGCCATACGTCCCCCAATTAGATAGCGATGAGAGAGGGCTCTTGCCGGGTCGATTAGTGCGACCAAGGCGAAGGTCGTCTTTCGGAAGCCGCATGAGGTGAGGAGCCGCTGCCACCCTCCAGGGCGGATGTGGCTGGTTGTCGTCTTTCTCGAGAGATGATCATCAGGACCGGGCAGGGGCATGCTACGGTGGGGTTCGACGCGCAGGCCGCACGGTGCGCTCATACTCGCGCGTCACCCATCTTGCTCGAATGGAAGGACGACTCATGCGCCGCGCTCCGCTCGCTCTGGTCCTGCTCCTGGCCCTCACCCTCGGCAGTCCCGCGCTCGCTCAGGGTGCCACGCCCGTCGCCACCCCGGCGGCTGAGCCGGTGAATCTGGCGGGCGTGGCGCCGCTCCCTCTGACCGGCGAGCGGCGGGCCGCCTTCGAGTCCTACATCGCCGACGCGATGCAGCGTTTCGCGGTCCCCGGCGCCGCTGTCGCCGTCGTTCAGAATGGCGCGGTCGTCTATGCCCAGGGGTTCGGAGTGACGAGGAGCGGCGGCAGCGAGCCGGTCACCGCCGACACCCTGTTCATGATCGGCTCGGTCACCAAGTCGATGACGAGCATGTTGGCCGCGACACTCGTGGACGATGGCTGGCTCTCCTGGCAAACGCCGATCGTGCAGGAACTGCCGGACTTCGCCGTCGCCGATCCGACGCTGACCAAGCGGTTGACCGTGGCCGACGCCTTCTGCGCCTGCACCGGGGTGCCCGCCCGCGATGCGGACCTGATCTTCAATATTTACGATCTGACCCCGAAGCGGGTGATCGCCCAGGTAGCCGATCTCCCCCTCACCGCTCCGCTCGGCGAGCGCTACCAGTACAGCAATCAGATGTACGCCATCGGCGGTTACGCCGCGGCGCGGGCGGCGGGCGCGGACCCGGACCATCTCAATGCCGATTACGAAGCGGCGCTGCGAGAGCGCATCCTCAACCCGATCGGGATGACTCGCTCCACCTTTGCCCTGGATGATGTCCTCGCCAGTGGCGACTACGCCCTGCCGCACGCGCAGAACCTGGAGGGCGAGACGCGGCCCTTCCCCCTGCTGGTGGATGAAAACTTCGTGTCGTCGGTTACCCCAGCCGGCGGCTTGTGGTCCAGCGCGCGGGACATGGCGCGCTACCTCCAGACCGAGTTGGCGGACGGCGTGGCGCCGGATGGAACTAGGGTCGTTTCGGTGGAAAGCCTGGCTCAGACCTGGCAGCCGCGGGTGGCGGTTCCCGTTACACCCGGCCTTCCGCCCGTGGTGACGGAAGGGTTTCAGCACTACGGCATGGGCTGGATCGTGGGCGCCTATCACGGTCAACCCCTGATCAGTCACAGCGGGGGCACCTTTGGCTTCGCCTCCGAAGTAGCCTTTCTGCCCGAAGCCAATCTCGGTATCGTCATCCTGAGCAATGGCGGGGCGGGTGGCGCCCCCGCGCTCTTCGGCATTCAGTACCACCTGTTCTCGCTGCTCTTCGACCAGCCGGCGGAGGTGGACGCCTTCCTCGATCAGGCCGTGCCGGCTCGGGACGAGCAACTCGCCGCGCTACGGGCGATGTTGCGCCCGGTGGATCCTGCGGCGGTCACCCCCTATCTCGGCCGCTACACCAACCCGGCTCTGGGCGAGGTCGTGCTGCGGCTCCAGGACGGCACCCTCATCCTCGATTCCGGAGAAATCCGCTCCGAGTTGCGGGCCGTGGTCGGGGAGGATGGCCAAATTGAAGGCTACATCTTTGTCGACCCACCGCTGAACCGCCCGGACGTTCCCGTGTTCTTGCAGGAGGGCGCGGAGGGCGGACCGGAACTTTCGGTGACGGTGCCGGACGACGATCCAACGATCCCACCCGTGACCTACGTCTTCACAGCGGCGACATCGTCAGCGTCGGCCACGCCGGTACCGTAGTCACCAGTCTGCGCCATCGTCGTCTGTGATCGGCTTCGCTCCTTTAGCGTCAGTGGCCGAATGAACCGGTCGCTGATGCAGCGTTGGCGCTGGAGTGGCCTGAGGCTGACCCAGCGAAGGAACTCCTCGTCACAATCGGTACCGGGACCCAGCGGACCCAGTGACTACGGCGCGGACAGCGTCCCGGACATCTGTCCGCGGACAGATGTCCGCGGCAGGCCACAATCGCCTGCGGAAACAGGTATGTGTTGCTGGTCCCGGATGCGAATCTCCCCGGTATCGTGAACCTCGCGTTACCCACCCAGATTCGCCCGCGGCCCTGCCGCCACGCCACATCGGAGCCTCCATCCATGACGCCGTCAATCCCGGATCTGAGCGGACGAGAAGCCGGTCCCCATCCGGATCGCCGCCAGTTGGTGCGTGCCCTATCCGGCGGACTCGTGTTGGCCACAAACCGCCTACCGCTCCCGCCGGGAGGTGATACGGCGGACGCTCGCGGCGCCTACGACGGCGTCCTCGGCGGTCGGCACGGACGCGACCGCCGAGGACGCAACGGGCGACATCGCCACGATCGCGACAAGCGACAGGACCACGACCCACCCAAGGGCTTCTTCGACAACGAAGGCGAGTTGAACATTCAGTTCATCTTCGTCAACAACAACGATCTCGGGACCGCACCGATTAGCGCCACGTGTTACTCCTTCAAGTGGAAATCGGACGAGGTCCTGCGCGAAGAGACCAAGGCGGCAAAGCCCGAAACCGGCGTCCGCTTCGACACCGCCGTCAAGTCCGCCGCACTCTACATCGACCACGACCAGGCCATGGTGCGGGCCACCAATCCGTACCTCGGGTACCCAACGATCGCGGTGGCGCTGGCCGCCGGCGGCCTGAGCCAGGATGGGCCGCAAGACATGGCGATCGGCAGCACGATCTCCCTGCAACGCGGCCGCTACAAGCTGGTAGTCACCCGCCTGGCGGATGAACCGACGTTCAAGAGTTTCTCGGTGCTGTACGAATCGTAGACCGCGGCGGCACATGGCCTCGGACAAGGCGTGAACGGAGGAATAGTCGTGGATGCTTCGCACTTCGATCGTCTTGTGCAGAAGCTGGCCAAGAGTGGCAGCCGCCGTTGGCTGCTCCGCGCGCTCGCGATCGCTCCGCTTGTCGCCACGCTGACGCGGCCCAGTGGCGAGAGCGAGGCCCGCAAGGGGTCCTATGCGGGTAGGCTCGGCGGCAGGCACGGCAAGAACCACCGTGGCCGAGAACACGATCACCGCAACCGCGACAAGCAGGAACCCAACAACCCGCCGCCCCAGTCCCGCCCCCACGGCGTCTGCCGCCCCAATGGCGACCTCTGCGTCGGGCCGGATGCCAGATGCTGCGAGCATCTGACCTGCACGGCCTCGATCATCGGCGTCCCCTCCTGTCAGGCCGCCTGCCAGAGCGATGCCGACTGCGAGCGCATCTACCCCAACACGCAAACGGGTTGCCTGGGCGACCCCTTCGGCTGCCCCTTCATCGAAGGTGGTAAGTGCTGTACGCGGGTGGTCTGCCTGCGCGACGCCGATTGCAAGAGGGGCTTCGAGTGCCGCGGCGGCTTGTGCCGCCGCAAGGTTTGAGCACCGGTGGCAGCCCGTGAATGTTCTTCGCCAATCGACTCAGGAAATCCCTGGGGGCTCGACATCGGAACCGTCCCGCGCCGCGGCTGGTCGAGATGCCGGGAATCAAGACCCGAAGGGTCGGTGACGGTCGCGGCGCACAGAGCATAGAGAAAGGGAGCGGACATGGAACGAGACAGATTTGACCAAATTGCGCGTCTCTTCGGCGCCCGCTCGCGCCGCGATGCCCTCCGCCTTCTTGTCGCTGGCGCCTTGACCGGCGCGGTCGCGGGCGCCAACGACACCGCGGCGCGCCGCAAGAAGGACCGGCAGCACAGGAAAGGCAAGGCGGGCGCCGAAGAGGTTCAGCGGCGCTGTCCGAGTACGTGCAATGTCAATTGCAACACCAGGAAACTCGGTCCCGGTGTGAACCTGACGAAGTGCGACCTGAACGAGCGCATCCTCGACGGCGTCGATCTGCGCGGCAGCAACCTCACCCAGGCCTGCTTCGCGCGAACGAGTCTGATCAACGCGAGTTTCCGCGGCGCCAATCTCTCTGGAACCTGTTTCTGCGGCTCCGATCTCTTCGGCGCCGACTTCCGGGGCTCCAATGTGACGGCGGCGCAACTGGCCTGCGCCGCGGTCTATTGCAACACCATCCTGCCCAATGGCAAGCCAGCCGTGACCTGCGCGAACGGCAAGACCTGCTGCGACGGCTTCTGCGTCGATACCCGCACCAGTACGGCCAATTGCGGCGCCTGTGGCAGACGGTGCCAGACCCCGCTCGATCCCTGCCTGGAGGCGGCGTGCGTGGCGGGACAGTGCGGCAGCGTTCCCGATCCCGACGGCACCGCCTGCGAGGTCAATGGGGAGACGGGGGTCTGCTGTGCCGCCGGCTCCGGCGCGACCTGCGTGGCCGGCACGATCTGTTGCTCCGATGCGCAGTGCGACCCCGGCGAGACCTGCTGCGGCGGTCTCTGCTACAACCTGAAACGTGACATCGCGCACTGCGGCGCCTGCGACACCGCCTGTCCGGAGCTTCAGTCCGACGCCTGTAGCGACGGCGTTTGCACCTGCGGCGGCGGTCCCGTCTGCTCCACTCAGCCATTCCAGGTCTGTCGCGGCGGGATGTGCGTGCACCTGTAGGAACCGGCGTTGCCCGAGTAAATCGTCTTGCGCCTCTGCCCCGGGCCGGGTCTCCCCCGATTCCGGGGCAGGGGCGCGCATAATGGGGGTCATGCCGTGCCGGCGCGAGGCCTCTTGTCGCTCCAGACCACGGCGAACGCCGAGGTCCCTCCTGCGGTCGGGACGACACGATCTCGGCGTGTTGCGGGAGACTCCGCTCTGGCGCTGATCTTGCCAGCCACCGTACCCTATGCCATCGTGAGGTTTGCGACGGGGAGATTTGCACGGAGGGGAACCGAGTCATGTCCGACGCCGACGAACTCGACGTGAACGGCCTGCTGCGCTGGCGCTGCATCGGTCCCTTCCGCGCCGGCCGCGTGGTGGCGGTGACCGGCACCGCGCACGATCCGCACACCTATTACTTCGGGGCCGTGGCGGGCGGCGTCTGGAAGACGACCGACGGCGGCACCTACTGGCGCCCGATCTCCGGCGACTTCTTCCGCACCTCGTCGATCGGCGCCCTGGCGGTGGCCCCCTCTGATCCCAATGTGATCTACGCCGGCACCGGCGAGACGACCATCCGCATCGATGTCTCCTACGGCGATGGCGTCTACAAATCGACCGACGCCGGCCGCACCTGGCGCCACGTCGGGCTTGCCGAGACCCGCCAGATCGGCAAGATCCGCGTCCACCCGGAGAATCCCGATACCGTCTGGGTGGCGGCCTTCGGGCACGCCTTCGGGCCGAACAACGAGCGCGGGGTCTACAAGAGCGAGGATGGCGGCGCCACCTGGCGGCAAGTCCTCTTTGTCAGCGACAAGGCCGGCGCGGTCGATCTCTCCCTCGACGAGACGAATCCGCGCATTCTTTACGCCGCCGTCTGGGAAGCGCACCGCTCCTTCTGGCAGATCAGCAGCGGCGGTCCTGGTAGCGGTCTCTGGCGCAGCGTCGACGGCGGCGAGACCTGGGAAGCGCTCACCCAGCGCCCCGGTCTGCCGCCCGGAACGCTCGGCAAACTCGGTGTCGCCGCCTCACCAGCCAAGCCGGGGCGGGTCTGGGCCCTCGTCGAGCACGCCACCGCCGGGGGGCTCTACCGCTCCGATGACTACGGCGAGCGCTGGGAGCGGGTCGGCGAGGCGCACGAGCTGGTCACCCGCGCCTGGTACTACATCCACGTCACCGCCGATCCGGTCGAACCCGATACGGTGTACGTCAACAACTTCAAGTTCTGGCGCAGCCGGGACGGCGGCAAGACCTTTGTCGAGATTGCCACGCCCCACGGCGACAACCACGATCTCTGGATCGATCCCCGCGACAACCGGCGCATGATCCAGGGGAACGACGGCGGCGCCAACGTCTCCGTCAACGGCGGCTACTCCTGGTCGAGCACCTTCAACCAACCGACCGCCCAGTTCTATCACCTCGCGGTGGACAACCGCGATCCGTACGTCGTCTACGGCACCCAGCAGGACAACACCAGCATCGCCGTCCCCAGCGCCACCAATCATGGGGCCATCACCTGGGGCGATTGCTTCATCGCCGGCTCCGGCGAAAGCGGCTACATCGCCGTCCGCCCGGACGATGCGGAGATCGTCTACGTGGGAGCCATCGGCTCCTCGCCCGGTGGTGGCAATTCGTTGCAGCGCTTCGATCGCCGCCTCGATCAGATTCGCCTCATCACCACCTGGCCGGAGGATATGGGCGGCTACGGCGCGGGCGAGCACAAGTACCGCTTCGCCTGGACCTACCCCATCGTCATCTCCCCGCACGATCCCAATACCCTCTATGTCACCGGCAACCGCGTCTTCCGCACCACCGATGAGGGCCAGCACTGGGAGGCGATCAGCCCCGATCTCACCCGCGCCGATCCCGCCACCCTGGAACCGACCGGTGGCCCGGTCAACCGCGACTCGATCGGCGCCGAGACCTTCGCCACCGTCTTTGCCTTCGCCGAGTCCCCTCATCAGGCTGGGCTCTTCTGGGCGGGCAGCGACGATGGCCGGCTGCACCTCAGCCGCGACAACGGCGCGAACTGGGACGAGATCACCCCGCCCGATCTGCCGGAGTGGTCGCTCATCTCCTGCATCGAACTCTCGCCGTTCGATGCGGCCACTGCCTATGTCGCCGCCACTCGCTACAAGGTCGACGACTACCGGCCGTACCTCTACGTCACCCGCGATGAGGGCGCGCACTGGTCGCGCATCGACAGCGGCATTCCGGAGGACGATTTCACCCGCGTCATTCGCGTCGATCCCACCCGGCGCGGCCTTCTCTATGCCGGCACTGAGACTGGGGTCTACGTCTCCTTCGACGACGGTGCGCACTGGCAGCGGCTGGAGCTGAACCTGCCGGTCACCCCAATCCACGATTTGCTCGTTGCCGGCAGCGATCTCGTGGCCGGCACCCACGGCCGCTCGATCTGGATCCTCGATGACCTCACGCCGCTGCGCACCCTGGCCGCGGGCATCCCCGCCGGCGAGCCGTATCTCTTCCCGCCGCGGGAGACGAAACGGGTGCCGGCCATGTTCGACTGGACCGACGACGTCGCCGGGAGCGTCAGTTACCTCTCCGTCCGTCCCGGCGGCTACACCGCCGACACTACGCCGGAGGGGGAGACCGTTCGCACCTATCTCGATGTCGGCGAAAACCCGCCGGCTGGCGTGGTGATCACCTATCGCCTGGAGGCGACGCCGGAGGAGCCGTTGCGGTTGACCATCCACAACGCGGCGGGCGAGGAGATGCGCGCCTTCACCAGCCGCACCGCGGACGATCCGCTCCCCGCCAAGGAACTGCGCGCGCCAGCGCGGGCCGGGTGGAACCGGTTCGTCTGGGACATGCGTCATGCTCCGGCGCCAAAGGTGGAAGGCGCCGATCCGCCAAGCAAGGACACCTTTGCCGGTCCATTGGTGGCGCCAGGGGAATACCGTGTCACCCTCGCCCTCGGCGAGCGAGAGTTGACGCAATCGTTCCGGATCGTCATGCCGAAGGACGTCACCACCAGCCAGGCCGAGCTCGAGGCCCAACAGGCGGTATCGCTGCGCATCCACGAGGAAGTCACGCGGACGGTGCGGGCGATCAACCAGATGCGCGATCTGCGAGCCCAACTCGACGGCTGGGCGAAGCGCACCCGCGAGCGGGAGGGTGGCGCGGAGATCGCCGCCGCGGCGGACACGCTGCGCGATGCGGTGCTGGAGATCGAGAAGACGCTGCTGGTGCCCGATCTGCGCTCCTCCTGGGAGGCGTACAACTACGGCACCAAACTGCTCGGCAAACTGACCAGCCTCGCCGCCGATGTCGGGCTTGGCGATTACCCGCCGACCACCGCGGCCGAAGAGCACCTGGACGAACTGAAGGGGAAGATCGACACGCAACTCGCCCGCTTCGCGACGTTGCAGCGCGACGACCTCGCCGCCTTCAACGCGCGAGTCGCGGCGGGAAATCTGGGGGCGGTGGTGCCGGGCTGAACTGGAATTCGGGCGAAGACTGCCGCTTTCACTTCGGCCCGTTATGCCGCGAACTTCTCTCCCATCGGAATGGAGCCAAGGGAAGAGAAGGTGAAGTGAGGGCCAGCGCCGCCAGGAAGCAGTGGTCATCAACCGCAAACGGTATTAGAACGTCCACCCTTCGGCCCGCATGACATCGAGGATATGCATGTGGGGCACCCCTAAAGCCGCGCACATTTGCGGAACTTTAGGGAAGGTCTGGGCAGTACCGACCTCTTCACTGACGACACAGAGCGTCCGCGTGATGGCAAGGGAGACCACCCAGGGATCCGCACGATGCTCCGTCGTGGTCGTGTAGTTCGCCAGGGGAAACCTTGCGGCAATCTGCTGCACGGCACGGACTTGGCCGGCATCCGCAGCCACGCACAATCCGGTCTTACGGGAAGCCGCCCAGGCCGTTAGCGGGTCAGTACCACGGTGAATCTCGTTCCACACTTCCTCATGCGGAAACAAGACGTTCCTCGCCAACAAGTCGTCAAGCGCTTGCCACAGCGATGGGAACACATCGATGGGGTAGATGTGGCGGCAGCGAATGAGCGAGCTGGAGTCGATGGAATACCCATTGCCACCAGCACCCATCAGGCCACGCCTGCCCTCGCGACGAGCTCGGGGATGTTCTGGGGCTTGGTGTTCAAGTAGGTGCTGAGGTCGGGCTCCGACACCTCGCCGCGCTCGTAGGCCCGCCAGACGACCGCGATGTAGCGCCGACTCATGTTACGAATCTGCTCGTTGGAATACGTCAAGTAACCAGCATTCTCGCGCCGCTGTGCCCGGTACTGCTCCAGGAACACTGGCCGACGCGCACGGTACTCTTCGCGAGGCGCGAGGTTGAGGGTCACCAACCGAACGAGCATCGCCTCTGCACTGACACCAAACCTCCCCGCCAGCGCGCGCAAGTCATCGTTCGACCAATAGCCCTCTTCCCGGTTAGTGACGGCCTCGAGCACCACATTCTTTGGCATGAGGACAGCAGCCGCAACGCTGTTGCAGTACCACTCGAGGCGGCGGCCTTCAGGTTCAACCAAAGGGGTTGGCGCGTCCTCGAGATCGCACATGGCTCCGCGGTGGAGCAAGATGTGCGTCACCTCGTGCAGGAGCGTAAAGAGCTTGGCTCTCGGGGGTTCAGCACCGTTGATCGCAATGACCGGAAGCGGATAGCGACCGATCGAGAAGCCCCGTGCCTCCTCGATCGACACGTCGGACATCTGCGTGACGAGGATTCCCCGCGCTTCCACTTGGCCGATCCAAGTATTGAGGTGGTCGTACGGACTGTTAGATCGGACCTGAGGCGGGGCAAGCCACTCGCGAACGCGCTGCGCCGCTGTCTCCGCATCGATTCCCATGGTGAGGTGGAGATCGATCTCCGGTATCGGTTCTTCCCCTTCTGCCCCGGCGGCGAGGTCGAGCATGACTTCCCGCTGCCCTACCGCCCTCCGGTACGCGCGGTTGAGCGCGGGGGACCATGCCCGGCTCTCCCCTGCATGGATGACCCGGAAGTCCGGAATGGTCTCTTCTTGACGTGGGGGCTCCGGTAGGAAGAATGCGATTAGGGGGCGATCATAGTGCTTCGCCATCTGCCGGAGTTTTGCCATCGTGACCGGCTGGGAGCCATCCTCCATTGCGGCAAGCGTTGCCGACTTGATCCCCAGTCTCTTCGCTGCGACCTCCAGCGGGAAGCCCATGCTTTCGCGCGCCCAGGCGAGCACACCGGGCGCGACATCGATCGTGAGTTTGGATTTGGCAGGTTTCACGATTGCGCTCCGGTTCGGAGATGCCTCGGCAACTAGCGTATCACTTCAACGCGCCCTGGGTTGCGATACGCCAGAGATCGATCGCTGCCAACTTACCTCAGACTCCATCATCCCAGATCGAAGGTATAGAACATAGGTTCTATTCGGCGAAACTCGACCCGACACCGCGAACATCAGTCCTATCTGTCAGCGACGGCTAGAATTTGGCAGAAATTGACGACTGAGGTTGTACTGAGCTTTTGTCCATTACATGAAATGACATATCTTGATCCGACTTTCCGGAAAGACTAATTGCTCTGCTCAGGCTCATCAGGGATAAAGGCCTGCAATTCTTCACCAACCGTGCTACGCTCCCGCGCCGTGCCTGGGCGTCAAGACCTGCCCGGGAACAGCGGCCGAGGCCGGATGCGGCGCATACAGGTGTGAATGCCAACCCGTCCGCGCCTCATGGATGAGGAGAGAGGACGGGGTATGAATCTCTGGTTGCGCCGCGCCACCACGGGCGCGGGATTGACACTGCTGCTCGCCGTTGGCCTGACCGCCTGTGGCGGTTCCGCGCCCGCGCCGACCAGCGCGCCGGCAACGACCGTTTCCGCGCCAACCACCGCCGCGACCGAACCGGCAACCTCCAGTGAAACGGCATCGCCCGCGGCGGCGACATCGTCGTCATCGTCATCTTCCGCGGCAGCATCGCCGGTGGTGGCGGAGGCGTCTCCGATGGCGGCATCCGCCGTGGTCGCGTCCCCGATGGCGGCGATGGCATCCCCGGTGGCGATGGCCACGCCAGTCGCGGCCGGGTCAGCCTCGGTCACCAAGACGCCCAATCCGGAGCGCGCCCTCTCGCGTGACTGCGAGGGGTATGTCGCCTGGATGAACGATACCCAGGTGAAAGCCGATCTCGAGAAGGCCTCGCTCTGGCCCGAAGTCGTCGCTGCCGCCGAACAGGCCGCCAACGGCGGCACCGTCGATGCCAAGAAGATGGAGCAGGATGCCCAGGCGATGGAGGATATCGCGCCCCGCCTGCGCACCAGCGACGAAAACTACGACGTCAATGAGATGGGGCACCTGGCCGCCAAGGCGATGGGCCTCGCCAAGCACATGGCCGACGCGCTGGCGCAGTCGGACATCGACAAGAACGCGGTTGCGACCGACCTGGCGGAGCTCAAGACCGCCATCGACGCGTACCAGAAAGAGGCCACGTCGCGCGCGGAGAATTGCTCCTGAGCGGAGTCTCCGGGCGCCGCGTTCCGGGGTAGCCAGATGACGGAGGACGCGCCGCGCCCGGCCGACATCTGCCGCCAGCTGGCCGAGGCGATGGGCGCGAGCGAGGGGCGCCGCGCCCGGCGCAAGCGGGACACCACGCCCGACGCGTTGGGAATGGGGATCAAACGGTCACTGCTCGATGCAGCGGCCGCCGCTGATCCCGATCCGGACGCGTTCGAGGCGTGGTTGTTCCGCCAGGTGCAGGACGCCGGGCAGCTGAGCGGCGCCACCCGCGCCATGGCCCTGCAGATTCTCGACGAATGGCAATTCGCCCTCGCCTCCGGCGGTTTCCGGCAATGGCTGGCATCCGGCGCCCCGAGCGACGATGCCGGGAGCGGATTGTCCTCGTCAGAACACGGACCAGAGCGGCACGGAGCATGATCGCGTCCCGGGCGCACGCGCAAACGTGGTGTCGTCCCGAGGGGCGAGGGACCTCGTCGTTCGGGTCGGCCACCTCGGACGACGAGATCTCTCCCGTTGCTTTGGAAGGAATCCATGTCTACGGGACCATGCCGAGGTCCCTCTTGCGGTTGGGACGACACGACTCTTGCGTGCAATGATGTTGCCAGCAGTGGCAAGGCAGGGGCACTGACGTTCTCCGGGTCAGCGCCTCTGGTTCCATTCGCTAGGGAATTGCCGTGACTCGTCCGATCACGCGTTTCTGGCCCGCAGGTTGGCGAGGCATCCGGGAAGGTCAGCCGGCGGTCTCAAGCGCGGGCGACGCAAGCGTCGCGCCCTCCGGCAGGCGTGAAGTCGAGGTGAGGCGGACATTCCCTCCGGCGGTTCGCATCGATCCTGAAATCAACGTCGGCCAGATCAACCTCGGTCGAAAATCTCGATCACCTGGGCGAAGCGCTCGAAGTTCTCCGTGGTCCGGGGATCGACGGTGACCAGATGCTGCCGCATGCCGAGGCGGGCGTAGGCGTGCAGCACCGCCGCCATCTCCTCTGGCGTGCCATGCACCGCCATGGGGTTCTGATCGGCAGGGTCGAAACTGAAGCGGGAACTGCTGGTCCGCACGATCGATTCCGGATCGCGGCCGACTTCGGTACAGGCCCGGTCCAGTTCCGCCACCATCGGCCCGATGTCCGCCGGGTTCGCCACCCAATCGGAGTTCCAGGCATCGGCGTAGCGCGCCGTGAGGCGCATCATGCGCGGCGCCTTGGCCCCGAGCAGGATGGGCGCCCCGCCCTCACGCCAGCGGGGTCCACGTGGCAGATTGAAGGCGTCACGCGCCTGGTAGTACCTCCCCTCCAGGTTCGCCGTGCCGGTGCGGGTCAGGCTGGAGATGATGTGCAGCGCTTCCTCGAAGCGATCGACCCGGTGATCGAAGGGGAAACCAAACATGTCGTACTCCCGCTTGAGCCAGCCGCAGCCAAGACCGAGCACGAAGTTTCCCTGGCTGATCGATTCGATCGTCTCCGACATCTTGGCGATGGAGCCGGGATTGTGGAAGCCGGTGCAGGCCACCATCGAGCCGAACGGGACACCAGGCAGCGCCGCCGCCAGCCCCGCCAGGGTGGTCCAGCACTCCCAGACGCCGCCGGGCTCCGCGCGCGGATCGGGATTGGCGATCATGAAATGATCGGGAAACCAGATCATGTCGAACCCGACCGCGCGGGCCAGTTTCGCCTTGGCGACCAGAGCCCAGAAATCCTCGCCGTTATCGGCAGCGCCCGGCGGGGCCGGCCGCAGCAGCGGCAGCATCACCGCCAGGCTCATCGGACGTTGGTGTTGCGTTGTGATCCAGCGGCCAGTGGGATGCGCGCCCGCGGCCGGTGCCAGCGCGGGGTTCTCGGGGGCGATGGTCACGATCGAGCCTTCCTCTAACGACCGTCTCTCGGGAGTTGCTCCCCGCGATCTCCGCTCTCGGCAAAACTCACGCGGCGGAGAGCGCCCGCGCGAGATCGTGCCAGAGGTCGTCGCTGTCTTCAAGCCCGACCGAGAGCCGCAGCAGTCCCGGATCGGCGACTTCCCCTGCCCAGCGCGCCCGGCGCTCGATCAGCGATTCGACTCCGCCGAGACTGGTCGCCGGCACCCAGACCTGACAATTGGCGACCACGCGGCGGGCCTGTTCCGCGCCCCCGGCCACGACCGCCGAAATGATGGCGCCATAGCCGCCGTGCATCTGCCGTCCGGCAACGGCATGACCGGGATCCTCCGGTAGACCAGGGTAATGCACCCGCGCCACCGCCGGGTGGTTGACCAGGCGGGTGGCCAGTTCGAGCGCGGTCCGCGACTGATGCCGGATGCGGAGCGGCAGGGTCTGCATCCCGCGCCGGGCGAGCCAGGCGGTAAATCCGTCCGGCTGGGTGCCATATTGGCTGCGCCGGGCCCGCAGTCGTCTCGCCAGATCGACATCGGCGCAGGCAACCCCGCCCAGGAGCAGATCGCTGTGACCGCCGATGTACTTGGTGGCGCTGTGCATTGCCGCCGCGGCGCCATAGGCAAGAGGGTTTTGCAGCACCGGCGTGGCGAAGGTGTTGTCGCAGAACCAGGGCACCCCGCGCGCCGCCGCCCGCCCCGCCACCGCCTCCAGATCGGTGATGGCCACCAGCGGGTTGGTCGGCGTCTCCACCCAGAGGAGCGAAGCCCCCACCAGCGCCCGGTCGAGTTCCGCCAGATCGGCGGGATCGACCAGACGCACCTCCACGCCGAGCGCGGGCAGCCGCTGCTGGGCGTAGACGCGGATACCGTAGTAGGCGTCTGGAGGCATCACGATCGCGGTGCCCGGCACCGCCTCGTCGAGGAGGGCGACCGCCGCGGCCGCGCCGGCGTTGAAGGCCACCGCGTCGATGCCGCCTTCGAGGGCCGCCAGGGCGCGTTCCAGCGGTCCATAGGCAGGGCTGTTGCCACGGGCGTAGGACCATCCCGCGGAGACGTCATCCCCCGGCCGTACAAAGGTGGACGACAGGTGAATCGGCGGCGCGACCCCTTCTCCTTCCAGATGATCGACGCCGCCGCGCACGGCAAGCGTGTCCTTCGCGAGTGGTCGGGCATCCTCCGCGGCTGACTGGCTCATGCATCCCCTCCATTCGTATCCGGCGCAGGCTGGTGACCGGTGGCGGCGATGCCGGCCGGCGCATCCACCGTCAGGTAGTAGATACATGCCTCCGCGCCCGGGTTGGCGAAGGCATGGTCGCGGTCCGCCTCGTAATAGATGGCGTCACCGGTTCGCAGATCGTACGCCGTTTCCGCGATAGTCAAGCGCAGGGCGCCACGTTCGACCGCCAGATACTCTCGCGATCCCAGGCCATGGGACGGAAACACCCCGGCATCGACCCCGGCAGGGATGGTGGTGCGCATGAACTCGAACCCCACCCCCGGCAGCACCGGCGAGAGATTGCGCCGTTCCCAGCCGGAGGGATCGCGCGCGACGATCTGCTCCTCGCGGCGCAACAGCACCACCGGTCCCACCTGCTCCTCACCCAGCAGGCGAGCCATCCCTAACCCGAGCCCCTGGGCGATGCGGTGCAGGACGACCACCGTCGGCGCCTTGGCGCCCGCCTCGACGGCGGAGAGCATGCTGCGGCTAACCCGCGAGCGCTCGGCCAACTGATCGAGGGTCATCCCGCGCCGCCGCCGTTCGGCGCGGACGCGCCGCCCGACGATCACGAGGTCGAGCTCCCCATTGGCATTGGTCACGCCGTCAACCTTGTGCGATTCTTCACTATCGTGGAATATCGTACTCGATAGTAATCGATTCCATGATGCTCGACGAGAGGGGTGCAGAAGCACAGATATGGTGCGCTGCACCTTGAACCAAGTGGTGGGGTGCGCGGGCGACGCAAGCGTCGCACCCTACGCAATGCGTCGGGGCACGGTCTGTCTACGTCGACGTTGCCAGTCCAACTCCGGGTCTGGCGACCGGTCGCCCCATAGCTCGTGGGCGAAAGAGCGACTGGTGTTGATCGTTGACCCAGAGGAGACCCACGCTCGTCTCACTCCGGGAAGAGACCCAATTGCCGCATCACGGCCGCTCCGTCGTAGTAGACGCGCATGCGGCGCAGTTTTCCTTCGCGCACCTGAAAATGCTCGCTGAACCAGAGATCGAGGGCGCGGCCGGTGGGTGGAATCTCGCCGGTGGGGGTGCGCAGCGGTCCGTTATGGGTAGCTGTGCCATGGTGCTCGGTGGCCACCCATTCCCCGGCGCCAAAGATGCGCTCGGGTGCGGCATGGGCATCGGAGGCGGCATCGATCCAGGTCTGCAACCAGAGACGCATCCCATCCGGGCCGCGCAATGTCAGTCCGGCGGGAAGGTCTTCCAGGAGGAAGTCATCGGCGCAGATCGCCGCCACCCGCTCGATGTCGCGCTCGTTGAATCCTTCGAAGACGACGCTGACCAGTTCGGCATTCCGCGAGTTCTGCTCGGACATCGGGGCCACCCTCGTTGCTGGCGACAGGGCGGCTCCGCGCCCTCGTATCGCCGATACGGGTCGCCGCCGGTCGTGGATCACTCCGCTTCCCCGATCGCCGTTCCACTCGCTACCGAACTCGGGTGTCGCCAGAAATCCCCGTAACAAGTACCGATGTGCGAATATCTGTGGCCCGCGATGATGGTGATCGCGGCAACGTCTCGCACCGCGCCAATGCTGGGGGCGCCCCGGCGCACAAATTACGATTCAGGAGCGGCGCTGTGTCTCCCCTGCTTCCCACTCCGCGCCCCTGCTCAACCATGGTTCGCTACGACCGGCGCGCCGTGCTGCGCGCGCTTGCCAGCGTTGCCGCGCTCTTCGCGCGCGCGGCGAGCGCGAAGATCATGTGCAAGAACCGGTCGTGTTGCAACGGCCGCTGCGTCGACCCCGCCGACCGCGGGCAAAAGCGCAATTGACGATCGGCGGCCACCCTCTGCCAATGGCCCAGTGCGGCCAGCGTCCCCAGGCGCGGGTGCGCGCGATGATGCGCGTCTGCCTTTCCTCCTGACCTTCCCGAAGCAATTGAGTAGGTATCTAGGTAACTCCTACTCATGCCCTGCCAGCGCCACGAGCGCATGCTCGATGTGCGCCAGACGACGCGGCGCCGGGATCCGGCAAATCCGGGAACCGCCAGAAATCGAGACAGAGGAGTTCCCGATGCGCTCGTTGCACACCCCCCGCCCGGCCCAGGCAACGTCGCCCGTGACCTCGACGGTCGCGCCGCAGTGGCATCCGCGCTGGTTGGAAATGACCAGCAAAGACCGCGCTGTCCAGCCGGCGTCGCCGGATGACGATCTGGTCGCTCCCGATCATCGGTTCGGCGGCGGTCCGGTGCCGCAGTACACCGTGACTTCCCGTGAGCGCGAAGTGCTCGCGCTGCTGGCGCGGCGCTACACCGACGCCGAGATCGCGGAAGAACTCTCGATCAGTTCCCGCACCGCCAGTCATCACGTCGCCAGCATTCTGGCCAAACTCGGCGTCGCCAACCGCCGCCAGGCGGGCGCCATCGCCGCGAAACTGGGGCTGGGGTAGTCGAGACAGGAGACAGGAGTCAGGAGTCAGGAGTCAGGAGTGAGACGGCAAGCCGGCCAGAGCGAGAGAAGCCCTCCATCTCCCGACCTCCGACCTCCGACCTCCGACCTCCGACCTCCGACCTCCGACACCCGACACTCCACACCCGACACCCGACTCGTCCAATTGGGCACGTTCTACCGATGCGCAATCCGCGTCGGGAAGCGACCATCTGCATCAGCAGTCAGCGATGAACGCCGACGCGTTTCCGACGTCAAGGATGGCACCATGCATCACGCCCTCGCCCCGGCACTCTCCCGAATTCCGAGCCGTTCCGCGTCGCGTCGCGGGATCCTTGCGCTCATCGCCGCGCTGGGCGTGGCCGGTCGTTTCGGGACGCGGGGAGCGCTGGGCGCCGAGCCGGGTCAACCAGTGACCGCTTCTCCCACTTCGGCCACGGCGGACGAGCGCGCGGAATTCCCCTTGCCGGCGCTCGTCAGCCGCTGGTGGGCGTGGATTTCCTCCCGCGATTTCACCCCGCTCACTACGTCGGGAGTGGTGCATCACGGCGCGGGTGAGGACGATGACGTCGGATTTCTCGCGGGCAGTCTCTACGATGTCGGCCCGGTCACGCGGATCTGCACGGTCCCCTCTGGCACGCGGCTCTTCTTTCCCGTCGTCAGCGGATTCTGCGCCGAGCGGGCAACCGCATCCGCCACGCAGCGGCAAGAACTCGACGCTTGCGCGGCGACCTTTGTCGATCTCTTTGCGCCGGACGATCTCTCCGCCACGCGAGACGGCGTACCGGTACCGATCACCCGCGCCGCGGGTGATCGGAAAACCGTCGAACTCGCCGCCAGCAATCCCTTCGGCGCCCCGCCCGGAGACTATCTTCAGCAGATCGATGGCTACTGGGTCCTGCTCGATCCGCTCACCCCCGGTGACCACATCCTCCACTTCGCCGCCGCTCCGGTCATCGACGTGACCTATCACCTCACCGTCGGTTAGCGGCCAACCGCCCTTTCTCCCCAACAGAAGAACGCACCGCCTCACGCGCCGAGGCGATCGCGGATCATGGTGAAGGCCGCGTGGGTCACGCTGGTGAAGGCCGGTCCCACCTCCGCCACGGTCCCCGCCTGGGAACTGTCCCAGTTGAGAATCAGCGCGAAATAGACCCAGCGCTCCGCGACATACATGCCGCCGGCCGCGGAGAGCACGTGGTCGGTGAAGGCGTCCATGCTGCCCCCCTTGACAAAGGTATCGACCCCCAACGGCAGGATCTGGGCGATCTGATCTTTCAGGGAGAGCATGGCGCGAAAGGTGGTCAGGGTCTCGGGGTAGCGGAAGAGTTCTCCCAGCAGCACGCGCGAGTAGAACGCGACCAACTCCCCCGCGGTGCTGGCCATGGTGATCTCGTCGTTCAGGGCGAACCGGGGCGGATAGGGGGTGTTCGTCACCAGCGGCACGAGCCGCTCCCAGGTGAGGGTGCGCCACTCGGGATCGCCGAAGACGTAGCCGATGAACTGACGGGTGCTCTCGGGAATGCGGGTCTGCACCAGACCAAGGTCCGCGATCAGGCCGCGCACCTGCTCGGGACCGATGCGCCGCAGCAGCATATCGGTGGCGGTGTCGTCGCTCTCCAGGATCATCGCCTCGATCGCGGTGCGCGCCGTGATCTTGCCGCGCAGGTTCGGCGGATTGAGGATCGGCGAGCCGAGGGTGAAGACCGCCTCATCGAGCACCAACTCCTCCTGCAGGCGCTCATGCAGTTGCCCGGCAATGGGCGTCGCGGCGGTGGGATCGAACGATGCCTCCGCCTGGCGGAGAAACTCCGCCAGCACGAAGGCCTTGAAGGCGCTGGCGATGACGAGTTGGCGGCCCGCCTCCAGGGAAGCCGACCAGCCGGGACGACCGGCGTCCGGCGGGGCCCAGAAGACGAGGGCTTTTGTCCCCGGCAAGGCATCGTAGAGTTCGATCACCTCGACCGAGAGGCCATCCTGTTCCAGGTTGTCCGGTCCCAGGGGGACGACCGGGGTCGCCTCATGCGCCAGCAGCGAACCCTGCGCCGCGCTGAGCGCCGCGGCGACGCCGAGCCCACCGGCGCGGATCGCGCCGCGGCGAGAGAGCGGCTGCGCCGCGAAGCGATCCGATCGTGATGTCGTCATCCACCTGCCTCCCTGATGCTCACCCGATTCCATGGCCCGCTTCGGCCCGTGATTCGGCACCATGCGCTGCCTTCACCGTGGCCAGCACGGTGCGGCGCGGGCCGATGCCTTTGACGGCAGGATCGCCCCACCGGAAGGGTCTCACGGTTCTTCTCCGGATGCCCCTTGCCGCTCGCGCCTGTTTCGGTGCGCGAACTGTAGTGGATGCGCGGCGCGCCGACGTGCCGGCGAAGCGCCATTGGCGGCCGCCGGTGATTCGCTCAGGCGGCGAAGACCTGATCGAGGTCGATGGTCACGCCCGGAAGGGCGACGGGGGCGATGATCCCGCCGCGGTAGATTGTCATGTCATACCTTCCGTCCGCTTGCGGCACCCAACACGTCAACGTGCGCTCGTAGGGGTGAATGCGCCAGATTTCCAGGTCGCCCCCATTGCTGGTAGACCGGGATTTTGGTATCGATGTCGTCGCTGCCCGTCGAGGGCAACCAGATTTCGACCACGAGAGGGAGTGGATCGGCAAGAATCGCCAGGTTGAGGTGATCGCGAAACGGATCGCCAAAGCGCACCGGGACCACCAGGAGATCGGGGATCAGGATGGTGTCCGCGGGCTTACGGACGCGGCCCTCGTTGATGCGGACCTCGTACTCCTGCGCGTCGAGCTGGTGCTGCAATCGATAGCAAGGCGCGCTGCGATCCGGCCATGATTCCACGTCATCCCCGGTTTCTCCATCAGGCGCCCGTCGTGGAGCTCCCAACTCCCCTCGACCGGGGACATGATGAACCGCTCGTACTCGGCAACGCTCATTCCCTGTCCGACGGCCGACGCGAGACCGGGGATCAAAGACGGTCGATCGGGCTGTGCATCACCCACGACGTAAGAACCTCGCCTACCGCCGCGGCGTCCGCAACAGCCGCAACCCATTGAGCACCACGATCACGGTGCTTCCCTCGTGGCCGACGACGCCGAGGGGGAGCGGGATGCCGATGGTCAGGGTCGCAGTCACCAGCGTGGCGATCACCGCCAGGGAGAAGGTCAGGTTCTGGCGAATGGTGCGCCGGGTGCGCCGCGAGAGGTCGATGGCGTAGGGGAGTTTGGTCAGGTCGTCCGCCATCAGCACCACGTCCGCCGTCTCCAGCGCCACGTCGGTGCCGGCGCCGCCCATCGCCACCCCGATGCTCGCCGTCGCCAGCGCCGGGGCGTCGTTCACCCCGTCGCCGACCATCGCCACCGGTCCTTCCGCCGCCAGCCGCTCGATCACGCGCAGTTTCTCTTCCGGCAGCAGATCGGCGGAAACCTCGTCGATCCCCAGTTCGGCGGCGATCGCCGCCGCCACCCGCTCGTTGTCCCCGGTCAGCATCACGATCCGCGCGATGCCCTGCGCCTTCAGCGACTGGATCACCGCCGCCGCGCTGGGACGGAGTGTGTCCGCCACCGCCACCAGGCCGCGCACCGCCTGCTCGTCGCCGACGAGCATCGCGGTCTTGCCCTCGTCGCGCAGGCGGTTCGCCTCGGCCACCACCCGCTCCGGCACCGCCACGCCCAGTTCGGTGAACATCGCGTCGTTGCCGATCACCACCCGCTCGCCATCGACCTGCGCCACGATCCCCTTGCCGGGGGTGGCGCGGAAGGCGGTCGCCTCGGCCAGGGGAAGACCGCGCTCCCCCGCGCCGCGCACGATCGCCACCGCGAGGTGATGCTCGGAGAGGTGCTCGGCGCTCGCTGCTAGCCGCAGCACGCGATCTTCCGACCACCCCTCGTCCAAGGTGATCACGTCGGTCAGGGCGGGCCGGCCGTAGGTGAGGGTGCCGGTCTTGTCGAAGGCGAAGGTGCGGATGGCGCCGATATCCTCCAGGTAGGCGCTCCCCTTGAAGAGGATGCCGTTGCGCGCCGCGTTCGCCAGCGCGGAGAGGGTCGAGGCCGGGGTGGAAATCACCAGCGCGCAGGGGGAAGCCACCACCAACAGGGTGATCGCCCGGTAGACCGAGGGTCCCCAGGCCTGCCCGAGCAGCAGCGGCGGGATGATCCCGACCAGGGTGGCGAAGGCGATCACCCCGACCGCGTACCACCCCTCGAAGCGGTCGGTGAAGCGCTGGGTCTCGCTCTTCTCTGCCTGCGCCTGCTCGACGAACTGGACGATCCGGGAGAGGGTGCTTTCCTGGTGGAGACGATCGACCCGCACCTGGACCGCGCCGTAGCCATTGATCGTTCCGGCGAAGACGCTGTCCCCCACTACCTTGCCGACCGGGAGCGACTCACCCGTGATCGCCGACTGATCGATCGTCGTCTCGCCGGCGAGGACCGTGCCGTCGATGGCCACGCGCTCGCCCGGCCGCACCAGCACCGTCTCGCCGAGACGCAACGCCTCCACCGGAACCACCTGCTCCCGGCCGTCGCGCAGCACCGTCGCCACCTCGGGCGAGAGTTCCATCAACGCGCGCACCGCCCGCTGGGTCCGCCCCAGGGCGTGATGCTCCAGCGCGTTGGAGGTGGAGAAGAGCCCAAGCAGGATCGCGCCCTCTTCCCAGTGACCGACGACCGCCGCGCCAACGGCGGCGGTGATCATCAGGAAATCGACGCTGACGGTGCGCTCCAGAAAGAGATTGCGCAGCGCCTTGATCGTGGCGAAGGTGCCGCCGGCAACATACGAGAGCGCGAAGAGCGCGGTGACCACCTCCGGCGGCGCGGGGGTGACGTGCTCGACCAGCAGGGCGGCGATGAGAAAGAACCAGCAGAGACCCGCCGCGCTGGCCAGGCGCCAACGCTCCCACCACGTTTCCTCTTCGACCGCGTGGCGAGCGGAACTCGCGGGCGCGGCGCTCGCCACGGCCGCTTCCGGCGCAATGGCACGATCAGCCGCACCGGCGACGCCGACCCCCGCCGGCGCGAACGATCCGTCCAATGTCGATGCCGATGCCGATGCCGGGCGGGCGGCGACACCCGTGCCACCGCCTCGTGTTCCCTTCCCATCCATGGTCTGCGGTTCCCATCCGAAGCAGAATGCCGTCGTCGTGCCGAGCAGGGACGCGTCCTGGTCGCAAGGCGGCAGATGCGCCGGACATCAATTCCGAGTGCCTTCATCGGAATTTATGTCACCTTCATAGTGTACCACCACGGGCCGTGTTCAGATTCGGAAAGCGGAAAGCACCGACCAGAGGGGGCGCCACCGGCCCTCCCGGTGACAGCGCGCGTTATCCCTCTGCAGACTCCCCAGCAGTGATCGCCGCGGCGAGCGCGGCGGCCTCGCGGACGGCCTGCGCGATGGGAAGCGCGCGGCCCACCGCCTCCGCGGCGGCGAAGGCTTCCTCCCCGAGTTCGTTGCGGGCGCAGGCTTCCGCCCGCTCGAACACCGTCCGCTCCGGGAGCATGATCACCACGCGCCCCATCTCCTCGCGCAGCGCCGCCGCGGCGCCGAAGAGCCGCGCCGCCTGGCGTCCCCGTCCAACCGTCGCCGCCAATGCACCGAGATCGCCCAGTGAGGCCGCGATGTCTTCCCAGATCCCGGCAGCCCAACGCAGTTGCAGGCTTTCCCGATGTGCCATCGCCGCCGCCGCGTAGTCCCCCCGCTCCCCGGCCAGCAGTCCCAGATACCCGAGCGAGACGGAGAGACCCCAGTCGTCCTCGATGCCGCGCTGCAGCGCCAGCGCCTCCTCGCACAGCGCCGTCGCGCCGGCGAGGTCGCCCCGCCCCCAGGCGACGACTCCCAGGTGGATAAGGGCGAGGGCGGTATTGGCCCGGTCGTCCGCCTCCCGAAAGCGGGTCAGCGCCTCGCCGAAGTGCGCCGCGGCGCGATCGTAGTCGCCATGATCCTCGGCCACCATCCCGAGGAGGAGGAGGGCGAACGCCCGCAGCCAGGGGTCGTCACGGTCCGCCAGCGTCGCTTCCAGCCAGGCGCGCGCCGTCTCGTCGTCCCCTTGAAAATGGGCCACCAGTCCCGCCCCGACCATCGCCCTGGTGCGCAGCCCACCCGGCACGCCGACCGGCTGACTGGTGAGCGCCCGTTCCAGCCAGGCGCGTCCTTCGGCCAGCGGACCGCGGACATACCAGAACCAACCGAGCGCTCCGGCCAGGCGCAGCAGCGCCTCCGCGTCGCCGCGCTCGTGCAGCCATCCCAGTGCCGCCCGTAGGTTGGCTCGCTCCGCCTCCAGCCGGTCGAGCCACGGCTCCTGCCGCGCTCGCTGGCGGAAGGCAGGCCACGCCGCCTCCGCCAGGGCGAGAAAATGGGCTGCATGCGCCCGGTGTGTAACGTCGGCCTCCCCGGCCGCCTCCAGCCGCTCCCGGGCGAACTCCTGCACCGTCGCCAGCATGCCAAAGCGAGGTTCGCCGCCCTCCTCGTCCAGCCGCCGCAGCAGACTCTTGTCGACGAGGGAGGCAATCAGGTCGAGGGGGGAGGGGGACAGGGGGACAGGGGGACAGGGGGAAGAGCCGTGGACCGGTGGGGTCATCGCGCGGCGCAATGCGTCGCTATCGCTCCTTTCCCCCGTTCCCGCCTTCCCCCGTTCCCCCTCCATCATCCCTACCGCTTCCGCCGCGTCCAGGGTGATGCCGCCGACGAAGACCGCGAGACGGCGAAACAGCGTCTGTTCCTCCGCGGAAAGGAGGTCGTAACTCCAGGCGATGGCGTCGTGCATGCTGCGCAGGCGGGCATCCTGATCCCGTGGTCCTCCACTCAGGAGGGCCAGCCCGGAGCCCAACCGCGCCAGCAGGGTATCCGGCGAGAGCACCTTGATCCGCGCCGCGGCCAGTTCGACCGCCAGCGGCAAGCCATCCAGCCGGGCGCAGATGGTGGCCACGGCTGGAGCGTTCTCCGTGCTGAGCGCGAAGTCAGGCCGCGCCGCGCGGGCGCGTTGGACGAAGAGGGCGACGGCGTCGATCACCGCCAGGGACTCCAGGGTCATCGACCGGTTGGGCAGCGGCGCCGGCAGCGGCAGGAGCGGGTACTCGTGCTCACCGCTCAGGCGCAGGGTGGCGCGACTGGTGGCCAGCACCACCAGACCCGGGCAGGCCGCGAGCAGCGTCGCCACCACTGGCGTGACTTCGGTCAGGTGCTCCAGGTTGTCCAGCACCAGCAAGCGGTTGCGATCGTGCAGATGCTGCGCCACCCGCTCCACCAGCGACTGCCCGCTCGCCTCGCGCACGCCGAGCGCGGTGGCGATCGTTGGCAGCACGAGATCGGGCTCCTGCAGCGCGGCGAGGGGGACGAAGACCGCGCCGTCGGAATAGGCGACTTCCAGATCTCGCGCCAGTTCGAGGGCAAGCCGCGTCTTGCCCACCCCGCCCGGCCCGGTGACGGTCACCAACCGGGCCTCGCCCCCGGTCAGCAGGCGCCGCAACTCGGTGCGCTCTCGTTCCCGTCCCACGAGCCGGGTCGAGGGGATCGGCAGGGGTGCGGCCCTCGCCTCCCCGTCGGCGGGAGAACCCGCGGCACGTTTCGGCACGGCGGCGCGCAACGCCAGCGCCTCGCGGTCAGACAACCCGAGCCCACCCGCCAGCGCCCGCACCGTTTGCGGATGCGGATGGCGCCGCCGGCCAGCTTCCAGCGCGCCGACCGCGTCCCGGCTCAATCCCGCGCGCTCCGCCAGTTCTTCCTGGGTCAGCCCGACGGCTTCCCGCAGGCGCCGCAACTGCTCGCCGAACGAGGAGGTCGAGGCTCCTGCCATCCCTTTCCCCCGTCCGCTGTCAGCCATGACTCATTCCCGACAAGCCCGCCATTCGTCCCGCGCGATGCTCCGAGATGCTCGCCTGTGCTGACGTTTCCATTGTCCAGGTCGTTGTCCGCACGGTGTCACTGTTGCCTTGATGGGTTGCCCGGCAGAGTGGAAACAGCGGCAGGGGACCTGCCGGGAACATTGCCGCCAGATCGCGGGAAGGACCGCTCATGTCCGTTGCTGCTCTCACGGTTTCCCCACCCAGTACCGCCGCGCATCACGCTGTTTCGGTTCGTGATCTCGCTCCCTGGCTGACCGGGCGGCTCATCACGACCGACGATCCCGACTACGACACGGTCCGCCGCACCATCTCCTTCCGGCTGCACCGGCGGCCGCTGGCCATCGTCCCGGCCGCGACAGCCGCGGACGTGGCCGTGGTTGTCTCATTCGCTGGCGGCTCGCAGCGGTGGGCACAGCCTCGCCTCCCTCAGCGTGATCGAAAACGCCCTCGTTGTCGACCTTTCGCTGATGAATCACGTCCGTGTCGATCCGGCGGCGGGCATTGCACGAGTCCAACCGGCAACAACCTCCGCCGATCTCGGCAGACCGGCCCGCGTCCACGCTGCCTACCCGCCTGTCACCCACGCCCGGCTGGAGGCGATCAAGCACCGCTACGACCCGGCCAATCTCTTCCGCTTCAGCCAGAACGTCCCGCCACGTCGTCGGTCCGGGAGCGCCGGGCGGGTCAGCAACGTTGATTGGCTCGCTGACGCCGCCGTTGTCGCCCGCTGTCAGAGGAACTGACCCACCGCGCACGGCAACGTGACGGATGAAACCACGACCGCGCTGGGGAGGATTGCTCCCCAGCGCACCAATTCGAGAGAGTACGGAGAATGGAATGGATGGCAACCGCTTCGATGATCTCGGGCGTATCCTCGGCGGGCAGGATTCCCGCCGCGGCGTGGTGCGCCTGCTGGCCGGGACGGCCATCGGGGCCCTGTTCGGCGGTGCCGCAGCAGACACGTCCGCAAAGGCAAAACGGTGTCCGCAGAAACCATGTCCGACCGGATTCATCCGCAACAAGCGGACATGCAAGTGTGAGTGCAAGCGCACCTCTTGCCGCGGCGGCATGGAGTTCGATCTCAAATCGTGCCGCTGCAAATGCCCGTCCGAGATGCGGGAGTGCAAGGACGGCTGCATCGGCAAGGATGAATGCTGTCCGGGCGATCCCCCGTGTCCGGAAGACCCCAAGGGGTGCTGCCACGCTCCCGGACTCGATGTCTGCACCATTGACGGCTGCTGTCGCGAACTCGACGGCCTGAAGGCCTGCAACAATTTCTGTGTCGACACCAACACGAACCGTAACCACTGCGGCGGTTGCGACAACGAGTGCCGGCCGGAGGAGGTCTGCGTCGCTGGGGAGTGCACTCCCAACAACCAGTGCCCGACCGGGACCAAGCCATGCCCGGGACGGTTGGGAGGCTCGTTCTGCGCGCCGGGCGGGAACGCCTGCTGTGGTGATGCCAGTTGCGGCGGGACCGATGTCTGCTGCGATGCGTCTCAGGACATCTGTTGCGTCCGCGGCGCCTGCGTCGAGGGCCGCTGCTGCACCGGCAACCGGAAAGTCTGCAATGACCGCTGTGTCGATACCCAGACCGACCGCCTGCATTGCGGCAGTTGCGACGGGTGGTGCAACGGACCCGGTCTCGAGTGTTGCAGCGGGTCGTGCAAAACGCTGATGACCGACGAAGCAAACTGCGGCGCGTGTGGTCACACCTGCGATCAGCGAACGGAACGCTGCGTCGATGGTCAGTGCCGGGATATCTGCTCCCTGAACGCACCCGGCTGGCAGAACCGCTGCGACGACGGCTTCGACTACTGGTGCTGCCCGGATGGTTCCACCCAATGCTGCCGGCTGTCCGGGCAACCTCACTGCTGCTGAGCGGGTGGAGTTTCGCGTCAGTCGTGCTCCTCACCAGGGAACACGACTGACGCTGGCCACGCGTCGATCAGCGGACAACTCGGCAGGGGTAGGCCTTCCGTCGCTCGCAGTCTTGACCGCGAGGGTGAATAGCCATGATGCATCACATTTCTGCCTGGTCGCAGCGGAACCGAGCGCTTCTGGAGGAGAACGGCTTGGGTAGCACAGGCCGTGACGACCGAACGGGAGCGCAGTGACTACCGCGTTCTCTTCCACGAACAGCCCCGCGACCGCCCGCTTCTGGCGGGTACGGGTCGGCGGGATGGATCACGAGCAGATGATCGATCTCCACGCCTTCTTCCCGAGCGAGATCGTGATCCACGCCGGAGACTCCATCCTCTTTGAGTTTCCGACACCGCCACGATTTCACACCGTGACGTTTCTCCCCAGCGATCGCGCGCTCCCGCTCCTCGTTGACGGTGAAACCGCACGTGCCGAGATGGCGTGTCCGCTGATCGTCAATCCGGCGGTGGCCTTCCCCGGGGGCGGAATGGTTTGCGACGGGGTGCAAGTCATCAATTCCGGACTCGATGTGGTGCGCGTCCCGGAGGACCCTCCGTTCGTGATCACCTTCCGCGCACCGGGCCGCTACGACTACCGCTCGCTCCCGCACGGGACGGTGATGCGGGGCGTGGTGCATGTCCTGGCGACCGCCGCGGCGCTGCCGGAAGATGAGGCCGGCGCCGAGGCTCGTGGTGCACTGGAGAGGGCCACGCTGCTGGCGACAGGACCGGCGATTACCACTATGCACGCCGCCCCTCGCGCGATGTCATGCGCCGATGGTTCGACCCTCTGGGAAATCGCCGCCGGCGCGGGCGATGACCAGGCGCGGATACTGCGCTTCCTGCCCGCCACGCTGGAGATCAAGGCGGGGGACACCGTGCGCTGGATCAATCACTCGCGAAGCGAACCCCATACCGTGACCTTCCTCGGCGCCGGCGCCGAGCAGCCGGAGGATATCCGCATCGAAGCGGACTCGGCCGGACTACCCAGGCTCGTGCAGAATCCATTGACGTTCTTTCCCCAGGGTGATCGTCGCTATCGCGGCGAAGGTCTCACCAACTCCGGGTTTCTTGGCGAGATCGACGGCCAGTTGCTCCCTGGCGGATTCCACTACGACCTTACCTTCGACGCCCCTGGCGTCTACCCCTACTACTCTGTTCTGCACGGCGCCGGACCAGCGGGACCCGGCATGACCGGAACCATCATCGTTTCCTGACCAGGCCGGGCGGCCCATCTGGATCGTCGCTCTGGAAGTCGTGAGTGCGGTCGACGCACACGTCACCCCGCCGGCAAGTCGTCCTCCGGCATACCGCGCTAATCCCCCCGCCTCCTTCCACTGTCGCCACCCTGCGTCGCATCGACACCGCGCTCTGCGGCTTTCTTGCTACCGATCGACCCTCACCAGGGCGTCTGGTTGCGCATCAGTCAACCGTGTCTCCGCTCGCTCCCCGGTTGTCCACCAGTTATCCACACCCTGTGCCTGGCGGTGCCCAGCCGGCGACCCCCTGGCACCGGGTGTGACAAGCCGCGCCAGTCCGTGCGTTTCTGTCACGATTCGTGTCTCGCGGTCACATGGACGGCAGGGGAATGTGGATAAGTGGACCGGTGATGTGGATAACCTGCGCGCAGAGACCGTCATCCTGCGGACAACTCCGCTGCATACTGGGGATCGCGGGGCGGATTGATGTGGGCAGACGCGGCGTGTGCGTGGATTGGCACAGGCCACGCCCCGCGGGCATCGGTTGCGGTGGGGAGATGTGGAAACGTTATCCTCACTCTTTCCCCGTGGAAATCGACGCGATGACGCGGTTTTTCGCGCTTGTCCCCAACATCCCCACCTCTACGACAAGGACGGTTTCTTCTTCCCTTCTGAATACACGTGACTGGGGATTGACGTGGACGGCGTAGATCCGGCGCAGCGTCCTTGCCCCGAGGGCCAATCTCGAGGCGAGACACTGGCATCAAACGCTGTCATGAGCGCCAGCGGAAGCGACGAGAGCCACGCGCGTTCGCAGCCGCATCGTTTTCTCAACGTGGACTATGTGAAGTTGTTGCGTATCATTCGCGCGTACTCGCATCACTTGAAATGGAGAACAGCGCAGTGAAACGACGCGATCTCTTGCAGGCGACGGCGGCTTTGCCCATCGCGGCCGCGGCCGACAAGGTGTCCGAGAGCGAGGCGAAGAAGAAACCGAAGCCGAAACCGAAGCGCGATTTCGCGGGGATGAACGTGATCCTGTTCATCACCGATCAGCAGCGGAAGATCATGCACTTCCCCAAGGGCTGGGCGCGGCGCAACCTGCCGGGGGCAACCCGCCTCCAGGATCATGGATTGACGTTCGAGAACGCCTTCACCAATGCCTGCATGTGCTCGCCGGCGCGGGCCACCCTCTTCTCGGGGTATTTCCCTGCCCAGCATGGCGTGAAGTACACCCTGGAAGAGAACATGTCGCCGCCGAAGAACCCGCAGGTGGCGCTGCCGCTCGATCTGCCGAATCTGGCCACGGTGATGAAGGCCGCCGGTTACCACGTTCCTTACAAGGGCAAGTGGCACCTGAGCAAGATGCTCGGCTCCGAATGGGAGCCGGAAGATGTCAACCAGTACGGTTTCGAACGTTGGAACCCGCCGGACGCTGGCGCCAACCAGGACCTCGATCAGTTCGGCGGCGGTGATGCCAACAACGACGGCCGCTTCATGGAAGACCATGGCGATGTCGAGGATGGGCATGAAGGGGTCATCGAGTACCTGAAATCGGAAGCGGCAAAGCAGCAACCCTTCTTCATGGTCGTCTCCCTCGTCAACCCCCACGATGTCCTCTCGTACCCACGCACCTATGAAACCGGTGGCTATGACGAAGACGATCTGGAGGGAAGGATCGGCGTCCCGGAGACGGTCAACGAGGATCTCTCCTCCAAACCGACCGCGCAGCGTGCCTTTCTGGCCCTTTCCGATGCCGGGCTCGGCGTTCTCAATACCGAACAGAAGAAACTCGATTACCTCAACTTCTACGGCAACCTGATGAAGGAATCAGATGCCTACCTGGTGCAGATTCTCGATACGCTGGAGCACGAGAAACTGCTGCAGAACACGCTGATCATCCAGACTTCCGACCACGGCGAAATGGGATTGACTCACGGCGGACAGCGGCAGAAGAATTTCAACTTCTACGAAGAGACCCTGCGGGTGCCGCTGACTTACTCCAATCCGCGGCTCTATCCCACCGCCGAGACCTCGGACGCGCTCGTCTCCCATGTCGACTTTCTGCCGACCATGGCGAGCCTGTTCAATGTCCCACGGGAGGCCCGCGCCGACTGGGAGGGGGTCGATTACTCCGCCATCCTGCACGATCCGAAGCGGAAAGGCGTCCAGGACTACACCGTCTTCACCTACGACGATTTCCAGGCCGGGCAGCCAAACAAGCCGTATGTGCCGGAGCCGAACCACATCGTCAGCCTGCGCGAGGACCGCTACAAACTCGCCAAGTACTATGCCCCGCTCGGGCCGGAGCCGGATCAATGGGAGATGTACGATCTCAAGCACGATCCGCTGGAAGTGCGCAACATCGCGGCGCCGGACGCGAAGCGGACGAAAACGCAGAAGCGGGAACTGGCGCGGCTGCAGGCGAAACTGGCGGATATTGAAGAGAAGCGGCTGCAACCGCTGTCGCAGTGAGGCACCGTTTCCCCGCGTGTTAGGATGAGCCCCAACCAGCTCTGACACGATCATTCGACAGGAGATGCGGTGATGGATGGATGGCGGACTGACCCGATCGCCCGCTTTCTCGACGCGCTACAGACCCGGCGGACCGCGCTGGGGGGAACGGTTGGCGGCTTGCTGGTGCTGGCGGATGCCGCCCGATCCGAGTTGGTGGACGCGGGCAAGAAACGCAAGAAGCGGAAGAAGCGCTGTGGGAAGAAGAAGACGCGGTGCAAGGGCGTCTGTGTCAACACCAACAAGGACCCGCTGAACTGCGGCGGCTGCGGTCAGAAATGCGACCCGAACGAGCAGTGTCGCAACGGCGTCTGCGGTTGTGACGTCTGCGATAACGCGCGGGAGTGTCCGTACCAGTCCGTCCAGGCCGCGATCGACGCCGCGAACGCCGGCGCCACGATTACGATCTGCAAGGGTTCCTTCGATGGGGCGATCGTTGTCAGCAAGAACCTGACGCTGGTCGGCAATGGCGCGGATGACACCGAACTGGACGGCAACGGCGAAGGCTCGACCGTGACGATTGCCGAAGGAGTGACCGCCACCATCAGTGGCGTCACCATTTCCGGCGGGACCGGCACGCTGGTTCCCGCCGAGGGATTCATCGAGGGCGGCGGCATTCTCAACCGGGGAACCCTCGCCGTGCTCGACTCGGTGATCACGGACAACGAGGCGGAACGTGGCGGTGGCATCCTCAATCTGGATGAGCGCGATCTCATCCTGGACAACACCGTCGTCAAGAACAACAAGGTCGCCACGGACAAACCGGCAGGAACCTTCGGAGGCGGTATCCTCAACCTTTTCGGCGGTCATCTGACCGTCCAGAACGGGAGCGCGATCGAGAACAACAAGGGCGGAAACTCGGCAGGGATTCACAACAACGGCACCCTGGTGATGAGCGACAGCACCGTCGAGAACAACGATGCCGAGTTCGACGGAGCGGGGATCATCAATGACGAGGGCGAGGCGACGCTGAACAACAGCATCGTTCGCGGCAACACGACGAAGCAGGGCCGGGGCGGCGGCATTCTCAATCTGGGCTTCACGCTCATCATCGAGAACGGCAGCCAGATCACCGACAACACGGCCGCCACCAGCGGCGGCGGCATCTTCAACCAGGGAATCGGCATCCTGCAGGTCACCGACTCCGCAATCACCGAGAACACGGCGAGCGAGGATGGCGGCGGGCTCTTCAACATCAGCGGCAATGTGACGCTGACGCGGGCGACGGTGAGCGACAACGCGGCCGGTTCGCGCGGCGGCGGGGCGTTCAACTCCGGGCCGGTGCTGCCGCATGCCCCGGCATCACTGACCCTCGAGAACAGCGTCATCGAGGAGAACCGGGCCGATCTCGGTGGCGGCATTCTGGACGAGAACGAGGGCGTCGTCACCCTCGATACCCAGAGCCGGGTGGTCGACAACATTCCGGACAATTGCATCGGCACCGGCGCCTGCAACCCGTAGGACGCGAGTCGCGCGGCGGTGTCCCGTCTTCGCCTGCCGAGACCGGAGCATCGTCTGTTTGAGGCAGGGGCGACGCAAGCGTCGCACCTGGACTTTGGCTCTTTTCCTGGCGGGACGAGGCGCGGGACGGCGTCAGGTGTGGCTGGCCGTGAGGGTGGCATTGGTTTTGAGCCCCACCCAGTCGGCCATTTTGCCCCAGTCGTCCCCGGTTCGGGAGCAAACCCGGTGAAATCCCGTTTCGCCGTTCTTCTGGCGCAGCTCAGCAGCAACCGGGCGAGCGACCAGCGGCCGCTGCCGCCCCACCACCGTCCCGGGCGGACACCGGTCCCGGTCCCAGCCCCAGGCGCGCACCCTGCCAGGACCAGGGATGGCGTAGACCCAGGCCGCCCATTGCACGGTGAGCACGGCGGCCACGGGACCTTAACGCCTGCGCTCGCCGAGGCCGGGAAGGTGGTTTTCAACTCGTGGGCGACCTCCAGTTCCCAGCGTTGCCAGGGCCAGGCCAGCAGGTCGGCGCGGGCCAGGGCAGCGTCCAGTCCCCGTCCCATCGGCCACGGCCGAGACACCGAAAGAAGCGGGCCACCTGCTTGCGCTTGCCGCGCGCGGGATCGCTGCCCTTGACCACCAGCAGGAAGAGCGGTTGGCCGGGTGCCCCGTGCACCAGCAGGGGGCCGGCGACGAACCGGGATCGGATCTTGCTGCCCTGCACGGTCAGGTGACCCGCCGCCAGCCGTGCGCAGCGCCAAGACGGCGTCGGGGCGGGCTGCCGCTCGCCATAGCGGCGGGCCGGCCCGTGGCGCCGGGAGCGGGAGCCAAGCGCCCGGTTCTTCGCGCAGCGGGGGCCAGCACCGTGACCCGGTCCGGCAGCGCTGCCCACAGCGATGCGTGCTGTAGGCGCCGTCGCCGAGAGCGAGGACCCGCCGCGTGGTCCGTCCCGCCCCATCCGGCCACCCGCCGCCACCGCAACGCCGCCACTCCCGCTTCCCATTCTTTTCGCGGCGGGTGATCCGGCACGGGGACCGCCTTTGGGGGAAAGGCCGGCACGAAGGGAAGCGGCACCGCCCGGCTGTACCCGGTCGGCGAGGGAGCGGCAGCCAGCCAGGTGCACGGTAGTGCTGGGCGCGGTGCAGCCCCGGACGGAAGATGGCGTCCCCAGGTGGCGCAGCCAGGTCGTCCCCGGCATGGTGCGGCTGTGCCGCGCGATCTGGTGGCGTCCACCCCTACCAGATAGGGATCGGTCGTGGTGCACTCAGGTCCAGCGTCTGCCCAAGCACGCAGGTGGTCGTACTGGTCGTAGTCGATCCGCCCCCGGCTGAAGAGGCGGTGCCAGGCCGTCCAGTCCACCGCCCCCCATCCCCAGGACCAGCAGCACCCCGGTCACCGTGTGCCGACCAAAGGCGCTCAGCCAGCCCAGCACCAAGGCCACACTGATGCGCGCCCTGGCGGAACGCGGGACGACTCGCGGCGAGCAACGCCCACAGTTCCGGCAGCAGGGGACGGGCGGCGGTGGCGGACGGGGTAGACTCGACCATTGGGGGTGGCCTTGCGGGTTAAGCCCGCGCGACACAACCACCGTCCAGCCTACCAACGCCCACCCCATCTCCAAGCCCCGCGCGAAAGGGCCAAAGTCCAGGGGCGACGCGCTGCGTGTCGCCCGCCATCCTGACTGCAAGACTGGGAGCCAGACGGCAGAGGCAATCGACAGGCGGAATCCTGATCACGACTTCCTCGCAGCGAAAAGCCCCTCTCCCGCCTGGCGGGAGAGGGGTTAGGGTGAGGGCTGGCCCCACGGAGCTGTGGCATCGATCATCCGCAATCAGCGCATCAACCGCTCCCGAGTTGCTTCCCCGCTTTGTTCGCCAGGTAGAAGAACGAACTCACGCCGAGGAGCGCGATGAACGAGTTCTCCAGCGCGGGAAACTCGAACCGGGCCGGCAGGGTATCGGTCGCGGGGTGATAGGCCATCCGCGCGAAGGTCGCGGCGTAGGCGAGCACGCTGATGATCGTGAACAGGAAGAGTTGGATCTTGCCGATATCGAGGGTGTGACCCGCGTCGATGCCCTCGTTGCGGAACATGTCCGTCCAGCGCGCCTGGGTCTGGCTGGCGTTCGTGGCGAGCACGCGTTGGGAATCGAGATCACCCTGCCGGATCTCCTGCAGCCGCGCGTCCGCCTCACCGGAACCGAGGGTGATCCCGGTCTGCTGCCCTTTGATGAAATTCGAACCGACCAGCGCCGTGGCGCTGATGCCCATCAGGATCCACAGTTCCATCGGCACGTGAATGCCCATCGGGTCGGTGTCGTGGCGGTGAATGTTCCAGGCGACGGCGGCGATGATGGCGGAGGTGGTCAGAATCGTCCAGAGCACGAGTTGCAACCGGGAGAGACTCTGTTTGTTGCGCTCGTCGATCAGCAGTGATTTCCAGGTGCCGGTGAGGGCGCGCCCGACCCCAAGGGTGAACGCGGTCAGGATCACGATCATGGTGAACCAGGTAAGTTGCCAGTTACTCGGCTCATCTGTGCTCGCGGCGCCCGCGGCCGGTGCGCTGATCATCCAGAGAATCCAGAGCGCGGCCGCGACGAACGCGCCGAGGACCAGACCCTTTTCCAGCATCCCCCATTGCGGTTCCGGTTCCGCGAAGAGCGGCAACGGTTTCGATACCCCGCCGCCCGGTCCCGGGGTGACCACCGTCACCCGGTGCTCGCCCGGTTTACTCAAGTATGCCGGGGTCAGCGTCGCGCTGAGGGAGGTCGCGGAGAGCACCCCGGTCGGCAGGTCGCGGCCGTCGAGGCGGATGCGCGACTCGGCGACGAACTGATCCCCGCTCACAGTGAGTGCGACCTCGTCGGCGATCCGCACGTCCGAGAGTTGCACCACGTTCGTCGCGACTTGCGCCGCTGCGCGGGACGCGATGACGACGTTGATCGAGGTGAGGACCGGCCGCGGCAATCGAACGTCCGCCGCTGATCCGGCGCCATTCGCGCCGGTGATCAGCCCGCTCTCCGCGGTTGCGCCGTTGTCGGTGTGATTGGGAGCCTCTTGAACGGCCTGGGGACTCATGGCAGATCCCTTCTGGTCGATGCGATAGCGAGTTGGTAAGAAGGGTGTAGCGTCGGCGCTGACCTACCGTGCCGCGGCGCCGGTAAGCGCCGGGGTCCGCAGCGCGGTGGCGCGGGCAGCAACGAGTTGGCCGCAGAGCCTCTCCAGTTCTTCACTCTGCCGCGTGATGATCGCTTCCCCGTGGAGGCGCAGGGCACGCAGGTTGAGCGCGCTGACGTCGTCCATGTCGTCGCTCCCCTGGTCGAGCACGGTCTGAAACCGGTAGTAGCGCGGCTCGCCATGCTTGCAGGGCAGCAACTCGCGCAACTGGTAGTCGACGGTACTGCTCACGCCATCGAAGACGACGCTGAGGATCGAGCGCGCCCAGCCGAGCAAGCCCCAGCCGACGGCTTCGTCGAACGGGAGGCGCCGCGTGAGCGAGCCGGTGCCAAGCGAGACCACCAGGACATCGTGCGCGTCGGGGAAGAGCCGTCTCGCCTCGACGTAGGCGCAGAGTGCCGGGTTGTTGGCGTAGACCCCGCCATCGATCAGCGCGTAGTAATCCCGCTCCCCCTGCACCGGGACCTGCAAGGGCTGGAAATAGGTCGGCGCGGCCGAGGTGGCGCGGGCGATCTGCTTCATCGGGGGGTTCCAATCGCCCCCTTTCTTCTCGGCGTGGCTTCGTTTGAAGAACCAGGGGATGCGGCGCTCGATCTCGTAGCAACTGATGAGGACATCAACGAGGGCAGCATTGAGCCGGGTATCGCCGAAGTAGCGCTCCAGCAGCGCCTCCAGGGGACGGGTGTCGTATTTCTCCTCGAGCGTCGATTCGATGGTTTGCAGGCGGCGCCAGATGGAGCGGGAAAAGATGAGGTGGCCTTCTTCCTCGTAGAGGGCGAGGAGGTCGTCGGCGCGGTAGGCCGGTGTTCCATCCGGACCCGGTTTGACCAGACCCAGCGCGAGAACGCCGCCGGTCGAGGTGCCGGCGATGAGGTCGAACAGATCGGCGATGGCGGATCCGGTGCGCCGTTCGATCTCCGCCAGCACGAGCGCGGGGATGATGCCGCGGATGCCGCCGCCGTCGATGGCCAGGACCGTGATCGGTGGGGACATGATGGTTTCTCCCGGTGACGAGAGGCTGATGGACGAGGGCATGCGCGGGACGTCCCGAACCCGGCACGGCACCCATCGTAGGTCCGTTCATCACCGTCGCCAACGGTAGAAACTACGCATCCATCATCGTTCCCGCGGCCAGTTCTCGCGCTTCAGGAGGACATCGCTATCGTCGGAGTTTGGGCTGCGTGGGAGGTGAAGAATGCCCAATGGGGATCGAACTGGCGACGCCAGCGCGCCGAATACACCACCACATGACGAGTGTCACGCTGACGGAGAAAGCATCTCGACGGATTCTCATCAGATCTTCTCAAGACGCGAGATGTTTCGCCCGCGGGCTCAACATGACACATGAATGTGGTGGCAGTCTTGATCGATTGTCGGCAGTGACGTGGTGTACCAAGAGAACATCACATCGACAGGATCCGCGGGCCCGCGGTGACGTTCAATATCGGGACGAAACAATCAGGGCCGGATGGTGGTCAGATGCTCTGGACAGGTTCTCCCTTGAACAGCAGGAGCACGGCATGAGGCGGCAGAACCAGATCGATTGCGCCGTCGGACGCCAACTGGTCTCCAAGTAATTCACTGTTACGGGATTCTCGTATCCCACCGGAACCGAGGCAAACGTGCCAGGTTCCAGCGGGAAGCGGTAGGGACACGCGCGTCCTGGCGTTTCCAAACGCGAGCATGACCGCCGCTTCCTCGCCCTCGCGCCCGGCGTGCCGCAGCAGCACACGCTCGTGGTCCCAGGCCGTGACCGTGTTCGCGGCCTCGGGATCGCGCAGCACCGGGAGTTCCCGGCGCAGACGGAGGAGATCGCGGTACCAAGCGAAGAGCGGCGCGTGGGCATCGTCTCGATACCGCTCCAGGGCGAGGATCGAGCGGGTCAACGTCTCCGGCGCGGCGGGGTCGGGCGCGGCATCGTCCCAATTAAAACCGCCGAACGCCTCGCGACGCCCCTTGCGGACGGCCTCGATCAGGTCGGGATCGCCATGATCGACGACGAAGAGGAACGGGTTCGTCTCCCCATACTCTTCCCCCATGAACAGGAGCGGCACAAAGGGGGAAAGGATCACCGCGGCCGCGGCCAGTTTCTGCTGCTCCGGCGAGATGCGGTGTCCGAGGCGCTCGCCGCCGGGGCGGTTGCCGACCTGATCGTGGTTCTGGTTGAAGACGATGAACTGGCTGCGCCGCGCGGGCGACGGGGAGCGTCCGAAGCGGCGCTGGCGGCGGGTGGCGTACTCCCCGGTGTAGACGAAGGCCTGCCGCATCGCTTTGGCCATGTGCGCGAAGTCGCCGAAGTCGGCGGCATAGGCGCTTTCCTCGCCGATGAGTTGCGCTTCGAGCGCGTGGCAGAAATCATCGGCCCACTGGGCATCGAGGGCGTAGCCGCCGATATCGCGCGGGAGGATGAGTTTGGGATCGTTGAGATCGCTCTCGGCGACGAAATGCACCGTGCGCCCCAGGTGCGCCGCGCGGGAATGTACCGCCGCGGCCAGTTCCGCCAGAAAGGGCTGCGCTCGGGGATCGTAGATCTCGTGCACGGCGTCGAGGCGAAAACCGTCGATGCGGTACTCCTCCAGCCACATCAGGGCGTTGTCGATGAAGAAGGCGCGGACCTCGTCGCTGTGGGGACCATCGAAGTTGATGGCGTCGCCCCAGGGGGTGCGGTAATGGCTCGTCTGATAGGGACCGAAACGGTGGAAGACGCTCCCCTCCGGGCCGAAGTGGTTGTAGACCACATCGAGGATGACCGTCAGACCGGCGGCATGGCTGGCGTCGACCAGACGGCGCAGCCCGTTCGGACCACCGTAGGAGTGCTGCGCGGCGTAGGGGAAGACGCCGTCGTATCCCCAGTTGCGCGCGCCAGGGAACTGCGCGATCGGCATGATCTCGATGGTTGTGACCCCGAGATCACGCAGATAGGGCAGATGGGGAATGACCGCTTCGAACGTGCCCTCCGGAGTGAAGGAACCGACGTGCAACTCGTAAATGACGGCATCGCGCAGCAAGGGAACATGCCAGTCATCGACCGCCGAGCGAAGTCGCAAGGATCGACCACCGCCGACGGGCCGTGCACGCCTTCCGGTTGCGAGCGCGAGGCGGGATCGGCCAGCAGATCGCCATCATCCAGCCGAAGGTGATAGCGCGTTCCCGCTTTCGCGCCTGGCAGATACCCGGAGTAGTACCCGCGATGCTCCGCCGCGAGCGCCGCTTCCTGGTGCGAGCCGGCATCCTCGGTGTAGACGACGGTGACCGCGTCGGCATTGGGCGCCCAGACCCGTGCCTGTACGCCGTCGGCCAGGACCTCGACCCCGACCGCTCGTCTTCGTGCTCCGGTTCGCTCCGACATGGTCCGTGATCCTCATCGCGATACACGAGCGGCCCGGCAGCCGTTGTCGGTGCCGGCTGCCGGGCAAAACGGACGTGTGCTGACGAGGAGTGTTACGAACGGGCGCGCCCGTTGGCAGTCTCCTGCTGGGCGGTGATCTGCTTCCCGGCCTCCTTGGCAAAGCCCTCGACCCGCTTGGCCATCGCCTTTTCCTGGTCGAGGTTCTCCTGGAGGAGTTTGGCGGCGTCCCGCTCGCCGAGGTCCTTCGCCATCTGGATCAGGCCGGTGTACATCACCATCTCGTAGTGCTCGGTCTTGGCGGCGCCGGTCGGGTTTGCCATCTCCAGCACCTCCGGCGAGGGCGATTCCTCGTGGAGGGCCTTGTGCTCGTCCAGCCAGACCCTTGATGCCGAAGCAGGTCGTCGCTTCCGGCTTCTCGCCGATCTGCTTGAAGACCGCTTCCAGGTTCTTCACCTGCTGCCAGGTCTCCTGCTCGTGCTCCTTCAGCGCCTGCTTGACCTCCGACATCTGGGTTTCCCGCTGCAACTCCGGCAGCATCTTCAGGATCTGCTGTTCCGCGCTCATGGCGTCGGAGAGTTCATGAATGAACAGATCGCGGTGTGGTCATTGGCACGAGAAACAACTCCTTGTTCGGGGCGAATCATGGCGTGACGGTCCTGCTGCCGTCGGGACCAGAAATGCATGCCCCATGCCAGAAGGTTGATCATCGATCGGTCTGTGCGAGGACGATGGTCTATCCTGCGCGGGAAGACCCAGCAGTCGTCAGCGTGAGACGCATGGAGGTAACCGCGTGAGCGGGATACGTTGGGATGATCGCGCCGGCAGGCCGGGAGTAACCTGGTCGCGCCGGCAGGTGTTGCAGGGCACGCTCGGTGGCGCGGCGCTGCTCGGGGGGGCAGTACGCGGGCAAGCCGCTCAGGCGCAGTTGGCGACGCCGGTGGCGAGTGTCCCGCCGCGGGACGACGGGACGCCCGGCCCTGTCGCGCCCGCTGAGGCCCCGATCGATCACATCATGGTCATCTTTCTCGAGAACCGCTCCTTCGATCATCTCTACGGTGGATTCCCGGGAGCGAACGGGTTGCAGAGCCCTGGCGCGCTGATTCCGCAGACCGATCGCGATGGGCGGCCCTATACGGTCTTGCCGCCAGTGCTCGATGCCAGCAAGAACCCGCCGGTCCCCGACCCCCGCTTTCCCCCGGACCTGCCCAATCAGCCGTTCCCGATCGCGCCCTATATGGCGCTGGATGTGAGCGATGCCAACCCCGGTCACCGCTACTACAACCACATTCTCCAGATCAACGGCGGCCGTCTCGATCGCTACGTCGCCTGGTCCGATTCCGGGGGGCTGGCGATGGGCTATCACGACACCAGCAAGCTGCCGCTCTATCCCTATGCGCGGGAATTCACCCTGCTCGATCACTGCTTCACCGGCGCGCTGGGCGGGAGCATGCTCAATCATATCTGGCTGATCAGTGCCGCCACCCCGGTCTGGCCGGGCGCGCCCGCCGAGCGCATCGCCGTTCCCGTCTACGACGAGTTTGGCCGCCTGATCGGACTCGAAAAGGACGGAGACGTCACGCCCGATGGCTACTGCGTCAATAACGCCCAGCCGTTCTTTCCTCCCTATCTGGCGGATACGCCGGTCGCCGAGCGCCTGCCGCCGCAAGTCATGGCGACCATCGGCGACCGGCTGAGCGATGCCGGGGTCTCCTGGGGCTGGTTCGGCGGAGGGTGGGATGACGCCGTCGCCGGCAATCCTCCGCCGACCTTTCAATTTCATCACCACCCGTTCGTCTTCTTTGCCCGCTACGCTGAGGGGATGCCGGGACGCGAGCATCTGCGGGACGAAACGGAGTTCGCCGACGCTGTCGCGCGGGGGACGCTGCCCGCGGTGTCGTTCGTCAAGCCACTCGGCAAGTTCACCGAGCACGCGGGTTACGCCTCGGTCGCGGCGAGCGAGCAGCACGCGGTCGAACTGATCGAGGCGGTGATGGCCTCATCGCTGTGGGAGCGATCGGCCATCATCCTGACCTACGACGACTTCGGCGGCTGGTTCGATCACGTGGCCCCGCCCCGGATCGATCGGTGGGGTCCGGGCGGCCGTGTGCCCACCATCGTCGTCTCGCCCTACGCGCGCAAGGGGCATATCGATGCCACGCCTTACGACCACACCTCGATCCTGGCGTTCATCTCCTGGCGCTTCGGTCTGCCGCCGTTGACCAACCGCGATGCGAACGCCTACAACCTGCTGGCGGCGTTCGATTTCCCGCGATAAGCGGTACTCCGGAGCATGCGCGCGGTGGTCGATCGATCCATCTCTCCTTCCTCCCCGCTCCCGGCGCCGATCGGAGGCTATGATCTGCCGACGCCAATACGGTCTCGCCTGAGACGCCGCTGGCGGATGGAAAGTTGCCGGATGCCGATCACCGCCGCATCGCGACCGCGGCAACAGGAGCGGAGTCACGGATGAAGGACTTTCTCCCAGCCAGCCGGTATCTGGTCATTCTGGCTGTCGCCGGCTGCTTCGTCGCCGCCGCCGCGCTCTTCGGGTACGGCCTGATCGCGGTAATCAGAATCGTGGTCCAGACCATCGCCGCCGATCTCGCGGGGGTAAGCCGTGCCAATCGCGATGTCGTCTCCGGTGCGGAGCATCTGGCCGTCGATCTGATCCAGATGACTGACGTCTTTCTCCTGGGCACCGTGATCTATCTGGTCGGGCTCGGACTCCACCTCCTTTTCATCAACCCGCGGTTGCCCGCGCGGCCATGGACCGCGGTGGAGGATCTCGAAGGCCTGAAAGAGATGCTGGTGCGGGTGATCATCCTCCTCGTCGGCGTCACCTTTCTCGGCGCCTTTGTCGAGCACGCCGACAACACCCCGGTCAGGGATTTGAGCATCTCCGCGGCGGTGGTGGTCTTCGCCTTTTCGCTGGTCGTCCTCGTCGACAAACTGCCGAACTGGTCGCGCGGAAAAGGCGCCGAGGCAACGGCAGCGCATACGGAGACCCTGGAGCGGGAGTAGGCAATCACCCTTGCCGGCGTACCGCAAGGGAGGATCATTCAGCACCATCGCGAGGGCGTGACACCACGGGGCCCGGCATCATGCCGGGCCCCTCGCCGCTATTGGTTGGCTGTGGATCAGAACGGGTTCGCGTTGTCGCACTCCGGTACGCAGACGCGGCCGGTCATGGTGCCGAAACCGCACCCGCAGAACTGGTTGCCGCTGCGCTTCGCTTCCTGGCAGTAGAAGTGGAATCCGACCATGTTGCGGCAGGAGGTGGCCTCCGGACCGTCGGTGCTGGTGCACTCCACCGCGTTGTTGCAGACATTGGCGTCGCCGGAGTTGACGCAGACGTTGTTCCCCTCGACCGAGCGCTCGCAGCCGCAGATTTCGCCGGTTGCCGTGTGGCCGCAGGGGGTGGGATCGGCATTACAGATACCCACCGGTCCCCCACAGCGATCGGCGCGGCTGCCACCACCACCGCCACCGCCACCGCCACCGCCACCCTTCTTGCCTTTGCCTCCCTTCTTCTTGCGGGCGGCGGTCTCGTCGCCACCGAGGGCGGCCAGTCCCCCGGCCCCGAAGGCGGCCGCGGCCAGCAGGCGCAACGCGCGGCGGCGGGTTTGCGACGCGGACATGATGCTGGTGATCTCGTCGAATCGGGCGGTATCCATCGTGGTCTCCTCTCGCCTGGTGTCTGTCATCCCTGGCCGGAGGTCCCGGCTCCATGGACGCAGCATGCGGCAGAGGAGCGGCCGCGACCGGCGCGGGGGACACCGCGTGGGTGTGTTCTCTGACACAGGGGAGGCGGCCGAGCAGAGCGACGATCCGTCGCCAATGCGAGTCCTCGAACACGCGGGGAACAGGGCTCGGGTGATCTGTTCTCTGCGTGCCGGCTGCTAGCGTGCTGTCATGGAAGGCCTGGCTGGGCTGGACTTACACCGGGCACGAGTCAGTGACAACGAGGGTGCCAACAGCGCCGAGTCCAACACCATCGCACCCGTTTGTTCAAGCGTAATCCTCGTTCAGGAGTCGGAGTGTCAGAGAAGACCATCATCGCTAAGTCGAGCAGTGGACCGAACTTGACACATCAGGGTATACTCGCGTCCTTAGGACGCGAGTATACCCTGAGCGAGAGATTACCTATATCCCAGAAGACGGCTGCTACTGCACTTCTTGAACAACTCGCCGACCAACATCGCCGTGTCGTGTCCGAGTGGCGCGCCCTCATCATCCTCCGCAAGGCGACGTTTGAACTCGCGCCATCCCAACGGCGCTGGTCACACCTCCCCCAGGAACCGGGCGACCTCTATCCGCTTTTTCGGCAAATGCGCCAGCGCGGCGAACTCAAGCCGATCCGCGGCCTCCGTCATTTCTACCAAGTGACCGTCCCCTTTGCGCGGACCGAGCCGCTTGAAGAGGAAGAGGTCCTGCTGGAAGCCCATCCCTACGCGGCGCTGAGCCACCTTTCGGCGCTTGTCTTCCATGGCCTGACCGACGACCTGCCCAAGGGACTCACCGCCACGGTCCCGCTCGATGGGACAGGAGACCAACTTCCGCTCGATACCCAGCCGCAGGATTGGGAGGGCGTGCCGCTTGTCCGCGGCCGTATGCCCGAGCGCATTCTTGGTCGTCCCGTCTCCTGGCATCAGGTCAAGCCGGAGCGATTCTTCGGCGTGAGGGTCTATCAGCCGCGTGGATATCCGGTGCGAGTGACGACACTCGAGCGGACATTGCTGGATGGTTTGCAGGAGCCTGAACTTTCGGGTGGGGTGGAGAATGTGCTTCGTGCGTGGGCGCTCGCCCGCGACACCCTGGATCTTGATGTCCTCGCGCACTACGTCGACCGCTTCGCCATCGCGCTTCTCGGCCAGCGCGTGGGATTTATCCTGGAAGAACTCGGTTTGTTTCACCCCCGGCTCGAGGCGTGGCGGGACAATGCTCATCGTGGTGGATCGAGCAAGTTGGTGGCATCGGCCCCGTACTCTCCAGACTATAGTGAGCGATGGAATCTCTCATTGAACGTGCCGATTACCGCGCTGCATGACCAGAGTCAGTGACGCCGACGTATCCCACCTCGTTTGACGCGATCGGCCCGTGGGCCACAATGGCTGGCTTGGCAATCGACGAGGCACGGGTTCGGTTTGCGCAGTACGCGGTGCTGCTTGCCATCTCCCGTGTGCGGCCGCTTCGTGAAGGGCTCGTCTTCAAAGGCGGCAATGCGCTCGACTTTGTCTGGCAGCCGAACCGTAGCACCATTGACCTTGACTTTTCGGTTGACCACGCGAGCAGTCTCGCGATGCCCGACGCGGGCACAATCGACACCCTGCTCAAACGAGGCCTTCCTGGGGCGATGACCCGCCTGGGCGTTGCATTGGTCGTTCATCGAGTACGGCAGAACCCACCGGGCACGGACAGGAACTTCGTCACCTTTGAAGTCAAGGTTGGGTACGCCCTTCCCGATGAATCGCGTCTTCTGCGACGTATTGAACACGGCGAATCGAGTCCGCGCGTGATCAAGGTCGACATCAGTGTCAATGAACCAATTGGCGAGGCGACCCTGTTTGCACTGGGTCCGGATGTCCATGTTCGCGTGGCGACACTCGAAGATATTCTTGCCGAGAAATTGCGGGCTCTATTGCAACAACCCATTCGGAACCGTCAGCGTCGACAGGACTTGCTCGATATCGCTGTGGTCCTTAGGCAGAACTCCCCGCTTGATCGCATCCGTATCTCAAGATTCTTGCAGGAAAAGGCAGCCGCACGCGACGTTCTTGTCACGCGCTCGGCGTTCCACCACCCCGACGTTGTTGAACGAGCCATGGCCGACTATGCCGAACTGGAAGCGACGACGCGGGTGCTCTTTGTCCCATTCGAAGAAGCCCTCAGACTCCTGCACGAGTTCGTCGGTACGTTGCATATCCCGGAATGATGCAGCGCACGGATCGCGCCGGGCGTCAGGGCGCCGTGACTACCGGCGTGGGCATCCGATAGACACTTGCGTCCAATGGCAGGCCGTGTCAGCATCGGGGCGAGCGGCAGGAGCGTTCTGATGGCGGCGTCGGGTTTGCCGCGAATTGGGGGGAAGGGTCTCATGGATCACGACCGGTTCGATCGTCTCGTGCGCGGATTGACGGCCACCGCCTCACGGCGCGGCATCCTTGGCGGTTTGCTGGCAGGACTGATCGCCGGGACGCCCATCGCCGATGGCGTTGCCGCTGCCGGACGAGACAACCGGCGGCGCGAGAACAAGCGCGGCCGGAACGACCAGCGAGGAAAGACGCGCGCCAGGGCCGAGGCGCTTCCCTCCGGCTGCTGCAGCAGTGGCAACTGCACCCCTGGCGCGGGGAAGAATCTCTCCCGCTGCTGCTACGAAAACGGCAAACTGTCACGCGCCGTCTTTCGTAGCGCCAATCTCAGCGACGCCAATTTCCACGGCGCGACGCTGACCCAGGCCGATCTCCGCTCCGCCAATCTCGGCAACGCCTGTCTGGTCGACGCCGATCTCACCGGCGCCAACCTGGGCGGGGCGCAACTGGGTACCGCGATCCGCTGCCGCACCCGCATGGCGAACGGAGCGATCGACAATTCCGGCTGCGGCAAGGCGACCCGCTGCTGCCAGACCTGCGTGCCGCTCGGCGATCAGGGGTGCGCCATCGGCGGCTCGTGCTGCGCCAACGGCACCTGCGCCGAAAACCGCTGCGTCTGCACCTGTCCCGATGTCGCCTGCTTCATCCGCAAGTGGGGAAGCCTCGGCACCAATCCCGGCGAGTTCCGCGGCCCGCTCGGCATCGCCCGGCGCGCCGATGGCGCCCTCTACGTCGTCGATCAGGGGAACAACCGCATCCAGGTCTTCGCCGCGGACGGCTCCTTCCTCAGCCAGTGGGGCAGCAGTGGCACCGGCAACGGGCAGTTCACCTTCCCCACCGGCGTGGCGATCGCCCCCAACGGCAACGTCTACGTCACCGACAGCGACAACCAGCGCGTGCAGTACTTCGATGCGCGTGGCAACTTCCTCGGCAAGTGGGGACGCCTCGGAATCGGCAATGGCGAGTTCCAGTATCCGGAAGGGATCGCCATCGCCAAAGACGGCACCGTCTACGTGTCGGATGTCTTCACCGACAGCGTCCAGTTCTTCACGCCGGACGGGACGTTCATCAACCGCTGGGGCATCCCTGGCAACGAGCCGGGGCAATTCGACCGCCCGGATGGCATCGCGATCGGGCCGGATGGGCGAGTCTACGTGGTCGATAACGAGAATCACCGCGTCCAGTATTTCGACGCCACCGGCGATTGGCTCGGATTGTGGGGCACTCGCGGCACCGGTCCCGGTCAGTTCGAGCGGCCACGCAACGTCGAAATCGTGGATGGTCGGGTCTACGTCACCGATACCAACAACCAGCGGGTGCAGATCTTCACCCTGAATGGCGGATTCCTCGGGATGTGGGGCGAGTCCGGCAGCGGCAACGGCCAGTTCGAGTTCCCCGTGGGGATCGCCGTCGGTCCCGATCAGATTGCCTACGTGACCGATCCCGGCCGGGAGCGGGTGCAGGCGTTCTGCGTCAATCCGCCGCAGGGATAGCGTATCCCTCGGCTTCGCGGTCAGCCCTTCGTCCATCATCCAGCAAGAGGAGGCATGATGGTCTCGCCGCGCTGCCCCTCACCCCACCCCCTCTCCCCGTGCGCGGGGCGAGGGGCTGTGTCGGGTCGTTGCGCGGTGGGCGTCGAGCGCCCCGCTTTTGGAGGGACAAGCGACGCTTGAGTGCGCCGCGCCGAAGCCGTGTCGTCCTGACGCAGGAGTGACCTCGGCCGTCGCACTGTCGGCAACGACGCTCACAGCGGGAGCCCCTCGCCCCGCGCACGGGGAGAGGGGGTGGGGTGAGGGGCGTCCGGGGTGGTGGTGCGGTCGCTCGTCGGGGTCCGCCGTCTCGAGTCCTATGACGACCTGCCGACCAACCTTCCCCACAAATCACTGTGGACCAGCAGCACGTACCCCACCAGCGCCTTCGCCAGAGCGACGACATCGGCCAGATTGGCGCGGGGTTGGTCTTCGGCGTAGTGCCGGTTCGAGCAGAGCACCCCGAGCAAGCCGATATTCGCCGTCACCGCCACGGCGTTGATGTCTTCGCTGCGCGCCACGTAGCCGCCCCAGTTCTCGCGCAGGTCGATCCCGCGTGGCTGGAGCGCGGTGGCGAGGTGTCGCTGGATCGCGTAGAGCTGCGGCGGCGTCACGCTGCCGCGGCCGGCGCTGGAGCGCTCGGCGAAAACCGCGCCGTCTCCCATGGCCAGCCCGCTGGGACCGGCGCCGCGCACCATTGCCTCCGCTTCGTGAACGTCGCAGACCAGCACCAGTTCGGGTCGTGGAAAGAGATCGGCGAGACGGCGCCCGCCGCGGCAGAAGGACTGGTTGGCGTCGCCAGGGGGACCCTCTTCCTCGTCGGTAAACCCGAAGAGGACTTCCACCGGATAGTGCCGCAGCACCGTCGCCGCCAGCAGCAGCGCGGCGCAGCCGACGCTATCGTCGAGATAGCCGGTGAGCCCGTTCGTGGTCCGATCCCAGACCAGGGATGAGTCGTAGACAACCCGGTCGCCCGGTCCGAGCGGTCCACCCTCCTGGATGACAAAGGAGACCGTCGCGCCATCGACCACGATCTCGCCGCGGGCGCGGACCGTCAGTGCGCCGCGAGCGAGATCGAAACCGAGCGCCAATCCTGGCCGCGCGCCGGCCCGCTGCATGTGATAGCAGAAGGGCACCAGCGGGTAGCGGTCGCCATCGCCGGGATCGACCATGTACGAAATCTGGTCGAGGTGCGCCAGCAACCAGACCCGCGGCTGGTGTGGCGTGGCGCCGACCACGAGCGCGGCGTTGCCCGTTCCCGCGGCATCGCGCTGCCACTTCACCCGCTCCGCGGTGAGGAGCCCTTCGTCCTGCAGGAACGCCTCGATGACCGGGATGCGCGCCCAGCGGGCGGTCTGCGATGGCGTCGGCGCCGCTTCCAGCGCCGCCAGCAGGTGAAAGGCGCGGTCCAGGGTGATCTCGTCCAGCCGCGCGCGTAATCCCGGCTGCGCCTCGAGTGTCGCCCCGATGGCCGCCACCTGCGTCGCTTCGATCCTGGTGACACCCGCCGCGCGCGGGGCCGCAACGCGGCCAGTCGCGCCGCCACCTTTCCCGGATCGGGCTGCATTCCGGCCTGGGCGCCGTAGCCCTGGATGGCGAACGAGGCGGCCACGGTGCCGCGCAAACCCGCCTCCAGTGGATCAGCGTGGGAGACGAGACCGGCGAGAAATCCGCCGCACCAGGCATCGCCCGCGCCGATCGTGTCGACCACCGGGACGGCGAGCGCGGGAATCTCCCACAGCGCGTCCGCCTCGCGGTCATAGACCAGCGCCCCGCGCGCGCCGCGCTTGACCGCCACCACCCGCGGCCCGTGGTTCGCCAACCGGCGCAACGTCCCCGGCAGATCCTCCCTGCCCCAGAGGTGCGCCACTTCCTTGTCGCTCGGCAGGAAGGCATCGACCCCGGCGAGGAAGGCCGGGTCGCGGTACGGGGCGACATCGAAGAACGACTCGGTCCAGATATCGAGGGTGATCACCGCCCGCGGCGCCTGCTGGCGAATCGCGGCCACCGCCGCGCGCTGCGTATTGGGCAACGACGGCGCGACGTGAAATCCGGAGGCCGCCGCGTAGGCGGCTGGCAGCGGACCGCGCGCGGCATCGAGCGTGACCGGATCGGCGGCGTGCAACTTGGGAAGTTGTTGCTTACCCGCGTCGCCTTCCTCCAGCAACCAGAGCCGGAGACTACGCGGGGGACCGGTCGTCACCCCCTGCAAGTCGATACCTGCCGCCGCGATCTGCTCCCGGTAGCGCGCCGGGTAATCGCCACCGGAGCAGCCGTGGATACCGACCACGGCCCCCCACGTCCGCGCCCCGACGGCGGAAAAGAGGGCGCCGCCGCCGAGGGTGTCGCGCAGCACCCGGCCGTCGTTGAGCACCAGATCGTCCAGGGTCAAGTACCCGCTGGTGACAAGCGCGACCATGCTCGGCCCTATGATTCTCGCCATACGGCGGCAAGAGGGATCAGACGGTCAGGCCGGGCGGGCGACGCAGGCGTCGCCCCTACAGCGGGGTCTCCGTAGGGGCGACGCTTGCGTCGCCCGTGCGCACCCAATCGTGGAATTACGGTCTGGAAACCCGCATCCACGGCGCTAACTCCGGTGGCCACGCCCGACGATCCAGACGGCGATGATGATCAGCGCCCCCTTGGCCAGCGGCTGGGCAAAGGGGCTGACCCCCATCAGGTTGAGCACATTGCTGAGAATGCCGATGATCAGCGCGCCGAGGAAGGTGCCGATCACGCCGCCCTGTCCCCCGAAGAGGGAGGTGCCGCCGACCACGACCGCCGCGATGGCGTCGAGTTCGTACCCCTCGCCGGCGATCGCCGGGGCCGAGGCGAACTGCGAGGTGTACATGATCGCGCCGACCGCCGCCGTGAATCCCGAGATCATGTAGACCGCGACCTTCACCCGGCCGACCTCGATGCCGCTCAACCGCGCCGCTTCCTCGTTGCTGCCGACGGCGTAGACGGCGCGGCCAAAGGGGGTGTAGCGCAGGACAAAGGCCGCGATGACCAGGATGATCAGCAGGATGATGACCGGGATGGGAATCCGCCAGAGATACCCGATCCCCAGTTGGAGGTAGCGCATATCGACCACCGGGATCGGTTCGCCTCCCGTGTAGAGGAAGGCGAGGCTGCGCGCGATCCCCAGCATGCCGAGGGTCATCACGAACGGCTGCACTCGGCCGATGGTCACGCCCAGGCCGTTGGCGAATCCGACGAGCGTTCCCGCGGCAAGGGCCACGAGCATCGCCAGCCAGATCATGCCGGTGCTTTCCAGGTTGCCGGCAAGAAGGACCGCGCTGAGCGCCAGACAGGCGCCGACCGAGAGATCGATGCCGGCGGTGAGGATGACGAAGGTCATGCCGATGCCGAGTACGCCCACGATCGCCACCTGCCGGAAGACGTTGAGCAGATTCACCGGACTGAGGAAGCGTGGCGACAGAATCGAGGCGACAATCACGAGCAGGATCAGGGCGATGAAGGTACCGTAGCGGCCGAGGATGTCCCGCATGTCGATGCCCCGGCGCGTACCGCCCGGGGCGCGTTCAACCGGCAGCGACTGCTGCATGCTCATCGCTCTGCCCTCCCAGGACCATCGCCGCCACCACATCCTCTTCGCGTAACGAGTCCCCCGCGTATTCGCCGACCAGCCGCCCCTCCCGCATCACCATGATGCGCGGGCAGATGGCGAACAGTTCCTTCAATTCCGAGGAGACGACCAGCACCGCCGCGCCTTGCTCCGCCAGGGCGTGGATGAGGCGATAGATCTCCTCCTTGGCGCCGACATCGACGCCCCGCGTCGGTTCGTCGAAGAGGAGGATGCCGCACTGCCGCGCCAGCCAGCGGGCGAGCACCACTTTCTGCTGATTGCCGCCGCTGAGGGTCACCACCGGTTGTCCCGGGCCGCGGGCGGCGATCTGCAACTCTGCCATCAGTTTCCGCACTTCCCGCTCTTCCCGATCGGGGCGGAGAACACCAAATCGGGAGAGGCGGCGCAGGCTGGCGAGACTGATGTTCTCGCGCAGGGCCCGATCGAGGAGCAGACCCTGCCGTTTACGGTCTTCCGGTAACAGCCCGAGTCCGCGCCGCAGCGCCTGCGCCGGGGAACGGAACCGCACCGGCGTGCCATCGACGATGATCTCTCCGCTGTCCGGCCGGTCGGCGCCGAAGATCGCGCGCAGCACCTCGCTCCGCCCGGAACCAACCAGCCCGGCGATTCCCACCACCTCGCCGGCGTGCAGCCGGAGCGAGATATCGGCGAAGGCGCCCTCCCGACTCAGGCCGCGCACGTCGAGCCGGATCGGCGCGGCCTGATCGCCGCGCGCCGTCGAAATCACGCCGAGATCGCGCCCGGTCATCGCCCGCACCAGTCCCGGCATCGTCACCTCGCCGACCGGCCAACTGCCGACCAGTTGCCCATCCTTGAGCACGGTGACCCGGTCCGCGATCTCGAAGATCTCCTCCAGACGATGGGAGATGTAGACGATCGCCACCCCCTGATCGCGCAGGCGGCGGATCACCGCGAAGAGATGCTCCAGGTCGCGCAGGCCGAGCGTCGCCGATGGTTCGTCGAGGACGAGGATGCGCGAATCGCGCGAGAGCGCCTTGGCGATCTCCACCAGTTGCTGCTGCGCCGTGCTGAGCCGCCCGACCGGCGCAGTGAGCGGCAGGGTGACGCCAAGTTGCGCCAGCAGCGCCGCGACCTGCTGCCGCGCCGCCGGCCAATCGACCGCCAGTCCCGCGCTGCGCGGCAGGTGACCCATCAGCACGTTCTCGGCGACCGAGAGGTGCGGGCAAAGTACCAACTCCTGATAGATGACCGCAATGCCCGCCGCCAGCGCTTCGGCTGGGGAACTGAAATCGACCGGCTGGCCATGAAGGCGCATTGCCCCCGCGTCTCGCCGCAGTGCCCCGCCCAGGATCTTGATCAGGGTCGATTTTCCGGCGCCGTTCTCACCGAGCAGGGCGTGAATCTCTCCGGCGCGCAGGGTGAAATCGACGCCATCGACGGCGGTCACGCCGGGAAAGCGCCGGGTCAGCCCTGCGATTTCGAGGAGCGGCGGTTCAGTGTGCAAGGATTGCCCTCACCCCGACCCCAGACGCCCCTCACCCCAACCCCTCTCCCCGTGCGCGGGGAGAGGGGCTTCTGGTGACGAGGCCCAGTCTTTATCTCTGATCGAGTCTACTGACGAATCAATGCCGGAATCTGCTTCTCGAGTGCCCAAGAGAGCCCCTCGCCCCGCGCACGGGGAGAGCGGTTGGGGTGAGGGGGGCTACGACGCGCAGGGATTTTCCGGCGGCGCGAAGTCGCCCCAGCCCTTGCCGAGCCACTCGTCGACATTCTCGGCGGTCACCACCGGCAGATCGGGCAGCCGGTAGAGTTTGCCTTCGAACTCGTAATCCTGCAGATCGGGAATCTCGATCCCCTGCAGCGCCATCAGCGCGGCGCGCACCCCGACGTCGCCGATGAATGGGCTGTAGTTGCCGTCGGCGGCGAAAAGGCCGTCCTTGACCGACTGGAAGCCGGCGTTGGAGGCATCGTGGGTGAACTGGAGGATATTGTCGCCGCAGCGGCCCGCCCGCGCGATCGAGAACTGGGCGCCCCACGAGGACTCTTCGGCGTGGCTGAAGACCGCGTTGATCACCGGATTGGCGACCAGGAAGTCGTCCATCAACTTGACCGCCGGGTCGCGGATCCACTCCGCGTCGCCAGAGGCGACGACGGTGATCGCCGGCGCCGAGGTCAGCGCCTCGTACATTCCCTTCTGGCGGTCGATGGCCGGTGACGAGCCGATCAGGCCGGTCAACTCGACGATGTTCCCCTTGCCGTCGAGCATCTTGACCATCACGTCGCCGACGCCTTTGGCCATGGTCACGTTCGACTGCCCGATGAAGACCGTCTTCGCCACCTCGACATCGCGATCGAGGAGGATGAGCGGCTTGCCGGCGGCCATCACCTTCAACGCGGCCGGGGCGAGACCGGCGGATTCGACCGGGCTCATCACGATGGCGTCGACATCCTGGGCGAGGAGGTCATCGACGTCGTTGTTCTGCTTGCGAATATCGACGTTGCCGTCGGTGATCACCATCGAGACGTTCGGATGGCGGGCGACCTCGGCCTGGGCCGATTTGATCATCTCCACCCGCCAGGGATGGTTGAACCCGGTCTGGGAAAAGCCGATCACGATCGGATCACCGCCGACTTCCCCGGCGTCCATGGGGAGGATGTCGGTGAAGGGGAGAACGTCGTCGTAGAACTTGAGCAACTCGTCGTTGGTCATGTCCGAGATCGGCTGCTTCTCTTGCAGCGCGCTGGCGAGGGCGAAGCGGCGGACCCGCGGCGCCGCGGCCGCCGGGCGCAGTTCCGGCGCGAGTGCGGCCAGGACCAGGCCAAGCCCGCCGAGTTTGGTGGCGCGGCTCGCCAGCTCACGGCGGGAGATGCGTCCCCGGAAGTAATCGGTCAGTAGCGCGTCGATGCGTCGTTCCTTGCGATCGTCAAGCATGGCAGTACCTCCGGGCGCAGCGCGCCCACCTCACGAACCGATGGCTGCCGGCCGTTCATCGAGACGCCGGCCCCGGGAGAGATCTACGCGATAGCGGTACGTGTCGCCGCGGAAGACGAGTTTCACCGATTCGACTGGCGTGCCGGACGCCAGCCAGGAGAGCCGCCGCACCACCAGAACGGGTGCGCCAGCCGGGACCGCGAGGAGCTTCACCTCCTTCCTGTCGGCAATCGCCGGCTCGACCGTCTCCTCCGCTTTCCAGAGCGGATCGGCGAGCACCTGGTCGAGCGTGGCATAGAGCGACGTATTGGCGAGGGTGGCGGGATCGATCTGCCCCGGACCGTCGCCAAAGAGCCAGGACGGGTAGTAGCCAAGTTGCAGACCCATCGGGGCGCCGTCGGCGAGGAGCAGCCGCTCGACGCAGTAGGCGGCGTCAGCCGTGCCGAGGCGCAGCGCCTCCCGCGCTTCGGGCGGGGGATCGACGCGGTCAGCGGCGAGCAGCTGGTAGGAGGGCATCAGGCCCTGGGCCCGCATGTTCTCGGAGAAACTGGTGAAGGCGGCGAGCGGCGCGACCTTGCGCGCGGCGACATAGGTGCCCTTGCCGGGGACCCGGTAGAGCGCCCCTTCCTGGACCAGCGCCTTCAGCGCCTGGCGGACGGTGATGCGGCTGACGCCGTGCCGCCGCTCCAATTCCGCCTCGGAATCGACGCGGTCGCCGGCCTTCAGGCCGCCCACGCGAATCTCCTCCAGTACGGCATCGCGCAACTGGAGATAGAGCGGAGTCGAGGTACGCCGATCGACAGCCACGCGGTTCCCCGGCTGATCCTCATCTCATCTGCGGCAAGGTGACCCGAGTATACCAGGGTATACCTGGAAATGGGAAGAGTGCAATGCGTGCGGTGGCGCCGAGGTCACGGCATGCCGCTACCGTTGCGCCGGTGGTTTGGAGCGGGGTGCGAAACATTGTGTCGTTCCGAACCGCGGCGAGGAATCTCGTTTTCGGTCTCGATCGAAGTTAGCGTCGAGGTCCCTCCTGCGGTCGGGACGACACGACGTACGCACGGTGCTCTATTCACCGGCTACCGCCAGCCGAAAAGCCTCGTGAACGGGACTTCACCGCGTGTGCATGCGGAAGGGCGCATCTGACACCACAGATTCGCGACCCGGAAACGGAGTCAGGAGAATCATCTCAGCCCCGTGCCCAGGGCTTGCGTGGGGCTAGCCGGACGTCTTCAGCGTCCGGCGCGCCGCCAATCACGCTCTCCCCCCATTCCCCCATTCCCCCTCGTCCCCCTTTCCCCCTCGTCTCCCATCCCGCACCAATCGACGATCAGCCCCGCGTACACCTTGCAGGCATCGATCACCTGCTGCACCGGGACGAATTCGTTGGCGCCGTGGGCGCCGTAACCGAGATCGCCGGGACCGAAGATGATCGTCGGCTGGTCGGCGGCGGCCATGATGTTGGCGTCGCACGGACCCGGGAAACAGCCGATCACCGGTTCCCGCGCCAGCGCCTCGCGGCTGGCGCGGGCGAGCGCGAGAACCCCGGGGTGGTCCTGGGGGACATCGAGCGGCGGCAGGACGCGATGGATGACCGGGCAGGTCACCCGCGGCGGGTGGTCGCGCAGCCAGCGGTCGGTGGCGGTCACCGCGGCGACGGCACGTTCGATCTCCGCCAGCACGGCGGCGCAATCGGCGGCGGGCTGGACGACCACCGCGTAGGTCGCCGAGCAGGCGGGCGGCATCTCCGCCCGCAGGGCGCCGCCCCCGATCTGCACCGGCGAGAGATTCATGCCGCCAGGTGGCATGAGGGGATGCTTTTCGTGCAGCGACCAGTCGCGATCGAGTGCCGAAAGCGCGTCCATGATCGTGCGCATCTTTTCGATCGCGTCGACGCCGGGCAGCGGCGCGGTTGACGCTTGCGGGTAGACCGCGGAGTAGCGCGCGGCGGGATGCAGGCTCTTGCCGGTGACGTCGATCTGGAAGAAAAACCACCCCATTCCAGCCGGGGCGATCTGCAACCGGGTCGGTTCCCCATTGATCGCCAGGGGGGCGCGGTATCCTCGTGCCAGCACGCTCAGCGGCCCGATTTCCGCCTCCGAGGTCTCCTCGCCGATGCTGATGGTGGCGACGCACCTCGCCGCGGGCGTGAACCCGCACTCGCGCAGCATCCGCGCCGCCCAGAGAAACGCGGCGTTGCCGCCTTTCATGTCGGTCGCGCCGCGGCCATAGAGATTGCCATCGGCGATCTCGCCGCTCCACGGATCGCCGCCGCGCCAACTCGCGCGCTGCTCGGCGCTCACCCCGACCGTATCGGTATGCCCGTTGTAGAGCAGGTCCTGCCCAACCCCGCCACGACCGCCGATGATCGCGGCGATGTTGGGCTGGTTTGGCGCGCCGTCCCAGACATCGATGCGGTCGAACACCTCCCAGGCGGCCAATTCGGCGGCGAGCCACGCTTGGCAGGTTCGCGTCTCGCCCGGTTCATCTTCCGGGGCGCGGCCGGGATTGACCGAGCGTCGTTGCACATAGGCGGCGAGAAAGGCGGTCAGGTCCACCGCGCGCTCATCGATGCGCTGCCAGACCCGCTGTTTCACCAGATCGGTGTCGTTCATGTCCATGATGGTGTGGAATTCACCCTGTGATAACTCCGCGGCTGACTCCCGCGAACGTGGACTACCGCGCCAGCCAGCCGCCGTCGACGGCCAACTCGGTCCCGGTGACGAAGGACGCGCCCGGCGAGCAGAGCCAGACCACCGCGGCGGCGACCTCTTCCGGTTGCCCGACGCGGCCCATCGGCTCCGAGGCGCCCAGCGCGGCCACGGCGGCCTGATCGCCTCCAGTGAAGCGGTCGACCATCGGGGTGTGAATGACCCCGGGACAGACGGCGTTGATGCGGATGCCGCGCTGGGCGTAATCGATCGCCGTGGCGCGGGTGAGACCGATCAACCCGTGCTTGGAGGCGACGTACGCCGGCAGATTCGGCGGAAAACCGGACATCCCGGAGATCGAGGCGCAGTTGACGATCGCGCCACCGCCACCTTGCAGCATCGCCGGAATCTCATGTCGCATGCAGTAGAAGGCGCCGGAGAGATTGACGCCGATGGTGCGCTCCCAGTTCTCGCGGGGCATGTCATGGCAGGATGCGGTAATCCCCTCGACCCCGGCGTTGTTGAATGCCGCATCGAGGCGGCCGAAGACCTCCATCACCCGTGCCACCATCGCCTCGGTCTGCGCCGCGTCGCTGACATCGCAGATGATTTCGAGCGCCTCGCCGCCGTGATCGAGCACCAGCCGGCCTGTTTCCGCCAACTTGTCCTGCTGCACGTCGGCCACCGCCACCCGCGCGCCCGCCTTGGCGAACGCCACCGCCGTCGCCCGCCCGATACCTGATGCCGCGCCGGTGATCAATGCGACGGTTCCGTCCAACTCGCCCACGTCAGCCTCCTCACGCTCGTCCACGCCACACTACGGCAAGTGTAAGGCGCGGTGACGACGTGAACGCGTCTCGACCCATGGCCGCCGTCCACGCTGCTCCCGCGGCGCGTTACACTCGAAATGACGACCGCCCCTCAACCGGGCGCCGTTTCATCATGGCGCATTTATCGGGGTAGAGTCTCGAGCATGGCTGAACCGCGAACGCGCGACGAACGGATCCTCCTGGTCGAAGACGAGGAGCCGATTCGCGAATTGCTGACCACCGCGCTCCGCTTCATCGGCTACACCGTCGAAACGGCGACCACCGGCGTGGAAGGACTCGCGCTCTCCCGGAACGATGCCTGGGACCTCCTGGTGCTCGATGTCAATCTCCCCGAACTCGATGGTTTCACCCTCTGCCGCAAGGTGCGTGAGGCGGGGAACGATGTGCCGGTGATCTTTCTCACCGCGCGCGATGATCCCGCCGATCTGCGTGCCGGGTTCACCGGCGGCGGCGACGACTACCTGACCAAGCCGTTCAGCCTCGAGGAATTGACGCTGCGGGTGGAGGCGATCCTGCGCCGCGGCAAGAGCCGCGCTCCGGAGCGCAACCGTCTCACCGCGGGTGACCTGGTGCTGGATGACGATGCGCACCGTGTCTGGCAGGGGGAGACTGAACTGGAGTTGACCCCGACCGAGTACCGGCTGCTGCGCTACCTGCTACAGAACGCCGGCCGCGTCGTCTCCCGCGCGCAGATCATCGACCACGTCTGGGACTACGGCTACGCCATCGAACCCTCCGGGGTCGAGACCTACATCAGTTATCTGCGGCGCAAACTCGATGACCGCGACGGCAAGGTGATCCGCACCGTGCGCGGCGTGGGGTATTCCCTTCGCCAACCCGAGCCGGCGGGAGAGCCAGGGTGAGTCTCGGCACGCGCATCGCCCTCGGCGTCGCCGTGGTGCTGGCGCTGACGCTCGCCGTGCTCGGCGTGGCGATGACCGGGGCCACCCGCATCGTCCTCACCGCTGAGGTCGACAAGCGCCTGACCGATTCGCTGGGCCGGTTCCGGGGCCGCCCGGATTGGGGGGCCGAGGATATCTTCGGGCCGCACGGCGTCAATGGGCGTGGCGACCATGACGACGATTACCTCCCCGGTGGACCGCTCAGTCTGAACAGCCGCAGCGTCGGTTTCTTCGGTTTCGATCGCGATGGGGTGCTGCGGGTGCAGATGCCCTCCGAGACATCGAACCGCCCCGATCCGCTCCCCAGGTTCCCCCCCATTCCGAGCCCGCAAGTGACCGCGATGCTCGGTAAGATCGTGACCCTGCCCGCCGTGGATGGATCGGGCACGTACCGCGTGCTGATGTTTCCCGGTCCCGCCGGTTCGACCCTGGCCGCCACCGCCTCCCTGCATCGGGTTGATGATGCGGTCGCGCAGTTGATGCGGGTGCTGGCCGTCGCGGGCACGGTCGCGCTGATCATCGCCGCCCTGGCGAGTTGGTGGGTCATTCGCCTCGGTCTGCGCCCCGTCGACCGCATGGTGGCGACCGCGGCGGCGATCGCGGCGGGTGATCTCAGCCGGCGCGTCCCCGACGCCCAACCTGGCACCGAACTGGGCCGGCTGGGGATCGCGCTGAACGCGATGCTGACCCAGATCGAAGCGGGGATCCGGGAGCGGGAAGCGGGTGAGGCGCGGCTGCGGCGGTTTGTCGCCGATGCCGCGCATGAACTCCGCACCCCGTTGACCTCTCTCCGCGGCTACGCCGAACTCTACCGGCAGGGCGCCCTGCCCTCCCCCGATGCGGTGGCGCACGCCATGAGCCGGATCGAATCGGAGGGCGGCCGCATGGCGCGGCTGGTCGACGATCTCCTTCTCCTCGCCCGGACCGACCAGGGCCGTCCGCTGGAACGCGAACCGGTCGATCTCAGCCGCCTGGCGCGCGAGGCCGCCGACGACTTCTCCGCCGCCAACCCCGAGCGCACCTTGACGCGCGAACTCGCCGATTCTGCGGTGGTGATCGGCGATCCGGTTCGCTTGCGGCAGGCGATCGACAACCTCCTCGCCAACGTGCGGACCCATACCCCCGTCGGAACGCCCGCGCGCGTGCAGGTGACGCGCAACGGGCAGTGGGCCGAGGTGACCGTTGCCGACGCGGGACCGGGAATCGCCCCGACCGATCAGGAGCGGATCTTCGAACGTTTCTGGCGGGGCGATCCCGCCCGCCGCCGCGCCAGCGGCAGCGGCGCCGGGCTCGGCCTGAGCATCGTCGATGCGCTGGTGAAAGCGCACGGCGGCGCGGTGGCGGTCCAGAGCGAACCGGGAGATGGCGCCGCCTTTACGATCCGGTTGCCGCTGGCGCCGCCCGGTTCCTGACGAAGTCTCATCCCGTTCCCAGCAAATCGTAAGCATTGCCCCCGATGATGGAGATAGAGCGTTGGGTCATGCCGTTCCCGCCAGAGCGGGACGCGGCTGGTCGAGGGTGCAAGGAGCCCGGCCACGACCCAGGGTGGGCGTGCCGTTCCGTTCGGGAACGGCAACGATGTGAGCGAGGTGAGGTGTATGGAAAGCACACGGCGGTTCAGCCGGAAGACGTTTGTCACGGCACTTGGCGTTTCCGGTCTTGGCATCGCCGCGGCGGCGACGCGGGTCACGCCCGCCTTTGCCCAGGACGCGACGCCCAGCGCCGGCATGCAAGGCGGCGGCGATTTCGAGGCGATGCGGGACCAGTTCTATGCGGAGTTCACCAAGGCGCTCGCCACGCAACTGAAACTCAGCAACGCCGATGACGTCGATCCCGCGATTCGCGCCGCCTGGGGGACCGTCCTCGACGGACTGCAGGGCGACGGTCTGGTGACGGCCGGACAGGCGACGGCGATCAAGCATCTGATCGATACGGCCGAGGTCCCGATCGGACCGGGTCCGATGTTCGGCGCCATGCACGGTCGCGGCCCGGGTGGCATGCCGGGTGGTGGACCCGGCGGCGAGCCCGCGCCGGCCACCACGGAAGGCGATGCCCAGACCGCGACGGCTTCCACCGCAATGACCGATTACGACAAGCGTAAGGCGATCGCCGAGCGGCTCTACCCCGATTTCACCGCGGCACTTGCCACTCAGCTGAAGGCCGGCAGCGCGGACGAGGTCGACGGCGCGATTCGCCTCGCGTTGCTCGATACGATCGATGCCATGGCGGCCGCGGACAACGCGCCGCCGATGCCGGTCGATGTCATGAAGTTCATGGCCGCCACGTCCGATGCCCCGATCGGGCCCGGCATCTTCATGGGACCGGCGATGGGCGGCTTCATGCACGGCATGGGCGACATGCACGGTATGGGCGACATGCATGGCATGGGCGACATGCACGACATGGAAGGGCATGGCATGCAGGGACGCGGATCAGGTGGTGGCCGCGGCCGGGGTGGGCAGTCCGGTTCCTGGGGCGACGATGACCGCGGCGGGGACAACAGCGGCAAGGAGAAGAACTCTAGCGGTGACGACGAGGACGATGCCTCGTCGTAGAGCCGCCGCTGACAGTGCCGCGCAAACGTCGTGTCGTTCCGAGCCGCGGCGAGGAATCTCGTCGTTGGTCAGGCGTCGGGCACACGCCGAGGTCCCTCCTCCGTCGGGACGACACGACATTCACACCTCGTGGTAATGGAACACCTCGCTCCCGCCGGGCCGGGGCGGGGCGAATAAGAGGAACGGATACTCCAACTTAATGAGGAAGCGAGCCCGGACGAACCGCGGCGTGGGGTGTCGGACCCCGCGCCGCGGTCTTCGTCTTGCGTGAAACGTTGCGTCTGCCGCGAGGGCAGATCACCGCGTCTTTCGTGATGATCGGGGTAGCATATCGGGCAGTCTGCCATCCGCTCGCAGGAGTTCCACGTTGACCCACCCGCTGCTCGCTCGCCTCGCCGCCGGTCCACTGCTCGCCGATGGCGCCATGGGGACGCTCCTTTACGCCGCCGGCGCTTCGCTCGATGAATCGTTCGACGCCCTCAATCTGAACCGGCCGGAGTTGGTCCTCGCCGCGCACCGTGCCTACCTCGACGCCGGCGCCGACGTGATCGAAACCAACTCCTTCGGCGCCAACCGCTTCAAACTGGAGACCTTCGGCCTGGCCGACCGCGTGCGCGAGATCAACCGCAAGGCGGTCCGTCTGGCCCGCGAGGCGCGGGAGATTACCGGCAAACCGGTGTTGGTGGCGGGATCGGTCGGACCGACCGGCCGGCCCCTGGCGACCCTGGGGGCCGTCGCGCCGGAAGCGCTGCGCGATGCCTTTCGCGAGCAGATCGAGGCCCTGCTGGAAGGCGGGGTCGATTTCCTCATCCTGGAGACGATCGGCAGTCTTGGCGAGATGACGGAAGCGGTCATCGCCGCGCGCGAGGTGAGCGATCTGCCAATTGTCGCCTCGATGACCTTCGCCGAAGATGGGCGCACCATCGGCGGCAGTAGCCCGGCTGAGGTCGTGGCGCGGCTGGTGGAGTTCGGCGTCGCCGCGATCGGCGCCAACTGCTCGGTCGGGCCGCAGCGGTTGCTGCCGGTGGCGGCGGCGATGGCCCGCGTGCTCATTGACTACGGTCCGAATGCGCCGGTGGTCTCCTGCATGCCGAACGCGGGCTGGCCGGCGCATGTCGCCGGGCGGGTGATCTACCCCTCGTCGCCGGAGTACTTCGCCGACTTCGCGCGGTCGGCGCTCGAGGCCGGGGTGCGCCTCATCGGCGGTTGCTGTGGCACGACCCCCGAGCACACCGCGGCGATGCGCGCCGCGCTCGATACCTGGCAGGCGAGCCGCAACGGGACCACGCGGGAGGCGGCAATGCCTCGCGTGCGGCTGGCGCGGCCACGGCAACTCGATCTGCAGCCCGCGGAAAGCCAAACCCACCTGCGGGAGAAACTCGACCGCGGCGAGTTCGTCGTCAGCGTCGAGATCGACCCGCCGAAGGGACTCAACCCGGCGAAGGCGCTGGAGGGAGCGCGGTTGCTGAAAGAGGCTGGCGTCGCGTTCATCAATGTCGCCGATTCGCCGATGGCGCGGGTGCGGATGAGCGCTTTGACTCTTTCCTACCTGATCCAGCATCAGGTGGGGATCGAGACCATCCTCCACCTCACCACCCGCGACCGCTCGCTGATGGGTTTGCAATCGGAACTGCTGGGAGCGCACGCGGTGGGGGTACGCAATATCCTCGCCCTCACCGGTGATCCGCCCAGCCTGGGGGATTACCCCGATTCCTCGGCCGTCTACGACGTCGATTCGATCGGGCTGATCCGGGTGCTCAACGGGCTGAACGCGGGCACCGATTCCGCCGGAGCCTCGATCGGGCGGCAGGCGGCGTTCACCATCGCCTGCGCCGTCGATCCCACCCGCGCCGATCTGGAGCATGAGGCGGAGCGCCTCAGGGCGAAACTGGACGCCGGCGCCGACCTGGTCATGACCCAGCCAATCTACGACCCGGAGTCGTGGCACCGCTTCCTGCGCGCGTTCGGCGCGGCGCGGCTGCCGGTGCCGGTACTGGCCGGCATTCTGCCGCTACAGAGCAGCAAGCACGCCGAATTCCTCCACAACGAGGTGCCGGGGATCACCCTGAGCGACGAGGCGCGGGAGCGGATGCGTCTCGCCGGTCCGGACGGGCGGCGGGAAGGGGTGCGCATGGCGCAGGAACTGCTGCAGGAACTCCGTCCGCTGGTGCAGGGGGTCTACCTGATGCCCTCCTTCGGCCGCTACGAAGTCGCCGCGGAGGTGTTGCAGATTCTGTCACCGCAAGCGGTTGGGGCGCCAGCCTGAGTGGCGTGTGATCGGTGCAACCCTGCAGGTTCGTGCATCGTCAGGGTTGCCTGCACCTAACCGCTTTGCGCCCGATTCCGCTGGCGACTGGCCTCAGCCGTGCCTTGCGCTTGCGGACGCTCCCCTCCAAACAGAAGCCCAGGAGCAGAGCGGCGTGAACCCGCCATCCGATCTTCCGAGCCGATTCCATCGGAAGAGCCACGCCGTTGAGCGTGGCTCTTCGCTGCTTTGTGTCAGGTTGTTTGACGGGTGAAGGGTGCTGCGCCGACCCTACTCGCAGGATGGCAGGCAGCGCAGACCCGCGTTGCCTGGGCCGTCGCAGCAGGTCATCACACAGGTGCGATTCCCCGGACAGACGTTGTCCGGACCGCAGTGGATCTCACACGTATCGGCGACCGCGCAGAAGCGGGTGTTGTTGTTGTCCGCGATCCGGGTGCAAATGCACGCATCAGAGTTGTTGCAATGGACGTGCTGCTCGTCTTGCGGGCAGACGGAGAGATCGAGGCATTGCCCCTCGCAGCCGGTGCGGCCGCTGGCGCAGTGCTCACAGCGACCGCGACGACAGATGTCGTCATTGGTGCAATCGCCGTCGCTGACGCAGTGTTCGCACTTTCGTCGCTTGCAGACCAACCCCGGCGGGCAGGGTTGCCGCTTGTTGCATTTGAGAACCTTCTTCGCGCCGGCATCGGGGGTGCGTCCGAAAAACATCCCGATCGCACTTGCCGCACCAGCAGCAACGACTGAGCGCCGTGTTACCCGAGAGAAGGACATGACCAACCGATCGAAACGATTATTCTCCACCGCAGACCCCCTTCTCTTTCCGACCATCCAATCGTCGTCCGATTGGTCCTCGTCGAGCCGCTCCCCTTGCCGCCGGTGTGGCTACCACTTCCGCATGGAATCGCTAGCGGGGCACGCTCGACGCCGCAGGAGGACTCGGCACCACCGCGCAATAGACGCGGTGCTTGCAGTCTCCGGTGCGGCTGGCAGTCCTTTGCGGATCGCCACGGTCCCGTCGAGTGACACCGTGTTAGCTGCGCTCCTGACAAAGCCCATAGACCGAGCCTTGGCACACCTTGCCCGATGGACAGCAGAAATAGAGCAGGCCCGATGGCGTAAAGGACACGCGGTCAAGACAACAGAGACCCGGTTCTGGACAGCACACGGTATTGATGAAGGATTGCCCGCAGGTCCGGTTTTCTGGACAGCACCCGCCGCCGAGGCAGGTATGTCCGCTGGCGCATGGCTTGCCGCAGATGATCGAGCCGCCACAGCCATCCGGGAGCGTGGTCTCGGCAAAGCACTCGCTGGTAAGGTGATCGTAGTACCAGGCGCACGTCCGCCGCTCACACTCGCAGGTCCCCTGCGCATTGCAAGTCTGGCCTTCCGGGCAACCACCACAGTGCACCGTGCCGCCGCAGCCATCGTCATGGCTGCCACACGCCGCGCCCAGATCCTCACACGTCTGGGGCAGACAGCATGCGTCGCCGTCTCGTCCCTGCCGGCCATTCCCCGCCTTCCGTGACGCGCAGGGCACGCAGCGGCGATTGACGCACTGCTTCCCCTGCGGGCAGCCATTGCAGGTCAGCACCTGACCACAGTTGTTCGTGATCTGGCCGCAGGGCATCTGTCGGCCATCGACCAGGTAATCGCCACACTGCTTGCAACGCAGTTTGCACGTCTGGCTCACGCCATCGCAGTAGTGATCTTGACCGCAGGTGATAGAGCACGATTTCGTGTTCGGATCGTAGTACTTGCAATTGCCGCTGTCACAACAGACTTGATGGACAGGATCGCACTCCCCCTCCGGACAGCCGTACTGTTGCTCGCAGTCCCGGAGATCGATGTACAGTTGCCCGAAGTTCGCCAAAAAGCCGCCCAGCGCGCCGATCGGTCCGTCGAGGGCCCCCACCAGCGTGCCATAGGCCGCTTGCCCAGAATCCGACACGATGGCGTTGATCCGGCAAAGACGACGCTCGAAGATGTCGCAGGTTCGTATCCCCGCCGCGGCAACGTCATGATCCGCACGTTCCCTGTCTCGCCTGGCGGCCGAACCCATGCTGGTATGGAGCAGGCAGTGGGCGAGCGGGTCCGCGAACGTCTCCAGGACATCGGTGATGCAGGTCCGGCACGCGGGCGAACTCGTATCCGCGCAGGGGCCGGAACATCCCTCCAGCGCCTCGTACCAATCGGCGGTCACCGGCGCCATGCATCCGGCAAATTCTGCCTCGCAGGCGGCAATGCCGGAGACGCACGCGCCATCGCACAGCCGTTTTCCAGGGGGACAACAGGGCGATCCGCCGGGGACGCACCCATCGGCACAGGATTTCAGATCGCTCGGGCAAGCGGACCGCGCCGCGGCACAGCGCCCTGCTTGCGGATCGCAGGTGAGGCCCGAACAGCATTTGGCAGGCTTGCGGGTGCCTTTCTGCGGTCTCCGACACGATCCGCCCTCGGCCACGCACCGGGGTTTCGGCCTCTTCTTTTCCCCGCTGGCGCCGCGCCTCGAGAGACGGGGGCGTCGACGATCATGATCGTTGCCGGCCGCCCGGCCAACCGCGTCGCGGTCCTTGCCGAAGCCGGGCGTGGCCGCCCCGAGCATCGCAAGGAGCGTGACGAGGAAACTGCCGAAGGTGCGCCGGGGCAGGCGCGCGCCAAGTTGCCGCGTCAGGTGGTCGAAGTTGCGCGCATCCATGCGCCCCAGCCTCCCGGAATCGACTTATGGCGAGGTGCCCTGCCAAGCATATCGGCTGCGCTGGCGCCGGCATATCATGGAAACCCGGTATTTTTCAGGGTGGTTTCGGTATTGAATATGGTGTCCGGTGTCCGGAAGAACGAAGGAAACATCCTTATCGACGAATGCGACACGTGGCCCTGCTCGGCCCTCGCCTAATGTATGATGCCAAGAACTGACAAACATGGTCTTCGGCGACCGCGTCGTATCGGCCGTTCAGGTGAAGCCAACGTCCTGCAGTCATGGCACACCCTGGTCCATCTGACTCCAGACCGCCACATGAGGCCGCGGCCGGCGCTGGCCCGGTGGTATGGCTCACCGCTGGAGAGGCAGCGGTGGTTGCCAAGGTGCATGAGCGCACCATCCGCCGTGCGATCGCCCGTGGCGACCTGAAGGCGACGCGGGTGCGCGGCCGATTGCGCATTACTCGAGACAACTTGCATGACTACCAGCAGCGCCAACGCCAGGGCAGCACGGCTCCGCGGCGTCCAGCGCGTGCCCGCCGTCTGGCGACGCTTTCCTCCTTGCCAGTGCCACCCACGGCCATCATTGGCCGGGAGCGAGACGTTCGTTTGGCTACGGCGTTGCTCACCGGCCCGGATGGCCGCTTGCTGACTCTCACGGGCCCGGGCGGGGTGGGCAAGACCCGGTTGGCGCTGGCCGTGGCGGCGAATCTGGCATCATCATCTGGCGATGGCGTCGTCTTTGTGCCGCTCGAAGCGGTCCGTGATCCGGCGCAAGTCGCCGCTGCCATCGCGCAAACGCTGGGTATTGCGCCAGGCATTGGCATGGATCACCGGGCAACGCTGATCGAGGCCGTGCGGCATTACGAGCAACTCATCATTCTGGACAACTTCGAGCAGGTCCTGGGGGCGGCCGCCCTGGTGGCTGAACTCCTTTCGTTCGGGTCTGGGATCCGCATCCTGGTCACCAGCCGGGAGGCGCTGCGCATTCGGGGCGAAACGGAAATCGTGGTCAATCCGCTTGCCGTGCCAGACCTCGCCGGACGTCTGACGGCCGAGGCCGTCGCTCGCGCACCGGCGATCGAACTGTTCGTTCGCTGCGCGCGAGCGGTGCAGCCCGACTTCACGCTCAACGACGACAACGCGGGCCTTCTCGGCGAAATCTGTCACCGTCTCGACGGCCTGCCCCTGGCGATCGAACTGGCCGCGAGTCAGATCAAGCATGCGTCGTTGCCGGAATTGCGATCACGCCTGACGCGGCGTCTGGATGCGCTCGCAGCTGGCTCCCGTGACCTGCCGGACCGGCTACGGACGATGCGCGCGGCGATCGGCTGGAGTTACGACCTGCTGGATGCCGACGAACAAGCCGTCTTTCGCCGCCTGTCCGTTTTCGCCGGTGGGTTCACGCTGGAGGCGGCAGCGGCCATATGCGATCCGCTCGGTCAATCCGCGCGTTCCATCCAGGCCACCATCGATTCTCTCGTCAATAAGAGTCTTGTGCACAGAGTGGAAATCGAGAATGCCTCACGCTTTGCGATGCTCGATACGATCCGCGCCTTTGCCGGCGAACAACTTGTGTCCAATGACGAGGATGCCGAGTTCCACCATCGGCACGCGGCGTACTTCCTGTCGCTCGCCGAGGCAGCGAGCAATGCGTTTCACGGTCCCGACGAGATTGCCACGCTTGCGCGCCTCGAGCGAGAGTTTGGCAACGTGCGTGCGGCGCTGGCGTGGAGTGCGAGCGCAGCGCAATCCCTTGGGATTGCGCTCCGGCTGGCTAACGCCATGGCCTGGCCCTGGTATGTGCGAGGGCACCAGCAGGAGGGATGGCGCTGGTTTGCCTTGCTCCTGGACCGCGCCGACGAGGAATTCGCGCCGCACGATCATGCCAGGGCCTTGATCTTCGCCAGTTGGCTCGCCGTGCGACTTGGTATGCCCGAGCGCGCGGAACAGCTTTGCGCCGACGCCCTGATGCAGACGGAGCACCTCGCCTTACGTCCGGAAAATGCCTTCGCGGAGAGCACCGCGGGCTTTGTCCGGCTGTATGGATTCGGTGATCCGGCGACGGCGAAGCCGCATTTTCAGGCCGCGTTGCTGAAGGCAAGGTCCACTGGCGACGGTTGGGTCGAGGCCATGAGCGAGTACGGACTGAGCATCGTTGCCCTGGCGGACGGAGACCTGGCGCAGGCAACGGCGTTCGCGGAACGCGGTCTCGCGCGATCGCGAGCGATGGGTGATGTGCAGGGCGCCGCGACGAATCTGGCCCAACTTGGCCGTCTCGCCCGGATTCGCGGCGATCTCCCCTCGGCGCTCCGTATCACCGCTGACGCTCTGGATCAGTACCTGTTCCTCGACGACCGCGGGAATGTCTGCTCCTGCATCGAATCGCTCGCCGGTCTGCTCGTTGCCATTGGCCGGTTGGAGCAGGGTACGATGCTGTTTGGCACGGCATCCGCGTTCCGGCAGCGCATTGGCACCCCGGTACCGGGTCACGAACAGACCCGATATGAGGCAGATGTTGCCGTGGCCACCCAAGGGCTTGTCCAGGCGAGATTCCAGGACGCTTGGCTGCGGGGCGAAGCGATGGCGCTCCAGGAGACCCTTTCCGGGATTCCCTGGCGCACAATGTCCCCTTACTCGCGATGTGATGCGCCCCGGCCCGCGGGCGCGTCGTTGCTCCGCACCCTGACGCGACGCGAGCGCCAGATTCTGGAACTCATCGGCGCGGGACACACCGATCGGCAGATCGGGGATCTGCTCGCCATCAGCCCCGCCACCGTGACTAAACACGTCGGCAACGCGCTTGCCAAACTTGGCGCGCCCTCCCGTACCGCTGCGGCCGTGCTGCTGCTGACGACCACCATCTGAGCCCGCACGAGTACCGGGTGTCATCGTCCGCGAACGTACCGTGACGCCAGCCTCAGTGTCATGACAACTGTCTATACCATCCAGAAATCACTCCTGCTCGCCAGAACGGATGGGTGCGGGCGGGCCGAATCAGAGAGAAAAGGTCAACCATGGTTGGTCAGCCAATTGACTACACCGTGCGGCCCGGAGAATTGCGCCGCGATTTGCACCTCTCGCGGGAGCGCATGGCGCGCCTCGTGGACGTGAGCGCAAAGACGGTTGAACGCTGGGAACAACAGCAAGCGCCTCCTGCGCGGACGAGCGCGCGGATTCGGACGCAGCTGGCCCAAATTCAGTCCGTGCGCGATCTGGGGCTACGCGTTTACACCCCGGAGGGGTTCCAGGAGTTTCTCCGCACGCCATTGCCGGTCCTCGCCGGCCGCGCCCCTGCAGATGATCGAACAGGGCGAGGTTGGCGCCGTGATCGCGGTGCTCGCCGCCGATTACGAGGGTCTTGGCTTCTAGATGACCCTCGCCGGGCACCTGCGTCGCTGGTCTGACGCCGCGCTGCGTCACATTCCGGCGGGATCCCCCTTTGATGTTCTCGACTTCCGCTTTGCCGGACTCTCGGCCGACAACCGTTGGCATGAACCCGGCGTTCCCACCCTCTATCTCGCGGGTGACGAAGGCGTCCTGATCGCCGAATGGGGCCGTCACTTTGCTACGAACCGCGCCGCGCACTTGCAGGCATTGACGGTCGAACGCAATATCTTCCGGTTGGCGTTGACGATCGACGCCGTGCTCGACCTGCGGCGGGAAGAGGTCTGCACCGCGATTGCTATCGAGAATGCTCCCTTCTGCTTTGCCGATATCGCCTTCGCCCGCGCCACCGCGCGGTTCATCCGCAGCACGACGCAAGATCAGCGGTTGCTCGTGCTATCGCTGGGGTTTATCGACGATTTCGAACGGTGGGGCCTGGTCCTGTTCCTCGAAAAGCTCCCGCCCAATCCTGACGGGTTCATTTCCGCGGTGACGCCGTGTGGGCCGCTTCGCTGGGGCTGAAATCAGACGTCGGGGCGGGATTGTCGATGGTGGTACCGTTGCCGTTTCAGGGGGGGCGCTGACCCGCGGCGACGATCTTCCTGGCGGAGGAGCAAGGGAATGCACGGCGGGGCTAGCGCCGATGCGGCCTTGCCACGGGTACGATCGCACACGAGGTAGGCGCGCATGAGCCAGCAGGGACGGATCCTCGGTATCGGCGGGATTTTCTTCAAGTCGGCGCATCAGCAACAAATGCAGGAGTGGTACGCCAGCCATCTCGGTCTGGCGGATAGCGGCCAGGGAGTGATGCTGCAGTGGCGGGAACACGACAACCCCGAGCGCGAGCAGATGACGGTCTGGAGCATCTTCCCGGGCGACACCACCTACTTCGCGCCGAGTCCCGCGCCGTTCATGCTGAATTACATCGTCGATGACCTCGATGCGCTGCTCGACCGCCTGGCGAACGAAGGCGTCCGCATCGATCCCAATCGCCAGGACGAAAGTTACGGCCGTTTCGCCTGGATCTACGATCCCGACGGCAACAAGATCGAACTGTGGCAGCCGGTGGATTCAGACGAATAGGCGTCTCGGCTTAGGGCATCCGTTGGTGCGAATCCCATTCTCGATATGGCATTGGGTGTAAGACGATCCATATCGTTTCGGTCGACAACCACGCCGTAGTTGTGACAACTGTCGCACTTCAGGCGATAGCGTTGCGGCCTGCGTGTGGGTCAATTTGCAGCGGGCAGCGTTTGTGCCGACTGCTTTCCCATCCTTGGCTGCCAAGGCTGTGCTTCAGCGGCGACTACTTTGCTTGCGCTAGGGGACAGAACGTTTGAGCCGAGATATCTGCGTGATCGCGTCCAGTCACGACTGACGTGGTAGACAAGAACGTTCGTTCTCAGGAATCAGGAGGAGGAATTGCAGTCCAGGCTAACGGACGTCGCACGGTGTATCCATCTCCACCTACTATCTCATCAGGCAGTTGGCACGACGCAATAAGACGCTGATCTAGCGGGCGGGCATGCGAGGCAACGCGCGCAAGTTTTCTCGCAACGACGGTATCAGGGCTAATGACAACCACACGGCGTCCGAATCGCTCCGTTACGATTCTGATTGGCTCGACGAAGTCGGAATCATTCGTCATGATGAGTGCCACATCGAATCGACCATCGAAGGTGTCCATGAGCAAGTGCGTCACCAGCGACGCATCAGACCCCTTTTCCTGCATAATCCACACCGTTTGTTGCGGATCTATACCATCCGGACATCTGGCAAGTTGGGCTTCCCGCTTGTTTCGATGGAAAATTCCTTCGTGAATCTCGATTCCTGACAACCCCCTGAGTGCTCGAAGATAGACATCCTGACGTGAAGCACGCTGGGGATCCATTGGCAGATCACGCACGCGAGCTGTGTAGTACCGCACCAGCGCGAAATCTTCATCAGGGAGAATTGCTTCTGCGAGCGCCTTCAGATTGAGCCATTTCAGTGCAGCATTTCCCAGGTTTCGCTCTCCCTTGAAGCAGCCGAAATACAGGGCGAATCCGTCAATGTACGCGATTGCGGTCATTGCGCTCCCAACAAGAAGAGGGGCCCACCTGATGGGTGGGCCCCTCGGCCTACCACCGAAGCGGTAGGGGACTTCCCTATCATTATATGAATTCACAGTCACCGTCGTCAATGCCGTGTTCGTACGTCTCTTGCTCACAACGACCAAACTAAGCCACTGAACACCTGTGACGGTTCGTGCCAGCGCGACGGTTCGCTTCAGGCGGCGCGGCTATACTGACTGGCGCGGAGCAATGGTGGCTCCGCGTTTGACTTGCCTTTGCTGCATTCGAGGTAGATGGGAATTCCATGTCAACCACCGAAATGACAATCGATCTCGCCAGCATCCGCCAGCGTCTGGACCGGCTCGGGGTGCGTCTTTGACTTGGCTGCTGTCGAGCAGGAAATCGCGGCGATCGAGGCCGAGAGCGCCGCGCCTGGATTCTGGGATGACGCCCGCGCCGCGCAGCAACGGATGCGGCGGCTGGGCGATTTGCGCAACGAAGTCGGTGTCTGGAAGCGTCTGACCACACAACTGGACGATCTCGACGTGCTCGCCGAACTGGCGGTGGAAGATGACGATCTCGCCGCCGAATTGACGCGTGAGTCGGCCCGGATCAAGAGCGAGGTCGATCAGTTCGAACTCGATTCCACCCTCTCCGGTCCCTATGACGGCTCCGATGCACTGCTCGTCGTCCACTCTGGGGAGGGCGGCATCGACGCCCAGGACTGGGCGGAGATGCTCTCCCGCATGTATCTCCGCTGGGCGGAGCGGCGGGGGCTGAAGGCCGAGGTGCTGGACAGCACCGATGGTGAAGAAGCGGGCATCAAGAACGCGACGATCGAAATTCGCGGGCCCCGTGCCTACGGCTACGCCAAGGCGGAGGCCGGTTCGCACCGGTTGGTGCGGCTGTCGCCGTTCGACGCCGCCCATCGCCGCCACACCGCCTTCGCGCTGGTCGAAGTGCTGCCGGAAATCGAGGGCGATCACGTCATCGAGATCAACGACGACGATCTCCGCGTCGATACCTACCGCGCCTCCGGCGCCGGCGGCCAGCACGTCAACAAGACATCGTCAGCGGTGCGCATCACGCACCTGCCGACCGGCATCGTGGTCACCTGTCAGAACGAGCGCTCGCAGATCCAGAACCGGGAAACGGCGATGAAAATCCTGCGTGCCCGCCTGCTGGAGCGGAAGATGATGGCCGAGGCGGACGAGCGCGCCCGTCTCAAGGGGGATCACACCGCGGCCGGGTTCGGCAACCGCATCCGTTCCTACGTGCTGCACCCCTACACCCAGGTCACCGATCACCGCACCGATATCAGCGTCGGCGATACAGGCGCGGTGCTGGACGGCGAGATCGATCCCTTTATCGATGCCTACCTGCATCAGCAACTGAGCCGAACGAGTGCATCATGATGAGTCAGGAGTCGGGAGTCAGGAGTCGGGAGAAGGGCGCGTTGGCGGCGATGTCCTTGCTGCGTCTCGTCGTGCTGCTCGGCCTGCTGTTGGGACTCGCTCCCGCCGGCATCATCGCCGCGCAGGAGCAGCAACAGCAACAGCAGGAGGCGGCGCCAGCGGTCATTCCGGGGCTGAGCGTCGCTGAAAACGGGGCCACGGTCGATTTCCCGGAAGGGATCACCTTTTCGCTCACCGCGGAGGCGGACGATCCGATCGCCGCGGTCGAGCTCCTCTACCGCTCCCCGGGCGTCGATACCTTCTCTGTCGAGTTGCCGCCGATCGATCCCGGCACGACATCGCTCGATATCTCGGAACTGGTCGATCTGCGCGCCGGTGAACTGCCGCCGGGGGTCGATGTCAACTACCACTGGCGCATCGTCGAGGAAGACGGAGATGTCGTCGAGACGCCGGAGCAGACCCTGCTCTGGGGCGATGACCGCTACCAGTGGACGCCACTGGAAGGCCCCAACGTCACGGTCTACACCTACACCGGCGGACCCGACTTCGAGCAGGAGATTCTCGACGCCGCGGAGCGGACGGTGACCAGTCTTTCCCAGTCGTATGATGTGACCCCGGATCAGCGCATTCGCATCTGGGCCTATGCCAGCCGGGACGATCTCTACGGCGCGCTGGCCCCCAACTCCGAGCCGTGGATCGCGGGCGCGGCCTATCCCGGGCTGCACATCATCATGGCGATCCTCCCTCCGGGCGATCATTCCGAAGTGGCGCGCGTGGTGCCGCACGAAATCAGCCATCAGGTGCTGCACCAGGCGACGGAGAACCCCTTCAACGCGCCGCCGCAGTGGCTGGACGAGGGACTCGCCACCTACTGGCAGGAAAGCGGCCGGGAGCGCTTCTACGCCTACGCGCTGCAACTCGCCGCCACGGGCAACGTGCCGTCGCTGCGCACCCTGAACGGGCAATTTCCCTACGATCGCGATGGGGCGATGGCGAGTTACGCCTTCAGCCTGAGCGCGGTGATGTACATCATCGACACCTGGGGCGACGAGGGGATGAGCCGGCTCATCGCGACCTTCCCCGAAGGCGTTTCCTATGATGACGCGATCCAGCAGGGCCTCGGCATCTCCTTCGACGAACTCGACCGCCGCTGGCGGGACGACCTCGTTGCCGATGCCAAGGCCGCCGGGGTGACCGGGTCCCCCTGGTTCGGCGACGATGGCGCCGGTGGCGCGCCGGGTGGTTCGGCGCTGGATGGCATCCTCGCGCTCACCTCGGGCACCCTGATTCTCGGCATCGTCGTCCTTATCGCGCTCATTGCCGGGCTCATCTCCCTGGTCCGCGGCCGCCGCCATCGTGACGAGGATGACAGCGACCTCGAATCCGGGGTGCGCTGGCGGGAGTGGCCGGAAGGGTTGGAGCCGCCCCGGCACGCGCACTCCCCGGGGCAGCCGTGATCGCGGCGAGGTCAGCGCGCCAAACGTAACCGCTCAAGAAGAACGTGTACAGGAAGAGGTTGCCATGACCGTCGCCGACCCCGAGACGCCGCAGCGCGCCCGCATCCTCGATCCCGCCGCGATCGAGCGCAAACTGGCGTTGAACACCTACAACGTCGATGCCGCGCGGGCGCATATTCGCATCATCGATCGTGACGTCTGCCTTCATTGCGTGCGCCAGCAATGCATCAACTGCTGCCCGGCGAACTGCTACGCCCCGGCCGATGATGGCCGCGTCATCTTTTCCTATGAGGGGTGCGTCGAGTGCGGCACCTGCCGCATCGTCTGCAACGAATTCCGCAACGTCGAATGGACCTACCCGCGGGGTGGGTTCGGGATTCAGTATCGCTACGGTTAGGCAAGACGGCGAGATGGCAAGAAACAGTAGAGCGGTACTGCCCTCTTGCAACTCCCGGCTTCGTCCTTGCCGTCTCGCCGTCTTGCCGTCTCTACTCTTCTCCTCGAGGAACGCATCGATGTACTGGACCCGCAAACACGTGCTCGGCTGCACGGCCTCGCACTGCGCCGCCAAAGGGGCGAACGAGGTGCTGATGGTGCTGCGCCGCGAGGTGCTGCGGCGCGGTCTCGACAAGGAGATCCTGGTCAACAACTGTGGCACGATCGATCTTTGCGATATCGGCCCTAATTTCGTCATCTACCCGGAGGGCGTCATCTACTCCGGCGTGACCAAGGCGGACGTGCCGGAGTTGGTCGATGCGCTCGCCGCCGGAACCGTGGTCGAGCGGTTGGTACTCTCGCCGGAGACGGCCGCGGAGCGGGCGCGACACGATTTCTACGCCGCGGCGGTAACGTCGGGTGATCCCCGCCCGGCGGACGCGTTCACTGCCCTCGCGCTCGCCCACGGCTTCGATGACGCCTGGATCGCGGAACAGGCGCGCCGGGGCTTCATCGCCCGCAAACCGGCCAGCGAGGATCGCCCCGAGACGATCAGCGTCACCAGCAAGGCCCGCACCCGCTACGGCGTCTGAGACGGAATGTGGGTCATGGCGGCATCGCCCCTCACCCTCACCCCTTGAGTGCCCCTCACCCCAACCCCTCTCCCCGTGCGCGGGGCGAGGGACTGTTTCAGGTCGTCGAGCTGCCGGAGTGGAGCGTTATGCGCTCGAAAGACACGTCGCTTCCGAGTGCGCCACGCAGCAGCGGTGTCGTCCCGACGCAGGAGGGACCTCGGCGGTCACGTTGACCACCACCACCGAGATTCTTCGCATCCGCGTGCCACGAACCCAGTGCTGCCTCGCACCCGCGGCAGCGTTGCTCCCTGCCGGAGCCCCTCTCCCCGCGCACGGGGAGAGGGGTTGGGGTGAGGGGCGCGTCGCGAGCGAACGCCAGTGATGACCTGCAATCGGTATCAGGTCCGAAGCGCCGGTACGGGTTCGGCATCGATGTCGCGGCAGCCTTGTCCGGCGCAGCCTGCTACCGCCGCCAGGCGTGTCGCGAGCGCATCGAGCAGGGCTTGGTCGCTGGACTCGACCAGATTCTCCAGTTCGTAGGGGTCGCGGCCGAGGTCGTACAACTCGCGCTGGCCGTTGCTGTGCTCCGCGTAGAGATAATCCTCCGTGCGTAACGCCTTGAACGCCGGATCGGAGGTATTGCGCTCGGGACGGCTCACGTAATGCTCCGCCAGCACGGCGTGACGCCAGGGACCGGGATCGTCTCCGGCCAGCAACGGCGCCAGCGAGCGGCCGTCGACGAAGTCGGGAACAGGGACATCGGCCCAGGCCGCGAAGGTTGGCGCCAGATCGATCTGCGAAGCGAGAGCGTCGATCGTCGTCCCTGGGGCGATGCCCGGTCCCCGCACGATCAGCGGCACCCGGATCGATTCCTCATACGGTGAGCCTTTCCCGTCGGCGATGCGGTGTTCCCCGAGGTGGAAGCCGTTGTCCGAGGTGAACACCACATAGGTGTTGGCCAGCGTTCCACTCTGGTCCAGCGCTGCGATCAGCGTGCCCACCATCTCGTCCGCCGCCAGCAACGTCTGCCAGCGCCCGCGGTAGGTCTGATCGATCTGCGCCTCCACCGTGCTGGACAACGGCGGCAAGTTCTTCACCCAATCCGGCTTGTCCGCGACATCTGCCTCGTTGAACGCGGGACCGCGAGGCGCCGCGATATCGGGCACCGCGGCGGCGTGGCGCGCGGCCGGTTCGACCGGTCCATGCGGCGCGCGCGGCGAGAGGTGCAGAAAGAAGGGCGCGCCGCTCGCGGCCGCGTCACGAATGAATTGCGCGGCGAGCGCTCCCAGGACATCGGTCGAATACTGTTCGCTCTGACCGGAGCGGTACTTCACGACCTCGCCGTTGTGGTTGATCTCGAAGCGGGTGTAGCCTTCCTGGGTGACGCCATTCCAGTCAGACCATCCCGGCGGAACGTATGATTCCGCGACCGCTTCGCGATAGCCGTTCATGTATTTCCCGACGAGCGCGGTGCGGTAGCCGGCGTCCTGCAGCCAGGTCGCGATGTTGGATTCCTCGTTCCCCTGCGCGATGTACTGGTCCAGCCCACCGATCTCCCCGCTCCCCCGCAATACGCCATGGTTGTGCGGGTACTGACCGCGAAAGATCGAAGCCCGGGCCGGGGCGCATTGCGCCGCGGTACTGAAGAACGCGCTGCCGCTCGCCCCCTGCGCGGCAAGGAGGCGCTGCACCATCGGCATCGCGGCGATATCGTCGTACCGCAGGTCATCGAGGAGAATCAGCACGATATTCGGCCGGGGATCAGGCTCCGTGGCCGGCGTCGCCAGCGCTGCGGCCAGCGAGCGCGTGGGCGTCCTGCCCAGGGTGACGGCGCCCGCGGCGCTCGCGCCCAGCCACCGCATCACCGCGCGGCGCGTGGCCCTGCGGCGTGGGCCATACGCCATCACCCCGCCCTCGGTCATCCCGCCCAGACCTTCCCTATGACGCAGAGAAGATGGACTCATTTCGCCACGATCACGCCGCTCATCCCGGCTTGCTGGTGACCGGGGATGTTGCATTCGAACTGATGCCTGCCGGGCGGGAGGTTGACCGTTACCTCACCTGTATCGCCCGGTTCGACATCGATGCTGATGTCGCCCAGGGTAAAGTTGTGCCGCGTCGCGCCGTTGTTCGGCAGCACAATGCGGACATCCGTGTTGGCGGGAATCGTGACCCGGCGCGGCTCGAAGAAGATGTCCTCCATCGCAATCGTGACGTCTTCTGCCGCGGCAGCAGCCGGCGTCGCCGCGGCGGGAGCAGGGGTTGCCGCTGGCGCCGCTGGTTCACTCTGGGCGCCGGCCGTGTCCTCGTCCCGCGCCGGTTCGCCAAGTGGCGCGGTCGCCGCGCCCGCGGGGACCTTATCCGCGCTGACGATTTTCCAGATCGAGCCCGTCTTGACGTCCGCTCCCGGGGCGCGCGGCAGGAGACTGGTCACGTAGAGATTGCCGTCGGCATCCTGCGCGCCACCGGTGATCTGCAAGGCGGTGTCGAGTAATCGCTGGAACTGCCAGACCCCGTTCTCGTCGCGCTGCAGACCGCGCACTTCTCCGGTGCAGTAGTCCGCGCTGAAGAAGACGCCATCGAGGGAGGGATACGTCTCGCCGCGGTAGACCCCGATCGCGATCACCGCACAGCCGTCACCGCCGTGGGCATACTCCGCGACCGGCAACACCCCGACCTGTTGCCGCGGGCACTCGGTCAGTTCATCGGGGAAACAGTGGGAGGCCTCGAGCCAGTCCCAGCCGTAGTTCTGTCCGGCGGTGGCGCCAGCGGGCTGGTAGTCGATCTCCTCCCACTTGTCCGCGCCGACATCGCCGATGTAGATATCGCCGTTGGCCGAGTCAAAGGCGAACTGCCAGGGATTGCGGAAGCCGAGGGCCCAGATTTCTTTCCGCACCGGGGAGAGATTCTTGCGGTTCTCATTGGAAATCGAGCCGATGCCGCGCCGCTCCCGCGTCCGCTCTCCCCGCGATGAAGTCTTCTCTTTTGGCTCCTGGCCGGGGTAGGGGTTGTCATAGCGCCCCGGGCCGTTGAACGGGTTGTCCGCGGGAATGCCGTAAGGTTGGCCGGGGGCGGCGCTATCGACATCGATGCGCAGAATCTTGCCGAGCAGTGAAAACCGGCTCTGCGCATTGTCGTAGGCATCCCCCTGCCAGCCGCCGTCGCCGGTCGAGATATAGAGGTAGCCGTCGGCGCCAAAGCGCAAGGCGCCGCCGTTGTGTTGCGGATAGGGCTTTTCGATCACCAACAGCGGCCGCTCCGTTTCCGGATCGGCCTTGTTCGGGTTGTCCTTGCTGACCTGGAATTCGGAAACGGTGATCGCGCCGTTCTTGAACAGGTTGTTGTAGTGCACGTAGAACTTGCCATTGGTCGCGAAGTCCGGGTGGAAGGCGAGACCCAGCAACCCCTGCTCTCCCGGGCGCAGCGCCACGGTGGCCGAAAGATCGAGGAACGGCTCGGGTTCGGATGAACCATCGGCGTGGACAATGCCGATGGTGCCGGAGTTGCTGATGTAGAAGATGCGGCCGCTGCCGTCTGGCGGAAACGCGACGCCGACCGGATCGGAGAGACCGGACGCGACCTCGACGAGTTGAATCTGGGGATCACCCGGCAGATCGCCGCCGAGGTGCGCCACGCCAGCGGCGGTCGTTGGCGCCGCGGCCGGCGTTGCCTCTTGCGCCATGCCCCGCGAGACCGGGACGGCGAGCGGCGCGCTGAGCAGGCAGAGGAGCAACCCCATACCCAGTGTTCGCAAACGTGTCACAGACAACCCCTTCGATTCGCCGCGTCATCTTCAAGAGGCTCTCAAGGATGGGAGCGATGTGGCGCGGTCAGGCAGCGCAGTCGTCCGCGGGCGGGGGTACGGACCAGCGGCGAAGGGTACCACTATCCCCGGCGGAAGGACCGTCGGTCGCAGCGGGCGATGATCACCGCAACGATACGGTGATGAGGCCTGAGGCCATGAGCGGGTGCGAGGGGTCGTCTCGCGTCGAGCGGCCGCGTGGCCGGGGGAGCCACCGCCACGAGCAGCAGCCGTGTCGTCCCGAGGAACGAGGGACCTCGTCGTGCGGCGCGGGGCAAGACGGACGACGAGATTCCTCACGTTCGTTCGGAATGACACCAGTCTGGCGTGGCGTTTTCGATGGCCCTGCCTTCGGCGCGGGGCTCAGGTAACGCCATGTAACCGCTCCCGGCGGTTCGCTCGCGAGACGACGTGGTCCTGCTGCCGGGGATCAGTCGGCTTCGCCGCCGGGTCCCTCGTGGCCCTCGTCAGCAAGCCAGCGCCAGAAGCGGGGGCTCAACTCGGCGTAGAAATCGAGCAACGGCGCGGGGAGCAGGAGCGCGAGCAGCAACACCGCTTCCACCCGCTCATCGGCCAGTTGGGGATAGGTCTCGCCGCTGAACCAGGCGTCCAGCAACCGCGACCAGATCGCCGTGAAGCGCTCGATGGCGCCGGCGAGCCGGGCCGCACTCCAGTCCCGGATGGTGGGCGGCGGCCATTCCCCGAGGCGGGGCGGGGGCCACCGCTCGGGATCGAACCCGGGCGCATCGCCGACCCCAACCGCGTTCAGACCTGGCCAGCGGACCACCGCCAGGCGCGGCGGCGCATACAGTCCGCGCTCCCCGGCATCGATCGCGAGAATCGGCAGCGGCACCGCCACCGCGCGAGGGTATCCCGCCGCGGGAACGGGGTAGAGCGGCATCGTCCCGGGATGGAGCGGCCCTTCCGCCTTCGCCAGGTCGTGCCCGGCGCGCATGGCCGCGGTGACCCGCTCGCCCGGCGCCCGCCGCGATGCTCCAGGATCGCCGTAGAACGAACCGATGGCGAAGCGCAGCACGGCCATCGCGCCGTCGGGCGCGCGCACGGTGAGGTGGTCTTCCGGCGCGTCGGTGGCGGAAACCAGCATCTGCCCCGCGGTCTGCCAGGGTCCTGCCTCGGCCGGCCAGGCGGTGAGATAGGCAGTGACCTCGGCGATGCTATCGGCGCGGATCGCCGGGCCTCGGCGTGGGGGAAACGGCGAACGGTCAGGCATCGGCCGCCGGCGTCGATTGCGCGCGGCGGTTCGCCTCGCCGAGCCGGTACAGGGTCGCCAGTTGCCGGGAGAACGTTTCGGGGTCGGGGAGATCGAGCCGGGTCCGCATCTCGCGCGTGAGGCGGACCATGCCGGCGGCCGGATCGTAGAGAAAACCGAACCGCTGCTTCTGGTCGTCCGGCACCACCGCCGTCGCTTCCGCCGGGAAGTCGATGCCAAGCCGGGTCAGGAGCGCGGGATCGCCCTCGAAGCGGCGCACCGGCTCCGGCAGCGTTTTCTCCGGGAGCGACGACCATTCCCACGCCGCGCCACCGGCGGAATCGACCAGTTCGACGTGGAAGAGGCGGCCAAACCCACCGGGCGCGGTGGCGACCCGGCCGATCGCGATCTGACCGTGGTAGCGGCCCTCCACGCGCGCCTCATCGAGATCGACCGTGCCGTCGATCGCCGCCGCCAGGGGAGCCAACCGCTCCATGAGATCGGCCTTGCCCCGCCGGTTGAAGACGACGGCGAGGTAGGCGGTCCCCGCCAGGGAGAGGAGCACGATGATGCACATCGCGAGCGCGGTCGCGAGATAGGGATTCACCGATCGATACACCTTTCGGACCACTACCGCTGGTCGGCAACGGTACCCCATTCACCAGGCCGATGATGGGCGGGGAGCGCTCGTACAATGGCGGCGACACGGGACAGTGGTCGCGCGACGGGTGGAATTGAGCACGATGCGGTTGCCGGGCGGCCAGCGAATATCGTGGCATCTTGGGCTGGGTCCCGAACTCGGCTACGTCTTCTGGGCGATGATCGGCGTCGAAGGGGCCTTCGGCGCCTATGTCGGCATCTGGCCGCTCTGGATCGAGGCGCTCGGCGCGCCGATCACGGTTGTCGGTCTGATCCTCGGCTCGTCAGGGCTGCTGCGGCTGCTGATGCTGGCGCCGAGCGCGGCGCTGGCGGACCGGATCGAACCGCGCACCCTCATCCTGGCCGCGCGCAGCGTGACCGGCGTCGGGCTGGTGACCGCGGCCCTGGCCACGCACTGGACCCAACTGGCGCCGATGGTGATCGGCACCGCCGTCGGCGAGATCGCCTTCCCCCTCACCCAGTCGTACCTGGCGACGCTGGCCGGCAAGGATCGGGTGCGGGCCTTCACCCTGGTCTTCAATGTCGGACCGGCGGTCTCCTTCGGGATTGCGCCGCTGATCTCCGGACTGCTGATCGCCCGCTTCGACATGCGGGCGGCGTTTCTCTTCGCCGCGCTCTGCACGCTGGCATCCCTGTTCTTCTTCAGCCGCTTTACGCCGCGCGCCAAGCGGGTGAAAGGGGAGACGGCGGTCCGGGCCTCCTACCGCGATGCGGTTGTTGAACCGGGCGTAGCGCCGATGCTGGCGCTCCAGTTCGTCACCGTCTTCGCGCTGGCACTGGGGATTTCGCTGTTGCCGACCTTTCTCGCCGATGTGCGCGGGATTTCGCCGGCGCTGGTCGCCATCCTCGGTGGTGTCGGTTCGACCGGCGCGGCGCTCTACGGACTGGTGATCGCGCGCAGCCGGCGGCTCCAGCGATACCCGCTGTTCGCCATCATCGTGGCGGTGGTGATGGTGATGGGGACCATGATCGTGGTGCTGGCGACGCCGATGATCTGGCTGATCGCGCTGGCGTTCGTCGGGCGCGGTGGACTGTGGTCGGCCTGGGGGCTCTACGCGGCGACGCTGAGCGAGGTGGTGCGGACCGATCGGGTGCGGTCGCGGGTCTTCGCGTTGAGCGAGATGATGGGCGGCAGCGCCTTTTCGACCGCGCCGATCGTCTCCGGGCAACTCTACGCGGTGCGGCCGGAGGGGCCGCTGCTCGCTTCCCTGGTCGCCAGCGCGGCGTTGATCCCGGTCCTCTACATCGCCCAGCGCCGGATCGGCTCCGGCCGGCCGCTGACGGAGGACGAGGAGGCCATCGCGCTCGCGGCGCCGCTGGCCGATCCCGAGGCGGCGTAGGTTCGCGGGTCTGGACCTCGTTCATGCCCCGCCCGCGGCACCGGTGGTTTGGACCACCGTGCTCACGTCGTGTCGTCCCGACCGCAGGAGGGACCTCGGCGTTGGCAGTGAACGCAACCAACGAACGAGATACCTCGCGCTGGCTCGGCATGACACCATGGTTGCACGTCGCAGGAGCCATCGGCTGTAACGCGGGGAACCCTGGTGCACTGGGCTGGAATCGGTTGGGGCGAATAATCTGTTGCGAACATACGTTCTGCGCATTATGATGCATTGTGGAGGATGACTCGCGAAGCGCGAGTCATTTTCACCGGTCTATCTCACCGCAACTGAAGTCGACGTGACTGGAGAAGGGATCGCCGATGATCTCCGCTCACTCCCGAAACGCCCAGGGGCAGCGTCATGATCTCCGCGCGCATTTGCACGCGGTCGCCGGCGTCGCGCCCGCTCTTCGGAGTGGGTGATGATTGAAACGATTCAACCCTGGGCACTCCCAAGATCCACGTCAGGTTCCTTTCTGCCTATGCGGCAGAGAAATCACATCGCGCACGCTCAGCGAGCGTGCGACAATCCCCGCTCGGCAAATCCCAAGCCGAGGGAAACCATGAACAGCAACGGACTGATCGCGACGGGCTACTTGGTCGCGTGCCTGCTCATCACGCCATTGATTGTTTCGGCACAGCAATCCACCGCGGTAGAACGTCTTCCCCAAGCCGGGGACCTGCCGGCAGGGTGGGTGGTCTCCAGCGCGGAGCAGACCGCGCCCTCCGATGTCACGGCTATCAATGATCTGGCAGAGGCGGTGTACCTCGGCCCCAACGGGAGCCGCGCGTGGGTTCTGTTGGCGCAAGTCAACGCGGGCCCGGCTGCGGCGCGTACGTCGTGGGAACTGATGGGCAACTCGTTCGACAACCTCCGTGGCACGTTTGACGCGGACTACAACAGCGAGCGAGAACTGCGCGAGATGCCGATGCCAAAGGTCGCGGGCTGCGCGGACATGCGCCGGATGCGCGGGACGGACAACGTCATCGACAGTATCGACGTTGGGGTGTCGTTGTGCGCGGCTGACCCCGACAGCCTCATCCTGGCGTACGTTTCCGGTGCCTTCGGCGACCTGTCGGGGCCGAGGGCATCTGACGCGCTCATCGGTCTTGTGCTGAGCGACGCGCCGGGCGCCACGCCAGAGGCCGGCTAGCGTTCGCAAGCGATGCCGGGTGCCGCTTACCCGCGCTTCTAGCCGTTGTCCGACCCCGCCTCGCCCCAATCGAGCGATTCCAGCACGTCGCACCCGCTCTTCGGAGTGGGTGGGGATTGAAACATCATCCGGGGTGGCATCGTGACCAGCAGGTTGCGGGTTGCACTCACTCCTCGGGCTGGAGAGAAGTTGATCTCGAAACAGCAGACGGCAGGTAATGCGTGCCGCCGCTTCCGGCTGTGGCGTTAGCGCAACTCGAGATGAAGTGACCGGCCGACCGCGGCCGCCGCGCGCTGCATTGTTTCGAGTTGCACCGTGTCGTGCGTGGGGTCGAGCAGGCGATCGCGTTGCGTGCGGCTGGTGTGCATTCGTCGCGCCATCGCGCGTTTCGATAGCCCCTGGGCGGTCATTTCCTGTTGCATCTGCCAGGCCAAAACCCGCTTGATCGCGTGCGTGGTCGCCTCGTCGCGAATCCCCTCTTCGGCGACTGAAGAGCCCTGATAGCAGTTGGCCATCGGCCGAGAACTCCTCCGCGTGGATTCGGATTCGTGCAGGAAAGCGGGAATACAATACTGAGTGTTAGTGTGCAGGTGGTCATGAGCAGGCAATGCCGCCCAAGATTCGTCAGTTGAAATCGGATCTTCGGAAGGCAGGTTTCGTCCTCTCGCTCAACCGAGGCAAAGAAAGCCATACCGTATGGGTTCATCCTTGCACAGGAACATCGGTAACGGTATCGGGCGGCGACGGTGACGATGCGAAGCGGTATCAGGAGTCGGATGTTCGCAACGCAATCGTACACGCGGTCGAGTCGCTCCGCGCCAAGGACGTCAATGCATGAGCCGATCACCAGACTATCCCGATGTGACGGAAGCGGAACTCGCGGCGGCGCATCGCTACAGTATGGCCATTGACTGGTCGCCCGACGACGAGGCATTCATCGCCAGTTTCCCGGATGTCCCGTTCGTCCGTGTTCATGGCCGCACTCGGGAAGAAGCAGTGGAGCGCGGCGAGGAACTGATCGTTGCCTGGTTGACCGCGCTGCACGATGCGGGATACCCCGTCACGCCGCCAGACAGGACCGCGCGGACGAGAGCCTTCGAGTCGCCGCCCTATGACGCGGCGGCCGTCCGCCGGATTCGCCGCACCCTGGATGTGTCGCAGCAGGTTTTCGCTTCGTTGCTCAATGTGAAGGTCACCACCGTGCGGTCGTGGGAACAGGGCCAGCGTAGGCCAGACGGCGCGTCAACGCGGCTGCTCGACCTGGCGGAGCATCATCCGGAGATATTGCTGGCATTGAGCAGGCCGCGCGAAGGACGGATCGCCTGACCCATCGATGCTCGCGGCATTGGCGCTGCCCATGTTTTCTCGTGAATGGGGCAACTCACTCACCGAGCACCGCGAGGTGCAGTTGACCCAGGCGTTTCGGGTCGGCGATGGCCTCGATGCGGGCGATCTTGCCGTGCGCGATGGTGAAGGCGAGCACCATCATCATCCGTCCGCGCGGCGCCACGATCACCCCGACCGCGCCATCGATCAGCGCTGGTTGCGCCTCCCGCGCCCCGCCCCGCGCCGTGCGCGTGGCCACCGCTTCCGCGCCGCGGATATCGTGCGGGGCATCGAGCCGTCCGGCGGGATAGGTCCTCAGCACCACATCGGGATCGAGAATGGCGAGCAGCGCGGCGAAATCGCCGGCCCGCGCCGCGGCGAGAAAGGCGTCCACCAGGCGCCGCTGCTGGGACCGCGCCACCGCATGCGTGGGGTCGGTGCCCCGCACGCGACGCCGCGCCCGGCTCGCCAACTGCCGGGTCGCTGCCGGTGAGCGCTGGACGATCGGCGCGATGTCAGCGAAGGGCACCGCGAACAGATCGTGCAGGACGAAGGCGATCCGCTCGGCCGGGGTGAGCGTCTCGAGGACGACCAGCATCGCCAGTCCCACCGCTTCCGCCAGCAGCGCTTCCTGCTCGGGATCGCCGCCATCCGTGTCGCCCCTGACGGATGCGGCCGCCACGGTCCCCAGCGATTCTTCGCGGCGCGCCTTGCGCACCTCGCGTTGCCGAGCCCGAGACAGACCCGGGCCACCACCGTAGTCAGCCGCTCAGGTTCTCCACCGCGCTCACGTCCGTCCGGCTCAGGCGCAGCCAGGTTTCCTGCACCGCATCGCTGTCCGGCCTCGCTCAGCGAGCCAAGCATGCGATAGGCCACGCCGCGCAGGTGTTCCTGGTTCGCCGAACCGCCACGCCACGCTCGTTCCGTCATCGGTCACAATCCTCATCGCGATTCGTCATGGTAGTGACGCATCCGCCGCGCTGGATGTGACGGACATCCGGCGAGAAGATCGGGGCCACGGCGCGGCGGTGGTGGGAGGGTTGCATCTCGGTCGTGGCCGCAATCGAGAAAGGCTCGAGATGATGACACTGCCCGCCCGCTCCTTGAGGAGCGCACGCGAGATACCCGCACGCTGGAGCAGCATGATGTCGATGCCTGGGTGGCCACCGCCGACGCCGGCAAGGGGGCTCCCTACCTGATCCCGCTCTCGTTTTCCTGGGACGGCCAAACCCTGCTCTTCGCGACGCCACGTAACAGCGTGACTGGCCGCAACATCCGCGAGACCGGAAAGGTCCTGGTCTCGGTCTCGGCGCCACCCGCGACGTCGTTCTGATCGAAGGCACTGCGCAGCTGCTCTCGGTGACGTATTTGCTTGGCCCGGAGGATGTGTTCGCCGCGCGGACTGGGTTCGATCCGCGCCAACTTCTCCCAACCGTACCTCTACTTCCGGGTCGCGCCGCGGCGCATCCAGGCCTGGCAAGAGGAAACGAACTGACCGGCCATGGCTTCATGCGCGATTACCGCTGGCTGGTGGACTGATCGCGGTTCCGCGCGGATCGGTCAGGACGACAAGGCGAAAACCGTAGTCGATTGAAGACCTCGCCGGGGGCGCAGCACGGTGGTGGGGAAATCCGGGTGGTGCGGCGAGTTTGGAAGTGCTGCGTCTCCAGGGCGATGCCATCGCCCTGGCGATAGGCCTCGCCCGCTGGAGCCGGCGAACGACCCGTCGAGGAAATTGCCGGTGACCCGGCACGCCCGGCTCGGTCGTCGAGACCGTCAGGGTGCACCGCTGCTGGGGTGATGGAGCCGACGCCCTCGATCAGCGAGGTCTCCGCTTCGCGGTCGAAGACGAAATTGTGGTCGTATCCTCTGCTCATCAATAGTTGCGGATTCGTTCCGACGGATGCGGGCGCCGATCGCCATTGGCGTGGTGAAGTCGAACGGCGTCCCGCCATCGCCGGCCAGGTCCTCGGTCGGAATCCGGCGCCCGGCATCGACCGGGGTGTAGCGGCCGGCGGCGAGCCAGAGGACGTGATCTTCGATGCTGCCGATCCCTCCCCGCCAGATTCCAGTAGGCGTGATTGGTCAGGTTGAGAATCGGGTTTGCCGGTCGGTTTCGGCGCGGTAGTCGATCGCGAGCCTGTTCTCCTCGTCGAGGCGATAGGTCACCGACGTGCGCAACGCGCCGGGATACCCTTCTCGCCGTCCGGGCTGGTCCGGGTGAGTGGACGCCAGCGGAGTCACTGTCGTGGACCTCGTCCGCGTCCCACACGAATTTGTCGAAGCCGCGCAAAACCGCCGTGCAGGTGGTTGTCGCCGACGTTGCGGGCCATACAGGTTTCGCCATCGAGGGTGAAGCGGCCACCGGCGAGGCGTTGGCGTACCGCCCGGTGATGCAGCCGAAGAAGGGCGAATTGTTGCGGCGATAGCCGGCGAGATCGCCAAAGCCGAGGGCGACGTTCGCCAGGGTGCCAGCGCGGTCCGGCGCCCACACCGCCCGGATGACGCCGCCGTAGGTGAGGATTTCCACGCGCAAACCGTAGCGGTTCGACAGGTGATAGTTGGTGACCGGTTGCCCATCGAATGCGCCAAACGGTTCGCGCCCGATCTCGACCACGGTGCTTCTTCCTCTTCCTCGAAAGCGCCTTCGCATGGACCCCATTGTCCCACCGAGCCGGCAATCCCTCGACCGGTGTGCCCACGCCGAAGTCCGTTGGCCGCCAGCCAGCCGGCGGGAACTTCCAGAGCGTAGGCGGACAGCCGGTGAGAAATAGTGCGCCAGGTCAGCGTCGGCGGTGCCCGCCGGTTCCGGGCAGAGCCTGCTCGGCGGCGCCCTGAATGGCGCCGTTCAATCCAGATGATATCGAGGCAGAAGCGCATGTTCTTCATCCAGAACGAGAGGGGTTGCGGCCGATCGAAGACGAAGAGCATGCCAGCGCCAGGCGCCAACCCATCCCGCTCACCCAGCCCCGCGCCCTGCTGGCGGGATCGGCGGCGATCTCCACCGTCAGCGGCACGCCACCGACCAGGATCTTGTCCACCGGCAACTCGCTCTCCTGCCGCGCGTTGACAGGTCCCGTCCTCACGGTCATGCCGCCCAGCATCGCGAGCGCGAGCGCCGTCACCAGCACGCCGAAGGTCATGCCCCGCGTCCTTTCCATCGCCAACGCCCCAGCCGATTACGCCAGCAGGTCCTCGCCAGCCAGCCGCGCGGCCAGCGCCAGCAACGCCGCCGCGCAGGCAGGAAACGCCGTTGAGAGTCAGATCGGTTTCATCGATTGGCTTCGCGGGCGTTTCCGTTGCCGAGCACGCCCACCCGCAGCGTCGCTACGCCATGGGCGCGCATCTCGCGCAGGGCGCGGAAGGCATCGACGTCCGTCACATCGTCGCCGAAGAAGACGACGCTGCGCAATCCGAGATCGTGGACCAGATCGCGGATGGCGCTGCCCTTGTTGACGGCGAGATTCCTACGCAGTTCGAAGATCATCCGCCCGGAGGTGACGCGCAGACCGTGCCGGGCGGCGGTCTCTCGCACGAACGGTTTGCAACGCCTGCGCCGCGAGTGGATCGTCCGCCAGGCGATAGTGAATGGTCCCGGCGATGCCCTTGTCCTCGATCGAGCCAGGCGGGATTGCCGAACGCCTGCGCCGCGGTGGCGATCTCGGCCAGCGCGGCGGCGATGGCCGGTTGCGCTCGCGGCGGCCACCGGGTGGGTCCACGCTTCGCCGCGGACGATCCGTTCCAGGCCGTGATTGCCGACGTAAATCAGTTCGGGCAGTTCGACCATCGCCGCGCCAGCGGCGGAGCGCGCCCGGAGACTGGCGACGGCCGCCAGACGCGCCGCCAGCCGTTGCAGCGCCGCCCGCGCGCCGGGATCGACCATTGCCTCCGCGGGCGTCGGGGCGATCGGGTTGATGGTGCCATCGATGTCGGTGACCACCGCCGAGGGTGTCTGGCCGCAGCACTTCCAGGCAGGCGGTGACGACCGCGTCGATGTCGGGAGTGGCTGCCCGTTTCGACATCGTCACGTTCACCCTCGTCCTGATAGGAATAGATACCAGGCCGCGCCGCTGATGAACAAATCCTGCACGCCATCCTGACTGGCAATAGCGAGGTGATAGACGAGTCCCTGGGCACATTGGGCGGGCCGAACGGATCGCAGCGAGGCGTTCAGGCGGCACGGTCGCTCCCGTGGATGGGTTCAGTTCGGCATCGTCGTTGTAACCGGCACGCGCCAGGCCCGGTGCAGTTCCTGGAAGTTGACCTGATCCAGCGGGAGTACCGGTACCGCGGCGGGATCGATCTCGGCTGGTTCGCTCAGACCGGTATCGCTGTAGAAGAACGACTGCGCCGACTGGCAACATCCTCGCCAGCGGAACGCGGGTTCCAGCGCGCAGCCGACTGCATGGTGACCAGTCGCGCATCGGGCCGCCAGGCAAGGGCCGTTTCGATGGAGGATGCTCGCACGCCGCCGGCCCATTCGTCGCCGACGGCGGTGATCGCCTCACGCGCAACGGCCATCGTTGCAGCGCTGTGGCTCCGGCAAGCCGGGCAATGCCGCGGCGCTGGCCGGTGTCGGGGTGGGATCGGCGGCGGCGATGCGCGGGGGAGGGTACTCGAACCCTGGAGCAACCGGTCAGCGGCAACACCGCGAGCGCCCCGGCCAGAACCAGCAACCGAGCGGAGCGGCGGTCTCGATCGATTGGCGAGCGGACGGTCACCAGGGGCATTCCTCGGCGGGGCACCGCTGGAATCTACCACGCCGTCCGGCATCTGGCGCATCGTCACCTGGATGTGGCGGACGGAACCATCGACGGTGGCAAGCACGGACGCTCAATTGTGATACCTCAGCCAGGAATGTGCGGACAAAGGGCCACCGGAAACGCCTGGGAGAAGGGGAAAGCCGAGGTCCCTCCTCCGTCGGGACGACACGCGTGCCGTTTGGTGCTCCCGGCGGAGGCGGTGGCCGCGGCACGATCTCGCTCGCGTGCGAATGGGAGTGGTGGTAGCAGAAACCCCGCGTCCGGCATGCCGGACGCGGGGTCGTGAGTGTCACGTCATCGGGTGCGCGGTGCGTCACCCACCGTGGAATGTCAGGCGCCTAGCGGGTGCTGCGCTCGACGTCCCGCTTGAGATCGTCGACGCCTTCCTTGATATCGCCCCAGGCTTGCTTCGCCTTGCCCTTGGCCTCATCGGCCATGCCTTCGGCTTTCGTACGGTCGTCGCCGGTCAGATCGCCCCAAGCCTGCTTGCCCTTGCCTTTGATCTCATCGACGGTCCCCTCGATGCGGTCGCTGGTGCCTCGGTCGGCCATCGTGCCGTCTCCTTTCGTCACAATCCATGACCCATCATCCAACGGGTCTATGCATGACTAGGCATGTTCTGTGCCATGGAAGACGATGAGCAGCCGCCACGAGTTCGACCGCGCCGCGTGCTACGCCGGGAGTGGGTCCTACTCCGAGCGGCGGTCGATCTCCTCCTTGAAATCGGCGATCCCTTCCTTGATATCGCCCCAGGTCTGCTCGGCCTTGCCTTTCAACTGATCGACCATGCCTTCGGCCCTCATCTTGTCGTCGTCGGCGAGATCGCCCCACGCCTCCTTGGCGCGGCCCTTCATCTCGTCGACCGACCCTTCGATGTGCTCTTTCGTGCCGTCGCTCATCTTCGCCTGCTCCTTTCGGGATGGTCCATTGCCGACCGTGCGGCGGGGGTCCCGGCACTGGTCAACCTGTACCCACCGCCTGATCACTCTACCGCATTGGACTCCGGAAGGGTTGGTCGCTGACGACCGGTCGGTCGCGTTCTGTTACGATCGCGGTCCGGTCCCGGTCTCGGTCCCCTGGAGGCGGCCCAATTGGATGCGCCGCGGGCACTTTTTCCCCTTACGATGGCGCTCGTGGTCGCGCTGGGCGCGGCGGTGGGTTTCGGCTGGGCTTGGTATCGCCTGCTCGTCGATCGGGGGCGGTTACTCCTGCGCCTGGAAGACCTCGCTCCGGCGGCGGCACCTGCCGGGTCCCCGGGGCATCCCCCTGGAGCGTTTCTCAACGACTTCGCGCTGCCAGTGCGCGATGGCCGGATCGTGACCCTGTCCGAACTGGCGGGAACGGTGCTGGTGGTCGTGGTGCAGGCGAACTGCCTCTACTCCCGCGCCTTTGCGGCGGAACTGCGGCGGCTCCCCAGGGATGGTTCCTCACCGCTGCCGGTCCTGATCCTCAGCGGCGTCATCGACAATCCCGAGGAGCTGACGCCATTCTCCGATCTGCCGGGACTGCTCCTGCTGGATCAGTCCGGGTTGACCGCCAGGCTGCTGCGCATCGCGGCCACGCCCGCGGGATACCAGAGTGTCAATCGCCGTACTCTCGGTCCGCGCCTCGTCGGCCCGGTTGCCCTGATTGCCGCCGCGAGGGGCGAGGCAGGCATGACCGACGAGCAACGGGCGCCGCTGGCGGTGACGCCGGTTGCTCCTGACGATGGGGCCTGGCGGAACCGGAAGCCGATGCGTCCCGGCGAAATGGTTCCGGACGTCACACGTTCCGGGTTGGGTGGCGATGACTGGTCGCCACGGAGCGAACTCGGATCACCCTGGTTCCTTCTTCTGATCGATTCGTTGTGTCCACCATGCCAGCGTGTGCTTGCCGATCTGGAAGGACCGTTCCCCGCCCGTCTCGTCATTGCCAGTCGTGGCGAGATGCCGGACCATGACCGCGCGGCCGCGTTGCAGCTGGGGGCGCGGGTGGTCACGCAACAGCGCCCCGCGTTGGCGCGGGCGCTCGGCGTCGTGCAGACGCCGGCTGTCTATGCGATCGATGCCGGAGGACGGATCGTGGCGGGACCAGCGATTGGTTACGCGGCGGCACGCGAGTTGCTGGCGGATTATGCTTCTCCGCACGGCATTCCCTTGCCAGCGGTCATTGGCACGCACGATAGAGGAGGACGCGGTAATGGGTAGCCTGATCGACGATGTCTCGAAAGCCCTCGCCTCCGGCACATCACGGCGCGCCGCGCTCGGCGCGCTGCTCGCCGGGTCCGCGGCTTCGCTGCCCTGGAGCAGCGAGGCGAGCAATCAGAAGAAGCGGCGGCGGTTCAAGAAGTATCTCGAGTACTGCAAGCAATGGTGCGGCTTCCGCAACATGGTCGGCACGAAGCAGTACGAGGAGTGCGTGAAGAAGGCGAAGAACGGCAAGGGCGCCTGCTATCGCACCGGCCCGGGCCGCTTCTGCCTCGACAAGGATTGCCCCGAGGGGACGATCTGCTGTCCCGATTTCGTGGGTGGCGATCCTGTCACGTCCGGTGAATGCTGCGAAAACCCGTGTACCCAGATCAACGGCACGAATATCTGCCTGAAGTAGCGCCGCGGGCAGCGTGGTGTCGGCTCATCGTCCGTGGAATCGCGGCCTGAGCGTTGCCCTCGGCGAGTGACGTGTTTCCACGCGTACGCTGAGAGTGACCCTCACGGCTGAGCGACGCCGGTAACCACCGCGCATGAGCGATCCGCGATCAGCCGCGCCGCCGCTGGTGTCGGTGGTGCTTACCACGCGGGATCGGCCGCGCTTCCTGCCGCTCGCGCTCGCCGGGTATCGGCAGCAGATCTGGCCGCATCGCGAGTTGATCGTGGTCGATGACGGCGATCGGTTTCCTGCCGACGCAGCGGCGGTGTGGGCTGCCGGGGGCCGGCTGGTGCGCGTGCCACCCGGCACGCCGCTGGGGAGCAAACTCAACGCCGGGATCGACATCGCCCGTGGCGGGGTGATCCAGAAGATGGACGATGACGACTGGTACGGTCCTGATTTTCTCATGGCAACGATGGGCGCGCTTTTGGCGAATTGGCGCGAGGTCTGCCAGCCGACCCTCGTCTTTCTCTCGCCTTTTCTCTTCTTCGATCTCGCCAGTTGGGAACTGCGCCGCTCGCGCCCCGGTCACCTGCCCGGCGCGACGCTCCTCTTCCCACGCGACCAATGGGAGGAGCAGCCGTTTCGCCCGCTGCCTGGAGACGAGGACGTCTGGTTCCTCCTCGATCAGACCCGACTCGGCGCGACGACCGTTCAGGCCGATGCGCTCACCGCCTACCTCGCCGTGCGGCACGCGGGCGTGCCGGAGGATCGCGGTCATACCTGGGTCCACCAGGGGAGCGGCGAGCGCCTCGATGACCATACCCGGCGGTTGGAACGGTACGACCAGCCACCGGAGGCGCTGTTGCCGGCGTGGGCGCGCGATGCCTACCGCGCGATCCGGGACGATCCTGATCCGGTGCCCGGCCGCGAGCGGTGAATTCACGGCCGAGTCTCCTCTATCTCACCCCGGTCACCCCTGCCCGAACCGGGAACGGGTTGGCGATGCGCGCCGGAGCGGTGCTCATGGCGCTCGTCCGCCATTACGATGTCACGCTCGCGATCGTGCCGCGCTACGGTGACCGCGCCGATGCGCTGCCGGAGGCATTGCGGGCGGCTTGCCGGCGGGTGGTGCGCCCTGGCGACACGCCGGGGCTGGATGAACGGGAACGGTTCGATGTCGTGCATTGCTTCCGGCTCGCCATGGCGCCGGTTGCCGCGCCTTGGCTGGACCGCGCCGGAGCGTGGCATCTCGATCTGGATGAGATCGAATCGGAGAGCCGTATGGCCATCGCCGCGCTCCTGGCGGCGAACGGCGACGAGGCGCGGGCACGACAGGAACGCGAGGCCGCGGCGCGAGCCCGGCAGGCAGAGGACGAGGCGCAGGCGCGGTTCGACCGCGTCTATATCGCCGCGGCGGATGACCGCGACCGTCTACTGGCGCGGGAGATCGCCGGCGCCGCGGTTGTCGTCCTCCCGAACACTCTCCCCGATCCCGGATTCTCGCTGTCCCCGCCCCCGGCGGGTGGAGCGCTGCATCTCCTCTTCGTCGGCACGCTCGGCTACGCGCCGAACGCCGACGCCGTGCGGTTTTTCGCCCGGGAGGTCCTGCCCATCCTGCGCGACGGCGACGTGGCGACGCGCTTCGTGGTCGTAGGAACGGGATCGGGACCAGACGTGGGCCGCCTGGCGGGCATCCCCGGCGTGACCCTGCTCGGTGAGGTGCCGGACGTGGTTCCCTGCTATCGCGATGCCCACGTCGCGCTGGCGCCGCTGTGGGCCGGTGGCGGCACCCGGATCAAGATCCTGGAGGCCTTCGCCCTGCGGCGGCCGGTGGTCACCACCACAATCGGCATCGCCGGCATCGCCGCCGACCACGGCCGCCACGCGCTCATCGCCGACACACCTGAGACCTTCGCCGCGGCCTGTCACCGGCTCCACGGGGATCAGCGGCTGGCATCGCACATCGTGGACGAGGCTTTCGCCCTCTTTCGCCGCTTGTATACGGATGACGTGCTGGTCCCCATCGTCGCGCCCGATCCCTCCGTGTCAAAGGATTGACCGCGCTGGTGTGCCCGATCTGACAGCCATGTCGGGTGTCTGCTCCCACACTCGTGAGCATGAACTCACGAAAGGAGAAACACGTGGACAGGATAGATTTCGATCGCGTCGCCGCCGTTTTCGCTCAGGCGCAAGATCGCCGGGGTGTGCTGCGCCTGCTGGGCGCGGCGATTGCCAGTGGTGGGACGGTGACGGTGTTGGCATCGACCGAAATCGACGTGAAGGCCAAGAAAAAGAAGCATCGCAAGCCGACCTGCAAGGATGGCCGCAAGAATGGCTCCGAGACTGATGTCGATTGCGGCGGGTCGTGTCCGCGCTGCAAGGTGACGAAAACGTGCCAGAACCGGGACGACTGCGTCACCGCTCTCTGCGAGGGCGGCGTCTGCATCGAGCCGGAGAACGCCACCGATTGCGGTCTCGATGCCGGTGGCGGGAACTGCGCCACCCGCGTCAACAGCGACAACGTCAGGATCTGCACCAAGATCAATGGCCGCTTCTTCCTCGACGGGACCTGCCAGGATCGATGCCGCGGCGAAGAGCAGTGCGTGCTGCCGGTGAGCGGTGGAGTGGAGTGCGTGCTGCCGTGTGGCGTGGCGGCCTGAGTCGCGGTGTCTGCCCACCTGCCAAACAGAGTAAGCTGATTCAAGCAAGAATGCAGACGATGATCCCCGCTGGATGATAGCGAGATTCCTGCGGTCCAGGACTGTCGTGCAACGGTTGCACGTTCGATAATCGACTTTACAGAAACCATGCCAAAAACCTTGACGAATTGAGCGAATCTGAGTACCATAAATGCAACTCCCCCTGCGGCTTTCCCCGCAGGGCCACGAGCCGCCCCATAAGGGCGGCTCTTTTTCGTGTCGGACGAGGTGAGAGCGGGCACCTATACGTACTATGACGGGTTCAATTTCTACTATCGACTGTTCAAGAATCGTCGGCGAACTCACAAATTGCCTGCGAATCTCAAGTGGTTGGATCTACTGAAGCTGAGTCAATCTCTTGCTCCAGGACAGACGGTTGACTGGGTTGGTTATTTCACCGCATTTGTTCGGCAGAATCCTCTTGATCCAGATCAACACGTTCGTCAACGGGCTTACATTGAGGCATTGAGGACGATTCCTTGTCTAGAGATCGTTGAAGGGAAGTTCCAGCCGACAACAAAGCGTGGGATACCGGTTGGCTGTGCAATCTGCGGTGCGAGCGCAGTCTCTCCGATCGAATTCAATACCTTCGAAGAGAAGGGATCGGATGTGAACCTGGCTGCAAGGTTGGTTCGCGACGCAGCGCTAGGCAAGTTCTCCGCAGCATTGGTGATCTCAAATGACAGTGATCTTGCGGAGGCAATTCGAATTGCCACCGACGATTTTGGTCGAGTTGTCCACGTCCTTAGCCCAGATATCAACGTGAACAATTCCTTGACGAAGGTCGCATCAAGCGCCAAACCACTTGACGTGAAGTTGCTGAAGCGATGCCAGTTCCCGCCGACACTGCGGAACGCGGCGGGCATTGTCATCAGCAGGCCTGTTGCCTGGTCGCGTTAGCAGGGCTACGGGAAAAAGTCTGCGCGACTTCGGTACTGACCTCAAACAGAGTGACTCTTGTGTCCAGGTCGAACAATTGTGCGCGGGGACCAGTCTGCAGGTCGTACCGGATTTCGGGGAAGAGGCGGGGATCGGGGAATCGGTACGGTACAATGCAAAACTGACCGGACGCAGCGGTGATCCGGTGGTGCGTGCCGTCCCAATGGCACGGAACGTGAGTTCTGACAGGAAGCGCTGGCCACGGGCGCAGCCCGCGGCGCACGAGAGGCGAACGCATGGCGACCACCAGGGGCCAGACCCGGAAGAGAAAGGCGTCGTCGTCAGACGACGGGCCCGTAGCGGCGTCGCCGCGGACATCCCCCGCGTCGCGCAACGGCGCTGACTCTCTCCCCCTCGGCAAGGACAAGATTCTCGATCTCTATCGTGAGATGAATGTGATCCGCCTCTTCGAGGACGCCGCCCAGCGCGGTTTCCGCACCGGGAAGGTCGGTGGCTACCTCCATCTCTACAGCGGTCAGGAAGCCGTCGCCACCGGGTTTCTGACCTGCTACCAGGAGAGCGACCGGGTCATCACCGCCTACCGCGACCATGCCCATGCCCTTCTTCTCGGCAGTCACCCGAACGCGGTGATGGCCGAGCTCTATGGCAAGGGCACCGGGCTGGTCAAGGGCAAGGGCGGCTCGATGCACCTGTTCGATGTCGAAAACGGCTTCTGGGGCGGGTACGGCATCGTCGGCGGGCATATTCCGCTCGGGGTCGGCATGGCCTATGCCCTGCGCTACCAGGGAACCGACGGCATCGTGCAACTCTATCTCGGCGACGGCGCGATCCACAACGGCGCGTTCCACGAGGCGGCCAACCTGGCCGGGCTCTGGGGACGCGACGGCATGAATCCTACCCTCTTCATTCTCGAGAACAACCGTTACGGGATGGGCACCAGCGTCGAACGCGCCACGGCGATGACCGATCTCTCGGCGAAGTTCGATTCCTACGGCATCGAGCACGAGGATGTCGACGGCATGGACCTCTTCGCCGTGCTCGCAGTCGCGGAGCGGGCCATCGCCCGCGTGCGTGAAACCGGCAAGCCGTATGCCATCGAGGCGATCACCTACCGCATCGCGCCCCACGGCGCGGCCGACTTCCTGGAGCGCTACCGGAGCAAGGACGAGGTCGCGGAATGGCGGCAGCGCGATCCGATCGGAATTGTCGAGGCGCGCCTGATCGAGGCGGGGGTCGCGGACGACACGCTCGACGCGATCAAGGCGGAGGCGAAGGCGACGGTCGATGAAGCGGTCCGCTTCGCCGAGCAGAGCCCGGAACCGCCGCTCGACGAGTTGTACACCGATGTCTACGCCGATACCGTGGTGACCGGGTGAGCGGCGAGTCGGCAAGACGACAAGACGGCAAGACAGCGAGTCGAGAAGGCGAGTGGTCGAGCAGTCGAGGAGAAGAGACGGCAAGGCGGCAAGGCGGCAAGGAAGAGGATTGTCGTTCTCCTGACTCCTGTCTCCTGACACCCGCCACCCGCCACCCGACACCTGCCACCGATCGTCCCAAAGGAAGGTGCTAACCCGATGGCCGTGATGACCTATCGCGAGGCGTTGCGCTCGGCGATGGCGGAAGAGATGGAGCGCGACGAGTCGGTGGTGATCCTGGGTGAGGACATCGGCGTCTACGGCGGCACGCACCTCGTCACCGATACCCTGCTCGAGAAATTCGGTCCCAAGCGGGTGATCGATACCCCCATCGCCGAGGGCGGCTTCACCGGCGCCGCGATCGGGATGGCGATGATGGGCATGCGCCCCATCGTCGAGATGATGACCTGGAACTTCTCCTTCCAGGCGGTCGATCAGATCATCCAGAACGCGGCCAAGGCGCGCTATTTCTCCGCGGGGCAGGCAGGGGTGCCGATGGTCATCCGCGGGCCCAATGGCGGTGGCGTGCAACTCTCCGCGCAACACACGCACAGCCTGGAGGGGTTCTACGGCCACTTCCCGGGGCTGAAGGTGGTTTCCCCGGTGACGCCGCACGACGTCAAGGGGATGATGCTGACCGCGATTCGCGATCCGAACCCGGTCATCTTTCTCGAAGCGGGCGCGCTCTATGGCACCAAGGGCGAGGTTCCCGACGGGGAGTATCTGGTCCCCTTCGGGCAGGCGCGCGTGGCGCGGGAAGGAACGGACATCACCCTGATCGGTTATGGCCGGCAGGTGAACATGCTGCTGCGGGTGGCGGATCGTCTCGCCGAGGAGCAGATCGCCGCCGAGGTGATCGACCTGCGCTCGATCCGTCCCTTCGATGAAAAGACGATCGTCGCATCGGTGCGCAAGACGCACCGTGCGGTGGTGGTGCAGGAGCAGTGGCGCTGGTTCAGCGTCGCCTCCGAAGTCGCCGCCATCCTCCAGGAGCAGGCGTTCGACGATCTCGATGCCCCGGTGGAGCGGGTCAGCGGCGCCGAGGCGCCCGCGCCCACGCGCGGAACCTCGAATTGGCGGCCTTCCCCAACAGAGCAGCAGATCATCGACGCGGTCCACCGCGCGCTCTATCGGTAGGTGGGTGAATAGCGAGGGATGGCAAGAATGCCGGATAGACGGGCGACGCAGGCGTCGCCCTACGCAACAGACGTCTGTTGCGTAGGGGCGACGCCTGCGTCGCCCGTCTCCCTTGGAAGCGGGTGGCGGTTCTGAAAATCCGGGTCAATCCCGACGGTCCCAGTACACAGGGAACGACGTGCAACCAGTAACGAGTAGCGAGTAAGGACGACGCCAATGCCGACCGTCATCATGCCCAAGATGGGCGACGCCATGGAAGAGGGCACGCTCCTCCGCTGGCTGAAACAGGTGGGCGATGAGGTCGCCGTGGGGGATCCGCTCGCGGAGATCGAGACGGACAAGGTTTCGCTCGAAATCGAGGCGACCGAGGCCGGGGTCCTGACCAAGACCTACGTCAATGAAGGGGCGGTGGTCCCGATCGGCAGCCCGATCGCCGCCATCGGTGAAGAGACGATCGCCGCGTCCGAGGAAGCGGCGACGGAACCGGAAGCCGTGCCAGTCGCGGCGGTCGTGGAACCAGTAGCCGCGCCGGTTTCGGCCGCTACCAACGGACGTGCCGCGCCCGAGGCGCCGGTCCCGGTTCCGGTGCCGGTGGTTGCCGCTCCTGTCGAGGTCGGCGCCGGTGAGCGGTTGCGCGCCTCGCCGCTGGTCAAGCGCCTCGCCGCCGAGCATGGGATCGATCTGCGCGGCATCGTCGGCAGCGGCCCCGGTGGTCGCATCGTGCGCGACGATATCGCCGCGCTGCTCACCGGCGCGCCACGCGTCGCGCCTGATCCCGCAGCGGTTCCGGCCCCGGCTCCTGCACCCGCGCCGCAGCCAGCGCAACCGGCGCCAGCGCCACAACCCGCGCCGGTCGCGGCGGCGCCAGCGGCGCGTCAACCTGGTGTTCCGCGCGAATTGAGCACCATTCGCAAGACGATCGGCCGCCGCATGGCGGAATCGATGCAAACGGCGCCGCACTTCTACGTCACGGTCGAGGTCGACATGGCCCCGGCCGCGGCGCTGCGCGAGCAGATCAACGCCCAGGCCCCAGACGACGCCGCGAAGATCTCGTTCAACGACCTGATCCTCAAGGCCGCCGCGCTGGCGCTGCGGGAATTTCCGAATCTCAATTCGGCGTTGCAGGGGGACCAGATCGTCGAGTTCCCGAATATCGACATCAACATCGCCGTCGCCGTCGAGGGTGGCTTGATCGCGCCGTTCATACCCGATGCCGATCAGAAGGGGCTGCTGACGATCGCTCGGATGAGCAAGGATCTCATCGCACGGGCGAGGCATGGCGGACTGTTGCCCGCCGAATACCAGGGGGGCACCTTCACGATCTCCAACCTCGGCATGTACGACGTCGAGGAGTTCATCGCCATCATCAACCCGCCACAGGCGGCGATCCTGGCGATTGCCTCGATCAAGGATGTACCAGTGGTGGCCGATGGCCAGATCGTCCCGGGCAAGCGGATGAACATCACCCTCTCGTCCGACCATCGCGTCACCGATGGCGCCGAAGCGGCCCGCTACCTGCAGGTGGTCAAGCGTTACCTGGAGAACCCGCTGACGATCGCGTTTTCCTGAGGTTGACCCTCACCCCAACCCCTCTCCCGCTTGGCGGGAGAGGGGCTTTTTGTGTTGTACCCAGGGTCGTCGCCCAGGGTTCACTCCGTCGCGGGGATCGATCACCTGGAGGGTGTCATTCGGCACGCGGTCAGTTTGCCCCTGAAGTCGATGATGGACTCTGTCTCGTCAGATGATCGTTGCGAACAACACCGAAGTGGCGGCGCGGGCGCCGATGAGGGTGCTGCCGGGAGCGGCGGAGCGGATGGCGTAGAAGGTATCACTGCTGATAATCGTGCGTAAGGTTTCATGCGTGCCGGTACCGTTCACCAGTTCGATGTCGCCCTGCTCGACCAGCACCAGGGTTTCCCCGAGGGTGGCGGGGAGCGGCACCATGTCGCCCGGTTCGAGGTTGACGCGATAGAGGGCGAGCGTTGTTTCGCCGCTGGGCACGGTGAAGGCTGGACCCGGGAAGAGCAGTCGATCGCCACCGGCATCGGTGGCAGCGTCGGCCGTCACCAGCCCGATCCGAAGATACGCCTGAGCGCCGCCAGCGAGGGTTTCGCGGCGCTGCATCGTCCCCTCGCGGACAAAGGATGCCTCACCTGGCGCCAGCCGGCTGGCGCTGCCGGTCGCCTCGTCGGTCAGTAGGAGCGAGGTGAACGGCGCGCTGGCAATGGCAAACCCGAGGGCGCGCCGCTCGAAGGGCGCGTTCTGCCCCGGCTCGGCCACGTCCCGCACGACGCGCCAGGCCAGCGTTCCGGCGGACATCTCCGTTTCACCGCGAACGAGCAGGACGGCGTTTGCTGAAGCCTCGTTCGTTGCGACTGCCGCGGCGGGGGCTCGCGCCAGCGTCAAGCCACATCCCATGGCCACCACCAGAAGCGTTCTCCGGGGTATGTGGAATTCTTGACCTTGGTTCGCCATCGAGTGAGTCCTTCCGGAATTGTTCAGAGTGTCAACGACACGATGCGGCAATTGCCGTGAAACCCCATGGCGGCGAATGAGCAACAATGCGGTGGAGGATCACTTGCTTGCCGCCTTGAAGAACCCCTTCTCGTCGCGCCAATTGCCGTTCGTCATGTACCGCGATCGCACCGGAATCGAGCCGTCCACTTGTCGAATCATAAAGATATGATGTGTAGCACACTTTGCGTTGACATTATGAACGTCACAGAGATAATGAGCGAATCTGGTCGTGCGACTCATGTCCGCGACGATACCCCAGGATGTTGGTCTGTTACGTCAAGGGAAGATTGCAGTCATGCCCGATTCCGATGAGGACACGCGTTCAACTGGTGACGGTCTCCAAGTGGCGCTAGTCGGTTCCGAAGGAAGAAGCATACCGGTCGTTCCCGGTGTCGCATCGGAGTCCGCGGCGACGGGCCGGCGCGATGCGGTGCGCTCCCTGGGAGCGATGGCGGCCGCCCTCTTCGCCGCGCAGTCGCTCGGCAATGGCGCCGCCGCGGAAAGCAACGGCGGCAAGTCCAAGCAGCATTCCGGCAAGAAGAACTCTCGGAAACGGTCACAAGATCAGCACTCCGACGACGCAAAGGATGACGCCGACGCCGGGAACGCAGGAACTGAAGAGGAAAGCCGATCTGGAAAAGACGTCGGAGCCGCCAAGAAGAAGCCGAAGGCGGGACCAACCGGACCCACTGGCCCCACCGGCCCGGCAGGCGGCGGGTCTGGCAGCGGTGGCCCCACCGGCCCGACTGGCCACGACGGTGCAACAGGACCGCAAGGCCCGCAGGGGGCGGTCGGGCCGCAAGGGCCTCAGGGCACCGCTGGAGCAAAGGGAGACACCGGTGCGAACGGCGCGCCGGGAGCCCAGGGCGCAACCGGAGCGCCGGGTCTGCCCGGGGCGGCGGGTCTTCAGGGGGCGACTGGTCCCGAGGGCCCGATCGGTCCATCAGGCGTCCAGGGTGATCCCGGCCGTGATGGCCGCGATGGTGACCCTGGGCCGACCGGTCCCACGGGCGCGGCGGGACAGGCGGGGTCTCCTGGCGGGCAGGGACCTGCCGGGTCCGATGGGGCGACCGGTGCGACCGGTGCGACCGGTCCGACTGGTTCCTCCGGCGCCGCTGGGGCGCAGGGAACCCCTGGCGCCGGAGGCGCAACCGGACCGCAGGGGCCGGCAGGCTCTAACGGGGCGACGGGACCATCGGGTCAACCGGGACAACGCGGCGGTGATGGCGCGACCGGAGCGATTGGACCGACGGGTCCGACAGGATCTGCTGGCGCCGCCGGTCAGGACGGTGCGCCGGGTGCTGCCGGCGCGGTAGGTCCGACCGGCCCAGCAGGTGCCGAAGGTCAGGCTGGCGCCGGTGGTGCGACAGGTTCAGCGGGAGCAACGGGGCCAACCGGCGCGACGGGATCAGCCGGTGTCGTTGGGTCGCAAGGAGCGACAGGTCCAACTGGGGCTGTTGGCGCGCAAGGGTCGCCCGGCCCGACCGGCGTTGCTGGTGCCCAAGGGGCGACGGGACCGAGTGGTGCGACCGGAAGCATCGGCGCTGCCGGTCCGACGGGCGCGCCTGGCATCGAAGGCGCAACTGGTCCTCAGGGCTCAGCAGGCGTAGACGGAGCGACGGGACCCGCGGGTCAAGCGGGACAGCGGGGTGCCGAAGGTGCGACTGGGGCGATTGGACCGACGGGACCAACCGGAGCAGCTGGCACCGCCGGGGCCGTAGGGGCAGCTGGTCAGGACGGTGCGCCTGGTGCAACCGGAGCCACGGGTGAGACGGGACCGATCGGCCCAAGCGGGCAGGCGGGACAGGAGGGGGCAACTGGCCCGACGGGTCCGCTCGGCCTGACTGGCCCGGCTGGTGCGGCTGGGGTAACCGGTTCAACGGGGCCCACCGGTGGTAACGGCACCGCTGGCGCCACTGGTGCAACTGGCCCGACGGGCGGCGCGGGACAGGATGGACAGGACGGGGATGCGGGACCGACCGGTCCCGCGGGAACTGGCGGCGCGACCGGACCTAGTGGCCCGATCGGCCCAACTGGATCAACCGGTCCGATTGGACCGGCCGGAGCCGATGGTCAGACTGGCGCTACTGGAGCGCCAGGTTCAACGGGAGTAACCGGACCCACCGGCCCGGCGGGAGCGGTCGGCCAGGCCGGTATAGACGGTGCGCCGGGAGCCACCGGTGCGGTGGGAGCAACGGGTCCTACTGGCTCGGCGGGACAGAATGGCGCCGATGGCGCGACTGGGGCGATCGGCCCGATCGGACCGACTGGCGCCGCTGGACAGAATGGCACGGTCGGCGCGACTGGCGTGACGGGACCAACCGGAGCACAAGGGTCGACGGGACCAGCTGGCGTTGTTGGTTCACAAGGGGCGACAGGTCCGGCCGGTACTGCTGGCGCGCAAGGGTCGGCCGGTCCGACCGGCGCGACGGGAGTGCAAGGGGCGACGGGACCGAGTGGTGCGACCGGTGCACAGGGGGTGACTGGTCCAACCGGGCCAGGTGGCGCGGCCGGAAATGTCGGCGCAACAGGTCCAACCGGCGCGTCTGGTTCGCCGGGGGCGGCAGGAACCGAGGGTGCCACGGGACCGGCCGGGCCGGCTGGAAGCACAGGTGCAACTGGCGTGACCGGGAGCACCGGTGCAACCGGCCCAACCGGCGCTTCCGGGCTTTCCGGTGCCAAGGTCAGGACATCCTCAGGCAGCGCTAACATCAACACCACGTTCTATAACGGAGGTGGGGAGTCGATTACCGTGACGGTTCCCGCTTCGGGCCAGGTGTTGCTGACACTCACGGCTCGGATCACGCCGAGTGGGGCCAATGTTGCCGGATATATGAGTTGCGATATCAGCGGCGCCAACTCCTCGTTCGCGACTGATTCTCGCGCGGTGATTCGGGACAACGGAGCGACGTCGACGACGACGGGATTCGTGCAGGGCAGCGCGACGTTCATGTTGACCGGGCTCAATCCAGGGAACACGACATTCACGATTGCCTACAGAGTGTCGTCAGGGTCGGCGGCATTTGCGGAGAGATCCATTATTGGCATTCCATTACCGTAGGCACGTTCTGATGTTCACGAGCAGGCGGTTGGATCATCGTAGCCGCCTGCTCACGTTGCTCGTTCCCGCGGGTGGCGAGGTGCAAGTTCCAGTCTTCGGGCGACGCAGCGATTTCTGTTTTACGATCTCGCGATGCCTAATCTGCGAATTCCGGGTGGACCACAGTTCCTTCCCGCGGAGACCATGCTGGATGCTCGGGTCTTGCTTACGGCCCGCGCGGTGCGGGCGTTCGGGGATGGCTTCGTCAGCATCCTCCTGCCGATCCATCTCGCGTCGCTGGGGCTGAGCAACGTCCAGATCGGCGCGGTCGCCACGGCCACGATGCTGGGCTCGGCCGCGCTGACGGTGCTGGTTGGACTTGTCGCCTACAGGCTCGGCCGCCGTTCGCTCCTCCTGCGGGCATCGGTCTTGATGATCGCCTCGGGTCTTGGCTTCGCCCTGTTTCACAGTTTCTGGCCGTTGTTGGTCGTCGCCTTCGTCGGCACCATCAATCCCTCCTCCGGTGATGTCAGCATCTTTCTTCCGACGGAACAGGCGCTGCTGCCGCAGACGACCAGTGATCGCCAGCGCACCGCACTCTTCGCGCGGTACAGTCTGATCGGTTCGCTCGCCGCGGCGTGCGGGGCGCTGTCAGCTGGCCTTCCCGGACTCGTGGCGGCGCGGCTGGGGCTGCCCGTGTCGCTGACGGTCGATGCGATGTTCTTTCTCTATGCCGGTCTCGGGGTGATTGCCCTCCTGCTCTATCGGGGTCTCTCGCCGGCGATCGAACCGGCGGCTGAGCGCGCGGCGGCCCCGCTCGGCGCATCGAGGCGGACGGTCTGGAAACTGGCGGCGCTCTTCAGTCTCGATTCGTTCGCCAGCGGCTTCGTCGTGCAGTCGCTGCTGGCCCTCTGGCTGTTCCAGCGGTATGGGCTCTCCGTGGCGACCACTGGCGTGATCTTCTTCTGGACCGGTGTGCTCTCCGCGTTCTCGGTGCTGGCGTCGGTGCGGATCGCCCGCCGCATCGGGTTGATCAACACGGCGGTCTTTACGCACCTGCCAGCCAATCTCTTTCTCGCGCTGACGCCCTTGATGCCGACCGCGCCGCTGGCCGTGGTCCTGCTCTTGTGCCGTAGCGCGCTATCGAGCATGGACGTACCGGTGCGGAACTCGTACGTGATGGCGGTGGTCTCGCCGGAGGAACGACCGGCGGCGGCGAGTTTGACCGCCGTGCCACGCGGTATGGCCGCGGCGGCGAGTCCGGTCATGTCGGGGTGGTTGCTCGGGTTGTCGTTGTTTGGCTGGCCGCTCGTGATCGCGGGATCGCTGAAGATCTGCTACGACCTGCTCCTGCTGGCCGGGTTTCGGGGATTGAGACCGCCTGAGGAGCGCTCCGCGGACTCGAGCGGCAACGCGCGTGCGGATCGATGACCGCCAGCGCCGGGGCAGACCGGGTGAGCGCCCGGGCGGTACGCTAGGCGAATGCTGAATCGCGATCCGGAACGGGAGGCGCCGCGGCGTCTGAGCAGGCGCAGATCTACCATGGCCTCCGAATCACCATTGGCGCACGAGGGGCTGGCCGCGTTCCGCCGCGCCTATCGCTGGTTGAATCTGACGCTCGTGCATCAGGGGCTGTGGCCGTTGCTGATCGTGGTCTTCGGGGCGCCCGCGGTGCCGGTCGGGTTGACCGACGGCATCTGGTATCCGTTGCGGGTGGCGGGACCGCTGCTCGGCGCGCTGCTGGCGTTGGCATATCTCTCCCAGCGGCCGGAGGGCCTGCCGAGCGATCAGGCAATCCGGACCTTCCGCGCCGGGAGCGAGCGGGACCGTCGCCTGCGCGAGCAAATGACGATCCTGATCGTCGGAGTGGCGGCGGCGGTGGCGCTCTTGCGGCTGTGGCAGGGGCCGCTTGGCGCGGTGGCGAAACTCGAAGTGTTCGCGCTCGCCGATGTCGCCGCATATCAGGCAATCAACTTCGGTGTCGCGGGGCGGGGCGTCGAGGGGGGCTGGCGGCGCTTGATCCCGGTCGGTCTGTTTGCGCTCTCCTGGGGCCTGCATGATGCCTTCCTGAGTGTGGCGAGTGGTGGCGTGGGAGAGGTGTTGCTCACATTCTTCGGTGGTGCGGTTGTTGGGCTCCTGGTGGGCGCGGGGGTGTGGATGCTGCGGCAATGGCCGGGCGGTTATCTGAGTGCGGCCGCGGCGCAGTTCCTGGTCGTCTACCTCATTCTCGGTTTCCTCGCCTGAATGATGCTGGGCGCGTTTCACGTGGAACATCGGCGATGCTTCGCTGTCGACGTGGTTGACTCGGTCTGCTATCACTGGATTGAACTGCCAATAGGAATCAGGTGATTGCCTAGTGGGAACACGAGAATGGTTGCTGACGGCGGCGGTCATCGTCGTGCCGCTGGTCATAGCGATCGTGGTGACAGGTTGGTCGCTGGAGCAAGCGCGATACCGACCGAGGCGGAAGCGCCAATCGTCATTGGCGCGTGACAAGGCACTTTCAGCCGAAGAATCCGTCGAGGAGCGGCACGAATGATCGGTGCGCCCGGCGGCACACCTACCGTGTGCTAGCCTCAGACATCGTGTCGCGACCGGAAGCGGCAATGCACATGCAAATTGGAAGTGAGGGAAACGGAACGTGGCGAGCGAGCGAACGCTGGTGATTCTGAAGCCGGATGCGGTGCAGCGGGGACTGGTCGGAGAGATCATCCGCCGGCTCGAGCAGCGAGGACTGAAGATCGTCGGCATGGACATGACCACGATCGAGCGTGATGTGGCCAGCCGGCATTACGGCGAACATCAAGGGAAGCCGTTTTACACCGGGTTGGTCGATTACATCACTTCGGGACCCGTGGTCCTGCTCGTGCTGGAGGGCCCGAACGCGATTGTGACGGTGCGCTCGACCATCGGCAAGACGAATCCGAGCGAGGCCGCGCCGGGGACCATCCGCGGCGATCTCGGCCTGATGACCGGCCGAAATCTGATCCACGCCTCGGATGGACCGGGAAGTGCGGCGCGTGAAGTCGAGCTCTTCTTTGGCGGGCGCGACCTCGCCTCCTGGACGCGCGACACCGACGCCTGGGTTCTCGAATAGCCTGCGGGCGTTTCACGTGAAACGCGGTGAATGAGCAGGCAGCGATCGCGCGTCGACCGCCAGGCCGCAGTCCACGGGGAAGCACAGCGCCATCAGGCGTCGGCGAACGAAACAGAATCTGCTGACCTCTTGGCGCGGCGGGCCAAACTCATGTCAAGGCAAGCCGCCGCGAGGAGACGCGGCCTCTCGCGACGGCGGACTACCACGACGAGGTCCCTCGTTCCTTGGGACGACACATCGTTCGCACGTCGCGCAATGACGACTGGATAACACCCGCAAGAAAAGCCGCGCCGACATCGACGGCGCGGCACTTGGTTGAATCCAGATTCCTACGAGTCGGTATGATGCACCAGGCCCGGCTGATAGTTGTATCGCGCCATCAGTTCGGCGATCAGATTGCGCAGCGCGATATCGGAAATGTCCGGCGACAGCGGCCGGCGATCGAAATTTGGCATCCCCGCGAACTTCTCTCGGCTCGCCGAGGAACGAGCGTCATTCCGCGTCGAGCGCACGTAGATATCCGCGAACAGGTCGCTACCGTCGGTGGTCAGGTAGAGGGCGTAATTCGGGTCGATCTCGAGACCAATCACCCCGTTCTCGACCGCATCCAGAACAATCGGATAGCCATCGGGCACCCGCTGCTCGTACTCCACGGCCACCAGCCGCAACATCGGCAGCACCCGCGTCCGGAGCTGCGCCAGTTTCTCGGACGACACCTCATCCTCCCTGTTCGACATCAGCAACCCGAAGAGCCATCAGCCAAGTATCGTTCAAATTCCATCCGCGCTGGATCGAACCGGATCTCGCGTCGCATCACGACGACGAGCCACCACCTACCAGGGCGCGATTTTCTTCGGAAAGTAGACTCGCTCGCGGCGCGATCTGCCCCGCGTACTTGTTCCCCACCTTCTCCCGGTACGGCACCGAGACCGGCGAGGAGACCTGTTCGAAAGAAAAGGCGCAGATGCGCATCCCGGGATAGAGGGCAACCGGCATCCGGCCGAGATTGCTCAATTCCATCGTGGCCGTCCCGATCCAACCCGGCTCGAACACCGCCGCTGTCGAGTGCACCGTGATTCCCAACCGCGCGATCGACGAGCGTCCTTCCAATCGTCCCAGGAGGTCGTCCGGCAATTCGAGCACTTCGACCGTCGAGGCCAGCGCAAAATCACCCGGCTGCATGAAGAACGGCTCATCTTCCCCGCACTCGATGGTCCGCATCGCGTCGCCGATCGATTGCGGCTGGCGCGGGTCGATGAAGGAATGGCGGCTATGCTCGAAGACCATGAAGGTCGAGCCCAGCCGGAAATCGATCGACACCGAGCCGAGGGAGGTCTGTAGATCGGGCAACGGGTCAATGCGAATCCGCCCTGTTGCGATCGCGCTCCGGATATCACGGTCGGAAAGGATCATCGCCAGCCCTCGCGGCCAAGTGGTACGCGGCGCGGACCCGCGGTTGCAAACGGGGAACGGCTCGATGGAGCGAAGGCAACGCTAGCGTACACAGCCACGTTCCGGCAACCACGTGGCGCCCGCAGCATCGTGGAGGACTATGGCGCGGCGCCACGGAACCCGATAGGATCACCTCGTGGCAATCAGACGGAGATCCGCGTCGATCGAGGAGGAGGAGATGTGAACACGAACACGACTGCTTGGCTCTCCCACTGGCTTCCTGCTCCCGCATCCCGTCGCGCTTTCTTGCGGGCAACCGTAGCCGCCACAATCGCCTTGGGCGCCGCTCGTCGCGTGGCGCATGCGATGCAGGGCGGCGGAACCATCTCCGTGCAGGGTTTTCTCTGCCCCGATGAAGATGCCGATGCGAGCGATTGCGAGGCGACCGATGCCATCTTCAACGGCGACATCATGATTGCCGGCCCGGATGGACTCGTGCTCACCCTCAACGATGGCGAATCGCACGCGGTCAGCCATGTCTGGAGCGGTCTTCCCTACGGCACCTACAGCCTGCAGGATCTCGGCAGCGCGCCGGATGGCTACGCCCTGAACCGGATCGATGGCGCGTCGGACGACGGCGGCTTCGTCAAGGTCGTCACCCTCGACGACGACCATCCGACCGCCATGATCGATCTCATCTACATCCCCTGGTAGGAATCGCCAGAGCGTTCAAACGTCAAACCTGGAGTCGAAGACGGGATGCCCGGCCTCAAGACGTGCTGACTCGGTGGGAGAGCCAGCTACGACGCTCCGTGGCCCGACCCGACTTCGAGGGGCGCGACGCCTGCGTCGCCCGTGCAGCCGACCGCCGAGAAAGACGCTCCGCCTGCGCACCAGGAATGTGGCTTCTCCCATTTGCCAGACGAACTGCTTGACCACGGCCTTGCCCAGCGTGCCGGCAGCGACGGCTATCATCCCTCCCCGCGACAATTCGCTGATTTCAGTCAGCCTCGATACCGAACGCAATCACCAACGCGCGCACACGCATTCCAGCGTGGGAAGGGAAGGCATGAACGGAACTACGGCGTCCAGTCAGCGCGAGCCTCAGCCTCGGTTGGGCCATGGCGGCGGTGCATCACCCTCCGCCGCAAACAGCGAACCCGGGGTTACGCCAGAACGCGTTGCAGCAGCGCTGGCGCGACTCGATGACCTGGTCCAGCAGACGCTCGAACGAACCGGCATTCCGGGGATGGCCGTCGCGGTCGTTCATGGCGACGAGACGCCGTACCGCAAAGGCTTCGGCGTGCGGGAGATCGGCCGCGATCTCCCGGTCGATGCCGATACCGTCTTTCCGTTGGCGTCTCTCTCCAAGCCGCTCGCCGCAACCGTCGTGGCCGGAGTCGTCAGCGATGGCGTCGTGACCTGGGACAGCAAACTGTGCGATCTCGATCCCGGATTCGCCATGCATGACGCCTGGGTCACCAGTCAGGTCACCCTGCGGGACATGTTCTGTCATCGCAGCGGGCTCCCCGATCACGGGGGCGATCATCTCGAAGACATGGGCTACGACCGGGCGGAAATCCTGCACCGGTTGCGCTTCATCGAACCGGACACCAGTTTCCGCTCCGGCTATGCCTACACCAACTTCGGCATTACCGCGGCGGCAGTCGCGGCCGCCCGGGCCGCGGGCACCACCTGGGAAGAACTCGCCTCCCGCCGGCTCTACCGTCCCCTCGGCATGACCAGCACCAGTTCCCGCTTCGCCGATTTCATCGCCCAGCCGAATCGGGCGACGCCCCACACCCCGCGCGACGGCGGATGGCAAGTAACCCGTGAGCAGCGCCAGCCCGATGCGCAATCACCGGCTGGCGGCGTCAGTTCCACCGTGCGCGATCTCGCCCGCTGGCTGCGGCTGCAATTCGGCGCCGGAACAATCGAGGGCAAAGCGATCATCGGCGCGGCGGCACTGGGGGAGACGCACAAACCGCAGATCGTCAGTGCCCCGATCGCCAACCCCGCCACCGATCGTGCCAGTTTCTACGGCCTCGGCTGGGGTGTTGGCTACACCGATGAGGGCGGCGTGCGGATCAGCCACTCCGGCGCCTTTGCGCTCGGCGCCGGCACGGCGACCTACCTCCATCTCGGTCCCCAACTCGGCATCGTGGTGCTGACCAATGCCTCACCAGTCGGCGCCGCGGAGACCGTGGCCCTGCAATTCCTCGATCTCGCCGAGCATGGCGAACTGACCCGCGACTGGGCGCCGCTTCTCGCCAATGCCTATGTCCAGATGAACGCGCCCGATTACGGCACCGCGATCGACTACACGAAGCCCCCGGCCGATGCGACGTCGCCGCTCCCCCTGGCCGCCTACGCGGGAACCTTCGCCAGTGATCTCTTCGGGGAAATGATCATCGCCACGGAAGGGGATGGCCTCCTGCTGCGTCTCGGCCCTGATCTTCGTCCCTATCCGCTGACCCATTTCGACCGGGACGTCTTCACCTATCAGCCGATCGGCGAGAACGCCTACGGTCCGAGCGCGGTCACCTTCCAGGTCGGCGCCGCTGCACGGGCCGACCGCGTGACGCTCGAAATTCTCGACAAGCATGGGCAAGGCACATTCGTTCGATCTGATGTGACATAAACTAACACTAATCGTCGAAGGATGCTGGTGTGCCGGGTGTGGCCCATGTATCGGTTCAAAATCGAAGCCACCGGGCCGGTGGCTTACAATCCGGCGTGGTGAAACAGCAGACGCGATTATGGGGGAAGGGGACAGATGACACACCCTGAGCATGTCACCGTTGGCGTGATGGCGCCGGTATTCTCGTTGCCCGGTACGACGGGACCCGGGCTCGATCTGGCCGCGATCCGCGGCAAGAGCCGCGCGGCCCTCTTCTTCTACCCTGTCGATCGCACTCCTGGCTGAACGAATCAGCTCGCCGCCGTGCGCGACGCGATCGATGCCTTCCGCGCTCTGGAAACCGAACCGTATGGGGTCAACCCCGCCAACGCCGCCAGTCATCGCGAATTCATCCAGGAACTCGACCTTCCCTTCGACCTGCTCATCGATGACGGTCTCGTCGTCTCCCACGCCTATCAGGCGGTGCGCCCGGAGGGAGACCGGATCGCCCGCACCGTGATTGTCGTCGGCAAGAACGGGCGGATCATCTTCCGCGCCTCCGGCTCACCACCGCCGGAAGAGATCGTCGCTGCCATCGTCGCGGCGGACGACGAGATCTCGTAAGTGACGACGACCGCTCCCGATTACGAGACCCGCGCCGCGGCGCTGGGCTTAACGATTCCCGACTACGGCCGCGATCCGTACTACGGCGCCCGCTACGGCTCGATGAAGCCGCATCACATCGTGGGGAATGTCCTCTACCTCAGCGGTCACGTACCGGAGCGCGCCGACGGCAGCCCGCTGCATCCCGGCCGAGTCGGAGCGGAGGTGACGGTGGAGGAGGGATATCTCGCCGCTCGCCAGACCGGGCTGAACTGCCTCGGCGGTATCCGGGCCGCACTCGGATCGTTGAACCAGGTGCGTGGCATCGTGCGTACCCTGTGCTTCGTCGCCATCGACCCCGAGTTCAGCGACGTGCATCTGGTGTCGTCCGGTTGCACTGACCTGTTCCGCGATGTCTTCGGCGACGAGGCCGGTCTCGGCGGCCGCGCCACCATTGGCGTCGTCCGATTGGCGAACAACCACTGCTTCGAGAACTGGCTGACCGTGGAGATCGCGCCCGAGCAGGAAAATTGAACCATCTGTCGGTTCACGTCAACTGCTTTGGGAATGCGTAGACGCCGGTGATCTGGAGATAGCAACGATCGGGAAAGCGGTCCCAGCCGCGGGCGAGCCCAATGCGCAGATAGACCTCCTGCCGCCGCAATGATTCCAACGCGTCTGCGGCAGCGCGATCGGGGAGAAGCCCGTCGTGGCGCAGGTCGTCCAGCCGGTTGCGAAACGCGAGGTCGGTGATGGCGAGTTGGAACTCCTCCCCGGTTCCGTCGCGGAAGCGCAGTCGGTAGTCCCAGCGGCCGCGCTCAGGGTAGTAGGCGTAGCGCACTGCCAGCACCCGACTCGCCTTGATCGTCCCCAGTGAATGTTCGCCCTCACCGGCGCGGACGAAGCGGCCCCACTGCCCAGCGCCATCGGCCTGAACCGTGCTGCCGAAGATGGCGCGCACGGATGGCGCGAGCGACGATTCGAGCCAGGCGATCCGCTCCCACTCCGAGAGCGTGCCGACGATCCGGTGCCCCCGCTCCCGCACGAGACGATCCTCCGTGTGGGGTCGAGCGGCGTCCTGGGTGAACCTTGCACGCGGAGCTCGACGATGGTGAACGGCTCGATCGCGTCGCCGAACGCGGGATGGAGCCACGACTCGGTCGGACCGCCGCGGGCAAACACCGGACGCACGACCCGGCCATCTTCCAGGAAACCGGCGACGCACACCCGCTCGCCCTCCATGCGAGTGACGTCAGTGACGACCAGCCGTCGTCGACGCGATCTATCCTTCCACGCCTGGGTAAGCCGAGACCAGACGCTGCTGGACATGGAATGCAACCTCGTCACAAATCGAAGTCGGATGATCGGCAGATAGCAACTGCTCTTGCCGTCGTACAGTTGCCATTGCCCTCACCATTCTCGCAGACCGAAGGTGATGGGACGTCCGATGCTCACTCGCGCTTCCCGGTCGTTGTCTACTCGATAGGTCATAGCAATCATGACGCAGAGACGTTCCTTGCTCTGCTGAATCAGCACGAGGTGCGCACGGTCATCGATGTGCGGAGCGCGCCATTCAGCCGCTATGTGCCGCATTTCAACCGCCGGAATCTGGCTCGGCTCGTGGAGCGTGCCGCGATGCATTACGTTTGGCTGGGGAATCTGCTCGGGGGGCGTCCCGAGGACCCGGAGTGTTACGGTGCAGATGGCGCCCTGGACGCGGCCTATGTGGCCTCGCGGCCATGGCATCAGGATGGCATTGCCAGGGTGCTTGCCAGCGCGGCCGCGAACCCCACCGTGATCCTCTGCAGTGAAGAGAATCCGCGCCGCTGCCATCGCCACCGCTTGCTCGAACCCTCGCTGGGCAAACTCGGGGCGATCGTGCTCCATATTCGGCACGATGGCACGCTCGAGAAACTCTCGCCGGCGAGCGAGCATGTGGCGTTGGCGGAGCAACTCGTTCTCGCGGGGATTGCCCAATGATCATCTCCACCATCGGCTTTGCGGGTAAGTCAGCGGAGCGCTTCTTTGCGTTGCTCGCCGAGCACGGCGTCGGGCGCGTCGTCGATATCCGGTTGCGCCCCGGCGGCCAACTCTCCGGGTTTGCCAAGGGGAGCGATCTCGCCTGGTTTCTCGCGCGGCTCAATGGCTGCGACTACACGCATTGGCCGGCACTGGCGCCCTCGGCGGACATCCTCGATACCTACCGCAAGGATCACGACTGGAACCGCTACGTGACCAGGTTCGAGGCGCTCATGGATGAGCGCCGCATCCCGGAAACCCTCGACCGCGCATCGTTCACGCGGCAACCGAGTTGTCTCCTCTGCAGTGAGGCCACACCGGAGCAATGTCACCGCCGCCTCGTGGCCGAGCGTCTTGCCCGTGCTTGGCCGGAGGTGGAGATCGTCCACCTGATCTGATACAGAATCTGGATGAAGCGGTTTCGATTGCTTTCTGGCAGCACGGTGCCAAACCGCTCTCCCGTCGAGCCCTGACCAGGGGAGAGGGGCGTTCGAGGGATTGGGGTGAGGAGGCAGCGCTGAACGTCACAGGGATTGCTTGCATTCCGTATCAGCGCAACGTCCAGCGGCGCGACACCAGCGTGAACAGCAGGGCCAGGAGCAACGCCGGGATGGCGAGCACGGCGATGGCGGCGCCCGCACCGACGGTGCGCTCCAGGAACGGTCCGGCCAGCGCCCCCGCCAACGCCCCCGCGCTGAGGGCGATGAGAAAGGTCGAAAAGAAGCGGCCATAGGTGGCGTCGGGAACCACCTGCTGGAAATAGGTCAGCCCCACCACCTCGTAGAAATCGGTCATGAACCCGGCAACGATCAGGGCGGCGACGGCGATCACGATCCCCTCGGCCAGACCGAAGAGGGCGAGCGCTGCCGCGCAGAAGGTCATCGCCCCCGCCGCGGGCAGGAGGGGAGTGATCGCCAGCGGCCGCGCCCCAGCGATCACACTGCCGGCGATCGATCCGGCTGCGACGGCGGCATAAAACAGCCCGACCCCGCCGTCGCCGAGTCCGAGCGCATTGGCGCGGACCACGAAGAGCGCGATGGTCGCCTGCACCACCAGGGCCAGACTGAGGCAGACGAGGGCGTACAGACTGAGGTCACGCCGCCGCAGCAGCCAGCGATACCCACGGTCCGGTTCGGTCGCGGCTTCTGGCGCCGGCGACTCATCCGTGCTGACGGGGATCGCCTCCGCCGGGGAGCCGGCGAGTCCGCCGCGTAACGACGCCACCGCGCCGGCGACGCCGAGAAAGGTCAATCCGTTGAGGGCGAAGACCGCGGCCGGTCCCAGTGGCGCCAGCGCCACCGCGCCCAGGAGGGGTCCGATCAGTTGCGCCGTCGTCTGGCTGGCGAAGAGGGCGCCGTTGGCCATCGCCCGTAGCGTGGGGGGCGACTCCCGCTTCAGCGCCACCATGAATGCGGGCCGCGCGACGCAGTTGACCGCCTCGAGCGCGATGACCAGGCCGTAGAGCAGGACCAATGCCGGAAACCGCACCAGCAGGATGAACGCGGTGGCGATCACCGCCATCGCCAGTTGGCTGACGAAGAGGAGGCGACGCCCGGAGACGCGGTCGACGAGCGACCCGGCCGGCGCCTGCAAGAGCAGGCGGGTCAGCATCCGCGCCGCCAGCATCCCGCCCACGCCGAGCGCGCCCTCGCCGTAGTGAAACGACAGCGCGATGATGGCCACGATATTGAACCAATCGCCGATTTCGGAGAGGAATCCGGCCCCGAGCAGCAGGGCGGTGTTCCGGTCGGCGACCACCGCTTGATATTGACCGCGGATTCTGCTCGCCGCGCTCGCTGCCCGAGTCACCGCCGCCTCGGCCACACGGATCACCTTCCTTCCCGCCTCGTTGCGGAAATGGGACCACGCGCACTTTGCGTGCGCCAACGATACATGGAAGAATGACGCGAACGCCGTCATGCCATAAGATCATGATGAACAGTTCATGCACTTCGATGTATTCTGTGGGAGAGTTCCAAGCAATCTAGCCACATCGCGCGGGACGTCGCGAGAATCGTGTGAGTGACGTGATGACGAAGACTTCCCGGTGGGCCCACCATTCCAAGCAGACCGCGGACGGCCACGGCGATCCGGCGGCATTCAGGACGCGGGTCCAAGATTTCCTTGCCAAGACCGCGGATGCCGCGCTGGTCCTCGACGCGGACGGCGCCATCACCTGGGCCAATCCAGCCACGGCCGCTCTTGCCGGTGTCAGCGCTGAGGATCTGGCCGGGCAGCCGCTCTCGGCGGTGCTGTCGTTCGATGATGCACGCGGTCATCCCGATGCGGGGAGCGAAGCCGGGCATACCGCGGCCTGGTTGCGGCACGTCAGCGGCGACCACATCCCGGTTGCGATCTGGCGGCTCGATTTCATGGTCGAGACGACCGCGTCGGTCATCCTGTTGCGCCCCCTCGAAGGGGAGCATGCCGCCGCCGGCGTCCGCGCGGAACTACAGGCCGCCCAGGCGACGGCGCGCAGCGCTAACCGCGCCCTGCGCGAGAGTGAAGAGCGATTTCGTGGCGCGTTCGATGGCGCGCCCATCGGGATGGCGCTGGTCGCCTGTGATGGGCGCTTCCTGCAGGTCAACCCGGCCCTCTGCGGCATCCTCGGCTACAGCGACGAAGAACTGCTCGGCACCACCTTTCAGGCGATCACCCAGGCGCCGGATGTGGAAACCGACGCCGTGTTGATCGAGCAACTGCTCGCCGACGAGATCACCAGTTACCAGATCGAAAAGGGCTACGTCGGGAAGAACGGCAATATCATCCTCGGCCGCCTGACCGCGTCGCTGGTGCGGGACGCGGCGGGCGAGCCGCTCTATTTCGTCTGCCAGGTGCAGGACATCACCCCGTACAAGGCGGCTGGGCGGGCGCTGCGCGAAGCCGAGAAGCGGTACCGCTCGCTGGTCGAGCAGATTCCCGCCGTGGTCTATGTCGATCGTCCCGATGGTCTCAGTTCCTCGCTCTATGTCAGTCCGCGGGTCGAGACGATGCTCGGGTACACGGTTGAGGAGTGGCTGGCGACTCCGGATGCCTGGCTCCAGTACGTCCATCCCGATGACCGCGCCGGGGTCTTGGCGGCCGTCGCCGGAGCAATGGAGACGGGGGAGGCCATCCAGATCGAGTATCGCTTCCTGGCCCGCGATGGCGACATTGTCTGGGTACACGACACCTGCGAATTGATCCACGACGAGGATGACGTCCCCCAGTACTGGCAGGGGCTGTTCGTCGACATCACGGACCAGAAGTACGCGGAAGAGCAACTCCGCGCCGCCAAGGAATCGGCGGAAGAAGCGAGCCGGCTGAAGAGCGCGTTTCTCTCGATGGCGACGCACGAATTACGCACCCCGCTCACCATCATTTCCGGCTACGTCGAATTGCTGGCTGCCAGCGAAGCCGAACTCTCCGGTGAGGAACGCGAGTTCCTGGAGATGGTGCAGACCAGCGCCCGCTCGCTCGCCGCGCTGGTCAACGACCTGCTCGATCTTGCCCGGATCGAAGCGGGACGCCTGGAATTGGAACTCTGCCCGGTTGATGTGGCGCAGACGGTCGAACGCGTCCGCCGTATGGTCGCCAGGCAAGCGATCGCCAAGGAGATCGCCCTGGTGGTGAGCATGGCGCCCGGTTTACCGCCGGTCGCGGCCGATCCCGACCGCCTCTTTCAGATTCTCCTCAACCTGATGGGGAACGCTATCAAATTCACCGAAGTGGGCGATGTCCGGGTCACGGGGCGCACCATCGGCAATGGCGTCGAACTCGAGATCAGTGACACCGGAATCGGTATTTCTGCCGAAGCCCTGCCGCGCATCTTCGATGAGTTCCGACAGGCGGATGCCGGTACCACCCGCAAGTACGGCGGCAGCGGGCTAGGTCTGGCGATCGCCAAGCGCCTGATCGAAATGCATCACGGCACAATCTCGGTGACGAGCACGCTTGGCGTTGGCAGCACCTTCACCGTCTGGCTCCCGTCCGCTGTCGATCTGCCGAAAGACAATGGCCGGCCCACCCTGCGGCGCGGCCGTATGACTCGGCGCAAGGACCTGAGTCAGGAGCAGGCAGTCGAAGCGTGATAGTCCTCACCACATCGCGCAAGAGCTGTGGCGTCGTGTCTTGCAGAGGACCGGTAACCAACTCCTCCCCGATGCTTTACAGCGACGTGCCCACCGTGTGTCGTTCCGAGGAACGAGGGACGTCGGCGTGGTCCGCCGTCGCGAAAGGCCGAGATTCCTCAGCACGGCTCGAAATGACACAGATGTTGCACGCTGCTTGAGAAAAACGGACTGGAGCCGAGCGGGGATCGGGAGCAGCGCCACGCTCACCTGTCATGCCGAGGCAAGAAAGCATCGCGGCGGACCGCGCCTGGCACGACGGGAGAGGCGAGATGTTTCGCCTGCGGGCTCAACATGACACGTGGGTGTGTGGGGACCCTGAATCATCTCATACGGAATCTGCATAACGACTGTCGTCTTGACGCCGCGCCTACCCTCACCCCAACCCTGGCTCCCTCCGCCGGAGGGAGGCTCAGGAGGGAGCCAGGGTTGGGGTGAGGGCCAGCGCCGCGAGGAAGCGATCGTCATCATCTCCATTCGGTACGTGGTCCATCGCTCGTCAGGACATTCCGATACGCGTCAGTCGGTGAGGGCCTGCGGGATGACGTCATCGACGGTGTCGGCGAAGACGAAGGTCAAGGCCTGTCGCAACTCCTCGGGCACATCCTCCAGATCGCGCTCGTTCCGCTTGGGGAGAAAGACCGTGGTGATTCCGGCGCGGTGCGCGGCGAGGATCTTTTCCCGAATGCCGCCGACCGGCAGCACCTTGCCGCGCAGGGTGATCTCGCCGGTCATCGCCACATCGCTGCGCACCGGCCGCCCGCTCGCGAGCGAGGCAAGCGCGGTGGCCATCGTCACCCCGGCGGAGGGGCCGTCTTTGGGGACGGCGCCCGCCGGCACATGCAGGTGGATCGCCTTGCCGGTGAAGACATCCGGATCGAGACCGAGCGCCGCGGCATTGGACTGCACGTAGGTCAGCGCCGCCTGGGCGCTCTCGCGCATCACGTCGCCGAGCATGCCGGTCAGGATCAGGCGTTCTTCGCGGCTTGGCATCATCGCCGCCTCGACGAAGAGCACGTCCCCGCCGGTCGGCGTCCACGCCAAACCGGTGGCGACGCCGGGACGGTCGGTCCGCTCCGCCACCTCATCAAAGAAGCGCGCCCGGCGCAGATACGCTTCGAGCCGCTCCGGGGTGACCGTGACCGATCCCTGCTCCCCTTCGACGATGTCCCGCGCCACCCGCCGCGCGATCGTCGCGATCTGCCGCTCCAGGCCGCGCACGCCTGCCTCGCGGGTGTAATCGCGGACGATGCGGCGGATCGCCTCGTCGGTAATCGTCAGTTCCTCCGGGGTCAGCCCGTTGGCGGCGATCTGCTTCGGCACCAGGTACTTCTGGGCGATCTGTACCTTCTCCTCGTCGGTGTAGCCGGAGAGGGAGATCACCTCCATGCGGTCGAGCAGCGGGGCCGGAATGGTATCGGTGGTGTTGGCGGTGGCGATGAAGAGGACCTGCGAGAGATCGAACGGGACGCCGAGATAGTTGTCGAAAAAGGTGTGGTTCTGGGCTGGATCGAGCACTTCCAGCAGCGCCGAGGAGGGATCGCCCCGCCAGTCCGAACCGACCTTGTCGATCTCGTCGAGCATGAAGACCGGATCGCGCGTTTCGGCGCGGCGAATCGCCTGGATAAAGCGCCCGGGCAATGCGCCGATGTAGGTCCGGCGGTGGCCGCGAATCTCCGCCTCGTCACGTACCCCGCCCAGGCTGAGCCGCACGAAGCGTCGGTCGAGCGCCCGCGCGATCGACTGCCCGAGACTGGTCTTGCCGACGCCCGGTGGACCCACGAAGAGGAGGATCGGCTCCCGCGCGGCGCGGTCGTCCGGCGTCTCGCGGCGGACGTTCGGCTCCGGTGCGGGCACCACTTCCCCCTGGCCGGTCTGATCGACGCCGACGTTGGCGGGAATGACCTCCTGCTCCGCCGCGCGGTCCTGCCGCAACTTGCGCACCGCCAGGTATTCGAGGATGCGGTCCTTGATCCGCTCCAGATCGTAATGATCCTCGTCAAGCACCTGGCGGGCGCGGGCGAGATCGATCTCGCCGCCGCTGATCACATCCCAGGGGAGATTGGCGATCCAGTCCAGATAGGTGCGGACGATGCCATGCTCCGGCGAGGCGGGTGGGATGCTGGACAGCCGTTCCAGTTCGCGCTCCGCTTCCCGGCGCACCTCCAGGGGCAGATTCGCCGCCGCGATCTTTTCCCGCAGTTCGGTGATCTCCGGGTCCTCGCCCCCTTCGCCCAGTTCCTGCTGGATCGAGCGGAGTTGCTCCCGCAGGTAAAACTCGCGCTGGGTTTTGCTCAGTCGCCCCTGCGTCTCTGCCGCGATCTGCTGCCCGAGTTCGCGTACCGATGCTTCGTGCTGGAGGACCTCGACCAGCCGCCGCAGTTTCGCCTCGACCGGGTCGAGTTCCAGAATCTGCTGCCGTGTCGCCCCGTCGAGCAAGCCGCTCGAGGCGAGGAGATAGGCGAGTTGCCGCGGATCGCTGACCGTCTCGGCCGCGATGCCGACTTCGTCCGGCAATTCCGGAATCAGCGCCACCAGCCGTCGGAAGAGATCGATCACGGCCCGGCGCAGCCCTTCGACCTCGATTCCGGATGAGGTGCGGTCGGGCATGGCGACGACCCGCGCCACGAGATACGGTTCGGTGGCGATGAAATCGAGCAGGCGGACCCGCTCCAGTCCCTGGACGATGAGGCGCAGCGTTCCGTCCTGGCCGCGCATCAACTGATGGATGAGCGCCGCGGTCCCGACCTGATGGAGATCGTCCGGTCCGGCCAGGTCGACCGTCTCGTCCCGCTGGGCGACGAGCGCCAGCATGCGGTTGCCGCGCATGGCATCGTCGACCAGTTGCACCGATCGCGGCTGGGCGATCGTCAGCGGGAGCACCGCCTGGGGAAAGACGACGATCCCGCCGCGCAATGGCAGCACCGGCAGGGCATCGGGGATATCCAGCGTGTTGGCGGCGTCCGGTTGGACGCTTCCCGTGGGGGTGGTTGGCTCAGTGACAGTGGTTGCGGCAGCCGCCGCGGCATCCTGTTCCACGCTCAGGCTCCCATCGACCGCGATGATTTGCGAAAGGTGATCTGGAGCAAGCCGTCTTCGTAGCGCGCATCGACCTGATTCGGATCGATGGACGAGGGGAGGGGGAGTTCGAGACGGAAGGGGCCTTGCCGAATCTCGGCCAACTGGTAGACCACGTTCGGATTGGTGGTGCGCGGGCGGCGCTGGCCGGAGACGATCAGGGCATTCTCATACAGGAGCACATCGAGTTCGTCCTGATCGACCCCCGCCAGATCGACGGTGACTTCGACGGTGCGGTCCGATTCGCAGATGTCCGCTGCCGGCCGCCAGTATGGCTGGGCGAACTGGACGCGCGGGCGCGGCTCGGCGAACGATGGCTCCTGGCCTTGCGCGATCAGGGTGTAGCGATAACTCAGGCGGCGATAGCGCACGGGTTGCTGCTCCTTGCCCGGGTGCGGTGAACGGTCATCGCTTGAAGTGTCGATGCCCTATCGCCCGAATGCAAACGCATGATGTGATCCACGCGCCCGCCGGTGTCGAGTCTGGAGGAGGCTGCGGGAACGGGGTTGGCGACCCGATTGTCCCTGCGGCGAGACGCCGTTCGTAGCACAATGAGGGAAGACGCGAGGCAACAGCGGGAGGGTGCGCGTGGCGAGCGAGGAAGTTTTCGATAGTAGTGAAGCCGGGGCGATGGCGCGCGACGCGGCCGATCCCCTGGCCCGCTTCCGGGAGCGGTTTCATCTGCTTCCGGACCGCATCTACCTCGATGGCAACTCGCTCGGGCTGCTGTCCCATGACGCCGAGGCGGAGATTCACGCCGCGCTCGAGCAATGGAAGACGCTTGCGATCGATGGCTGGCTCGCCGCCGATCCACCCTGGTTCACCCTCGGCGAGGAGTTGGGGGCGCTGGTAGCGCCGCTAGTGGGCGCTGAACCGGATTCGGTCGTGGTGACCGGCACCACCACTGTCAATCAGCACGCCCTGATGGCGACCTTCTACCAGCCCGAAGGCGATCGCCGTGCCATCGTCGCCACGGAACTCGATTTTCCTTCCGATGTCTACGCCATGCAGAGCCTGATCCGGTTGCGCGGCGGCGATCCGGAGCGGGATTTACGGCTGGTGCCCTCCCGCGATGGCCGCACGATCGCCGAGGAGGATGTCATCGCCGCGCTCAGGGACGATGTCGCATTGGCGGTCATGCCGATCATCCTCTATCGCTCTGGGCAACTGCTCGATGTGGCGCGGTTGGCCGCCGCGGCGCGCGAGCGCGGCATCCCGCTGGGATTCGATGGCGCGCATTCGGTCGGCGCGGTGCCGCACCAGTTCGATGCCTGGGGCGTCGATTGGGCCTACTGGTGCTCCTACAAGTTCCTCAATGCCGGACCCGGCGCCACGGGTGGGCTCTACGTGAACCGCCGCCACTGGGGAACGGCGCCAGGTCTCGCCGGCTGGTGGGGCTACGACAAGGCGCGCCAGTTCGACATGGTGCATCGCTGGCAGGGCGCGGCGAGCGCTGGCGCCTGGCAGATTTCGACGCCGCCGCTCCTCGCGACCGCCCCGCTGCGCGGCGCGCTGCGCATCTTTCGCGAGGCGGGCATCGCGGCGATCCGCGCCAAGTCGCTGGCGCAGACGGAGTACCTGGCTCAACTGATCGAGCGGTCCGGGCTGACGGCGCCGCCGTACGGTTTCGCCATCGGCAGTCCCCGGCAACCGGAGCGGCGTGGTGGGCATCTCGCGGTCGAGCATGCCCAGGCGGACCGGGTGGCGAAGGCGCTCAAGGCGCGCGGCATCGTGCCCGATTTTCGCGCCCCGAACGTGATCCGGCTCGCGCCGACCGCGCTCTACACCACCTATCGCGAACTCTGGCAGACGGTGCAGACCCTGCGCGAGATCATCGACCGCGGCGAGCACCTGCACATGGCCGAGGGCCGTAACCTGGTAGCGTAGGGAGCCGCCCGCGTCGTTCCAACGATCTGGAACCGCGACGAGGTTCCCAAGAGCCCCTCGCCCCGCGCACGGGGAGACTCCTCCCTCCAGTGGAGGGAGGCTCGGGAGGGAGCATCGGGAGGGATCTGGGGTTGGGGTGAGGGGCCCTAGCCCGAAGAACCCTCGGTGATTATGCGGAATCGGTTTGAAACATAGAACCCCGCTCCCACCGCAACGGGAGCGGGGTGCGGCGAGGCGCCGATCCGCTGGCTACATGATCTGATATGTCTCGTAGATGTCGACACGGCCGCCGCTGGCCAGGATCGGACACGTCTTGGCATGACCCGTCGCCGCATCGAGGTTGTCCGCGGTGACAATCGTGTAACCACTCAAACCTGATGGCGCGCCCTCGCTGACCGCGCCGTCGGGGGCGACGGACATCGATGGGCCGAATGGCGCGCCGCCATCGACAACCGCGGCGCCCATGGTCTGATACCAGTCGCCCCACGCCGCCATCACCGCCTGTTGCTCCGCTTCGCTCTCCGGCATGCCCCCGCCGCTATACGCCAGGACATAGTTTGCCATCGCCGAGACCCTCGCTCCTACCTCCGACACCGGAGGACGACCACTACGACCGTGGTTGCGGGAATCGTCTGTCAGGCGGGGAGAAACCGTTGCCAGTATGACACAGGACATCTGATCTGATGCGAAACGGCGATGATCATCGCGAATGCGGAGAGCTGTGGTGATGCCCCGGAACGGGAGCGTCCGACCCAGAGCGAGCCCCTGGACGAAATGTCCAGGGGCTCGCTCGCCGCGTTTCCGAGATCCTGGCTCAGGCGGAAGAGCGGGCGGCCTCTTCCTCGGCTTGCGCGCGCGCCAAAGCCTCGGCTTCCGCCTTGGCCTTCTGCGCGGCTCGCTTGGCGCGCAATGCCGCGTGGGCATGGGCGCTGCCGCGGCGCCGGCTCTCGGTAGTATCGGCGGGGATCGCCGTGCCGGTGCGCTTGGATGGCCGCTTGCCGATGGTGGTGCGCACTACTTCCGCGAAGCAGCTCACTCGCTGCTCTTCATCGTTCGGGAACCGCTCGGCGCAGACTTCGATTCCGTCGATAAACGCGCGGTGGGTCTCGGTGAGTTTCTCCGTGCCGGGGGTGGTAAGGGCATCCGGTGGAAAAACATCCAAATCACTATCACTAATACGGGACAATCGAAACTCCTATTCTGGCAGGAAAACCTGCGACCCGCTCATGAATTGTACTCCTAATCGTTGCAGATCGTCAACGATGCGGAATTTCATGAGGCAGCCAACAGTTAAAGAGGTAACCGGTTGCAATGGCGTCGCCTGATTCGGTTTCTCTCCGGGGTCTCGGCGCCGCCCGATGCCGGTCTCCGGTCACCTTCGTGCCAAGATTGTGCCACGCCGCTGGCGGTTGCGACAGACCCGCGTTCCGGGGCCGAATTTCGACGTAGCCTCGCGCTCGGCGCGGATGCGTCCCACCTGCCGGAAGCATGAATGAGCTGGCTGCCGCTCTCCTCCGCTGCGAACGGATACCTCTCTGGACCGGCGCGCGGATTCATGTCCGTTTGGGGGACATGATGCCGCGAGAATCCAGCGCGTGGCGTGGCAAGACGTGTTGGACGCGCCGGTGCCAGGACCTCGGGGGCGCATCGCAGCGAGACGACGGCCTGGCAGAGGGATACGCGGTCGCAAGTGCTCGCCATCACCGATGCGCGGGGACGGCGCGAAATCACGGTCCGCGCGCGCCGGTCCCAGGACCGCGATTTCCTGAAGTCGCGTCGATTGCTCCTGATCCTCGCCAACGTCGAGCGATTGGGTGAGGACCAGCGCCACGACGGGGATCCTCCCGCGCCGAGGCCACCGCCGTCGGCTTCTCGCGCCTATGCTCATCCTGCCGTTGGCAGGGTGCGGGCGAAGGTCTCCAGCATCATGCGGACGAATGCCTCGCCGTCGGCATCCAGCGCCACCTCCGCGTTCGGTTCCGCCCCGCGCCGGCGATGGGTGTCGATCACGGTGCGGCCCACGGTCAGTTCGCCGCTCGTCTCGACATCGGCATGCAACGTGTGGGTGGTGAGGATCGCGGGGTCCACGATCGCGGCCACACAGAGCGCATCATGCACCGGCGCGGAATCGTGGATCGCCATCGGCTGGTAGGCGTTGTAGCCGGCGATCCGCCGCTCGATCACCGTGGCGGTGGCTTCGCCCGCCGGGGTGCCCAGCGCCCGCAGGCGGCGGCAGTCGTCGAGGGTGACCAGCGCCTTGTGGGTAGCATCGAGGGGGACCAGCAAGAGGTTTTGAAGTCCCGCATTCAGCACCACTTTGGCCGCCTCGGGGTCCGCCCAGATGTTGAACTCCGCCGCGGGGGTCACATTTCCGATCTCGTGTCCGCCGCCCATGATGATCGTGCGGGGAATGCGCTCGACGATGCGCGGTTCCAGGGTGATCGCCATGGCGATGTTGGTCAGCGGTCCCACCGGCACCAGCACGATCTCCGGTCCCGCGTCCGACAGGTAGGTATCGACCAGGAAATCGACCGCGCGCTCCTGCTGCTGTTTCGATCGTGCCGGCGGCAGATCGAGATACTCCCCGTGGATGCCGCTCTCGCGCCCTGATTGGCGGGGGACGGGGAAATCGGGGCGCAGCATCGGCCGCCGCGAGCCTTCATACACGGGAACATCCGCCCCGATGTAATCGAAGACGCGCAACGAATTCTCGGTGCACAACTCCACCGGGACATTGCCGTTGACCGTGGTGGCCGCCACCAGTTCGAGGTCCGGGTGCAACGCCGCAAACATGAGCGCCACCGCGTCATCCGTTCCGGTATCGACATCGAGGATCAGTTTCGTGGGCACCGGCGTTGTTCCTCCTCCTGCGCCTGCTGACGATTGATGAGCGCCCGAGACCTACCCTGGGGCAGGCTGACGCGCACGTTCCGGCTATGCTCCCCGGCTTGTCGCTTGCCGTCAATGCATTTCGCGGCCAAGTGTCTGATCCTGCCACGGTTGCGTTCCTTGCGAACCAGCGTGCAAGAGGGACCGCAAGCAATCGCGCCGGGATGACCCGCGCATCGTTCGCGCCAAGGGGGGATCGAAGCCATCATGACGTCCGTCAACGTGCGCGAAGCGACGCTCAACGATATCGACGAATTGGCGGCCCTGCTCGTCGCGTTCAACGCCGGGCACGCGCGGAACCTGCCCCAAATCTATCTGCCCGTCGCGGCGGATGCGGAGACGAACCATTATGTGCGCCGGGTGATGGCCCTGCCACGAACGCACCTCTTTGTGGCCGAGACCGCCGGGCAGGTCGTCGGGGCGCTGATCTTGCAGCAGGACGAGGTGCCGCAAACCCCGGTTCATGTACCGCGTCAGTGGGTCACGATCAACGTCGTCGTGGTGCGGGAGGGGTACCGCCGGCGGGGGATCGGCAGGGCGCTGATGGAGCATGCCCGGACGTGGGCCGGGGAGAACGGGATCGACACGGTCGAGTTGATCGTCGCCGAGTTCAATACCGCCGCCATGGCCTGGTACGAATCACTCGGCTTCACCACCCGCGAGCGCCGCATGGCGTGGACGAGGGATGACGGTCAGGACTGGAGCGACACATGACGCCGCTGCCGTGGTTCTGCCGTCAAGCCGTCGGCCGTCATGGTCACACGTCTTATCACCGCCATCCCGGAGCCCGTCAGATCGCGCGCCAGAAGGTTATTCCGGAGGACCCCGGTTTCGATGATCCGGGTCCAGGATGGGCATCGCTCTCATCCGGTTGGTCAAACGGACGGTTCGGTACAATCCTCGGTGGCAAGCCGATTCTTCAGGGTGGTCATGGACGGCGTCACAGCGGCGATGGGCGGCCCTGTCAGAGTATCGACTCCAGGTGTCCTGCGATCAGCCCCGGTCCTGGTCGGGCGGACGCTGGAGCAGATCTTCCTGCGCGAAGAACTCGCCACCGTGCAAGCGGGGCGCGGGCGACTGGTGTTGCTCGGTGGGGAATCTGGGATCGGCAAGACCGCACTGGCGCAAGACCTTTGCGCCGAGGCCTCCGCGCGAGCCATCCCTGTGCTCGTCGGGTCCTGCTTCGACCTGAGCCATACGCCCCCGTATGGCCCCTGGCTCGACCTGTTCGCCGCCTGTGCCGGGAAGGATGGCTTCCCCGAGCCGCCCGCCACCCTGGTCGGGGAGCAGCGACAGGTCGTGACCGACCAGGCCGCCCTCTTCGCGGAGGTCCGGACGTTTTTCGCCGCCCTTGCCGCGCTTGAACCAACGGTGGTGCTCTTGGAGGATCTGCACTGGGCCGATCCCGCCAGCCTGGAATTGGTGCGCCATCTCGCCTCACGCTTGCGTCACTGGCCAATTCTGGTGCTGGTCACCTACCGCGGTGACGAGTTGACGCGGCGCCATCCCTTCGCGATCCAGCTCCCGGCCCTCGTGCGCGAGGCCGAGGGACTGCGCCTGGACCTGCATCGGCTCGATCGCTCGGCCCTGCACGCCCTCGTCGCCGCCCGCTATCGCCTCTCCAGTGCGGATGAAGCCCGCCTCGTGGCTTATCTGTCACGGCACAGTGAGGGCAATCCGCTGTTCGCCATCGAGCTCCTCCGCGCCCTCCAGGAGGAAGCCCTGCTTCGCCCCGTTGGCGAAGGCTGGATGCTCGGGGAACTCGATCGGATTGTGCTTCCCACGTTCCTGCAGTACGTGATCGATCACCGCATCGATCGACTGGGCGATGAGGTGCGTCATCCGCTGGCGATGGCGGCGATGATTGGACATGAAGTGCCGCTCGCACTCTGGACCGAGGTTGCCGGCCTCGACAATGAAACAGTGTTGGCGATCATCGAGCGCGCCGTCGAAGCGCATCTGATGGAAGCTGATGCCGATGGCAAGCGCATTCGCTTTGCTCATCCGTTGACGCGCGAAACCCTCTATGCGGGCGTGATCCCGCCGCGCCGGCGGCTGTGGCACCGTCACATCGCTGAAGCCCTGATCGACCGGGGAACAGGTGAGCCAGATGCGGTCGCCTACCATCTGCAGCAGGCCGGTGATCCCCGTGCGCCGGAGTGGTTGGTCCGTGCGGCGGATCGCGCTCAACGCGCATACGCCTGGCTTACTGCCGCCGAGAGGCTCCGGGAGGCAGCCGTCCTTCTCGATGACGTGCCAGGGGAGGAGCGGAGGCGCGGTCGGCTGGCGTGCCGGGTTGCCAAACTTCTGCGATTCTCTGACCCGACCCGAGCCATCGTCGATCTCGACGTGGCCGCGCGGGTCGCCGGGCAGATTGGTGATGCCGAGATGGCTGCCGAGGTTCGCTGGCTGCGTGGGCTTCTGCTCTGTTATGCAGACAAGTTTCGCTCCGGACTCGCGGAGACGATCGCAGGTCTGGAGGCGTTGGCCGCGATCCCCGCAGCACGGGCAACGATTCCTGCCGTCATCGAAGGCTGGTATGCCGAGGTGCTGCCAGTCGCGTCCGACATCGACGCGGATGATGGCAGGGCAGACCGCGGCGATGCCGCTGCGACGGCGTGGCAAGATGCCACCCTGAGCCGCTTCCTCGCCTATCCCGGCTACCTGCGTCCCGTGGCAGAGCGCTGCGGGCGGTGCGTTACCACATTTACCGCGATATCAGAGACGTCGACTGGGGCAAGGGCGGCCCTCGCCTTTGCCTCTCATGGGCTCGGAATCGCTCACGCGAGTCTTGGCCGCCCCGAGGAGGCACGTGCAGCGCTGACGCGGGCCCGCGCCATGTTCGAAGAACTCGGCCATCACGCCCTGGTCGCCTTTACGCTGCTCGACGAGATGCATGATGTGACCCTCACCTACGGCGCGGCCGACCCTGCCGGACGACGCCGGCTTGCGGCGAAGACAGAAGGCGCACTGGACCGGACAGGGGGAGCGCTACGATCTGGAGTTTCACCCCGGCTGGCATGGCTGGGTTGCCTTGTCCTCGATGGCGGTTGGCAAGAAGCGCGCCGCATCTTGCACGACCTTCCGCCAGTCGGTAATGCCTGCCTCCGCCGTGAAGTTACTGCCGCCCGTGCTTTCCTCGCTCGCCATCAAGGTGATCCGGAGCCCGCCTGGGACGAAATTGGGAACCTTCTGCCGGATGGCCCACATACCGAGCCTGGCGACGTGATGCTCCAGGAGGGCCTCTTTCTTCAGATTCTCGCGGCGAACCTGTGCCTCGATGCTGGGGATCTCGTCACGGCGCGCGAATGGCTGATGGCGCATGACCGCTGGCTCGCCTGGAGCGAAGGGGTGCTCGGCCTTGCGGATGGTCAGATTGCGTGGGCGCGTTACTATCGAGCAGATGGCGATACCGCTCGCGCTCGCGCCGCCGCGGCCACTGCCCTCGAACTCGCGGATACGCCAGCTCAACCGCTCGTCACGCTGGCTGCCCATCGCGTCCTGGGGGAGATCACGGCCGCTGCTGGCCATCAACATCTCGCCTCGGAGCACCTGGCAGCGGCCTGTTCTCTCGCATTAGTCTGCGACGCTCCATTTGAACGGGCGCTCACCCTGCTTGCCCTTGCTGATATGCACTGCTGTTCTGGCTCGGTCGAGGGGGCCAGCGCTCTCCTGGATGAGGTGCGCGCGATCTGTGAGCCGCTCGGCGCCAAGCCCACGTTGGCGCGTGTCGAAAGGCTTGCGTCGTGTCTCGGTCAGGCATCGCCAGAGCAGCGCTTTCCTGCTGGTCTGACCCCGCGCGAAGTCGAGGTGTTGCGCTTGCTGCCGCGTGGCCTTTCCAATTCGCAAATTGCCGCAACCCTCTTCCTCAGCCCGCGCACCGTCCAGTCCCATCTTTCCAACCTCTATGCCAAGCTCAACGTCGGTGGACGCGTCGAGGCGACCGCGTTCGCAATCTCCCACGATCTCATTTGATTCAAGCCCACGGTGACCCCCTGGGCCGCCGGCCTGCCTCCGCCAAGATGCGGATACGAGCTGAAAAGACCGCGTCTCAAAACCCGCATGTTGGCGGATGTGCCACGTCCTGCGGGAGCGCATGATGCTCCCATGCCTGGCGCCAACTGGCGCTTTCAGGAAACTACTCCTCTGGAGAGGGAGCAGAAAGGCGCTCGCCCTGCTCGCGCAGTTCAGAAGCGCCGGACTTCGCGACCCGTTTTACGATCGCGGTCGAGAGACCGCTGCAGGAGGTGCACGATGGTTGATATCGCGGCTCCAGCGCTGAGCGCGGAGCGCATTCAGGCGTTCGCCGGCACGCTTCAGGGCGAAGTGATCCGCCCTGGTGATCCGCCCTACGACGAGGCGCGCCGAGTCTGGAACGGCATGATCGATCGGCGGCCAGCGCTCATCGCGCGGTGCCGGGGTGTGGCAGACGTCATGGCGTGCGTCACGTTCGCCGCGGAACAGGACCTCGTGCTGTCAGTGCGGGGTGGGGGGCACAATGTCGCCGGATTTGGTACCTGCGATGACGGGTTGGTCATCGACCTCTCCGCGATGCGCGGCGTTCGCGTCGATCCTGTCCGGCGCACGGTCCGGGCTGAGGGCGGCGCGACCTGGGGTGACGTCGATCGGCAAACCCAGCTCTTTGGCCTGGCGGCGCCCGGCGGCATCCACTCCAAGACTGGCATCGCCGGTCTGACGCTCGGTGGTGGTCAAGGATGGCTGCGACGAACTTATGGAATGTCATGTGACAGTCTGCTGTCGGCCGACGTGGTTACCGCGGACGGCCGGCTGCTCGTCGCCAGCGAGACCGAGAACGCCGACCTCTTCTGGGCCCTGCGGGGAGGTGGTGGAAACTTCGGCGTGGTGACCTCGTTCGAGTATCGGCTGCACCCCGTGGGTCCCCTGGTCGCGTTCGCCGGACCAATCTATCCGGTCGAGGAGACCGCGCGGGTCACCGCCGGATTTGGCGCCTTCATGACCGAAGCTCCAGACGAGATCAACGCCTCCCTCGCCTGGTGGTCGATTCCGGCGGTCCCCGCGTTTCCGGAGGAACTGCACGGTCAGGCGGTAGTCATCCTCCCCGCGGTGTACATAGGCATGCCAGACGAGGGCGCGGCGCGCCTGAGGCCGCTCTGTCACATCGCCACGCCGATTGCGGATCTCTCCACTACGCTCCCATTCACGGCTCTCCAGCAGCTGTTCGATCCCTTCTTTCCGCAAGGGGAGCGTCACTATTGGAAATCGCTCTACTTGGCGAGTCTTGACGGCGAAGTCGTCGATGAAATTGCGTCTTGGAGCCAGCGCCGGCCCTGCACGAACTCCATGGCGGTTGTGGCGGCGCTTGGTGGCGCGTTCGACAGGATTGAGCCGGACGCGACCGCGATCGGCGATCGCACGGCTCCCTACCTCCTCGAGATATTGGCAGACTGGACGGATCCGGCGGACACGGAGCAGAACATCACCTGGGCGCGCGACTTCTTCGCGGCCATGACGCGCTTTGGTTCCGGCAAGACGAATCTCAACTTCCCCGGCCTCGGGGAAGACCCCCAATTCGTCCATTCGGCGTTTGGCCGGAACTACGAGCGATTGGCCGCACTGAAGACCATCTACGACCCGACCAATCTCTTTCGCCTGAACCAGAACATCAAACCGGCCCCCCACTTGGCGTAAGCACGGGCGGGCTGGACCGAAGCCCCGGGTCAGTCCAGCCCGCATCCGTCCAAGAATGACCAGGTGTGGTCCGCCTGGCGGACGGTGCGCGCTCGACCCAGGGCAACTGCGCCGCGTGATTCTCGCGGATCAGGCCGGGGTGATGTTCTGGTTCATCCGAAAGAGGTTCGTGGGATCGTATTTAGCCTTGAGGGCCGCCAGTCGCTCATAGTTTGCTCCATACCCGGCTCGCACGAGCGCCTCCTTCTCTTCCCCGAAGCCAGCGAAGTTCAGATAGAGTCCGCCGGGACCGAATCGCCGCATCGCGGCCCACGCGGCACGAGTCCAGGCGAAAGCGCGCTTGGCGAATACCGGCATCGTCCACCAGACCTTGCTGCTCGGAGGACGGAGCCGGTCAAGGTCAGCCGGAATCTCCCCTTGCCAGCCAGGAGACGCGCGGCACGGATATGGGCGCGGCGGCGCCGCAAGCAACATTGACGTGGGGGACGAGGGCCGATGCGCGGAGAATCAATGCCTACCGCCTCCCGCGGGTCCGGCGGTTTGGTTGCCGCCAGCCCACAGAGATTGTTTTTGTCTCGCGTCAACACGAATCCCAACCGCCATCGCGCATGCCACCGAGTGGCGCACAGATCGACGGAGCCGGGCAAACACACCGCGAAGTCTTGACTCTCCACTGTGCGCGTTGGTTCTCGCTGGGAGGAACAGGGAGTCGTCCCGTCGATGCAAGTGCGCGGCGACGGTAGCGCGCTGCACTTTTTCGTCCATCGCCAAGCGCGCGGGCGCGAAGTAGCCGTAGCCGACGATCGTGTCGAGCGTTGCGGCCTGGCGAGCGACGGCACCGCGCGAATTGCTTCCGCCGTATCGGTCCATATCAGGATCCTCCGCGATGAACGTGGAATCGGGCGCCGATGCGTTCGGGGTCCGGCGCAGGTCTTTCCTGCACACCCTCAGCATGCCCACGCTGCTTCACCTTGCCATCGGCAGGAGTTCCCTAGAAAGTTGCCTATTTCGTGCCCGGGGTTCAGATGAGACCGAGACGGACGGCAGCGGCGGCGGCTTCGCGGCGGCTGCTAACGGCGAGTTTGGCCAGAATGCTGCTTACATGATGTCCGGCCGTTCGCGGACTGATATAGAGGTGGGCGGCGATCTCGGGGTCGGTCAGGCGCTGGCAGAGCAGCCGCAGCACCTCCCGTTCCCGCCGCGTCAAGCCAGATTCGGCGGCTAGAGGCGAGAGACTGACCGCGTCGTCGACCGATAGCGGTCCGTCTGGCCAATTCTCGCGGTCGGCCCATGCCGCGGATAGGGCCAGCGCCTCCACGATGGCCTGATCCGTCGGTATCGCGCGGCCAGCATCCCGTTCCGCAATGAAGGCGTCATCGCCGAGCGCGTGTCTGACCCAGTTCTCGGCGTGCACAAGAGCCGCCCGCTGCTCGGGGGTCCGGGTGTCAGCGCCGCTCTGCTCGCGTAGCCGCTCGGCTGTTCCAAGCAGGCGAGCAGCCCAAACCGGATTCCCGGTCTGCGCCGCAAGGTGAGCGATTCCGGCAAGGGGCTCGGCGAGCCACATCGTATTGCCGAGTTCCCAGACCAGCCGCAACGACTCACGGTAGTACCGGATCGCCGCGCCAGCTCCACTTGAACGCAGGGCAGCTGCCATATCATGGCTTTGGATGCCCATTCCGCTGGCATTCCCCAGCGAACGGTGCAACGCAAGACCCTCTTCGAAGACCTGGGTGCCGGTTTCCACCTGCCCCTGACGCACGAGTGCGGTGCCGAGATCACCCAACGCGTATGCCAGCCAAACAGGATCATCGGCATGTCGCAGACGCGCGACCGCGTGCTCGCCGCGGGCAATGGCGAGTGGAAGATCTCCACTCACCCAGGCCGTCTGTGCCAGCGCATATAGGAGGCGCCCCTCGAAGCGCCGGTCGCCCGAACGATCGCAGAGGATGAGCCCCTCGTTTGCCCAGGATTCGGCCTGCTCGCCATCTCCCTGGAGCCCGGCGATAACCGATCCCCAGAAGAGCGCGTGCTGCCGAGCCAGTGGACTCCCCTCCAGCCGCAGCGCCCGCTCCAGCCAGGAACGAGCTTCGGGGACCTGCCCGCGCGCCAACCAGTGATCGCCAATGATCGCCAGGCGAAGCATTCGTTCGCCGTCCCGTTGCGCCTCGAGCCAGACCAGAGCAGTGCGGATGTTGTCCCGTTCAACGTCCAGGATGGCCTGCCAGTGCCGGGCAGCGGGGCCGTGAATCCGTGGCTCCGCATCGTCAACGAGGGCGACAAAGACATCAGCGTGGGCGTCGCGCGCACGATCGGTCTCACTGGTTTCGCCAAGAGCCTGCCAGGCAAATTCGCGCACCGTTTCCAGCATCGTCCATCGCGCGTGGCCCAATGAATCCATGGAGCGAACGAGGCCATGATCGACCAGGATCTGGAGAATCTCGACGATAGCGTCCGGGTCGAGACCAGCGGCCGGGGCCACGGCCTGCGCCGCGGGGAGCGTAAATCCTCCGGCAAAGACGGCCAGGAATCGGAACATGGTCTGCGCGGCTGACGGCAAAAGGTCATAACTCCAGGCAATGGCGTGCCACAGCGTCCGCTGGCGCATGGGAAGATCGCGCGGGCCGCCGCGCAGCAGACCGAAGCGGTCGCCCATTCGCGCGAGCAACTCCTCTGGTGGGAAGAGGGAACTGCGCGCGGCAGCTAACTCGATCGCGAGTGGCAACCCGTCCAGTGCCCGGGAGAGTGCCGCGACCGCGGCCGCGTTCCCCTCATTGACGGTGAAGCCGGGGCGTACCGCACGTGCGCGCTGAACGAAAAGCTGCACGGCGTCAGCGGAGGCCACATCTGCCCACCCCGCTGCTGATGCGGCGGGAAGAGCTAACGGGTCGACCGGCAGGACGTGCTCGCCACGAACCCGCAGCGGCGAGCGACTCGTAGCCAGGACTTGCACGGCGGGACAAATGGGGAGGAGCATGGCCACAAGATCAGCGGCGGCAGCGAGCAGATGCTCGCAGTTATCAATGAGGAGGAGCGCTTGGCGCGTGCGCAAATGTACGGCGATCACCTCGTCGAGCGCCTGTCCCGCGGAGGCTGGTAGGGCGAGGGACGTGACAACCGCGGTCGTGACGAGATCCGGATCGGCAATCGGCGCAAGATCGACCCAGATCACGCCATCGGCGAACTGGCGGGCGGCCTCGCGCGCAACCGCGAGCGCCAAGCTCGTCTTGCCGACGCCACCGGGGCCGCTCAGTGTCAGCAGCGGGACAGCCTCGTCCAGAAGGAGGTGAAGCGATGTCGCGATCGTCTCCTCGCGCCCGATGAGGCGACCGCGGAGGACAGGAAGGGAACCGAGCACGGACGCGACGCCAGGGGTGTCCATGAGCGATGCTCCGATCGATGAGTCGGCGCGTGTATCACGTAGTGTGCACGATGCCGCGGACAGACCGTACGGATCCTGCCCAAGTCTGGATTGACAGACGAGGCTCCACGCTTTCGCCGCCGCTCACCTTCAGGCACAATGCCGGGGACACAATCGCCGCGGGATCGAGAAGGTGGGGAACAGCTCATGCACGAACCGACGTCTGAATCATCCGTCCGACACGCCCTGCTGACACGCCGCGCCCTGCTCGCGGCGGCCACGGCCACCCTGCTCGGCGCTGTCCTTCCCGTGCGCGGCATGGCCGCCGTTGGCGGCCGCGGGGTGATCGAGGTCGGCAGTCCGGCCCCGGTGCTCGCGGCGCAATCGGGCGATCCGCTCCCTTCCTGGAACGAGGGACCGCGCAAACAGGCCATTCTCGACTTCGTTGCCGCCGCCACGAACAAGGGGACGGTTGACTTTGTCGATATCCCCGATCGCGTGGCGACGTTCGATATGGATGGCACCCTCTGGGTGGAGATGCCGATCTACACCCAGAATGCCTTTGTCTACGATCGGATCAAGACCCTCTCGGCCAATCATCCGGAATGGGAGACGACCGAACCCTTTGCCTCCGTCCTCAAGACGGATGGGGACGCCATCCTGACCCTCGACGAGGCGGGTTGGGAGGCGGTCACCAATGTGAGCCAGGTCGGCATGTCGATCGAGCAGTACGTCTCGCTCACCGCCGAGTGGCTGGCATCGGCCAAGCACCCCCGCTTCGACCGGCTCTACATCGACCTCGTCTACCAACCGATGCTGGAATTGATGGCGTATCTGCGCGCGAACGACTTCCGCACCTTCATCGTCTCCGGCAGCGGCCAGGAATTCATGCGCGCCTTTGCCCAGGCGACCTTTGGCGTGGCCCCGGAGCAGGTGGTCGGCAGCACCTTCCAACTGAAATACGTCATCGCGGACAACGCCGAGCCGGATATCTTCATCGAGTCCGTGCCCCTCACCGACGACAACTTCGCTGGCAAACCGGAGGACATCGCGCTCTTTATCGGGCGCCGTCCCGTCGCCGCCTTTGGCAACTCCAC
>JAXLWU010000050.1:0-20947 GCA_046328335.1 Thermomicrobiales bacterium
TCCGCGCCAGTTGAGTGGTGGCCAGCAACAGCGGGTGGCCCTGGCTCGGGCGATCGTGATCGAACCGTATCTGCTGCTGCTCGACGAGCCGCTCTCCAATCTCGACGCGAAGTTGCGCAAGGCAATGCAGGTCGAATTGCGCGAACTGCAACAGCGCCTCGGCATCACCGCGATCTATGTGACCCACGACCAGGAAGAGGCGATGACGGTGAGCGACCGCATCGCGGTCATGGACCGCGGCCGGATCGTCCAGATCGGTACGCCGAGCGAGGTCTACCGGCGACCCGCCGATGAATTCGTCGCAGGATTCATCGGCCAGGTGAATCTCATCCGGGGCGCCCTCCACCAGGAAGGAAACGAACCGGTCTTCGTCGGGGGGGCCGGACTGCGGGTCCAGGTCCCGGAGCGGGCGATTCCGGACCGGCGGGGACAGGACGGCTCCGCGGTGGAACTCGCGGTGCGGCCCGAGGCAGTCGAACTCCAGCCGCCCCGCGATCCGGCAAGCCCGAGCGTCAATAACTTTTTAGGCGCCATCAGCCGGGTGGTCTACACCGGCGCCAGCACGATCTATTGGGTTCACCTCGATGACGGTCCGACCCTGCAGGTGGTCGAGCAGGACCGTCCCAAGTCGCGGCGCTGGCAGGCGCGCGAGCGGGTCGCCGTGCATCTCGATCCGGAATCAGTCTTCCTCATCCCAGTCGGCACGCGCCCATGATGCGCTTCGTCCGCCAGCGATCTGGGCGCGGTAGCGAACCACAGGACGCGGAAGCGTGGTGACGCGGTGGCTGGCATGCCGCTCGTGCGGCGCCGAGTTCGACCTTGGCCCCTACTTCTGGGGCTGTCCGCGCTGCGCGGACGCGTCGCGCGCCTCGCCCCTGGAAGTGCAGTACGATCTCGACCAGGCAGCACCGGCCATGCGCCGTGCACTGGCGGAGAGCGACAAGCGCGGTCTCTGGGGTTTCCATCCGTTGCTGCCGGTGCAGGAACCTGATGTCGCCATCAGCCTCGGCGAAGGTGGTACGCCGCTGGTCCGGGTGCCGCGACTGGACGACGACATCGGCGTCGCCGCGCTCTATCTCAAGAACGAAGGGCAGCAACCGACCTGGTCCTGGAAAGACCGCTTCAACGCGGTCACTATCGCCACGGCGCGTGAACTGGGTTTCTCCCGGATCGTCTCATCGTCTACGGGCAATCACGGGGCGTCGGCTGCCGCCTATGCCGCCGCGGCCGGCATGCGCTGCGTGGTCTTGCTCCCGGACGAAACCCCGGCACTGCTTGGCGATCTGATCGAGGCGTATGGCGCGCGCGCGGTCGTCACCCGCTGGCAAGGACGTGGACCGCTCCTCGCCACCCTGGTCCGCGACTACGGCTGGTTTCCGGCAACAACTCTGGCGCCGATGCCGGCGGGTTCTCCTTACGGGATCGAGGGTTACAAGACGATCGCCTATGAACTGATCCAGCAATCGCACCGGGCGCCGCTCGATTTTCTGTTCGTGCCCGTCGGCGGTGGCGATGGCCTCTACGGAATCTACAAGGGCTGGCGGGAGTGCTGCTCGCTAGGGCTGGTGGATGACCTGCCGCGGTTTGTGGCCTGCCAACCGGTGGGAGCGAACCCTGTCGTGCGGGCGATCCGCGAAGGGCATAATGCGGTCGGCGTGGTGACTGCCGCGCACTCGATGGCCACCTCGGTCCGGGAAGAAACCGCCGGCGACCACGTCCTGGAGGCGGTTCGTGCTTCCAATGGCCTCGCGATCGATGTCGCCGAAAACGAAATCCGCGATGCGACGCGGCTGCTGGCGAGACACGGTCTGGCGGCGGAGGCTGCCTCGGCATTGGCGGTCGCGGCGCTCATCAAGGCATCCGCCCTCGGCCTGCTACCGGAGGGAGCGCGCGTGGGGGCGGTGCTGACCTCGATGCTCCTCAAGTGGCCGGAGCAACTGGCCGCGATCGGCGAGCGTCCGGTCACCATCGAACCGACGGCGGAGGCCCTGCGGCAAGCCGTGGCCGTCGACGCTTAGGCAGATCGACCCGTAAACCGAACCGCTTGAACCCTCAGGTCGACGACATGATGCGGTCGTCGGGGGCGGGGCATGCGCTGCCCGCGCATCCGACCGCGGATGCGTGGTGCCGTCAAACCGCCTCTTCCATAAGCCTCGCGAATGGTTGCTTCCGTCTCGCACCGATTCCCTCGTCATGCCCGTTTCCCCACTCTCCAACTGCCTGCCAATGGCCGCTGGCAAGCATCTTGCGCATCTCTTGACAGAACCTCGCCGCTTGGCCCCGTCCAGGTGGTGGGGTGATGGCCCGTCGAGATCGCGCCCCTGGGTCCCGCTGGCCCGCCAACCGGGGCCGATGCTCCAGAGGAGGCAGCGCCTATTGATTGTCTGCGCCGCGCCGATCACCACATGGGTCGTGGAATAGCGGCACGATCGGATGCGGTGAACGAATTCGTAGTCGGATGACGGAGGGAACACTCACCATGCAGTCAAACAACTTCGACGAACTGATCCGGCGGCTGTCAATCCGCGCTTCACGGCGCTCGATTGCCGCGGGCGTCCTTGCCGCGCCGGTCCTTGGCATCCTCGGCACCGATGGTGAAGCCGATGCCAAGAAGGGGAACAACGGAAAGGGCAAGGGCGGCGGCAACGGAAAGGGCAAAGGGAACGGCAACGGGGACAAGAAGACGATTTGCCACTGCCCCGGCGGGGACCCGGCCAAGTGCCGCACCTTGCGCGTCGGCAAGAAAGCCGCGCAGGCGCACCTGAGAGAGCATTGCGATTACGAGGGCGAGTGTCGCGATGACGTGGTCAATCCCTGCGAGCCGCAGAGCAAGTGCTTCCCGGTGATCGACACCGAGGGCGATGTTGACCAGGAGTCTGGTGGGCGATTCGAAGCAACCACCGAAGGCAACGACGCGTTCGGCAATCTCATCTTCGGCGTGCCGGAAGGCACCACGTTCGGCGACCTCGGGTCGATCGAATCGAGTTTCGATTTCAGTACCGGCACCTGCACCGCGGGTACGCCGCGCTTCGTGGTCTTCCTGGAGAATGGGCGCTGCCCGTATGCGGCGTTCCCGCCGGGCGGCGATTGCAGCGACGGCGAAGGCACGACCGGCAACCTGGTCGGCAACAACACGCCGTTCGTCTGGAACGACGATCTCTGCGGCGGCAGCGGCCTTGGCACGAACACCTACGACGAGGTGCTCGCTCTGTACGAGAACGTGGAGATCGACCGCATCGTGCTGGTGGTCGATGAATCGGGCGGCGAGCAGACGGTGGTCCTCGACCCGTGCATCTCGCTGGCTGGCGACGAGACCGGATAACGCCAGAGGCGGGGTCTCCCCGCATCATGCGCGGGTAACGACGAGGGGCGGCGCCAGTCGCCCCTCGTTGCATCGTCATGCTTCCAGCCGGCTCACCCGAACCTTCGCGTCCGGCCGGAGGTGCAAATCGGGCAACAGATCGGTGCCGAGACCGGGACCGGTGGGCGCGGCCGCGGTGCCGTTGGCGATGTCGGGGAGGACGGTCACCAGTTCGCGATACCAACCGGTGTAGTAGGCGCGCACCGTCTCCTGGATCAGGGCGTTCGGCGCGTTGATCGAGAGATGGGTCGAGGCGGTCAGCACGATCGGTCCCGTGCAGTCGTGGGGCGCCACCGGCAACTGGTGACTCTCGGCCATCGTCGCGATCTTCTTCCCTTCCGAGATGCCGCCGCACCAAGCGAGATCGAACATCGCGATGCCGACGGCCCCGGTGGCAAACGCCTCGCGGAAGCCCCAGCGGGTGGCGATCGTCTCGCTCAGCGTGACCGGAACATGCGTGCTCGCCGCGAACGCTTTCAGCGCATCGAGATTGTCGGCGCGAATCGGATCCTCATACCAGTACGGTTCGAATTCTTCGAGCGCCCGCGCGATGCGCCGCGCTGTCGGCAGATTCCACAGCCCGTGGAACTCGACCATGATGTCCATGTCCTTGCCGACCGCGGCGCGAATCTGGCGGAACGGTTCCAGCGCCTTGTCCAGGTCGGCAGGAGAAATATCGAGACCGCCGCTCGCCTCGGCATAGGGATCGAACGGCCAGATCTTCATCCCGGTGATCCCCTGTTCGCGCAGGCTGAGCGCCAGCTCGCCGGCGCGGTTGAGGAAGGCATCGAGATCTTCGTATGGTCCCTCACCAGAGACCTCCGGCAGACCCCAATTCCGCACCTCCTGCGCCGGGCGCGAGCGCACGTAGCGATACCCGGCGCAAGTGTTGTAGATGCGGATCCGCTCCCGGCTGGGACCGCCGAGCAGTTGGTAGATCGGTTGGCCGACCGCGCGCCCGAACAGGTCCCAGAGGGCGATATCGATCGCGGAATTGCCGCGTCCCTCGACTCCCGCGGCGCGATAGCCGACATAGGGGGTGAGGGCGCGAGCGTGGCGATCGATGTGGAAGGGGTCCTTGCCGAGCAGGTAGGGCGCTGCCGATTCGTGCAGGTAGGCCTCGACCGCCTCCGCGCCGAAAAAGGTCTCGCCAAGCCCGGTAATTCCTTCGTCGGTCTGAATCCGCACCCAGAGTAGATTCGGAAACTCGCCAAGCCGCAGCGTCTCGATCGCGGTGATCTTCACTCAAGTCCTCCCTCATTCCGGCGGTTCGCCTGCTGGTTGCGTATCGTAACCGCCTTTCAGGGATGCAACCTGAAGTCGTGGTGGAGTGCACTCCGAAACAGAATGCCGCGGAGCATGATGCTCAGGGCACGCGTCGCGCGTTGTTGCGAGTGGAGAGTTTGGGCATTGGTTCGAGTCCACCTGTGGGCCGCTGCTTGAGTGTCGCACGCGGCAGCGCCGGTGAGGCGCTGGGACCTGTTGGCGAACAAGCCTGATAAGATGTAGGAGACACCTCTCGCGCCAACGGCACGCGGCCCCAGAGCAACGGCGAGAGCGGAAGGAGCATCCCATGAGCGATCACGGCAAACCGGCATTCGACTGGCGTGAGCGCCTGACGACCTGGCAGGGGAGTCGCCGTCAGGCGGGGGTGCTTGGCGCCGCGGTGATCGCGGCGCTGGCGCTGACCGATCCCGCCGCGGGAAAGCGCAAGCGGCGCAACCCACAGCGCGATGGCCGCAGAGGGCGTGCAGGCAATGGCGGTGGCGACGGTGGTGGTCACGGCGAGGAGCATCGTTTCTGCGGCGGCATCGCCGGGATTCCCTGCCCCGATGGCTTCACCTGTATTGACAATCCGCACGATAGCTGTGACCCCCGACAGGGTGGCGCCGACTGCGGCGGCATCTGTGTCCGCCGTGACGATCCGGGCGACAAGACCTGCGGCGGTCCGGACAACATCCCCTGCCCGGATGGCTATCGGTGCGTTTACGATCCCCGATCAGTGTGCGCGGCGACCCCCGAGGGGACATCAGGCTGCATCGGACGATGTGTCAAGATCGAGCAACCGACCGGGCGGCGCTGCGGCGGCATCACCGGGGAATCGTGCCCGGACGGGTTTGCGTGCGTCGATGATCCGGACGACGATTGTGATCCGGAGCACGGTGGCGCCGATTGCGGCGGCATCTGCCTCCGCATCATCGATCAACCCTGCGACCGGATGCGCTGCGCCGATGGCACGGTTTGCTGCAACAAGTGCGGTGGCATGTGCCTGCCGGATGGTGTCGAGTGCAGCGGCAAGCTCTGCCAGCCGAAACCGTGCGGCAGGGTCGTGTGCGGTCCCGATCAGTACTGCTGCAATCCAAGTTGCAGTCAGTGCGCGCCCTTCGGTGCGGTGTGCACCCAACAAGTCTGCGATCCGGAACCACCCATCGGCGTTCCCTGCGGGCATGCGATCTGTGCCGAGGGTGAATTTTGTTGCAACCCGAGTTGTAGCCAGTGCGCCCCGATCGGCGGCGCCTGCACCGATCGTTACTGTGGGCCGATTCTCGGCGAGCGATGTGGCAAGGTGAAGTGCCCGGATGGCCAGGTCTGCTGCAACGCCAGTTGTGGCATCTGCACCGCGCCTGGCGGGGCGTGCCCAGCTATCGCCTGCGTCGAGGACGCGGCGAACTAGCCCGGCCTCTCAGCCGCCTACGATCCCCCGCCGATCAGGGGTGGGGAATCTCCTTTTCTTCTGGCTGTGGTAACCAATGTGAGGCACCTGGGCTCAGCCGAGTGCCCGGGCGAAGCACGGGAGCGGGAACAACGAACAGTTTCCGTTCATTGGCTGAGCGCGCTCACGATGGTCGTGACATTGCTGCGGATCATCCCGTCGTAGGTATCGCCGGGACTGCCGGCAGGGCCCAGGGCGTCGGAATAGAGCGGCGGGGCGAGAACGACGCCCGCCTCCGCGGCGATCGAGTTCATCAGATCGGGGTTGGAGACGTTCTCGGCGAAGATGGCGGGCACGCCCGCGGCCGCGATTTCGTCGATCAACGTGGCGATCTCCCGGGCGGATGGATCGCCCGCTTCGGTCGAGAGCGAACCCAGCGCGGTACCGACGACGGTAAAGCCGTAGGCGTCGGCGAAATAGCCGAAGGTGTCGTGCGAGGTCACCAATTTGCGCCGCTCCGGCGGCAGCGTGGCGACCTGCTCCCGAACCCACGCGTCGAGGGCCTGCAGATCGGCGGTCGTTGCCGCCGCGTTCGCCTTGTACTCCGCGGCATGCGCCGGATCGGCGGCGACCAGGGCGTCCCGGATGTTGCCGACCATCACGATCGCATTGGCGACGTTGTGCCAGACGTGAGGATCGAACTGGCCGTGATCTTCCTCGTCCCTGACTTCACCGGGACCGAGCTGGCGCGGTGCGATGCCATCGCTGGCAACGACCCGCAGGCCGGCCGGTTGCGTCGAGGCAAAGTAGCGGTCGAGCCATGGTTCGTATCCGAGACCGTTTTCGATGATGACATCGGCATCCTCCAGCGTGACCAGATCGGCTGGCGCAGGATCGTAGGTGTGGGCGTCGACGCCCGGCCCGATCAGGGTGGTCACGTTGACCAGATCGCCGCCGACGCGCTTGGCGAGATCGCCGAGCACGGAAAAACTGGCGACGACCTGCAGCGAGGAATGGTCCGGTGTCTGCGCTGCCGCGGCTGGCGGGGTCAGACACAGTCCGACCAGCAGTACCAGCATCGTCAATATGGAAATGACACGCGCCAGGCTCGAGATCGACCCCGCTCGCCGGACCGGTGGTAGGGTGGCGGCCTGGTTTGGGTAGCTTCGCGCCATCTGTTCGCTCCTGACGCGCGTGCGCGGTTCATCACGTGAACTGTCGCGCAGACCTGGACTGGCTGTAGTTGAGACATTGTTTCAGTTACTTGTATGACTGTAGAACTCCTGGTGGGTGCTGTCAAGCGGGTCCGGGAAGTGCGACCGGCGCCCGTGCGTGGGCATCGGTAGGCGATTCTGGATGACGATTGCCTGTCAACGGTGGCTGAAGACCGCTGCCTGTCTATGTTGTTGGTGTCTTCTCGCGGATTGACCGAGAGGTCAACTCGATGCTAAACTCACCGTCTGTACTTGGGGGCGACCGCGCCGGAGCATATCACCGGCGCGTTCCTGTGTTAGACGAATGTTGGCCTGAAGGGCAACGGAGGCACGCTATTTCCAGACCGGTGCAAACCCGCGTCAACGAGCGCATCCGGATTCGCGAAGTCCGGTTGATCGACGAGAACGGCGAACAAGTCGGCATCATTCCTACCTTCGAGGCGTTGCAGATGGCGCGCGACCGGGGTCTCGATCTGGTCGAAGTGGCGCCCAATGCCATGCCTCCGGTCTGCCGGCTCATGGATTACGGCAAGTTCCGCTACGAGCAGAGCCGCAAGGAGCGAGAATCTCGCCGCAACCAGCACGTCGTCGAGTTGAAGGAAGTCCGCATCCGGCCGAAGATCGATGACCACGATCTGGAAACCAAGGGGCGGCAGGCGGCGAAATTCCTCGACGCGGGCGACAAGGTCAAGGTCACGGTGCTCTTCCGCGGACGCGAGATGGCTCATCCGGACCTGGGGCGGGCGCTCCTCGATCAGCTTGCTGATCAGCTCCGGCCACATGGCACCATCGAGCAGACACCGCGGCTCGAAGGCCGCACGATGATCATGATCATTGCGCCCCTCAAGGCGAAGGGAAACCCGGCTGACCGGGGGCGCGAACGCGACAAGGAAGGAAGCCGAGACCGTGACGAAGCCGTCGTCGAAACTGAAGACGCATAAGGGCGCCAAGAAGCGCTTTCGCATTACCTCCACCGGGAAGGTGCTGCGCACCAAGGGGATGAAAAGCCACAACCGGCGCAAGAAGGCGCCACGGGTCAAGCGCCAGTTCGACCGGATGCTGGAACTTGACAGCGCCAACCAGCGGCACGTGCAGCGCCTGCTGCCGTACGGCGCCTGATATTTGGTACACGTCGCCGGGGTCTCCTCCCCGGCGCGGCGCCGTTGATTGCGGCGCGCGTGGGGTGTCCACGCCGGGTTACAGCGGCCCCGATGAGACCGCTGGGTCGAGGAGTGATCGAATCCCATGGCACGCGTCAAGCGCGGCGTGACCGCCCACCGCCGTCACAAAAAGGTTCTCGCCCAGGTCAAGGGGCACTACGGAACCAACCACCGTCTCTACAAGCGCGCGCATGAATCGCTCATGCGATCGCTGGCATACGCCTACCGTGACCGTCGCAACCGCAAGCGCGACATGCGCCGCCTCTGGATCGTTCGCATCAACGCCGCCTCGCGCCTGAACGGGCTCAACTACGCGCACTTCATCAACGGGCTCAATCTGGCGGGCGTGAAAGTCGACCGCAAGATGCTCGCCGACTTGGCGGTGCGCGATGCGGCGGCCTTCACGGCGATCGTCGACGTCGCCAAACAGGCACTCGCCGCCAAGTAGTATTAGCCGCGGTCCGGTGAGCACCTCCGGCAATCCGGAGTTCATTCGTTCCGCCACAAACCCGGCAATTGCTCTTGTCCGCGCGCTCGGGCGCCGCGATCGTCGCGCCGCCGAGCGTGCCTTCGTTGTCGAGGGGGTGCGGGCAGTCCAGGATGGCCTCGCGGCTGGGGTGCTGCCCCGGTTGCTGCTCGTGCGGCAGGGCGAGGAAGAGCTGCTGGGCGAACTCGTATTGCCGCCTGGCACTCCCGTGCGCATCGTCGAGCGAGGGTTGTTCGATCGCCTCAGTGAAGTCCAGCATCCACAGGGGGTGTTGGCGGTCTTTCCCTGGCCGAACTTCGTCGCCGCGCTTGATTCCACCGCGCCACTGGTGCTGGTGCTCGACAGGCTGCGGGATCCTGGCAATCTGGGCACGTTGCTCCGCGCCGCCGCCGCCGCGGGTGTCACGGCGGTTTTTCTCACCGCGGCATCGGTCGATCCCTGGAACGCCAAAGTCGTGCGCGCCGGGATGGGCGCCCACTGGCGGGTGCCGGTCCTTCCGTTCGACGCCGCTGCGGCGCACGCATTGCGTCCGCGGTTGTCGCGGCGCGTGGCGGCCGCGGCCGATGCCAATCAGACGTACGATGCAGTCGATTGGTCGGGGCCCGCTGCGTTGATCGTCGGTGGCGAAGCCGAGGGGGTCAGCCGGGAGTTGCTGGCGTGGGCCACGGAATCGGCGGCGATTCCGCTCGCGGGCGGCGTGGAATCGCTGAACGCGGCGGTCGCCGGCGCGGTGATGCTCTTCGAGGCGGCACGGCAGCGAAGAATCAAAACGGGATGCAATGTCCTTGACCAGTCGCGGTGATCGCGTCGCTCTGGTATCCGGCTGAGCTTGCTGGCAAAGCACCTGGTTGATGGCCGCGCTGGCAATCCGACTCGCAAGGCGACCCCAATGTGACCCCGTTGCCGCGGGCGCCCCAATGCAGGCACAGACCCTACTGAAGTGGCTGTGACGGGAGCGGGAGAGCGCCCATCGTTACCGAATGCATGCGGTTGCCTAAGGCTGCGTTTATCGACTGGCGACCCTCAGCCTTCCCGAATTTCCGCGAACATACGCGGATTTTCTTGGACCAGGGGAAAATGCGGATGGTAGACTCGCGAGTCGGGAAGTAGAGTGGCGACTTCATGAAACGCTGGCGCCAGCACGAACCAAGTCGCCGGATGAGCCGATACCGAAAGGAGTAGCACCGTGCGGAAGCAGGATCTCGTCAAGGAAGTGGCGGATCAGACCAACCTCTCCGAAGCACAGGCCACCAAGGCGGTCAACGCGCTGTTCAATGCGATCCAGGATGCTCTGGCGAACAACGAAGAGGTCTCGATCAGCGGCTTCGGTTCCTTCCGCGTCGTCGAGCGGGCTGGCCGCGAAGGACGCAACCCGCGCACCGGTGAGCCGATGGCGATCGCCGCGCGCCGCAGCCCGACCTTCAAGGCGGGGACGCAATTGAAGCGAGTCGTCGAAGGGGAGTAGCGTCCACGTCGACGCGACCGTCTCGCTTCCCGGTTCAGGGAAGCGGGGCGGTCTTTTTTGTCTCGAACGGTGTTCACACGCGGTGTGATATCGCGCTGTCGCAAGGCATCTCGCCGTGTGGCGAAGCTGGCACCCTGGCCGAGGTCCCTCCTACGTCGGGACGACGCGCGGCCATCGTGCCGGAAGGGCGCGATTGCTACACGCGGTTGTCGCACTGGGAAATTGGCAGACGGGAGGATTGACTACCCGGTGGCGCTGACTGGTTGGGGCGCGGCGTCCAGCGTTGCCATCAACTGCACGATCGTCCCGGGGACATCACCCTCGACACTACGCTTGGCCACGCCGACCGCGTTGGCGATGGCATGGTCGTTGGACCGGCCATGGGAGATGATCACCACCCCGTCGATCCCCAGCAGCGGCGCGCCGCCCTGCTCGGCGTAGTCGAGATCGCGCTTCACTTCGCCGAAGGCCGGACGAAGCAAACCGGCCAGGAGGGTGCGAAACGGCGAGGCGGTCAGGCGGCGGCGGACGGTCTCGTTGATCAGCGCCGCGGCCCCTTCCGCCGTTTTCAACGCCACGTTGCCGGTGAAGCCGTCGGTGACCACCACGTCGACGATGCCGCGGGTGATGTCGTTTCCTTCGACATTGCCATGGAAATCGATACCCGGCGCGGCGGCCAGCAGGGGAAAGGTCTCCTGGACGAGTTGGTTCCCCTTGGACGGTTCCTCACCGTTGGACAGAAGACCCACCCGCGGCTGCGAGACGCCGAAGGCGCGCTCGATGTAGATGCTCCCCATCTGCGCGAACTGGACCAGGTGCACCGGTTTGGGATCGGTGACCGCCCCCATGTCGAGGACCAGGGTTTTGCCCTTCATCGACGGCAGATACCCGGCGATCGCCGGCCGCTCGATGCCGCGAATGCGCCCCAGTTTGAGCAACGCGCCAGCCATCACGGCGCCGGAATTGCCCGCCGATACCAGCGCATCGGCGCGGCCTTCTCGCACCGCGTCGAGCGCCAGGGCAATCGCCGACTGCGGTTTGCGCCGGACAGCCTGCGCGGGTGAATCGTCCATCGCGATGATATCGGATGCGTCGACGACCTCGATGTCGAGATCGGTGGCGTGGTGCGCCCTGAGAAGATGGTCGATTTCTGTCTTGGGCCCGGTGAGGAGGAGCGCGACGCCAAAGCGGCGAGCGCCTGCCACGGCGCCGGGCACGACCACGTCAGGTCCATGGTCTCCACCGGCCGCGTCCACGGCGATGCGCATCGCGTATCCACCTTACGAGATCGGCACGGTTCGTTGCCGGTTTGGCATGGTACCACGCTGGCGGCGTGCCGCTTTCATCCCCACGTCGACCCCTGTTTATTGCCGGGTGTGCGGTATGAAAGGCGTGGACGAATTCGAGAATGCCATTGTCACTGTCGCCGATTGCGCCAATTGCACCACCTGGACGCTCACCGGAACCGGGCACCGTGGCCGTGATGACCAGATGACGTGACGCTCTGACTCCTCTCCACAAAACGCAATGAAGGCTCATACTGACACGGGCGACGATCGGCCGCGTGGTCGCCACGTGGTTCGCGTTGCCTCATCGAGAGGCGATGGCGGCGCCGGAGCGCGACAGCCAGGCATGGGAGCGGGTGGAAAGCGTGACTGCCAGCGTGGCGGAAACTGGTGCAGATCGGGACCGGGGCAACCTTTCCCCGGAGCAACTCCAACGCGGATTTACCCTGCTGGCGATCACGACCTTTCTGGCCTACATCGTCATCAACATTCCGCAGACGATCTCCCCCAACTTCTTTCGCGACGAAATCGGGATGGACGGATCGCTCAACGGCTACCTGGTTGCGATCCGCGAGATTCCCGGGTTCCTCCTGATCTTCGTGGCCGCGTTCCTGCTCCGCAATGGCCTCGCCAGGGCAACGACGATTGCATTGGCCGTAGCCGGCGTTGGCTATCTTCTCTTTGCCCGGGCCGATTCCTTTGTCGGGTTGATCATCCCGACCCTCATTTCGAGCGTGGGTTACCACTCCTGGTTGCAGTTGCAGGATGCGCTCGGTCTCTCGCTCGCCAAGCATGGCGAGGAGGGAACCGTGCTCGGTCGATTCCGCAGTATCGGCTTCGCCGGGACGATTGTGGCCTTGCTGGTGACCCTGGCGATCCTCCTCGGCCTGGAGCGGATGTCGGGCGATCTGCGCGCGGTGCAAGGGCCATGGCTGCGCGGGCTCTACGTAGCCACCGCAATCTGTGCCTTTATCGGCGCCATCGTCATCGCCAGATTCCCCGTTTCCGCGAATGCCCGCGCCGCGGCGCGAGCCGCGCCGCGCATCACCTGGCGCAAAGAGTACGGGCTCTACTACTGGCTCTCCTTTCTCGACGGTTCGCGCCAGCAGATCTACTTTGCCTTCGCTCCCTTCGTCCTCGTCGAGCAGTTCGGGGTCGATGCGCTGACGCTCACCGTGCTCCTCATCGTCTCCGCCTTGATCAACTGGCGAGCCGGGAGTTGGGTCGGCAAGTGGGTCGACCGCTACGGCGAAAAGCGGATGCTGACAGTCGGCTACACCATGCATCTGCTCGTGTTTCTCGGGTTCGCCCTGTCGCAAAGCATCTGGCTGCTCTACATCACCTACCTCGGCTACAACTTCCTGTTCCTCTTTTCGATCGGCACCACGACCTATCTCCGCAAGATCTGCCGGCCGGAAGATTTGGCTCCCAGTCTGGCGATGGGCATCTCGCTCGCCCACCTGACGGCGGTGGTCGTGCCGATCGTCGGCGCGGCGCTCTGGGCACGGCTTGGCTATCAGTTCCCGTTCCTGTTCGGGACCGTTTTCATCTTCATCTCGCTCTGGCTGACGCAGAAGATCGACATTCCGAAGCAGCGCATCGCGGGCGCTCCGCCCCTGGCCGGGTTGCAGCATGAGGCCGAGGAGGAGATCGCGGCGGATGCGGCGCCGCTGCCGTTCGACAGCGGTTCGCCCGTCAGTCCGCTGGCCACCATCGCCCTGGCGGAGGAAGACGAACCGGACCGGGTTGACGACGTGGTCCGCGGCTGATTTCACTGAACGTAGTGGCGCGACCGCTGTCTGCTTTCGACCGTGACCAAACTCGGCGATGAAACGCAACAGCCGCCGGTTCGTTTCCGCGCACGGCGCGGGACGACGCGATGACCGAGGGAGCGAGAGTGCTCGACCGGCGATTAGCGGCGGTGGCGCTGGCCGATCTTGCGAACGACATCCAGCCGTCCACCGGGAGCGCGTCTGCGCTTCCCGCGCAGCGGGCACTTCTCTCGATGGGTCGCCGCTGACCGCGGCCGGTACGGGATTGTGACTGAACGCCGGGCGGAACGGGCCTTGCTCCCACACTCATCAGGATGTCGGTTGTGTGGCAACGGCTCCGTGCCGGGGATACGAACGGCCACCCCGTGCCAGGCAACGCGGAAGGAGCGTCACCGTGACCCTCAAACGGATGGACAACGTCCTCATCGTCGTCGCCGACCTCGAGGCGGCTATCGCGTTTTTGTCGAACTTGGCATGGAGGTGGAGGGCAAAGCGCTCGTCGAGGGAGATTCGGTTGACCGCACCGTCGGACTCGACGGCGTGCGCGCCGATATCGTCATGATGCGCACCCCGGATGGCCACGGGCGGGTGGAGTTGACGAGGTTTCACACGCCAGCGGCGATCCAGAGTGAGCCGCAGAACGCGCCGGCGAACACCTTGGGCATCCGCCGCATCATGTTCGCCGTCGACGACATCGACGATGTTCTTGCCCGCCTGCGCACCCACGGCGCCAAGGTTGTGGGCGACGTGGCGGAGTACGAGGAGAGCTACCGGCTCTGTTTCGTCCGCGGGCCCGAGGGGATCATCATTGGCTTGGCAGAGCAGCTCAACTAGAAGCTGCGGCGGCGCGAGCAGCGCCCTCGAACCCGACCACTTTGCGTGAAACGCCGCACCCGCAACACGCCGCCCCGTAGGTAGAGCAAAGCATGCTTGCTTGCATCGACCGGAGCGGGGCATCGTGACGAGCCGGCGCTAGCGCGCCGTGTGTCCAACGTGCCGTTCCGAGCCGCCGCGAGGAATCTCGTGGTCCGACGTATCACGGGCTGAACGCCGAGGTCCCCCGTTCCTCGGGACGACACACCGCCGGCACGTTGCAGAAGTTGATCGGCATTCCCTGACGAAGATCTTTCATTGCTGACAACCGTCGCTGGTACGGTACGCCAAAGGGTGGCGGAATGGATGTACGTACAGTACACTTGTTCTGCCAACTTGGCATGCGACGAAACCCGACGAGGAGGCATACTGGCGATGAGCGCCCGAGCGGAAGAACTGGCAACCCGATTCGAGCAGGCGAACCAGGAACTGATCGACATGGTCTCCCAGGTCGAGGACGCCGATCTGAGCGCGACCTGCCCGGCCGAAGGCTGGACGGCGGCCGCGGTGGCCGCGCACGTCGGCGGTGGTCATTTCGGGATTGTCGAGTATCTGGTCAAGCCGGTGGTCGAGGGGCGGGAGATCCCGCCATTCGACATGAACTCGTTCAATGAAAGCAACGCAACGGAGGCAGCGGCCAACGCCGCGAAGCCGAAGGAGGAGGTCCTCGCCACCCTGCGCGAGCAGGGGGCGATGGCGGCGGCCTACCTGCGCGGTCTCAGTGACGACGACCTGGAGCGCACCATCACGCTTCCGGTTTTCGGCGAGAACCCGGTGACCGCCCAGACCGTGATCGAGATGGTCCTGATCGGGCACCCACTCGACCACGGCAACAGCCTCCGTGCCGGTCTCGGCCACCAGGTGGCCCACGCCGTCGCCAGTTAGCGTTTATCCCCGATCCGCCACGCGAGTGGTAGGAACGCCCCTCTCCCTGCCGACAGGGAGAGGGGTTGGGGTGAGGGCTGACGCGTCGCTACCGACCCGGAGAACCGCCTGAGTCTGAATCTCACCGCACGCCAGCCTCAGAACCGTGTGTCTACAGCGTCGTGCAGAAGCCGGGTCGTTTACACGAGGGACGAGGGTGTCGTCCCGACGCAGGAGGGACCGCGGCGTTGGCGCGGGGTCCTGCCATTGACGAGATTCCTCGCTGCGGCTCGGAACGACACGGTGTTCGCACGCCGCTCTAAATCAGCGTCTCCAAAGATTGTGTCAGTCTGAGTCACCGCGAGGAATCTCGTCGTTCGCGGTGATCGGGCAATCGCCGCGGTCCCTCCTGCGGTCGGGACGACACGATTGCTGCACGATGCTCTACCCCGCGGGCGGCGTCACGGTGGCCACGGCGGTGGCGATCTTGGCGTCCTTCTTCACGATCAGGTAGCCCCGCATGCCCGCTGCCTCGTGACCCGGGACGTTGCAGTAGAAGTAATAGGTGCCCTCCGGCGCGTTGATCGTCGTCTCCATCATCTTGCCCGGATCGGTATTGATGGAGATGTTCAGATTCTTCTTCCCCGAGTTGTCATGGTCGGTCACCGAGAAGTTGTGCATCGTGACCCCGTGATTGTTGAGGACGACGCGCACCGGCGTGTCGGCGGGGATGGTGATCTGATTCGGTTTGAAGTAGATGTCGTATTCCCCGATTTCGACGCATGGCGCGGCTGCACCTGACCCGCTGGTCGGGGTCGCGGTCGGACACCCTGTCGCGGTTGGCGTCGCGGTGGCGGCTCCTTGGGCGCTGGCGGACACTGTCCAGAATCCGATGAGCGCAAGCGCCAGTACCACGCCAGTTGCGACGAGCGCAAGTCGCAACTCTGTTCGTTTCTGGTTGTGTTCAGGTCTCTGCATGACTGTGAGCGAACGCATCCTGACTCCTTTCATCGATGCCGAGCGCTGCTGGCGTCTGAATTCATGTGCGAGAGCGCAACGATTTGCTGATTGAATGACAGCGCCAGGCTGGCACTAAAGCGCAACCCCGCCGGTGACCAGTTGCAGAATGAGCACGACGACGGCGACGACGAGCAGCAGATGAATGAGCGCGCCGCCGACGCTGCCAACCAGACCGAGTAGCCAGAGAACCAACAGTACGACGATCAAGGCCCAGAGCATGGAATCCTCCTGTGCGGCGATCCCGGCACTTTCTTGATGGCGAATCACCGATGACAGCCAACCGAGGGATCGACCTGTCGTTCCATCCTAGGCCATCGCTGTAGACGTTACGGGACGAGGAGGTGGATCGCGGGTGAATAGCTGGTGATGCGACTAGGCGCGCAATTGATCGACCATGTCGCGCAGCGCGACCACGACCGCTTCCGGTTTCGCCAGCTGGATCATGTCCCCACTATCCGCGACGACGCGTTGTTCGCCGCGCGGCGTCAACGTCGCCATCGCCTGCTGCAATGTCTGCCAGAGCTGTTCCTGTTGCGTCACCGGCCATCCCGGAGGATACCCGGCCGCGGTCGGCGCCAGACCGTGCGACAGCACCAGTAGCGGCACATTCGGCAATGGCCCGGCGTTTCGTAGTTCCGCGTAAGTGGCCGGAAAATCGATGACTTCGTTGTCCGGTTCCGCCGCGAGCAGCGCCTGGTACTGCCGCCATTGCGCACTCGTCACCATCGCCTGGAGCTTGGTGTCGAACGCCTCAGGCCAGGGATCGAGCAGGAGCATGCCGGCCACCTCGCCCGGATACGTGGCGGCAAAGAGCCGGCTGAAGATCGCTCCCTGCGATTGCCCAACAAGCAGGTAGGGCGGTTGCACCCCGTCCTTCTGGAGGGCCGCGTGGAGATCAGCCACCACCTCGGCGCCGGTGCGTGGATAGTGATCCGGCGGGTCGCTGCGCTCCAGCCCGGCGCGATCGTAACTGCAAACGCGGACGAACTCCGAGGCGTGAATCTGCACCGGAGCCCAGATGGCGCCGTTGTCGCCATAGCCTGATTCGAGGATCACCGTCGGCCTGCCAGAGCCGATGCAGCGCAGGAACAGGTTGCGGCCGCCGATATCGACCGGACTGCTGATCACCGGATCGCGAGCGCTGGCCGAGGCCGGGACCACCGGATTTCCCAGTTCGTCCCCGAACGGTGGATAGAAGCGATAGGTTTCCGCCGCCGTGAAGAGGCGGTCCGGCGAGGCCGTGCTCCAATCGAGCGCTTTTGCGGTCGTCGCGGGCAAGACCACGCGGAGTACCCGGGTTTCCCGCGCGCCATAGGTTCCGGTCACGGAGTACGTTCCCACCACGGTCACGGTTCGCACCCCGGTGTCTGGCGTGCTGTAGACCGCGCGCAGAATCTGAAACACGTCCTCCGCGGCGGCGGTGCGGAAATCGGCCAGATTGTCCCGCTCCCGCAGCGCCACCACCACCGTGAGATCGCCCGTGTCGTCCAGGCGCACGCTCGGCAGACGGATCACGCCGCGCCCGGTATCAGGCGGGATCGCGGCGGCGATCGCCGCGTGCAGCCGCGGTTCGGCAGGTGTGGAAGTCGCCATCGGGGCAGCGCGGATGCTGCCGGCGAGCGGCGGAGAAATCGCGATCATCAGAACCATCAGGCAGGACAAAGCCCATCGTACCCGGCGCATCGTTGCACTCCTTGGAGGAGGAAAAAGGCCATCGAGAATGGCGTCGGCGGAAAGGCCGGTGTCGGACAGGTGGCCCGGGCGGCCAGGGAACCGCCCGGGTTGCTCCACCCACTGTCGCCGCCGCGACGATCTGCTCAGATCATCCCGTCGGGGTCGCGACCGGCTCGGGAATCTCGTTTGGCGCACCGCCTGTCGCTTGCGAGGTCGGTTTAGGCGCATTCGGATCGACGATCACCTTGCCGCGCATGAACGGATGTGGCACGCAGAAGTAGTCGTACGTGCCGGGCTTGTCGAAGGTGAAACTGAACGACTGCCCGGGGTTGAGAATCCCGGAGTCGAACGAAACCGGGTTCGTTTCCGAGACGGTCGAGGTCGCCGAGTGCGGCTGAGCGCCCGTATTCGTCCAGGTCACCGTGGTACCGGGCGGCACGATGATGGTGCCGGGATTGAATGCGAAATCGACGATGTTGACCTGATTGACCGAAACCGCGCTGGCCGCGACTTCGGAACTTGGCGCAGGGGGCGCACCGACCGGGCCGAGCGTGCCGTCGAGCGCGAAGACCCAGAGCGCATCGCCACGGGGGTAGTTCAGTTGGAAGTTCCCGCCCGCCGCGACCGCGACATATTGCTTGCCGTCGATCTCATAGGTCATCGCCGGACCATTGACGCCAGCGCCGGTCTGGAATTGCCAGAGGAGATCGCCCGTCTTGGCGTTGTAGGCGTCGAAATTGCCATTCGCCTCGCCGGAGAAGACCAGCCCGCCCGCCGTGGCCAGCGAGCCGCCGATACACATCTGGTCGAGTTTCTTCTGCCAGGCGATGGTGTTCGTCTTGACGTCGATACCGGTAAAGGTGCCCCAGGTCTTGCCTCCGGGCGGCGTGATGAACGCGCTGCCGAGGCGGAGCGTGCCCGGTTCCAGTTTGTCCGGTTTGAACGTCCAGATCTGCGGCTGGTGAATGCCACAAACGTACATCAGGTCGGTCTGGGGGCTATACGACGATGGCGACCACTCCGATCCCCCGTTCGCCCCTGGGCAGATCAGAACGGGATCGGCGCCAAACGGCGTGAAGATGCCGCCCATCGGGTAATTGGCGATCTTCTCGGGGCATTGCATCGGTACAAACGCGTCTCCCTTGGGGAAGGGCTGGGTCGCCGCGGTGTGCTGATCCGCCATCTGTGGCACCGCCTTCTCGTCGATGCCGACCAGCGGCTTGCCGGTCTCCCGGTCGAGGAGGTAGACCCAGCCGGTCTTGCCAGCCTGGCCGATCCCCTTGACCGTCTTGTCGTTCATCTTCACGTCGAACAGGACATTCGGGCTGACGGTGTCGTAGTCCCAGATGTCGTGATGCACTTCCTGGAAGTGCCACTTGGGTTGGCCGCTCTTCAGATCGAGGGCGACGATCGATTCGGTGTAGAGGTTGTCGCCGGCGCGTTGCGTGCCGTCGAGGTCTGGGCTGGGGTTGCCGACCGCGATGTAGAGGAGACCGAGATCGGGGTCGAGCGCCGGCGCCTGCCAGACCGAGCCGCCGCCGTACTTCCACATCTCGTTGTCTTGCGGCCAGGTGTCGTGGCCCGCCTCGCCCGGACCGGGAATGGTATAGAAACGCCAGACCTGATCGCCGGTCTTGGCGTCATAGGCAGTAACGTGGCCACGGATTTCGTACTCGGCGCCGGAGACCCCGATGTAGACCTTGCCGTCATAGAAGATCGGCGCCATCGTCTCGGAGTAGCCCGCGCGGGGATCGTCGACCTGGACGCTCCAGGCGACCTTGCCGGTCTTGGCGTCGAGCGCGGTCAGTTTGGCATCGACCTGGCCGACAAAGACCATGCCGTCGCCAACGGCAACGCCACGGTTGACCTGGCCACAGCAGAGCGGGAGCGATTCCACCCCTTCGATCGTCGGGATGTACTTCCATTTCTCCTGACCATTGCGGGCATCGACCGCATAGACCTGGCTCTGCGGGCCGGTCAGATACATCACCCCATCGACGACGATCGGCGAACTCTCGAAGGAGGTGCCGCCGCTGAAGACGTTGGTGTGATAGACCCAGGCGCCCTTGAGATTCTTGACGTTGTCGGGGGTGATCTGATCCAGCGAGGAGTAGCGCTGGTTGTAGAGATTGCCGCCGTAGGTCAGCCACTCCTGGCCAGCAGGATCCCCAGCCGGCGCGGAGCCTTTGGCTTTGACTAGCGGCGAGGCGAGGCCAGTCACGCAGACCAGCGCCACAATTGTCAGGATTCTCCACAGAATGTTTCGCTGCATGGTCATATTCCTCCGCCGCCAGGCGGCTGCGGCGCCGCATGGCGCTGATTGAGTGACACGGTTTCGGCGCGCTCCATTACACCTCCGTCTCGCTTCGTCCGTCCTGAAGACGCCGCAGAGAGCAAACTGCTGGACCGACGCATGGGAATCGCTCACGGCCCGTTGCCCGGGTCGATCGGTCTCGCTCCCGCCCGACGCAAACCAGCGAGGATGGCGGCAACCGCCGTCGGATGCCGCTCGATACTTCGCTCCTCGGGGATGTCGCACCAGGTGAAGAAATCACCGCCCCAGACACCTTCGATGACGTAGACCGCGCCCCGGTCACCTTGCAGGCGGACCCACCGTCCGCCCAACTCGATCTCGGCGACGATTCCCAGTTCATGCAGCGCGGTCCTCAACTGGCTCATTGGCACGATCCCCGGCGCAAGGCGCGGTTGCCGCTCCTGAGGCGCTGCTCTCGCCTCTCCAGCGTGCGCTTCAGGGGTGAACAGGGAGGTAAACAGGTGGTGAATCGGGAGTCGCCAGGGGTCGGGATCGCCCCAGACAAACCTGTGGTGGTGGATCACCGTCCCGATGCGTTTGCCAATCGCGCGAATGCGCCGTGACGCACAGGCGATGAGTCGCCGAGGCACTGATGCCTCATGCGATTGGTCATGCGCACACGCGACGGCGGCACGATCCTACCGAGCAGGGTTGTCCAAGGTAGGTAATACGGAATGCGGATGAAGGCTTCCGCATTGACCGCAGGTCATCACGCGCCGAGCCCCTCGCCCCGCGCATGGGGAGAGGGGTGGAGGTGAGGGGGCGCGCCACGGGGCAAACGGCAGTGATGATCCGCAATCAGTA
>JAXLWU010000051.1:0-15595 GCA_046328335.1 Thermomicrobiales bacterium
CGGCCCGCCGAACCGCCGATTATCCGCAACCCATGTTATGATCGACAATTAAGATGTGTTGAGGCCGATTTCGTCGTTTGACGGGTAGGGGATCGCGGGCACGGTGGATCCGATACGGGATAAGGTGGCCCTGGTCTTTCCTGGCCAGGGTAGTCAATTCGTGGGCATGGGCAAGGCGCTCTACGATGCCTCGGCAGCGGCGCGCCGCGTTTTCGATCAGGCGGACGAGGTGCTCGAGTTTCCGCTGTCGCGGCTCTGCTTCCAGGGACCCGCGGATGAACTCGAGGACACCATCAACGCCCAGCCCGCAATTCTGACGGTCAGCATCGCGGCATTGGAAGCGTTGAAAGAACAACTCGCCTTGGCTGGCAAGAAGGTCGAGCCGGCCGTCGTCGCGGGGCATTCTCTCGGGGAGTTCAGCGCCCTGGTGGCCGCGGGCGTCATCGATTTTCCGGCCGGGTTGCGTCTGGTGCGTGAGCGAGGCCGGTTGATGAAAGAGGCCGGCGAAGAGCGTCCCGGCGGAATGGCGGCGGTGATCGGCCTCGACACCGACACGCTTTCCGCTGTCTGCAACGATGCCGCCGATGAGGGGATCATCACGCTCGCCAATGACAATTGCCCCGGCCAGAGCGTCATCTCCGGCGAGATCGCCGCATTGTTGCGGGCGATGGAAATGGCCAAGGCCAAGGGAGCCAAACGCGTGGCGCGGCTTGGCATCAGCATTGCGTCGCACTCGCCACTGATGGCGCGGGTCTCCACCGGGCTGGGTGAGATCGTCAACCGTGTGCCGCTCCGCGCGCCGCAAGTGCCGGTTGTGGCCAATGTCACCGGTTCCATGATGATCAGTGTCGATGATGTTCGCCAGGAACTGGCTCACCATGTCGAGCGGCCGGTCAACTGGACTCGCTCGGTCGGCGAGATGATCAATGGCGGGGTGAACACCTTCATCGAAGTTGGCCCTGGTCAGGTCCTTTCCGGCTTGATCCGGCGCATCAACCGCGATGTCGTCACGCTGAGCCTGTCCGATCTCGGACTGCCCGCGGACACGCGCGACGCCTGAGCCACCCGTATCTTTGCATCATGAGTAGAGAGGAACGAGCCGTGGGACGGGTCGTAGTCACAGGGCTGGGGTCGGTGACGCCGCTCGGCATCGGCGTTCCCGCGCTGTGGGAGGGTCTGCTCGCGGGACGCTCCGGAGTCCGCCGCATCCAGCATTTCGACACGGAGAACCTGGCGGTCAAGATTGCGGCGGAAGTTCCGGACTTCGACCCCAAGGCGTTCATGGATCCGAAATCGGTGCGGCGCATGGACCGCTTTGCCCACTTCGCGGTCGCGGCGACGCGGGAAGCGCTGGCCGACGCGAATCTGGACGTCACCGCCGAGAACCGCGATCGGATCGCGGTGATGATGAACACCGGCGGCGGCGGCATCCCGACCATCGAGAGCAACGTTACGGCGATGGCGTTGCAGGGACCGGGGCGGGTCAGCCCGTTCGTGATTCCGGTCTTCGCTCCAAACATGGCCAGTTGTCAGGTTTCGATCGCGTTCGACATTCGCGGCCCGTCGATTACCTCGGCGGCCGCGTGCGCCTCTGGGGTGCAGGCGTTCGTCGATGCGGTGCGCCTGCTCCGCGCGGGAGAGGCGGATGTCGTGGTGGCGGGTGGCGCGGAAGCGGGGATCACGCCCGTGGCGCTGACCGGTCTGGCGAACATGCAGGCGCTCTCGCGCCGCAACGACGATCCAGAGCGCGCGTCGCGGCCGTTCGATCTGGAGCGCGATGGATTTGTCTTCGGCGAGGGCGGCGCCGTCATGATCCTCGAAACCGAGGAGCATGCGGTGCGACGTGGCGCGCATGTCTACGCCGAAGCGCTCGGTGGCGCCCTGACCTCGGATGCCTTTCATCTGACCGCGCCGGAACCTTCCGGCCGCGGCGCGCGCCAGGCGATGACTAACGCGTTGCAGCGCGCCCAGATGGCGCCCGAGGAGATCGATTACATCGCGGCCCACGCCACCTCCACGCCGATCGGCGACACGGCGGAAACGCTGGCGATCAAGGGGGCGTTTGGCGATCACGCCTACAAGGTCGCGGTATCGGCGAACAAATCGATGATCGGACACCTGCTCGGCGCCGCGGGGGCGGTCTCCGCCGTGGCGGGAGTGCTCGCCATTCGTGACGGCATCGTGCCGCCGACCATCAATCTCGAACATCCCGATCCGGATTGCGATCTCGACTACGTACCGAACGTGGCGCGCCGGATGCCAGTCGACGCCGTGATGATCAATGGCTTCGGGTTTGGTGGCCAGAACGCCGCGACGATCCTTCGTCGCATTGCCTGACAAGTCGGTCCGCGTGAAAGAGATGTCACCGATGACTGCCACCGATCAGCAAGAACAGGACGAACGCTTTCTCCGTCGAGCCATCGAACTGGCGTGGCAGGCGCGGGCGCGCGGGAACCGGCCCTTCGGCGCGGTCCTGGTCAGCGGCGATGGCCGGGTGCTGGGTGAAGGAGAAAACACCGAGCAGAGTGACCGCGATGTGACTGGCCATGCGGAAACCAACCTGCTGCGCAACGTCTGCCGGACGCTCGATGCCGCGGCGCTTGCCGACGCGACGATCTACGCCAGTGGTGAACCGTGCCCGATGTGCGCGGGAACGATCTACTGGAGCGGGGTGCGTCGGGTGATCTTTGCCGCCAGCGGCGACCGCATCCGGGAACTTCACCTGCCGCGATCTGGGGACGGCCCGGTGCTCCGGCTCTCCTGCCACCGCGACGTGCTGGCGGCTGGATCGCAGCCCTCCGAGGTCATCCGGGCCGATGCTGGGCGAGGAAGCCGAGCGCGTGTTCTTCGAGGATGTCGCGTGAGCTCCCAGCGGTGCGCTACCTGCCCCGCGGAGCGGCCGACCCTGCTCACCCGAGTCGTGATGGTGGTCACCCATCTCGCGTCCCTGCTCCCGTCGCGGCGCCGTCCCCTGCGCTAGGTCGCCGTCTCGCCGCCGCTCGTGGCCAGAGCATCGTCACAAAGATTGCGACCGCCGCCACCTGCAACAGCGACGATCCCAACAGCAACCGCTCGGTCCAGGGGGCGATGAACCCGGCCCGTTCGGCCGGTTCCGCGACGACGCGCAACGCCAATCCCAGGTTCAGCAACCCGACCGCGGTGAATGCGCGTCCCTCTGAATAGCCAAGGGGTTGCCGTGGACCGCGTCGCCGCGGCAGGAGCCAGAAGGCGATCCCGAGCGCAAACTGGAGAAACCAACCGACGAAGAGCATGTGGGCATGGGTTGGGCTGGCCCAGAGCCGCCACTCACCGGGAAGCAGCCGATCGGAGAGCATGAGCCCGCCGACGATCACCCCGATCAGGAGCCAGACAAAGGAGGCGCGGACCATGATCGCGGTGAGACGGTCCACGATTACACCGCACCAGACCTGGGGGACCAGGACTGAGGCCGATCGATTTCAGAATCGGCGCGGCCAGGGTCAACGCGGGTGCGAAACAACCACATATCACTGCATGTTGGGGTCAACGATTGTCGCGTCCGCTGCATTACGGCATCGGAAGGATGTCGGTGCGACGGCACCATCCCATGTGTTGTCCCGACGCAAGCGGGACCTCGGCGTGGCGGCGATCTCCGACGAATGACGCGAGGCCTCGCTGCGTCCCGGAATGTCAGAACGGGTCGTCGTCTTGCCGATGGCGAGATCATTCGCAATCCAGCCCGATCCCATCTCAGCCAGATGGGGCCAACAAGGTGCCGCCATCGAGCTAGCAGCGTGTGAGAGCTGGCATTCCTTCCGGCTCTCACACGAACTGATTCCCAATGCGGCTGCGATGCTAACTCGGGCAGGGGTAATTGCAGTTCCCGCGGGGCGCGGTTCCGCTGCAGCAGCCCGGTCCACCGGCCATGCAGAAGACGCCCGGGATGTTGGGATACAGCGATTCGCATTCGGCCGTCGATCCGCACTCGCCACAGTTTCCCGTGACCGCATTGCCGCCGCAACGGGTAGTGCCTTCGCTGGTGATCCGGCAGGGACAATCAGACCGGCCGTTGCAGGTCTTCGCGGTGTTGGTGCAGAAGTTGTCCCCCGCGGCACACGTGCCCTGGCCGGTGATGCATGACCCACTGGCGCAAATCTGACCGCTCCCGCAGGAGGGACAGCAGATGCTGGCAGCGCCATTCGGGCAGTCGTCGTTGCGCACCGATCCATCGCACATCACGGTTTCACAGAAGGTGGTGCTGGCGTTGAAACTCGCCGTATTGCAGCCGCTCGAAGACTTCAGATTCGCCTTCGTCAAGTTGGCGCCGTTGAAATTCGCGCCTCTCAGGATCGACGAGCGCAGATCCGCGCCGCATAGACTCGCCCCGGCGAAGTCAGCGTTCTTCGCATTGGAACTCGCTAGATCTGTGCCGACCAGTGTCGCGTTGCGGAACAGGGTATCGACCAGTCTGGAGCCGGAGAGGTCGTCCCCGGAGAAATCATCATCGTTGTAATTGCAGCCGGACAGATTCGCGCTCGGACCGGGGCTGGAGCAGTCCGCGGCCTGCGCCGAGACCTTGGCCCTGCCACCCTTGCGGTCAGACCCGTTCTTCCTGGAGGCATTGGCGCCGCTGCCGATGGCCGCCACCCCCGCGGCGAGGAGAGTGCCCAACGCCCCGCGGCGTGAGGGACTTGTCGCCAGCAACCGGGTCAACCCGTCGAACGTATCGCGATCCACAGCGTCTCCCTCCCAGGTCTCTATCGTGTGCCCAGATCAGCAACTCGGTTTTCACGCATGCGACGTGCCAGTGCCTCGTGGAGTTTCAGGATCTTGGGTCGGTCGAAACAGGGCAGATAGGCATGCAAGCACCACCATGTCTTGCCGACGCGACACATTGGTCAAATACCGTGGCGAGACCAGGCAGCGGAGGAAGAGCAGACCATGGACGGCAAACAATTCGATGCTCTCACGCGATGGATTTCGCAACGCAGATCGCGACGTGCGGCACTCGCGTCGCTTCTTGCCGCCAGCGTGCCGGTTGCCGCCGCGGCGGCCCGCAGGGACCCATGCGGAACGGATCGCTGCGGCGCCGTCAAGAACGAATGCGGGCAGGAAGTCCACTGTGGTACGTGTGACGAGTGGTTCATGCCCGGGAACGAGTGCATCGTCGGGGTCTGTAGCGCGGACGGCTACTGCCGCCTGCTTCCCAAAGAAAATGACAGCATCTGCTGGGGAGTGGGCGAGATCGGGATCTGCTGCAATGGCGAGTGCCTGCGCGGGCCGTGCTGACCGACCGCGCTTTCCGCGTTCTCCATTGATCTGAAGCGTCCCGGCAATGCTGCCGGGATGCGGTTTCTTGCCTGGATCCCACGTCCACAGCCTCGTTTCTGTGTGCTTGGCCTGGCAAGACCGTCGCTATAGTGCTGGCGGAATCCCCGGAATCTGTTGCGCGGACCGCCCGTGTCCCGATCACCCTCGGTGGATCGTTTCCCGCGCAACTGGCACTCCCAGTGAGGGTCATCTCGTGCCTCGACGGCGAGGTGGCCTCGTCGCCTTCTTTCTCTCCAGGTCATGCCCTGGTGCCTCGGCCGCGAGGACCATGGCATGGAGACCTTGGGCGTACTGAGGGATCGAACACCGCTCTCCCCGAAGTAGAGGGCCTCTGACCTGATGCTGGCGGTATTCCCGCAACGTTGCGGCCTGAACTCCGCCGCGACTGACCCAATCGCGCGGACGTCCTCTCTGCCCCACCCGATCGCGTCGTCCCGGTGAGCGTGATTTCTCTCTCAGGCGTCGCGGCGGTCTGGTGATGTTCCTGCGAAATGGCAAGCAGGAGGGGACACGTCGCTATGAGAGACAGGCGTGGCAGGTATCAATTGATGGTTCGCCGAGATGTAAGAAGCCTCGCCAAAACGGACACTACAACATAGGAGGCCAGGTCGCGATGGCTGCAGGTCGAGGAGAACAGGTAGAAGAGCCGGCGGAGCAACCGAGGCGGCATCGTCTCGATGCCGTCAAGGGCACGGACACGGCTCCGTATGACGATCCGATCCTGCGGCAGATCCAGGAGTCGGTGCAGCGCATCGCGGCGGCGGCGCTGCGGGATGCCCCTTCATCTGACGTGCTGCTGAGCGCCGAGGATATCGCGCAGGACACGATGGCCACCCTGAATCAGCGTGGCCAGCCAGCGACGGCGAATTCCCTGGCGTGGGCGGTCGGGATCGCGAAATTCAAACTCAAGGAGGCGATGCGTCGTTCCCGTGCTCAAGTGCCTCAGGTGCCATTGCCGGATGAAGACCTGATTGGCTCAGGGGATCCGGATGCCCAGGTGGTTGGCATCATGCACTACGTGTGGCTGCTCGATCAGATTGCCCCGGTTGACCGGATGATCGTGGAGTGGCGTCAGGCCGGCTACTCCTCTCGCGAGATCGCTGAGGAATTGCAGCGGGTTGGCTACCCGCAGATGACGGCCAACAACGTCGATCAGCGGTTTTACCGTGCGCTCAAGACCCTCCGTGCTCGCCTCTTTGCAGAAGAAGCGCTGTGAATCCGGTCGCACGGCGGCTGTCGCCTGTTTGCAGAGGAGTCAGGCATGACCACACATCAACCCTGTGACGGCGACGATGCCAAGATCGTGCCGCTCTTTCCGGCTGAAGAAGAGCAGGCCTCGGCCGCCCTCTCCCGATACTGGGACGCGACGGTACGTGGACAGTCCATCGACACAGAGGAACTCGACGCGGACCTCAAGACGATCGTGCATCTCCTCCGCCACTATCACACTGTCACGCGGCGCGAGCATGGCACACACCCCGCTCTTCGCTCGCTCTACGACGATCTGCCGGCGCCGCCGGAACGAGGAACTCGGTACGTGCGCCGGCAGAAGCCTGCCTTTTACGCTCCCATCGCGGCACTGGCGATGATGGGTGTCTTCATCCTCCTCTTTGCATTCAATACGCTCGCCTCACCGCGTAGCTGGCTGTTATCCGAGGCGGCCGACCCCGACTGGATTCCGTGGATATCTGACGAGTGGTTGGGGTTCCGCCTGTGAGCAACCGCAGCGGGGCCCTGATTTCCGGTGCATCGTGCATCACGATGATTCGTTCGATTGACCTCCGCTGATGCGATCAGCGCGAGACAGGTGATTGGCACAGTAATGGCGCGCAGAATGAGTCCTCCGAGCGCAAGAGCCCTCGCCACACTTGCTCCTCCGTCGAGCAAACTGCCGGTGCGTCGGCCGCGACTGCCGAAACTGCCGGACCCGGAGGGACCGGACGAGTTTGCGGAGATGACGCTGCTGGAGCACCTGGAGGAGTTGCGGGACCGGATCATCAAGAGCGTGCTCGCCATCGCCCTGGCCTTCATCGCCGGGATTGTCCTGGCCGGCCCGATGCTGCGGCGGTTGCAACTGGAATCGAACGCGGTGGGGGGCTTTGACGTGGTCAGTCCCACCGATCCGATCACCATCTACTTCAAGATCGCCCTCTACCTGGCCATCGGCTTCGCCCTGCCGGTCATCGTCTGGCAACTGGTGGGGTTTCTGCTGCCGGGGTTGACGAAGCGGGAGAAGCGCTTTCTGATCCTCTCCCTCCCCTTCGTGGTGCTCCTCTTTCTGCTGGGGGTGGGGTATGCCTTCTTCTTCGCCGCGCCGCGGGCGTTGCAGTTTCTGTCCGGGTTCATGAGCGATCTGTACGAGTGGTCGCCGGAAGGGCAGGAGGTGATCAGTTTCTACCTGACGCTGATGGTGGGGTTGGGGTTGGCCTTCCAGTTGCCGGTGGTGATGTTCATCCTCGCCAAACTGGGGATCGCCACGCCGCAGAAACTGCGCGCCTTTCGCAAGTACGCCTTCGTCGCGATCCTGGTGGTGGCCGCGATCATCACCCCCTCGACCGACCCGATCAACATGATGGTGGTGGCGGTGCCGTTGGTGGCCCTCTATGAAGCCGGCGTCCTCGCCTCCCACTTCTTCGCCCGCCGTCCGATCGAACCGCCCGCGCCAGCCTGAGGATAGTGCTGTTGCCAGGATTCACATGTTCGAAGAGCGATGTGTCGCGAAACGAAACAGGGAAAGGAGTCACTGATGCGAAACGCACTATCACGCCAAACCGTCGGAATCGGTCTCACGGTGCTGATCACGAGCTTGGCGACTATTGGGCCGGCCGCGGCACAAGATGCAACACCGACCGCGGAAGAATCGGTAAATCAGCGTGTTGTTGCTCCCGCGGAATGCACCGCTGACCCGGTTGCCAGCGATGCCCTGGCGACGATGCTGAATCTGAATGGGGAGGGTGTTCCCTCTTCGGCTCCGCCCGTGATCACGCCACCCCTAGGAACGACTGCCGATGAGGCGACGGCCGAAGCCATACGCGACGCGACGCGCTCGGTGATCGCCTGTTTCAACGCGGAGGACATCCCGCGCGCGGCCGCACTGATGACCGAGCACGGCGTGCAGCGGGTGTACGGCAGCCTCACTACCAGCGATGAGCTTCGGGCGACGACCAGAGATCGTCTCGCCGCGACGCCGGAACCTCGAGCGGAGGACCAGATGGTGCGGCTGATCGCCGCCACCGAACCGATCGTACTGTCTGACGGTCGTGTCGCGTCATTCGTCGTCATCAACGAGCCACTCCTGCCGCCTTCCGGCCCGGAAACGCTCCTGTTTGTCTTTGCCGAGCAGGACGGTCGCTGGCTGCTCGATGACCTGGTTGATTTCTCGGTGGTGCCGTTGCCAACCGGGAAGGAAGCAACGCCGACGGCCTGAACCGGAGCCCAGCGGCCACGCCATGGTGCCGTCTATCGCTCGCCGCGTTTCGATCCGGTGGGGCTGGCTGATTCCAGCATTGCTCGCCAGTATCGGAATTGTGGTTGCGTTTGCCTCAGACGATGTCCGACTGGCGAATCACTCGGCGATCATTCTGCTTGCGTCCATCGCGCTTTCGAGCGTGCAGGATCTGCCATAGGGGTGGGACTGCTCCGTCGCTTGTAACAGGTAGGAGAGAGGAACGAAATGGCTGGATTGGGTTGGCAGGAAATGGTCATCGTTTTGTTGATCGTGATGATCATCTTCGGCGGCGGCAAACTGCCAGATGTCGTCAAGTCGCTCGGGCAAGGGGTCAAAGCATTTCGGGAGGAAGCAGAAGCCCCGGTTGTCCCTGACAGAAAAGCCCCCATCGAGACCGCTACTTCAGTCGAAAGCGCTGCTCCCACGGTGACGGGTTCCACTAGAGTGGCAGAGCGCGACGCGATTTAGACTCTGACCTCCATTCATGCGAGGCGCATGGGGGTAATCTTCGCGAGCAAGCGGCTTCGCGTCAGGTGCTCGAGGCGCCAGTGAAACCGAGGTCGGCAAAGAACGACTCCTTGGCGCGAGCGTACTCATCGCCCTCCGTGATGCCCGATGCGAGAATCGCGCGCTTCACCGCGACATAGCGCGCGGCCAGCGTGGAATCGGCGCGCAGCGCGTCGCGGAAGCGGCACAGGTCCTCCGCCTCGTGGCTTTCATGCGGTACGACGTGGACATGCAGGAGAAACGTCTCGCCGTGGTGGACGAAAGCGCCGGTCCGCATCGGCCGGGACTCGGGAAAGGGATCGTCGTTCTGTTGCCGGCCGAAGCCGAGGGCGCACAACCTGTCGTTGATTGTCGCCAAGTGGGCCGCGTCACGGTAGGGGATGACGAAATCGAGATACCCCTTGCCGTCGCACCCCGGCACCGAACTGCTGCCGACGTGCTCGACCAGGGTATCCGGTATCTGCGCTCTGATCAGTTCGATCACCCGAGACCCGGCCGCGATTGCCTGTGGCGGCCATGGCCGGAGAGAGGCGGGCGGCGCCGGATGGGGGTAGGGACCGATCGGCGCCGCCACGACCGGGGACACTACCGCTAACGCATCGCGACGGCTGGGACCGCCACTTCCAGTGCCTGCGTGAGATCGGCTATCAGATCGGACTGATTTTCGATTCCGACGGAAAGTCGCAACAGCGTGTCTTCCACTTCGGCAACGGTCCCCGCGACGCTGGCATGGGTCATCTGCCCGGGGTGCTCGATGAGCGATTCGACGCCGCCGAGGCTAACCGCAAGTTGGAAGACACGGGTGCTGCGGGCGACATCGGCCGCCGTCTGAAAATCACCGCGAACGGTGAAGGAGACCATCCCCGAGAAGTCGCGCATCTGGCGCGCGGCAAGATCATGGCCGGGATGATCGGCCAAGCCGGGGTAGAAGACCTGCCGCACCGCGGGGTGCTCGTGCAGGAACTCGGCGACGGCACGCCCGTTTTCGGAATGTCGATCCATGCGCACCGGAAGGGTCTTGATTCCGCGCAGCACCAGCCAGCAATCGAAAGGGCTCGGCACAGCGCCGCCCGCGTTCTGATGGAACTTCAGCGTTTCGTGGAGTTCCGGGTCGTTGCCAACCACCACGCCACCGACCACGTCCGCGTGCCCGCCGAGGTACTTTGTAGAGGAGTGCAGGACCATGTCAGCACCGAGAGCGAGCGGGTTCTGGAGATAGGGCGAGGCAAAGGTGTTATCGACCACGAAGAGCGCGCGATGCCCGGCCAGGAGCGAGGCGATGCCGGCGATGTCGACGATCTTGAGGTAGGGGTTGGTCGGGGACTCCGCCCAGACGAGCCGGGTCTCGGGCCGAATCGCCTGCCGCACCTGGTCGAGATCGCTCATGTCAACGACGCTGTAGTCGATGCCGTAGCGGCTGATGACCTTGGCGACAAAACGGTGCGTGCCGCCGTAGGCATCGTCGGATAGGACGATATGGTCGCCCGGCACCAGGAGATAGGAGATGTTCTGGGTGCCGGCCAATCCGCTGGCGTAGGCAAGCCCCCATGCCGCGCCCTCGAGCGAGGCAACCACCTCCTGAAGCGCGGTGCGGGTCGGGTTGTGGGTGCGGCCGTATTCATACGTGCCGTGCTCGCCGACCCCTTTCTGCACGTAGGTGCTGGTCTGGTAAATCGGAATGGTGATCGCGCCGGTGGTCGGATCGGGTTCCTGGCCAACATGAATCGCGCGCGTTTCGAATGCCGTCTCATCCCAGTGTGATGTCATCGATTCCTTTCCCAGTCGCATCGCTTCGGCGGCAGCGCCGGAGCGTCATTCCCCCTCGAGCCTGACGCGCATGCTCGTCATCTCGATCACGGCTATGTCGAATGGTAGCGGAGTGGGCGCGTTCGGCGATTTTTCCAAGCGTAGTCGTCCGAGGCGGGAGAACACTCACTCCTCGGGAACGGGAGACAGCAACGCCGCAACATCGACCGTCAAGTCCGGAATGATCGTGGACACCGCGGTGTCGGTAAATGTTCGCGCGATCTGATAGTGACCCTCGCGGGGATCGGCATGGATGGTGATCTGCCGCGCCTCGGGATCGATGAGCCAGTACTCCGGCACGCCGAACTGCGCGTAGCGGTCCCGTTTGATGACCCGGTCGGTGCGCCCGGTTGTTGAAGAGACGATCTCGACCGCGAGATCGGGCGATCCTGCGATGGCCGCGTCGGTGAAAACGGTAAAGTGCCCCTTGAGCACAACAACGAGATCGGGTTGGACCACGTCGCGCGGTCCGAGTTTCACGTCCAGCGGCGCGTAAAAGAAGGCGCCAATTCCAGCGTCGTCGACCGCCTGAAGAAGGATTCGATTCAGCCGTTTAGACACCAGTTGATGGAGCATCGAAGGTGACGGCGTCACGAACAGTTCCCCATCGATCAACTCCAGGCGTTCGGTACGCTCTTCGCGCAGCCGCTGCAGATCGTCAAAGTCGAGGTGATGGGAGACGGCTGCCATCGGATTTATCCCTCGTCTTGCTCTGTAGGAACGGGCGACAGCACCGCCATGAGGTCAACGGTCAGTCCCGGGATGATCGTGGAAACGGCCGTGTCGGTGAAGGCCCGCTCGACGTGATAGCGACCCTCGCAGGGATTGGCGTAGATGGTGAGTTGCCGCGCAACCGGATCCACCAGCCAGAGCTCGGATACACCATGACGGGCGTAGAGTCGCTGTTTCCGTACCCGGTCATGGAAATCGCTCGATGGCGAGATGATCTCCACGACGAGATCGGGCGGTCCCTCGATCGCCCGATTGGAGATTCGAGAAAGGTTCGATCGCAGGAGCACGACAAGGTCAGGTTGCACAATGTCCCTGTTCGTCAACACAACATCCACTGGCGCGGCGAGATACTCGCCGATGCCAGCGTCGTCGACCGCCTGCATGAAAATATGGCAGAGGCGCTTGGAGACAAACTGATGGAGTGGTGATGGCGCCGGATTCACGAACAGCTCTCCATCGATCACCTCCAACCGTTCGCGGCGCCCTTCTCGCAAGCGTTGCAAGTCGGCGTACTCGAGGTGATGGGAGAGGGTTACCATCAAGATCCTCCCTGGCCCGGATCAGTCCCCTGACGTGATATCCCGCGGCGGCCGCGGGCTCGCGTTGGGACCGCTGCCCGTTCATCGCCGAAGCATAGGGATACGCACGAAGGTCGTAGGCGGCGACCCACGACTACGTCCCGCGGTGATTGGCCACGTATTCGAGCACGTCAGCCCGCGTCACCACGCCGATGATCGCGCCGTCGCGTTGGACGAGAACGGCGGGCGCCCCGGACGCCAGCATCGGCACAACCCGCTCGACCTCTTCGTTGGCGTCGACCAGGGGGAACGGACCATCCATGATGGTGCTCACCTTGGCGCTGAGCACCTCGGGATGGCGGAACAGATGGTCGAGGAGACCCCGTTCCTGTACCGACCCCGCTACCGATTGCACTTCGACGCGGGTCCGGTCGCCGTTGCCCGCCACCAGGGGCGTCCCGGTGCGAACGACCGGCAACTGGGAAATGTCGTGTTCCCGCAGCAGTTCGATCGCTTCCGCCACGGTCTGATCGCAGCCGATCGCGACGACACGCGGCGTCTCCCCGGTGCGCTCGGCGACCACCGTGCCAATCCGCGCCGGTTGCGTGAAGCGGGAGAGAAATCCGTTCTCCCGCATCCAGTCGTCGTTGTAGATCTTGGAGAGATAGCCACGGCCGCTATCGGGCAGCAACACCACGACGAGGGCTTCGGGATCGTCCGCGCGACGCGCGACTTCCAGCGCGGCATGCGCCGCCATTCCACCCGACCCGCCGATGAGAATGCCTTCTTCGCGGGTGACGGCGCGCGCTGCCAGGAACGAATCGCGATCCGAAACCTTGACCCACTCGTCGACCAGGGTCGGATCGAACGTACCGGGCCAGAAATCCTCGCCCACGCCTTCGACCTTGTAGGTGTGCATGTTGTCTGGCTGGGTGTAGATGCTTCCTTCGGGATCGACGCCGATGACCCGGATCGACGGATTCTGTTCTTTCAGGTACCGCGCGACGCCGGAGATGGTGCCGCCGGTGCCGACGCCCGCGACGAAGTGGGTGATGTTTCCCGCCGTCTGCTCCCAGATTTCGGGGCCGGTGGTTTCAAAATGGGTGCGGGGATTCATCGGGTTGAAGTACTGGTTCGGCTGGAACGCGTTCGGTACCTCGCGGGTCAGCCGGTCCGCCACCGAGTAGTAACTTTCGGGAGAGTCGCGCTCGACGGCCGTCGGCGTCGTCACCACCTGTGCGCCGTAGGCCCGGAGCAGGGCAACCTTTTCCGGCGCGACCTTGTCCGGCATGACGAAGATGCAGGAGTAGCCCTTGACCGCCGCGGCCATGGCAAGCCCGACGCCGGTATTGCCGCTAGTCGGTTCGACGATCGTGCCGCCGAGCCGCAACCAGCCCTTGCGCTCCGCTTCTTCGATCATCCTGATCCCGATGCGGTCCTTGACCGAACCGCCGGGATTGAGCATTTCGAGTTTGGCGGCCACCGGCGTCCGAATGCCCTTGGCGACCTTGTTCAACCGGACCAGGGGCGTATGGCCGAGCGCGGCGATGATGTTCGGGCGGATATCGGCGAGCGCGGGCGCGGTGGGGGTGGCCATGACGAGAAGACTCCAGATTTCGATCGAGACAAGCAACCCAGTACGTGCCCGATGGTAGCATGCGGGTTTTCCCGGACCGTCCGCGGCATGACCTTCAGCCGCCAGAAATGGAGTTGACCGTGGGCGCTGATGCTCTCTGCGACGTCAGCCGCAGGTCAGACGAGACTGGTCCATTTCCAATCGTGAACATCGTCGGGGAGCGGGTGGCGCTCGGGCCGCTGCACCGCGGGCTGTTGCCGCTGCTCGAGCGTTGGGAGAACGATTTCTGGACGGTCGATCGCGGCGGCGGCGACCCGCGGCCAGCGACGGCGGAGGCGGTCGCCTCTGGCTGGGAGTCGCTCCTGGGCGGTGAACGGCCTGACTGGATTGGCTTTGCAATCTATGCGCTTCCTGAGTACCGCCCAATCGGGGTGATGAACATTCGCGATTTCATCAACCCTCATGGCACGGCGGAGTTTGGCATCACCATCGGCGATGCGTCGGAGCGGGGCCAGGGGTATGGAACCGAGGCCGTCCGGCTGCTGCTGGACTACGCCTTTACCATGCTTGGCGTGCACAATGTCTGGCTCGATACGCCCGCATACAACGCCGCAGCGTTGCGCGCCTACGAGAAGGCCGGGTTCCGCGAAATCGGGCGGCGGCGTGGCGCTCGTGTTCTGGCTGGCGAGCGGTACGACATCGTGCTAATGGATTGCGTCGCCGACGAATTCGTACCGCCCGCCGCCCGCGCTGTTTCGGCGAAACTCGACTGAGGGGAGCAGCGGCGACGGCGGAAGAGGCGAGTGCCGCATGCGAATGCCTTACCGCGTCTGCTCCGGGATCGCGATTGGGGCGGTGCGTCTCGTTCCCAACCAGAGCGCCACGATCGCCGCGGGGGCGAACAGACCCAATGCCCGGTAGGCCGCTTCGAAACTCCCGGTCGACGCCAGGGTAAAACCCGCTACCAGCGGGCCAAAGGCGTTGCCGATGCCAATCACCGCCGACGAGAGCGACATCGTTGCGCCTGGTTTGGAGACGCTGTCAGAAAGCAGGAGCGCGGTGGCGGCGATATACGCCACGGCGGTTCCGTTCAGGACGATCACCGCGGTAATCAATGCCCCGGGAATGGACGTGATCACGATCCCCGTGAGAAGAAGTGGCAGCGAAACCAGGGCGAGCGCCGTGAAGAGCAAGGCGTGTGAATCGAACCGGCGCAACAACGGCGGCGTTAGATTGTTGGCGACGATTTCGGTAATGCCGCTCAGGAAGAACATGATGCTCAGGACGCCCGCCGAGGCGGCGAACACGTCGCTGACGTAGGCGCCGAAGTAGACCAGCCAGCCGGTGTACGTCCCCACGTTGAGGCCGAGCACAATCAGGAGCGATCTGGTGCGCCGGTCGCTCAACACCTCCCGGAATGACGAAATGGCGCTCGACTTGGCGGTCTTTTCCCCGATCCGTTGGATTGCTGCCGGCAGGATAAGCGTGCCTGCCATCAGGATGACAAGAGGAATCGTCAGCGAGCCAAGTGCAACACGCCAGCCGAAGTGCGCATCGATTTGGGTGATCACCGGCAAGCCAAAGGTGAACGAAGCGGTTGTGGCGGTGACGATGAATCCGATCGCGCGATTGCGCCAGACACTATCGTGAAAAAGTTCACGCGCGCCGGTCATGGCGTTGGCCATGATCAGTGATCCA
>JAXLWU010000052.1:0-12675 GCA_046328335.1 Thermomicrobiales bacterium
CCTGCCGCTGACGGTCACCTGGCACTCGCCGCTTGGACGTTTGGGACAGGGGACCGGGCCATTGCGGCAGGAGCCCATTTCGACGGTGCACCCGTAGGCGTTCGTCGGGGTGGTGCCGCAGCGGCGGTGATTGCGCTTGCCCTTCTTGCGGCAATTTCCCGAGCAGCAATCAGGCGATCGCTCGCAGCGAGCGTGATCGCGCAGGCAGACGGCGCTGGCGCGTTTCGCCTGGATGCCGAACCCACCGACGGCTAGCAGCGCGGCTCCGGCGAGGCGCAGCAAGGAGCGGCGGTTACCCGGTTCGATGGAGGAAACGAGCGCGTCGAATTGCCGATGTTCCATGTCCATCTCCCTGGTGTCTCGCTGAGTGGTCAGACCGTCCCGCGTTTCTGCCGCCTGAACGGTCTACGCTCCCGGTTACAGGAACGGTTTGACGACTTCCTGGGTGTCGGCGGAGGGGACGACCGGGACGATCTCGACTTCCGCAAGTTCGCCCCAACTGAGAACCCAACGCTGTAGCAATCGGGCGTCATCACACTCCATCAGTTGGAAACAGCGGGCGAGGTTGGCCTCGATCCAGCTTCCGACATAGCGCAATCCTTCCGGTGTGGAACGGCCCTCGTCGCGCAGTTTGCGGTAGATCGCCGGCACGGCGCCGGGCGCAAAGCGTTCGATGACCATGAAAAGCATCGTGTTCGTCTCCTGCGACGGGTACACTCGGCTGCATGAGTGATCCAATTTTCGCATCGATCCCGGCGTGATCGCGCTACCGCTTTTTGCCACAATCGTCGCCCTGGCCTGTGCCGCTTATGTCGGTTGGGATGCGATGCGCCGGCCGCGCCCGGAGCGGGTCGTCTGGTCGATTGCGTTCCTTCTGTTTGCCATCGCCGCTGGGGCGGAAGTGGTCGGGGCGCTTGCCGGATGGACACCGGCGCTTGCCCGCGTCTATTACCTGACCGGGGCGGTGCTGGTCGTCGGGTTGCTGGCGCTGGGAGAGTTGTACTTGCTCTTTCCCGGTCGCATGCCCGCGATCACGCCAGGCATCACCCTGCTCGTCGTCGCGATCGCGGCGACGGCCGTCTGGAGCGCGCCGGTCGATCCGCAATTGCTCGACATCAAGGGCTGGGGCGCGATCGAGCGCGGGCCGGCGCTGGTGGCGCTGGCAGCGCTGATCAACGCTGGCGGAACGATGATTCTCGTTGGTGGGGCGCTCTGGTCGGCCTGGAAAATGCGGGGTATGCCCGGATTGCGGGCGCGCGCCCTCGGTTGCCTGCTGATCGCGGTGGGTGCGGTGATGGTCGCCGCGGGCGGAACGCTGACCCGCTTCGGCCATCGCGAGTACCTCTATGTTGCGATGGCGGCCGGTATTGGGGTGATCTTCGGCGGCGTACTTCTCACGCGCCGGCCGGTTCGGACATCCAATCGTGAGGAAGTGGAGCCATCTGCCAGTAGGAGCCCGGGCGATACCCGGCCCAGTCTGGTGTCGCTCCCGGTAGGGAGAGGCGGGGAACCCGCGCGAAGCAGTCCGGAAGGACTGGCCTACATCAGGAACGCCGTACTGCCGTTGGATGAACCGTCGCTCGCTGATTTGTGTCGCCGCTGGAGCGCGACAACGATTGCTGGCGACGCACTCACCAGAGAACAGGCGAGACAGGTCTGGGCATTGCGAGTGCTGCTGGGCGAAGAGGATCGGCCGCGGCTCGACCGGTTGCCCCTGACCCTCCAGGCCCAGATCGCGGAACTGTATCAAGCCGTCTGGGGCACAACCGGTGGGGCCGCGCCAGACCGGACCGGGCGTTCCGCCTGAGCTGGAGGGCGATTTCGCTCCGGTATACTGCGATCAAATCTACGCTGGTGGAGACGGAGCGCAATGAGCGATTTCATGATCGGCGATACGGTGCGGGTGGCGATGCCGCGCGGAGTCAGCAAGCGGGGTATTCCGGGGATCAGCGTGCTCTACACGACGTGGCCGGAAGCTCGCTTCGATGGCGCGACCGGCACCATTGTCGAGATCAACGCCCGCAGCACCTACGGCATCCCCCTCTACCTGGTCGACTTCGCGGGGCACAAGAACCGGGTTGCCATTCCGTGGCAGCGCCAGTGGTTTCGCCCAGAGTGGATTGTGCCGGCCGGCGAACGCGTCGAGCGTCCGCTGGCGACCGAAGGAGCACTGGTGGCGGCCTCGGGCGCGGGACAGACGACCACGGGCGGCTCGACCTGACAGAAAACCAGGGAGCGTGGTGATCCCTGGTCTCCTTGATGTCTCGCTGGAACGCCCATCCCACCACCTGGGATGGGCGTTCTTCATGGGTGCGATCAGGCTTTGGCGAGTGCCTGATCGAGGTCCGCGATCAGATCGCTCACCGTTTCGAGGCCGACGGAAAGGCGGATATAGTCCGGAGTGACGCCAGTGGCCGCCTGTGCATTTTCGTCGAGCTGGGAATGGGTCGTCGTCGCCGGATGAATGACGAGCGACTTGGCATCGCCGACATTGGCGAGGTGCGAGAAGAGCTTGGCGTTCTCGATGAAGCGGCGTCCGGCTTCCAGACCGCCCTTGATGCCGAATCCGATAATCGCGCCGAAGAGTCCGTTGCGGAAGTACTTCGTCGCACGCTCATAGGCAGGATGACCGGGGAGACCAGGGTAGTTCACCCAGTTCACCTTGGGATGCTCGGTGAGGAAGCGCGCGACGGCCAGTGCGTTCTGACTGTGTCGCTCCATGCGCAACGGCAGCGTCTCGATCCCCTGGAGGAAGAGGAAGGCGTTGAATGGGCTCATCGAGGCGCCGATATCACGCTGTCCCTGCACCCTAGCCTTGATGATGTAGGCGATGTTCGCGCCGAAGTTCGCCTCATTGAAGACATCGGTGAAAACGAGGCCGTGGTAACTCGGATCCGGCTCGGTGAACCCGGGGAATTTGCCCGATGCCTTCCAGTCGAACGATCCGCCATCGACGATGACGCCGCCGATCGACGTTCCGTGGCCACCGAGGAATTTGGTCACGGAGTGGGTCACGATATCGGCGCCATGATCGAGCGGGCGTACCAGATAGGGGGTCGGCAGGGTGTTGTCGATCATCAGCGGCACGCCCGCGGCGTGGGCTGCATCGGCGACGCCCTGGATGTCGAGCGTCAGGAGGTCGGGGTTGCCGATTGTTTCCGAGTAGACCAACTTGGTCTTCGGGGTGATCGCCTTGCGCACGCCCTCGGGGGTCGGTTCGCAGAAAATGACATTGATCCCGAGTTTCGGGAAGGTGTGGGCGAACTGGTTGTACGTGCCCCCATAGAGACTCGTCGTGGAGACGATGTCATCGCCCGCGTTGGCGATGTTCATCACCGCCAGGGCTTGGGCGGCCTGACCGGACGCTGTCGCCAGGGCGCCGACGCCACCCTCCAGTGCGGCAATGCGCTTCTCGAGGACATCGACCGTCGGATTCATGATCCGGGTGTAGATGTTGCCGAATTCCTGCAGGCCAAACAGGCGCGCGGCATGGTCGGGACTATCGAACACGTAGGACGTGGTCTGGTAGATCGGCACCGCACGTGACTTCGTCACCGGATCGACGTCCTGTCCCGCGTGGAGGGCCAGAGTCTCGAACCCCTGCTGGGTTGGCGCGACGGCAGTCTCGCCGAGGGCCTCGATTTCGCTCGCGTTCTCGCTCACTTCTCTCTCCTTGCTAACCCGCAATCGGGGAATCCCTGACTCCGAACGTGAAACTCGTTGTATCTGATTGCTATCGCATCCCAACGACCGAAGCGCATTGCGTCCTTCGGCCCGCGCGGCGGCCGCAGATCGTAGCCGGGAATATTCACGAGGTCTGACCTTCTAATCGGCCAGCGCGAAGCGCGCGACACGGGTCTTCCGAAGGAGCCCGGGTGGCGCACATCGTGAACCTCTTGCTTCGGAAGTGCCGCGGCCGAGTTCTACTCATCTTCGCTCCGACGACAGAACCTGGATGATGCAGCACCTGCCGCATCCTTCGCCCTCCATGTTCGTGTCGCAACGGCAGCGACACATCATCCGAACTATGCATTTCCGGTATGTAGTTGCACCTCGAGTGACCGCTCCGGCGCTGGTCCTGGCTGCGAGAGTTCAGCAAACGATCCTCCACCGCTTCAGTCTCTGCCCAGATGCTCAGCGATGAAGGGGGTGAGGAGGGTAGTGAGCTGGTCCCACTCCTTGAGGAAGGCGTCATGGCCATGGGGGGAATCGAGTTCGGCGTAGTGGGCGTCCGTGCCGAGGCGGCGGAGCTGGGTGGCGAGGGCCTGGACCTGGTCGGGGGGGAAGAGCCAGTCGGAGCGGATGCCGAGGAGGAGGGCGGGGGCGGTGACCTGGGCCAGCCAGTGGTCGAGCCCGCCCTGGCGACCGACGTCATACAGATCCATCGCCCGCGTCAGATAGAGATAACTGTTGGCATCGAAGCGCGTGACGAGGGCATCGCCGTGATAGTGGAGATAGCCCTCGACATCGAAGGTGGGGCCGAAGGAGGGGTAGAGGACGGGCCGGGTGGCGGGCTGGCGGCCGAAGCGGGTGGCCATGCTCTCCTTGGAGTGATAGGTGACCATCCCCACCATGCGGGCGATGGCCAGGCCGCGCTGGGGAAAGACCCCCGCCGCCAGATAGTCGCCCCCCCGCCAGTCGGGATCGGCCATGATCGCGCGCCGCCCGATCTCGTTGAGGGCGATCCCTTGCGGATCGAGGGCGGCGGCGGCGGCGATGGGGACCACCGCGCCGACCCGCTCGGGATGGCGGGTGGCCCACTCCAGCGCCTGGAAGCCGCCGATGGAGCCGCCGATGGCGAGAAGGCGGGTGATGCCGAGGTGATCCACCAACCGGCGTTGGGCGGCGACCAGATCGCCGATGGTCAGCAACGGAAAGCGCATGGCGTAGGGCCGGCCGGTGCGCGGATCGGGACTGGCCGGTCCGGTCGAGCCCTGGCAGCCGCCGAGGACATTGGCGCAGACGATGAAGGCGTGCGTCGGATCGAGGGGACGACCGGGACCGATGAGCGGTTCCCACCAGCCGCCACTCCCCCCCGCCGCGCTATCCCCGGTCAGCGCATGCAGCACCAGAATGGCGTTCGTGCCGGCGGCGTTGCGCCGCCCCCAGGTGCGGTAGGCCAGCTGCACCTGCTCCAGCCGCCCCCCCAGTTCCAACTCCAGCGGCCCCAACTCCACCCGCAGCCGCGGCGATTCCAGGGAACGCATGCTCTCATTCTGCCGCCTGAGGACTCGCAGGCGGCCGGCGCCGTCGGGTTGGTCGATTCGGTCTTCCGCCATCGTTTCGCGCACTCCAGTTCCGACTGCTCTCGATATCTTCAGAGCGCGCCTCGGGTTCCCGGACTCACCGAGTCCTGACCCAGGAACAAAACAACCCCTGCCGAGGCAGGGGTGCGTCATGACGCAGGTCCCTTATCTCGCAGATCGCTCTGCCGGATTTGGCACCTTGCGGTGCGATGACCGCAGGCTGCCGGGCTTCACAGGGCCGAATCCCTCCACCCATCTCGATAAGGCAGCACTCTTCAGTTGTTGACCAAGAATCTACGAATAGAGCACGGCGCTGTCAAGTGGATGCGTCCACTTCTTGCATATCCGAGACCGCTGGCCAGACCGCGCAACCCGTTCGCGTAGGATTTCCAGGAAAGAGATAGTCATTTCACATGAAGGGAACCATGGCAGCATGAATTCTCGTTTGTCATCAACGGTCGGGGACCCAGAGGCGGAAAGCACCGAATTGCCGCGCTGGGATTTGACCGCAATCTATCCCGGGATCGAGTCGCTGGAGTTTGACACCGGATTCGCCAATTTGCTCACAGCGATTGATGATCTGACTGCACTTTTCGATGCCGAAGCGGTTCGCGAGGTCGAAACGCTACCGATTGACGATCACCTCGTCGCCCGATTCGAGCGCGTACTTCAAGCGATCAACGCCGTGGAACACGCGCTGGACGAGACCGGCGCCTATCTCTATGGGCTGATCACGACCGACACCCGAAACGAGGTTGCGCAAGCGCGAAACAGCGAATTGCGAGAGCGCCGGGTCGCCTTTTCCAAGTTGCAGACGCGCTTCAACGCCTGGATTGGCGCCCTTCCGGTCGAGGATTTGGTGCAGCGCTCTCGGCTCGCCGCCGCGCACGCCTACCCCCTGCGGCAACTGAGGGTCGGAGCGGGACATCTGATGAGTGAGGCGGAGGAATCGCTCGCCGCCGAGTTGTCGCCATCGTCCGGCGCTGCCTGGGACAAATTGCATGGCAACCTCAGTTCCCAGATCACCGTTTCCGTGGACATCGACGGGGTGTCCCGGGTCCTGCCGATGAGCGAGGTGCGCAATTTGGCGATGACCGGGGATCGATCCGTGCGAGCGGCGGCGTGGCAGGCGGAATTGTCGGCGTGGGAAGCGAATGCGTTACCGCTGGCGGCGGCGCTGAACGGTGTGAAGGGCCAGACGCTGACCCTTGCGGCGCGGCGGAAGTGGGCATCGCCACTCGATGAGGCGCTTTTCTGGAGCGGGATCGATCGCGAGACCCTCGCTGTCCTGCTCGGTGAAGCGCGAACCGCGTTTCCCGATTTGAGGCGCTATCTCCGGGTCAAGTCGAGAGCGCTCGGTCTCGACCGCCTCGCCTGGTACGACCTCTTCGCCCCCGTCGGCGATCCGGGCAAGAGTTGGCGGTGGGACGAGGCGACCCGGTTTATCGTGGAGCAATTTGCATCGTACGGCGTACGATTGGCCGATCTGGCGCGGCGATCGTTTGCGGAGCGCTGGATCGACGCGGGGCCGAGGTCAGGGAAAGTTGGTGGCGCCTACTGCATGGCATTCGTTGGTGATGAGTCCCGCATTCTCGCCAATTACTCTCCGAGTTATGACGGCGTTTCCACATTGGCGCATGAACTCGGTCACGCTTATCACAATCTCAACGAGGCATCGCTGACGCCGCTGCAAAAGCGGACCCCGATGATCCTCGCCGAGACGGCCAGCACCTTTTGCGAAACGATCGTCAAGGAGGCGGCGATGGCCACCGCGCCGGAGAAAGAACGGCTGTACATTCTCGAGCAGTCCCTCCAGGGCGCTTGCCAAATCGTTATCGATATCGTCAGCCGGTTCGATTTCGAGGAGGCCGTCTTTGCCAGGCGGACCAATCGCGAGTTGTCAATTGGCGAGTTCAACCGACTGATGCTCGAAGCGCAAGAAGGAACCTACGGCGACGCGATCGATGCCGACGCCCGGCATCCGTTCATGTGGGCGGTGAAAGGGCACTATTACGACCCCGATCTGCCGTACTACAACTTCCCATATCTGTTTGGGTTGCTCTTTGGCCTTGGCTTGTTCGCCGAAAGCCAGCGTGATCCTGAATCGTTCCCGGACCGCTACGACGCGCTGCTCGGCTCGACCGGTCTCGCCAGCGCGGGCGATCTTGCGGCGAACTTCGGGATCGATCTCAAGTCCCGTGAGTTCTGGCGCTCCAGTCTGGATCTGATTCGGACAGACATCGCCATGTTCGAGGCGCTCGCGCAGTAGCGGTTGCGAGACTGGCGGGCGTGGTGGTCTCTATGATTCACCGAGGTCCCTCCTGCGGTCGGGACGACACAGCACTCCCCGTTTGACCGACACGACTTCTGCACGACGTCGTAGTGCGACGGGCACACGATGTGTCGTCCCGAGGAACGAGGGACCTCGGCGTTGGCGGTGATGGCGACCGCCACCGAGGTTCCTCGCTGCGGCTCGGAACGACACCTCTTTCGCGCGCCGCCGTAATGCCAGGGAACGGGAAGGCCGTCAGTGACTTTTTGATCCGTTGACCACGGGCGCGCGGCCGATGAGCGCCTTTTTGGTCTTCGCGCCGCCGTAGGCTTCATCGAGCAAGTCGGCGATGTGGCGGACGCGAGCCGTGCCCCCGTTGCGCTCGATCGATGCTCGCACCTGCATCAGGCATCCGGGGTTGACCGTGATCACCTCAGTGGCGGTGGTCTCCATGGCGTGCAGCGCTTTTCGGTCGCCAAGTTCGTTCGCCATATCCTCGCGGATGATGTTGTAAATCCCGGCGCTGCCGCAGCAGAGCGACGATTCCTTCATCTCGACGAGACGAAGTCCCGGAATGCTCTTCATGAGTTGGCGCGGCTGCTGCGAAATGCGCTGGGCGTGCACCAGGTGGCAGGGCTCCTGATAGGTCACTACGCGGTCGATCCGCTTCCGCGGTGGAACCAAGTCCTGTTCCGCCAGGTATTCCGTGACATCGCGTACCCGAGCGCTGAAGCGCGCCGCGCGATCGGCATAAGCGGGGTCGTCTTTCAGGAGGTGTCCGTATTCCTTCAACGCCGCGCCACAGCCCGCGGCCGTGACGATAATCGGCTCGTCGTCACCGGCTGCCGCGAACGCATCGATATTCTGGCGCGCGAGGACCCGGGCCTCGTCCATCATGCCGGCATGGACGTGCAATGCACCGCAGCACTGCTGCCGGACGGGCACATCGACATCCGCGCCGTTGCGGGCGATGACGCGAGCAGCGGCGCGATTGGTGTTCGCGAAGACGGTGCCCATGACGCAACCATTGAAGAGATCGACCGATGCGGGGCGCTGACCAAGGCGGACATCCGCCGTCCACCGCTCGTTCCCGGGAATCAGCGGCTTGCGCGAGATGGCCGGTGTGAGCGATTCCAGGTCCTCCATACCCATCCGCTTCAGAATGCCAAGGCGACGGGCGAGCGCGTTCAGTCCGCTTTGCTTGGCGAACCTCAGCCCGTGTACCACGAAGCGAAGACGCGCGGTGTCCGCGAACAGCCACCCCAGGGCGACGCGACGTAACGCCTTCTCGGGCAGCGGTCGCGGTCGGTGCTGCTCGAGTTGCGCTCGCGATGCTTCCACCAGCGGTCCATAATGGACGCCAGAGGGGCAGACGGCCTCGCAGGCGCGGCAGTTGAGGCACTGATACATCTGCTCGTCGAAGAGGGGATCGAGGAGATCGAGCCGGTCTTCCGCAACCGCGCGCATCAGCCAGAGCCGGCCGCGTGGGGAAGACATCTCCTGTCCGGTGATCCGGTAGGTGGGACAGGTTGGAAGGCACATGCCGCAGTGAACGCACGACCGGAGGAGGTCTTCCTCCGGAATGTCCTCACCGGAAAAACCGCCCAGTCGCAACAGGTTGGCGTCCGTCGGCGCCGCAACAGCCATCGATGATCGCTCCAGCCAGGCGCGGCAGCTCCGCGCGTCGAGAGTTCTTACAGAAAGCCGGCAAAGCGGCCGGGATTGACAACTCGCCCGGGATCGAACTGATCGCGTAACGCGCGCATCACGTCGAAGCCCTCAGGCATTGGGCCCCAGACGTCGATGCCCTTTTTCCAATCCGGCGGCGCGGCGTGAATCGTAACGGTCTCCGCAAGTCCCGCCAGAACCGTCTGGATTCCCGCAAGGGATTCCGCCGAGCCGAGCGCGCCGAGATCGAATGTACTGGTGACCACCCCGAGGCCCGGCGAGGCCGACAGCCGGGCAACCGAGACGTTCAGCAATCCCGTTGCCTGCACGATGCCTTGCAGCAAGACTTCTGTATCTCGGGGACGGACTCCGCAGCGCATCACGACCTGGGTTGGCGACGATGGCGCCCACGATCGCGCCACGTAATTAGCCCACCACGAAGCACTGTCCGGTCCGCCGAAAGCATCGACATCGGCGCCAATCGCGAGCGAAACGCGCTCCGCTACGACGGCAACGGTTGGCTCACGGCCCTCGATTCGCATCGCCAGCGTCCACGTTTCGGGATCACAGGATATCTCGATCGCTGCCAAGGGTTGGCGCGTCTCGCGGACGCGATTCCACGCCGCGAACGCCGCGGCGACGCTTGGGAAGGAAGCGAGCAGCGTCGCTTCACAGCGCGGGCGAGGCAGGACCTTGAAGTTCGCAGACGTGATGACGCCCAGCGTGCCGAGGGAGCCGTGGTAGAGCCGGGGCATGTCGTAGCCCGATACGTTCTTGACCACCATGCCGCCGGCGCGCGAAACGGTGCCGCTGGGGTGGGCAACGGAGATGCCAATCAGAAGATCGCGCAGCGATCCAGCGCTGTGACGTAGGGGACCGGAGCGGGCGGTAGCAATGAGACCGCCAATCGTCGCGTCTCCGCCACCGGGAGCGTCGAGCGGGAGGCGCTGGCCATGTTCGGCCAGGACGGCCTGGACATCGCCAATGCGGGCGCCGGCACCGACCGACAGTACGAGATCGGTTGGTTCGTAGTCGATAATGCCGGAGAGCCGCGACGTCGATAGAACCAGATCACCTCGTTCCGGGAGGTTGCCGAGACCAAGCGCGGTCCCCCCACCGACCGGGAGCACCGCGCGGGAAGCCGTATGCGCCTCGGCGAGTACCGCCGCGGTCTCTTGAGCATCAGCGGGCACCGCGGTTTCGCCAATGGGGAGACCGTCGATCACGTATCCGCCGTTGACGGCGGAAAGATTCTCAGAAGGCATAGATGCCGAGTTTCTGGGCCATCGCCTGCATCCGCAGGGCGCGCACCTCACCGCACATGTACCCTTTCGGAAACACCTTCTCGGGATTGAACATCCCGGCGGGATCAAAGCTGTTCTTCAAGCCGGCCATGGCCGCCAGATCTTCCGCGGTGTACACCAGGGTCATGTAGCCGCGTTTCTCGGTACCGATGCCGTGCTCTCCCGAGAGGGCGCCGCCGACCTCCACGCAGTAGGTGATGATCTCCTTGCTCGCTTCCAGTACCCGCTCCGTGGCGCCAGAAACGCGGCGGTCGAAAAGCATCAATGGGTGCAGGTTGCCATCGCCCGCATGGAAGACATTGGCGATCGGGAGGGCGTAGTCGCGGGAAATCTCTTCCACCCGGCGCAAGGTGTCAGGAAGTTTCGAACGTGGCACGACGGTATCGTGCAAGTAGTAGTTGGGCGCCAGCCGGCCCATGGCGCCGAGGGCCATCTTGCGTCCCTTCCAGAGAAGGTCGCGCTCTGCCTTTTCCGTGGCGAGCCGCACCTCGGTCGCACCCGCCTCACGGCAGATCGCGGCGACTTCTTCGCCCGTGGCGAGGACATCATTGGTGAGTCCATCGATCTCGATCAACAGCACCGCGCCCGCGTCCAGGGGGTAGCCGGCGTGATAGGCGGGTTCGACTGCCTGGATCGTCAGGTTGTCCATCATTTCGAGGGCGGCGGGGACGATGCCAGCGGCGATCACGCGTGAGGTCGCGAAGGAGGCTGACTCGATATCGGCAAATGGAGCGAGCAGGACGAGGGTCGCTTCCGGCAGCGGCGTCAGCCGCACCAACGCCTTGGTGACGATGCCGAGCATCCCTTCCGATCCGACCATTGCCCCGGTAAGGTCGTATCCACTAGTCCCGGTCGCGCGGCCGCCAGTCCAGATGATTCGCCCATCCGGGAGGACTACTTCCAAGCCAAGAATGTGATTGGTGGTGACGCCGTACTTGAGGCAATGAGGGCCGCCAGAGTTCTCGGCGACGTTGCCGCCAATCGTGCAAGCTTTCTGGCTCGATGGGTCGGGCGCGAAGAAGAACCCGTGTGACTGGGTTTCTTCACTGAGTTCGAGGTTGATGACTCCGGGTTCGACCAGCGCGGTGCAGTCCTCGCTGTCGATTTCCAGTACCCGGTTCATCTGCGTGAGCGAAATGATGATGCCGCCTTGCTGGGGAACAGCTCCACCGGAGAGACCTGTGCCAGCGCCGCGCGCGACGACGGGCAGTCCCGCCTCGCGGGCGAGTCTCACAATGTCGGCGACCTGCTCCGCGGTCCGGGGGAGCGTCACGGCCGTCGGCGCGGCGGTTTCGACCGCGCCCTCGACGCTGCCATCGTATTCATAGACGAGGAGATCGGCGGGACGAGAAAAAACACCGTCCTTGCCGACGATTCGCTCCAGACGCTCGATCAGGGTTGATTTGGCGGTATCCACGGCGGTCTCCGCGATGTTCCAGACTCGTTCCTCGGTGCCCGGTATGCCAATGGTAGCGTGTCCGTTCCACGCGAGGACATCACGCGCAACGTCTGGATGCACATTCGTCCGCCCTGTTCCACGTCGTGCCCATGCGGCGTGACATACTCCATCTCGTCGCCCCACGTTTTCTTGCGCCACGGGCGAAAGGAACAGGAACGAGATGTCGGATAACACACCGAATTACTGGATCATCGTTGGTTCCCCGGAGAATTTCGCTCGTACCGGTGAACTCGGGTACACCGTGCAGGGAATCAAATCGCGCCATCGCAAGAAGGCGGAGCGGATGAAGCCAGGCGACAAGATCGTCTATTACCTGACCGGTCGCAAGGCATTCGGGGGTGTGGCCACCATCGAATCGCCGTATTACGAAGACCACGCGCCGATCTGGAAGAGCGGCGACCCCAAGAAGGCCGCGGAAGACTATCCGTTTCGGGTCAGGATTGCGCCGGATGTCATCCTTCCGGTGGAGGACGCCATCCCGGCCGAGCCAATCGCGCGCCAGATGATCTACGTCTCAAAATGGCCGGCGCAGAACTGGACGCTGGCGTTCCAGGGAAACGTCCACGAGATTGGCGAAAGCGACTACCAGTTGATTCGGAGTGCCATCGCGACAGGGAATCCGGTGGGAGCGGGTATTGGCTGAGTTCGATCTTCGTCTGGAGGAAGAAGACCAGCGGCAATTCCGCGTGCACCTCTGCTTTGGACCGAATTGCACTGCGCGAGGGA
>JAXLWU010000053.1:0-5992 GCA_046328335.1 Thermomicrobiales bacterium
CGCTCAAGGGCATCCAGACCCGGGAAGGCGTGATCGCATACCTCCAAGAACTCGACGCCGCGATGCCTGATCCCACCACGCCCTTGATCGCCATCGGCTTCGATCCCATCTACTTCCCCGGCGAGCGGATGAGCGCCGCCGACCTCGATCAGGTCTCGACCACGCGGCAGATCTTCCTCCTCCACGCCAGCGGCCACGTCGCCACCGTGAACTCTGCGCTGATGCAGCAGGAAGGCATCACCGGGGAGACGATGACCGACGGGGTGCTGAAGGGAGGGAACGGCGAGCCGATCGGCGAGTTGCAGGAAGCCGCCGCCATGGCCCTGTGCCGCACCGCCGGGCGCCTGCTCTTCGCGGCACTCAACTCAGACGACACGATCCGCAGCTTGGGCAAACTGGCTCGGAACGCCGGCGTGACGCTCGTAACCGATCTTTCCGGCTCGGTGCTGGCTTCTCCCGGTTCGCTGGCCACCTGGCAGCGCATCGTCGACGATCCCGAGTTTCCGGCGCGGGTTGCGATTTACAACACTCCGGGGCTGCCGGGTATGGCCGCCGACTGGAGCGCGGTTGCCGCCAGCATCAAGCAGTTGCAGGAAAACGCCAGTAGCGACAAGCTCCGCTTTCCGGGCGTAAAGTTCGTTCTCGACGGTTCGATCCAGGCGAACACGGCGGTGATGAACTGGCCGGGATACTACCGCGGCGAGGATCTCGGTCTGCTCATGGTGCCGCCGGAGCAGATCGTCGAACAGATGCGGCCGTTTCACGCCGCGCGCATCCCCATCCACGCTCACTGCAACGGCGATGCCATCATCGATCTCTTCATCGACGCGGTCGATCATCTGGTCGAAGAGCGTCCCTGGCTCGATCACCGGCACACGGTCCAGCACTCGCAGTTGATCACCGGCGCCCAGTTCCGCCGCATGGCAAGATTGGGCATGTGCGCCAATATCTTCGCCAACCACATCTGGTACTGGGGCGACCAGCACTACGACCTCACGGTCGGCCCGGAGCGGGCGAACCGGATGGAACCAAGCGCCAGCGCCAAGCGAATGGGGGTTCCCTTCGCGCTCCACTCCGACGCCAACGTCACGCCTTTGGGACAATTGCACAGCATGTGGAGCGCGGTAAACCGAGTCACGCCGTCTGGTCGAGTTCTCGGCGAAGAGGAGAAGATTTCCGCCTACGACGCGCTGCACGCCGTCACCCTCGGCGTTGCCTACACCATGCACCTCGACGCCGAACTCGGGAGCATCGAGTGCGGCAAGTGGGCGGACTTCACCGTTCTCGACGAGAGTCCACTCGATGTCGAACCGATGGCAATCAAGGACATTCCGGTCTGGGGCACCGTTGTCGGCGGGGTCAAATACGAGGCGCCGCGACCTTGACGGCATGGCGAGGAGGAAACCACCGTGTTCCCCCCATCCGGCCGATCCGGGGACCAGAGGTGACCCGGCGGGACGATCCTCAAATCCGGGATCAGCGCGGTGAGCTGCTGCGATTGGCGAAACACGAATGCACTCAACGGGAGCCTCCCCCATGAAATCCTCGCAGGATGCCGCCACACCGGAATCCGCGTCAGCCGGCAGTTCTTCGCTGGAAGACGTCGGCACGATCACCGTCTATCCCGCCCGCACGATCGTCACCATGAATGACGGGCAGCCCACCGCCGACGTGGTTGCCGTGGCTGATGGCCGCATCCTCTCGGTCGGGACCATGGAGTCCATCCAGCCGTGGTTGGACGTCTTTCCTCACGAGATCGACGACACCTTCGCGGACATGGTGCTGATGCCCGGTTTCATTGACCCCCATCTCCACCTGATCATCGGCGGCACATACATGTCCGCGCCGTACATCGGCCACTACCCGATGCCCAAGCCGGGCGGGGGTTACACCCAACCGGTCAAGGACAAGGCAGAAGCGATCGTCCGCATGCGCGCCGCCAGTGACGTCCTCTCCGATCCCGACGAAGAACTCTTTGTCTACGGGTGGGACGAGCCGTTCCAGGGTGAGTTGACCAGAGCCGACCTCGACCAGATCAGCGCCACGCGGCCGGTCGCAGTGATGGGTTATAGCTGGCATATGCTTTATGCCAACTCGGCCATGCTCGCGAAGCGAGGCGTCACCCGAGATACGGAGATCTACGGCGTGCGCAAAGACGCCGACGGCGAGCCGACCGGCGTCTTTCAGGAGACACTGGCGGGATCGATCATCGTGGGACCGATGGCGCCGGGGTGGTTCGCGCCGGAAAAGGCGGCGGCAGCGATCCGCTACTCGGCGGGGGTTGCGCAGGGCACCGGGGTCACCACCACCTCTGACATGGCCTTCGGGTTGGTCGATCTCGACACGGAAGACACGATCACTCGCGACCTCATCCAGGACCCAACGTTTCCGGTCCGCATTCAGGCCGTATACGATGGCGCCACGGCGATTCGAAATCACGGCGACGACCCAGCCGGTTTCACCGCCGCCTTGCGGGAGCGCAATGACGACCGGCTCTTTTACGATCACGTCAAGTTCTTCGTAGATGGCGGCTTCCTCGATATGGCCGGTCAAACCGGCTGGCCCGGTCCGATCGGGGGCCAGGAAATGCTGTGGAACACGCCGAACGGCGTCCCTCCGCAGGACATGTGGAAATCCATGCTCCCCTTCTGGAAGGCCGGCATCGACATCCACGTCCATGTCGTTTCCGACCTCGGGCTCGACGCCGTCATCGACACTCTGGCGCGGCTGCAGCTGGAACACCCGCGGTTCGATCACCGGTTCACGCTGGAGCACATGGGCATCGCCCATCCGCACCAATTGCGCCGGCTCGCATCACTCGGCGGCCTGATCAGCAATAACATCTACTACGTCTACTACCGCGCCGAGCGATACGCTAGGGTAGGCTATGGACCGGACCGCTCGTATCACATGAGTCCACTTGGAGACGTGGCTCGGGCCGGTATCCCATTCGCCGTCCACAGTGATATGACCATCGGTCCTTGCATTCCTCTGGAAGCTGTCTGGATCGCGGTCAACCGGGTAGGTCAGAACGGCACGGTCATCATGCCGGAACAGCGGGTCTCACTCGACCTTGCGCTCAAGGCCGTCACCATCAACGCGGCTTACATTCTCCGTCTCGATCACTTCACCGGTAGCATCGAAGTCGGAAAGTGGGCCGACTTCGCGGTGCTCAAAGAAAGTCCATTTGAGGTCGAACCGATGGCGATCAAGGACATCCCGGTCTGGGGAACCGTGGTCGGCGGCGTCAAATTCCCAGCGTCGGGCGCATGATGGCACGATGATCAAGATCGACCAGAACCGAATTCCGGTCACCGTTATCGGCGGCTACCTCGGAGCGGGCAAGACTACCCTGCTCAATAATTTGCTCCATCAGAATCAGGGTCGCCGCATCGCCGTCCTCGTCAACGACTTCGGCGCGGTCAATATCGATGTCAAGTTGATCGTCAGCCATGATGGCGACACGATCAGTCTCGCCAACGGTTGCGTGTGCTGTAGCCTGGCCAGCGGCTTCCACACCGTGATGGCATCGTTGCTCGAGCGCGATCCACCACTGGAGCAGGTCATCGTCGAGGCAAGTGGCGTCGCCATACCACACAAGATCGGCCAGTACGGCCACATGCACGGATTTCGCCTCGACGGCGTGATGGTTCTGATCGACGTCGAAACCATCCGCGCCCGCGCCCGCGACAGGTACGTCGGCAAGACGGTCATTCGCCAACTGCAGGGCGCCGATCTGCTGGTCCTCACCAAGACCGATCTGGTCACACCGGAGCAGACGGACGCGGTTCGTGACTGGCTACGGGCGCTCGTGCCTGATGCCCGCGTCGTCGCCGCCGATCAGGGTCGCCTGCCCCTGGCCATCACCCTCGATCTGGGCGCCGCCCCGGCGTCCGTCCCGGCCGAGAACTCGGCAGAGGATTTCGACCATCCGCATGACTATGACTCGGTAACCATTTGTGGCACTGGACCTGTTGCCGGAAATGTCTTCAGCACGTTGAGCTCCGCGCTGCCGGAGGGCGTGCTGCGGGGCAAGGGGATCGTCTGGCTCGCCGAAGAACCAGAACGGCGCGGCATTTTTCAGGTGGTAGGCACGCGATGGAGCCTCAAGTTGGGGGAGCCATGGGGAGATCAGCCGCCACGGACTGACGTGCTGTTCATCGGAATTCCCGGCAGCATCGATCGCGAATACCTGGAGCAGCTGTTCTACGCCCAGACGCCCACCACATCGGCCACGTCTGTTTCCTGACTGGCAAGAGACAAGAAGCGCGTGTCTCGCTGCGGCCAGCGGCTTACACCACACTGACGGGAACCGTCACCGCCGTGCCGCCGCCGAAGGTCAGCACCGGGTGACTCCAGGTGCTGATCAGGTCGCCCACGCTGATCCGGCCATCGCCATCGCGATCGACATGCACCCGCACCGAATAGCGCCTGCTCGGGTCGTAGTTGCCGATAGGGACTGCGAAATCGTCACGATCTCACCCGGCGGGGGCGGCACCGTCACATCGGTGAGGGTGACACCGCCGAACCGTCGACGGCGCGTCGGCAAGGGAGACATCCTCTCGTCCGGGCGTAGATCGTCGCCGAGGTCCAATGGGGAGATCGCCGGGGAAATCGATCGTTCCTGATCACCGCGGCCGGTCCTGGACATCAACCTCTCCGCAGCACCCCCGCCGATGCTGCCGTGGCGCCGGCCGAGTCGCGGCCGGGCGCTCGGGTGATTTGCAACAACGTCGTCCTGATGAAGAGCGTGCGCTGCGTGACGCGGTCGTCGATACGGCCCATCATCTTCCGCTCCGTTTCCGTTCCGCCCCAGGGTGATCCGCCTCCGGTTTCACGCGGCGCCCGCTGCCGCCATTCGCTCCCGCCGCACCTGGTAATACGGGCGGAAACGGTCATACAGCGTCACCAGCAACGTCAGCAGCAGGACGAAGAAGAGCGTCGCTGGAATATCGATTCGGTCTCCGGTGAATGGCATCAGCAGGTAGAACCCAGCGACGATCGCCGCGTTGACCACGGCCATCACCAGAAACTCCCGCACCGAGGAGGCCCAGGAGACGCCGACCCGCACCAGGAACTCGGTCACCACGGTATTGGCGACGATGATCGCCGCCACACCGATGGCGACGCTGATCGGCGAGGCCTGCGTGTTCGGCAGGATGCGGGAGAAGATGATCGTCATCAGCGCCACCAGGGCGATCTTTTCGACCAGTTCCGCGTCCCACAACCGTTGTGCGCTTGCCCGCCGCGCCGCGAGCACCTCCTCGGCCGAGACATCCGATCCGTGGGCATCGACATCGAACGAGAAGCTCCAGTCGGCCGGCGGCAGGTGATTCACGATGTAGGAGCGGGCCGCACCGAGCAGCAGCAGCACGACGATCACGAACCCGAGGATGGGCATCAGATTCTCGCTCACGATCGTCCCCCAGCTCGTATCGAGCGCTACCCCGAAGACCTGCTCCTTGAGGGTATCGGTGACATCCATCTGGGCGATATGAATCCAGTACTCCTGCGGAATCTTGATGAAGACCCAGATGGCGAACGTTGAGATGAGAACGCCGGTGACCCCGAGCCGCTTCGGATTCCAGCGCAACCGGACCGCCTCATAGAAAAGGAAGAAGTACTCAAAGGTGTTCGGGAAGAAGAGGAGCAGCGCCCGTAGGTGCAGCAACTCGAAGAGGAGGACGCCGACCAACCGGTAATAGAACAGGAAGCGGCTCATCGTCACCGCGGCGAGTACGGACCAGTTGCGCAGCGTCGCCAGATATTCCACCGACAGGTAGTAGATATCGAGCGCCTTGTCGTAACTCTGGTAACCGGCGAGCGGCAGTTTGGTGAAGGTCTGAAAAATGGTCTGATCGACCCCATCGATGACTAAAGCGGCGATGCCAGCGGGGATCGGGTAGCGCGGGATCGCCAGCGGCACCAGCAGCCGCGCCGCGATGACCACGATGAGCACGATGAGATCGCTGGTATCAGGCACTCAAGACTC
>JAXLWU010000054.1:0-4603 GCA_046328335.1 Thermomicrobiales bacterium
TGTCGCCTTCCTCGCCTCCGACGCCGCCAGCGGCATCACCGGCGCCGCCCTCTACGTAGACGGCGGGGCCTCGAGCGCGATCTGATTCGGGTTGCCGTTTCTCGAATAGGCGCGGGAGGTGATCCATGAGGAAGTGGTCCGGGGAAGTGAGGTGAGCGGTCGCTTGCCCCCTATGCACGGACTCACCCCCGAAACCGAACACCTTGCCCGGCAGATCATGGATCTGGTGCTGACTCGGCTGCGGCAGGAGCCGTCGCCGCTTGGTGGGGTCGCCACGCCGGAGGAACTTGCCAAGGCCGCGGGGCAGTCGATCACGCCGGATGGGATCGGCGCCGCCGAAGCGCTGCGACGTTGGGTCGAGGTGCTGGGACCGGCGACGGTCGCCGTCGATCACCCGCGCTACCTTGCCTTCATTCCCCACGCCCCGACCGAGACCTCCGTCTTTTTCGATCTCCTCGTCGGGGCATCGGCCATCTACGCGGGGAGTTGGCTGGAGGCGGCAGGCGCGGTCCATGCCGAAAATGAGGCGCTGCGCTGGCTGGCGGCGCTGGCGGGGTTCCCGCCGGAGGCAGGGGGCACGTTTGTTCCTGGCGGCACACTCGGCAATCTTTCGGCGCTGCATGCCGCGCGCGAGACCGCGCTGACGCGGCGAAATGGCGCGCGTCCGCCCCGCTGGCAGATCGCGGCCTCGGCCGAGGCGCACTCCTCGATCGCGCAGGCGGCGCGAGTGCTCGACATGGAATTGATCGACGTTCCCGTCGACGCCTACCACCGGCTCACCGGCGCCAATCTGGCGGCAACGCTCGATGCCACGCCAGGCGCTGGTCTCTGCGCGGTCATCGCCTCGGCGGGGGCGACCAACCTGGGGGTGATCGACGATCTGGCGGGGATCGCGGCGATCTGCGCCGAGCGCGGATTATGGTTCCACGTCGATGGCGCCTACGGTCTCGCCGCGCTGGCCGCGCCGAGCAAGCGCGCCGCCTTCGCCGGGGTCGAACGCGCCGACAGTTTCATCGTCGATCCCCACAAATGGCTCTTTGCCCCGTACGACTGCTGCGCCCTCCTCTATCGCGATCCAGCCCTGGCGCGCGCGGCGCACAGCCAGTCCGGAGCCTATCTGGAGGCACTCAACGAGCGGATGGAGTGGAATCCGGCCGACTACGCCGTCCAACTCAGCCGGCGGGCGCGCGGCCTCCCCTTCTGGTTCTCGCTCGCCGTGCACGGCAGCGATGCCTATACCGCGGCGGTTGAAATCACGTTGTCAGTCAGCCGGCAGGCGGTCGCGGCGATTCGGGCGAGACCATACCTGGAATTGCTCGTCGAGCCGGATCTGACGGCGCTCGTCTTCCGCCGCCACGGCTGGACCAGTGCCGACTACGACGCCTGGTCGGCGCGCCTCTTTGCTGACGGCATCGCCTTCGTGATGCCGACCCGCTACGCCGGTGAGGCCGCGGCCCGGATCGTCATCCTCAACCCACGCACCACCCTCGCCGATGTCGAGATGGTGCTTGATTCCCTGCGGGACTAGCCCGGATTATTCATGAGTGACAGCGAGGCACCTCTCTGGTAAGGGTGTGGTGACGAAACCAGCCCACGCCAGGAGGTGCCCGCATGCCGCAGTCTGCCACACCCGTCTATCGCTTTTCCGGCTCCGCCCCAGTGCCGCTGCAGGCCCGCTTCGATGGGGGCCGGCTGACCAGTGATGGCGGCTTGCCGTGGCTGGAACAGGCCGAGCAGGCGCTCGGGCTGTGCGCCGCGTTCGCCGCGGTGATCCCCGACTGGCGGCGCGGTCCAGTGCGCCATAGCCTGGAGAGCCTGGTCCGGCAGCGGGTCTTCCAGATCGCCTGCGGGTACGAAGACCAGAACGATGCCGACACGCTGCGCACTGATCCGCTGCTGAAGCTGGTCTGTGGCCACCTGCCCGAGAGTGGACGGGACTTGGCGAGTCAGCCCACCCTCTCCCGGTTGGAGAACGCGGTCGATCGGCGGGCGTGTTACCGCTCGGCGGTGGCGATCGGCGCGCTGTATCTGCGGGAGCGGGAACGCGACGGGGCGCCCACCCACATCGTCCTCGACATCGACGGCACGGACGACCCGACCCATGGCCAGCAGGAAGGAAGCGCCTATCATGGCTATTATCGGCAGCACATGCTCCACCCGCTGCTGATCTTCGATGGCGAGACGCACCAGCTCATCACCGCGGTCTTGCGCCCCGGCAACACCCACGGTAGCGCCGGGGTCAAGGCCGTGCTCAAGCGCGTGGTCCGCGCCATCCGCGCTCGCTGGCCGGACGTGACGATCGAAATCCGGATGGACCGCGGGGGGGCGGTGCCGGCGATCTACGACTGGTGCGAGAGCGAAGGCATTGCCTACACCATTGGCCTGACCACCAATCCCCGCCTGACGGCGCTGGCCGCTCCCCTCGCCGCCGAAGCGCAGCGCCAGCGGGCCGCAACCGGCGCGGAGAAAGTCCGCCTCCTTGGCGAGGTGACCTATCAGGCCGAGAGCTGGGACCATCCCCGGCGGGTGATCGTCAAAGCCGAGGCGCTGCCCAAGGGACCGAACACCCGCTTCGTGGTCACCACGCGGGATGATCCGCCCGAGGCGCTCTACGATTGGTACGTCGAGCGCGGCGATGGCGAGAACGCCATCAAGGATCTGAAAGTGGCCTGCTTCGCCGATCGCTTGAGTTGCCACCGTTTCTGGGCCAACCAATTCCGCTTGTTGCTGCACGCGGCCGCGTACTGGCTGCTCGATACCGTGCGCCGCTGGCTGAGCGACCAGCACGTCCCGCGCCTGCAACTGGACACCCTGCGGCTGCGCCTGCTCAAGATCGGCGGGCGCGTCTACCAGTGGCGCGATCACGTCCGCCTGCGCCTCGCGGCCAGTCATCCCGGGCAACCGCTCTGGGACCATCTGACCGCCTATCATCGCCGCCATGAATAATCCGGGCTAGTGAATTGAGACGACTCGAGGACGGCAACGGAGCATGTCTGCGACGGCTCCGTCTCCCCGTTTGCGTCGCATCGTTGTCCGCCAGTACTCCCTGTTGGGTGTCACCCGGTCCCGTGGCGAAATCGGTACTTTGATACCGAATCCGGATCAGTGCGTTCGCAGTGAGCCCAGTAACCGGCGTACAAGGCCCCTCTCCCGGCTCGACGGGGGACTCCTCCCTCCCGTGGAGGGAGGCTTGGGAGGGTGTCGGGGTTGGGGTGAGGGCCAGCGCGGCGAAACCGCAAAGCCTCCCCTATCTCATTGCGATGGGAGTCGGTCTGGAGTGAGGTCAGGCGCGACGAACCGGCCACGCCTTGCCCTGCATGAAGTTCAGAAGTCAGTGAGTTGTGTGAACGACAGGTTCGCCGGTCAGTGCGCTCCGGCAAGAGCCGGGATGAGGCATCCCACATCGGTGTAGTCGATATCATCGAGTGTCGTTGGCGCCCCCGGTCCGCACATTGGACACTGCGGGTCACGGCTCAGGCGCAGTTCCCGGAACTCCATTTCCAGCGCGTCGTACGTCAGCAAGCGGCCGATCAGCGGCTCACCTATGCCAAGGATCAGTTTCGCCACTTCCGTCGCCTGGATGATCCCGATCGTTCCGGGCAGCAGCCCGAGCACTCCCGCCTCGGCACAACTCGGCGCAAGTTCCGGCGGCGGCGGCGTCGGAAAGAGGCAGCGGTAACACGGCCCTACGTAGGGAACAAACGTCGTCGCCTGCCCCTCGAAACGAAAGATGCTGCCGTGCGCGTTCGGCTTGTCGAGCAGCACGCAGGCATCGTTGATCAAGTAACGGGTCGCGAAATTGTCGGTACCATCGAGGATGATGTCGTAATCGGCAAAGATGTCGAGCACGTTTTCCTTGTAGAGCCTGGTCTCGTGGGCGATGACATGCACATCGGGGTTGAGCGCCAGAATGGCCTCCCGCGCCGATTCGACCTTCGGCATCCCCAGGCGCTCGGTCGAGTGGATGACCTGCCGCTGCAGGTTCGAATCGTCGACGATGTCGGCGTCGACGAGGCCCAGCGTTCCTACCCCCGCGGCAGCGAGATAGAGCGCGGCGGGCGAGCCAAGTCCACCCGCACCAACCAGCAGCACCTTGGCGTCGAGAAGTTTGCGTTGTCCTTCCTCACCGACCTCGGGTATGAGGAGATGTCGGCTGTATCGCCGCCGCTGTTCGGCGGTGAGGGTCTTCGGCACGCGCCATGGCAGTCCGGCCGCCTTCCAACCCGAGAAACCACCAGCCATCGAGACCACATTGCAATAGCCGAGGTGATGCAGGGCGTCCGCGGCAAACGCCGAGCGCACCCCTCCCGCACAATACACGATGATCGGCGTATCCCGATCCCGGACCGCTTCCTCGATGCGCATTTCCAGGTAACCGCGTGGGATGTGGATCGCTCCCGGCACTATCCCCTGGTCGACTTCGTCCTGCTCGCGCACATCGATCAGGGTCGCCCCCTGCTCGCGCAGGCGGGCGGATTCCCGCGCATCGGCCTCGCGAATACGGGCTCGCGTCTGCTGCAGTAGATCCTGGTAATTGGGCATTGCTGGCTCCCCGATGACTATTCTTGAGTTCTTTGTCAAGTTTAGAGAAATGCAGGTGTCC
>JAXLWU010000055.1:0-4172 GCA_046328335.1 Thermomicrobiales bacterium
GTACGCTTCTTGCCGACTTGCCGGCTTGCCGACTCGCCGACTCGCCGACTCAGTGTCTGGCCGCCTTCTCTTCTCGACTTCTCGACTTCTCGACTACGACCCTATCTGCCCCTGGTGCGCCATTTCACCGATGAGATTGAGGGTCAGGCGGGCGCAGACGTGGCTGGTGATGTTGGCGACATCGAGGGAGGGAACGACCTCGACGATGTCGTAGCCGACGATCCTCCCCTTGCGCGCCAGACCGCGCAGCAGGTTCGAGGCCTCGTAGTAGGTGATACCGCCGAACCCGGGGGTCAGCACCCCGGGAGCGATCGGCACGTCGAGGGCGTCGGCATCGAAGGTGATGTAATAGCGGTCCGCGGCGGGAATGCGATCCAGCACCGCCTGGACGCCGACCTCGTGCAGTTCCTCGGCACGCACCTGGACGCTGCCATAGGCGAGCGCGTCATCGACTTCCTGCTGGCGCGCGCTGCCGACCGCACGCAGGCCGATCTGGGCCATGCCCTTGACCCACGGCATCTCCGAGGCGCGCCGCATCGTGCTGCTCAAACCCTGCGTGACGCCATTGCGTTCCTGCCGCCAATCGATGTGCTGGTCCAACTGGACGATGACCATCGGCGCCTGGCCTTCATAGGCGCGGAAGACCGGGATCGGGATGGCGTGATCGCCGCCAAGCACGATCGGCACCGCGCCGCGGTCGATGATCGCCTTGACGACGGCTGTCGTGGCGGCCGCGTTGCCAGCGAAATCGCCGGGAGTCATGGCGACATCGCCGCAATCGACGATGCGTACCGTGCGCCCGGCAAAGATATCGGCGCCGAAGTCGTAATCGTAGTGGCTGAGATAGGGCGCCCAGCGCACCGATTGGGCCCGGATCGCCGCGGGCGCGGTGGCCGAGGCCGACTGTGAGCCATCCATATCGTAGGGGTAGCCGTACGGCACGCCGATGACGGCGACATCTGCGTTCAGAGCGTCGAGATTGTCGACGCGCGGTGCGTCGAGAAACGTCGGCTTGCCGAGCGGCACCGGTACGATTTGTGGCGTCGTGGACACGCTGCGTTACCTTCCTCTTGTTCCGTCTTGCCGGGCGAATTCCCGGCATTTCACCCGCGCAATACTCTTCGCCGTTTGCACCGTCGTCAAGCAGAACCTGCCAACTCGATCGGCCCTGTCTCGCCACATTGCCATCGAAACGCATCTGGCTCCGCGGGGTTTAGACCCAGACTATGCCCCGCGGCAGCCGCGAATCGACCTCGCAGCCGTCCTCGGTCACGATGATCGTGTTGCAATGGCGGAAGGTGCCGATACCCGGCATCTCCAGATCGGGTTCGAGGGAAAACGCCATTCCCGGCGCGAGGACGACATCCGCATAGCGGCGGAGGTCCATCTTCAGTTCCCGCGCGTCGGCCTCGTAGGAGGTGATGCCACGCCCGCACCCGGAACCGGTGCGGGTCTCGTAGCCATGTCGGGCGAAAACCGTCTTTGGCGCCTGATCGACTTCGACCAGGGTCATCCCCGGCCGGGTGATGCCGATGGCCGCCTCGTTCGCCTCGACCATGACCTCGAATGGATGACGTACGTCCTGTGGAGGTTCGCCCACGTAGACCGCCCGCTCGACATTGCCCCAGTAACCCCACAACCAGACCGAGATGACGGTCTCCAGGAGTTGGCCGGGTTCGACCCGAGTTTCCGCGTTCCAGGTCGTCCATTCGCTGTGACCCGATCCCTTGGCGCCGGAGCCGAGGCCGGTGCCGATATGGAAGTGGAACGGCATGTCGGGATGCCGCTCCAGCACCGCATCGAGCATGGCGACGCGCACCGTGTCAACCAGACTCCGCGCGCAGACGTCCGGTTCGATCGCCGCGATCAACCGCTCCTGCCCGATGTCGGCGATCGCGTCGGCGGCCCGGGTCAAGGTCAGTTCCTCTTCGGAAAGCACGAGCCGCAACCGGTCGAGCACATCGGAGGCGGAAACGAGATCGGCGCCGGGGAGCCCGGCGCGAAGCGCCTCGGCGTGCGCTACCGGCATTTTGGCGTCCTCGATCCCGATGCGGCCGCGCCCGAGTCCGCGCTCAGCGAGGGCGCCGACGAGGAGTTCCACCGCGGAGACTAGCGGCGGTTGCGCCCGCTCATAGGTCGGGGTGGTGTTGAAGTCCCAGTAATACCGGACGTCCCGCAACCACGACTGGGCTTCGATATGCCCGCGCTCGATGATCGAGGTGACCAGCACCGGATCGCCGTCGCGTGGAATGAGCGTTGCCATCGGTCGGCCGAAGGGATGGATCGGGGCGCCGCTCAGGTAATACGACGCGGCGTAGGATGTTGCAACGACGGCGTCGAGATCCTGTTCCGCCATCGCGGCGCGGGCGGCGGCGTGCCGCCGGTCCATTTCCCGCCGGCTAAAGATCGCCAAGCCGTGCTCCTTCTTTATCTCGGTGCGGATCATCCGCAGGCGAACAACTTCATCGGGTAATCGGAGAGCGATTCACATCCCGTGGCGGTGATCAGGTAGTTTCCTTCCAACCGCATGCCACCCGTATCGGGAAGATAGACACCCGGTTCGATGGCGATCACCATCCCTGGTGCGAGGATCGTTTCGTCCGCGGGGATCAATAGCGGCGCTTCCTGCCCCTGCAAGCCATAGCCATGCCCGGTGTGGTGGGGATACACGTACCCATCCAATGCTGTCGCGACCGTCGCGCGCACCACGGCGTCGACATCGCCGGCGCGAATTCCCGGCTTCAGCGTAGCCACACCGGCGGCGAGGGCCGCCTCGAGCACGGCGTGGCGGGCGTGTTGCGCGGGGGTTGGCTCGCCGACTACGAAGGCGCGGGTGAGGTCCGCGGAGTACCCCTCGATCACGGGGAAGAGGTCGATGTAGACCATGTCCCCTGATGCCAGTACGCGGTTCGTGGCGACTGGCTCGACGTCCAATGTGCGCGGTCCGGATGCGATCCGCCCATCCTGGACAAATGGTCCGCCGGCGCGGCGCATCATCGCCGCGTGCATGCCTGCCCACACGGCGAGTTCGGTGGCGCCGGGGCGGATCAGCTCGCGAGCGGCATCGAACCCCGCTTCGACCACGCCGAGATTGAAACGGATACGGGCGATTTCCGCCGCATCCTTGCGCTGTCGCTGCCGGATCAGGATCGATCCGATGTCCACCGCAGCGGCGAGACCGGGCACGACATCGAGATCGGCGACCGAGAGGTGGTCCCGCTCGATGCCGGTTCGCCAAGTGTCGACTCCGTCGCCATCGAGGAGGCTGGCGAGGGAGGTAAGCGCGGCCAAGCGTGAGACGGTGGGGCTGTGCTCGGGGCCGCCGCGGTAAGTGGCGACGTCAAAGCCGGCCCGGTCATCGCCTTCCGTACCTTCAGGAACGACGATGATGGCCGCGTCGCGATCGACCACGACGAAGACCGGCGCCCAGTCGATAGCGAGGCCGCTGAGGTAGCGGACGTGTGGCGCCCAGGAAACGATCGCCCGGTCGAGCCCGTGCGCCGCGAGCGATGCACGGAACGTTTCAAGCCGCTGCAGTTCGGCGGTGGGCGCAGTGGTCATCGGTTGCTCTTTGTCGCTTTCGATTGGACAAGATTCCAGGGTTCGCGAAGAGTTGGCGACGGGCAGCGGGCGACGCAGGCGTCGCCCCTACGGACAACGCACATGTAGGGGCGACGCTTGCGTCGCCCACGCAGCCAACCTGATGCCCCCGACTCCGGATTCGTCTGATCGACCACCTACCGCACCGCCGAAATGCGCGTCAGCAGGCCGCCGTCGACAAGCACTGGTGCGCCGGTCATGAAACTGGAGGCATCGCTGGCCAGGAAGAGCGCCACGCGGGCGATCTCCTCCGGCTGGCCGACCTTATTCAACGGCGCCGCGGCGGCGACCGCCGGTTCGACGTCGACCCGCTCTGCCGCGGTCAAGCCCTCCCAAAGCATTGGCGTGTCGGTGCTGCCAGGGAGGATGCAGTTCACGCGAATGTTGTCCCGGCCGACTTCCAACGCCACCGCCTTGGTGAGACCGATGATCGCCGCTTTGGTCGCGGTGTAGGCCGAGCCGCCGGGGAGCGCCTGATGCGCCAGGACCGAACTGAAATTGACGATGGCGCCCCCGCCCGCTGCCTTGAGATGCGGGATGGCGTAGTGCATGCCCAGGTACGTGCCCTTGAG
>JAXLWU010000056.1:0-4110 GCA_046328335.1 Thermomicrobiales bacterium
GCTTACTCCGATGCCGTGCCGGCCGCCGGGTCTGGTCCGGCGCAACGCGCGAAGACTACGGCGGAGGTTGGCCGGTCGTGGAGTCGCAGAGAGAAACCCGCGCGGGCCGCGCCACGCTTCTCGTGGACGAACCGATCCTGGCCGTGCGCGATCTGCACGTCAACTATCACACCTCGCGAGGACCGGTACGCGCCGTCAACGGCGTCAGTTTCATCATCCGGGAAGGGGAGCGGCTCGGTCTCGTTGGTGAATCGGGATCGGGCAAATCCACGATCGCCATGTCCCTCCTCCGCCTGATCCGGCCGCCGGGGCGGATCGAATCGGGCGAGATTTTGCTGGAAGGCGACAATTTGCTCGAACTATCTGCCGAGTCGATGCGACAGGTGCGGCTCGCCCGCATCGCGCTCGTCGCGCAAGGCGCGATGAACTCACTCAATCCTATCGTGCGCGTCAAGGATCAGATCCGCGATGGCCTGCGCGATCACGGCGTGCAGCTGTCGGGGCGGGCCTTCGAAGACCGGGTGCGCGACCTGCTCAACAGCGTCGGTCTTCGCTCCGAAGTCGCGGACATGTTTCCGCACGAGTTGAGCGGCGGCATGAAGCAGCGCGTCTGCATCGCCATCGCCATCAGTCTCCGCCCGAAACTGATCATTGCCGACGAGCCGACCAGCGCCCTCGATGTGGTCGTGCAGCGGCAGGTCATGGACACCCTGCTCAAGGTGCAGGAAGATCTCGGCGCCGCCGTGCTGCTCATCGGTCATGACATGGGGCTGATGGCCCAGGTCGTCGACCGCGTCGGAATCATGTATGCCGGAAACATGGCGGAAGTCTCGCCCTCGGCGGCGCTGTTTCGCGATCCGCTGCACCCCTACAGCCAGTTGCTGATCGCCAGCCTGCCGTCGTTGGAGGAGAAGGAGGCGTTTCAGGGCATCCCTGGCCTGCCGCCCTCGTTGCTCAACCGCCCGCCGGGGTGTCCTTTCCGCGCCCGCTGCCCGCAAGCGATGGAGCGGTGTGCCACCGACGATCCACCGCTTCGCATGATTCGCCCAGAGCGCGAAGTTGCCTGTCACCTGTATTGAGCAAATTGAGAACGCGAGGGAGAAGAGCGCGGTGACGTCCGCATTGCTTCACAACCGGCCCTGGCATGAGGGTTTGCGATGACCGCGCTGCTCGAGGCGCGGCATCTCCGCAAGGTCTTCGGCAGCGGGGTGTTTGGCCAGTCGCAGGGCACCGTCGCGCTCGACGACTTCTCGTTTCGCATTGACGAGGAGCCGCCGATTATCACCGCGATCGTCGGTGAAAGTGGAAGCGGCAAGACCACCCTGGCCCGCTTGCTGCTCGGCTTGGTCGAACCGACCAGCGGCGAGGTGCTCTATCGCGGCAAGGACCTGCGCCAGCTCTCTGGCAAGGAGCGGCGTCAGTTTCTGCGCGATGTCCAGGTCATCTTTCAGGATCCCTACGAGGTCTACAACCCCTTCTACAAGGTCGACCACGTCCTGACCACGCCGATCGAGAAGTTCAAATTGGCCTCCTCCCGGCAGGACGCGCGCCGGTTGATGGAAGAGACCCTGAATGCCGTCGGTCTGCGCCCGGATGAGACCCTTGGCCGCCACCCGCACCAGTTGAGTGGTGGTCAGCGGCAGCGAATCATGGTGGCGCGGGCCTTGTTGTTGCAACCGCGCCTGATCATCGCCGATGAACCGGTCTCGATGGTCGATGCCTCGCTGCGGGCCACGATTTTGGAAAGCCTGCGCCAACTGCACCTGCGCTACGCGATTTCCCTCCTCTACATCACCCACGACCTGACCACTGCCTATCAGATCAGTCAGAACATCCTCGTCATGTACCGGGGCGAGGTCGCCGAAGCCGGGGATGTCGATCTCGTCGTCCGGCAGCCGCGCCATCCCTACACCCGATTGCTGATCCAGTCGATCCCCCGCGCCGATCCCGCTCATCCCTGGACGGTGCAGGAACCTCCGGCGGATCGCCCTGTCCTGGCGGGAGCGGTTCCCGGGCAGGGGTGCAAATTCGCCGCCCGCTGCCCCTTTGCGATGGAAATCTGTGTCCGGGAAACGCCGCCGCTCTTCCAGGTCGATCCCCGTCGCGCCGCGGCCTGTTTCCTCTATCAGGACAAGCCGAAACTCGCCGGGACCGAACTGGATCAGGTGATGGCCACGGCGGCTCCAGTCGCCACGGCGTAATGGTCGTCTCCACGTTGCCATGACGAGGCGGGTGGACATGGTGTTTTGGTCCAGCGCCCTGGTGGTGATGAGGGCGGGCGAGGCAGGTCTCGCCCCTACGACCGGTCTCGTAGGGTGCGACGCCTGCGTCGCCCGCCTCCCCAGCCGGGATGCGTACCTCCAGATGCCTGTGTCCAGCCAGTTAGGCGCGATCCTGCTCCTGCCGAGCGTGAACGCGTGAAGGGCGGGCTGCCTCGCGACGCGCTCGTCGCGCTCGCGGCGCTGGGCGCCGGGTATTTCCTGCTCGCACAGGACCTCTCCGCGCTCAATGTCGCCGTCCCCAATATCGAACGCGATCTCGATGTCGATCTCTCGACCGTGCAGTGGGTGGTCAATGCCTATCTGCTGGTCTATGGCATCACGATCATCACCGGCGGCCGGCTTGCCGATGAAATCGGCCGCCGCCGCATTCTGCTGCTCGGCGCGGCGGTCTTCGCCGCGACCGCGCTCCTGGCCGCATTCGCCCCGAACCTGACCTGGCTGGTCGCCGCTCGCGCCTTGATGGGCATCGGCAGCGGCATGATCCTCCCCTCGGCGGTCGGCATCGCCTTCTTCCTCGTCCCCAGGGAGAAAGCGGCGCTGGCGAGTGGATTCATGACCGGCGCCTATGCCGTCGGCATGGCGCTCGGGCCGATCATCGGCGGCGCGCTGATCGGCAGCTTCGAGTGGCGGGCGACGCTCCTGCTCGATGTCCTGCTCGCCCTCGTGCTGCTGGTCGCCGTCTGGCGCATCATCCCGGTGGAAAAGGCGGCGGCCAGGCGATCGAAGGTCGATATCCCCGGTATTGCCACCCTTTCGCTGGCGTTGCTGTCGCTGCTCGTCGCCATCGATCTCGTGAACCGGTGGGGCTGGCGAGATGCTCGGATTCTCCTCGGGCTCGCGCTCTCGGCCCTCTTCATGGCGGCATTTGTCCTCATCGAGCGCCGTGCCGGACCGAATGCGCTGGTGCCGGGGGATCTGATCCGGCTGCGCCCGGTCTCGCTGGCCTGCCTGCTGAAACTCCTCTTCTCCCCCGCGTATTCGGTGACTCTGCTCTATGCGCCGCAGATCATGCGCAAACTGCTTGGATTCAGCCCACTTCAATCGGGACTCGGTCTCCTGCCGATGCTCGGCGGCTACGCGGTCGTCAGTTTTCTCATTGCCGCGGCGTCTTCGCGAGTTGCCACTCGCATCGGGATCATTGCCGGTCTTGGCAGCATGGCCGTCGGAACGGTCTTCCTTTCCCGGGTTGGCTTCGGATCACCCTACCTGATGCTGGTGCCCGGCTTGCTCGCCTTCGGTATTGGCCTGGGTCTCTTCCAGCCGGCGGTGCAGACGGAGGCGGTGCAGGCCGACGATCGCGAGCGGAAGAGCCTCATCGCCGGCCTGATTTCGATGGTCCAGTTCGTGGCGGGCGCGGTCGGTTTGGGACTGACCACCACCATCGTCGCGTCGTCGGAGCGCAACGCGGTCGATGCCCAATTAGCGAATCTGGGGGTGGCGCTGCCCGTGGCCGACCGCCACGCGCTCAACCGGCTCCTGGTTGGATCGGAATCGGCCCAACTCGTCCTGCAACAACTCGGGTCGGGCGCGGCAACGGTTATCGACATCGCGCAGCGCGCCTTTGCCGCGGGCGTCCAGGCCGGCTTTCTCCTCGTCGCCTGCCTCGTCACGGGCGCGTTCGTCGTCGCGCTGCTCGCGCTCGGCCGCGCCCACCCCCGCTGATCTTCTCCCCTTCCCCTGGCACCGCTTCCGCGTCCCTGACGGCGAGACCACGCCTGTGCGTCGGACTCCTCAGGACCAGGAAGGAGCCAGATCGACATGAGTCAGCAACGCACCGAAACGGCCAAGTCAAACAAGACATCCACGAACCAGACCGCCGATGACTAGC
>JAXLWU010000057.1:0-3929 GCA_046328335.1 Thermomicrobiales bacterium
CATACCTCCGGCGATGGACCGTTCACCCGGCGTTGCCACGCGATCCTCGAGCGCGAACTTGGCGTCAGCAAGGCACTCCTGACGACATCGTGCACGCACGCGCTGGAGATGGCGGCGCTGCTGCTCGACATTCATCCCGGCGATGAGATCATCATGCCGTCGTTCACCTTCGTGTCCACGGCCAATGCGTTCGCGTTGCGCGGTGGGCGACCAGTCTTCGCCGACATCCGGCCCGATACCCTCAACCTGGACGAGGCGAACCTGGAGCAGTTGATCACGCCGCGCACGCGCGCGATCGTGGTCGTGCACTATGCCGGTGTCGGTTGCGAGATGGACGCGATTCTGGAGATCGCCGGCCGGCACAACATTCCGGTCATCGAGGACAATGCGCACGGGTTGTTCGGCTCATATCGTGGGCAGTCGTTGGGTTCGTTCGGCGCCATGGCCACGCTCAGTTTCCACGAAACAAAAAACATCACCTGTGGCGAGGGCGGCGCATTGCTGATCAACGACCCGCGTTACCTGGAGCGGGCCGAGATCATTCGCGAGAAAGGCACGAACCGCAGCCGGTTCTTTCGGGGCCAGGTCGACAAGTACACCTGGGTCGATCTTGGCTCCAGTTACCTGCCCTCGGACCTGCTCGCTGGCATTCTCCATGGACAACTGGAACGAAGCGCGGCAATTCAGGAGCAACGCCATCTAATCTGGGAACGCTACCAGGCGGGTCTCGCCGAGTGGGCAACAGCGCACGAGGTGCGGCTGCCGCATGTCCCGCAGCATTGCGTGCAGCCGTATCACATGTTCTACCTGCTCATGCCGTCGCCGCCAGATCGTCAGGCGCTGATCGCGCACCTGAAGGAGCGCGACATCCTCAGTGTCTTCCACTACGTCCCCCTTCATCTTTCGGCGATGGGACTCGAGTTCGGGGGAAGACCAGGTGATTGCCCCGTGACCGAAGAAATCAGCGACCGGCTCCTGCGCTTGCCGTTCTATCTCGATGTGCTCGGGCCTGACCAGGACCGCGTGATCGCGGCGATCAAGGTCTACAGGTGGCCCGCATCCTAGCCTCTCCCGCGGCAGGTGAGTCGCTACCTCCCCGACTACGGCGGCACGGTCGAGACGAAGTGCCGGGTGGCCGAGATGCCTGAGAGTCTTGCCCGCAACCTTGAAATCGACCGGGGCGAACGCCGCGAACGACGCGACGAACTGCCCGCGACCTACAACCCGGCGTACTTCGCGCGCCTGTACGCGATCGAGGACCGCCACTTCTGGTTCCGGGCAAGAAATCGGGTGATCGCATCGATTGTCGGTCAGGTAGTCTCGCCGTTCGCCCGTGGTTATCGCGTGCTCGACATCGGCTGCGGCACCGGCGTCGTGCTGAAGGTGCTGCAAGCGACGTGTCGGAATGGCAGCGTCGTCGGCATCGACCCATTTCCGGAAGCACTCGAGTTTGCCCGGACGCGGACGACCTGCGATCTGATCGTCGGCGATGCGGACAATCCGCATGTATCGGGGCAGGTAGAGGTGATCGGGATGTTCGACGTGCTGGAACATCTCGAAGACGATACCGGCGTGCTGCGGAGTCTGCATAACCGCCTGTCACCTGGCGGAGCGCTGGTGCTGACCGTGCCGGCTGGTCCGGAATTGTGGAGTTATTTCGACGAGGCGTCGCACCACCAGCGGCGGTACACCCGTTCGTCACTCTCTGATGTGCTTTCCGACGCAGGGTTTACCATCGACTACATCAGCCATTTCATGTTGGTCCTTTATCCATTGATGTGGCTCTCCCGGCGGCTTGCCCATCGCCTGACCTGCGAGAACAGATCCGCCGCGGGACGGCCAGATGCATTGGCGATGCGGGAATTGAGAATTGTGCCAGGCCTCAACGATGCTCTGGCCTGGTTGTTGGGGCAGGAATCGCGCCTGGTCAGACGTCGCCACAGCCTGCCTTTCGGTACCTCCTTGTTGGTCGTGGCAAGAGTACCGACCGTGCAGCGGGACGGATGATGGGTTGCAGTTCCGAGGCCGACGCACGTTCGCCCACTTCCGGTTTTTGGGTGAGTATCTTGCCTGCCGGGTGGGCGCGGCCCTCTGGCGCTCGCGGTCCCGCGGGTGGATCTGGGGGTACCCTGGATCAGCGAGACGACATGGCAACGTTGGATTCGGTTTTCGGCCGCAAGTCCCCCCTCACTCGTCAAGGCTGCCCTTTGCCCAGCAGTGATGGGACCAATTCACTGTGCGGGCTTGGCAGATGACCGCACATGACGCCGCGGCAGACCGTCGCGCGATTGGCCGGGCACGTTGAACATGCAACGGCCAGCGCGCGATGGTTTCCGTGTTGCCGACGCGTCGGCGGTTTTCCTCCTGCTGGCGATGGTTATCGCGATCGTGGTGACAACGATTGACCCGGTGATGTCGTTTATTCGCGGCGACTGGCCGGAGTTTCAATTTTCCTCTCTATTCATACATGGGCGAGCGATTGCGGGAACTCGACATTCCTGGATGGAATGCTTACCAGTTTTCTGGCGCGCCGTTTGTGGGTGACCCCGGATCCGGCTGGATGTATGTCCCGGCGATGATCATCTATTCCCTGTTCCGCCAGAACAGGCCTACAGTCTATCTGGCGATGCGTTGCCCTGGCTGCCGTGGCAATGTACAGCCTGGCGCGGCTGTTGGGAGCCAACATTTGCGGTGGCCTCGTTGCGGCGGCGTCTTTCGCCTTCGCATGGGTTGTCCCGCAAGCATGAACATGGTGATCTTCTTTCCGCCGATGATCATGCTTGTTATCGCTCTGCTGGGTGTTGAAATCGATGCGGCGGCCAGCGGATTGGAATCGCCGGCTGGTTGGTTGGGTGATTTCCGGCGTCGCCACCAGTCAGATTCTCGCGATCTGGTTGGGACAGGTCGCGTACTACGCGTTGCTGGTGATCGCGGCGTGGATCGTTTACCGCCGGATGCTTTTCCCGGACACGGCACGTCCGCTCCGAGCCCGCGTGGCACAAACGGCACTCAGTGGAGCGGTGATTCTAGGGTTTGGTCTCGCTTTCGCGGCGCCCGCGCTGCTGCCAGTTCTCGACACGGTGTCGCGTTCCAATCTGGCCGGCGGCGCTTACAATGTCGCGTCCTCCTGGGCCGACGCGAAAATCGGCTATTCACCAGCTCGGATTCTCTCTGAAGGAGCGGGTGGATACGCCGGAATGATCTGGTGGTACTTCGGCGCCGTTGCCGTATCCCTGGCGGTGATGAGTCCCGTGGTCGCCAGATCGTGGCGGCCGATGCCGTTTTTCGCGGCGGTGAGTGTTGGGAGCGTCATACTTGCCCTCGACCGGGCGACTCCCTTGCACGCTTTGGCCTACGCGCTCCTGCCTCGCTTTGCCAATCTGCATCAGCATTCGCCGGAACGGATTCTGTTGATCGCAGTGCCAGCAACCGCGCTCCTTGCGGCCGGCGCTGTCACGTTCCTGCCATGCTGGTGCGGCCCGCGCGCACTCCTTGCTGCCGCCGCGCTGTCGCCAGGGGTCCTTGCGGCCACGTTGCGGTTCTCAGTTCCCGGTGGCGCGGCACTCTTGGCACCCGAAGCGACGACGCTCGTTATCGCGACCAGTATGCTGGCGACAGCTGTTGCCGTCGCGCCACGCCGAACGTTGTGGCACGCCGCGATGCTCGGGCTGGTTGTACTCGCGTTGTGGGATCCTTGGGGGCGCCTCGTCCTATTCGGGTTTGCCGACGAATCCAAGTTGGAGCGCTCCCTGGAACAGTCCCTCGGGGAATCTCCAGGTCAGTTCCTGTATGCGAACGGCGCGGCGGCATTTCTAACACGACAGAACGCGCGATCTCCTGCAAGATACTTCGGCTTCGATCCATTCTTGTTGGACGATCCGGAAAGGGTTGAAGTCGAGGCGCCCGATTTCGGTTATCGCAGTATCAAG
>JAXLWU010000058.1:0-3381 GCA_046328335.1 Thermomicrobiales bacterium
CACTGCGTGAACGCGCCGAACAACACCATCGCCTGCGACGGATCGCCTCTCGTCTCCATCGGCGACGGCGTCGTCTGCGCGAATCCGGCAACGAAGGGGATCTGCCAGGACGGTCAGTGCAATTGTGGTTTCGAGATCGGGGTGTACGATCCGGTCGACAAGGTGTGCCGCTGCACCCCTGATGAGATTAGCAATTGCATCGAAAATGGGGAGGACTGCTGCATCCTGAAGGTTCTCTGCTCGAATGGCGCGTTCGCCGATTGCGGCAACTGCCCACAACCCTGACCGAGTGTGAAGCGCAGTGGGCATCCAAGGCCGAGGTCGCCCACCCTCGGCCTGCCGTCCGGGCTTGTCCCATCTCCTCCCGACGACGGCCGATTCCGATACACTCCCGTTCATCATCAATCGCTGCTGCCTGAATAGGGAGACAGGAATGACCGTTGTCGATGCCCCCGCGATTACCTTCGAAGATGTGCGGCTTGCCGCCGAGCGCCTCCGCGGCGTCGCCAACCGGACGCCGGTCATGACCTCACGCACCTTGAATGCCATGACCGGCGCCGAGGTGTTCCTCAAGGTCGAGTCGTTCCAGCGGATCGGCGCCTTCAAGTTTCGCGGCGCCTACAACGCCATCTCCTCGCTCGAGCCGGAGACGCGCGCCCGCGGCGTCGTCACCAGTTCCTCCGGCAACCACGCCCAGGCCGTTGCCCTCTCGGCGAAGTTGTTCGGCATCCCGGCTACCATCGTCATGCCGAAAGACGCGCCACCCGCCAAGCTCGCCGCGACCCGCGGCTATGGCGCGGATATCGTTCTCTACGACCGCTACCACGAAGACCGCGCCGCCATTGCCGACCGCACGGCGCGGGAACTTGGCGCGACGATGATCCCACCCTTCGATCATCCCAAGGTCATGGCGGGGAATGGCACCGTCACCCTCGAACTCCTCCAGGAGACCGGTCCGCTCGATATGTTGCTCGTTTGCCTCGGCGGCGGTGGCTTGCTCGCGGGGTGCGCCACCGCGGCGAAGCATCTCGCGCCGGAGATCGACATCTGGGGCGTCGAGCCTGCCGCGGGCGACGACTGGGCGCAGTCGTTTGCGCGTGGCGAGCGGATCGGTCTCGCGGCGGTGCCGCGCACGATCGCCGACGGCCAGCAGACCGAAGCGCCCGGCCTCCTCACCTGGCCAACCGTGCGGCCGCTGGTCAAGGGCATTGCCACAGTCACCGATAACGAAATCCGGGACACCATGCGCTTCCTGTTCGAACGGATGAAACTGGTGGTCGAACCCAGTGGCGCTTCGGCCCTCACCGCGCTGCTGACTGGCAAGGTCGACGGCACCGGCAAGCGTGTCGGCGTGACCATTTCCGGCGGCAATCTCGGGATCGACAGTTTCTGCCGCATCATCAACGAGCGTGATAGCGAAGCCTGAGATTGGGCTCCCCGGTTTTGCCGCGGGTATTCTCTCCACGACACGAACCGAAGCGATGGAACTGGAGTGAGGAAAAGCGACGAATGGCGGAATGGAACGGCCCCAGGCGGACGCTGAACAGCATCGATAGCGAACTGGATGACGACGTAACCCAATCGACCGCGTCGCAGAATCCTCGCTCGCCCGAAGCGCCGGGAGCGGTTCGCTCGCCACAGATTCCAGGGTTGACGCCGGATGATCCCGATCTCCCGGGATACGGGCGCGGTTCGCTGCCGCGGCTCGCCAGCAATCGCCGCCCCCTGACCGAATACGCCTCGGCCCAGCGCTTGCTCCGGCTCTTCACGCCCCCGGCGGGAACGGAACTGACCGCCGCCGATTGGGAGCAGGGCGCCGCTTCGAACGAAGAGGTGCGCAAAGCCGATCTCTCGCTCGGCACGCCATCACGGCCACTCGGCGGGTACGGGCTCGGTCTTGGCCGGACCGTGTCTGCTATCCCCGGCGAGGCCCTCGCGGCCGTCGGCGATGGCACAGCGGTTGTGCAAGAGGCGCTGCCGCAAGGAGAACCCGTCGCGGTGCCGCCCCAGGTGGCGGTGCCTGCCGGCGCGATCCGCGGGGACGGCACCGCGACCTGCCCACCAGAGTTCCCGATCAAGGGCAATGCCCAGTCGTTGATCTACCACACCCGTGAATCACGATCGTTCGAGGCAACGGTTCCCGAATTCTGCTTTTCGACGGTGGAAGCAGCCGAGAGCGCGGGCTTCCGCGCCCCGAAAAACTAGCCCGCGCGCGAGCCCCGGGAAGCCCCCTGCGCCCATCGCGGCGGGAGGTTACACTATGCCGGGATCGGGACCAGCCAGGATCGTGAGAATAAGGAAGCCTGCCATGCGAAGGTGCGGAGTGGCGTGGGCATCAGCCTGCACCGTTGCCGCCTCGTCCGAGGATGCGGGAGCCGCATGACCCGGAACTATCGCCTCGCGCTCGCCGCGCTGCTTGCCACATTCGCCGTAATCATCTTCGGCAGCCTTGCCAGACTCGTTCCGGCAGGTTCCGGGTGCGGCAATCAGTGGCCGCTTTGCAACGGTCAGTGGCTTCCGGCCCTCTCCGCGCCGCAGTTGATCGAATACCTCCATCGCGTTTCCGCGTTGACGGTCGTCCTGCTCACGACCCTGACGGCCGTTGCCGTGTACCGATCCCCGGGAATGCCGCGCCGAATTCGCAACCTGGTCTCATGCAGCGTGCTGGCGATTCTGCTCCAGTCCGCGATCGGCGGCGGGGCCACGCTCTGGAGCGGCCCGGCGCCCGTCGCCGTGCTTCATCTCCTGATCGCCATGTTTTTCGTCGCCACCGCGCTGTTGACCGCGGCCGCCTTGGCGGCGGAACGAGGCGCTCCCGGTTGGCTGGCTGCATTCGGCGGTGCCCCGTCCCAACGGTCCGATCGTTCCTTCGCCCTGGTCGCATCGCTGGCCGCGGCGGTGGCGCTCCTGTTGATCCTCTTCGGTGCTTCGACGAGCGCCACCGGCGTCTTCGCCTGTGCGACCTGGCCGCTTTGCGCGGGTATGGAGAGCGAGCTGGCGGTCCATCTCGGCTATCGGGCCGCCGCGCTCCTGGCGACGGCGGCGGCAGTTGCGACCGCGACCGCCGCCTGGCGCAGCGGCGCTTCGCCAGCAACGCGGCGAATGACCATCGCGGCAACCGCGCTGGTGCTCGCCCAGACGCTGCTCAATCTTCTCTCGCCCCTGCTCGGAGATCCGGCCTGGCTTTCCGCCCCGCATCTCTGGATCGCCACGCTCTTCTGGATGGCGATGGTGGCGATCACCGCCGCCGCGTGGCAGGCACGTCCTGTGACGTCCTCTACCGTCGCATTCCCCGCCCAGTCCGCGGCCCGGACGTCCCGTCACTCGGCGCGCGATGACACGGCTATTGGGTCCCGAGTGGCAGCATCAGGAGCCACGATG
>JAXLWU010000059.1:0-2556 GCA_046328335.1 Thermomicrobiales bacterium
GCCAAAGCCGGGAAGGTCGATGCAGTACGTGCGGAATCGCTCGGCAAGGGCCGGAACGTTGCGGCTCCACCAGTGGCGCGAGCCCGACATGCCGTGAAGGAGAAGAACGGGAGGTCCCTCGCCGCTGGCCGCGAAGGAGAGTGAGGTGGTCCGGTCGTTTTCAGCCCGCTTCATCGTCCAGGTTCGGTTGCATGTGGGCGATGAGGCGCTCTCCCTCGGCGATTTCGTGCAGTGGATGGCCCTGGAGATACGCGTGGACCACGCGCGCCAGGGCCTCCGGATGGCTGAAGTTGATCGCGTGAGCGGAATCGAAGTGATAGACCAGATCCATCTGCGCCGGAGAGTGAAAGATCGACGTCATCTGTCGTTCCGAGACCAGGGGATCGCGCATGCCAACGATGCCCAGGAACGGCACCGGGAGGGCAGACAGGCGCTCCACCGTCGGGTAATGGGCCATCTGGTGGAACATGCGCAGGGAGTTGACCGCGCCGTAGCGAACGTAGTCGGGGATGGCGATCCGCGCCAGGGAGCGGGGTTCGCGCAGCGCGTCGCGCATCAATTGAGTTGCGCCGCGGGGAAGCGGACGATTGTGGGGGCCGCCAGCGGGTGAGACGAGAATCGCCCGTGCGATCATCGCCGGGTGACGATGGGCGAGTTCCGCGGTGACCAGGCAGCCGAGCGAGTTGGCGAGCACCACGGCGCGGGAAATCTCCATGGCGTTCAGATAACCGGCGAGGGCGTCCGCAAGACCCGGAATATCGAGCACCGTCCCGGGGGTGTCGCTCCGTCCGTGGCCGGGCAGGTCGGGGACATAGACTGGGTAGTGCACGGCGAGCCGGGACGCCGTCGGCATCATGTAGCGGCCGGAAATCCCGAACCCGTGGACGTGGACGATAGGCGGCGCGCCGGATGCGACCGCGGCTTCGGCGACCCGCGAGAAAACCCGTCGACCATTGACCTCCGTCCAGTGCTCGTGGAGCAGACGAACGGGGGAAGGACGCTGGGGTGCGGCGGCGGCGCTCAGAATGGCCAGAGGTTCATCTCCTGGGTCCAGGCGCGAGTTGGCTGACGGAGGAGGAAGAGAATTGCGTCCGCCACGTCTTCCGGTTCGAGATAACGCTTGCCGGGATCGGCGGCCATCGCGCGGCGTTTCTCCTCCACCGAGCGGCCGGCAAATGGCGACAGGATCGAACCCGGATTGATGGTGCAGACCTTGATTCCGTCCGCGCTTACCTCCTGCGCGAGACTCTGCATGAATCCGAGTAAGCCGAACTTCGAGGCGCTGTAAGCGCCGAGATTGGCATACCCCTGTTTGCCGGCCCCGGAGCCGATCGCGATGATCGCGCCGCCACCGCGCTGACGAAGATGAGGGATGGCCGCGCGGGAGCAAAGAAATGGGCCGGTCAAATTTGTCGCCAACGTCGCCTGCCAGTCGGCGAGAGAGTAGTCCTCGAGCGGGCCATAGCGGCCGATACCGGCGGCAAGAACGACGATGTCGATGCCACCGAGACGATCGACGATTTCCGTAAACGCGGCAGCAACGTCACTTTCGTCGGTGATGTCGGCAGCGGTCACCAGAGAGATTCCACCCGCTCCCGCCACCAGATCGGCGGTCGCATCCAGCCCGGTCCGATCCCGCGCGAGCAAAGCCGGGATCGCGCCACGCGCCGCCAGGGCGACAGCCGTGGCGCGGCCGACGCCGCTGCTGGCGCCGGTGATCACGGCGACCTTTCCGGCCAGGGCCATCGGTTCTCGCGGGTGCGTGGCATTCACGATTGCTGCCCCTCGATCTCGAATTCCTGGACGATTTCTCGCTGATTCAGCCAGCGCTCCCGGAACGCGCCGCCGGTCACCTGGCCGATGACGCGCCTCCAGAATGCCTGAGCGTTCGGGTTGTCACGGATTTCGAGCACCTGCCACGCACCCGGAAAGCGGTCGAAGAGCGCCCGCGCCATCGCTTCACCATAGCCGCGCCGGCGATAGGCCCGCATCACGAAGAACGCGCTCAGGTAGCGGCGGTCCGCGCCATCGTCATCGAATCTAGATTCACAGAGGAGGGCGAATCCGGCCGGATGACCCGCGACGCGGAGCAGGAAGGCATGCTTTCCGGGTTCGCCCCAGTGGCGTTCCACGGAGGGCCGCGCGGGCGGCTGAAAGAGACCGTCATCGTTGACATCAGCATGCTCCATCTCGCTGAAGTCGTAGAGATAGAGTTCGAACAGGCGCAGGAGCAGATCCCGTTCGTTGTCGGTGACCGGCTCCAGCGTCCATGGCTGATTCGGTGGCGCTGGCGAGGGGATGTACGACCCGCTCATGCGGGCGCTCCGCTGAGCCGTCGCGCCAGACCAGCCAGAAAGGTCAGAATGACCGAGCAGCCGGTGCGGCTGGTAAGGTCCTTTACGTCCCGGCTGGGATCGATCTCGACCAGATCCATCGCCTGGACTTTTGGATCACGACCGCAGGACCAGAGCGCTTCCAGCAATTGCCAAGCGCTCAGCCCCTCGGGGGAAGTCGCGGCGGTGCCGATGGCGAACGGGTAGGCGAGGCAGTCGATAT
>JAXLWU010000006.1:0-220452 GCA_046328335.1 Thermomicrobiales bacterium
TTGGCGTGTAATACCAATACGCGAGTGGAGCATCAGCAGGGAGATATCCCGCTAGCAGCCGGCTGATCCGATCGTTGCAGTGATCGCCGAATCCCCAGCGCTGGGGCTCACCCGCCAACTCGGGCGTCACCACTATGACGCGGCCGAAGCGGCGGGTCCGTAGTTCGTCCCGCGCGGCGCCGTACTCCGGCTCTTCCACGACGACGACTGGCATCGACTGGGCAAACCGCGACAACAGGTGTTGCGGACGCTGCCAGACAAAGTCCCAGCGAAGATGCGAAAACGCGACGAGCATGAACTCTCCGATCCTTGGTGGACAGCGCAGATGAGCGCGGCGCCGGCCGTTGGCATCCCGGCTACCGACCGCGGCGGTTCGGACTTACCCGGTATTGACGAGGCCTATATCAGCAAGGGACGTGCCACGGAAGATGAGGCATCGGAGAAGTCCGGGAAGTGAAACACGATCTTTGCTGATCACTTCCCGAGCGCTATCACGTTATCAAAGCGCGTTGTCTTGCAAACCTATCAGCAGACGAAGCCAGTCAGGTGCAGCGCGCGTGTTGCGGAGTCAATCCGCCAGCTCCCGCGCGGTACTGGTTTCATCCATGAGGAGTTCGTATTCCTCTCCGAGATCGCATTGATGGCCATTCGCCACCCCGCGTGTCGCCGCGGCGATGCGGTCCAGGGGGAACTTCGGCGTGCGATCGGCAAAGAGAAGGCCGTTCGCTTCCTGATACGTGTCGGCGAACTGGGTGTAACAGAAACCCGCCAGCAGCTCCAGCTGACGCACTGCTTCGAGGAGGGAGGTGTAATCTGCTTCCAACTCAGCCGGGGAATCTGCCCGGCTGTACCCCCAGGTCTCATCCCGACGATTCTCAGGGGTGTACGTAATGCCCCCGAACTCGGAGAGAACAACCGGCTGGCCCGCGTGTTCGTGCCCTGGCAACGTAATGGCGCGTCCGGCCGGACGAACCTGACGCAGCATGGCGATCACATCGTGCTGGACGCGGTAACGACCCGCGATTCGCGCTGGGGAATCGTCGTAGTCATGGATGCCGATGATGTCCGTCGCGGCACTTTCCCATCCATCATTGCCGATGACCGGACGAGACGAATCGAGCGCCTTGGTCAGGTGGTACACGGCACGCACATAGTCTCGTTGTGCTGGAAAAGACGGGAGATCGGGTACACCCCACGACTCATTGAAGGGAACCCAGGTGACGATGCATGGATGACTGGCATCGCGCCGGACCACCTCGCCCCATTCCCGGACGACACGATCGATGCTGCGCGAGGTGAATCGATAGGCGCTCGGCATCTCCTCCCAGACAAGGAGACCGAGGCGATCCGCCCAGTAGAGATACCGCGGGTCTTCGACCTTCTGGTGCTTGCGGACGCCGTTGAATCCCATCGCCTTCGCCAGGAGGACATCCCGGCGCAGGGCTTCTGGGTGGGGCGCGGTGATGCCGGAGTCGGGCCAATACCCCTGGTCAAGGACCAGCCGGAGCCGTAGCGGGCGTCCATTCAGGATGAACCGATCTCCCTCTACGCCGACCGAACGAAGCGCGGTGTAACTGATGACTTCATCGACGACGATGCCGTCGCGATCGAAGAGCCGCAGGGAGACGTCCATCAGTGTCGGCTTCTCTGGACTCCAAAGGATCTCGTTGCGGTAGTCGTCGATGCCGGGATCGGAGAGCATAATGCGGCGGTGGACTTCTCCTGCGATCACGGCATAGGTATCGTGCGCGAGGATGCGCGGTGCTCCCTCGCCTGGAATACCAATCACGACTTCCAGTCGCAGATCGTCGCGCTGGAGCCCGCCGAGGATGACCTCGCACGCGACATCCCAGTCGGCGAGGCTCGATGTCCACCGGACGGACTCGATCCAGGTTGCCGGTCGCAGTTCCCACCAGACGGTCTGCCAGATGCCCGTCGTCCGCGGATACCAGATCGAGTGAGGCAGGAGTTGCCAATCCTGCTTACCGCGCGGTTTTGCCAAGTCGTGAGGATCGTCCTCGGCCCGAACAACGATGGTGCATTCTCTGCTGTGGGCAACAAAATCGGTGATGTCGAAAGAGAAGGGTGTATATCCCCCTTCATGGGTCCCGACTTTGCGGTCGTCTATCCAGATCGTGGCCTGATAGTCAACCGCGCCGAAGTTCAGGAACAGCCGCTCATCATCGGCGAGGACAGGAAGTTCGACCCGGCGGCGATACCAGCACGCCTGAAAGTAGCCGGTCTGCTCGATGCCGCTCCGCCTCGTTTCCGGGGCGAAGGGCACCAGAATCGAGTCTTGCCAGGAAACTTCCCGCGGAAGCCGCCATACGCACTCGGGATCGAGCGCAAAATCCCATGTCCCATCGAGGGTGGTCCACGCCCGCTGCAACTGCGGGCGTGGATGTTGTGGGTCGAACGTCACCGGTCTCTCTTCCCTCTCCTACCGCGTCAAGCACGAAGACGCCGGGAATATCCCGGCGCCTCGATCGATCGCGTGGCGAGAAGATACCCGGCGCCGTACAGGCGTGCTCCTAGGCGCTGGGTGTGCCCTGCGCGCCGCCGGTGGACTGATCCGGCCCCGTGGTCTCGACTGGCGTCTCGTCGAGAATGCGCAGAGCGTCGCCCTCGCGAATCATGATCGTGCGAATGACAGTATCGCCCGATTGCGGATTACTGACGAGAACCAGCGCCCCGATCTGGTCGTTGGCCATGAGTCTGACGTCCAGGACGCCGCGGAACTCGCTCTGAGTCGATTGCTCCATCGGCACTGGCGTGGCATGCAGACGCTCGATCACCTCCTGGGAAAGATTTCGTTGCAGGTAGTCATCGGTGAAGAGGGCGTACGCGCGAAGATAGTCGCCTCCATTCAGGCAATCGATCAATTGGGTGTAAACACGCGCCACCTCGTTCGTGGTTTGCTCGTCGGCGCTCTCTCCTTCCAGTGTCACGTCCGCTGCGGCTTGGGCTTCCGGCGTGGCCTGGCTCACCGTCTGATTCTGCTCGGCGGCCGGTGTCCCCGCCAGACTACTGAAGAATGCTGCGTCGCGCGGTTGAACATCCTCGCATGAGGTCGACTGTGCGGCCGAGATCGGTGTGCTTTCCTGCGCCATGGCGGGACCGATCGTACCTATTGCCGCAAGCGCGGCCAGCACGTGGATCGTGGAACGTCGAAGCATGGTGTCTCCTCTTACTTGCGGTTTGGAACGTCGGTTTGAAACTTGCCGCGCGGCACGCCACGGCTCGATCGGAGAGGCTTGCGCACGTGCTGTGCCATCAACGAGTGAATGGGAATGACAATGGCAGCCGCGAGCGCCACCAGCGTTGAACATCGGCCATCTGGGACATGAGATCGGAGTGGGTTTCCGTTCGGTACACTTCCTGCGGCGCGCAGCGCATGACGACATTCCGCGTGACGCGCGTTCAAGGTGAACGTACACTAGGCGGCGAAGGAGAGGCACGGGCCTGTAGCTCAGTGGTAGAGCACGGGGCTCATAACCCCAGGGTCGCAGGTTCGATCCCTGCCAGGCTCACCGTGACCTGCACCCTACCGGAACCGCGAGGGGGCGGGAGTGGCTGAAAAACCGGAAGCAATGGTCTCGGGCAAGTCGAGTCAAACGAGTGTGGAAGGCCGGGAGCGCGCGCTGCTTCTCGCCGATGTCATCAGCGATACTCCAGCGCGGGACACGGTCGTCCTCGATATCCACGAATTGTCGCCATTCGCCGACTATTTTGTGATTACCGCCGGCGAGAATGAGCGCCAACTGCGGGCCATTAACCGCATTGTGTCGGAGAAAATGGCGGAGGCAGGGATCCGACCGCGTCGCTCCGAAGGCAGCGCGTCAGGCGGTTGGATTGTGCTCGACTTCGATGATGTCCTCGTCCACATCTTTTCGACGGAGCAGCGGGATTTTTATCGACTGGAGGATCTCTGGTCGGAAGCACCAACGCTGCTCGCGATCCAGTAATCGGGTCGGGTTTTTGTTGAGGAGGAATTCAGGGTGTCAAGCGCTCCAGTAGCTGTCGCCGTGATGGCCGAACCCACGGCTTCGCGCTCCGTTGTCGGCCCGTTCGTCCTCGGCACATTTTTCGGAGCCGTTGTCGGCGCTCTGGTCGGCACGGCGCTGGGGCCTCATACCCGCGGGTTCGTGGTTGGCCTCTATCACCTCATCAACCGCCGATTGTCGTCGGCAGAGCGCGATCAACTGCGGTTTGAGCTCCTGCTCCAGTAAGCTCGCCCCGGCGAATGTCGCCGCGGCTCAGGCAGCCGCGACTCCCGGCAAAGGAAATGCCCGCATCATCTCTTTGATGTCGGCCGCGATGCGTACCTTGCGTTCGGTATCATCCGGCGCTTCGAGAATGTCCGCGATGGCATTGGCGACGGTCCGGCAATCGTCTTCCTCGAATCCGCGCGTCGTCACCGCCGGCGTTCCCAAGCGGATACCGCTCGCCTGAGTGGGCGGCCGGGTGTCGCCCGGAATCGTGTTCTTGTTGCATGTAATGCCGACGGAGTCGAGCAGTTTCTCGGCCTTGTTCCCACTCAGGCCGAGTGCGCCGACGTTGACGAGCATCAGGTGCGTGTCCGTGCCGCCGGTTACGATCGGCAAACCGCGGGCAATGAGCGCAGCAGCCATCGCCTGGGCGTTCGCGATGATCCGCGCTGAGTAGGCGCGAAACTCAGGGCTGAGCGCTTCACCGAACGCAACTGCCTTACCGGCGATGACATGCATCAGGGGGCCACCTTGCAGCCCCGGGAAGACCGATTTGTCAATTGCCTTGGCATGCTCCTCCGCGCAGAGGATCATGCCGCCACGCGGACCGCGCAGCGTCTTGTGCGTCGTGGTCATCGTGACATGGGCGTGCGGAATGGGCGAAGGGTGCAACCCGCTCGCGGTGAGGCCGGCCGGGTGGGCGATATCGGCAAACAGGTAGGCTCCCACTTCGTCCGCGATCTCGCGAAACCTGGCATAGTCCATCTGCCGGCTGTACGCGCTGGCGCCGGCGATGATCGCTTTCGGTCTGACCTCCATGGCCCGGCGCCGCACTTCATCGTAGTCGATCAAGCCGGTGTCGAGGTCAACGCCAAAGAAGTTCGGTTCGAACAGACGGCCAGAGACGTTCACGGCGTGTCCGTGCGTCAGGTGCCCCCCCTCGGCAAGGCTCAGTCCCAGGATGCGATCTCCTGGCTGCAGGAACGCGAGATAAACCGCGAGATTGGCGTTGGCCCCGGCGTGGGGCTGGACGTTGGCATGCTCGGCGGCAAAGAGCTGCTTGGCTCGGTCGATGGCGAGTCTTTCCACCTCGTCGACGAACTCGCAGCCGCCGTAATAGCGCTTTCCGGGGTATCCCTCGGCGTACTTGTTGGTGAGAACGCTCCCCACCGCTTCCATCACCGCCGGGCTGACGAAGTTCTCGGAAGCGATCAACTCCACGCCGTCGCGTTGCCGCCGCTCTTCGCGCGCGATCGACTCCGCCACCGCGGAGTCGGCCCCGAGTGCGCTGGCAAGGTCGATCATGCCTGGTTCCTTTCTTGCTGTATGCGGTTTCGCGCTCGCCGAGATCGCGACTTGATAGGCGATTCTACAATCTCGCGAGCGATTTCCGGTTGACGCGGAACAAGAAGGGGGACTCGTGCGGGTAATCGTGACCGGGGGTGCGGGCTACATCGGGAGCATCGCCACGCGCCGTTTGCTTGACCGAGGCGACGACGTTGTTGTTGTCGACAACTTTGTCAATGGACACGCCGCCTCGGTTTCTCGTGGCGCCGAGCGAGAATCGGTCGACATCCGCGACAGTGCCGCCCTGCTCCGCATCATGCGCGCCCACCAGACCGAGGCCGTGCTGCATTTCGCGGCGCTGACAATCGCCCCTGAATCGGTGCGAGACCCCGGACCCTACTGGTCGGTAAACACCGGTGGCACGCTGTCACTCCTCGAGGCCATGCGTTCCGCTGAAGTGCCTTTGCTTGTCATGTCATCCACCGCCGCGGTGTATGGGGTGCCCGACGAGTCACCCATTCCTGAGACGACCCCTTTGCGGCCGATCAACCCCTACGGCGCCTCGAAGTTGGCGGCCGAACAGGCTGTCAACTCCTACGCCTCGGCGTATGGTTTGCACTACACGGCGCTGCGCTACTTCAACGTTGCCGGTGCTGCTGGAGATATTGGTGAAGACCACCGGCCGGAAACGCATCTCATTCCGAGTGCCCTCGATGCGGCAGCTGGTCGGCGCCCGTCGCTCTCCATCTTTGGCGACGATTACCCGACCAGGGACGGAACTGCGATCCGCGACTATGTTCACGTCGAAGACCTGATCGACGCTCACCTGGCGGCGCTGGAGCGGATGAGGACGGCGGGAGAATCGCTCGGCGCCATCAACCTGGGCAGCCGGGACGGGGCCTCGGTGTGCGAAGTGCTGGAGGCAGTTGAACGGGTGACCGGGTTGGCCGTGCCGGCCGAAGTCTCGCCGCGCCGGCCAGGCGATCCGCCCAGTTTGATCGCTGATGCCGCTCGGGCGCGCGACGTGCTGGGATGGACGCCAGCGCGCTCGACGCTCGATCAGATGATCGGTTCAGCCTGGAACTGGCGACAACGGTTCCCGGAGGGATATCCGTCAGGCTGACGCTGCGCAGATGATCACACCGCGATCGATTCGCCGAAACGGCGCTCTGTTCCCTGACGAAGCCGCGCGATGTTCGCCCGGTGTCGTTCGAAGATGATCGCGGCAATGGCGAGTACCGCGGCCGCGCTCGCCCACTCCAAGCGGCCGCTGCCGGCGAAGATCACCGCCAGCAGGGCCGCAATTGCCGTTGCCAGCAGCGATCCGAGCGACACATATCGGGTAGTCCAGACGGCCAGGACGAACGCCGCCAGGGCCACCATCGCGTACGGAAACAGGGCGAGGACCGACCCGGCCCCGGTCGCCATTCCTTTTCCGCCTTTGAACCCGATGAATGGGGACCAGCAGTGGCCGACGACCGGAGCCACCGCAACGGCGGCGACCCACCAGGGATCGAGCTCAAGTCTCTGCGCGACCACAACGGGGATCAGACCCTTGAGAAAATCGAGAATGAGCACCGCGATGGAGGCGCCACGCCCCATGGTGCGCAGGACATTGGTGGCGCCCGTTCCTCCACTACCGACGGTGCGGAGATCGATACCGCGGCCGAAACGACCGATGAGATAGCCCCAGGGAATCGCCCCGGCGAAGAACGCCGCGACGGTGAGCGCGACGCCGGTCACCGGGCCCGACACGTTACCGACCTTCGTCGCGGCCGCGGAAACTCATGCGAATGGCGGTGCCGGTGAACCCGAACGTTTCGCGCAGCATGTTTTCAAGATACCGGCGATAGGTGAAGTGAATCGCCGCCGGGTCGTTCGTGAAGAAAATGAACGTGGGTGGTGCGACATCGGCCTGGGTCACGTAATAGAACTTGATCCACTTCCCCGGCTTGCTCGGCGGCGGATGCGCCGCCACCGCATCTTTCAGCATCTTGTTCAACGCCGCCGTCGGCACGCGGCGCTGTCGCTCGGCGACCACCGCCAGTGCGGTATCCAGCACCTGATTGACCCGCTGTCCGAACTTCGCCGAGACGAAGACCAACGGCGCATACGGCATGAAATCGAGCTCCTCGCGCGCCTTCTTCCGGTACTCCTCCATCGTGGAAGAATCCTTCTCGACGAGGTCCCATTTGTTGACGACGACGACGACGCCCTTCTTCTGCTCGGCGATGTAGCCCGCGATATGGAGGTCCTGGGCGGTGAATCCTTCCGTGGCGTCGATCACGAGCAGCACCACGTCCGCGCGGTCGATCGCCCGCATCGCGCGCAGCACGCTGTACTGCTCGATGCCGCGATCCACCCGACCGCGGCGGCGAATGCCGGCGGTATCGATCAACGTCACCGGCTGGCCGGCCCAGGTCAGTTGGGTGTCGAGGCTGTCGCGCGTGGTTCCCGGAACGTCGCTCACGATCGAGCGCTCCTGGCCGAGGAGCGCGTTCAGCAGGCGGCTCTTGCCAACATTGGGGCGGCCGACAATGGCGATGGCCGGGCCTTCGATCTCCGCCTCTTCCTCTGCTTCCGGAAGCGATTCGACAATGCGATCGAGGAGATCGCCCGTTCCGGACCCGTGATAGGCGGAGATCGCGATCGGCTCGCCTAGTCCGAGTTCATAAAACTCGTAGACCGCGTCGCGGCGGGCGCTGCTATCGGCCTTGTTCGCAACGAGAATGGTCGGCTTGTCGGCGCGCCGCAGGAGTTGGGCGACTTCGTGATCGCCCGCGTTGATCCCGAGTTTGCCATCAACCAGGAAGACGATGACATCGGCTTCGTCGATTGCCGTATGCGCCTGATCTCGCGTCGAACGTGCGATGTGCTGGTGTTCGTCCGCGGCGACTTCCCGTTCATCCATGAGTCCACCGGTGTCGACCAGGGTGAACTCGACGCCGCCCCAGTCAGTTGTGCCATACACCCGGTCGCGGGTCGTTCCTGGTTCGTCCTCGACAATCGCTCGCCTCTCACCGATGAGGCGATTGAAGAGAGTCGATTTGCCGACGTTCGGCCGGCCTACGATCGCGACAATCGGAGTAGCCACTAACGCTCCGCAGACACACCACAAGACGTGCAACGACCTCGTCATTGCCCGTCTTTTCCCATGCTTACCGGACGCTTGACGTTCGGAAGCGAATCAGCAGGCGATTATAGCAGCGCGGGCACCATTGGCAGATCGTCCCCGCCTGCGCCCGGTCACGCGGCCTCCGTATGCTCTCCGGCCGGCAGGCTCTCGACCAGGCGGTCGATGCCCGCGCGCGTGTTGGTCTCGGTGGCACAGAGCAGCAGATGGTGGTCGAGGCGCGGGTCGGTTCGCCCCAAATCGAGACCACCCAGGATACCCCGCTGGAGAAGAGCGGCATTCACGTCGCGCGCGGGAACGGGTGTGGAAACGACGAACTCATTGAAAAAGTGAGCGTCACTCGCGAGGCGATACCCAGGTAAGGCCGCGATCCGGTCGGCGAGATAGTGGGCATTCTGATACGCGCGGTACGCCGCTTCGCGAAACCCAGTCGGACCCACCGTCGCCATATAGGTCGTGGCCGCGGTAGCCATCAAGCCCTGGTTGGTGCAGATGTTGGATGTCGCCTTCTCGCGCCGGATGTGCTGCTCGCGCGTCTGCAACGTCAGGACGAACCCGCGCTTGCCTTCGGAATCGGCGGTGACGCCAGCGAGGCGGCCGGGCATCTGGCGCACGAACGATTGTCGGGCGCCGAGCAGGCCAACGTACGGTCCGCCGAAACTCTGCGGAACGCCAAGCGATTGGCCTTCGGCCGCGACCACATCTGCCCCAAGGAGACCCGGCGGCTGCAACAGCGCCAGCGGCAACGGGAGCGTGCTGACCACCAGCGAGCCACCGTGAGCGTGCACCAAATCGGCGATCTCCGCGATTTGCTCGATGCCTCCGAAGAAGTTTGGATACTGCATGACCACGCAGGCGAGATCATCAGCGAGAAATGGCGCGATATGCTCTGGCGTCGTGATGAAGCCGTTGTCCGCAAGCGGCATCTCGACCACGTCGAGCGGCAGACCCTGGACATACGTCCGGAGCACGTCGCGATAGGCCGGGTGGACCGTTGGGGTGATGACGATGCGGCGACGCCCTTTTGGCATCGAGACGGTAATCAGGGCGCCCTCGGCAAGTGCCGTGGCACCGTCATACATCGACGCGTTGGCGATATCGACTCCCAGCAGCGTGGCTACCAGACTCTGGAACTCGTAAATGACCTGCAACGTGCCCTGGGCCACTTCCGGCTGATAGGGCGTGTAGGCCGTGTAGAACTCTCCCCGGGCGAGGATCTGACCGACCGTCGCGGGCACGAAATGACGATACGATCCGGCCCCAAGAAAGACGTCAGGTGCGGCAAACGCCGTGTTTCCGCCGGCCAGCGTCGAGAGTTGGTCAGCTGCCTCCATCTCGGTCAGGACGGCAGGCAGCCGCAACTCGGGAAATCGTACTGACGCCGGAATCGGGGTAAAGAACGCCTCGCTGCTGTCCGCGCCAGTTGCCGCGAGCATCGCCTCGCGATCATCAGCGGTGTGTGGGTTGAATGTCATTGCTCTGTGACCAGCCTCGTTGTCCCTGAATCCTAGACTCGCGATGGAACGTGCGCGCGGGCGCTAATGGGCAGAGGCGTGTGCGAATGCGTCGTAATCCTCCGCGTTCATCAGTTGAGCGATTTGCTCCGGGTTGTCGACCCGAACGCGGACGAGCCACGCCCGGTCGTACGGAGAGGCGTTGATCGTTTCCGGCGCGGAGAGCGCATCGTCATTGCGCTCGATGACTTCGCCGGTAATCGGTGAGAAGATGTCGTTCGCGGCCTTGACCGATTCAACGATGCCGAATGCCTGATCAATCGCGATCGTGTCGCCGATCTCGGGAAGCTCGAGATAGGTGATATCACCCAGTTCGGACTGAGCAAAATCCGTAATGCCGATGGTGGCGATGTCGCCATCAAGTGAGACCCACTCGTGAGTTTTTGTGTATCTTCGATCCGCCGGCGATGACATCTTGCCAGTAGTCTCCTCTAAAGGTCGCGCAACGACGCCTATCCGTGGCTGCGTCGATAAAATGGTACTTTCACCTGTTCGGCATGCACGGGCTTATTGCGGATGACGATGTCGAGTGGTTTCCCTACGCCGGCGACATCCGCGGCAACGAGAGCGAGCCCGATCTCCTGGCCCAGGGACGGCGAATGAGCGCCGCTTGTCACCACCCCCACCTCGCGCCCGTCGACTTCGACCGGATAGCCGTGGCGAGCCGAGCCGGCACGCTCGACAAGTTTGAATCCAACGGTTTTTCGCGGCACGCCAGCCGCCTTCATCCCCGCGATTCGGTCGCGGCCGATGAAATCTCCCTTGTCCAGTTTCACCGCCCAGCCGACTCCGGCTTCCAGCGGGCTGATATCCATTGCGAGTTCGTTGCCATACAACGGCATACGCGCCTCGAGACGGAGCGTATCGCGGGCGCCAAGACCGATCGGGGCGAGAGCAAAGTCTTCACCGGCCTGCATCAGCGCGTCCCAGAGTTCGCCGGTCCGCGCCTGGTCTACGTAGAACTCGAACCCGTCCTCGCCGGTGTATCCAGTACGCGCGATCCAGGTCGGTATGCCGGCAATCGCTCCCCGTCGCCAGTGAAATGCGTCCAGGTCGGCGAGATCATCCTCGCTGAGTCGAGCGACAATGGCAGCAGCCTCCGGTCCCTGGATGGCGACCATCCCAAAAGAATCAGAGAGATCCGCGATCGTAACATCGAATTCCGGATGCTCCCCACGCTGCTCGATCAACCAGGCCACGTCGACATCGTGATTCGAGGCATTGACCACCACGAAATAGCCGTCACGGTCGGGGTAGCGATAAACAATGATGTCATCGATTACACCACCCTGCGGGTTTGGCAACATCGAGTACTGGGCGTCGCCCGGCGCGAGCACGGAGACATCGTTGGTCGTCACCTTCTGGAGGAATGGCAACGCGTCGGGTCCGGTGATACCGACCTGTCCCATGTGACCGAGATCGAAGAGACCCGCCGCCTGGCGCACCGCGCGGTGCTCGTCGAGAATGCCGCGGTACGACACTGGCATCAACCAGCCCGCGAACGGAATCATCCGCGCGCCAAGGGCTTCATGCCGGCTGCGAAGGGCAGTCTGCTTGAGTTGCGGTGCTTCCGTCCCACCACGATCAGCTGTCACCAGTCAATCCGATCCCTTTGTTCAGACAAGACGCTCCGGGCCAAACGGGTGGATTCTAGGGAGTGTCGTGCATCCAGTCAATTGCCACGGCTGAGAATCTCAGAGGGATATGTCGCTCATTGTGGCGCTTCGCTACCGGTATGACCGAGTCCGACCCTGTCCAGGATGTGGGTTACTTGCCCCAACTGCGCATCTGGATCGAACAGCGCGGAAAGCAACGTCTCATCGACGAGCCCCGTCACTCTCTCGTCGGACCCGAGCGATTCCTTCAGGTTCCGACCTTTCTCCACGGCGGCGCGGGCATGTTCCTGCACGATCTTGTACGCCGCCTGTCGATCCATCCCGGCTTCGACGAGGGCGAGCAGCACTGGCTGCGAGTAGATCAGCCCATTTGTCAGATCGAGATTGCGCTGCATTTGGTCGGCATGGACGACAAGCCTGCCAAGGATATCGGCCATTTCATGCAACATGAAATCGAGCACGGTGAACGCGTCCGGAAAGATCACCCGTTCAGTCGAACTGTGACTGATGTCACGTTCGTGCCAGAGCGCATTGTTTTCGGCAGCAACATCGGAGTACCCGCGAAGCAACCGGGCCAGACCGGTAATCCGCTCCGAGGCATGCGGATTTCGTTTGTGCGGCATGGCTGAGGAACCTTGGTTGCCAGGGTCGAATGGCTCCTCCGCCTCGCCAACCTCGGTGCGCTGAAGATGTCGTATCTCGACCGCCATTTTTTCGAGCGTGCCGCCAATTCCAGCCAGCACAGCGAGCAGGAAGGCATGGCGGTCGCGCTGGATGATCTGGGTAGACGCCGGCGCCGGCACCAGCCCCAGCTGCGCACAGACCTCGTCTTCAACATCGACCGGTACATGGGCGTGGGTGCCGACGGCGCCAGATAGTTTTCCGACCGCGATATCCTCGCGCGCCAACTCGAGCCTGCGGAGGTGCCGCCGCAATTCGTCGTACCAGACGGCCAATTTGAGTCCGAATGTGGTCGGCTCGGCGTGCATGCCGTGGGTGCGCCCGATCATCACCGTGCCGCGGTGGGCCACCGCCTGCCGGCCCACGACCGCAATCAACTCGCCAAGCCGCTGTCGAGTCAGATCGACGGCCGCGGCGGACTGCAGGGCAAGTCCTGTATCGACAACATCCGAACTCGTCAGGCCGAGATGGACGAACCGCGCCTCGGGTCCGATCGATTCGCCCGTGGCGCGCAGGAACGCGATGACGTCGTGGTCGACTTCCCGCTCAATTTCGTGCATCCGGCCAAGATCGCAGGTAGCGGCGCGAATCGCGGGCATCGCCTCGGGCGGAATGCGGCCGCGAGCCGCCCACGCCTCGCACGCGGCCTTTTCGATGCGGAGCCAAGCGTCGACCTTGCTCCGCTCACTCCAGATCGCTCCCATTTCGGGCAGCGTATAGCGCTCGATCATTCTGCTTATTCATCCTGACACGCTGGTTTCCAGGCCTTTTGCGAGTATAGGTACCCGTTGAGATTGCCTCGCCAGAGGCGTACACTCCCAGTAGTGGGAGGTGTCAGCCGGACCGCACCATTCGTTGTTGTTGCAGTAGCGCCGGGACTCGCGACGAGGGGCGAGTTGACGAGGTGGGAGCCGATCGAACGATTCGGCGGATGGCTCCCCGGCCGGCACGGCCGTTACGACCGGAGCAAACCAGTGGGGTGACTCACTGACAAATGCCGGTCGATGTGCGAACCCTCCGGCAGAGCATGCAATTCCCACCAAATAGAACCTGAAGCGAACTTGGCGCTGGCATTTGCCTTGTCAGTGGCTGGTTGCCGTCCGCATGCGTCGACGTTGTGGGAAAAGAGGCTCATTCATGTGTGGCGTGTTTGGCTTTGTGGGTCGTGAGTCCGATGTTGGAGACATGGTTCTCTCGGCGCTCAAGACCCTCGAGTATCGCGGGTATGACTCCTGGGGAATGGCGGTTTCGCTCCCGGACAACCTCTTTGTCGCGAAGAACACCGGTCGGATCAACGGGCAACGCGTCGCACTGCCAAAAGCGACGATGGGGCTCGGTCATACCAGGTGGGCTACTCATGGCGGTGTGACGGTCGAGAACGCGCATCCGCACCTCGACTGCGCGGGAAGAATCGCGGTCGTACACAACGGCATAATCGAGAACCATGAAGATTTGCGACGAGACCTCATGTCTCGGGGGCATCAGTTTGCTTCTGAAACCGATAGCGAAGTCGTTGCCCACCTGGTGGAAGAACGCCTCGCGGCGGGGAACGACCTGACCTCTGCCGTCTCCGAAGTCCATGCATTGCTCGCCGGATACAATGCCATCGTGGTTCTCGACCGCCTCACGCATTCAATGGTTGCAACAAAACTGGTCTCGCCTCTTGTGATTGGCGTGGGCAAGTCCGGGTCGACGGTCGCCTCCGATCCGCTCGCCCTGCTCGGTCATGCCAGTGGACTTGTCTTCCTCGAGGATGATCAGATCGCGTTGCTCACCCGAGACGGACTCAGCATCTTCGCGCGCAATTCGCTCTCACCAATTGCGCCGACCCTGGTCATGCCGAGCGGCACCGGACGCGACGCCGAACTCGGTCAGTATCCCGATTTCTTCACCAAGGAAGTTCACGAGCAGCCCGCCTCGCTGCGACGGCTGGTCGTCGAGAGCCGGCCAGAGATCGAAGCTCTGGCGGCCGCCGTGCAGGACTCCGCGCATACCGTCCTGGTCGGTTGCGGCACCGCGTGGAACGCTGCTCTGGCCGGAACCTACCTCTTTGACGAGTTGTGCGGCAAGGAGGTTGCCGCGATTCCCGCCTCCGAGTTTCGCTACCGACCGGGCGCGATCGGCCCGGAGACGCTTGTCGTAGCAATGTCGCAGAGCGGCGAAACCGTCGACGTCATCGAGGCGACGAATATCGCAAGAGCGAACGGCGCCCGGGTGGCGGCCATCGTCAATTCCCCAAACTCGACCCTCGATCGCTCGGTCGATACCAGGGTCTTGTTGCGAACCGGGGTGGAACAATGCGTGCTGGCCACCAAGTCGTACACCGCGAAACTGGCGACCCTGCTGCTCACGGCATGTGCCATCGGTGGGAGGTGGGATGACGGTCTTGCCGCGGTCGATCATGCCGCTGGAGCCATCTTCGACTTCCTGAACGGCGAGGGACCATCGCGGGTCAGGGCCATGGCCGCGCGCGCGGCTACTTCTGATCACCTGTTCGTCATTGGCCGCGGCGTGCATTATCCCTCCGCGTTGGAGGCGGCCCTCAAGATCAAGGAGGTGTCATACATCCACGCCGAGGGATTTGCCAGCGGCGAGTTGAAGCACGGAGTCATTGCCCTGATTGGAAACGGCACTCCCTGCCTCGTCTTCGCGCCGAACGACCTGACCCGGATTGACACCCTTTCCGGAGCGGCGGAACTGCGCAGCCGCGGTGGCCATATCGTCGGCATCGGCCCAGAAGCGAGCGAGGTATTCGACGATTTCATCGCCATTCCGGATGTCGGACTGGCGAATCCACTGGTCGAGGCCGTTCCTGGTCAGCTCTTTGGTTATTTCGCGGCGATCGCGCGCGGTACTGATCCGGACCGTCCACGCAATCTCGCCAAGAGCGTCACGGTCAAATGAGTGACGCCGCACCACAGGTACGAATCGTCGAGACGCATATGCATCTCGATGAACCCACCTTCGATGAAGACCGCGACAACGTTCTCGATCAGGCACGAGCGGTCGGAGTCAACTGGTTTATCAACATCGCGCACACGGAGGACCACTGGCGAACGTCTTCAGCACTTCGAGACCAATATGACGATATCGATTTTTCGATCGGGCTGCACCCCCTCCATGCAGGGGCATACGACCCTGCGTTTGAGAGCAGGTTGTGGCGAGCGGTGAGCGATCTTCGGCCGATCGCCCTGGGAGAAATGGGGCTCGACTTTTTTCGCGATGGCCCTGCGCCCGCACTGCAGGAGCTGGCATTCCGCGCCCAACTCGATATCGCTGCCGAATCTGGACTCCCCGTCATCATTCATCAGCGCAATGCCGCGGCGGAGGTCGTGGCGATTTTGTCCACCTGGGAATCTGCGGTCCAGATCGTGCTTCATTCGTTTGACGGCACGATCGAAATGGCCGACTGGGCGATCGAACGAGGTTGCTTCGTCGGCGTAGGAGGATTGGCGGCAAAACCCGCGTCCGGAGAGCTGCGAAGCGCACTTTCCCGCATTCCACCGGAACGACTGCTGTTGGAAACGGATTCGCCCTACCTCGCGCCAATGGGTCTCTCGAGTCGGCGGAATACTCCCGCCAGCTTGCCGGTCCTCGCGGAACTATTGGCGCCTGTCTGGGGTATGACCGGTGCAGAACTCTGTTCCCGGACGAGTGCAAATGCGGAACGTGTCTTTGGGCCTCATCGCTATTCGGCTGAGCGCAGGTGCAGGATCAGCGGGGACTGCCATGATGATCTCGGTACATTCAATCCGGAGCGATGAGGGTACAAGCAGGTACCATCAGGTGTTGTGGGCTCCGAACGTCGCCGGAGTTCGAGCGGTCACGTCATTCGAGACCCAAGAGTCTTCTCGATGGAGAGAAGCGAATCATGCATCTTGAAGGCAAACCTACCATCAGGCTCCTCAGGCTTCGGTCTCTCTCGTGGATTGCGCAATGATTCGCGACGCGGCAGCCGGGCAGACAATCGGCAGGGGACAGAAGTCTTCGTTTGTGAATTGGAGGGCGAGACTCGGGCGCGATCATGTTGCGCCGGTCATTGCGGTGGCCGGCACCCGTGGCAAGACCAGCGTCATCCGCGCAGTCGAATCGATATTCGCGCAGGCCAACCTGCGTGTCGCGACCTGGACCGACCGCGGCGTCGAGATCGGCGGGCAGCGGCAACGCGGCGAACTTGGCCCCTGGTCGCGCGCGATGACCAGGTTGACCGCGGGCGGACTCGATGTCGCGCTCCAGGAAATCGACTGGGCGACCATCCAGGCGGTCGGCGTCCCGGGCCGTGCCTACCCCATCATCGCGGTTTCGAATCTCTGCGCCAACAACGAAGCCTGTCTGCTGACCCCCCATATGATGATGGCGCGCAAGGCGCTGGCAAGACTTCGGACCAGCATTTCTGACCACGGGCGGCTGATTCTGAACGCCGACGATTTCGCTATTGCCGACGATGTCCCTGGTGCCGCCGATCGCGTGCTGATCGGGATGAGTCCCGAGTCTCCGATCTTGCGTCGACACCTCCAGAACGGTGGCGACGCCTGCTGGCTCGAACATGGTCAGATCACCGAACAGCGGGACACCGTCCGCACAACAATTGTGGCCGTATCCGATCTTCCCTGGACTCGCGGTGGAGAAATACCCTTCGGCGTCCAGAACGCGCTCCTGGCGGCCGCGATCGGGAGGGAATGCGGTTTGTCATATCAGGTGGTGGCCAGCGGACTTACCCAGCACGACGCTGCCCCAGGCTCCGTCCCCGGGTCATTCAATGTCATCGCCGTTGGCGACTCAACCGTGGTCATCGATGTTCCGGCGGCGTCGTGGTTTCTCCGCAACACCATTCGGGCGGTGCAGAACCTCGATTCGGGCCGTCATATCAGAATCGCCGGGCCGATGAACGACATCCCGGACGAGGATTTGATGGAGATCGGACGCCTATTGGGACGCTCCGGCGGCGTTCTCATCTTCCACGGACTGCGCGACGGCGATCGCTTCGAGCAATTGCGCGCGGGAGCGGCAGGCAACCAGGTACCGCCACTGGTCGTGCAGTCAGTGGATGAGCGTTCTGCAATACAGCAAGGTCTGGGTATGTTGAAACCGCGTGACATCATGCTCGTTCTCGCTGAAGAGCCGGCTGCCGCGGTGCGTCTGGTCGAACGGCAGGTCCACCGCTCGGAGCAACCCTCGCGGCGGACGCCGGGAGCAGCATGACGTCCCCACTTTCGAATGCTGATATCGCGGCCCAGTTGCAGCGGCACGCCGCATTGCTCGAGATATCTGGAGACAATGCGTTTCGCGCGCGCGCGTTCGAACGCGCGGCGGAATCGATCCGCGCCTGGCCTGAGTCGGTCGCGAGACTGGCTGCAACAGGAGATTTGCGTTCGGTCCCCGGTATTGGCGAAGGAATCGCCGCGGCGATCGAGCAATTGCTCGCATCAGGGAGTTTTGCGGCACATACCGAACTGACGAGCCGGTTCCCGGAATCACTGATCGAGATCACCGGACTATCAGGGGTCGGCGCCAAAACAGCCCAACGCCTCTATGCGCAGCTCGGAATTACGGACCTTGCGGCACTCGAAGCCGCTCTCGTCGCCGGACGTATCGGAGCAACCAAGGGTCTCGGAAAACGGACCGAAGAAACGATCAGAGCGGGCATTGAGTCACTTCGTCAGCGAACAGGTCGAATGCCGCTCGGCGTCGCCTTGCCTGTTGCCCGCGCCCTGGTCGAAGCCTACCGCTCCCTAAATCCGAAGGTGACGACCTCGTTGGCTGGTAGCATCAGGCGGTGGGAAGACACTGTTGGTGATATCGACCTGGTCATTGCTACTGACGATTGCGCTGCCGTTGCCGCGGCGCTTGCATCGCTTTCCCTTGTGGCATCAGCCAGCCAGGTGGACAGAGACGCCATCAGGCTAAATCTGGCCGCGGGTATCGAAGCAGACGTCTATTGCTGCCGCCCAGAATCCTGGGGCTCCACCCTTGTGCGAGCGACAGGAAGCGCGGCGCACCTCGAACGTCTTTCTTCCATCTTCGAAGCCGCGACCGAGGAGGAGATTTACGCCGCCAACGGGCTGCCGTGGATTCCCCCGGAATTGCGTGCCGGTGGCGATGAGTTCGCGTGGTGGAGCGAAATTCCCGGGCTGGTGCAAGTCGAGGATATCGGCGGCGAGTTCCACGCCCACTCAACGTGGAGCGACGGTGGCGCCTCGATCCTGGAGATGGCTGAAGCCGCTCTGGACTGGGGCTACTCCTTTCTCGGCATTACCGATCACAGCCAGGGACTCGGGGTAGCCAACGGCTTGACGCCCTCCCGTATTTCCGCGCAGCGCGAGGAGATAGCGGATGCCCAGCGTCAACTCGGCGACCGCCTTCGTTTACTTGCTGGAAGCGAAGTCGAGGTTCGGCGGGACGGCTCGCTCGATTTCGATGATGAACTGCTCTCGCGCCTCGATGTCGTCGTTGCCTCGGTTCACACCGGGTTGCGACAACCACGCGAAGAACTGACCAGCAGGCTCATTGGTGTCCTGCAGAATCCCCATGTCGACATCATTGCCCATCCCTCCGGCCGGCTCATCGAGCGGCGCCCCGGAGGCGATTTCGATTGGGATCGTGTCTTTGCATCCGCCGCTTCCACCGGTACCGCGCTCGAAATCAATGCCGACCCCGCCCGGTTGGATTTGACCGCCGCTCATGCGATGCGAGCGAGTGCCGCAGGCGCGGTCATCACCATCAATTGCGACGCCCATTCACCTAGCGGATTCGCCGTCATGGAATATGGCGTCGCCGTGGCACGCAAGGCCTGGCTCACTCCGTACCAGATTCTGAATTGCTGGCCACGATCCCAGGTGCTTGCCTGGTTAGCGGAGCGCCGCAGGTCGTAGTCTGCTAGGATGCGAGCAATTGCGGCGCAGGCTCCTGCAAGACAACCGCGAGGACACCCGCGACGGCGAGCAAATCACGTTCCAACTGCTCGGACCACTCGATCTTGCGGCTTCGACTCTTCAATGTCAGATATCGACCGCGGTCGAGCGGGACTTCCAGCACAACCGGATGCGGACCCTCATGTTGCAACAGGATCTCGTTGACCCGTTGCATGGTTCGAATCTCGCGCCAAGGGTCGAGCGCGGCGCCAAATCTGATCGACAGCGCATTGACCGGTGCTTCTTCGACCGGTCCTGTTGGCAGTTCGGCAGTCACTGATTCAGCAACGATCTGCAATGCCTCGCCGCGACGGTCCAGCCGGCCCCGCAGCTCGACGATGGCGCCTTCAACGAGGGCCTCCGCGTTTCGTTCGTAGGCGTCCGGGAAGAGCACGAGATCGGTGCGTCCGGATAGATCTTCCATCACAGCCACGGCCATGGTGCGGTTCGATTTGGTCGTGATGCGTCTCACACTCGCGATCATTGCGATACACCGGACATTTGCACCGGGGTTCAGTTGCTCCAACTGGGCAATCTCCTTCAGGTGCATCCCATCTGGAGTGCGCCGCGCCTGCTGCAGCACTTCTGAAAGTGGATGGTCGCTCATGTAGACCCCCAGCAACTCCTTTTCCCATTCCAGGAGTTCGCGCGCGGTCACGGTTTGCGTTGATTCGGCATAGACCGGCGGCGCTGATTCCTCAACCGCGCCCCCGAAGAGGTCCATCTGCCCTTTCGCCGTGGCCCGCTGCCGTTTCTGGGCTGCCTGAATTGCTGGCTCGAGCGCGGCGAGCACCGCGCCGCGCTCGCCCAGGCAGTCGAGTGCTCCCGCCCTGGCCAGAGACTCGACTGCGCGTCGGTTGACCAGCGACCAGTCAAGGGATTCGCAGAACGCCGCCAGACTGCCGTACACCTTCTCGGAGAATCCATCGCGCTGTGACACGACCACAGCCGCGGCGGAAGCCCCGACGTTCTTGACCGCTGCTAATCCAAATCGAACCGCAAGTTGATCATCGCCAAGGTGTTCCACACTGAATTCTTCGCGGCTCTGATTGATGCAAGGAGGAAGTACGGCGATCCCCGCCCGACGGCACTCCGCCATCAGCGCGACGATGCGATCGGTATTCCCGAGTTCGGACGACAGCAACGCGGCCATGAACTCGACCGGAAAGTGAGCCTTCAAATAGGCCGTTTGCGCGGCGATCACCGCGTACGCCGCGCTGTGCGCCTTGTTGAAGCCATAGCCCGCAAACCGCTCGATCATGGCGAAGACCTCGGCTCCCAGCCGCTTGTCAACGCCGCGCGCCACACAACCCTGAACGAATCGGTCGCGGTACTTAGCCATTTCTTCCGGGAGCTTCTTGCCCATCGCCTTGCGAAGTCCATCGCCTTCAGACATCGAAAAGCCGGCGAGGACGTTTGCGATGCGGATGACCTGCTCCTGGTACAGCGCGACACCGTAGGTCTCGCTCAGGATCGGCTCCAACTCGGGATGAACGTATTCGATTTCGGTTCGGCCATGCTTACGGGATATGTACTCTGGGGCCATCTCCATCGGTCCCGGCCGGATCAGCGCCATCAGCGCGATGAGATCCTCGAACCGGCCCGGCGCAACATCGACCGTCATCCGCGTCGTCGAACCGGCTTCCAACTGGAAGACGCCGGTCGTCTCCCCTCGCTGCAACAGCTGCAGGGCCTTCTCATCCTCGAGCGGGATTGACTCCAGGGATATGTCGTGACCCGCGTCCTGGAGCAGCGCGATCGCCTTCCCGAGGACCGTCAGCGTCCGCAGCCCCAGAAAGTCCATCTTGAGCAATCCAAGACTTTCCAACTGTCCCATCGGGAATTGCGTGGTGATCCCACCCTCGCTCTTGCCGCCCGCGCGCTGCAGGGGTACATGCTCGACGAGCGGATCGCGCGAGATAACAACGCCGGCAGCGTGCGTCGAGGCGTGCCGCGAGACACCTTCGACTCGCCGCGCGGAATCGACGAGTTCGCGCACCGCGTCGTCGCTGTCATAGACAGCACGGAGCTCAGGGACTTTTTCGAGCGCGCTTTCGATCGTGATGCCCGGACCCGTGGGGATCAACTTGGCAACGCGATCGGTGTCGGCGAAGGACCGTCCCATGGCCCGGCCAACGTCGCGGACCGCGGCTTTGGCGGCCAGGGTTCCGAAGGTAACGATCTGGGCGACCCGGTCGGCGCCGTACTTTTCGACGACGTACGCAATAACTTCGTCACGGCGATCGTCGGCAAAATCGATGTCGATATCCGGCATCGAGATACGGGCGGGATTCAGGAAGCGCTCGAAAATGAGGTCGTACTGGAGCGGATCGAGAGCGGTGATTTGCAGGGCGTAGGTGACGATGCTCGCCGCGGCGGATCCGCGTCCGGGTCCGACAAGAATCCCGTTCTGCTTCGCGAAACGGACAAAATCCCAGACGACAAGGAAATAGTTGGCGAAGCCCATTGTCTTGATGACGTCGAGCTCATACCGCAGACGCTCCTCGACGGCGCCCGACACATGGCCGTACCGCGAACGCACTCCTTCCTCGCAGAGCGCCGCCAGGTAGGAATCCGCACTGTGCCCCGGCGGGACCGGAAACTCTGGTAAATGGTATCCCCGAAAATCGAGGTTCAATTCGCAGCGTTCCGCTATCCGCACCGTGTTGGAGATTGCCTCCGGAACGTCCTGGAAGAGCCGCGCCATTTCATCGCCGCTCTTCAAATAGAGTTGATTGCTCTCCGACTTGAGCCGCTTCGGGTCCGCCAGCGTCGTATTTGTCTGAATGCAGACGAGCAGTTCCTGGGCTGTTGCATCGTCCTCGTTGCAGTAGTGCACGTCATTTGTCGCGACTAACGGGAGATCGAGCGATCGTGCCAGTGCGATGAGGTCGCCATTGACGCGCAGCTGATCGGCAATCCCGTGATCCTGCAGTTCAATGAAGAACCGATCCCGACCGAAGATCTCTCCCAGCTTTCCCGCGTAGTCCCTGGCTGCCTCCGGTTTCCCGTGTAACACATTGTTGGCGACTGGACCACCCAGGCAGGCCGAGGTCGCGATGAGGCCGGAGTTGTGCTTGCCAAGCATTTCGAGATCGATGCGCGGACGATAGTAGTACCCCTCCAACTGCGCGTAACTCGAAAGCTGCAGAAGGTTGCGGTAACCGGTCTCGTTTTCAGCGAGGAGTAACAGGTGGTACGACTTGCGTTCGCGGTTCTTCGCGCTTCCCTCGGCCAGATAGGCTTCCACTCCGATAATCGGATGCAGGCCGGCCGCGGCCGCGGTCTTGTACCACTCCATCGCTCCGTACATGACGCCGTGGTCGGTTACCGCAATATGCTGGAGGTCCAGCTCAGCGGCTCGCTTCGCGTACTCCTTGGTGCGCCCCATCCCGTCCAGGAGGGAATACTCCGTGTGTAGATGGAGATGCGCGAACTCCGCCAAGACCGCCTCCTGGTGTACCTCGTGCTGGTCGCTTCAGGCTGCGGGGTTGGGGCAATCCTACCTTCATCCGCCGCCCTCGACCATCATCTGATCCGGTGAAAAGAAGAGCCGCGAGCGACTTGACGCCCGCGGCTCGGAGAGTTGGCTGACTTGGGTCAGGCGGCAACGCCAGTAAAACCCTCGGCGGCACGGGGCCGGATCGCGAAGCGGGCCTGCTCGGTGAGCAACCGCAGAACCTGCCGAATGTTGTCCCGGTACTCCACTGGCACCGAGTCGTTCTGCAGGAGATCGAGGACTTCTCCCAGCACGGGTTCATCAGAAAGCAGGCTCGAAACATCGCGGGGAAGAAATCCGGCAGCGGCGAGAAGGGAATCCTCTTCGACCTGAGCCAGGGTAAGAGCAGCGGCCAACCGCTCGACCGCTTCGCGGGTAGGCATTCTGGCGCCGCTCTCGAGGCGACTCACATAACTGTGGTCGAAGTCAGCGCGCTCCGCCAATTTGCTCTGTGAAACACGCCGCGCCTCGCGCAGGGCCTTCAAAAGACCGCCGAAATCCGCTCCTGTCTGTCCCATCTGATTTCTCGCCCTCTGCCTGAGCCGGAGGGGTCCGCCCGGCACTGTTGCCTACGAGTCAACAAGCGGGCAACTCGTTGACTGGATAGTATCACTTAGTTGTCGTGCTGTCAATACAGTAGAACACGAATAGTTGAAAGCGACAGTTGGTGCCTCTAGGCGGGCATTTATCGACAGCAGCGAGACGCCCACCCCGACGGAAACAGTGGCACTGTCGCTATCCTGAGGGGACTGTCGTTGAGCGCTAGTGGTACCCGTCCATCGGTCATGCTCTTGTACCTGTCCGCCTTTCGGATATCCTTGGCGGCGGTCAGGAACGACGCGGGTTTCGACAGTAGTGTTGATCGGGATTGGCCGCTCCCCGGCTCAGCGGGTGGAAATCGCGGCCAGAGAGCGATGCGTACGACTTTCAGTAGGCTCGGCGCGGTGCCTGGTTGGGCAAAGGAGTCACGTTCTGGCACAGGTACGCATATTGCGCGGCGCTCCGGTGGCAAAGCGCATCCGTAGCGAGGTGCAAGCTGCCACTGCGGAGCTGGAGGCAGTGGCGGGCGTCCGAACGACGCTTGCGACCGTGCTGGTGGGCCAAGCCCCACCGTCGGCTGCATACCGCGAAGCCATCGCGCGCGCCATGGGCGGGTGCGGAATCGACCATATCGATGTGACGCTACCGGTAGCGGCCACCACGGCGATGGTGGTCGAGATGATCGAGCGCTTGAACCAGCGTGCCGACATTCACGGCATTCTCCTGCTCATGCCGCTGCCAGCACACATCCATTCGCTCGAGGTCATCTCCGCCATCGACCATGACAAGGATGTCGACGGCATTTCGCCAACGAGTGTCGGCCGCCTTCATCTAGGACTGCCGGCGTTGCACCCAAGCACTCCGCTGGCTGGTCTCGAAATCCTTGACTACTATCAGATTCCTGTTGCCGGAAAACGGGCGGTGGTTGTCGGCCGCGGGAACGTCGTCGGCAAGCCGATGGCCGCGCTCCTCACCGCGCGTGACGCAACCGTGACCATCTGCCATACCCGCACGGCCATACTAGGGGACGTCACCCGGGAGGCCGATTTGGTTGTCATGGCCGCGGGTCACCAAGGCCTTCTCGACGGAACCATGATTCGGCGTAACGCCACCGTGATCGATTTCGGGGTGAACGTTTCAGGTGGGCGGGTCTTCGGTGATGCGGATGCGGACTCGATCGCCGCGGTCGCCGGTGCATACACGCCGGTGCCGGGCGGGACGACTCCGGTGACGACCATGGCACTGGCGCGAAACACGGTTACCGCCGCGTATGCCCGTGCGCGACACGGTTCATCGTCCGCAGGGACTGACGGTTGAACGGCAGGAAATTGGATCGGGTCCGGCAGGGGTGGTAGACTGCGAGTTGTATTGGGGAGTCGTCTAACGGTAGGACACCTGACTCTGGATCAGGCAGTTGGGGTTCGAATCCCTGCTCCCCAGCCATACCAACTGGGCACACTATGCTGATGACAGGCCGGGCCAACGAGCCCGGTCTTTTGATGGGTATTTCGCAATTTGGTAAGTCTCCGCGACCGATGGCTTCTTTGACGCGACAGTGCCACGGCCGGGGGGAGAATCAGATTCAGCTATGGATAGGAGATGATCTGATTCGGGGCCGAGACGAACGCGATCTGGTCCCCCTCAGGATTCCAAGAGAGCGGGAACCCGCCGGAAACCGGTCCAAACCGAGCGATCTCACGATCCCGGGTTACGAGATCGATCACGAGAATCTGCCCGTCGCTCTCGAATGCCAATCGGTCTGACTCTGCTGAGTACGCCGGATTTCGCGCTCCAGCCGGTTGCGAACCGGTGAGTGCCTCCGATTCTTCACCGCTTATCGGAACTTGGTAAACATCGCTGCGGCCGTTCCTCGTCGCGGCAAAAAGAACTGAGTCCCCTTTGGCGTTCCACGTCAGCGTCGAATCTGGACTCAGGTCCGAAACTTTCGTTGCCGTTCCCTTTGCTGGATCGATGACGAAGACGCCGTTGGGGGCGCCGCGCTTTTCCGCGTAGGCCGCTGCGGCGAGAAGCGAACCGTCAGGTGACCATGCTGCCGGTCCCATTCCCGCAGTGACTCCAGTTGTGCCAGATGCACCCGTTGCTGTTGGCCTGGCTATTCGGGTTAGCCGGCGAACCTCGCCACGATCCAATTCCAGAACGCAGAGTTCATCGCTGGTGCCATCCCAGCAAACGAATGCGATCCTCTCCCCGTCGGGCGACCATGACGGCCCGCCCAACGTCGAGAGATACGGCGCCCTTTGCTTGGCGTCATCCACGATGACGGATACTTGAAAGATCGCCGTGTTCCTGCTGAAATCGAATACATCGAGCGACTGGACGGCCGCGTCGACAACCGCGATCTGGGAGCCGTCGGGTGACCAGGAGGGCACTCCTGCAGCCGGATGTCCGGCCAGTTGTCGTGTCGCTCCACTCTCGAGATCACTCGTGAAGAGTCCATCCTCGCTACTCCACGCGATTGCATGTGCAGCAGGCGACCAGACTGGAGATCCCGGGTCAGCGGTGATCAGGCGATAGGAGCCAGTGTTCACGTTATAGATGACGATCCCAGTCGGATTGGTCGAGGTGTTGCAGCCGGCGAGGACCCCCACGATTGCAAGGCTTGCCAGAATTCGAAGCGGTGATCTCGATAGGCTTCGGGTCTTACCTGTCGTGCTCACTAGTTTGAATCGCCAGCTACGATTCTTCGAACTTTGCGGCATTGATAGTGCCATTCGCCATCCGGAGTAGCGGAAGTCTGTCCAAGCCGCTCTCATGCAAGTCAGATTCGTCAGTCGATGTCACGCAAACCTGGGTCGCGCGGGCGCCGAGCGCCGCGGTCATCAGCGAGCGATGACTCGCGTCCAATTCTGACAGGACGTCATCCAGTAGCAGTACCGGCGGTTCTCCTGCCGCGCTCGCGAGAAAATCGAGTTCCGCCAGCTTCATGGCAATCACGGCTAGCCGCTGTTGTCCCCGCGAACCGAACCGGCCGAGATCGACCCCATCGACCTCCACGATGAAATCGTCGCGATGTGGCCCCACCGCGGTAACGCCTCTCCGGAGTTCCTCGGCGCGCACTGATGCAAGGATCCCGCCGAACGCCGAGGCTGCGCGCTGTCGCTCTTGCACGTCTGGTTCCCAGCGACCGCTACCGGCGGGTAGCGGTGCAATGACATCGCGATGAGAGCGGTAGTGGATCGCGAGGAGTCCACCGCCATGAAGCACGGAAAAATGAGCGGCAGCGGCCGTTCCTAGAAACTGAACGGCGCCGAGGCGGAATGCAAGGACATCCGCGGCCACCGCGGTCAACTCGCTATCCCAGAATGGGAGTTCCTGCGCCGCGCGACTGTTGCTGCCTGCTCTCTCAGCAGCAAGCGATCTCAGGAGACTGTTTCGCTGCTCGAGCACCCGCGCATAGTGTGCCAGCCCGCGCAAATAATCTCGACTCGCCTGGCCGATCGCTATGTCGAGGAATCGTCTTCTCCCCGACGGCGCGCCGGAGAGGAGTTCGACATCTTCCGGTGTGAAAAGAACCGTCTTGAGTTGACCGACCGCATCGACCGCTCGCGTCTGCCGCCCGTCGTAGCGGACCGACTTGCGGATCCGGTTCAGTCGTTCGTCGAACGAAAGACCGAATTCGACCGAACGCTGCCCGTCAGTGCGCTCGAAAACTGCGTGAGCTCGCGCATATGGCGGGACTGCGAACTCGACACCACTATTCCAATTAACCACTTCCCGTTCGAGGGAAGTTCGTGGCGACCGGAAAGTCGCAAGCATGGCAATGGCTTCGAGTAAGGTCGATTTGCCACTCGCATTAGGACCAATGGCGCGGAAACCCGCCGGATCGATCTCCAGGCGCAGTGAACGGAATGACCGGAACTCGTCAAGTTCCAGTTCACGCAACCACATTCAGATGCCACCGGTGGGAGCGATCAGTGGGCCCCGATAACCATTGGCATGATCACGTAGGAAAATGCATCCGTGTCAAGCGCGCGTACGACGCCGGCCTGATTGGAGCCGTTCATGCCAAGCATCACCCGGCTCGAGCGCAGAACTCCGAGCACGTCCAGCAGATACCGCGAATTGAAGGCGATCTGGCCCTCTGGACCATGCACCGCGGCCTGAATCTCGCTCTGGCTGCTGCCGCGCTCCGCGGCGGTGGCGGAGACTTCAACACTCCCCGGCATCAGTTCATCGTTGCCAGCGCTCGCCTTGAGGCGAACGACATCGTTGTTGTCACGGGCGAAGAATCCAGCTCGCCTGACCGCGGTGAGAAACTCGTCTCGGCCCAACTCGAGGCGGGTGGCAAACTCCCGTGGCACGATTTGGCGAAAATCAGGGAACGTGCCGTCGATCAGACGCGAGTGGAACTCGACATCTTCGGTCTTGACGACAAGCTGTCCCTTGTTCGGCGTAACGGTCAATTCGACAGGATCGCTGCGGTCCCCGATGATCCGCGCCAGTTCGCGCAGTGCCCGTGCCGGCACGATGACATCAAGCCGTTCCGGCACCGGGGCCAGCAACTCACCCTCCCGCACGGCCAGCCGGAATCCATCAGCGGCGGCAAAGACGGCGCGTGAATCTTCGAACCGCATCAGGACGCCAGCGAGCACCGGTCGGCTGTCATCGGTCGCGGCCGCAAACTCGACTTGCCCGATCATTTCCCGCAGTGCCTGCGGGTCGACCTGTGCAACGTATCCCTGGTCTTCGCTGCGCGGCGAAACCGGAAACTCGTCGGCGTCAATGCCGTTGATTTCCGCGTCGGCGCCTGTCCCATGAACCTTCAGCGCAAATCGTCCCGGGTCCGCGGTCAGCCGTACAGTGCCCGCCGGAAGGGTGTTGACGAACTCTGAGAGGAGCCGGGCGTCGACCGTTACCCGGCCCGGTTCTTCCACATGCGCGGTCACCCAGCAGGTGATCCCGATTTCCTGGTTGGTCGCGGCGAGTTTGAGGCTGTCGTCCGCGGTCTCGATGAGGACATTGCCCAATACGGGAAACGTTGTCTTGGTGGCCACCGCTCGGCTGACGAGGGAAAGCCCTCGCTGTAATTGATCCTGGGGAGCAGAAACGTCCACTTCGACAAACCCTCGTCAGAGTGATGTCCGTACACGGGGTGCGGCGAGTATATCACGGTGCGCGGGCCGCCCTTGTCTGAAGGAACTGTGGATCATCGATGCGCAAGAACGCGCTGACCTCTTGACAGGTGTCAATGCGGGCCCTAAAATTCACGAATAGAACAAAGGTTCTAATTCCGGAGGAAAGCAATGGCTGCGACTACCGCATTTGAGCCGGCCCGATTTCTGACTCGCGTCAACGGCTCTGACTATCTCGAAGTGAAATGGCGCCTGGTCTGGCTGCGCGACCAGCATCCCGAGGCGACGGTGGAAACTCAACTGGTTTCCCATGAACGGGACGTCGCGGTCTTCCGCGCGGAGGTAACCATCCCCGGAGGCGGTTCTTCGACTGGCTGGGGTATGGAGAGCGCTGGCGATTTCCGGGACTATCTGGAAAAGGCGGAAACCAAGGCCCTGGGCCGCGCCCTCGCCGCGCTCGGATTCGGTACCCAGTTCTGTCCGGATTTCGAGTTTGGCGCCGCGGCGGGGCGGGTCGTTGACTCGCCCGTCAAGACATCCCGCACAAGTCGACCAGGTCAACCGCTCGAGCGGTCGGAAGCACCCGCGGTGGCGGCGATCGGTCCCGATCAACCCGCCACTCCCCGCCAGTTGCGGTACCTGCAGGCAGTCGCCCGCGAAGCCGGTCTCGATGCCGCTGCCCTCGATGCACGGGCGCAGGAAGAATTCAATGTCCCGGCCATGGCCTTGAGCCGGCGCGACGCATCCGCCCTCATCGATCTTCTGCAGCCCGGTACCGCCAACGCCAGGATCGCGTCATAGGACTCCGAATCTGGAAACCGGATGAAGCCTTCAGCACTGACCGCTGGTCGTCACATGCCGAGCCCTTCTCCCATCGGAATGGGTTGGAGTGACGGGCGATGCCGGCGACGCGACATTGATCACCCGGATTCGGTATGAGTCCTCGTTGAGGAGTGAGGTCATGGAACGAGCAGAACTGAACGCGGTGGATCAGAGCGGTAACGAACTTGTGGACTTTGCCAGCCGCCGAACAACACTCGAGCACCGGCTCGAGGAAGGCTACCGCCGCATCGATGAAGCGGCGCTGGCCGGGGCGGACGTGTCCGAGTGGGAACAGTTCTGGATTCGGCTCTTGCGCGAATACGAAGGGGTTTGCCGCGACCTCGACCGTGCGGCGTAGGACGTTGCAACGCAGACGGCCGGGTGCGCGATTGCGCACCCGGCCGTCTTCTGTTGAACCGTGATTGTTACGATTCCGTGACCGTGACTTTTTCGAGCGTAATCGCCTCGGTGGGCGTGGACTTCTCGCCGGAACGACCGGCGCTCGTTGGCGTTCGGGCAATGACATCGACCACGTCCATCCCGCTGATCACCTTGCCGAAGATGGTGTAATTCTTCGGAAGTTTGCCCTTCAAATCTTCGAGAACAATGAAGAACTGGCTTCCATTGGTGTTCGGCCCGGCGTTCGCCATGGCCAGGATGCCGCGTTCGTAGTCTTTCGCGACCGGCTCGTCATTGAAACGGTAGCCAGGTCCCCCGGCCCCTGTACCGGTCGGATCACCGCCCTGGATCACGAATCCGCTTACAATCCGGTGGAATGGTGTCCCGTCGTAGAACCCGTCTTCGGCCAGGCATACGAAGTTGTTGACCGTTTGCGGCGCATCACCGGGATAAAACTCAACCTCGATGGGACCCTTGTTGGTTTCGAGGGTCGCCGTGTACCGCTTCGACCCGTCGATTCGCATGTCCGGTGCTTTCGTGTACTGCTTCGCCACGGTATCTCCTTCCTTGATCTCCAGTTTTTCGTTGTCCGTCCAGCAGGTCCCGGTGGCCTGGACTGCGCCGCACCCGCTGGCCGCGAGCATCAGCAGACCCACCGAGATCAGCCGAACTGCACCAATCTGAACCTTGTTCACCGGTTCACCGCCACTCAGTTTGCGCTGCTCTCCGTCTAGCGGATGAGCATCGCGTCGCCAAACGAAAAGAAACGGTACTCGCAGCGCACCGCTTCCTGGTAGGCAGAAAGAATGGTCTCACGCCCGGCGAGGGCACTCACCAGCAGCAGCAGCGTCGACTTGGGAAGGTGGAAATTGGTCAGGAGGGCATCGACGAGTTTCCACGGATGACCAGGTAGGATGAAAGTGTCGGTGAACCCTGAGAAACCGCGCGGCTGGGAAGCGTCCCAGGTGCGACCTAGCGTTTCCAGGGTCCGCGCGACCGTAGTCCCCACCGCGACGACCCGCCGCCCGCGTTCTCGACACTGATGAATCGCCATCGCTGTCATATCCGGGACTGCGCACCACTCCTGGTGGATGTGATGGTCCTCGACCCGGTCGACGGTGACGGGACGAAATGTATCGAGTCCGACGTGAAGGGTCACTTCGGCCCATTCGATGCCCGCTCGCCGCAAATTCGAAACAAGGTCTGGGGTGAAATGAAGCCCGGCCGTTGGCGCCGCGGCCGAACCTGGAACGGAAGAATAGACGGTCTGGTATCGCTCGGCATCGTGCAGCCGCTCCGTGATGTACGGCGGCAGCGGCGTCACGCCGTAATTATCGAGATGCTCGTCCAAATGCTCATCAAAACGAACCAGGACCTGTCCCGCCCCTTCATTCGCGATGACTTCCGCCGCGAGGACTGGAAAGCCCGGTACACGCGGACTGAACTGAAGCCGCGTCCCTGGCCGCAGCCGCGCCGCGGGCTTTCCGAGCGCAGCCCAGGCGTCTCCTCTGTCCCGAAGCAGCAGGATTTCGACGTCACCGCCTCCCGGCAACCGCACGCCCTTGAGTCGAGCCGGGATTACCCGGCTGTTGTTGGCGACGAGGAGATCACCTGGTTCGAGCCACTCCGCCAGGCGATTGAACGTCGAGTGGGTAATCTGCCCAGTTTCGCGCTCAAGGACCATGAGTCGGGATTGATCCCGATCCACGAGCGGGCGCTGGGCGATCAGTTCAGGGGGAAGCTCGTAGTCGAAATCGCCGATCAGAAGCGGGTCATCGCGATCGCCAGGCTTGCCCTCGATCAACCCTTGGCCCCACCAAAGAGATACTGCTGCCGGGCACTGTCACGCGGCGCTTCCAACCCGAGATGCCGGTAAGCGCCATCCGTGGCAAGCCGTCCCCGGGGTGTCCGCTGCAGGAAACCGAGTTGGATCAGGTACGGTTCATAGACGTCCATGAGTGTGTCGGTTTCTTCGCTGATGGCCGCCGAGAGCGTTTCGACGCCGACAGGACCGCCCCCGAATTTCTCGATGATCGAGCGCAAGATGCGCCGGTCGACGTCATCCAACCCAAGATGATCGATATCGAGCATCCGCAGCGCGTCGGCGGCCAATTCGTCGGTAATGGCGCCTTCGCCTCGTACTTCGGCAAAATCGCGCGCCCGCTTGAGCAGTCGGTTCGCCACCCGCGGCGTTCCCCGCGCTCGCAATGCGAGGGATCGTGCCCCTTCCGGGGTGATCGGGACGCCGAGTACCCCCGCGGAGCGTACGACGATCTCTTCCATTGCCTCATTGCTGTAGAAGTCGAGCCGCATCACCGAACCGAATCGATCGCGCAGCGGCCCGGTGAGCAAGGCGAGGCGCGTGGTCGCGCCTACGAGTGTGAACCGCGGCAAGGTGATGCGCATCGTCCTCGCCGCCGGTCCCTTGCCGAGAACGATATCGACGGCGAAATCTTCCATTGCCGAGTAGAGAACTTCCTCGACGACCCGGTTGAGCCGATGAATCTCGTCGATGAAGAGAACATCCCCGGCTTTCAGGTTCGTCAGGATCGAAACGAGATCTCCCTGGCGCTCGATCGCTGGACCCGAACTGATGCGCAGGCTGACGCCCATTTCTACGGCGATGATCGCCGCCAGCGTCGTCTTGCCGAGTCCGGGCGGACCATACAGGAGCACATGATCGAGCGGCTCACCCCGGCGTATCGCCGCATCGATGAAGACCTGCAAGGTCTCCTTGACGCGCTCCTGTCCGATGTATTCGGCCAGCTTGCGCGGACGCAGGCTTCGCTCGACCGGGGCATCTTCCGGCAGCGCTTTTCCTGTCAGTGGGCGCTTGCTGGAATCGGGCGGCATGGTGCTGCTTCGAGTTGCGGATGCGGCAGTGCTAGTCATCGGGGAAGTATAGCAGAGACTTCAGAACTTGCGTTCTAATTCTGCGCCACCCCTGCTTTCCGCCGGCTCATCGATGCCGGCTTTCTCGAGACTACGTTGCTGCTCCCTCGGGCTCCCTGGTCGCCGGCACCGGAACCACTCCGTTGCCGCGACTCGGTACTGCATCAGGCCGAATCCGGAAATTGAATTTGGTCCGAAACGCCTCATAGAAATTCGTCGACTCCAACGTTATCAAGCGAAACGAGTGCTCACCCCGCTGAACCCGGACGATATCCCATTGCTGCAGATGATCGTGCTCGCGACCATCGAGAATGAGCGAGCATTCATGATCGTTGGCGACGACCATCTCGATCGTCGCCTCCTCGGGTGCGACAAATGGCGTGCGGATAGGACTGTGACAGTTGATCGGCACGATCGCGAAGCCGCGCACGCCAGCAGTCAAGATCGGTCCACCCGCGGCCATGCCGTAGGCGGTGCTCCCGTGAGGCGTAGCGATGATCATGCCATCGCCGGGATAGGTATTCACGTAGTGACCGTCAATATAGATCTCTATGTCAACCATTCGCAGCCCGGCTCGGATCACCACATCGTTGATCGCCCAGCCCTGGCTAACCGCTTCCCCGCCACGAAGCCGCGTGCCTTGCAGCGTTGGCCCCTCCTGTAACGAAAAATCACCCTCGATGAGCGCGTCGATCGCGCGCGGCCAATCGCGCCGCTCGACGAGGGCGAGAAATCCCACATTGCCAAAGTTGATGCCCAGCAAGGGGACATCCGGATAGGCATTCGCGGTGCGCATCATCAGACCATCGCCGCCGAGGACGACAATCGCGTCGACCTGCCCCGCTGCGCCGTCGCCGAATGCCAGGGCTTCTTCGGGAACAACCTCGATTCCACGTTCAACGAGCGCGCGCTCGACCGTCGGGGCCAGTTCCTGCGCTTCGTCCTTGCTGCGCGCGGCGATGAGGCCCACCCGGTCAACATGCAGTGGTGTGTTTGCGTTCGTCATGTCGCGTGAGTCCTGGCTCAGTCCCACGATCGATCCGGCCGTCTGATCATCGATTCGTTTCCCCACGCCAGCGGTGCTCTCTTCATCGGGTATCGCCTCGGTAAGCGACCGTCAACTCTTCATCGCCTCCAGGACGATCATGGGTACTATCGCACCAGACCGCACGCTCCCAAGCCAGATTGCAACAGATTAGCACCTGCTTCGAGCACCAACGCCGATCACGATTCCCATCGACAGGAACGACGTGAGCAACGATGTTCCACCATACGAGACGAACGGGAATGTCAGTCCAGTCAACGGAAGAACGCGCAAAGTTCCCCCCGCAATCAGAATCGCTTGCATCGCGAACAATGCCGTGATGCTGAGAACCACGAACGACTGCAAACCGCCTGACACGCGCAGCGCCGCAATGACGCAGCGACAGACTATCAGCGCGGCGAGCGCGAGTACAGCCATCGCTCCCGCAACACCCAAGACCGTTCCGATCGCGGTGAGAGCGAAATCGGTATGGACTTCGGGGACATTCGACAGGTTTCGCGCATTGGCTTCGCCGACGATGCCTCCCGCTGACAGCGCAAATTCTGACTGGACGAATTGAAACCCCACAGCGGATGGATCGCGCCACGGATCGAGCCATCCCACAAGCCGGTCCTGCACGCGAGAGACAGTGTGAAACGCTCCCACTGCAGCCGCGGCGAACCCCGCGCTCACCAGCAACATCAGCGTGGGATGTCCGCCGACCGCGAAAACAGCGGTGGCAGCCCCTAGGGCCAACAGGGCCGCCATGCCCAGATCGTTCTGCAGGACAAGGACGGCGACGGCCGCAAGAAGGGCAACGCCAAGCGGCAGCAGATACGGCGCTGGTGGCAGATCGACTGGTCCCACGCGCCAGGGAACGCGGAGCAGGTTACGACGTTCGTAGAGGAAAACGGCGACAAAGAGCGCCAACAAGACGCGTCCGATTTCCGCTGGCTGGAAGCGGACTGGCCCAACGGCAAGCCACAATCGCGCGCCGTTCACCGTCTCGCCCGCCACCATGGTTGCTGCCGTCAGCAGCAACGCCAGGGTGAGCAACGAGTAGGGGTAGGCGCGGAGCACCTCAAGATGCCTCGCTAGCAGCGCGCCGACGACGAGCACCAGGAACCCGCAGGTTACGAAAATCGCCTGTCGGTTCGCGACCTCGGCGAAGAATGGGCCAGAATCATCCGCGGTCGCTGCCAGTGAAAGCAGCGTCGTCAGACCAATCGCGGCAAGCGCGGCGATCGCGCTCAGCAGAACGCGGTCGAAATCGGGCAGAAATCGGGTCAGCAGGACAACTGCCACGACTTGGGCGCCAATCATGGCGACGACGGGCACCGGGTCAATCCGCCCGGTGACCGACACTGGCGACGCCAATGCCAAACCCAGCCCACAAAGCTGAATCAACGCGGGGAACAGCGAGAGGCCCACGTTTCGCATCAGCGATACAAGGATTTCATGCGCGAGTCCGAGTCCAACCAGCCAGTAGCATCACGCGATCCTTTGTTGCTTCGGAAATCACGTCTGGTTTGGTCACGATGGCATGATCCAGCGCGCGCGAGCATGTGCAATCCCGCACCGGCAATCCTTCCTGACAGAACTGGCGCAGAATCGCCGCCGCGGCGCGAGTGTTGGCTTCGAGATTGGACATCACCACTTCGACACTGACATCCGCTTCCGATTCGTGCCAGACATCGTAATCGGTGATCAGAGCGATCGTGGCGTAGCAGAGTTCCGCCTCCCTCGCCAGACGGGCCTCGGGCATCGCGGTCATCCCGATGACCGTTGCCCCCCATGTCCGATAGAGATTGGATTCGGCGCGAGTCGAAAACTGGGGACCTTCAATACAGACGTAGATCCCACCATCACGAGCGACCTGGCCGGCCCTTTCCGCAGCGCCAGCGACCGATTGCCGCATGAGCCGGCAGAATGGGTCCGCGATGCCGACGTGAGCAACCACGCCCTGATCGAAAAACGAGCGGGGCCGTTGCACAGTCCGGTCGATGATCTGATCCGGCAACACGATCGAGCGAGGGGGCAAATCCTCGCGGAGGCTCCCCACAGCGCTCAAACTCAAGACATGGGTTGCACCGAGTTGCTTCAGGGCATGGATGTTGGCTCGATAGGGCAGATCGGTCGGAGAGTAGACGTGGCCAAGACCGTGCCGCGGAATAAAGAAGACCTCGGTTGTTCCCATGTGGCCGTGCCTGACCGGAGCGCTCGGCCGGCCAAACGGTGTGTCGATATCGATCGATTCGGCGTTTTGCAGGTGCTCCAGTCCATAGACGCCACTGCCGCCGATAACGCCTAACGCCATTCGACCCTCCAATTACACGTAGCCCGCAGACCGCCGGTCACCAAGTCATCTCCGCCCTTTCGTTCCCCGACCGGTCAATGGTATACTCCGCGAGGTGTGTGCTCGCATGAGCGCGGTCTTGTTGTGTGCAATTTCTGATGTATGAGAGGAACCGGCCCTGATGGCGCTTGAACGTGAGCAGAAGGATTCCATTATCTCCCAGTTTCAGACCCACCCCGGTGACACCGGTTCCCCCGAGGTTCAGATCGCCCTCCTCACCGAGCGGATTACCGGATTGACTGATCACCTGCGCACCCACAAGCACGATCACCATTCCCGACGCGGTCTGTTGCAAATGGTTGGTCAGCGCCGCCGAATGCTGGCATACCTGGCGAAGACCGATGTCGAGCGTTACCGTGCCACCATCGGCCGGTTGGGACTGCGTCGATAAATCGTCATTGCAATTCTCATCGCGGGCGCACCACGCGCCGTTCGTTGATCGCTGTGTCTATCATGGCCCGGGGCACCTTGCCCCGGGCCATGATTTGTCCTGAGGCGCCAGTAAGGGCGACTTCCCACAGCCAGGAGGTGACGACAAACAACTAGCAATGACCGAACCGGCACGTCAGGACGGGGCCGCGTGGGGCATTGGAGCCTGCCCAACACCATCGGTGGTCAGACTCCAGTTCCTCATGGTGGAACCTTCAATTCGCTCCTTATAGCGAACCTGACATCCTCCTCACATCGAACTCATGGTCAGACAGAAAGGACGCGGCATGGCAGATTCCAATCGACCCGTCGTACATCAGGTCCAGATGGACCTTTCGGGTCGCACGCTTTCTCTTCAGACCGGGCTGATCGCCCAGCAAGCGGACGGAGCGGTGGTCGTCCAATACGGCGAAACGACTGTTCTTTCCACCGTTGTTGGTGAACGCGAGCCCAGCGAAAACGTCGGGTTCTTTCCGCTCACAGTCGATTACGAAGAGCGGATGTATGCCGCGGGCAAGATTCCGGGTGGCTTCATCAAACGAGAGGGGCGCCCGACCGAGGCCGCGATCCTGGCGGCTCGCCTGACCGACCGTCCGATTCGGCCCTTGTTCCCCAAGGGCTACAAGGCCGAAGTCCAAATCATCAGCACCGTAATGTCCGCGGATCAGGAGAACGATCCGGACATCCTGTCGATCATCGGCGCCTCGGCGGCGCTTACCCTTTCTCAGATCCCCTTCGAGGGTCCCGTCGGCGCGGTCCGTGTCGGTCTCATCGACGGTGAGATCGTCATCAACCCGACCATATCTCGCCTCGGCGACAGCGCCCTCGATATGGTTGTCGCCGGAACCGCGGACGCGATCATGATGGTCGAAGGCGAAGCGGACCAGGTCGACGAGGAAACGCTCGTCACCGGAATCGAACGCGCGCACGAAGAAATCCGACGCATCGTCGAACTCCAACTCGAACTGCAACGCCAGGCTGGCAATGAGAAATGGCCGTACGAGGAGCCCACGCGCGACCAGGACGTCGAGCGGCGCGTACGCGATTTTGTCGGTGATCGACTCCGTAACGCGATCAACAATCCCGACAAGGTTCTTCGGCTTGAGGGCACGTCCAATCTCCGCGAAGAACTGCTCGCGCACATGGCCGCGCCCGGCGACGACGATACCGTGCCTCACGTCTCCAAAGACGTGATGGACACCTTCGAGGCCCTCCTCAAGGGGGAGGTTCGAGGCGAGATTCTCAACGAGGGCGTGCGCCCCGATGGCCGGCGGCCGGACGAGATTCGACCCATCTGGATCGAAGTTGGTTATCTGCCCCGCACTCATGGCTCCGCGATCTTCACCCGCGGTCAGACCCAGGTGATTACCGTGGTCACCCTTGGCTCGACCGCCGAAGAGCAACGGCTCGATTCCATCAGCCCGGAAGGGAACAAGCGGTACATCCACCACTACAACTTTCCGCCGTTCAGCGTCGGCGAGGTCCGGCGGTTGCGCGGCCCGGGTCGTCGTGACATCGGCCACGGAGCGCTGGCGGAGCGCGCGCTGATCGCGGTCATCCCGGACGTGAACGCGTTCCCCTACACCATGCGGCTCGTCTCCGAGGTCGTCAGCTCCAACGGCTCGACGTCCATGGCCAGCGTCTGTGGCAGCACCCTCGCCTTGATGGATGCGGGTGTGCCCATCTCTGCTCCCGTGGCCGGTATTGCGATGGGGCTCGTGACCGATGCGGAGTCTGGTCGCTATACGATCCTCAGCGATATCCAGGGCATGGAAGACGCGCTGGGGGATATGGACTTCAAGGTGGCAGGGACCACGGCAGGCGTGACCGCCATCCAGATGGACATCAAAGTCCGCGGTATCACGCCGGAAATCATGCGCAACGCCCTGGCGCAGGCGCGGGATGGGCGCCTCTTCATTCTCGGTGAGATGGACAAGGCGATCTCCGCCCCACGCGGAGAATTGTCTCGCTTCGCGCCACGCGTGATTCGGCTCAAGATCAACCCGGAGAAGATCGGGGCGGTCATCGGTCCCGGCGGCAAGATGATCCGCTCCATTCAGGAGGAGACCGGGACGAAGATCGACATCGAGGACGACGGCACCGTATCGGTCGCCTCGGCGGAATCGGCCGGAGCGGACGCCGCGATTCAACGGATCCTGGGGTTGACGCAGGAACTGCGAATCGAGCGCGGGGACATCTACACCGGCAAGGTCGTCAGCATCATGCCGTATGGCGCGTTCGTCGAGATACTTCCCGGCAAAGACGGACTCGTCCACATTTCGGAGTTGTCCGAGGATCCGGCGATTCGCGTCGCTCGCGTCGAAGACATCGTGAACATTGGCGATGAAATCACGGTAATGGTGACCGAGGTCGCACCGAATGGGAAGGTTTCGCTCTCTCGGCGCGCCGCGCTAACCGGGGAACTCCCCGAACCGAAAACCGAACGGCCACCGCGCCGCGACGGTGACCGTGGTGGCGACCGCGGTCCCCGTCGCGACGACCGCGGCTTCCGCGGCGAACCGGCCGGGCGCGCTGATTCCGGACCGCGGCCGCGGCCGCAGGGGGGCGATGATTTCGCGGGACGGCCGCGCGACAGCCGCCGCCAGCCGATGGGTTCACGCGGCGAGGGCCGACCGGACGAGTAGACTGGAATCAGACATCAGGCCCAGGAGCCCGCGCCATGACCGACCTCGCCGCCATCGAAGCAAAGGAGCAGCACCTCCTCTCACTGCTTGGTGAGATGGGTTCTGTGCTCGTCTCCTTCTCCGGAGGCGTGGACAGCAGTTACCTGCTGAAGATCGCGGTCGACGCGCTGGGCTCTCGGGCCACCGCCGCCACCGGCCTGTCGCAGACATATGCCGCTGAGGAAATGGCCGAGGCTCGAGACATCGCGGCTGAAATTGGCGCCGAGCATATCCACGTCGAAACTGCCGAGTTGACCGATCCACGCTACGCCGACAACACTCACCAGCGTTGCTTCTTCTGCAAGACCGAGCTCTATTCGCGGTTGGTGGATGTCGCGCGGGAACGTGGGATCGCCGTGGTCGTCGATGGCTCGAACGCGGACGATCTGGACGATTTTCGCCCCGGATTGCGAGCCGCCCGCCAACTCGGGGTTCGCAGCCCCTTGCAGGAAATAGGGCTTCACAAGAGCGAAATCCGGGCACTTTCCGCCAAACACGGCCTCAAGACATGGGACAAACCTGCTGTCGCGTGCCTCTCGTCGCGATTCGAGTACGGTGACCCCATTACCGTGGAGAAACTCCGCAAAGTCGCCGCGGCGGAGAGTGCGATGCGCGCTCTCGGCTTTCGCGGGTTCCGCGTTCGACACCACGACGACATTGCCCGGCTGGAATTGCCTCCGGAGCAGTTCCCGGAGGCATTAGAACGTGCGGGCGATCTGGTTTCCGCGGTGCGCGGCGCCGGGTATCGTCACGTGACGCTCGATCTCGCGGGCTATCGCAGCGGCAGCATGAACGAGGTGCTCGATGCGCGTCTCAAGCAGGTCCGATTACGGCGTGCGAGCGCTGTTTGAGCTGGCGCTGCGGGCGGGCCAGGGACCGACGCACAGCCGTGATATCGCCGAGCGCCAGGACATTCCCGAAGCCTATCTTCACCAGGTTTTGGGTGCACTCGGCCGGTCTGGGCTCATTCGCAGCACCCGCGGTCCGGCCGGCGGCCATGAACTGACGCGGGCGCCTGGAGAGATTTCTCTTTTTGATGTGCTCAGCGCACTTGACGGGGTCGAAAAGCGCCCGCATCCCCACCCCGATCACATCGAAGCGGCCGACGTGGTCCACGAGGTCTGGCACGAACTTCAGGAGCAATCGGAAAAATACCTGCGCTCGATCACCCTGGAAACACTCGTTGAGCGAGATGCAGCCCGCCGGCCGGTCGCCAATTACACAATCTGACGCGCGGTCCATGACTTGATGGAGCAAACACCATCGCCTGCCGAGTCGGCAGGCGATGGTCATTCAGAACGTTCTCCTGGTCTGGCTCCCCGACCAGGATTCGAACCTGGAACCTACCGGTTAACAGCCGGCCGCTCTACCGTTGAGCTATCGGGGATCGATTGCGACGCGGATTCTACCACACGATTTGCGTGGCAAATCACCTGCTTGGGGTGTCAGTGCGATTGGTCGGCAGTTGGTCGTCACCAGGCAGGGGATCGGCCCAGAAGCCTTCGCGCCGAGGTTCTGACGTGGGCAGCGGCTGAGTCACACTTGCTGGACCGATACCTTCTGGAGACGCACCGTTAGCGGACCCACTTGCTGGCGACCGCTGGCCCCGCTCTCGCAACCGGGACAATTCAGCGAAGGGTGAAATTCGGCGCGATTCCGTTGTGGTGGTCGGTCCCGCCGCGACTGCAGGTCGCGTGCCGCTGGCCAGCAGGGCGTCACTGAGCGCGTCGAGTTCTTCCTCTTCGATGCCGACACGTTGCGCCGCTGCGGCGATTGCCCTCCGCCGCCGCTGCAATCGCGCGTCATCCAGGACATGCACGGACGCCGAACCAATCTGCGATTCGATCGCCGTGCGGTCGACGGCGTTTGCACAGTACGGGCATACGTCCCAGCGCAGATCGATCAATTTGTCGCAGCTCGGGCACGGTCCACGCAGCCGCGTATGACACTGTGGGCAGAGGACGAAATCCGGATCGACGGTCCGCTGACAACCCGGGCAAAGCGGCAGATCGTCAAGGTCCTGCAGGAGATATTCTTCCTCCAGGGCCCGCTGAAAGGCTTGATCGAGGGTCTCCTTCGGGCGCAAGATCAGATAGAGCAGCAGACCAGGAAGGAAGAAGAGAACGGGGAGAAGCGTTGAAAACACCTGGGTAAAGACGCTGCGGCTGCGCGATTCGATGTCCCGAAATGTCCAGGCGACAATCGCAAACCAGATCGCTACGAGATAGGCGATACCGATTGCGAGGAGGAATTGCGCGCCGCGTGCGGCGGTTTCGATCACGTGTTGGTCCCTCTTGAACGCGACAAGCAGCGCCAGAATGCTCGGCTAAGCGTAACCGATTCGCTCGAACCGGCGAACTGGAAGTACGTACACACTTGCACCGCCAGCAAGTCGTTCAGCCGGAACGGGAAGCCAGAACGCGGCTCGCTCCCCCACCACACGTAACGGTTCAGTCTGACGCAGTTGCGATCGTGACCAGGAATAAATCACACGAACGACTTCGCCGACCCCTTCGTCGGCGACGCCGATCGCTAGGGCGGTGATCGCCGACCGAGACGCGGCATCCCCATGAATCTGTGTCGCGGCGACACCGAGCGCGGTCAACTCGCGCAGGAGCGGATCGAGGTCGGCAGATTGCATGACGGCGAGAACGAGCCTCACTGGTGTGCCAAATTCTCCTATTCCGAGACTCGTGACCGCTCGTTGGGCAGGTCGAACGATACGACCGCGCGGTGAACCTCTTGCCACACTTCAGCCGGGGACTTCGATGCGTCGATGATCCTCCACCGATCCGGATCTCGGACGGTGAGTTGAAGATACGCTTCGCGCACCCGTTCGTAGAAGTCTACGACTTCGCTGTCCAACCGATTGATCTCTCCACTTGAACGGCGACGCTGCAACGATGCCTCTACCGGAAGGTCGAGGAGCAATTTCAGATCAGGTTCGAGGTCTCCGATTGCGAGACTTTGCGCGGCCCTTAAGTCCTCGAGATCCAGCCCACGGCCTCCCCACTGGTAGGCCAGAGAGGAATCGGCGAATCGATCACAGACCACATCGGCGCCGCGCTCCAATGCGGGCTTGATGGTCTCTCCCACATGCTGTGCTCGCGCCGCGGCAAACAGGAGCGCTTCGGTGGCTGGCAGCAGTGGATGATCGGCGGTATCGAGCAGAAGTGTCCGGACCTGCTCACCCAGCCATGTGCCACCAGGTTCTCTGGTTTCGACAACGTCCCGCCCCAGCTCCCGCAGTTCATCGGCGAGCCGCCGCGCAACCGATGTCTTTCCTGAGCCGTCCAACCCTTCCAGCACGAAAAATCGACCCTGCATCGACCTATCCGGAGAGATCGCGGTAGATCTCGACTCTCCGGTTTGGTTCCCGGCCAGTGCTCCGCGACACCAACGCGTACCGGTCCGCAATTTGATGTTGAAGTTGGCGAATGCGCGACCCCTGTGGCGCGAGCAGCACCGGTCCTCCGCCGTTCAGCACCTGGGCCGCGGCGTCCTCCGCTTCGGAAAGGGCGGCCAGGACATACGCATCGGCCCTTCCGCTGCTTCCAGTCGCTCCTCCGGAACCGTTCGCGTGGCCGCCAGACGGTTCGGCAACGTCAACGCTCCGCGGCGGGAACAGGCCCGAGAGCAACTGTTCCATTTGCACGCCGGTGTTCGCCCGGAGGACGTAGACCGGCGTTCCCCGCGCTTCGGCATCCCGGATCGGCTGGGCCTTTTGCCGGTAGTAGTTTTTCAGGGTAAGCACGATATCCGCGTCACGCGGATCACGAACAACGATCGCTGGAGCATGAAGCCCCTGAATCGCGTTCTCCAGGCGATTCCGGCTCACCCCAAAGGGATAGACGCGGAGAGGCCGGGAGGCGGTTCCCCGATTCCGGAGGTTGCTCGGCAGCACCACGTCGGCTGCCGGTTCGGTTTGATCCGCTGGCGCTCGATCGCCAGGCGACGGAACAAGAGACGGATACGACGTAGCTGGCCTCGTTCCGTTTCGCCCACTTGGTCTGCTCGCGTCGCGCAGCGGGGTCGGCTCGACGCGCGGTGCAACCGTTATCGCCACCGTGCCGTCCTCTTCCCGGCGGCGCAATTCGGGGCGAGGGAGCCCGCCGCGCAGGATAAGGTCGACCGTCGCCGCGACATCCTGATGAACTGCCACTTGATCGCGATCGATGATCTCGACGATCGTACTGAATGTCGGTGGCGCTTTGCGCTCGAGAATCGATTTCTGCGTGCCGCGCCGGCGCGCCTCTTCATCGGAGAGCGTCACCGACTGAATGCCGCCGATGAGATCGGCAAGCGTGGGGTTCAGCATCAGGTTTTCCAGCGTATTGCCATGGGCGGTGCCGATGAGCTGCACGCCGCGCTCGGCAATCGTGCGCGCGGCCATCGCCTCGAGTTCGGTACCGATTTCGTCGATCACGACGACCTGCGGCATGTGGTTCTCGACCGCCTCGATCATGACATCGTGCTGCGCCGTGGGCGTTGGTACCTGCATCCGCCGCGCACGGCCGATGGCCGGATGCGGAATGTCACCATCGCCAGCGATCTCGTTGGAGGTGTCGACAACAACAACGCGCTTGTGAAGTTCGTCCGCGAGCACGCGGGCTGTTTCGCGGAGAAGGGTAGTCTTGCCGACGCCGGGCCGTCCCAGCAACAGAATGCTCTGATCGTCCTCCACCAGATCCTTGATGATGGCGATCGTGCCGAAAACCGCGCGCCCGACACGGCATGTCAGCCCGACGATCTCTCCCCCGCGATTCCGAATCGCGGAAATGCGATGCAGCGTGCGCTCGATTCCGGCTCGATTATCGGCGCCAAAGGCGCCGATGCGGTCCGCGACGAACGCCAAATCCTCTCGCGTGGTCTCGCGATCGAGAAGACGTAGTTCGCCCTGCTGGAAGCGCGCTTCCGGCGCGCGCCCCAAATCCATGACGATCTCGACGAGATCGTCGAATCCAGCCTCACTGCCAGCCGTTCTCACCGCCTGAGAGATATCCGCGGGCAGAGTAGCCAAGAGTCCGTCGAGATTGTCGGTGCTTGCGAGTTCGTACGTGGGACGATCGTGCACGCGCAATGTGCTCCTCCCACTCTGGTCATCGATATCGTTCGGCTGTAGTGCGACGTTCATACCATGCCCTCCCGTTGCTGCCCTTCGAGGAACGTCGGGACGCGCCGTGGAACCGCGGGCCTCAATTCGATGGGAAATGTGAGTGTTTCATGTGCCGGTACGCGGGCGGCAGCGGTGGTGTAGCGAATGAACAATTCCTGTTCTCCTGTCGGAACGAAACCCCGATTCTGAAGTTGGCGGTCGAACTCGGAGAAGTAACTGCGTAACGCGCAGAACACGGGCCGGCCAGATCGCCGCGCATGTGCCAGCGAGATATCAAGCAGCGTGCCGAACAGGTCGAACTCGCCAGGGCAGACCACCACATCGACCATTCCGGCGCGGGGACTCCACGTATACCTGGCGTAACCCGTCAGCTGTCCCGCGCGCTCGATCAACCAGCCAGATTCACCGCGGCGGCTGCGTTTTCTCCCTGTGCGATCCATATGCCAGAAATGGCTGGTCAGCGCCTCGACCTCCTGAACTTTTCGCGGACAGGCAGTTGCGTGCAACTGATGGATCGCCCAGGTGTCAGCCGGTTCCTGGCGCCGCGCACCCGTCGCCGGCTGGAGCACCAGTCTGTCGGCGCGGTAGATCGTCTCGTGGGCATACGGTATCCAGTTCGCTTCCTGCAGCGTCTGCTGCAGTTGATGGCCGGCAGGAATTCGCGCAAAGAGCCGCCGCACGCCGCGCAGACCCGCCGCGCGGACGCCGTGCGCGAGGAGTGCATCCCACACCGGTTCCGGCGAAAACACCCCCGTCGACGCCGCAATCCCTGACAGCACCCATCGCCCATCGGGGCGCCGCGGCGAAAATCGAACGAACCCAATCGGGTGGGTGTCGGCCAGCGCGACGAACGTCGGCCGTTGCCGCCGCAGCACGGGAAGCGCCGCCGGGAGATCGATGGCGCCAGATTCCGGCATCACCAGCGAGTCGGGCAAATCGAGCCTGATCTTGCCGGGTAATCTCATAACGCCGGGAATGTCGGCGAGGTGATACGGGCGAATCTGGATGACCGGGTCGCGTACCGTCACCAACTGCCGGCTCGAGGACGGTTCCGGTTGACTGGCGTGAGTCTCGCCCGAGCTGACCTTGCTCGGCATCAGGGTTGGATCTGGAGCAGTCAGGCCAGAATCGTCAGGCTTCGCCATTGGCCTCGTACGCTACCACGATTGCCGCGGCCAACAATTACCAAATGGGAAAGCCGCGGTTGCTCCGGCAGAAATGGGACCGTTAGAGCACCCTCCGGCCGGCGAGAGCACGTCCCAACGTGACTTCGTCGGCATATTCGAGATCACCGCCCGCCGGAAGTCCACTGGCGGGTCTGGATACCGTGATGCCCATAGGAGTGAGGATGCGGTGGAGATAGGTCGCGGTCGCTTCACCAGGAAGGTCGAGATTGGTGGCCAGAATGACTTCCTGTGGTGAATCCCGCTGCACTCGCTCGATCAGCTCGCGAATCTTCAGTTTGTCCGGTCCCACGCCTTCGACCGGGGAGATGGCCCCATGCAGTACGTGGTAGCGCCCGCGGAACTGCCCGGTCCGCTCCAACGCCACCACATCGAGCGGTTCCTCAACCACACAGATCGTCTGATCGCGTCCGGAGTCGGCACAGATGGCACATGGATCGGCCTCGGTGGTATTGAAGCAGGTCGAACAGAGTCTCACCCGTTCCTTGACGTCGAGAATGGCGTCGGCGAGGGCGACCGCTTCCTCGCGGGACGTACGTAGCAGATGGTATGCCAGCCGTGACGCCGTTTTTGGCCCGATGCCAGGCAGCCTCGCCAGTTCGTCAATGAGACGTGCGACCGGTTGCGCGGTCGCCGCGCCGTGACTCGATGCCATCCCGCTAGTACTCAGTCCTCTGTGAAAGCCCGATCACCATCGAACTTGACGATATAATTCTAGCATGGAGTACGGAATCTGCCGCCCGCACGTTGCTCTCCCTGTCAGCCTTCACGCATCAGGACCGGACGGCCGCGGATGCCGTCCGCCGGTCCAATGATGCCATCATCTTCCATCTGTTCGATGAGTCGCGCGGCCCGGTTGTAGCCAACGCGTAGTCGGCGCTGCAGCATCGATGCCGAAGCGGTTCCCTGCTGTCGCACGATGTCGAGGGCCTGCTCGAAGAGGGGATCCTCTTCGCCATCGAGGTCATCCTCACTGTTTCCGCCAGCGGCCGGCAAATCGAGCCACTCCGCGGCATAGCGCGGCACCGGCGCATGCTTGTGCCAGTGCTGGACGACGTACTGAACATCCCCGTCCTCGATAAACGCCCCTTGGATGCGCTGCGGCTTGGCAGCATCGGGCGGCAGAAAAAGCATGTCCCCGCGACCCAGCAGGCGCTCCGCGCCAGGCATATCGAGGATGACTCGGCTGTCCGTAAGCGAGGAGACCGCAAACGCGATGCGCGACGGCACGTTCGCCTTGATCAGCCCGGTGAGCACGTCAACCGACGGTCGTTGCGTGGCGATAATCAGGTGAATGCCGGTAGCGCGCGCCATCTGGGCCAGCCGCACGAGAAGGGTTTCCACCTCGTCCGGTGCGGTCATCATCAGATCGGCGAGTTCGTCGATGATGACAACCAGGTACGGCAATTGTTCTGCATTCGGCTCGTCGGCGATCGACATCCGGTAGCTGTCGAGATTGCGCACGCCCAGTTTGGAAAAGATCGCGTAGCGCCGTTCCATCTCCCGGAGCGTGAGCCGGAGCGCACCGACGACCTTGTCCATTTCGGTCACAACGGGGGCCTGGAGGTGCGGCACCCCGTTATAGCCGGTCAGTTCGACCATCTTGGGGTCAATCATCAGGAGTTTCACGTCTTCAGCGGAGCGCGTCATGAGAAAGGTAGAGATGATGGCGTTGAGACAGACACTCTTGCCCGCACCGGTCGCTCCTGCGATGAGAAGGTGGGGCATGCGGGTGAGGTCGCCAACGACATAGCGGCCGTTGACATCGCGCCCGAGCGGTATGGGGAGTTTCTGCTTCCCTTTGGCGAAGGTGGATGACTCGAGCGTTTCGCGCAGGCCGACCGTGGCAATCTGCGGATTGGGAATCTCCAGGCCGACGCGCGCGTACCCAGGGATCGGTGCCTCCATGCGGATACTGGGTGCGGCCAGAGCAAGGGCGAGGTCGCTCTGGAGTTCGGTAATGCGCCGGACCTTGACCCCGCTCCCCGGCTCCAGGGCGAACTGGGTCACCGCCGGACCGGGATTGATCTCCCGCACCCTTGCTTCCACGCGGAAACTCGCGAGTGTGGCTTCGATCAGTTTCGCCTTCTCGTGAAGATCGGCGGTGTCCGGTTGCACGTCGTCGTAGTAGGTCAGGCGGGAGAGTTCGGGGAGCGGCAATGGGCGCGCGGGCGCCGCTGAACGCGGCGCGGCGTCGACCGCGGCCGATGGCGCCTTGCGTGGCGGGACATTGATGACCGGAGGCGCGGCTGGAACCACGGCCGCCGGCTGGGCTTCGGCCCGGGAGGGTTTGACCAGTTTGGCCGGCTTGACCGCCGGTATCGGTGGAGTCGGTGCGGGCTCCGCCGTGGGCGCTTCTTCTACGGTCACGGGGCGAGCGGCGCGCAACCCGGCGCCGAAGCGTCGCACCCGCGATTCCAGCGCGGCTGCGGCCTGGATCAGCATCCGGATCCCTCCCCAGATGACGCCGCAGAGCGCCCAGACATCAGCGGAGAAGGTTTGCAGATCGCTGCCGGCGAGCAGGAAGATGGCCAGGACGCCGATGGCGAAGAGAGCAATGCCCGCGCCGAACGGTCCAAGAAATCGTAGTGCTAGCGTTCCGACGCTGATCCCGATGGCCCCGCCGGGTGGTGGCCCGGGGGTCTTTGTGCCGAGTTGGAGCAATCCAACCACGGAAATGGCAAATGCAAAGCCGCCGAGATAGTGTCGCGCTTCGAGGATGCGACCGGACTGGCCACCGAACGCGCGCAGCGCGGCGAGCGCGAGCAGGACCGGCATCAGGAACGCGGCGCGGCCGAGCGATCGCTCCAGACTCGATCCCCACCAGGCAACGAGACGTCCTTCATCACCGCCACGACCAATGACATAGGCGCTGAGCAGAGCCAGGATCAGCAGGGTGACGCCGAGCAGTTCACGCCGGAAACGTGGTGTTCCGGCCAGTTCGGGGAGTGAGGCCCGAGTGGTCTGATTGAGCATGGCCAGACGCTGCCGCAGGCTCGGGCGGTCCTTTCGGCGAGTTGAGTTGGATGGCGGCCGCGACGTGGTTACTGGTCGCGTTCGCGTCGTTGACGCCATACCCAGACAAGCCTCGCGGAGCATGGTGCGATCGATCGAGCGCGGTCTCGAACGAGGCAGGGTGTCCGTTCACTGTGAACGATTATACACGTCAGGGTAGCCGTACACGTCTTGTCAATTACGAACAAATGTTCTATTCTCCCACGGGGAGCACCCGTGCCCCCGCCGGCGAAGTCCACGGAGGAGGGAGCCGTGTCTGTCGCCTGTTTGCTCGTGCCCCATTTTGCCTTGCGGGTTGCCATCTTCGTGCGCCCCGAGTTCGATGGGGAGCCGCTGATCCTGGGTCCCGCTCAGGGCGGACGTCCGGTTGTGCTCGACGTCACGCCAGAAGCGGCGGCGCGGGGTGTGCGCTCTGGTCTCAGCCTGCGCGAGGCGATCGCGCTCTGCCCGGACGCCATCGTCCTCACGCCACATCCGGTGCGCGAGCATGCCACTGTCGAGCGGATCGTGGCCGGGTTGGAGGCCCTCAGCCCCACGGTCGAGATCGACCCCGCGCAACTGGGCTGCTATCTCGTCGATCTAACCGGGCTCGACCGTTTACTCGGTCCCTCGCCACAGGCCACGGAGTGCTTGCTGGCGACCATTCCGCCGTTGCTGCGGCCCCGCGCCGGGGTCGCGGCCAACAAATTTACGGCGCGCGCCGCCGCGCATGCGGCCGCTCCCGGTACGGTTCGGGTGGTCTCCCCGGAAACAACACGGTCATTTCTCGCCACCTCGCCGGTCGCACTCCTGCCGCTGTCATCAGACAAGCGGCGTCGCCTGGAACGTCTCGGTCTGCGCACGCTGGGCGATCTCGCCGCACTTCCCGCCTCTGCGGTGCAGGCTCGTTTCGGGGCGGAAGGGCGGCTCGCCTGGGAATTGGCGCGGGGCATCGATCGGGAGCCGGTCCACGCTCGGACCCAACCGGAAACGGTCAGCGAGTGGTTGGCGCTGCCCGCGCCAGCGGCCAGCCGGGAAACCCTTCAGATTGCCATCACCCGGCTTGTGCTGCGCGCTTTCGATCGTCCCGCCCTGAAGGGGCGTCACGTCCGGCAAGCCCGGTTGCGCGCTCTCCTCGAAGGGGGGCAATCATGGGAACAGGTCACCACCCTGCGCGAACCGGGTGGTCAACACCGGCTCATCGCCGCGCTCGGCTATCGCCTGCAAAACCTGATGCTCCCCGGTCCGGTCGAGGAGTTGACGCTCGAACTCTCCGGGCTGATCGATGCCACCAGCCGCCAGGAACTGCTCCCCGGCTTTCACTCCCGTCGCCCCCGGCAACTGGCCGAGGCAAGCCGTCAACTCAAACAGCGTTTTGGCACATCCGGTCTCTATCGTGTCGCGGAGGTCGAGCCATGGTCACGTCTTCCGGAGCGCAGGCAAGCCCTGATCGCGTACGACCCCTGAACCTGCCCCGGCCGGTGCAGATCGAGGCCAATCCTCGCAGCGGGCTCCCCCGGGCGCTCTGCGAACGTGGTCTATGGCGCGAAATCACCCGGATTCAGGATATCTGGCACGTCGATGACGAATGGTGGCGGGAACCGATCAACCGCCGCTACCTCGCGGTCGTGCTGAGCGACGGCACCTTGCGCACCATTTTTCACGACCGCGTCAGTGATCGCTGGTTCGCGCAATCGTATTGACCGAGGGGGTGCCGCTGCGCTCAGGGGGTGAAGGATGCGGGGGAACGAGGGAAAGGGGGAACGGGGGAAAGAAGAACGCCAGCCAACCCCCGACTCGCGCGTCTCGACTTCTCGACTCTGCGCCTCCTCGCCTCGTGCGTCCGACTACGTCGAGCTTCACCTGCACACGGCCTTCTCCTTCCTCGATGGCGCCTCCCTGCCGGAAGAGATCGTTGGCCGCGCCGCCGATCTGGGATACACGGCGCTGGCAATCACCGATCACGACGGCCTGCACGGCGCGATGGAGTTCGCACGGGCCGCCCGCGCCACGGGTATCGCCCCGATCACCGGGGTCGAACTGACCCTTACCGATGACTCCCATCTCACCCTGCTCGCGGAAACTGGCGCGGGCTACCGCAACCTCTGCCGCCTCATCACCGCTGCCTACGCCGGTCCCAACCTTCCAACGCCGCGGGATGACGAAGATGCCCTCTCCTTCACTCCGCCGCGTCCCGTCTGGAAACAGGATGAGGCGCGGCCACCACGCCTCGACCCCGCGCTCCTCGCCACGCATGCCGAAGGCGTGATCCTGCTCACCGGTTGCCGACGCGGCGCGCTCTCCCGGCTAGTCGATGCCGGGGCCTGGCAGGAAGCGCGCCGCCTGCTTGATCGTTACGTCGCGTGGTTTGGTGTGGCCAACGTCGCCGTCGAACTCCAGCACAACCTGGTCTTTGGCGACACCAACCGTATCGCCGCCCTCTCCCGGCTGGCCGAAGACACAGGTCTTCCCACGGTCGCCACCGGCAACGTCCACTATCACCGCCCGGAACGACACCGCCTGCAGGATGTGCTCGTCGCTATTCGCCATCGCACCACGCTCGATGGCTGTCACCGTGGGCGCCTGCCGAACGCGCAGTTCGCCCTCCGCCACCCGGCGGAGGCCGCCGCGCGGTTCGCCGCGTATCCGGAAGCGATCCGCACCAGCCGTGTTCTCGCCGAGCGCTGCGCCGCGTTCGATCTCACCCGCGATCTCGCGTATCTCTTCCCCCGCTACCCGACCCCTCCCGGACAAACCCCGGACGATGTCCTGACCGATATCTGCCGCGCGGAACTCCACCGCCGCTATGACGAGGGCGATCTCGCCACCGCGTCCTCCCGGCTGGAGGAAGAACTGCAACTCATCATCCGCCACGGTCTTTCCGGCTTCTTCCTTCTCTATCGCGATCTGCTGGAACTGGCACGTGAAGTCTCGATCGAAGTCCGCGGTGTCGATGGTTACGCCGCCACCCTTCCCCCCGGTCGCGGCCGTGGCTCCTCCGTCGGCTCGATCGTCTGCTACCTGATCGGGCTCTCCCACGTCGATCCCCTGGCCCACAACCTGATGCTCGGCCGCTTCATCAACGACGAGATGAGTTCGATTCCCGATATCGATCTCGACTTTCCTCGCGAGATCCGGGAACAACTCATCCTCCGCGTCTACGAGCGCTTCGGCGCCGATCATGCCGCCCTGGTGTGCGCCTTCCCCACCTACCGTCTCCGCTCCGCGGTGCGCGATGTGGGCAAAGCGCTCGGTATCCCCGCCGCCGATCTCGACCGCATCGCCAAACTGAGCGAGCCACGCCAGGCCGGCGATCTGGCGCTGGAACTGGAACGCATCCCGGAGTACGCGGCGCGGCGCCACGCCCCCCCCTGGTGTCATCTCATCGATCTCGCCAAGGAATTAGCCGGTTTCCCCCGCCATGTCTCTCAGCACTCCGGGGGGATGATCATCTCCTCCGCGCCGCTGGTCGATCTGGTGCCGGTCCAGCCGGCTGCCATGGAAGGGCGCTATCTCTGCCAGTGGGACAAGGATTCCTGCGACGACGCCGGATTCATCAAGATCGATTTTCTGGCGCTGGGCATGCTCTCGCTCGTCGAGGAAGCGCTGCAACTGATTCCCGCCAACGGCAAAGATCCGGTCGATCTCAGCCGGATCGATTTCACCGATCCCGCCGTCTACGACATGATCTGCTCCGGTGACACCATCGGCACCTTCCAGATCGAGAGCCGCGCCCAGATTCAGACCCTGCTCCGCACCCAGCCGCGTTGTCTCGAAGACCTCGTCGTCCAGGTGGCCATCGTCCGGCCTGGTCCGATCATCGGCGGCGCCGTCAATCCCTACGTCCGGCAGCGAGAGCAGGCGCGCCGTGGCGTTGCCACGCCGCCGGTCTACGATCATCCCTTCCTGGAACCGGTGCTACGCGAGACGCTGGGAGTCGTGCTCTACCAGGAGCAGGTGCTCGGCGTCTCGATGGCGCTGGCGGGGTTCAGCGCCGGTCAAGCCGATCAACTGCGCCGGGCGATGACCCGCAAACGCTCACGCGAGGCAATGAATCGGCTCTGGACGCAATTTCGCGATGGCGCGCTCGCGCGTGGTGTCGACCAGGCGACTGCGGAGACGGTCTTTCGCAAACTGACCGGTTTTGCCGAATATGGTTTCCCCAAGAGCCACGCCGCTGCCTTCGCCGTCCTTGCGTATCAATCGTCGTGGCTCAAGCACTACTATCCATCCGAATTCCTCTGCGCCCTCCTCAATAACCAGCCGATGGGGTTCTATCCACCCCACGTCCTGACCAACGACGCCCGCCGTCATCAGGTGCGCGTCTTGCCGCCCGATTTCAATCTCAGTGACGTGAAGTGCGCCGTGTCCGGCAACGCGGTCCGGATCGGATTGGGATATGTCGCGGAGGTCGGCGAGGATGTCGCCACCCGCCTCGTCGCCGACCGCGCGGCCAACGGTCCCTTTGCGTCACTCGCCGATGTCGTGCGACGCGTGCCCCTCCGCATCGAGGCCGCGGAGAATCTGGTCGCCGTCGGTGCCGCGGACAATTTCGGGCTCGGCCGCCGCGAAGCCCTCTGGCAACTCGGGCTCTTCCTCCCGGCGCGCGGTTTCGGGGGCAAAAACGGCAAGACGCCCGGCCGCCAACTCCCCATGCCGCTTCCGGTCGCGCAGGACATGGTCGAACTGCCACCGATGGGGCCGTGGGAGCAGATGGCAGGCGATTACGCGATGATGGGACTCTCGCCACGCTATCACCCGTTGGGATTGCTCCGCCCACGCCTGCCCCGCGCAATCCGCACGACCGCCGAGATCCCCACGATCCCCGATGGCGCCCGCATTCAGGTTGCCGGTCTTGTTGTCTGTCGCCAGCGTCCCGGCACCGCCAAGGGGATTACCTTCCTCCTCCTGGAGGACGAACACGGGTTGCTCAATGTCATCGTCTTCCCGGATCTCTACAGCGAGCACCGCCACGTCGTGCGCGGCGAGCCATTCCTGGTGATCAAGGGAGTGCTGCAACAGCGCAACAACACGATCAATCTGGTGGCGGAACGAATCTGGCCCCTCTCGGAGGCCCGTTCCCATTTCCAGGCGCCAACTGACCCGGGAGACCCCTCCCTGGTCACCATCGACGTCACCGCCCGCCAGAGCGACGATGCCGACACCGGTCTCGATCACGTCCGTCAGATCGCCCCGGCCTCGCACAACTACCGCTGACATCGAAAGCGTGGCATTTAACCAAGACGTGATACGCTCCGGCGAGAAACTCAAACAATAACGGGACAGACAAGGGGTCAAGATGCCAACAAATGTGATCGATGACCTGCAACGGCACGTTCAGGCCCAGATCATTACGCGATCTCATCCAACATACCAGCAGGCGCGCCGCGTCTGGAACAAGATGATCGACCGTCAGCCGCTAATGATCGTGCAACCGCAAACCGCGCAGGAAGTTGTAGTCGCCATCGGCTTTGCCCGCGAAAACGACCTGCCGCTCTCCGTCAAAGGAGGCGGCCATGGCGTCGCCGGTCTAGCGGTCTGTGACGACGGAATGGTCATCGACCTCAGTCGAATGCATGCGGTAAGCGTCGATCCGCTTGCCGAGACTGCTACCGTCCAGGGTGGCGCCAGACTGCGATCGCTCGACACAGGCTCTCAAGCTCATGGACTCGCAACAACAGCAGGGATTTACCGGGAGACTGGGGTCGCCGGACTCGCACTCGGCGGCGGCGTAGGCCTCCTGATGCGTGATTTTGGGCTGACTTGTGACAACCTGCTCTCAGCCGAAGTGGTGACCGCCGATGGGCATATTGTCGAAGCGAGCAACAATGACAACACGGATCTGTTCTGGGCGCTCCGTGGAGGCGGCGGTAACTTTGGTGTCGTCACGCGCATGAACTTCCGGCTCCACCCACTCACACAAGTGATAGGCGGGCGGATCGACTACAAGTTTGAAGACGCCCAAACGCTCTCACGAGTCTATCAAGACGTCATGTCCAACGCTCCGAACGGACTGCAGGCTTATTTCTCATTCGGCATCGATCCGAAGGGTGCAAAAAGCGCATCGATTACATTGTGTGACGTTCGCTCACATCTCGAGGTAGAGGACATCCTTGGCCAGTTTCGGACCCCTTGCCAGCCCGTCTGGGAACACGTTGGAAAAATCCCTTACCTCCAAATGCAACAACACTGGGACGATTCATTTCCCAACGGAATGCTGAGGTACTGGAAATCCAGTTTCCTCGCAACAATATCGGACGACATCATGGATGTCTGTCACGATATGATCTCGCGCCAATCGCTTCCGAATTGCCACATTGATATTGAACCGATGGGCGGCGTTATCGCACGAATCCCTCCTTACGCCACAGCGTTCGCAGACCGCGACGCGGCGTCCACCCTCCTCATTGCAACTGGATGGACCGATGCTGCCGAAACTGACACTCGTATTTCCTGGGCTCGCGAAACTTGGCAGGCAATTCAACCATTTACGAAGCCATCCGCATACGTCAACTATCTCGACCAGGGAGATGAAAATCGCACTGAAGCGGTTTATGGCCCGAACTATCCACGCCTCGTCGAAGTGAAACGACGGTACGATCCTGACAACGTATTCCGCTTCAACGCAAACATTCGACCGTGATTGCATACCATCCGAGCATCCCCGCAACTGCTGGCCGGCTCCGCTCCAAGATTCTCATGGTCAGATGAACCAGCGGTTCACGCCGAAGGGAGATCCACCGTCATCGCTGCAATTCTCCTGCTTGGATCGAGTATTCAGATACGTTCAGTCTCCACTTGCTGATCAGAACAACGACATCTGCGCGGGAGGCTCCTGATCCTCGGGTCCTTCGTCTCGCCGGTTTGCCACCTCGGCGAGGAATCGAGGAAGTCGGCCGAAGTCCTCCTCGATCGTCGCCCGCAGCGCCTGCTGATGCAGCGCCGCCGCCGGGTGATACATCGGGACGATCAGGCGACGGCCGACTTGCTTCGGCTGCCCGTGAATCCGCGAAATCCGCTCCCCGGGAAACCATTGCGCCATCGAAAACCGGCCGAGCGTCACGATCACGTCGGGATCGATCACCTCGATCTGCCGTTCCAGCCATGGCACACAAGCCGCGATTTCATCCGGAAGCGGGTCCCGGTTCCCCGGCGGCCGTGATTTCACGATGTTATTGATGAAGACCTCACTCCGCGTCAAACCCGCCTTCGCCAGCAGTTCTTCCAGAAACTTGCCGGCGGCGCCCACGAACGGCCGACCCTGCTGGTCTTCGTTCCAGCCCGGCGCTTCGCCAATCAGCATCACCCGCGCATCCGGCGGTCCCTCTCCGGGCACGGACTGCGTCCGCGTGCGGTGCAACTCGCAGCGCGTGCACACCTTGATCCCTGCCGCGATCTCCGCCAGCGCGTTCGCCTTTTCCTCAACCGTCAGCGTCACGATGACCCCACCTGATTCGACGTTCCGTCCGAGCCGACCCTCTCGGTAAGCACCAGATCACCATCCATTGCCGCCTCACTCTCCGCGATCAGGGTGTCTTCGGACGCCACCGCCAGATCGTCCCAGTCCGTTTGGATCGCGTCGCGCCCTTTCCGCCACAGATCGAAATCGAGATCGCCTTGCGCGGCGGTCATCACCCTGCCGCCAATCGCGCGCCACTCCGGTTCCGCGAGCGGATCGAAGCGGACGAGCGCCGGATGCCCCTCGTGCTTGCCGAGCCATGAACTCAGGATGTGCATATCGTCAACCGAGTCGTGGTCCGGCGGCCGAAGCCCGCGCGCTCGGTACCGCCGCCAACTCTGCTCGAGTCGGCTCGCGACATCGTCCACGCCGTCCTCAGCCGTGAATCGCAATTGCGCCCACAACTGGCCGCCCGTAATCAGCAAGGCTTCTCGGGCCGATTGGTCGCGGGATGGCAGAACCAGGACGAGCCAATGCTGCTCCGTCGATTCCCGCAATCGCCGCTGGGCCACCGTCAATGCCAACGAGGACTGAACGTCACGACGTACCCGTGCCGCGCGTTCAAAATCGAGTTGTGCGGCGGCGCTCTCGAGAGATTTCCAGAGAATCTCCAGCAGAGCCTGATCGCGGCCATCGATATAGTCGATCACTCCCCGCACCAGCGATAGATATTCGTCGCGGTTCGCTCGGCCGACACATGGCCCCAGGCATCGGCCAAGATCGAGTTCCAGACAGGGAGAGCCATACGATCGAGCGTCGCGGAACGAGCGGGTACACGTTCGCAGCGGCACCGCCCGATTGATCAGATCGACTGTCTTCCGCGCGGTCGCCGCGTTTCGAAACGGTCCGAAGTAGCGTGCCCCGTCGTCTTTTCGGGCTTTCGCCAGGCTGATCCGCGGCCATGCATTGCCAATGTCGACACGGATGAAGGGGTACTGCTCGTGCGATCGCAGCGCGGTGTTGTAGCGAGGCTGGTAGCGCCGGATCAATTGCGATTCCAGGAGAAGCGCTTCCAGTTCCGAACCAACGACCTCGGTCTGGATGCGGGAGAGCGATTCGATCAAACCATCCATTTTCCGTGTGTAGCCCAGTGGCTGCGAGAAGTACGATCCGACCCGGTCGCGGAGATTTTTCGCCTTGCCGACGTAGACAACCCGATCCGCCGCGTCCCGCATCAGGTACACGCCGGGTGCGCGGGGAACATCTTTCAGGAGGGAACGATCGACGACCGAGTGCGCGCGCGGCATCCGTTCCCGTGGGCGCCTAGTTACCGGCCGGACGATCGTCTTCAGATCTTCGTACGATCGAAATCCGGCTTGTTGCGCCTGATCGATCAAAGTGGTGGCCACCATCCCTGTCAACAGGGCGTCTCGCCCCGCCCGGTGCTGCCCGCGCGAACCGGGGTTCAGGCCGAGTTTTTCCGCCACCGACTGCAGCGTCGGCCGCCGCAGACTGGGAATCAGCCTGGACGCCAGTGCCAACGTGTCGAGCCGCTCGTTGACTAGTGGCGGGCGGCCGACACGCTTCAATTCTTCATTGATGAACGCGAGATCGAAATCGATGTTGTGGCCGACGACAACAACGTCTTCGAGGAGATCGACCAGAGTCCCAGCAACGTCGCCGAACGCGGGCGCATCCTTCACCATCTCGTCATCGATACCAGTCAACTTCACGATATAGGCTGGAATGCGCCGACCGGGCTGGCAGAACGAAACCCACGGTTGCTGATGCGAACCGCCGCTGAAGCGAACAACGGCAATCTCGATGATCCGCTGCCGGCTCGCCTGGAGTCCCGTCGTCTCGACATCGACCACCGTGAACTCTGACAGCAGCGACTGGAGCGAATCCGTCCCCGCCGACTTGAGCAACCAGGCGCCATCCGCCCGCAGGGAGAGGTTCTCGCTGTGGCTCAAAACGTTCCGGAGCAACGGCCGCCAAAGGAGTGGAGAGCCGGCACTGCCAAAGACATGGTTGATCAGCAGATCCTCGGGAGCGCTACCGCCGTTCTGGACGACAAACTCCTCGGCCCTCGCCGCAAGGAGTGCGAACGGTTCGCCCTCGTTCGCGGGCGGGTGCGGCAAGACGGCGTCGGCGCCAGATTCGAAGGTCTCCATCACATCGCGACCCGTCAAATCCCCGTTCGAAGAATCCGAATAGATGGGGCTATGCTAGACTCCAGCGTACGGACACCCGCGGCCCCGGTGCACGTAGGTTAGCAGTCAGCTTCGCGCTTTGCCGGTCCCCTTCAAGGAGCGATGGTCCATGACGGACGTCCTCAGCGACGCGTCGTCTCTGGAGCGGCGGGTCGATACGCTCCGCAAGCGCATCGAACGCCTCAACTTCGAGTACTACATCCTCGACCGACCCAGTGCGACCGACGCCGAATATGACGCACTGCTCAACGAACTGCGCGCGCTCGAAGCCGCACACCCCGAGATCGTCACCCCGGACTCTCCAACGCAGCGCGTTGGTGCGGGTCCCAGTGGAGCATTCACCCAGATCGTGCACCCCCTGCCTATGCTTTCGCTCAGCAATGTTTACAACCGGGATGAACTCGATGCCTGGGCAGCGCGGATCGAGCGTATCTTGCCGACTACCAAGTTCGCATTCGTCACCGAACCAAAGATCGACGGCCTCGCGATCGCCCTGACCTACGCCGATGGCCTCCTCGTCCGCGGCGCCACGCGTGGCGACGGCGTTGTTGGGGAAGACGTCACCCAGAACCTGCGCACCGTGCGAAACCTGCCCCTGCGACTGCTCGGCGATGACACCAACCTGGTGCCTGAACGCATCGAAGTCCGAGGCGAGGTCTACATGCGCCGCGCTGATTTCGAGCAACTCAACGCGCGCATGGAACGTGACGGTGGCAGAACGTTCATGAATCCACGCAATGCCGCCGCGGGATCGTTGCGCCAACTCGATTCGAGCATCACCGCGCAGCGGCCGCTGCGTTTCATCGCCTATGGCATCGGCTACAAGACTGGTGGGCCCGCCGTGGATGCCCATTCCGAGGCGCTGGCGCTGCTTCGTACCTATGGCTTCGAAACGTCCCACGACGCGGCAGTCGATACCACGACCGAGGCTGTCTGGTCGCGTTGCGAGTGGTGGCATGCGCGCCGAGAAGCGGTTCCGTTCGAGATCGACGGGGTCGTCATCAAGGTGAACAACCTGCAACAGCAGGAAGAACTCGGCTTTGTTTCGCGCGAGCCGCGGTGGGCAACAGCGTTCAAGTTCCCCGCAATTCAGCAGACCAGCCGTATCGTCGACATCGGCGTCAATGTCGGACGGACGGGCGTTCTGACCCCCCTTGCCCACCTCGAACCGGTCAATATCGGAGGCGTAATCGTCAGCCGCGCCACACTGCATAACGAGGACGAGATTCGCCGTAAGGACATTCGGGTAGGCGATACCGTCGTGGTGCAGCGCGCCGGTGACGTGATCCCGCAGATCGTCCAGGTGATCACGGAGCGGCGTACTGGCGAAGAGCGCGAATTCGTCATGCCTGAGCGGTGCCCCGTGTGCGGTTCACCGACACACCGCGCCGACGGTGAGGCAGCCCGGTATTGCACCAACTCCGCTTGTCCCGCGCAACTCAAGCGCCATATCGAACACTTCGTCGGCCGCGGCGCAATGGATATCGAGGGATTCGGAGAAAAACTCTCGAGCCGTTTCGTTGACCTCGGCTTCGTTCGTGATCTGAGCGACATCTACTATCTCGATTGGGATGCTATCGCCCAATTGGAAGGGCTTGGTGAAACGAGCGTCGCGAACTTGCGAGCCGCGGTCGAAGTCAGCAAGAACCGGCCCTTGGCCAGATTCATCTTCGGACTGGGGATCCCGTTCGTTGGCGAGCGATCGGCCCGCCTCTTGGCCGATCGCTTCCATGCCATGGACGCGCTCATGACTGCCAATGCGGAAACGATCGACAGTATTCCTGGAATCGGCCCCGTGCAAGCCCAGGGAATCGCCGACTTCCTCGCTACCCCACAGAACGTCGCGATCATCGCCAGAATGGCAGCGGCGGGCGTCAACCTAGCCGATGCCGAAGCCGCCAACGGTCGCGAAGAGGGTCCGTTGCTCGGCAAGTCGGTCGTCCTGACGGGCCGGCTTTCGACCATGACACGGGGGGAAGCCGAAGAAGCCTTGCGCCGTGCGGGCGCGAATGTTGCGAGTTCAGTCTCGAAGAAAACTGCCGCCGTGTTTGCCGGAGAAGACGCCGGAAGCAAGGCCGACCGGGCACGCGAACTTGGCGTCCCGATCTATGACGAAGCCGTCTTGGCGCGGGTGCTTGCCGGCGGAGCGCTGCCCGCTATAGGGGATCAAGACGAGTGAGCGGCTACAGTTACGCAACGCGCGAATCTGATCCTGTCCACACGGTGCGCACCATCGGTCGCATCGCACAGATGATTATCGAACTTCGTGATGAATACGTCTCACGGCCACGTCCCGATCTCCTCGTGCAGATCGATCAGCGCCTCACTGATCTGCACGAATTGCAGGCCGAATTACGTAATCGCGTGGCCGATTCAAACCAGGCCGGCGGTTCCGGGGTCTGACTCCTCGTTCAGGATGCGGGCGACGGGGTCGTGCCCGGCTTCTCCAGCGGCACGCCCTGTGCGCATAAGGGACACGTCTCGGGTAGCCAACTTTCGACATCGAGAGTAACGAGCGAGAACCACGGTAGCGGCAACCTGGCGTTGCCGCCACTCCTGTCAACAAGCACGGCAATACCAGCCACGCTGACAGGTTGCTTTTCCAGGGCGGCCAATGTCTCGCGCACCGATCCGCCGGTGGTCAGGATGTCATCGACCACTAGCACGCGGGAACCAGGGGCAAAGACCGTTCCTCGTCGGAATTCACGCTCGGATCCTCCGCCGGAAACACGTTCGGCGTAGGCGGCCGCGGTTCCCAACTGGCGAGCCACCTCGAATGCGAGAATCACGCCTCCGGTTGTCGGTCCCACCACCACATCGATGCTTGCCTTCCGGTAGTGATCCGCGATGAGCGCGCATGCGTCCGATGTTGCCTCGGGTCGCCGCAGAAGGTCGAACTTTTCGATGTACTGGTCGCTGTGCCGGCCCGAAGAGAGGAGAAAATGCCCGGTCTTGAGTGCGCCACTTCCGCGCAAGACCGCGAGCACATCGATCGTTTCCGCCATCGTTCTCCCCGATCAGACAAAATAGAACGCGATCGCCAGCATGGTATAGAGTGAAACCAGTTGTGCTCCTTCGAGCCAGTTTGACTCCCCGTCGACCGAAATCAGCACCGCGATCAGCGCCGCGCCGATCAGTCCCGCCAACTCGTAACTGTTGAAAACCAGGGTCATGGGATGGCCAACCAGGATGCCAACGAACACCAGAATCGGCGTCACGAAGAGCGCGATCTGAAGCCCGGAACCAATGGCAATGCCAAGACTGAGGTCCATCTTGTTCTGAAACGCCACCTGGACGGCCACGATATGCTCGGCGACATTACCAACGATCGGGATCAGAATCACACCGATGAAAAACTCGGATAGCCCCGATTGCTCCGCGACCGGTTCGATCGCGCCCACGAGCAGTTCGCTCATGAACACCACGCCGATGGTGCTTGCCACCATCAACCCGACAGCGTAGGGCAGTTTCAACGTAGGCGCGCTGTGCCCCTCGCGTGATTCGGCTTCTGGGCTCTCCTGCCGCAGAGAGAAGATGATGTACAGGACGTAGACGACGATGAGGACAATGGCGAGTCCATCACTGATGAACTGGACATCTTCAACCGAAGGACGGTCCCCGGCGGACCCAAAGGCAAAGACTGCGGGGATGGTCATCGAAACAACGGCGAGCGCCATCATCGTCGCGTTCGTGCCCGCGGTCCGCGCATCGAAGTACTGTGTGCCGTTCTTAAGTCCGCCGAGCAGAAGGGACAGACCGAGGACAATCAGAATATTGCCGATGATCGATCCCGCGATCGAGGCTTTGACGACCTCGACGAGTCCCTCGCGGAGGGCGACGATGGTGATGATCAATTCCGCGGCATTGCCGAGCGTCGCGTTGAGCAAGGCGCCGATCTTGGGTCCGGTATAGACCGCCGCTTCTTCCGTCGCCCGCCCCAGCACCCCGGCCAGAGGAATCAGCGACAGGGCCGAGGCGAGAAAGACGCCGTAGACCCCGCCGATGTGGGCATACTCGAAGAAGATCGCCAGCGGAATCAGGAGCAACAGCGGCAAGAGAAACTTCATGTTCCGGCCATCTCCCACCCTGTCGCATGTCCGTCACCGAGACGAAAACCGGGGTTCGCGATTCCGACCACTTGCCCAAGCGAGGCGAACCCTTGCTGACCGAGCCACGCGGCGAGTTCATCGATCAGGCGAACGGGAAGACCGGGATCGACGAAAATGGCCGTTCCGATCTGCACTGCGGACGCGCCGGCCATGAAGAACTCCAACGCGTCGTTGAGATTCATGATGCCGCCCATGCCTACAACCGGCACTCGCACCGCCGCGGCAACCTGGTACACCATGCGCACCGCGACCGGTTTGATCGCGGGACCCGACAGCCCCCCGGTGTGATTCGCGAGAATTGGACGCCGGTGGCGAACATCGATCGACATGCCAACGAGGGTATTGATCAGCGAAATGGCGTCGGCGCCAGCGTCTTCAACCGCCTGAGCGACGGCGACGATGTCGGTCGCGCCAGGACTGAGTTTGACGATAATCGGCAGCGTGGTAACGGCTCGCACCGCGCTGGTCACATCGGCCGACATCGCCGCGTCCCAGCCAAAACAGTAACCGCCGCGGGAGATATTCGGACAGGACACATTGATTTCGAGCGCGGCAATGCCTGGCACTTCGTCCAGGCTGGCCGCCATGGCAGCGTAATCCTCGATTGCCTCCGCCGAAATGTTGACAATGGCCGGGACATCCCAGTTTGCCCAGATGCGTGGGTACGTCTTGATGAAACCGTCGATTCCCGGATTCTGCAATCCGATCGCGTTCAGCATTCCAGCCGGCGTTTCGATGATCCTGGGCATCGGATTGCCGCGGCGGCGGTGGGGTGTGATGCCCTTGCTCACGAACGCGCCGAGTCGCTGCACATCGATGACGGCCGCGTATTCCTGCCCGTATCCGAAGCACCCGGAGGCGGCGATAACTGGATTGCGAAGGCGAAGTTCGCGCGGGTTGTGTGGCGCGAGATCGACCGCCAGGGACGCGTACTGCACGCCCCGGCTCTGGCTCGCCGGCGCCGCTTCCAGGGGAATCGAGCCGCTCACAGCACGACCTCATCCAAGTCGAAGACGGGTCCCTGTATGCACGACGCGATCATTCCCCGGTTCGTTTCCACCACACAGCCAAGGCAGACGCCGAGGCCGCAGGCCATACCGCGTTCCACGGAAATCTGTACGTTCGGCTTGAGATTGGTTCTGAGCGGGGCGATCACCTGGTTCAAAGTCGCGTACATCGGTTCAGGCCCGCAAGCGAAAATCTGATCTGCCCAATCCATGTAGGCGGGAATGAGTTCAGTCGCGAGTCCATGATGCCCGTGAGTGCCGTCATCGGTTGCCACGATGTACTCGACGCTCTCCGCAAGTTCCGATGCAGGAAGAAGACCATCGGCGGTCGCGGCGCCCATCACGAAGACAACATCGAGGCGTTGCCGCGTCGCTTCGTCCGAAAGCATCACCAACGGCGCTACGCCGACTCCTCCCGCCAGCATGACCAACCGCTGCGCCTTCGCATCGATGTCAAACGAGTTGCCCAGGGGTCCGAGCATTCCCAACAATTCGCCCGGCTGGCGTTTGGCCAGCCAGGCGCTACCGCGACCAAAAGGCCGCACCAGAAATGTCATGGTCGATTCCCGCACATCGACCCGATACACGGAGTACGGACGACGCAGCAGCGGATCGAACGACTCCGGAAAGCGAGTGGTGATGTTGAAGAACTGACCTGACTTGAGGCGCGAGACGACCGGCCCGGGGGCACTCACCGTGATCAGCACGGCATCTCCCATGATCGGTTCGATGCTCAAGACTTCGCTTGCGAACTCTTTGGAACTCCCAGAGGTGGCGGTCATCTCAATAACCGGTTCCGGTCTCTCGATAGTCCGGGAACGGCTGTACCGTGTAGACATCGTGCGAGTTGATCATCGCCGCCACGATCGTGCGCGCGGTATCGATCGAGGTTATGCACGGGATGCCGCGCTCGACCGCGGCACGCCGAATCTCGATTCCGTCCAGAATTTCCTTGTCCGCCGGGCCAGGCGTATTGATAACGCAATCCACGGTTCGGTCCAGGATGACATCGACCATGTCGGGGTGGCCACGCCCGATCCGCCTGGTGACCATCTGCACCGGCATCCCGTGGCGCTCGATCAGCGCGGCCGTTCCCTCCGTCGCGTACAGCTTGTGACCCATCCGGACAAGTTGGCGGATCATTTCCACCGCTTCCGTCTTGTCCTCGTCCGCGAGGGTAATCAGGACGGAGCCATGTGGTGGCAACGCCAACCCGGCGGCGATGAGCGCCTTGTAGAACGCCGGCTCGAAGGTACGGTCGATGCCCATGACCTCACCCGTCGACTTCATCTCTGGTCCGAGGTGGACGTCGACACCCCGAAGTTTGGCCATCGAGAAGACGGGCGCCTTGACCGCAACCAGCGGTTGCCGCTTCCACAATCCTCCCGCAAATCCCTGCTCCGCGAGCGTGCGGCCAAGCATCACCCCGGTTGCGAGCTGGACCATCGGGACCCCTGTGGCTTTGGACAGGAACGGAACGGTGCGGGAAGCCCTCGGATTGACTTCCAGGACGTAGATTCTGCCGGCGTGGATCACGAACTGGATATTGATCAACCCCCGTGCTTCGAGTCCGAGTGCGATACGCGTCGTGTAATCGACTATCGTGTCGACTTCCGCCGGAAAGAGATTGATGGCGGGATACACCGCGAACGAATCACCGGAATGAACGCCGGCCCGCTCGATGTGCTCCATGATGCCCGGAATGAGGACGGACTGCCCGTCGCAGATGGCGTCGACCTCGACTTCGCGGCCAAGGAGGTACTTGTCGATCAGGACGGGGTGCTCCGGAGTCAGATCCGCCGCGTTGCGGATGTAGCGGGCCAGTTGATCGGAGCCATAGACAACTTCCATGGCGCGGCCGCCGAGGACATAGGATGGCCGCACCAGGACCGGATACCCGATGCGGTTTGCGACCGTTCGCGCATCATTCAGGGACGTCACCGCTGCGCCAGGCGGTTGTGGAATACCAAGGCCACGCAGGAATCCCTCGAACCGATGTCGGTCCTCCGCCAGATCGATGGAATCGAGTTGACTGCCGAGGATCGGGACGCCCCGTCGCGAGAGTGGCGCCGCGAGGTTGATCGCCGTTTGGCCGCCGAACTGAACGATGACCGGCACGTCAGATGAAATCTCGTCCCCGCCTGATTCGTGGCGTAGCACCTCGGCCACGCTTTCGCTGTCGAGGGGCTCGAAATAGAGCCGGTCGGACGCGTCGAAGTCGGTCGAGACGGTCTCCGGGTTCGAATTGATCATGATCGAGGCGATGCCATCATCGTGGAGCGCGCGCGCCGCCTGCACCGCGGAGTAGTCGAATTCAATCCCCTGACCGATGCGAATCGGACCGGAACCGACCACCACCGTTCGCGGCGTCTCGATTGGTACGGCTTCGTTCGCCATCTCGTAAGTGGAATAGAAATACGGGGTCGCCGCTTCGAATTCGCCGGCGCAGGTGTCGACCATCTTGTAGACCGGGAACATGACAATCTGTTCCCGGAGCGCTCGCACTTCGTGCTCCGGCATTCGTGCCAGACGCGAGATCGTGGCGTCGCTGAATCCGGCCCGTTTCGCGTCCCACAGCAATTCTGGCGTGATCGTCTCGATCGCTAAACGCCGTTCCAGGGCCACGATTCCTTCGAGCTTGAACAGAAACCAGCGGTCGATGCGGCTCCGCTCGTGCAGTTCATCAATCCCGGTTCCCCGGCGGATGGCCGCGGTGATGGCCCAGAGACGCAAATCGTTCGGTCGCCCCACCAACTCCAGGATCGAATCGTCGGTCCAGTTCGCATCTTCCCAAAGCAGGTCTTTCGCGTTCGTCTCCAACGAGCGAACCGCCTTCTGCAATGCGCCTTCGAAGGACCGATCGATCGCCATCACTTCGCCGGTTGCCTTCATCTGGGTGCCGATCGTGCGCTCAGCCTTGCTGAACTTGTCGAACGGCCAGCGGGGAATCTTGGCGACCACGTAATCGAGCGCCGGTTCAAAGGCCGCCGTCGTTCGCTGCGTCACCGGATTGACAAGGTCGGCCAGCGTTCTCCCGATCGCAATCTTTGCCGCCATGCGGGCGATGGGATAGCCAGTCGCTTTGGACGCCAGGGCAGAGGAACGACTGACGCGGGGGTTGACTTCGATGACCGCGTAGTTCATCGAGTTTGGATCGAGCGCAAATTGCACGTTGCACCCGCCCTCGATACCCAGCTCCGAGATGATCCGCAGCGCCGAGGTCCGCAGCATCTGATATTCGTCATCGGTGAGCGTCTGCGACGGAGCGACGACGATGCTGTCGCCCGTGTGGACCCCCATCGGATCGAAATTCTCCATGTTGCAGATGGTGATGCAGGTTCCCGCGGAATCGCGCATCACCTCGTACTCGATCTCTTTCCACCCGGCGAGGGAGCGCTCCAGTAGCACCTGGTGGATCGGGCTGGCGTTGAGCCCACCAGCGACGATCTGCTCGAGTTCGGCAGAGGTAGTCGCGACTCCACCACCCGTCCCACCTAGCGTGAACGCGGGGCGGATGACGAGAGGCAGCGGCACTGAGCGGGAGAAGGTGATAGCCTCGTCCACCGAGGTGATGATGGCACTATCGACCACGGGTTCGCCCAGGTCGAAAAGGAGATCGCGGAAGAGCGCGCGATCCTCGGCGCGTTTGATGGCTGTCAGTGGCGTTCCGAGCAGGCGGACGCCGTATCGGTCCAGAATACCCCGTTCAGCCACTTGCACCGCGAGGTTGAGCCCCGTCTGGCCACCCAAGGTCGGGAGAAGACCATCCGGTCGCTCGCGTTGAATGATCCGGCGCACCACCTCGGGGATGAGCGGTTCGATATAGACGGCGTCGGCCACGCCCTCATCGGTCATGATCGTGGCCGGATTGGAGTTCACCAGAATCGTGCGGATGCCTTCTTCGCGCAGCGCGCGGCAAGCCTGAGTTCCCGCATAGTCGAACTCGGCAGCCTGCCCGATCACGATCGGCCCCGATCCGAGCACCAGAACGCTGCGTACTGGCGTGGCGTTCGCGTTAGCCATCAGTCCGTCGTTCTCCCACCGGGTACCGGGCCATGCGCCGCCACCAACTGTAGAAACTCATCGAACAGAACGTCATTGTCGAGCGGTCCCGGCGACGATTCCGGGTGAAACTGCACGGTCATCACCGGGAGGTTTCGATGTGCGAGACCCTCCACTGAACCATCATTGAGATTGACCAGACGCACTGACCAACCAGCATTCGTTGGCACCGAAGCAGAATCGACTTCGAATCCGTGATTCTGCGAAGTGATCGTCACCCTGCCGGTCAGCAGATCCTTGACGGAGTGATTGCCGCCACGGTGGCCGAACTTCAGTTTTCGGGTTTCCGCCCCGATCGAACGCGCCAGCAGTTGATGTCCCAGACAGATGCCGAAATAGGGAATTTCGTGCTCGACAATCCCACGTACCACGTCGAGGCCAGCATCAAGATTGGCGGGATCGCCGGGTCCCGGTGATACGACAATTCCGTCCGGTCGCAGTGCCTGGATCTCACGAAATGGTGTGCCGAACGGCACGATCGTGACCCAGGCACCGCGTTTCACGAGTGAGCGGACGATGTTCTGCTTCACGCCGCAATCAACCACGACGATTCGCGGACCGTCAGGGTTGCCCACGGAACTCACATCGTCGGCACTGACTTCCCGCACCACGTCATGTTCGGCAGGCAGTGGCGCGGCTCGGGCGCGGGCAACAAGATCCGCGTCAGACAAATCCGCGGCATTCCACACGACCACTCCCCGGGAGTCGCCCACTTCGCGAATGAGGAGGGTGAGGGCACGAGTATCGACGCCCGAAATCCCTGGAATTCCATGCCGCCGCAGGAACTCGTCGATGGTCCCACTCGATCCCGCATGGCTCGGCGTCGCGATCTGCTCCCGGACTACCAGACCGGCGATCCACGGTCGGCGCGATTCGTTTGCCTCGCCGTGGATGCCGTAACTCCCGATCAAGGGATATGTCATGCAAACGATCTGCCCCCGAAACGACGGATCGGTGCAGACTTCCTGGTAGCCCACCATCGTTGTGGTGAAGACCACCTCCCCCGCCGCGTCAACCGCTGCCCCAAATCCATTACCACGGAACACGCTCCCGTCCGCGAGCGCGAGCGCGGCCGTACTTCGTGGAACGTAACGCGGCTGCCGCGTTCTCGCGCCACCCCCGTTTGGACGAGGCGGTTGCGAATCAGCTCCGGTCACGGAATCGTACTTCCCCACCCACAATCGTCAGTTTGACTCGGCCCTTCATTCTCGCCCCGTACAGGGGAGTGTTTCCACTACGGGAGCGCAGTGTATCTGGCAGGATCGTCCATTCTTCCTTCGGATCGAAGACCGTGATATCCGCGGCGCGACCTGGCCGGAGCGAACCTCCAGCCAATCCCCACAGGCGCGCCGGGATCGTGCTGAAGCGGTCCACGACATCGGCAATCGTCAGCCGGCCTGCATCGACCAGCGCCATCAGCGTCGGTATTGCCAACTCGAGTGCGGTGAACCCGGGAGCCGCGTTGGCGAACGGGCGGCCCTCTTTCTCGAACATGGCATGCGGTGCGTGATCGGTCGCCAGGATATCGATCGCGCCACGACGCAGCGCCGCCGTCAGCCAACGGGCATCGCTTTCGGTTCGCAGCGGCGGATGCACCTTGGTGTTTGGGTCGTCAACATCAGCCCCGGGTGCAAGCTCGCCGAGGTCTTGTGCCGCGGATCGGGATCCGCGTACCCATGCGCTGGTCATGACCAGGTGATGCGGCATGACTTCAGCCGTCACGTGGACGCCACGGCTCTTTGCGGCCTCGATCGCTTCCCCACCCTGCCGTGTCGAGACATGGCACGCGTGCAGCCAACCTCCGCTCAATTCCGCAAGGGCCAGATCACGCCGGATAATGATTTCCTCCGCTACCGCTGAGACATCGCGATCGAAGGCTGCATCCGAGACACCGAGAAGCTTCATTCTGGAATCGGAAAGACCCGGATCCTCGCAGTGTTCGATGACCGGCTTTCCTAACCAGCGCGACGCGGTCAAGGCGGCAAGCATGACGCCGGAATCACGAGTCGATACGCCATCATCTGAAAAGCCGACCGCGCCCATTCTCACCAATGCATCAAAATCGACCGGGACCTCACCACGTCGACCTTCGCTGCTTGCGGCGATTGGGGCGACTCGAACCGCCGCCTCTTTCTCAGCGCGCCGCCAGAATTCTTCCAGCGCCGCGACCGAATCTAGCGGGGGTTCCGTGTTCGGCATGCAGAAGACCGTGGTGAACCCGCCCGCCGCCGCTGCCGCGGTTCCGCTTGCGATCGTTTCTTTCCACTCCTGGCCAGGCTCGCGGAGATGCACATGGACATCGACGAGTCCGGGCGTGACGAGTGATCCGGCAACGTCCAGAACGCTCTCGTCTCCTGCTGGCGGGAGGAAACCGATCTCCGACACTACTCCATCGCGGAGCCGCAGATCAGCGACGCCATCGAGATGCTGTGACGGATCAACAACTCGACCTCCCCGGAGCAGGATGTTCGTCGTCATCGCCGTCGCTGCCAGATAGAAAAAAACCGCCTCACGGTCCACATCGGTCCGAGAGACGGCGGTGCCGCCAGCTGTCTTGTCTGAATTTGCGCCACGAATCCCCTCGCCTCAAGGCGTTTTCGAGAGTATAAGCGGGAACTATAGACCCGTCAAAATGCCCCGCGGTAATCTGCACTGCATGACTACCGTGCGACAGACCGGAGCAAACGATCTGGCATCCGCCGACGTAGCGTCTGATGTACAAGGGAGGAAGGCAGAGCGCCTCATGGAGATTGCAGGAATTCTCGACGGCGCGTATGGTCGCCGGACCTGGTCGTCACATGGTTCCCCCCTGGAAGAACTGGTCGCAACGGTTCTCTCCCAGCACACCTCAGATCTGAACACGGCGCGATCCTACGCTTCGCTTCGCCGCGCCTTTCCGACCTGGGAAGAGGTAGTGTCCGCGCCAACCCATCTTGTGGCGGACGCCATCCGCTGCGGAGGTCTTGCCAACATCAAAGCGCCGCGGATTCAGCAGATTCTTCGTGATATCCGGGATAAGACCGGGCTGTACGACCTCGCTTGCCTCGTTGAAATGCCCATGGACGAGGCCCGATCGTGGCTCATGAACCTGCGGGGCGTCGGCCCGAAGACGGCCGCGTGTGTTCTCCTCTTCAGTCTCGGGTTACCGGCGATGCCGGTCGATACCCATGTCTTTCGAGTGGGACAGCGGCTTGGCCTGATCGACAAGGATGTGCCCCCGGAATCGGCGCATGCCTTCTTCGAGGCGGGTCTCGCGCACGATCGCGACGCAATCTATTCATCCCATCTCAACTTGATCGCACATGGAAGGTCAATCTGCCGTGCCCGATCGCCTCGCTGCGGCGAATGCGTTCTCGCCAGGCTCTGCCCGAGTGCTGCGATTTCGGGAGATCGAACGACGCTTTAGTCAGGCCACGGAACATGACCCGCTGATGGTGTTCGCATCGCATCGATTTTTTCTCCCACTGTCAATAGTGGGACGCCGGGCGAAGTGATGCTAGAATCGGGTCGTCACGTTCCAGCCTTTCGCCGCGTCTCGCGTTGACGCGCGATCCTGAGAGCATGGACCATGTCCCACCATCAATTGGGATCCACAGTCACGATTAGTTTCTCCACCCGTGCCGCGTTGATTCCGGCCTGGATGACGCAGCATGTGGCGGCAGCCGCGGGCGCGGACGGTATCGATGTCGACGCGACCTCCGCGGTCGGCACCTGGTTGGCCGCCCGGTACGGCGCTGATCCTGGTTCTGAGCACCAGTTGCCGGTGCGCACTATCTGGGTCCTGCCCGACGGTCTCCGCTCATCGCGCGTACGGCGGCTGGTCGAGGCGATTGACGAACATCAGCCCGATCAACCACCACGAATCGTGGTGATGTTCCCGGTCATTGGCTCTCTCCGTGAGCTGGTGAGACTCTTTGAATCCGTACGAACGAGCTCAAACGGGCGGGCGACCGCGATTGGACTCACGTCCTCGCTGCTCAAGGGCGGTAGACCACATCTTGTCCAATTGGGGGCGATTCGCCGTTTCGCGGAAGAATGGGATATCGAAATCGCGCTCGATCTCGCCGGCAGATTCGATCCGACCTGGGAGGCCGAGGCTGCGGTCGCAAGGCTGGGCCATCGGTTGAGCGTGATCCGTCTGCTCGCATCTGCTCCATCGCGAGGGGCGATTGGACGGGATCGCGTCGCGTGTCGGGCGCTCCACGCCGCCCTCGATCGCGAGGATTCGTTGGAAATCTCCGTCGCGACGGCGCGAGCGATTCCAATCCCGGTCACGCCTCGCTCCGCCGCCGCGGCAGCGGCGCAGGCATCCAGTTACATCTCGGAACGGATGGCGCTGCACACCCAGGCGCTGCGTGAGGGGATCGATCGCTTCGAAGGGAGCCCGTCCTCGCGCGGTTTCTGAACGTCAACGCTGCAACAAATAGAGCCGCTCGGCGAAATATCCGGCCGAGCGGCTCGATCGTGCTTTGAACGCGTTCGCTCTCAGCGCTTGGTGTACTGAGGCGCCTTGCGAGCCCGCTTGAGCCCGACCTTCTTGCGCTCCTTCACCCGGGCGTCACGCGTCAGCATGCGCGCTCGCTTCAGGGCCGGGCGCAGTTCGTCGTTCGACTTGTTCAGCGCCCGCGCGATTCCATGCCGGACCGCCCCTGCCTGCCCGGAGACACCGCCGCCGACAACCCGGGCCACGACATCGTACCGATCCTTGGTGCCCGTCAACACCAGAGGCTCTTGCAGCGTTATCTGAAGGATCTGTCGGCCGCCAAAATAGTCCTTGGCCGGGCGTCCGTTAACCGTGATCTGACCTGTCCCAGGGTACAGACGGACGCGCGCGACGGCGGACTTGCGGCGCCCGACGCCGAATACGTAGGTGGCTTCACTCATCGAGGCTGTTCCTTTCGCTGCGCGTTTGCTCGACTATCAGGCATCATGACTGGGTTCGACCTGAAGTTCCTGCGGTTTCTGCGTGCGGTGCGGATGATTCGGCCCCGCATAGATCTTCAGCTTCCGCAATTGCTGCTGTCCCAGCACGTTGCCAGGCAGCATGCCGCGCACGGCATTGTGAATGATCCGCTCGGGATGGGTGGCGCGCACTTCGCGCACCGACCGTTTGCGGAGCCCACCCGGGTAACCGGAGTGCGCATAGTAGAACTTCTCTGTTTCCTTGTTTCCGGTAAGCGCAACCTTCTCCGCGTTGATGACGATCACATAATCGCCCATGTCCGCGTGAGGAGTGAAGGTCGGCTTGTGCTTGCCGCGCAGCGTCCGGGCAATCGCCGTAGCCAAGCGCCCTAACGTCTTGCCCTCGGCGTCGACGATGAACCAGTCCTTGCCACTTGTGATGTCAGCCGCTTTCGGCGTCCAGGTTCGCCGCTCCATCGGGTTCTTCCTCCGTATCGAAATCGCCGCTAGCGGCGTCCCTGACTACCAATCATCGACAAAATCATCATATCCAACGCGCCACAGCGTAACGCCGTGGGCGGGCGCCGCGGGCGGACCGCTTCGCCGGTCGGCGGCAGCCAGAACCGATCGCACCCAGTCCGGATCTCGTCGCGCCTGGCCGACTTCGACAACGGCGCCAATGATGTTCCGGACCATTTGCGGTAGAAATCCATCAGCGACGATCCGGAACTCGATGACCATGCGGATGCCGGATGGTCCCGAAAGCCACGAGACATCGATCTCACGGCAATCGCAGCCGATGACCGTCCTGATCGTGCCCTGCGGTCTCGCCGCTCGGTCTGACCAGGGCACGCCCTCGCCGCCGCTGGCGAATGTCGCAAAATCATGGGTGCCACGAAGCCAACGCAGCGCTTCTTCTGCGCGGCGGAGATCGATGGGCTGCCGCAAGAGCCAAGCGTAGCGTCCGATTCGCGGGTCGCCGCTCCCGATGCCAATCCAGTACCGATATTCTCGCCATTTCGCATCGAAACGAGGGTTGAACGCTGGATCGCACCCGGAGAGCGAGCGCAATCCGATGTCCGACGGGAGTTTCGAACGCAGCGCGCGCTCCAGTGCTTCGGGTGGCTTGTTCCAGCGGTCAGCCGTGATCGCGGCGACCTGGCCGACCGCATGGACCCCCCGGTCCGTCCGCCCAGCGAAGACAACGCGAGAAGTCCCGGCATCAACGCTGGTGAGCGCCGAAGCGAGTTCGCCCTGGACGGTTCGGCGTCCGGGCTGCAACTGGGAGCCGGCAAAGTCGGTTCCATCGTACGACAGGGTCAGCCGAAAGCTGGGCATCGGCGGCAATTGCCGCGCGAGGCCTAAGCCTCGATGAACTCGATAAGCGCCAGAGGCGCCGCATCGCCGTGACGTACCCCCAGCTTCGAAATCCGGGTGTATCCGCCGTTCGCTTCCTCGAACCGGGGCGCGATTGATTCGAACAGCTTCGTCATTGCCGGCTGATTGTCGATTTTGGTCATGATCAACCGCCGGTGGTGCGGCGTATCTTCACGCGCAATGGTCACCAACTTTTCGACGATCGGCCGCAGACTCTTCGCCTTCGCCTCGGTGGTCGTGACCCGCTCATGGATGATCATGGAAACCGCAAGTTGGCGCAGAAGCGCCCGCCGCTGGGCAGGATTGCGTCCGAACTTGCGACCCGCCTTGCGGTGTCTCATCGATCTCTACTCCTCACCAATTCCGGCGGTAGATCGGGTTTGCTCCCCGCCGAGACCGGCGACCCACTCTGCCGGATCGCCGTCGTCACCGAAACTCAATTCGTCATCTGCCAGGTCCAACCCGTCCTCCGCGAGTTCGAGGCCGTCAAGCAAATCGGACGAGGCGAAACTGTTGTCGCCCTCTGGCAGATAGCCATATTCACTGAGCTTTTGCCGAAGTTCCGTGAGCGAACGCGGACCGAAGTTGCGAATCGTCAGCAATTGATCAGGATCGGTCGTCAGGACCTGACCCACGCGTTCGATCTGCCGGCTGCGCAGCGCGTTCAGCACGCGTGGCGAAAGTCCGAGATCCGCCAGCGGCTTGTTCATGATCTCTTCCGGAATCGCCACGCCGGACGTTGCCGCCTGTGGGCCGCCCACCTGGTTCAACCCGGCGAATACCTGGGCCTGCCGCACCAGAATCTGCGCCGACTCGGCCAGCGCATCATCTGGTTCGATCGTCCCATCGGTGAGCACTTCGATGATCAACCGGTCGTAGTCGGTCATCGGGCCCACCCGCGTGTGCTCGACCACGAAATTGACCCGCTCGATCGGGGTGTAAATCGCATCGATCGGAATTTCGCCGATCGAGAACGATTCCTGGAGCTCCGCCGGCTTGTAGCCGCGGTCCTGCGTAATCCAGAGGTCCATGTCGATCACGCCGTCCGTGCCATCGAGCGTCGCGATCACCTGGTCCGGATTGATGACATCGACCTCGGCCGGCCAGACGACATCCCCGGCCGTCACCACCCGCTCTCCGGAACTGTCGCCGCGCACATACAGATGGGCGCGCGCTTCGCCGTTGAGCTCCATCAACCGCTTGAGACGAATCCGCTTGAGATTCAACACGATCTCGGTGACGTCTTCACGTACCCCTGGAACAGTAGAGAACTCATGCCAAACGTTGTCGATGCGAATGCGCGAGACGGCAACGCCTTCGAGCGATCGCAAGAGAATCCGGCGCAAGGCGTTCCCCATCGTGGTGCCGTAACCGGGCTCCATCGGTTCCGCCTTGTACCGGCCATAATTCAATCCGGTCTCGACTGGCTCAATATGAAACTGTGGCCGCTCCAACAATGCCCAATTCCTTCCTCTGGCTGCGCTGACCGCGTTTCACGGTGATGGCCGTGAGGGTCTAGCGGCTGTAGTGCTCCACGACCAGGGCTTCGTTGAACGTCGGAACCTCGATCTGATCGCGAGATGGCAAGTTGAGGATTCTTCCACTCAAAGTCGAGGCGTCGACCGTCATCCAATCCGGCGCCCGACGAGTCTGCAAAACTTCCCCATAATCAGTGAAATAGGTCCGGCTCCTGCTCCCCGGCCGCACGGTGACGACATCACCGGATTTGACGAGGAATGATGGAATGTTCGTCTTGCGCCCATTCACCATGAAATGGCCGTGGCGCACGAGCTGGCGCGCCTGACGGCGAGAATCCGCAAAACCCATCCGATAGACCACATTGTCCAGCCGAGATTCGAGAATCTGCAGCAAGTTATCGCCGGTCACGCCACCGCGCCGCTCCGCTTCCACGAAGTGCTTGTGGAACTGCGACTCCATGACGCCATAGAATCGGCGCACCTTCTGCTTTTCCCGCAATTGCAGGCCAAACTCCGAGGGTCGCCGCGTACGCCGCTGCCCGTGCTGTCCAGGCGGGAAATTCTTGGCCGGCTGCCGTTTCACGATCGGGCACTTCGGCCCATCGCAGCGCGCGCCCTTCAGATAGAGTTTCATCCCTTCTCGCCGGCAGAGCCGGCAAACCGGGCCCGTATAGCGTGCCATTGTGGTCTTCTATCCTCCCAAGGCAAATGAATCAGGCAAATCAGGCAGCAATCGTCTAGACGCGGCGGCGCTTCGGCGGCCGGCAGCCATTGAAGGGGATCGGCGTCGTGTCCGTGATCGAGACGACCTGCACGCCGCTCGACTGCAACGAGCGAATCGCCATTTCGCGACCGGAGCCGGGACCCTTCACAAAGACATCGACCTGACGGAGACCATGTTCGGCGGACTTCCGCGCCACCGATTCGGCCGTCACCTGCGCCGCATAGGGTGTGCTCTTGCGGCTTCCCTTGAAGCCGTTGGCTCCCGCGCTGGACCACGCGATAACGTTGCCCGCGGGATCGGTAATGGTGATGATCGTGTTGTTGAAGGTCGCCTGCACGTAGGCCTTCCCGCGAGGAATGTTCTTCCTGTCGCGGCGCCGAACGCGCGTCTTGCCTTTACCCTGGCTGCCTGATCGCCTTCTGTCTGCCATTTCGGGGTATGCCTCTTTTCGAGCCGGAATGTGCCGGCGCGCTACGATTCCAGATGTCGCCTAGCCCTTCTTCCGTCCACCCACGGCGCGCCGGGGTCCACGCCGCGTTCGCGCGTTCGTCCGCGTGCGCTGGCCGCGGACCGGCATGCCGCGGCGGTGACGAAGGCCCCGATAGCAGCCGATATCCATCAGCCGCTTGATGTTCATCGAGACTTCGCGCCGCAGGTCGCCTTCGACTCGCATCTCCTTGTCGACGATATCCCGCAAGCGGTTGATTTCGTCGTCTGTGAGATCACGTACACGGGTGTCAGGGTTGATCCGGGTCCGCTCCAGGAGTTCCTGGCTGGTATGGAGCCCAATACCATAGATGTATGGCAGGGCATGTTCGACTCGCTTGTCGCGGGGCAGGTCCACTCCTGCAATTCTCGCCATGGATCGTCTCCCCAAAGGCCGCCGTCCGCGGCCAGTTTCTTGGCCCTTATCCCTGCCGCTGCTTGTGCCGCGGATTGACGCAAATCACCCGGATCACGCCGTGGCGCCGGATGATCTTGCATTTGTCACAGCGGCGGGTTACCGATGCTGCTACTTTCATTTCGAATCTGTCCAATCCGTTCCTGGGACGACATCCGCCCCGAGTCGTGCCACGTCCATGTATTCAACACGCGGATAGCGCACGCCTGCGGCGTGCGCCAAACACGTTATTCTAACACGGGTGCCAACCTGGGTGTCAAGACGGCCCCACCTTGCGGACTGATCGCCACCGTGTGCTCGAAGTGCGCCGCCAACGAATTGTCCGCGGTAACCACCGTCCAGCCGTCTGACAGGGTCCGCGTAAATCCGCTGCCAGTCACCAACATCGGTTCGATCGCGAGGGTCAACCCTGGGCGCAGCATTACACCCTGACCTGGATCGCCGATATTAGGGACATGCGGGTCTTCATGCATTTGGCGCCCGATTCCATGGCCGCCATAGTCACGGACGACGCCGTAGCCATGCGCGTCCGCGAAGGCGCTGACAGCATGGCCGATGGCCCCCAGCCGGTTCCCCGATTTGGCCGCCGCGATCGCGACATCCAACGCCTGCTCGGTCGCGCGGAGCAGTGCCCTGGCTTCGTCGCTGATCTCGCCGACGGGATACGTCCACGCGGAGTCCCCGTGGTAGCCCCCGTAAATGGCCCCGACATCGACCGAAATGATGTCGCCCGCCTCGAGGCGACGCGGACCCGGAATTCCGTGAACGATCTGCTCGTTTACCGACGCGCAAATGTGCGCCGGGTATCCGCGGTAATTGAGAAAGGAGGACACCGCGCCGGTTTCGTGGAGCGTATCCCGCGCGATCTCGTCGAGTTCGGCGGTGGATACTCCAGGCCCGATCGCGCGCTCAATCCTGTTATGGATCAACGCCACAATCTGCCCCGCGTCCTGCATCCGGCGAATCTGGTTGTCGTTCTTGAGGGTGATCGCCATGACAGTTCGTCTTCTACGCCGAGCGGCCGGCAGAGAGCGGCGCTCGCTCCCGGACGGCGTTGATGATGGATGCAGTAACCTCCTCGATTTGGCGATCACCCGCGACTCGCTGGAGCAGTCCCCGTTGCGAGTACATCTCGACCAGCGGAGCAGTTTCGAGATCATAAAGATCGAGCCGCTTCGCCACCGCCTCCGGCGTATCGTCCGCGCGCTGGATCACAGTCCCGCCGCAAACATCACACACACCGGACACCTTTGGCGGGTCTGAGACAACGTTGTAGACCCTGCCGCAGTTGGCGCAGACTCGTCGCCCCGCGAGGCGTTCCAGCAGGACTGGCCGCGGCACGTCGATGGCGATGACTACCGTCACCGCTTCACCACGCTTGTTGAGCACGTCGTCAAGCGCGGTGGCCTGGGGCTCAGTTCGCGGGAATCCGTCGTACAGCGCGCCCTCGATCCCCGCGCCCGCCGCCCGCTCCCGCGCCAGTTGATCGAGCCGTTCCGCCACCAGCGCGACGGTCAACTCGTCTGGCACCAGTTCGCCGCGGTCGTAGATCGCCTTGATCGCCTGCCCGAGGTCAGTCTGGTTCTTGATCGCCGCTCGGAACAGCTCGCCAGTGGCAACCGAGGCAAGTCGCAACTGTTGGCGCACCTGTTCGCTCTGTGTTCCCTTCCCCGAGCCCTGTGGACCCATCAGAATCACGTGCAAGGTCAACGAAACTGTCTCCTGAGCAGCCACGCGAACTGAGTCAGTGCGAGGCGGCTCTACTTGAGTTCAGCGGGCTACTTGATGAAGCCCTCGTAATTGCGCATCACGAGTTGCGCTTCCAGTTGCCGCATGGTGTCGATCGCCACCCCGACAACGATCAGGAGTGACGTGGCGCCGAGCAGGAGCGAATTCACGCCGGTCAGGCGAGCGGCGATGAACGGCATGATTGCCACCGTCCCGAGAAAGAGCGCGCCGATCAGTGTGATCCGGGTCAGCACCTTTTGCAGGTACATTTGGGTGTTCTTGCCCGGCCGAACGCCCGGAATGAACGCTCCTTGACGCTGCAGATTCTCCGCAATCTTCTGCTGCTGGAAGATGACCATCGTATAGAAGTACGTGAAGGCCACGACCAGCAGGAAATAGAGGATGTTGTATTGCACCGAATTCGGGCTGGTGAACCGCGCCACCTCGTTGGCGACATTCCGCAAGGTCTCGTTGCTCGACGTGGAGAGGAACTGCGCGATCAACCCGGGGAAGACGAGGATGCTGACGGCAAAGATCAGCGGAATCATCCCCGCGGAATTGACCTTCAACGGAATGAACGTCGTATTTCCGCCGTACATACGCCCCGCTCGTACCCGCTTGGCATGGTGCACCGGGACCCGTCGCTGTCCCTCGTTGATGAGCACGATGCCAACGACCGTGATCAGGCCGATGGCAACGAACATCGCCGAACCTATCACATTCTGGCTCATGCTCCCGCCTTGGACCAGGGACAGGACCGCCGCCGGCAGGGAGGCCACGATGCCACCGAAGATGATGACCGACACACCGTTACCAATGCCGAACTCGGTGATCAATTCACCGATCCAGACCAGCAACATGGTTCCCGCCGTCATCGTGACCAGCGTCGCGATGGTAGGCAGGATATGATCAGGATTTCTGAAACCGAACCCTTCGATGAGCGGCCGGCCATTTGGTCCGACCTGCTGCGAAAAGAGCACACCTTGGCCGTATCCCTGGAGCAGTGCCAGTGGGACGGTCAGCCAGTGCGTGTATTGATTGATCTTGTTGCGGCCCGACTGACCCTCGTTCGACAATTCGTTGAGTGCCGGGATGATCGGCGTCATCAATTGCATGATGATCGACGCCGTAATGTACGGATAGACGCCCAGTGCAACAATGGAGAAGTTCTTCAGGCTGCTGCCGGAGAACAGGTTCAGGATGCCGAGCAGGGCGTTGCTCTGGATGAACTCCTGTAAACCCTCGCGGTTGACCCCGGGAACCGGGATCGCCGCGAGGAACCGGAAGATCACGAGCATCGCGAACGTGAACAGGATCTTCCGGCGCAGGTCGGGAATCTTGAAGGCGGTGATGACGGCGTCGACCACGTGTTGTGGCTCCTACTCTCCCGATCCCTGACCCAGATCTTCGCGATGGGTGATACCACCAACCTTGCCGAGCCGCGCCTGCTTCAGGTCACGGTTGATCGGCAATCGCCGCGAACGTGGTCGTGCTTGGGTCCACTCATCGGTTCGATCAAGTTGAACGACGGTGCCACCAGCACGCTCGATCGATTCCTTTGCCGCGCCAGAGAATGCATGGGCGTGCACGGTTACGGACTGGGTCAGTTCGCCGCCGGCGAGAATCTTGACCGGGAAGCGCAGCCCCCGCGTCAGTCCCGCCTCATGCAGCATCTCCGGCGTGATCGGACCGGTGGCTGCCAGTTCTTCCAGCGCCCCGAGGTTGATCACTTCCCACCGCGTCTTCTGGATGTTGGTGAATCCGCGCTTGTACGGCAGACGCTGCTGAATCGGCAACTGTCCGCCTTCAAAGCCACGGCCAACGGCTCGTCCAGCGCGCGCCTTCTGGCCTTTGGTCCCGCGTCCGGCGGTCTTGCCCTTGCCACTTCCGTGGCCGCGGCCGACTCGCTTTCCCGCACGTTGGGTACCGGACCCACGGTGGAGATCATCAAGTGTCAATGGCATCGCTGCGTTCCTTGCCTGCTGCCCGGCACTTCGCGCCCGAGCATTCGAAGTTCGCGTTATTCGTTGACTGCCGCGTCCGCGGCGATCTCTTCTACAACGACCAGATGCCGGATCTTGTTCACCGTTCCCCGGATCGAAGGCGAGTCCTCCCGGACCACGGTAGAGTTGAGCCGACGCAGGCCAAGCGAAGCTACCGCGCGTCCCTGATCGGCGGGACGGCCGATGGTGCTGCGTACCAGGGTGATCCGAAGCATCCCGGTTCCGTTCTCGCTCATTCGTTCACGCTCCCACGCGCCGTCCGGCGCCGCTCGACGCGGGGACCGCCTCCTGCTGCCTCACTTGTGACGAATGCGCCCGCCGCTCCGTCCTGCCGCCGCCGCACTGCGATCTGCCGGCCCCGACGGCGGGAAATCGACTCGGGCGATTCGAGTTCTTGCAGCGCCTTGAGTGTGGCCCGCACCACGTTGACCGGGTTGTTGCTTCCCAGTGACTTGGTCAGGATGTCCTTGATCCCCGCCGCTTCGACAACCGCGCGCACCCCTCCGCCGGCGATAACGCCAGTGCCCGGCGCCGCCGGCTTGAGCAGTACGCGAGAGGCGCCGAACGATGTCTCCACCGGGTGCGGAATCGTCGTACCGTCCAGCGGCACGTTGATCATCGACTTCTTGGCCGCCTCGACCCCTTTGCGGATCGAGTCCGGTACTTCGTTCGCCTTGCCCAGACCAGCGCCAACTCGTCCTTTGCCGTCACCCACGACGACGATGGTGCCGAAGCTGAAACGGCGACCGCCACGCACGACTTTCGCGACGCGGTTGATTTGGACGACGCGCTCCTCGAACTCGCTGCCGCCCTCGTCTTCCGAGCGGCGACGCGGCCCGCGATCGCGGTCTCCTCGTTCTCTATCCATGCGATGCTCCATTTCCTCGTGCCGACCCGGCCACGTCTGCCGCGCTAGAAGTCGAGTCCGGCGGCACGCGCGCCGTCGGCGACGGCCTTGATTCGGCCGTGGTAGAGGAACCCACCGCGGTCGAAAACGATCGAGTTGATACCGGCGGCCTTGGCGCGCTCGCCGATGACTTCGCCAACCGCGCGCGCCCGCGCGCTCTTCGTCGCGCCATCACCTGCGCGGCTGAGTACATCCTGCTCGAGGTCACTCGCGGCCAGCAAGGTGTGGCCTCGATTGTCATCGATGACCTGCGCATAGATGTGGGCCGACGAGCGGAACACGTTCAGGCGCGGCCGCGCGCTGGTCCCGTTGACCTTGGCGCGGACCCGGATATGTCGCCGCTTGCGCGGTGTCAGTGATCGTCTGAATTTTCGTCGCATGATGCTTACTCCAGCCAGGTCCGGGCACTGTCCGCTGCCCGGCGGTTGCTACTTGGCCTTGCCGGCCTTGCCCGCCTTGCGGCGTACGCGTTCTCCGGCGTAGCGGATGCCTTTGCCCTTGTACGGTTCAGGCGGTCGCACTCGCCGAATTCGCGCCGCTTCCTCGCCCACCTGCTGCTTGTCGATCCCGACAACCGCGAGACGGGTGTTGCCATCCAGGGTGTACGAGATGCCGTCCGGTGGCGTCATGCGGACAGGATGCGAGTAGCCGACCGAGAGCACCAGAATCGGGCCATCCAGGGCGGCACGGTAGCCGACTCCCTGAATCTCCAGATTCCGCTGATAGCCATCCGTGACGCCGACGACCATATTGTTCAGGAGCGTTCGGGTCAGACCGTGCAACGAGCGATGTTCTCGATCGTTGTCAGGACGCTCGACCCGAAGATCGCCGTTGTCGCGAATCAGGCTCATGCTCGGCGCGAACGTTTGGGTCAGCGTGCCTTTCGGGCCGCGTACCGTGACGATGTTGCTGTCACCAATCTCGATTTCAACATTTGTCGGCACCTTGATCGGCCGGTTTCCAATTCGTGACATGGATGCTCTCCAGCTTTTGGCTCAGATTGCGAAAGCCGCTGCGCCGCCTAGAAGACGGTGCAGAGAACCTCGCCGCCGATGCCGCGCCGCCTCGCTTCGTATCCGGTCAGGACCCCCTGCGGGGTGCTGACGATGGCGATACCCAGACCGTTCCGGACCCGCGGAATCTCATCCTTGCCGGCGTAGACACGCAGGCCTGGCTTGCTGACGCGCTTCAATTCCTTGATCGCCGGGCTGCGATCGGCGCCATAGCGCAGCGAAATCGTCAGCAGATCCTGTGGCCGCCTCTCCGTCACCCGAAAATCGGCGATGTAGCCCTCTTCTTTCAGAATCTTGGCAATGGCCACGAGAATCTTGGTCGACGGCATGGTCGTCTCAGCCTGCCGCGCCATTCCCGCGTTGCGAATCCTGGTCAGCATATCGCTGATGGGATCATTCACACTCATGCGGTCACACTCCTCGGTCCGCGCCCCACCGAACCGTCTACCAACTCGACTTGGTCACGCCGGGGAGGCGCCCCACCGAGGCCAGCTCGCGAAAACAGATGCGACAAACACCAAACTTGCGCATGTAAGCACGGCTGCGGCCGCACAGCTTGCAGCGATTGACCTGCCGCGACGCAAATTTCGGCGTCCGCTCCGACTTCACAATGAGAGATTTCTTCGCCATTCAGTCTGTCCTCCGCGGTGTACAGCCGCGATGTTGCTAACTTGCGCGCTCGGTGCGGGCGAACGGCATTCCGAGCAGGGCCAGCAGACGCCGCCCCTCTTCGTCGTTCCTGGCCGTGGTGACGAAACTCATCTCCAGGCCACGCGTCTTGTCAATCCGGTCGTAGTCGATTTCCGGAAATGCGATCTGCTCGCGCAGACCCAGCGTGTAATTCCCCCGTCCGTCAAATGAGTTCGGAGACACACCGCGGAAGTCCCGAATCCGCGGCATGGCGACGCTCGTGAGGCGGTCGAGAAATTCGTACATTCGCGGGCCACGTAGGGTGACCATCGCGCCGATCGGCATGCCGGCGCGCAACTTGAAGGCCGCGATCGATCGCTTGGCGCGGGTTACGACCGGCCGCTGCCCGGTGATAGCGGTAAGATCACCGACCGCGGCCTCGATCGCCTTGGCGTTGCTGACCGCCTCACCAAGACCGATGTTGACCACAATCTTTTCCAGCTTCGGCACCTGCATGACGTTGGAGTAACTGAACTCCTTCATCAGTTCCGGCACCACTTCGTCCCGATACTTGTCCTGCAATCTCGACATGGCTATTTTCTACTCCCCATCGAGGCGTTTCCTGCCTGGTCCGTCCGCTTCGAAACGCTCAGGCCGCCCAGCGATGATTGACGCACTCCCACTATTCGCACCTACGCCGCCTGTGGCCGCGGGATCGCCGCGTCACACTTCTTGCAGTAGCGCACGTTCTTGCCATCGTCACCGCTTCGCACGCCGACGCGCGTGGCCTGCTTGCAACTCGGGCAAACGAGCATCACATTCGAGACCGGCAGCGCTGCCTCGACCTCCACGATCCCCGCCTGGCGTGCCCGCCCGCGCTTGATATGCTTCTTGACGATGTTGACGCCTTCGATGACCACGCGATCGCGATCGATCAGGTTCTGGCGGACCCGGCCCTGCTGGCCCTTGTTCCGCCCCGAGATCACCACGACGGTGTCACCCGTTCGAATCTTGCGCATCGTTACTCGCTCCCAGTCCCTTCTCGATCCTGGTCCTAGAGGACTTCCGGCGCAAGCGAGACGATCCGCATGAACTGCCGTTCGCGCAGTTCTCGGCCAACGGGACCGAAAATGCGAGTACCCCGCGGGGCGCCCTGGTTGTTGATCAGCACGGCGGCATTGTCATCGAACTTGATGTGACTGCCGTCGGGCCGTCCGTATTCCTGCGCGGTTCGCACGATGACGGCGCGCACCACGTCGCCCTTCTTGACGCCCGCGTTTGGCTGCGCTTGCTTGACGGCGGCGATGATGATGTCGCCCACGCCTCCGTACTTCCTGCCCGAGCCGCCAAGTACACGGATGCAGAGCAGTTCCTTTGCTCCGCTGTTATCCGCGACTCGGAGCCGCGTCTCCTGTTGAATCATCGTTGTCGCTCCAGGTTCCCGGCCCGTGCCGAGTGGACCGCTACAGTTGGACGCCGCGCTCGACGATCTCTCGCACGATCCATCGCTTGTGCCGCGACATCGGCCGGGTTTCCTCGATTCTCACCACGTCGCCCGGCTTACATTGATTCTGCTCGTCGTGCGCCATGAACTTGTTGGTTCGCGTAATGCGCTTGTGATAGAGCGGATGGCGTCGCACGGAATCGACCGCGACAACAACCGTCTTGTCCATCTTGTCGCTCACCACGCGCCCAACTTTCTGGGTCCGTGGTTTCTGCGTCCGTTGTTGCCCGGCCGACTCGGCAACGCTTTCGCTCATGTTTCCTACCCCACCTTATGGATTTATCGAGCCGCGATCGAAATACCGCGCAGCTCGGCGTCGATTTCACGCTCGCGCTGAATCGTCTTGATGCGAGCGATGTCTTTGCGAATCTGGCGAATGCGCGCGGTTGCGGTGAGTTGGCCGACAGCCTCCTGAAACCGCAGGGTTCGCCATTCCGAATAGAGATCGGCAATTTGCCGATTCAACTGGGCGCTATCCTTCGCCCGGAGTTCAGCCGGTTTCACGCTGCGCCCTCCTCGCCCTCGCGGTCGTCCGCGACCGTTGATGCGGACACGCCGACATGCTGGCGTTCGACAAACCGGCAATCCATGGGCATCTTCATCGCCGCGCGGCGCAGCGCTTCCTCCGCCTGCTCACGAGAAACACCCGCGATTTCGAACATGATCCGGCCCGGCTTGACCACCGCCACCCAGTACTCGGGATTGCCTTTGCCGGAACCCATCCGGGTCTCGGCCGGCTTCTGGGTCACCGGCTTGTCCGGAAAAATGCGAATCCAGATCTTGCCACCGCGCTTGAGATAGTTCGTAATTGCGCGGCGCGCGGATTCGATCTGCCGGCTGCTCACCCACGCGGGCGCCGTCGCCTGCAGCCCGTACTCGCCGAAGGAGATCTCGGCGCCCCGCTGCGCTTTGCCGGTCATGCGGCCCCGCATCATCTTGCGGTACTTGGTCCGCTTCGGCATCAACATTGTCGATACTCCTGCCCACGTGGGCCGGTCACGGCGCGTGCCGCGGCCGTGCCAACCCTAGTCGCCGGCGATCGCCGCCAGATCGGCGGTCAGCGTGGCGGCCGTGACCGGTCCGCGCTCCGGCAGCACTTCACCCTTGTACACCCAGACCTTGACACCGATGCGCCCGTACGTGGTGTGCGCATGCACGATGCCGAAATCGATGTCGGCACGCAGCGTCGAGCGCGGTACCCGGCCATCCATCTCGGTGACCGAGCGGCTCATTTCCGCCCCGCCCAGGCGACCGGAGAGGGTGATCTTGACCCCTTTCGCGCCACGGCGCATCGCCTGCTGAACGGCATGTTTCATCGCCCGTCGATAGGCGACGCGGCGCGAAATCTGCTCCGCGATGCTCTCGGCGATCAGGCGAGCATCGGTCTCTGGCACCTTGATCTCTTCGATCTTGAGGTGCACCTTCTTGCCGATCTCCTTCTCCAAGAGCTGGCGAAGGCGTTCGACATTCGCGCCCTGCTTGCCGATCACAATGCCCGGCTTCGAGGTATAGAGCGCGACGTCCACTTTGTTCGCGGATCGTTCGATCTCGATGCGCGAAATCCCGGCTCGCGTCAGTTCCCGCATGATCACCCGCCGCAGGCGGAGGTCCTCATGCAATTGTTCGGTGTAGTTCCGCTCCGCGAACCAGTTCGACTCCCAGTCGGTCACGATCCCGAGGCGAAATCCGATTGGATTGACTTTTCGGCCCATTAGCTTCTCCGCTCCTCGGCGATCACGGTCAGATGCGTATTGCGGCGGATGATCCGCCCCACCCGTCCTCGCGCCTTGGCCTTGAACCGGCGGAAGGACGGACCGTCATCGGCGTAAATCGCCTTGATCCACAAATCCTCGGGATCCATGTCGTAGTTGTTCTCGGCATTCGCCGCAACGGATTGCAATAGCTTGCCGACGTCTTTGGCCGTTTTCTGCGGCATGAACTTCGTCAGGGCGATTGCATCCATGACGCGCCGTCCACGCACCGCGTCTACCACCAACCGCGCTTTCCGCGGGGAGACGCGGACGCCAGTGACGCTCGCTCGAACTTCCATCGTGATCCTGTCTCCCCGCCGGCTCTAGCGCCGGCCTCGGCGGTCGGCGTCCTTGCCGTGGCCACGGAACGTCCGTGTCGGCGCGAACTCACCCAACCGGTGGCCCACCATTTGCTCGGTTATGAAGATGGGGACGTGCACCTTCCCATTGTGGATAGCGACCGTGTGGCCAACCATCCCGGGAAAGATGGTCGATGCGCGTGCCCAGGTCCGAACCACGCGGCGGTCGTTGGTCCGGTTCAGGACGTCAATCTTCTCCCGGAGATTGGCGTCGATATATGGCCCTTTTTTGGCTGAACGCGACACTCAAAATCTCCTCGACTACTTCCGCTTCTTCGATCGCTTGCGGACGATCATCGAATCGGTCCGCTTGTTGTTGCGGGTCTTGGCCTGAACCGGCTTGCCCCATTTCGTCTTCGGCTGGCCACCGATTGGCGCCTTGCCCTCCCCACCGCCGTGCGGATGGTCGCGTGGGTTCATGACCGAGCCGCGGACCGTGGGACGGCGCCCGCGATGGCGATTGCGTCCTGCCTTGCCGATCACGATGTTTTCGTGATCGACGTTGCCGACCTGACCCAACGTCGCCATGCAGTTGAGATGAACCAACCGCACTTCGCCGGAAGGCATCCGGACCTGCGCGTAGTCTCCCGATTTCGCCATCAACTGCGCCGACGTGCCGGCGGAGCGGCACAATTGGCCGCCTTTACCGGGATAGAGTTCGATATTGTGGATTTGCGTACCGGTCGGGATGTTCCGCAGCGGCAACGCATTGCCCGCGCGGATCGGCGCATCCGCTCCGGACACGATCGTGTCCCCGACCTGTAGCCCAAGCGGCGCCAGCATGTAGCGCTTCTCGCCATCGGTGTAGAAGAGCAGCGCGATGCGCGCGGATCGGTTGGGGTCGTATTCGATCGCCGCGACGCGGGCGGGAATTCCCGCCTTGTCACGCTTGAAATCGATGATCCGGTAGTAGCGCTTGTTGCCACCGCCCCGGTGGCGCGTCGTAATCCGCCCGCGGTTGTTGCGTCCCGCATGCTTCTTCAGCGGTTCGATCAGGCTCTTTTCCGGTTCCTTCTTGGTGATCTCCTCGAACGTGCTCACGCTCATCGAGCGGCGGCCCGGGGAGGTCGGTTTGTAAATTCGGATTGGCATCCTACTCTCCTTCCGAGCCTAGACCTGCTCGAAGACGTCGATGCGTTGACCCGGGAACAGAGTCACGATCGCCTTCTTCCAGCTTCGCTCCTGGCCGGTAATGCGGCCCCGGCCGCGCCGCAGGCTACGCGAGCGGCGGGTCCCCTTAACATTGAGGGTATTGACCGCTTTGACGCGCACATTGAAGAGCGTCTCGACAGCCTCCCGGATCTGGACCTTGTTCGCATCGGTCGCTACGACAAACGTGTATTGATCGTGTTCCATCAGATCGGTGTTCTTTTCGGTGATCAGTGGCTTCACGATCACCTGATCTGCTGTTAGCGCCGCCATTTACGCCTCTCCCGCGGCGGCCGCGAGTTGCCCCGCCCGCTCCGCCTGCCGCGCCAGTTTCCAGGAACTCGGTTCACGGCGGTCCTCCGGCAGCCCCCACCAGGAGTCGATCAAGGACACCGCTTCCTGCGTCACAAATAGTCGATCGAACTTCAGCACATCGCGCACATTCAGATATCGCGCGTCGATCACCCAGACGTTTTCCAGATTACCGGCGGCCTTCCGGATCGATTCGACCCGGCCATCCGTCACAATCAGCACTGACCGGCCTTCCGGCAGCGCGGCCAGAACCTGCTTCATCGCCTTGGTCCGTGGCTCGATTTCGACAAGTCCGGAAACCACCGTCATGCGGTCGTCGCGGACCTTGGCCGACAGTGCCGAGCGCACCGCGACCTGACGCATCTTCTGGGGCATGTCCTGCTTGAAGGAGCGTGGATGCGGTCCCCAGACAACGCCACCGCCGATCCACTGTGGCGCCCGGGTCGAACCCTGCCGCGCCCGGCCGGTGCCCTTCTGCCGCCACGGCTTGCGACCACCGCCACGGACTTCACCGCGGGTCTTGGTGTCGCGCGTACCGAGACGCGCGTTCGCCAACTGGCGAAGAAGCGCCTGATGCATGACCTGGATGTTCGGTTCGATGCCCCAAACGGTTTCGTCCAGGTCCACCGTGCCGACCACCGCGCCTTCTGTGTTTACAACATCTACGTTCATCACCGTCTCCGAGTCCGACCTGGTCTCAACCAGTCGTCCACCGCGCCGCGGCGCTACTTCTTGCCACCCTTAGCGGCGCGGCGGACCATGATCAGTCCCTCATTCGGACCGGGAACCGATCCTTCCACCAGCAGCAGATTCCGCTCCGGATCGACCCGCATCACACGCAAGTTCTGCACGGTCACGCGATCGTTCCCCATCCGGCCAGCCATGCGAAGACCTTTGAAGACCCGGCCTGGGGTGGCACTGGAGCCGATGGAACCTGGCGCGCGCAACCGATCTGACTGACCATGCGTGCGCGGGCCGCCGCTGAATCCGTGTCGCTTCACGCCACCCTGGAAACCGCGGCCCTTCGATGTGCCGGTGACATCCACCAGGTCGCCGGCGTTGAAGACATCGGCCTTCAGCACCTGACCGACAGAGAACTCGGCGATGTCATCCGCCTTCATCTCGCGCAGGGTGCGGGACATGAACCCACTGGCTCGCACGTGGCCCCGCTCGGGCGAATTGAGCCGCTTGTCGATACCGAAGCCAAGTTGAATGGCGCTGTAGCCGTCCTTGTCGGGAGTCCGGATCTGCGTCACCACGCACGGCCCGACTTCGAGCACGGTCACTGGATGCGCCAGCCCCGCGTCATCGAATACCTGGGACATGCCCAGTTTCTTACCTATGAGCCCCTGAATCATTGGCTCTCTCCTGTCCTCCAGGACGTGGCGCAGCACACCAGCCGCGAACCACCCACAGAGCATGAGTCGCCTGGACCGTACAACCGCGAACCAGGCGGATCAAAAACCTACAATTTGATCTCGATGTCCACGCCGGCCGGCAGGTTCAGCCGCATCAGCGACCGAATGGTGTTGCCGCTCGGCTCGAGGACATCGATCAACCGCTTGTGCGTGCGAATCTCGAACTGCTCCTGCGAATCCTTGTCGATGAACGGCGACCGGATCACGCAGAACTTCTCGACTCGGGTCGGCAATGGGATCGGTCCGGCAACCTTGGCGCCGGTCGATTCCGCCGTCTCCACGATCTTGCTCGCTGACTGATCGAGCACCTTGTGGTCGTAGGCCTTGAGACGGATACGAATCCGCTGGCTTGGCTTCTTGGCGACCATTCTGTTCTCGCTCCTACCTACGACCGCGTCTGCTTGCTATCGACCAACTACTGGGTGATGGAGGTGACGACGCCGGCGCCGACGGTGCGGCCCCCCTCGCGGATGGCGAAGCGCAGCCCTTCCTCGATTGCCACCGGGGTGATCAGTTCCACCCCCATCTGCACGTTGTCCCCCGGCATCACCATCTCCGTCCCCTCCGGCAAGGTGATGCTCCCCGTGACATCGGTGGTGCGGATGTAGAACTGCGGCCGGTAGCCGGGGAAGAACGGCGTGTGCCGCCCCCCCTCTTCCTTCGCCAGCACGTAGACCTCGGCCTGAAACTTGGTGTGCGGGTGAATGCTCCCCGGTTTGGCCAGCACCTGCCCCGCTCCACGTCCGTCCGCTCCACGCCCCGCAACAAGCAGCCGACGTTGTCCCCGCCTGCCCCTCGTCCAGCGTCTTCTGGAACATCTCGACGCCGGTGACTACCACCTTGCGCCGCTCCCCCATCCCCACGATCTCGATCTCGTCCCCCGTCTTGACCACCCCGCTCGACCCGCCCGGTCACCACCGTCCCCCGCCCCTTGATCCCGAACACGTCCTCGATCGGCATCAGAAACGGCTTGTCGATCGCCCGCTCCGGCGTCGGAATGTAGTCGTCCACCGCCGCCATCAGTTCCAGAATCGGGGCGTAGGCCGCATCGGCCGGGTCCTGGCTCCCGCTCTCCAGCGCCGCCAGCGCGCTCCCCCGAATCACCGGAATCTCCTCCCCGGAAATTCGTACGTCGACAGCAGTTCCCGCACTTCCAGTTCGACCAGTTCCAGCAGTTCTTCGTCGTCGAGCATGTCCACCTTGTTCAGAAAGACCACCATCGACGGCACTTCTACCTGCCGCGCCAGCAAAATGTGCTCCCGCGTCTGCGGCATCGGCCCATCCGGCGCGCTCACCACCAGAATCGCCCCGTCCATCTGCGCCGCCCCGGTGATCATGTTCTTGATGTAGTCGGCGTGCCCCGGACAGTCCACGTGCGCGTAGTGCCGCTTGTCCGTCTCGTACTCCACATGCGCAATCGCGATCGTGATCCCCCGCTCCCGCTCCTCCGGCGCGTTGTCGATGCTGTCAAACGACCGCGCCTGCGCCTTCCCCTGCAACGCCAGCGTCTTCGTGATCGCCGCCGTCAGACTCGTCTTCCCGTGATCCACATGCCCGATCGTCCCCACGTTGATGTGCGGCTTCGTCCGCGCAAACTTCTGCTTCCCCATCGTGCCCGGTCTCCTCTGTCCACCACGTCCGGTGGAATTGACGAATCCCTAATGCCAAATCCCGGCTCGCGGCCAATAGCCGCGTACGGTGACTCCTGAACCTAACTTCGGCGCGCTTTGGCGACCATCTCCTGCGCGAGCGTCGGAGGCAGCGGCGCGTAGTGATCGAATTGCATGGAGTACGTAGCGCGGCCCTGCGTCGCCGACCGTAGATCGGTGGCATAGCCGAACATCGCGGCCAGAGGCACATACGCGCGGACCACTTGGGCGCCGGCGCGCATCTCCATCCCTTGAATCTGCCCGCGCCGGGAGTTGAGATCCCCGATCACGTCGCCCATGAACTCATCCGGGGTCGTGACCTCGACATCCATGATCGGTTCGAGAATCGCCGGGCGGCCCTTGCGAACGGCCTCCTTGAGCGCCAGAGAGCCCGCGATCTTGAACGCCATTTCCGACGAGTCGACCTCGTGGAAGGAACCGTCCACCAACCGCGCTTTGAGGTCGACGATCGGGTACCCCGCCTCGCCGCCGGTCAGCATCGCTTCGCGGATACCGGCATCGACCGGGGCGATGTACTCGCGCGGAATCGACCCGCCGACGATCTTGTCCTCGAACTCGTAGCCCTTGCCGCGCTCCTGCGGCTCGAACTCGACGACGACATGGCCATACTGACCCTTGCCGCCCGACTGGCGGATGTGTCGCCCCTCGACCTTGGTCGGGATGGTGATCGTTTCCTTGTACGCCACTTGCGGCCGGCCAACGTTAGCGTCAACGCGGAACTCCCGCATCAACCGGTCGACAATGACCTCGAGGTGGAGTTCGCCCATCCCCTCGATCACCGTCTGTCCGGTTTCCTCATTGGTTCGCATCCGGAAGGTGGGATCTTCCTCCGCCAGGCGCCCCAGCGCCGCGCCCATCTTGTCCTGGTCGGCGCGGGTTCGCGGCTCGATTGAAACCGAGATGACCGGCTCGGGGAAGGTGATCGACTCGAGCACGACCGGCTCGGACGAATCGCACAGCGTATCGCCGGTAAACGTCGTCTTGAGCCCGATAACCGCCGCGATGTCGCCCGCGCTCACCGAGGGAATTTCCTCGCGGTGATTCGCGTGCATCTGCAGCAGGCGCCCAACGCGCTCCCGCTCTCCCTTGACCGAGTTCAGCACGTAGCTGCCCGCGTCGAGTTTGCCGGAATACACTCGAACGTAGGCGAGTTTGCCCACATGCGGATCGGCCACGATCTTGAATGCCAGCGCTGAAAACGGCTGGCCCGGCTCGACCGTGCGCACCACTTCCTCGCCGCTCTTGGGATCGATGCCGGTCACTGGCGGAACGTCCAGCGGCGACGGCAGGTAGGCGACGATGGCGTCCAGCATCTGCTGCACGCCCTTGTTCTTGAGCGAACTCCCACAGAGCACCGGCACCAGTTTTCCGGTGACCGTCGCCGCGCGCAGCGCCGCGCGCAACTCGTCCGCCGTCAGCACGTCATCCTCGAGGTAGCGCATCATCAGCTCCTCGTCGGATTCCGCGATCAATTCGACCAGGTGATGCCGCGCCGCTTTGGCCTCGTCACGCAGATCAGCCGGAATCTCGGTCTGCTCGATGTTCTGGCCCATTTCATCATGGAAGACGTATGCGACTTCATCGATGAGATCGATGATTCCGGCAAACTGTGACTCGGCGCCGATCGGCAATTGGATCGGCGCGGGAATCGCCTTGAGACGATCAACGATCATCTCGATGGTCCGACTGAATGAGGCCCCGGTCCGGTCCATCTTGTTGACGAAGCAGATCCGTGGCACCCCGTATTTGTCGGCCTGGCGCCAGACGGTCTCCGATTGAGGCTCGACGCCCGCCACTGCGTCAAATACGACGACGCCGCCGTCGAGGACGCGCAGCGACCGCTCGACCTCGACCGTGAAGTCGACGTGCCCCGGCGTATCGATGATGTTGATCCGGTGGCCATCCCACTCACACGTAGTCGCCGCCGCGGTGATCGTGATCCCACGTTCCCGTTCCTGGACCATCCAGTCCATGGTCGCGGCGCCCTCGTGCACTTCCCCTGGCCGGTGGACGCGTCCCGTGTAATAGAGGATGCGCTCGGTGGTCGTCGTCTTGCCCGCGTCGATGTGGGCGATGATCCCGATATTGCGGGTCTTCGCCAGCATGGTTTCGGCGTCGGTCGCCGCGGGCTTGGTCGCGATTGCGGTACTCATTGTGTTCCTTGACGCTCTCCTCGACTCCGTTGCCAGGCAGTCGATGTACGGTTTCTATGCAACCTGAATCAAATCTGTACTAGAAGCGGCCATAGTGCGAGAACGCGCGGTTGGCCTCTGCCATCCGGTGCGTGTCCTCGCGCCGCTTGATTGTGGCCCCGGTATTGTTGAACGCGTCGAGGAGCTCGTTGGCGAGCTTCTCTTCCATCGATTTGCCGGGACGATTGCGCGCGGACATCAGCAGCCAGCGCATCGCCAGCGATTGCCGGCGCGGACCTTCGATCTGCACCGGAACCTGATATGTGGCGCCACCGACGCGCCGCGGCTTGACCTCGATCACTGGAGTAGCGTTGCCGAGAGCCTGCTCGAACACTTCAATTGGGCTGCGTCCCGTCCGGTCGCCGATGCGATCCAGCGCCCCGTAGACGATCCGCTCGGCGGTGCCCTTCTTCCCACGCTCCATCACTTTGTTGATGAACCGCGCGAGAACCTCGCTGTGGAATCGCGCATCCGGCGCGGGAATTCTTCGCTCGACTTTGGCCCGACGTGGCATGTCCCATCCTCGATCGCTGCGCGGTCATCCGCGCGTCCGATGTCCTGCGAGCGTCGCTCGACACGACGCCCCTCTACACACGAAAAAGCGGTCAACGTCCAAGAGACGTCTGGCCGCTTTTCGTACCGTGTTCGCTCAGATCCGCCGCAGCGGAAGGTGCCCTGCGGAGCGCCTCAGGTGGCGCACCGCGCGAAGCGCGATTAGCTCTTCTTGGGCGCCTTGGTTCCGTACTTGGACCGCGCCTTCTTGCGGTTGTCTACACCGCGGGCGTCCAGGGTTCCTCGCACGATGTGGTAACGGACACCAGGGAGATCCTTCACCCGGCCGCCGCGCACCAGCACCACTGAGTGCTCCTGAAGGTTGTGCCCTTCACCCGGAATGTACGCCGTAACCTCCATGTGGTTGGTCAGGCGAACGCGGGCGATCTTGCGCAGTGCCGAATTGGGCTTCTTCGGCGTCATGGTCTTGACCTGGGTGCATACGCCGCGCTTCTGCGGGGAATGCGTCCCGGATCGAAGCCGACCGGCATAACGCCCCAACGCGTTGTTGGTGAACCCCAACGCGGGCGCCTTGGTCTTCTTCTTGACGCTCTTGCGGCCCTTACGAACCAACTGATTGATCGTCGGCACGATGACTCCTAGCGGGACAGGAGGCGTTGCCTGTACCGTGCTCTGCCTAGCCAGCAGCTGCGGCGCCACCTGTCTCGTGAGGACCAAACCTCACTCAAATGCCCGTCTCGCGACGGACACAAGCGGTGATTTTAGTCGAACTTCCCTGCCTCGTCAAGCCAGTTTTGACGAGAATTGTCTGGGATTCCGGAAAGTCAGAACCCCGAACGCCCGGACAATCGGCTCATGAGCGGCGGCGCGAACGGCGCGGTTGGCCAGGCGAAACAGAACTCAACCGATTTGGCCGGTCAATGCTCCGGACTCGCACGCGAGCCCGGAGCATAGCCTCTCCTTACAGGTTCTGGTCGAGAAGATCCTCGGCCTCGATGATGGTCAACGAGTTCTCCTCGACATCGATGTCCGGCTCATCACCGCCTTCGTAGTCGAGCGTCGATTCTGTCGACGGCACGAGACCCTGCATCATCAACTCTTCGAGGTCCTCGATGGTCGCCGGTTCGGCGTCATCGAGAGAACCCGGCAACACCGCAACGCTGCCACCGGCCTCGCCGCCAATCACCGCCGCGCTCTCCACCCCCGGCACCACCCCGAATCCGGAGCCGGCGGGAATCAGCTTGCCGATGATGACGTTTTCCTTCAAACCCCGCAGGCTGTCGACCTTGCCGTTGATCGCGGCCTCCGTCAGCACCCGCGTGGTCTCCTGGAAAGACGCCGCCGACAGGAAGGAATCGGTTTCGAGTGATGCCTTGGTGATGCCCAAAAGCACTGGCACCGCCGTCGCCGGCTCACCGCCCTGCGCCATGATCTCTTCGTTGATCTGGTTGAAATCGAACCGGTCGATCCGCTCGTCCTGGAGATAGTCGGTGTCTCCAGGATGGGTGATGCTCACCTTCCGCAACATCTGGCGACAGATCACCTCGATGTGCTTGTCGTTCGTGTTCACGCCCTGGGACTTGTAGACCTTCTGCACCTCATCAATGATGTAGCGCTGAACCTCTTCCCGGCCCTGCGTCAGCAGAACCTTGTGCGGATCCTTGGCGCCGTCGGTCAACTGCTGACCGGGATAGACCCGATCGCCGTCCTCGACGAACACCTGATACACCACGGGCACCGGGTACTCGACCCGCTCTTCCTTTTCATTGCGGACGTAGATGGTCCGGTCGTCGAGGAAGAAGCGGCCGTCGATCTCGCTGAGCAGCTTCTGCTCCTCGGGACCGACCGCCAATACCGTCTTGTCCTTGATTACCAGATCGCCGTCGAGCAAGGCGGCATTCCAACCCTCCTCGAGCGGGTAGACCCGCTGCTCGATATCGACCGAGGTGATCGCCAGGATGCGGCCGGCATCGGTGCTCTCGATCGAGATCGTGCCTTCGCGGTCGGCCAGCACCGCGGCGCCCTTCGGCGCGCGAGCCTCGAACAATTCTTCGACGCGCGGCAGACCGGTGGTGATGTCCGCACGCGCCACTCCACCGGTGTGGAACGTGCGCATCGTCAACTGGGTGCCCGGTTCACCGATCGACTGCGCGGCGATGATCCCCACCGCCTCACCGTGCTGCACGAGTTTTCCGCTCGCCAGGTTGCGGCCGTAGCAGTACGCGCACACGCCGTGTGTCGCTTCGCAGTTCATGACGGTGCGGACGTAAACCGATTCCACACCCGCGTCGATGATTTCTCGAACGAGATCACGGACCGACCCATCCTCGCCTTCAAGCCGGTCGGTCAGCTCCTCTCCAGCATCGACGATGATCTCCCCCGTGGCCGGATTGACCACTGGCGCGGCCATGATCCGGCCGAGGACCTTGGCGCGGAAGTCTTCATCCGGCATCGCCTCCCCGTCCACCACGCGATGAATCCAGAGTCCGACATCCGTGCCGCAGTCTTCGATCGTGACGATGACGTCCTGGGACACATCGACGAGACGCCGCGTCAGGTAGCCCGAGTCGGCTGTACGCAGCGCGGTATCGGCGAGACCCTTTCGCGCGCCGTGCGTCGATAGGAAGTACTCGAGCACCGTCAACCCTTCGCGGAAGTTCGACCGGATCGGGATGTCAATGATCTCGCCCTTGGGATCGAGCACGAGCCCTCGCATGCCAGCCATCTGGCTGATCTGGTTCATGTTTCCTTTCGCGCCGGAGTCCGCCATCATGAAGACCGAGTTCTGGCCGCGAAGTCCCTCTTCGACGTACCTGGCGAGTTCGTCGCGCGTGGTGTTCCAGATCAATTCCAGTTCTCGCAGGCGCTCCTGCTCGGTCACCAGACCGCGCCGGTATTGCCGCTCGATCCGGTCCGCCCGCTCGTCGGCATCGCGCAGCAACTCGTCCTTTTTGTCCGACATCACGACGTCGTCGACCGCGATGCTCATCCCGCCACGCGTCGAGAACTCGAATCCAACCTTCTTGATCTCATTGACAATATGTGCGGTTTTGTTCGGATCCTTGAAGAACCGGTACGCATCCGCGACGACCTGCCGCAACTGCTTGCGACCCATCGTGTTGTTGTAGAACTTCTGCATTTCCGCGGGCAGCGCGAGGTTGAACAAGGCTCGTCCCACCGTGGTCTCGATTCGCTTTGGCACCCCGCCATCGCGATCGGTTCGCACGATGATCTTCGCTTGGAGATCGATGGCCCCCGCGGTGTAGGCAAGCCGGACTTCCTCGAGGGAGGAGAAGATCTTGCCCCAGCCACGCGGCACCGTCCCGGCGGCCAGATCAGCCTCGTGATCCCGCTCGGAGGTCATGTAGTAGCAGCCGAGAACGATGTCCTGGGTCGGCGAGACAATCGGCTCGCCGTTCGAGGGCGACAGCAGGTTCCGGATCGAAAGCATTCGGGTCCGCGCTTCGTCCTGCGCCTTGCGCGAGAGCGGAACGTGAACCGCCATCTGGTCGCCGTCAAAGTCGGCATTGAACGCCGCGCAGACCAACGGGTGGATCTGAATCGCGGAGCCTTCGATCAGGCGCACCTTGAACGCCTGGATGCCGAGCCGGTGCAGGGTTGGCGCGCGGTTGAGCAGCACCAGATAGTCCTGGATGACTTCTTCCAGAACATCCCAGACCTTCGAATCGACACGCTCCACCAGCCGCTTCGCGGCCTTGATGTTGTGGGCGTGCCCATGATCGACCAAGCGACGCATGACGAACGGCTTGAAGAGTTCGAGCGCCATCCGCTTTGGCAAGCCACACTCATCGAGCGCCAGGTCCGGCCCGACCACGATGACGGATCGTCCAGAGTAATCGACGCGCTTGCCAAGCAGGTTCTGACGGAACCGCCCCTGCTTGCCCTTGAGCAAATCGGAGAGACTCTTCAACTTGTGCTTGCCCGACCCGGAAACAACCCGTCCCCGGCGACCGTTGTCGATCAGCGCGTCGACCGCTTCTTGAAGCATTCGCTTTTCGTTGCGAACGATGATGTCGGGCGCGCCGAGTTCCAGCAACCGCTTCAAGCGATTGTTGCGGTTGATCACGCGGCGGTACAGATCGTTGAGGTCGGACGTCGCGAAGCGGCCGCCATCGAGTTGCACCATCGGCCGCAATTCGGGTGGAACCACCGGCAGCGCGGTGAAGATCATCCACTCCGGGCGGTTCCCACTCTTGCGCAACGCCTCGACAACGCGCAATCGCTTGGTCGCCTTTTTGCGCTTGACGTCCGAGGTGCTCTGCATTTCGTTGCGCAGTTCGATCGCGATTTGGTCGAGATCGACGCGATTCCTGATGTAATCATGGACAGCCTCGGCGCCCATGGCGGCCTTGAACACGCCAGGGGGCAGCAGGTCATTCAATTCCCGGTACTGTTGCTCCGACAGGATCTGCAGTTCCTTGAGATCCATGACCTGCTTGATCGATTCGTCGCGCTCCGCTTCGATCTCACGGATCTGCTCGGCCAGACGAGATTCGATCTTGTCTCGCCGCTCCTCCGCCGTGGACGTGAGCAGGTCATGCTCAGCCCCGGCGAGCGCCTCGCTCCCGGTGACCTCGGCCTCAGCACCCTGGGCGATCCTCGCCGACTCCTCGGAGAACGCCTCACTCAGCACATCAAGCCGGTCGTCGTTGACGGCCTCGCCCTCGCGAACGATGGTCTGGCCACGGAAGGCGATATCTTCCGGGGCCGCCTCGTTCATCATCCCCGTGAGTTCGATTTCCAGGGTCTCGAACTCGGCGCGCAATTCCGCCAGTTCGCGCTCGCGGCGGGTGGCAATTGCTTCCGCCAGATTGCGATGACCTTCCTGCAAATTCGCGAGGTCGAGACCGGTCGCCGTCGAAATCTCGTCGAGTTCGGCCTGGACCGCCGAGCGCACTTCCTCGATCTCGGCGTCGGTGAGGTCGCGAATCTCCTGGATTGCCGCTTGGCGGGATTCCTCGTTGACGGACGTCACGAGGTACGACGCAAAGTAGAGCACCCGCTCCAGGTTGCGCGGCGAGATATCGAGCAGCAGCCCGAGCCGGCTCGGCGTCCCCTTCACATACCAGATGTGCGCCACCGGCGCGGCGAGTTCGATGTGCCCCATCCGCTCCCGCCGGACCTTGGCACGCGTGACTTCCACGCCGCACTTGTCGCAGACGGTTCCGGCGTGGCGAATCCGCTTGTACTTGCCGCAGTAGCACTCCCAGTCCTTGGTTGGACCGAAGATGCGCTCGCAGAAAAGCCCGCCGTGCTCCGGCTTCAGGGTTCGGTAATTGATCGTTTCCGGCTTCGTTACCTCACCATACGACCATGAGCGGATCGCCTCGGGCGAGGCAAGACTGATGCGGATGGCATCGAAATTATTGACGTCGAGAACACGGCCTCTATCACCGCGATCCCCACGGCCATACCCATCACGCGGACCGCGCGGCCCGGAAAACTCGGGTAGCGTCGGACGCGGCGCCAACGCCGTATCGATGGAAAGCATGGACAAATCAGTATCAGCAGCAGACATGGTCCCTCCGGTTCCGGAGTTTCCTCGCATGGCACGCCGTGCCATGCAAGGACAATTCCAATACTTGTGGTGAGTTAGTCAGCGGTCTTTTCGTAGCCGCTCAGGTTGATGCGGTCGAGGTTCGAAAGCAGGTCGCGGGAGGTGTCTTCGGCGAACTCCACCGTTTGCTCGTCCTCGTTGATCACATCGATCGAAAGGCCGAGCGACCGCAATTCCTTGACCAGGACCTTGAACGACTCCGGAACGCCGGCCCCGGTAATTTCATCTCCCTTGACGATCGCCTCGTAGGTCTTGACCCGGCCGACCGTGTCGTCCGATTTGACCGTCAACATCTCTTGCAACGTGTAGGCGGCGCCATAGGCATACAACGCCCACACCTCCATCTCGCCAAATCGCTGCCCGCCGAATTGCGCCTTGCCACCCAGTGGCTGCTGCGTCACCAGCGAGTACGGACCGGTCGAGCGGGCGTGAATCTTGTCCTCGACCAGGTGTGCGAGTTTCAGCATGTAGATCACGCCGACGGTGACTGGCCGATCGAACTTCTCGCCGGTTCGACCGTCGTAGAGATCGACCTTGCCGTCTTCCGGGAGCCCCGCCTCGACAAGCAGCCGTCGAATTTCCTCTTCTCGCGCGCCATCGAAAACAGGGGTCGCCACGCGGAATCCGAGTTTCTCCGCCGCCCAGCCGAGGTGCGTCTCCAGCACCTGACCGAGGTTCATGCGGGACGGCACGCCAATCGGGTTGAGAATGATGTCGACCTGCGTCCCGTCCGGGAGGTACGGCATATCCTCGATCGGCAGAATCCGGGAGATGACTCCCTTGTTGCCGTGGCGCCCGGCCATCTTGTCGCCCTCGGATATCTTCCGCTTCTGGGCAATGCTGACCCGGACCATCTCGTTCACGCCTGCTGGCAACTCATGGTCGGAGTCGTCGTCGCGGCGGAAGATCTTGACGTCGATGACCTTGCCGTGGACGCCATGCGGCACCCGCAGCGAGGTGTCCTTCACTTCGCGCGCCTTTTCGCCGAAGATCGCGCGCAGCAACCGCTCCTCCGCGCTCAGTTCGGTCTCGCCACGTGGCGTGACCTTGCCGACCAGGATGTCGTTCGGCCGGACCTCGGCCCCGATGCGAATCACCCCGTTCTCGTCGAGATTGGCGAGACTCTCCTCACCGACATTCGGGATGTCCCGGGTGATCTCTTCCGGTCCCAGTTTGGTGTCCCGCGCTTCGGTCTCGTACTTCTCGATGTGAATCGAGGTGAAGACGTCATCCCGTACCAGGCGCTCACTGATCAGGATCGCGTCCTCGAAGTTCCCGCCTTCCCACGGCATGAAGGCGACGATCACGTTTTGGCCGAGCGCCAATTCGCCATTTTCGGTTGAAGAAGAATCGGCAATGATCTGCCCGGCGCGGACCCGGTCACCCTGGCGCACACTTGGCCGCTGATTGATGCACGTATCCTGGTTCGACCGCACGAACTTCTGCAAGTTGTATTCGTGGACGTTGCCATCATCGTCCACGATCACGATCTGACGGGCATTGACCGAACGCACCACGCCATGGTGTGCCGCCACCAGCACTTGACCCGAGTCGCGCGCCGCCTGATGCTCGACGCCAGTACCGACAACTGGCGCCCGTGGCCGGAGCAAAGGCACCGCCTGGCGCTGCATGTTGGCGCCCATCAGCGCGCGGTTGGCATCGTCATGCTCGAGGAACGGAATCAGCGCGGTCGCGACTGAAACGACCTGCTTCGGCGAGACATCCATGTACGCGACTTGCTCGGAGGGCACCACCGGGAAGCGGTGACCGCCGCCGACGCGGACAACGACCTGATCGGGAACGAGCCGTCCGTCGCTGTCGAGCGGCGTATTCGCTTGCGCGATCATCACCTGCTCTTCGCGATCGGCCGACAGATAGTCAATGATCTCTGACGCAACCGGTTGGATGCGCGCGGTCTTGATCCCGGCTTTCTTCATATTGGCGACGTCGCCGGCAGTAAGCATCGTTCCCGCCGCTGCCACCACTTTGCCTGACTCCGGGTTGACAGCGTCATCGCGCAGAATCTGCCCTTCCAGCGCGACTACCGGATCGTCGACCAGAATCTGCGAAATCACCCGACGGTATGGGGTCTCGATGAACCCATACTGGTTGATCTTCCCATAGGTCGCCAGTGAGCCAATCAGACCAATGTTCGGTCCTTCCGGCGTCTCGATCGGGCAAATCCGGCCATAGTGAGACGGATGCACGTCGCGAACGTCGAATCCCGCCCGGTCTCGGCTCAGACCGCCCGGACCGAGCGCCGAGAGCCGCCGCTTGTGCGTCAACTCCGCCAGCGGATTCGTCTGATCCATGAACTGGGACAGCTGGCTGCCGCCGAAGAACTCGCGGACCGCCGCCATCACCGGCCGAGTCGTGCTGATCAACCCCTTCGGCGTCACCGTTTCCGGATCCTGGATTGTCATTCGCTCACGGATACCACGCTCCAAGCGCTGGAAGCCGGTGCGGACGTGCATCTGGATCAACTCGCCGACCGCGCGAATGCGGCGGTTGCCGAGATGATCGATGTCGTCCGGCTCGCTCAAGCCGTTGTTCAGCCGGATCATCTCGCGAATGATCTCGACCAGATCTTCCTGGGTCAGAATGCGGCTATCCGGCCGGCCACCATCCCGCTTTTCGCGATGCAGCCGTTCGTTCAACTTGTACCGGCCAACGCGGGCCAGGTCGTAGCGACGATCGTTAAAGAACAGGTTCTCCAGCATTGATGTCGCGTTGTCGCGCGTTGGCGGATCGCCGGGGCGCAACCGGCGATAGAGCTCGATGAGCGCCTCGTCTTTCTGCTTGGTTGGATCCTTCTCCAGCGTCGTCCGCAGGAAGGGCCGGTCCGGATTGGTATCGACGTCGGCAAAGGCCGCTTCCAGTTCCTCGTCGGACATCCCGATCGCCCGCAGGAGGATGGTCACCGGCATTTTTCGCTTGCGATCAACCTTGACCGAGATGACATCGCGGTTCGAGGACTCGAACTCGAGCCAGGCGCCGCGGTTCGGAATCAACTTGGCGGTCGATACCAGTTTGCCGGTGGTTGGATCGGTGACGCGATCGAAGTAGACGCCGGGTGAGCGCACCAACTGCGAGACCACGACCCGCTCGGCGCCATTGATGATGAAGGTGCCATCGGTCGTCATCAATGGAAAGTCGCCGATGAAGATCTCCGAATCTTCATCGTCACCGGCGCCGATATCGCGGATTTCCCCGGTCTCGGTGTTGACCACGCGGAGCCGCGCCTTGATCCTCAGCGGCGAGGCATAGGTGATATCGCGCTCGCGGCAGAACTGCTCGACAACGCGCGGATCGGCCTTGCCCCTTTCCTGGAGATCGTCCGGCAGCCGCTTCCACGGCTCGTCGAATCGATAATCGCCGAAACTCAACTCCATCTTCTTGTGATGGTCGGAAATCGGCGATATCTCCTCGAGAAGTTCGCGCAGGCCCTCTCGCTTGAACCATTCGAACGACTCGATTTGCACCTGCACGAGGTTCGGCATTTCCCAGACGGTCGGGATGCGGGAGAACGACTGCCGATTGATACCCGTATTCGATATGACAGTTGGAATGGAACTATCTCGCAGCGCATCGATGCCGGCCACTTCATGCTTGGTCATTGCCACAGGCAGGAACCTCCCCTTACGATAGAGACAAACGATAGGCCGTGTTCACAGAGACAACGTTTGGCCGCCGCTCGTATACTTGTGCGTCGGCACTCGGGAAAAAGCAGACTGATGTCGCATTCCGGGCATGCCAAAACGGAAGGGCAAACACTCCCCCTCCCGCATGACCAGGATCGTCTCCAAATGTTCCAGCACGCCCCGCCCGGCTACCGGTCCTGAAATCGAGGCTCACTTTCGGGCAGGCCCGAAAAGCGAGAACTTGTAGAATACACCATTCCCAGACGCATGTCAAACCGAAGGGAGCCGGTCGCGCTGCGCCCGGCCGCCCTCGGTTGTCATCGCATGTCCTCCGGGACCGGAGAAACTATGCTGTTGGGGTCGCCCCCGCCTCAGGCGATGCCCCTGCCTCGACCCCAACCGCCGTCGCATTGGCGAGTTTGTAGTTCGCGCAATCGGCGACGTAGAGATACCGCGCGACCTCAGGATCATCAATGTTGTCACGAGTCACGATGGTCGACCCGGTGACCAGTTCCTTCGGCACCGGCGGCGTGCCCGTGGTCAGGAAATCGGAGAGCAGCTTGACCGCGACTTCGCCGATATCTCCCGGATGCTGGGCGATAAGCAGGTCGACCACCTCGCTCTTCAGGTCCTGAACCTGCGTCGGGCCCGCATCGAAGCCGACCATCTTGACCTTGCCCTGCAGGCCGGCCTGCCGCAGCGCGGCCGCGGCGCCCTGCGCGGCGAAGAGATTCGTGCCGAAAATGCCGGCCAGATCGGGATCGGACTGGAGGCGGGCGGACGTGATCTGCGCCGCGATGTTGGAATCGTTATCGCAGTATTCCTGGCCCAGGTAGTCGATGGCGCCGGCGAACTCGTTGGCGATCGCATCCGCGAAGCCCTGCTCCCGCAGGTCCGTGGTCGAGATGCCCGGTTTGACGTTGACGACAAAGACTTTGCCCTTGCCGCCAATCGCCTCCGCCAGACCGCGCGCCGCCAGCCGGCCACCTTCCTTGTTGTCCGTCGCCACGTCCGCCAACTGGATGTCGGAGTCGATCGTGGTGTCCACGCATAGCACCGGTACGCCAGCATCGATCGCCGCCTGGATCGGCGCGATCATCCCCTTGCTGTCGTTCGGCGCCATCATGATCGCACTCGGCTTGCTCTGCACCACCGCATTGAGAATCGGAGTCTGCAACGTTTGATCGAAGCGCTCGGGTCCTTGGGTATCGATGGTGATGTTTCCGAGGGATTCGGCCATGGCGCGTGCGCCGCAGTCCATGGTGATGTAGAAGTTGTCGCCGATCACGCCCTGAATGAAGGCGATATTGAACGAGTCCTGGCGCGCCCGCGCCGTGAAGCCAAGGGGAGCGAAGAGCGTCATGCCCGCCCCGGCGTAAACCGAGGCCCGCAGTATTGTTCGCCGGCTGATTTGACGCATTGGTCTTCCTTCGCGGTTCATCGTGCCTCCTCTGGGTTCAATGCCGGCCCGCGCCATCGCGGGCTGCCGCAGCGTATCAGCCTGCTCAAGAGCGCGCAACCTTGCGCGAATTGGGGCTACATCCGCTCCTCGGCGCGGCGCCGTCGCTGATCGAGGAAAACGGCCAGGATCAACACCGCGCCGATGGCCACGTTCTGCCAAAACGGGGGCACCCGGGTAATCACCAAGCCGTTCCGCAACACCGTCGGAATGAAGGCGCCCACAACTCCCCCGCCGATTGTTCCGATGCCGCCAAACAGACTCGTGCCGCCGATCACCGACGCTGAAATCGCCGCCAGGTTGTCCGACTGGTGGGAACCGACGGAGGCGGTTCCGAATCGCATCAGGTCCATCGCCCCGGCCACGCCCGCGAGCATTCCGCTTAGCGCGTAGACCTTGACGAGATGCAGATCGACGTTGATGCCAGCCCGGCGCGACGCGGCCGCGTTCGACCCGATGGCATAGGTGTACCTGCCGAATCTGGTGCGGTTCAGCGAGAAGGCGGCAATTGCCGCGATGACGGCGGCAATCACGAGGGGCGGCGTGAGCCGCAGATGCTGACCGGCAATATCCACTGCGACCAGCTCGCGCAGGCCGATATCGGTCTGGATCGCGGGCGGCACGTTTGGGACCGATGTCCCACCAGACAGCAACTGGCCAAGTCCGAGTGCAATCCCGAGTGTTCCCAGGGTCACAATGAACGGCGGCATCTGCAAACGGGTTATGAGGAGCCCATTGATGATGCCGAATACAAGCCCCGTCAGGATCCCAGCCAGCAGCCCAACCGGGATTCCGATGTGTTGCGTCGGAAACTCAAACTTCGCTATGTCTTCGGGTGACCCGGAGAGGCGAATCGTGACGATTGCGGCGACCACTGAGGAAAGAATCAGCACGGATCCGACAGACAGATCGATTCCCGCGGTGATGATGACGAAAGTCATGCCGACAGTCAGCACGATCAGTTGCGAGGAATCAATCGCAATGTCGTTGAGGTTGCGGAGATTGAGAAACCGGCCACCTTCAAGCAACGTGAAGATTGCCATGATGATCAGGAGAATCACCGGGGTAAATGACTTTGAAATGTGCGAGAGGTATCGCTGCCGCCCCGGTATCTCCGCCTCGATCAGTTCGTCGACCGCGTCGGTCCCGCTACTCACGGTTCAGTTTCTCCCGCGCGCCAAATCGCAACGATCCGGTCATCGCCGCCACGGCGTCGTCGATCGTCGCCGTCTTCGGATCGAGTTCGGTTGTTACCTGTCCAAGCCTGAGCACGACGATCCGGTCGGCCACCTCGAACACGTTGGGCATGTTGTGACTGATGAAAAGAACGGGGATGCCGGTATCCCGCACCTGCCGGATCAATCCGAGAACCTGAGCGGTCTGCGCCACGCCAAGCGCGGCCGTCGGTTCGTCCATGATGACGACCTTGCTGGCCCACATCACGGCACGCGCCACGGCAACGCCTTGCCGCTGCCCGCCCGAAAGCGTGACGAGTCGCCGATCCAATCCCGGCACTCGCACCCGCAGTTTGCCGAGTTGTTCCTGCGTCTCCTGCCGCATCCGCCGATTGTCCAGGACACCAGCTATCCCCGGAATGCCGTTCATCCTCCGCTCGCGGCCGAGAAAGATATTGGCGACGGCATCGAGGTGGGGAGCGACCGCGAGATCCTGATAGACCGTCTCGATTCCCCGCGCCCGCGCCTCCTGCGGCGAACTGAACCGGGCAGGCTGTCCGTCGAAGATGATCTCACCTGATTCGTACGGAAGAACTCCCGTCAGGACATTGATCAGCGTCGATTTTCCAGCGCCATTGTCGCCAATCAGAGCCACGACCTCGCCCGGATAGACAGCGAAATCGACATCCTTCAATGCGTGGACCGGCCCGAAATGCTTGTTGATTGACTTTGCTTCCAACACCGGCGCGACCGTTCTGGTCGCTGGCAGCACCATTTCGTTCCCCCAGAAGTTGACGCGTCAAATTGTGTTGCGGACTTTACCCTGATTTTTCGCCAGGCACCTACGTGCAGGCTTCACTGAGTACGAGATGCGCCCGACTTCGCTATCCTGAAGGGAAACCAGCAGCTGCGAGGCACGGAATCCATTCTTATGGACATTCTGAACGGCAAGTCAATCGTGCTTGGGGTCACCGGAGGCATCGCCGCATTCAAGGCCGCCGCACTGGCCAGCCATCTGGTCCGAGCCGGTTCCAACGTCACCGTGATCATGACCGAGAGTGCGCGCGAGTTCATGCAACCCCTGACGTTTTCGGCAATCACCCACAACGACGTTCATACCACCGCATTTACGCCATGGCGGGGTGATTTCTGTGGGCATGTCTCCCTCGCCAGTGAGGCCGATCTCCTCATCGTTGCACCCGCCACCGCGAAGTCCATTGCCGGACTTGCCCTCGGTCTTGCCGACAATCTCCTTCAACTTGTGGCGATCTCGACCACCGCTCCCATTCTGATTGCGCCTGCGATGGAGGAGCACATGCTTCTCCATCCGGCCACGCGGCTACATCTGGAGACGCTCGCTGCGCGTGGGGCCGCCATCGTCGGTCCCGATCGAGGTCGTCTGGCATCTGGCGCCAGCGGCGCCGGTCGTATGGCCGAACCGGAGATCATCGTCGACGCCGCGCGTTGGCTGCTCGGCCGGTCTGGGCCGCTGCAAGGCCGGCGAATTGTTGTTTCCGCCGGGGGAACGCGTGAACCGCTCGATCCGGTTCGCTACCTCGGCAATCGGTCGAGCGGAACCATGGGCTATGCCATTGCCCGCGAGGCTCTCGCGGCCGGGGCCGACGTCGTTCTCGTCTCTGGCCCGGTCAACATGCCTCCGCCATATGGTGCCGAGTTCATCGGAGTCGAGACGGCCATCGAGATGCGCGACGCCGTCGAGTCGGCGACCGAGGACGCCGACGCCCTGATCATGGCGGCGGCCGTCGCTGACTTCCGGCCTGAAACCCGTCAGGAGCAGAAAATCAAGAAGGCGCCCGAGCAGACACATCTCGAACTCAAACTGTTGCGAAACCCGGATATCCTCGCCTCGATCGATCGTCCGGGCATGGTCCGGATCGGCTTCGCCGCCGAGACCGATGATCTTCTGGCAAACGCGCAGAAGAAACTGGTCAATAAGCGGCTCGACGCCATCATCGCGAACGACGCGGAAGCGACCATTGGTTCACCGACCAGTCGCGCCACGATCCTGACCAGCAGCGGTGACGTGCGTTCCTTGCCCGAAATGCCGAAGGATGATCTCGCCGCAGCGATTATCTCCCTGACGAGAGAATTGATCGACACACGGGCGTTGGAGTCAACGTGATTCAGCGGAGTCGATCTGGCCGGCGCGGCGGGGGCATCGTCAGATCGCAACTCGCGCTGCGACTCGGGCTTGCGTTCTACGCTCTCCTTTGCACCGCGTTGGCACTACGCTGCATGGCGCTGATCTTGTCGTTCCCGCCGACGGTCTCGTCCGTTTCGGCGATCCTTGCGATCACCGACCTGATTGTCAAGCCTTTGCACCATGCACCTGGTGCGTCGCGCATGATCATTGGCAACGCGACGCTCGCCGACCTCACTGCCGCGATCGTCCTGCTCGTCGCCCCGCTTCCTCTCATCGGGTTCCGAACGGCGCGACAGCCGTGAGCGAGCCGGAGACCGAAGGGGCGCGGGAGACGGCGCAGAGCCAGAGGGCGGCGAACGAGACGCAAAGGTCGCTCGCGGGCAGCCGGGCGGCTGACTGGGGTCTTGCCGAACGAAACTCCGGACAATTTCGCATCGATTCCCGGTTCGGCGCAATCATCAGTGGCAAAGGTCGCAGACGAGAGGCTATTGCCGCGGCACTGCGCGCTGAACTGGAACCCAACGGAGGTCTTGCACTCTTTTCAGTTACTTCTTCAGAGGAGGCAACAGCGCTGGCTGCCAATCTCGCCGGTCGCGTGGAATACCTCGTTGCCGTCGGTGGCGACGGCACGGTGGCGGATGTCGCAACCGGCATTTTTGGCTCGACAACCTCGCTCGGCATCATCCCGGCTGGATCGACCAATATCATCGCGCGCAGTCTCGGAATCCCGGCCGATCCGTTCCGAGCGGTCAAGGTATTGGCAGCCGAGTTTGGCTTGCGCAGGATCGACGTCGGGCGCTGCCATGATCGCTGCTTCCTGCACATGGCCGGAGTGGGGTTCGATGCCGCGCTCTTCGCCTCGACCGACCCGAAACTGAAGCGGGCGTTGGGATGGATTGCGTACCTCCCTGCCGCGGCGACCGCAGCGCGCATCCCACCCTCGTGGATCGAGGTTCAGGTGGACGGGGAACGGATCGAGACGATGTCGCCGCTCGTGCTGGTAAGCAACGGCAGCGCGTTGATCACCCCTGGTCTCGAGGTTTATCCGGACATTCAGATCGATGATGGACGGCTGGACATCCTGGTTTTTGAGACGGTGACCCCCGCCCAAGCGGTAGCGGCGTTTGGCCTGACCGGGTTGCGGCTCTTGCACACCTCGCGTCTGGTAACCAGGCTACGCGGTTCGAGCGTGAGCATCGCCGCGGAGCCCGCGCTGCTGCTGCAACTCGACGGCGATGTCCGTGGCCAGACGCCAGTGGAATTGTCGATTGTGCACCATGGCATGAACGTCGCCGTCCCGGCATAGAACGGCGACGCGCGCTGGACTAGCCGCCGAGGTAGTAGGTCTCGTTCGGACCGTAACCCATGTAGAACTGCTGACCAGTCTGTGCGTTCTCGAACAGCGTCAAGGAGCCGTCAGAAGTGGTCACGGCAAAGAGTCCGCCCGTGTACCAATCCGTCGACGAGCCGGCGCCCATCCACCCCGAGAAAACGACCGCGTCGTCGGCTGAAATGGTGACCTGGATATCGCCCTGGGCGATGACCCGGATCGTCACCCCACCGGCCGGAGGAGGCGGAGGCTGTGATTGATCGACCGGTGCGGCGACTTGCGCTTGCGTCGAGGTGTCGACCTGCACCGCCGCTGGCGCTGTCGGCGGCGGGGCCGTCGGCGTCACCGCCGCGATCGCGGGAGCCGTGGTCGCGGTCGGACTTGGCGCGGGGGAAGGCGAAGGGATTGCCGTCGGGCTGGGCAGGGCCAACCGGTCGTCAGGAATGGGTGTGACGGTTGGGATGACCGGTGCCACGGTGCTTACCGCTGGCTCTGGACTGAAGGAAATGCTGTAAATCCAGGCGAACACGACGGCGCCCATCGCCACCATGAAAGCGATGATCGCAAAGTTCGGCGACCAATGCCGCGGCATATCGAGCTGCTTGACCGTCGCCACAAGTTCCGCGGCGCCGTCTCCGCCCCGTGCCTCCTCGAACATCGCGAGGGATTTACCGGGGTCCAGATCGAGATACGTCGAATAGTTGCGGACGATGCCCCGCTGATAAATCAACGGCGGCAGAGCGGCGAAATCTTCGTCTTCGAGCGCCGAGAGGTGATGCCGGTTGATCCGGGTTGCCTGCTCAGCCTCTTTGAGCGTCACACCCTTGGATATGCGGGCTTGACGCAGCGTGTCTCCAAAAACGCCCATCGTGACGGTCCGGCTCCCCTCTTCCGGCGCACGTGGTGCCAATCAACCCACGTTTCCCCAGGATCATCCTATAGGATTCAGGACGATCGGGCAACCAACAGGACTTGTAGCGAATTCAATTATGGGACATTCCAGCGAATTTGTTTAGGAGCGCCGTCGCTTGGCAATTTCCGACGCGACGATGCGATCGAGCAGAGGAGTTGGCCGGCCATGGGCGGAGACATCGGCGGCGACGAGCCAAACATCATCCGCCGGCACCCACCAATCGCCGATCGCCGACTGACACGGCGCAACCTGATCAGCCTGCACCAACTGTCGATGGGTGAAGGCCCAGGAATTCGCGCACCAGCCTCGCTGACCGTCCGGGCCGGGTCGATAGTCTCGGCACGAGCGGCATATCTTTGGCAAATCGGTGCGGAACCAGGCGGGAAGTGCCCCGCGTCCCACTCGGGCCTCCCGGACACTCTCCTCGCCAATTTGCGCGGCGACCTTCGGCGCACCTGATCCCTGCGGCGAATCGTCCGTCCGAGCCCGATCCGGTACCTCACCCTTATCGCTCGCACCAGGCGGAGAACTCGCGTTCAGCGGCGTGACCGCCTGGGCGGTTTGCCCAGTCCCCTGCTGACTACCACTCGCTTGCATCGGACCGACGACGCTGGATTCGAACACATCACCCGTAGATGCAAATGAGGTCCCCGGCTCCGCGCGGCCAAACGGCGTCGCCTTGGCCGGAGTGATGTCGTTCACATGGGACTTCGGCGAAATCTCCGGGGTGATCGGGCGTGCCGCTTCCGCTGAGCGTGGCAAATCGCTGGCGATCGCGCCAGTCGACTGCCTTGCGGCCGTTGATTTCGATCGGGTCCGGTCGCGAAACGCCTCACGAGCGCGAAAAACGGCGGACCTGGTGTCGAACGGGGCTGCTGGCGATGGTTTGGGCTGGGGTGCGCGGTTTTCCCGCGGATCGGCAATGATTCTCGCTTCGCTGAGCAAGACATCTTCGCCGATATTGTCTTCAGAATCTCCCACCTGAAGCAGTGCCCGAACGGTGCTTTGGCCAACCGGCTCGAGCGGACCGATAGGGACAGGTCTCGCGACTTCGGTCGGAGCAATCCCGTCCTGACCCGAGGCACTTTCCCACAGACTATGGTGCCAGTCGTCGCGGCAGGCCAACTCGTTGCGACGGACGAGGATTTTCGCTCCCGTCGTCACATTGCGCTGGGGATGATGACACCATCCACTTCCCGCCAAGCCGGCCTCTTCGAAGAAGCGGCAGGTCCCGCATGTTTGCTTGGCCACGCCATCCCCCGAGAGCGCGGATGAGGTCGAAGCGGCATGGCCTCCCCAGAGGTCATCCCGGAGTGCGGGAGGCAACGGACCCCAGTTTCCGCCGCCAATACTCCTGATGCCTCGGCCAGATCTCGCCGCAGGTGCGGGCCGATTCTAGCAACCTGGCACCCCGTTGTCTATCAGGCACGGACACGCACGGAAAATTCTCCGCTCGGCCGGTCGACTGGCTTGGGTTTGGTTCGGCGCGCTCCTGCTATACTCAGCGGTTGGCAAAGTCGGTGACTCGAAACCCGAGTCCGTCATTCATCAGCAACGACGAGAAAAGGCGCGATCCTCATCCATGTCCGGACGGCTTACGATTCCGTTGCACCCGATCACCTCTCCGCCACGCCTGCCGGCTCACGGCAAGCGATTTTTCGTCTGGACGATCGGCTGTCAGATGAACGAGGCGGACAGCGCGAAAATCGCCGCCACGCTACAGGAAGCCGGCTACACCGCGGCGCCAGATGAGGAATCGGCGGATATCATCGTTTTGAACTCATGCGTCGTGCGACAGGCGGCCGAGGACAAGGTCTCGGGGAAACTCAACTCGCTGATTCGCCTCAAGCGCGAGCGCTCCGATCTCTCGGTCGTGCTCACCGGATGCATGGTCACCAATCAGCAGGAACGACTTCGCCAACAGTTCCCGCACGTCGATTTGTTCTTCAATCCATCCGACTTTGCCCAGTTGGCAAAGGTCGCCCCCGAAATTGAGCAACTCGATGACGATCTCGAGCAACTCCCACATTACTATCTTCCCGAAGACGCTTCACAATCGAGCGCGTCAGCGTTCATTCCCATTATCTATGGGTGCAACTTCCTCTGTTCCTACTGCATCGTCCCGTACCGCAGAGGCAAGGAACGCAGCCGGCCGGTCGCCGAGATCGTGAACGAGGCGCGACGTCTGGTCGCTTCCGGCGTGCGTGAGATTACGCTCCTGGGGCAGACGGTCAATGCATACGGTCATGATCTGCCAGCGAATCCGGGGCTTGCCGGACTCTTGAGAGCAGTCAGCGAGATCGATGGGCTCGATCGGTTGCGATTCTTGACGTCGCATCCGAAATACATGTCTGACGAAATCATCGAAACAATGGCCGAATGCGGCCCGGTCTGCGAACACATGAACCTGCCGGTCCAGGCAGGTGACGATGAAGTTCTGCGTCGCATGCGGCGGACGTATTCCCGTGATTACTGGCTGGATCGGATCACGCGTTCACGGGAGGCGATGCCGTCCCTGACGGTGGCCACGGACATCATTGTCGGCTTTCCAGGTGAGACCGAAGCCCAGTTCATGCAAACGCATGAACTGCTCGAGCAGGCTCGCTGCGACAAGGTCCATCTGGCGATGTACTCGCCGCGCCCGGGGACGCTTTCCGCGCGCTGGGAGGACGATGTCCCGGCGGAAGAAAAGCGGCGCCGCCACCAGGCATTGGAGCGGTTACAGGAACGGATTCAGACGGAATTGCATGAAACCGTAGTTGGCAAAACCTTCGAGGTCCTGGTCGAAGGGCGCCAGAAGGGGCGATGGACGGGTCGTACCCGTGGCAACACGCTCGTTCATTTCGATGACGACCGGGAATTGGCGGGGCGGCTTGTCGACGTCGAGGTGACGCAATCAAGTCCCTGGTTTCTGTTGGGCAAGGCGGTTTCCGAGCCGAGGTAGCAACCCGGCCGAATAATGGTCCGCATTCAGTGTGAAAGGATGGGCTCTGGTTTGGCACAGAAGCAGTTAACACGCCGGCAATTGGTCGAGGAAGCACGCGGTGCCGCGCTCGAAGCGCGATGGGAAGACGCCATCGCGTTGAACCAGCAAATCATCGACCGCTTTCAGAAGGACGCGGAAGCCTTCAACCGCATGGGTCGCGCCTACATTGGTATCGACCGCCTCGAGGACGCCAAGGACGCCTACTCGAAAGCGCTTCGGGCGGATCCTGCCAATCTGATTGCGCGGCGGAATTTGCAGCGCTTGGAGATTCTCCGCGGCCAGGGCGGCAACGGCGGCAACGGCGTTCCATCTGGTCCGATGCCACGCACCAGCGTCTTTCTGGAAGAAGTCGGCCGCACCTGGGTCGATGAGCTGGTGAATCCGGGTGAATTGGCCCATCTGGCCGATATCTATTCCGGGGAGCAGCTCGTGCTCTCGGTCGAGGACGGCCGGTTGGTAGTATCGCGTTCAAACGGCGACCGATTGGGCGAGGTCGAACCAAAGACGGCGCGGCGCGTTCTCGATCTGATGGCGAGCGGCAACCGATACGAGGTCTTTGCCCTCGGACTTTCCGGCCAGACGCTGCGGTACATCTTGCGCGAGATCTATCGAGACCCCTCGCTCGCCACCACTGTCTCCTTCCCGCGGCAAATTACATCCCGCGCCTATCTGCGTGATCGTGATCTGCTCCGCCAGCGCGACGAGTCCGACTTCTTCCTCTTCGAGGATGAAGAGGAGGAGGACGCCGAGCCCGCCGTGGTCGAGGCCGACGAGGAAGATTCGGTCGAGGCCGATGGCGATCACGAAGCCTTCCTGGACGATGCCGTGCCGGCGCTCGATGAGGAAGAATCGCCCCTGTAGATCAGCGCATCCGGAACCCGACGAGGCCAGTCTAGAATCTCTGGACTGGCCTCGTTATCGTCTTCGGAATCCTGATCGCTGGAGCACACCCCGGCAGGGTAAGACCGATTACCGTTCAACGATAAACAGAATCACGAGCATCATGGCGAGAAGAGCACCCGCGATCACGATGAGACGGCGCAGATCGGCGTAGATGTAGGCCATCTCCACCTCCCGCGGCAGCGGCATGACGGCATTCGTCGCCGCCATCGGTCGTCGCCGGGAACGCTGCGCCGACGTGCCGGTCGGCGCCACTGGTTGGCTGGCCGTCTCCGCAACGGGTACTGATGCCGGAGCGGCCTGGCTTGGCCTTCCCCGAGGTCGCTGGGGCGAGGACTTGCCGGCCTGTGGCTTACGCGTTCCAGGCGCGAGTTTCCTTGACGTACCTGCCAACAGACTCCCCTTTTATGTCTGAAATCGGGCAATAGAGATGCTTGCCGCTGGTGCAAGACCGGCGAATCGTATTGCTACCACCATATGGAGCGCGGTTCAACACCAGATGTCAGGGTCCGCTGTCCGCGGCAATACGTCGGGCCAAGGCGAGTGTCTCTGGAGTATTGGCGTTGAAGAATGAGCGAAGATTAGGATCCAAGCGACCAATCGTTTCGGGACCGATCGTCCGTACGCGCACGTCACTAAAGAACCCGATCACCTTGAGCCGGTGCGCCGCGATCTCCCGCTCGATCGCCGGGACCACGCTTCTTGAATAGATCGCATGCAGCGTCTGATAGATCAACCCATCGGGCCGCTGCCGACTTTCTCCGGACAAAACTGGTATCAAAACGTCATAGTTTCGAGACCGCGTCGCCATGTACTCGAGTAGGTCACCGTTGAGAAACGGCATATCGCACGCGACGACGAGACAGTGCTCGTACTTTGCCGTCACCACCGCCGCGTGAATGCCGCCGAGAGCGGCCGCGCCGGGAATGACGTCGGGAACCGTTCGGAACGGAAACGATGTCTGAATTTGCCGGTCGTCTCCTATCACCAGGATGTCGTCGGCGACCACACGTACGGCATCGAGGACCAGTTGCAACAGCGGCGGTCCGCCTTCAGTGAGGGACGCCAGTGCCTTGTCGCTCCCCATTCTGCTGCTCTTGCCGCCGGCGAGTACCGCCGCACTCAATGGTTGCCAATCACGCTCAGTCACGTTCTGCCATACGTCCCAAATTCGACGTCCACGTTGGTCGGCGAGTCATGGCGCCACTATAATGGTGCAACAACATCTCGCGGCGGAGCCGCCGCGGATGCTTTCCGCTACCCGCGGAGTCCGTGCCATGAATGTTCGTGAATTCAACCGCATTCGCGGCAAACAGCACCTCAGGCTACCGAGCCCGAGGTGCTGTTCTTGTTTTGGCAGCAGACGCGTCGGTGGGGCGCGTGTGGGGGAGACGAAGGTCGTCTGACCGTCGTCATGATCCGTGGAAAAGGAGTTCTCCGGCCATGAACTCGAGCATGATCGGCAAGATCGAAAAGGCGCACCGCTACGCCAAGGAACCGGAACGAGTTCGCATTCAGTCAATTGAAACCACGTTTCGCGGCGGCCACGATGATTATCGAGTCGGGCTCCGCGATGGTCACTGGTATTGCTCCTGCCATGCGTTTACGTCTCATGCTCTCGGGACCTGTGCCCATGTGATGGCTATGCAGCAACTTCTCTCCCCAATGCTCTCCATCGAGGACCGCTATGCTGGAGATGATCTCGCGGTTAGTCCGGAAGCATTGCCGCTCGCAAACTAATCGTTGGAATTCGATTCATTTGCGCGACGGCCCGAATATCGGGCCGTCGCGGTTTCTGGGATTCTTGTGGAACGATGCATTCGGGCAAATGTTGACCTCGACGCCGAGGAACAGTTTATCCTGTCCGGCGGCGCTGGACCGGCAAGCGCGCTCGCGATGCGCATTCTGGCCCGCATGGCCCCGCTGTACGGCGCGTGCCGCCTCTTGCCGGTGACCCGGGCCCATCTCGATGGAGTCATCTATTCCGGTGACGCGGGTCTGGAATTCGCCGAGCGACTCGCAAGTGAAGGCGGACAGGTCGCCGTCCGGACATCGCTCAATGTGATGTCAATGGATCGAGAACGATGGCAGACCTGGGGTCAGGATCCGGGATACGCGGAAAAAGCACGCAGACTTGGCGAGGCATACGTCCGCATGGGAGCGCGACCGACGTTTACCTGCGCCCCATATCAGACCGACGTGGCGCCGCTTTTCGGAGAGCAGATTGCCTGGTCGGAATCGAATGCGGTCGCCTATGCAAATTCAGTGATCGGCGCCCGCACCAACCGCTATGGTGACTACCTCGACATCTGCTGCGCCCTGGTCGGACGTGTTCCCGCGTCAGGACTTCATCTGGACGAACCGCGCCTCGCCACGGTTGTCATCGAACTCGATTCGCTCCCTGCCGCTTTGACCTCGCGTGATGACTTTTATCCAGTTCTCGGCTACTGCCTGGGCGCGCTGGTCACCAACGAAGTTCCCGTGATTTCTGGTCTGGAGGCCAGTCCGTCCGAGGATCAACTCAAAGCGCTCGCGGCGGCCGCGGCATCGTCCGGCGCGGTTGCCATGTTTCACGTCGCGGGGATTACGCCGGAAGCCCCCACCGTCAGCGATGCCCTTGGCGGCCGTTCCCCGCGCAAGGTGATACGGGTCACCCTCGACGACCTACGCCAGGCGCGCGCCGCATTGACCACGGCGTCCGGATCGGACGTGGATGTTGTCGCGTTCGGCAGCCCCCACTGCAGCATTGCCGAGTGCCGCGAACTCGCCTCCCTGATGGGCGGCTCTCGCGCCGCTCCCGGCGTCGAGGTGTTCATCACCACAAGCCGCGCAGTACGGGACATCTTGCGTCAGAACAGCATGCTCGCGATTCTGGAGCAATTTGGCGCGAAAGTGACGGCGGACACCTGCATCGTGGTCGCGCCGTTGGTACGTCCCGACGCCAGGGTCCTGATGACCAATTCAGGGAAATATGCGCACTACGGTCCGGGCTTGCTCGGCGTCGATTCTGTCTTCGCTTCGACGGCGGAGTGTGTTGCCTCTGCTATCGCGGGTCGAGTTGTGCGGGATGACGGTCCATGGTTGAGTTGAACGAGATTCGCGGGCAGGTCATAGTGCCGCGTCAGGTGCAGGGAACCGTGCTCGCCGCGGATGTACCGCTCAGTTTTTGGGGTGGGTATGACCCGGATACTGGAGCGATCATCGACCAGCGCCACCCCCTGGCCGGAGAAATGGCGACCGGGTGCGTACTGGTGATCCCGGGCGGCCGCGGCTCGTGTTCCGGTAGCGGGGTGCTCTTCGAGGCCATTCGAAATGGCACGGCGCCAGCTGCAATCGTCATGTCGCAGATCGACCCAATCATCGGCCTCGGCGCGGTGCTGGGAGACGAATTGTTCGATACCGCGCCGGCGGTGATCGTCATTGACGAACAGGAGCGCCGGCGGATTGCGACCGGGGACATGATTCAAATCGATGCCAGCGGAGCGATCACCGTTGCGCGGCTTACTGGCGTCGCTCCCGACGCCGATACGCGTTAGGCGGCGGAGCCGACGGTGAGTTCAGCGTCCTGCGCCAGTGCCGCGGCTTTGTCCGTCGTTTCCCAGGGAACGTCAAGATCATCCCGCCCGAAGTGACCGTAGGCTGCGGTCTTTGCATAGATCGGGCGCTTGAGCGCCATCGTCTCGATGATCGCCGCCGGGCGAAGATCGAAATGCTCCCGAATCAGTTTCAGGATGACGTCATCTGACACGCGACCGGTGCCAAACGTCTCGATCATGATCGAAACGGGGCGCGCCTTCCCGATCGCATAGGAAATCTGGATTTCAAAGCGATCCGCCAAACCCGCGGCGACGATGTTCTTCGCGACGTATCGTGCCGCATAGGCGCCAGAGCGGTCCACCTTGGTCGCGTCCTTCCCGGAGAACGCCCCGCCGCCGTGCCGCGCCATGCCGCCGTAGGTATCGACGATGATCTTGCGCCCGGTAAGACCGGCGTCGGCCATCGGTCCGCCCAGTTCGAAACGGCCGCTGGGGTTGATGAAGATCTTGGTCTCAGCGTCGAGCAATTCGCTCGGCACCACGGTCCGGATCACATGTTCCGTGATCACCCGCTCGATCTCATCGTTCGTGACATCGGGCTTGTGTTGCACGGAGACTACGACCGCATCGACGCGGCGCGGTTTGCCCCGGTGGTACTCGACGGTGACCTGAGACTTACCGTCCGGCAGCAACCAGGGAATCTCGCCACTATGACGCATTTCTGACAGCCGTCGGCAGATACGATGCGCCAACGCAATCGGCAACGGCATGAATTCCGGCGTCTCGTTGCAGGCAAAACCGATCATCATGCCCTGATCGCCAGCACCAATGCGGTCGAACTGGTCCTCCGCCGCGCCGGAGCGGACTTCCACCGAATCAGCGACTCCCGTCGAAATCTCGGGGCTTTGATCTTTGATCGCGACGATTACGCCACAGGTCTTGGCATCAAATCCGTGCGAGGAATGCGTGTAACCGATTCGCTCGATCGTCGAGCGCACGACGTTGGTGATATCGACGTAGGCGTTGGTGGTGATCTCACCGAAGACCAGAATCATTCCGGTCGTCGTCGCGGTTTCACAGGCGACATGTGCTTCCGGATCGAGCGCCAGGACGGCATCGAGCACCGCGTCCGAAATCTGGTCGCAGACTTTGTCAGGGTGGCCCTCGGTCACCGATTCTGACGTGAAATACGTCTGTTCCGCGGTCATCCAGCTGTCGCCATGATTGCCCATGTCATCCTCGTCCGATCGGTTGCGAATGATGCGCCGGTGCTGAAGCGATTGGCAGCCTATGTCCCACCTTCCCAGGAAGTCAGATACCGCTCCTGATCAGGCGTCAACTGGTCGATCTCGATATCCATTGCGGCGAGCTTGAGCCGCGCGATTTCGCGATCGATGTCCTCCGGAACGCGGTAGACCTTGTTCTCGAGAGTCGTCCCCTCTCGAACAAGATACGCCACGGCAAGCGCCTGATTGGCGAAACTCATGTCCATCACGCTCGGCGGGTGCCCCTCGGCGGCCGCCAGATTGATCAGGCGCCCTTCGCCGAGCAAGATCACGCGCTGCTCAGGCCCGAGAACGAATTCCTCCACGAACGGCCGTAGTGTCCGGCGCCCTTCGCCTGCCATCTCCTCGAGCGCCCTGATGTTGACCTCCGAGTTGAAATGCCCGGAGTTAGCGAGGATTGCCCCGTCTTTCATTTGATCGAAGTGATTGCGATCAACCACGTTGATGTTTCCGGTCGCCGTGATAAAGAGATCGCCGAAGGCCGCGGCGCGGTCCATGGTGGTCACCTGAAAACCATCCATGGCCGCTTCAAGCGCTCGCACCGGGTTGATCTCGGTCACGATGACTCTGGCGCCCATTCCCCGGGCGCGCATCGCGATCCCCTTGCCACACCATCCGTATCCGGCCACGACGACCGTCTTGCCTGCGAGAAGCAGATTGGTGGCGCGCAGGATGCCATCGATCGTGCTCTGGCCGGTGCCATAGCGGTTATCGAAGAAGTGCTTTGTCTCCGCATCATTGACCGCAATGACCGGAAATTGGAGGAGCCCCTCCTCTTGCAGCGCCCGGTGGCGAACTACGCCTGTGGTGGTTTCCTCGGTTGCGCCGATGATCTTTGGCAGAAGATCGGGGCGATCCTTGTGCACCAGGGTGACGACATCGGCCCCATCGTCGACGATGATCTCCGGAGCGTGATTGAGTGCGGCGCGAATATGGCGATAATAGGTCTCGTTATCCTCACCTTTGATGGCGAAGACCGGAATTCCCTCTTCAACCAGGGCCGCGGCCACATCGTCCTGAGTTGACAGCGGATTGCTCGCGCACAAGACCGCGTTGGCCCCGCCGGCGCGAAGCGCCAAGGCGAGATTGCCCGTCTCCGTGGTGATGTGGGCGCACACCACCATCCGCACGCCGTCCAGCGGACGGTCCCGCTCGAACTGCTCCCGGATCTGGCGAAGCACCGGCATCTCCCGGGAGGCCCAATCGATGCGTCGCCGTCCGTCGGCCGCGAGGCTCGGATCCTTGATGTCGAACGGCCGGGCCGATGTCGCGGCCTCTGTCATGTCATATTCCTCCAGTGATCGCGCCCTCAAGATTTCTCAGCGCGACATGTCGATCGACCGGGTTCTGTAACAAGTCGGACTGCAGCCCACCTGCATAGTCCGGAAATGATTCATCGAAACGGCGGACAAACTCGTCTGGGGTGTAGCAATGCTCCTGCGTCCCGTGTCGCTCGATCGCATAGGTCGCGGCCAGCGAGCCGATTCGCCCGGCGATCTCGAGCGGAAACCCGAGCAGCAACCCCTTGATCACCCCGGCCCGGTAGGCGTCGCCACCGCCAGTCGGCTCACCCATCTGCCAGGGGGGCACCGCCGGGATGACCACCTTTTCACCGCAGAGATAAAGTTCCGAACCAAGTCGGCCTAAGGTCATGCCGACAAACGGTTTGCGGCGGACAAGGTCTGCGACCGACAGGCCGGTTTTCTGGCCGATCACCGCCATTTCGTAGTCGCTGCCGACAACGCCCCAGGCGCGCTCAATTCCGTCGCGGAGATCGTCTCCCGACAGCGATACGACCTGTTGCGACGCATCGTACAGAAGCCGGCAGCCAGACTCGGAAAACTCGAGAGCATGTTTGCGCATCGCTTCCAGGGTCGTCGGCGAAACGATGCCGATCACGGCGTTGCCGCCGAGGTCCCGCACCGAGAGTTTGTCGGAAATGACCGACGCCCCCGGGTAGAAACCCGCGATCTGATTCCCTTCCAAGTCCGCGGTCATGAACGCGGATCCGGTGAGTTCGTCCGGGACATCGACCACGCTGGTCATATCGATACCGAGCGCCTCAAAAGCCGCCCGGTACTCGCCGAAATCGGAACCCCCTGCGCCTACCAGCGCGGGGCGCTCCCCTAGCAGCGCGAAGTTGTAGGCGATGTTGCCGGCGACGCCGCCACGCAAGCGACGTAGCGAATCGAAAAGAAAACTGACCGAAAGAACCCGTACTTTGCCGGGAATGATGTGATCCTGAAATGACCCCGGATAGGTCATGATGTGATCGAACGCCAGCGATCCGCTGATCACAATCGTTGCCACGCTGGGTTGCTCGACCGGCGTCACGAACGTACCACCCCCCGGCGCTCGCGCCGTGCGCGGCCTGACGAGAATAGCATGGAGCCGGATCGCCCTCTCATCTCCCGGCGCCCCCTATCAGACGCAACACGTCCACGACGTCTTCCTCGGGAACGTCGTCTCGTATGACAACGCCTCCACCGCTGAGAGGCAGGACGAACCGTTGCCGTCCGGCCACGCGTTTCTTGTCGCTCGTCATCCGCTGCAACACAACCTCTTCGTCGAAGGTCGCGTTCAAAGGCAGACCGAACAGCCGGATCAGGCTCTCGATCCGCTCGGCCTCGCTGCGAGTGCAAGTTTCGCACCATGTCCCTAATGCGGCGGCGCCACGCATCCCGACCGCGACTGCCTCCCCGTGCAGGAGCTGATAATCGGCTGCTTCGATCGCGTGACCGAGGGTGTGCCCCAGATTGAGGTAGGCCCGCACCCCCGTTTCCCGCTCGTCAGCGGCAACCACCGCGCCCTTCAACTGGATATTGCGCCAGATCAGATAATCGATCGCCGGGCCGCGGAGGTTCTCCAGCGCGCGGTGATTGCGTTGCAACACGGTTGTCAGGTCGTTCCGCTCCCCTCCCGGTGTCGAACGCTGGATGACCGCGTGCTTGACGACCTCCGCCCATCCCGATCGCAGTTCTCGCGGCGGCACGCTGTGCAGCAGGTCGGTGTCCACCAACACGATTGGCGGCTGGAGGAAAGCGCCAATCAGATTCTTGCCCGCGCCATGGTTGATTCCCGTCTTGCCACCGACACTGCTGTCGACGGTCGCCAATAGCGTGGATGGCACTTGAACCAACCCGACGCCACGCAGCACGGTGGCGGCGACAAACCCAGCCAGATCGCCCACCATCCCGCCGCCGAGGGCGATTACCACATCGCCTCGCTCGATGCCGCTCGGCAACAGCCAATCGTAGAGCGCGGCAACAGTCGCGAGACTCTTGCTCCCTTCTCCCGCGGGCACCCACTTCGCCGAGACCGTGAATCCCGCCGATTCCAGCGCGGCCTGTGTCGCTCCGCCGTGGAGAGGACCGACGTTGTCGTCGGAAATGATCCAGGCGCGCTGCGCCTTCGGCCACCGGTCCCGTGCGAGGTCACCGAGGCGGCGGATCGAACCCGGCCCCACGAAGATGTCGGACGCCCCCGAGGCGGCCTCGAGCCGGTGTCGGAGTGGTTCGCCCCGAGTGACATTGACCAGCGACGCGATCTCCCCGGCGACAACCTGGGGCGTGGCACTCGCGCTGGAGAGGGTGAGTGCGGCCCGGTCGTAGGCGGGCAGTCGATCGGCTTTGAGATCATGAATCCGGGCCAGGGGATCGGCGGCAGCAAGCAATGGACGCTCCACCGCTTCCCCTTCGCGCGCGGCCTGCATGAGGAGCCGATCCAGCACGACCTCTGGCGGCGCGTCCAAGGCAATGGTCAGCGTGCCTTCACTGCCAAGTGCATCCGCGTCCCAAGCACGAGGCTGCGCGGCAACCCCGCCGCCCGCGGCGACGACAACGTTGTCCCGCGCCAGCGCGGCATGGAGGATAGCGCGCTCCAGATCGCGAAACCGGGATTCACCTTCATCGCGGAAGATGGCCGGTATCGATTTGCCGGTCGTCCGTTCGATCTCGGCATCGATATCGACCGCCTCCCAGCCTAGCTGGTCGGCGGCGAGCAGGGCGACGGTCGATTTTCCGGTGCCGCTGAATCCAACGAGCACGATTCGCTTGGTGTAGGACACCCGATTCCTCGGCACTATTCCAGCAACACAATCGGTCAGTATAGTCCGGCAGACACTGCGTTCGATTCATCAAGCGACGCGTTTCCGCGCCAACAGGGGGTGTGCGAGACGATGACTTCACCTCGATTGGTTCTTGCGCTCGATCAGGGAACATCATCGAGCCGAGCCTTGCTTTTCGACCACGATGCCCACATCGTGGCGCAGGTGCAGCGGCCAACCACCCAGTTGTATCCGGAACCGGGATGGGTCAATCAGGACGCGATGGAAATATGGGAGTCGACGCTGGCCTGCGCTCGTGAAGCAATGCACTCGGCCGGCATCGAGCCGCCAGACATCGCCGCGATCGGCATCACCAACCAGCGGGAAACGTTGATCCTCTGGGACCGCAAGACTGGCTCACCGGTCGCGCCAGCGATTGTCTGGCAAAGCCGGCAGAGCCAGCCCCAAGTCGCGAAGCTGATCTCCAGGGGCATGGCGGCGGTGTACCAGGGCATCACCGGACTGGTGCCTGACGCGTACTTCACCGCCACGAAGATCGCCTGGCTGTTTGAAACTCAACCAGCGCTTCGCATGCGCGCCGCCCACGGCGAACTTTGCGCCGGAACGGTCGATTCCTGGCTCATCTGGAATTTGACGGGAGGCGGGGTCCACGCCACCGATGTATCGAATGCGTCACGCACCATGCTTTTCGATATCCAGCGACGGGAGTGGTGCCCGGCGCTGCTGGACGATCTCGGCATCCCCGCCGAAGTCCTCCCCGCGGTCATGTCCAGTTCGGGCCGACTCGCTGAAACGCGTGAGGATCTCTTCGGTACACCGATCCCCATCACCGGCGTCGCCGGGGATCAGCAGGCCGCGCTCTTCGGTCAGACTGGCTTCTCGCCGAGTGACACGAAAAACACGTACGGCACAGGCTCGTTTCTGTTGATGAACACTGGCGAGGCGCCCCGGCCGTCAACGCATCAACTGCTTACCACCATTGCCTGGAAGATCGACGGCGCACTGACGTATGCCCTCGAAGGTGGCGTCTATGTGAGTGGCGCCGCGGTGCAATGGCTCCGCGATGGACTTCATCTCATCGACTCGTCGAGCGATGTCGAACCGCTGGCGATGTCGGTTCCTGATTCGGGCGGCGTGGTGTTCGTCCCCGCGCTGACAGGATTGGGCGCTCCCTATTGGGATGCCAACGCGCGAGGCACAATCGTCGGCCTGACGCGTGGGACCACCGATGCCCATCTGGCCCGCGCCACCCTGGAGGCGATCGCGTTTCAGACGAGAGATGTTACCGACGCCATGACGATTGACGCGGCGATACCGCTGACAACCTTGCGCGTCGATGGCGGCGCGGCTCGCAACAACCTGCTCCTGCAGATTCAGGCAGATGTCCTTGGCGTCCCGGTGATCCGGCCGACTCAAGTCGAGACCACCGCGCTGGGCGCGGCCTTTCTCGCTGGGTTGGGCGTGGGATTCTGGCCCGATCAGGAGGCGCTTCGCGCGACCTGGGAGGTCGACCGCGTCTTCGAACCGAAATGGTCGGCGGACGAGCGGGACAGCCGCTACGGCACCTGGCGCCGCGCCGTCGACCGCGCACGCAACTGGGTCATAGAGAGTTAGCCACGAGCGGATCGATCGATCTCGCGCCGGGGATCGTCTTCTCTCACCACGGTGACCTGCGGCGCTCGCCATTCGGGTGGCCCCTGATCGTCTCTCCCGGCGAACCGCCTCACCCCGGGGAAGTCGAGTTGCCGCAGTTTGGCGAGAGCCTGCCGGTAATACTGTTCCATCTGCGCCCGGCTCGGCCGCAGTCCAGTGCGGTAGTAGAACTCCGCGGCCCGCCCTACCGCCACCGTGCCAACGTAGGCAATGACGATCTTCGGCACCGTCCCCGCGGCAAACGGCATCAGGGCCGCCGCCTCCCGGGCGACCGTCCGCCAGACCAGACCCGCTCCGACGACTGGAAGCACTTCCTGCAGGATACGGCGCTGATCGCGCATGTCACGACCGTAGATGGCGGCGAGTTTGTAGAGCATCATCACCTGGTTCTTCGTCAGGACAATGAAATCCGCGCCCGCGGCCGCGATGTTCCCGATGACGGGTATGAGGGCAGGAATGTTCGAGACCAGGGAAAACTGCGCATTCGCGGCGGCCGTCTCGTCGATCACCTGTCGCGCCGCCGCGGCGCGGAACGCGGGCAGGGCCCGGCCAAACGCCGGGGCCCGCTCCGGACTTCGCTTGAGCATTTCCGCTCGCAGTTTCTCGACCGCGTCAACCTGCTCCGGTCCGCGCCCTTCAAAACGAATGATCGGCACCGGGGGGGATTCGAACCGGAGCGCCTCGGCAATGCGAGAACCGGCTCCGCTGCGCGCCGGGTCCCAGACGACGGCCATATCGATCCGCTCGACGCCTTCGACCGATTCATCAGCGCCACGATAGATCGATGCGAACTGGCCTTCGGGGCCGGTCAGGGCGAGTCCGAGCCGTCGCGCCTCATCCTGGGTTGGTCCAACGACCAGGAGGCGCGGCGTGGTATCCGCCTGTTGGCGGAGGTCCTCCAGACTTACTTCGCGCAAAACGCTCATCATGGTGCGCATTGCATCGAGAGCGCCGATTCGTTGCATGATTCGTCTCCGATGTGATTGAAACGTCGTTCCTGAACGACCAGTACAGGTCGGGCTGCAAACAGAATTCAGTCTACCGGGTCCGGTGTGACGCGCCGGCCGCGAGTGACATCACCAATCGAACGGAATGGCCTGAAGTTTCGTTCCCGGCTCGACGCGCTCCAGTTCTTCCGGAACGACAAGCAACGCGTCCGCCCTCGCTAGAGAGGAAAGCACACCGGCGCCCTGGTCACCCGTGGGGTACGCAACCATATCGCCGTGCTCGTCCCGCGTGAGAGTCACTCGCGCAAAATGCCGCCGCTGGCCCCGGTTGTCGATCGGCTCGACCACCTTCACCTCGAGCGCAGCGTCATTCAGATCGCGCCAACCGAGCATTCTGCGGATCGCCGGTCTCCCAAAAACGAGAAAACTGACCGCCGCGGCAACCGGATTTCCAGGAAGTCCAAGCAGCGGAGTCTGACCGATACGCCCGAAAGCCAGCGGTTTTCCTGGCTTCATCCGCACCTGCCAGATTGCCACGTCACCTTCTGCTCGCAGCACGTCCTTGACGAGATCGAAGTCACCGAGAGAAACCCCGCCGGACGTTACGATCAGGTCGACTCCATCCGCCGCGGTCAGATGGTCCTGCAACGATTCGAATGAATCGTCGGCGATGCCCAGTATCTCGACCGTTGCCCCCCAGGAGCGCGCCATACCACCGATAACATAGGAATTGCTGTCGCGGATCATGCCCGGCTTCAGTTCCTGCCCCGGCGCGGTCAGTTCACTTCCGGTCGAAAGGATCGCGATACGCGGCCGGCGATGAACGGGGACAACGTCCCCGCCGACCGAAGCGATGAGTCCTATCGTCGGTGGTGAAAGCCGCTGTCCTGCACCGGCGACGACCGCGCCCTGCCTGATGTCTTCTCCGGCCTCGCGCACATTGTCGAGCCGCTTCGCCGGATGAAATATGCGGACCGTTCGGGGTGCGGATTGAGTCGAGCGCGATTCCTCATCGGTCTCCTCGAAGCGAATGACGGCGTCGGCTCCGGACGGCATCACGGCGCCGGTCATGATGCGCGCCGCTTCGCCCGGTCGCACCTCTACCCCGGGCCGGTCGCCGGCGGCGATCTCCGCGACGACGCGCAATGCCACCGGTTGCCGCCACGAAGCGGCAGCGGTATCACCAGCATGGACGGCAAATCCATCCATTGCGGAGTTTCGGAACGGCGGCACCGGGTGTGCCGCCATCACGTCGCCGGCGAGAACCAGATTCAGCGCGTCCGGCAGCGGCAGCGAGATCGACGGCAGCGGGGAAAACGTCTCAAGAATCTGGGACAGCGCCGAATCGACGTCGAGCATTCGCGCGACATCTTCCCACGGCCGGTCCCGTAGTGGCGTTGTCGGCTCAGGCATGGCCGGGATTCGCCCCGCGCACTACGCCGATGCGGCGGCCTCCGCCCGGAGGCGTTCCATCGCTTCGACGAGATCCTTGACCGCTCCCGCCGAACGGTGCAGCGACGCCCGTTCGTCGTCGGTCAAGGAGAGTTCGATGATCTGGCGCACGCCACCCGCGCCGAGCTTGATCGGCACGCCCACAAAAAGATCGTTGATGCCGTATTCGCCCTGCAGGTAGACACTGCACGGGAGAATGCGCCGTTTGTCGAGGAGGATGGCGTCGATCATCTGTACCACGGACGCGCCCGGCGCTTGGTAGGCACTGCCGGTCTTGAGCAGCCCGACAATCTCGGCCCCTCCATTGGAGGCGCGGGTCTCCAGCGCTTTCACCGTCTCCGCGGGAAGAATCTGGGTAATGGGCACTCCCGCCACGGTCGAGTAGCGGGAAATCGGAACCATGGTGTCCCCGTGACCGCCAAGAACCATCGCGCTCACGTCTTCCACCGACGAGTCCGTCGCTTCCGCGATGAAGGTCGAAAAGCGAGCGGAATCGAGCACACCCGCCATGCCGATCACGCGTTCCCGCGGGAAGCCCGACGCTTCGAAGGCGACGTGGCACATGGCGTCGAGTGGATTGGAAACGACGACCAGGATCGCTTCCGGGGAAGCGGCGGCGGCCTGCTTCGTCACCGACTGCACAATGCCCATATTGGTGCGCAACAGGTCATCGCGGGACATCCCGGGTTTGCGGGCAATGCCGGAGGTAATGACCACGATGTCGGATCCGGCCGTCTCCTCGTAGGAATTCGCCCCGGAGAGGTTGCTGTCGTATCCGAGGATCGGCCCCGTCTCAGCGAGATCGAGCGCCTTGCCCTGGGGCAGTCCTTCGACGATGTCCACCAGCACCACGTCGGCGTAATCGCGCAGCGCAAGAAACTGGGCGACGGCGCCGCCGACCATTCCGGCGCCGATCACGGTTACCTTCGGCCTGCCGCTCTGCATGCGGACCATGTGTCGTCACGCTCCCTTTTTTGTCGGCAGCCGCGTTCTCGGGACCTGCCGCTTCTCCACACCGATACCTGGCAAAGGATACGCGGATTTCCGCTCGTCTCGGCGCATCGATCGGGATGAGGGTGATTGGGCAACGGCAGGACGCCGTTTGACTGGCTCCATGCGCGATTCGTATAATCGCTTGGTGCCATGCAATGGCTTGCCCAGGTGGCGGAATCGGCAGACGCGCTAGCTTGAGGGGCTAGTGCCCGTTTAGGGCGTGAAGGTTCAAATCCTTTCCTGGGCACCGGGCGGGGGCCAGCCGGGGGCGATTAGCTCAGCTGGAAGAGCGCCACGTTTACACCGTGGATGTCAGAGGTTCGAGCCCTCTATCGCCCACCAGGTCATCAGCCTCGGCGCGCCAAGGTAGCTCAGTTGGTAGAGCTCACGACTGAAAATCGTGCGGTCAGCAGTTCGAGTCTGCTCCTTGGCACCACTCTCCACTCCTGTTGATGCAATTCCTCGCATTCCAATAGTCAGCCTCGACTGGGTGAAGTGTCTTCGCGTTCAACGGGGAATCCTGCATCAACGTTGGCGAATCACTGGCGTTCGATTTCGTGCTATACCTTGCGGAAACCTGGGATGACGATCCGTTCATCCGGTCGAGGCGTCCCATATCGCAATGTCCGGGGGAAGAGCGGGGTGCGAGAGACGTGTCATTCCGAGTAATCATGCCGCGGGGCGGCGCCACCACAGCATGAGTATCCCAACAACGTACGTACGCGGTTCTTGGCGGGATATTCATAGCAGCCCCAGCGAGGAATCTCGTCTGTCAGCCCCCCGCACATGAATGACGACGTCCCTCGCTCCTCGGGACGACACCATTTCGGCACACCGCGATAGCCGTTCGCCACAGCATCGCTGCTCACGCGTTCGCTTTGCCCCGGAAAGCGTCGGCGAGTTTCTCGGCCACCGCCACAACGGTGCAATGCAGGTTCGCCCGTGGACTGGTCGGAAAGATCGACGCGTCCGCAACGTAAAGTCCAGCAACGCCGTATACGCGCCCGGAAGCATCGACCACCGCTAGTGGGTCATCTGCGCGCCCCATGCGACAGGTACTGGAGGGGTGATAGGTGGTCGAGGCCTGCGCTCTCACCCACGCCCGGAGGTCGTCCCGACTACTCCAACGCGGCACTCGCTCCGGCAAGGGGTCGATGGTGTCTGCGAGTGGGCGGGTGTTGACGAGACGGTCGATCAACTCGATGCCATCGCAGCACGCCTCCACCTCGGAAATCTCGGAGAGGTAGGCATGATCGATGTCGAGTGGGGCGTTCGGGTCGGAGTCGGTGAGACGGACGCTGCCACATGATGGCGCGGTCTCGAGATTGATTAGGAACCAGGCGAGCCACTCGCCTTCCACATCGCCGGGCTGCTGCCCGTGAATGACGTAGAAATCGACTTCATCCGCGGCTTGCGAGCTGCGCGCCTTGATCAACGTGGGAATTGTCGAAACGGCTGGCGGCGCAAACTCCGGCTTGACTCGATATGTGCCGAAATAGTCCTCATTGGCATACACCAAGGTTGGGTGATCGAGCAGATGCGTGCCAACGCCGGGCCGGTGCGCGATAACCGGGATTCCCAACTCCTCGAGATCGCCGGCCGGTCCGATCCCCGAGCGAAGCAGGATCGCTGGTGATCCATAGGCCCCTGCACACAACACAACCTGCCGCCCCTGGATTTCGCGGCCATCCACGGTCCGCACTCCGGTCGCGTGCCCGCTCGCGAAGCAAACGGTATCGATCAGAGTGTCAGGAATGATGCTGAGGTTCGGCCTTTGCCTGACCGCGGCCAGGTAGGTATGAGCGGCATGCATCCGCCCTCCTTCGGCGATGTTCCGCGGCGTCGGTCCGATACCGGGTTGTTGCGCCGGGGCGCCATTGAGATCGGCCTGCCAGGCAAAGCCGAGTGCTTCGCTGGCAGCGACAACGGCGCGCTCCACCGGATCGAAGTCCGACGGGTCCACGCGGTGAATCGGGATCGGTCCGTCTGTCCCGTGCAGCGGCCCTCCCAGCGGATCCGCTTCAGCACGGCGGAAATACGGCAACAGGTCGGCGAACGACCATCCGGAGTTACCGAGTTCCACCCATCGATCGTAGTCGGAAGCCGACCCTCTCAGCCAGATGCAGCCATTGATCGTCGACGACCCGCCAACGATCCGCGTCCGCGGCAGGGGAAGTGGCTTCTCAAGTGGGCGAGCGGTATGGAAATACCCCCATGAATGGAAATCGGGGAAGATGTCGCTGGGGTCTCGCGTTTCCGGTGGCCAGTTCGCCGGGTCGGCGCCGTAGTCAGGTCCGGCTTCGATCAGGGCGACGGTGCGTTGCGCATCTTCGGAGAGGCGCCGTGCCATGACGCACCCGGCAGGGCCGGCGCCGACGATGATCACGTCGAATACGCGTCCTTCAGGCACGGCTGCCCTCCTTCCGGTTTCGCTAACTCCGGATCAACGACCCTCTCCCATTCCCTCGGAAACCGGCAGGTCGCTCCGTTCCCCCCATTCGTTCCACGATCCGTCGTAATTGCTCCACCGGGAATGCCCGATTCGATCGAGCGCGAAGAGCACCGCAGTCGCGGTGACGCCGCCATTGCAATAGGCCGTGACGCCTGTTTCGGGGGTGACTCCTCCCTCCTCCAGGATCCCCTTCAGTTCCGCGTCGGACTTCCAGGTACCGTCGTCGTTGACCAGCGATTTGGCGGGGATGTTTACCGCCGACGGAATGTGTCCACCGCGCCCGCCTCGCACCACGGCTCCGGAATACTGCAAGGGATCCCTCGCATCCACGATCAGCCAACCGTCGGCACCGATTTTCCGGACCACCTCGTTCACGTCGGCATACAACTCCGGTCGATGGTTCGGTCTGAAGTCACTCGGCGCCACCTCGGATATTGCCGTTTCCAGCGGCAACCCACGAGATTGCCAGCCGTTGAATCCGCCATCGAGCACTGCCGCCCGGTCGTGGCCGTAGGTCTTCAGCGCCCACCACAGGCGGGTCGCGAAGTGGCCTCCAGTGTGATCGACAATCACCACGTCGGTGTCGTTTCCGATTCCCCGCTCACTCATCGCCCGCGCAAATCGTTCCGGCGGCGCGAGTTGGGCCTTCACCTCCGCCTCCGGATCCGTGATGTCGCTCGTCCAATCAATAAAAACCGAATTCGGGATGTGACCCGCGTCGTACTCGTCTCGCGCACCGGTGTATTCGGCCCGCTGGCGGCCATTGCCGAGATCTTCGGTCTTTACGTAGCCCCGAATGTCGACCACACGGACTTTGGGATCCCCGAGGTGACCGAGCAACCAGGCGGCGTCGACCAACGTACCGGGAAGAGATGTCTCGCTCAATTTCCGCTCCTGTTGACCGGCGCGCGGCGCGGCCGGTTGCAACCTGGCCCTCGGCTTGACGAGGTCCTGACCGCTGACTATCATAGCCCCCGGAAAACAATGCGGAAGTGGCTCAGTGGTAGAGCATCTCCTTGCCAAGGAGAAGGCCGCGGGTTCGAATCCCGTCTTCCGCTCCAGCGAACACCCGGACCTGTGGTCCGGGTGATTTCATTGCCGGGCAGTTACGCTCGAGGTCGTTTATGATCACCGGCGTGACACATGCGGACGTGGCGGAAAGGCAGACGCCGCGGTCTTAAAAACCGCTGAGGGGCAACCCTCGTGCGGGTTCGAATCCCGCCGTCCGCACCAGCATTTCGTTGGAACGGTTCCAGGAATCGAAGTGGGGAACATGGCGTGCAAGGATGGCTGAACGCGATGTCTCAGCCGCGACTCCAAGACCTCACTGCGAGTCCGTTGCACCAGATGAGACGGTCTATCCAAGAGACTTCTTGCGGGTAGGCGATTCAGAAGCGTTCTGCCCACAGTCGCTGCCCCTTCGACGACCAACTGGCGGTCGGCACCGCCGCTTGCAACGTTTCCGGGACGCTTCCGCAAGGCCGACCGCGGATACCGACACGATTCCGAACCATGCCAAGCTGCCAAGCGTTCGAACAGGCGGATCGCAAGATTCTTACGCATGGATGCCCCTTGTCGTTGATTATTCGTCCTTGGATCCCGGACTTCGCTTTGACCGGTAGAATGTTGAGACTTCGGCAGATAAGCCTGATTCTTTGGGTCCGCGATATCTCACCTCGGTGTTGAGAGTGTCGAGATTCGCGTGGCTCCGCTCTGAGTCCTCCTCTGAGCGGGGCCACGCCATTTTGGCACACAAAAAGCTGATAGATGGCGACTGGCTGATTCCTCCGGCCTCTGCCCGGGCAATGCGGCGAGAGCGCCAGCGCCCCGTTTGGCTTGCGACCGGGCTCGCGCATCCCGGAACCGGAACCCGTACCAAGTACGGGTGCATACCACCTGAGCCGGGATCATGATAGGGATCGAGCCGCTGGTCTGCTTCGGCGCTCGACCGACTGAGCTGTTGGACAGCCTCTGCCGCGGACTGAACATGGAACAGATCATTCGGCACAATGCGTCCAAGGCGGGAACATCGAGGAGGAGAAGACCGATGCGATCTGTTGCTGTCGTCGGCGCTTTTTTGTTCCTCGGGATCGCCATGTACTCATCCGTCACCGCGCAAAAAGCGACGCCTCCTCGCGAGTCCTCGACCCCGGCGGTCGAGGAGCAATCCGGCAGCCAGGGTACCCGGCCCTTGCTGAAACCGGGTCTTGAGGTCGTGCCGGGGCACATCGAGCTCGTGTTTGGAATCAACGGCGAGGCGATGACGCCGACACTCAACGCCGGCGACTTCGTCCTGGTTGATGCGTCCGCCTATCAGCGTTCGGGGCCTCGCCGCGGAGATATCATCGTTTTCTTTCGACCCGGCACTGATGATGCAGATCCTCCTGAAACGCACGTGAAGCGCATCGTCGCGCTCCCCGGAGACCGGATTTCGTTTGGCGGACAGCGGGTTCTTCTCAACGGCATGCCCCTGTCTGAAGACTACGTTGAGGATGCCAGCCGCTGCCCGCCAACCAACCCCGACTTCTTCTGCGACGTCATCGTCCCCGATGGCGACGTCTATGTCCTCGGCGACCACCGCACGAATTCTAGCGACTCACGGGTGTTTGGCCCGGTCCCCGTGGACGACATCGTGGGCAAGGCCTGGTTCGTCTACCGTGACCCGACCGCGCACGTTCTGCAGCCGCCCATCTATGGCACGTCCGCGTAAAGGCGACGATAGCTCACATGCGACCAACGGTCTCCAGTCAACTCGTCGCTGGATCGTTTGCAGATTCCTGATGCGGAAGGGTCGCCGATGAAGGAGAGGCTCCATGTGCTGGTCGGCCTCGTCTTCCTGATCGGCGGGCTACTGCTCACGTTTCAGACATTTGCTACCGTGTTTGTGCTGGGCTTCGGGCTCGGACTCTGCAATTCGTGGCTGGACCCGAGTTGCGAGTTGGGCGCACGAGCGTTTCTGTTCCTGTCGGTCGCCACCATCCTGTCCCTGGCTGCCACGATCCTGGCAGCCATCGCCACCCTGCGGCGGCGGCCGAAGTAGCTGATGCTGGTCGCCATAATGGGCTTCGGCCTGGCCGCACTTCTCTGTACGCTAGCGGCGGCGACAGCAGCATGGATCAGCGACGTGGCCACTGTGCTGGCGGTCGGATCGCTGATCCTGGGCATCCTTGCCGCGCTGACAGCCGCAAAATGGGAGCGAGCGATCCAGGTCGGCACCTGATAGCCTTGCGTTACCGGCGCCGAACGAGGCATCGAACCATTCCCGTCCCGACTCTTGGTCGTTTCGGTGCGATCACTGGCATCCGAATCCGCACGCCGGAGATCGACATCTCCGCTCGGGATGACGAGACTGCAGCCGACCAATGCGACCATCACCGACGCCCCGTCATTCCCGCTGGTTCCCGAAACGAAGACAAGCGCCCTCATCAGTCTCTCTCGTCATTGACACGGGCGTCCGGGCGTCGCCTCTCGAAAAGATTCCCGCAATCAGACCGCAACGCACGGATTGGAGCAGCGCCTCGGACCATCAGGATCAGATGCGTCGCGGCATCCCAACAGGCAGACCGTGCCCGTTGCACAATCTGAATTACTCGTGCAAGGTTTGGAGAGATCGCAGGCGGAATTGCGATCGGCGCAGGCAGCAGTGAAGGTATCGGGCGCCACCGACACGATCGCTGCGCACGCGCAGCGGCCGTCGACATCGTTCGGACACGCGTTGTTGGACTGGTCGCAGGTGCAGGTCCCCTGGATGCAACGCTGACCCGCTGGACATGCCGGATTGCACGGCACGCAGGCGAGTTGGTCGCAATAATCCGTATCAGCGCACGTACATGTGCCCCCACAGCCGTCCTGCCCACACGTCGAACCATCACAATTCGGGACACACCGGCATGTTCCATTGACGCATGTCTCCGGCGGAGTGCAAGCGCCACAGGAGCCGCGACATCCATCCTTACCACACTCCTTGTGCCGACACTTCGGCTTGCAATGCTTTCGCTTGTGCTCGCGATGTGCGTCCGCCTCAGTGACGCGGTTCGCGCCGAGCAAGCCTGCACCCATCAGCGCGGCCAAGATCGACCGACGCGATCCCGATCGGGCAACCCAGAGGGCGAGTTGGTCGAATGCGTCGAAGTCCATTGCCTGCCCCTCCTGTTGGCTGAGAAACGGAAGCGCCATAACTGAGAATCGGCCCCGCCGGATTGTGGGGCCGAAAGTCTCGCCGTCTTAACAGACGTATCACCGTATCCGTGCTTCGTCAACGCACTCGGACGGCAAAAAGATAATGGGGTGACTCGAAAGGGTCACCCCATCATTTCACGTCGACCGCGGCGGCGGTTCAAATGGCTGCCCGCGCCGATGCTGCACGTTGTTGCCCTACCCTAGTTTTTCTTCTGACATTTGCTGTTCTTGCAGCGGTAGTTGTTGCAGCAGTCGCCATTGTTGTTGCATTTGTCGCCGCCCTTGCCGCAGTTGGCGTTGTCCTTTTTGCAACGATCGTTGTTGCAACGGAGGTTGCTGCAACAATCGTTGTTTTTCTTGCAGTTATCCCCTTCCTTGCCACAATTGGAGGAATCCTGCTTGCATTTGTCGTTCTTGCAGCGGTAGTGGTTGCAGCAATCGCTATTGCGGTCGCAGCGATCACCCTGCTTGCCGCAATTGTTGTTGTCATCCTTCTTGCACTTGTCGTTCTGGCACTTGTAATTGTTGCAGCAATCGCTGGTGTTCTTGCAACGGTCGCCCTGCTTGCCGCAGCCACTGCTGTCCTTCTTGCACTTGTTATTCTGACAGCGGTAGTTGTTGCAGCAATCGCTGTTCCGATCGCACCGGTCTCCCTCCTTGCCGCAGTTTCCGTTGTCCTTCTTCTTACATTTATCGTTTACACACTTGTAGTTGTTGCAGCAATCGCTGTTCTTCTTGCAGCGATCGCCCTGTTTGCCACAGGCCGCTGTCGTGACCTGGGCAAAGGCCTCCCGCATCCCGACCAGCGTCACCGGTGCCGCCAGGATTCCGGCGGCCAGGCCCTTCAGCGCTTCGCGCCGCGATCTCCTCTGCAGCGATCGCGTCCATTCATCGAATCTCAGTCCATCCACGCGGAGATTCCCTTCCTGCCACCCAATGGCTGCGGGACCAGCCACCCCGCCGACCGTATATACCTGTCAAGAGTACGACGAGATCGGTTTCCCGGATGTCATAAGACGAGTCTCTCGCGGAATTTGGGGACTGTTGGAAGGAATCACGTCCGAAGCAAGGACGTCAGGTAGAATCGGGTCTGGCCGGCAGCGCCTGGTTGAGATAGGCCGAGATCCGTTTCGCGCTGCTTTCTCGATCGATTCAGGGACAACTCACCCTGTCTCCCCGACATCAGGCAATGGAGGACCGACGCCGAATGTCATCGGAAATCAGCAAAGGCTCGCTCCGCGTTTACATCGATCCGCGCCGCTGCATCGCCAATGCCAAGTGCACCACCGCCGCCCCGGGAATCTACGTCCTCGATGATGAAACCGGGGTCGCGGTGATCGAGAACGCCGACGAGGCGACGGTCGAGCAACTCTTCGCCGGTGCCCGTGCCTGTCCAACGCAAGCAATCATCATCGAGCAATTTGGTCGCCGCGTTTTTCCCACGATCCTCACCCCGATGTTTGGTGAGAACGCCAACAACGACGAATAGACCCGCTAGCCCGCGATTGGTCTCAGCAATTCCAAACCGCCCTTGAATGATCGGAGGCATTGCCGATGCGCCGCGCGTCCCGAGTGTCGTCTGCCCGTCGCCGCTTCACCCTGCTTGCTCTGCTCTTCTCGCTCATCTGGTTACCCGGACATGACCTGCGCGCCCAGGTTGCGACACCGGTGGCAAGCCCGGTAGCCGGCGGCGCTCTCGGTCCACTCCCTCCCGCCTGGCTTCAGATCGGACCGAATGGCGTCTTGCTGGCGAGAACCCTCGTCGCCGGGGCATGTCCGGCAATGGAAATCGATGACATCAGCACGCCGATGAACGCGCGCGCAACGTCGACAACCGAGTTCCCGGTGACCGCATGCGAAGCCACGGTGCCGTTCGGAGTTTCATCGGCATCGATCGCCGGCCAACCGCTCGCGCTGCCAAAGCCGCCCTACTCGAGAATTGTGGTTCTCGGTGACGCCGGCTGCCGGCTGAGCGATTGGGAGAAGAAGTATCAGGCCTGCAACAATCCCTCCGCGTGGCCGTTTCCGCAGATTTCGGCGTCGATTGCCGCCTACCAGCCGGACCTCATCATCCATGTCGGCGACTTTCTCTACCGGGAGAACGCCTGTCCTGTCGATCAATCTGGCTGCGCAGGAAGTCCTTTTGGTGACAATTGGGCCGCCTGGAATGCGGACTTTTTCTCACCTGCCTCAGCGATGCTCGGCGCCGCGCCGTGGGTCATCATGCGCGGCAATCATGAGACCTGCGCCAGAAATCCCGAGGGATGGTTCCGCTACCTCGACCCGCGACCATACGTACCCGAGTGTCAGCGGTTTACCGACCCGTACGTCATTCCGCTGGTCGATCTGAATCTCGCGATAATCGACTCAGCGGAGGCGTCAGATACGACCGACTCTCCCGATGAGGTCGCCGCCTACAGGTCCCAGTTCGCCGCGCTCGCTGAAATGGCGCCCGCAGGGGCGTGGCTCGTGACCCACCGCCCGATGTGGGGAATCCTGAGATTCGACAACGGCGACATCGAAGTCGACAACGCCAGTTACAACGCGGCGACCGGTGGCAACCTTGGCACTGAATACGGCATGATCCTCTCCGGTCACATTCACCTCGCCCAGAGTCTCTCGTTTTCCCCAACGTCCGGCCGTCCAGCCCAGGTGATTGCCGGCAACGCGGGAACAACACTCGACGCGGTCCCCTCCGGGACCCCCACCGCGTCACAACTCGACGACCCGGACATCGAGGAAGCGGAGAATCTCGAATCATTCGGTTTCATGACATTGGAGCGTGACGGCGATAGTTGGCAGGTCACGCAGCGAGGCGTTGCCGGCGAACCGATTGTGCAGTGTCGGTTGGCGCCACCCGAAGTCGTCTGCGCTGACGCCAGGAAGTGACCCGCAACAACCCTTGCGGCGACGTGTAGACGGCGAGTTGTGCCGGCGACCGCTATATGTCGTCCCGGCAGAGGAGGGACGTCGGCGTAGGCCGAGAATTCGACTGCCACCGAGGTTCCTCGCGGCGGCTCGGCATGACACGTCTTTCGCACGCCTCCGTATGACATGCGAACGCCCCGCGCCGGGCGCACAGGAAGACTTCTCCTGCGCGAACGCCGGTATCGAGGTAAAGGCGCGTTTCACGAATACGCGGTGAGTATCCGGAAAGTGAACAGTGACACCGAAAGGCAACAGGAACGGGCGGCCAGATGGCCGCCCGTTCGATGACTCCTGGGTTCGAGAAGTTCTTTCGGATTAGTAATCCATACCGCCCGGCATCGCGGGAGCGGCAGCCTTCTCCTCCGGCTTGTCGGTGATCAGGGCCTCGGTGGTCAGGATCATTCCGGCGATGCTCGCCGCATTCTCCACCGCCGAGCGGGTCACCTTCGCCGGATCGATGATCCCCGCGCCAACCATGTCGACGTAGGAATCGGCGATCACGTCGTAGCCGACGTTGGTGTTGCCCTTTTCCTGCTGGGCGCGCCGGACCATCTCGATCACCACCGCGCCGTCCTTGCCGGCGTTGGCGGCGATACCCCGCATCGGCTCTTCGAGCGCACGGCGGAGGATGTTGACGCCGGTCTGGATGTCACCGGAGGCCTTCACGCCATCGAGCGCCGAAAGCGCGTTGATCAGCGCCACACCGCCACCAGGAACGATTCCTTCCTCGACCGCGGCGCGGGTCGCGGAGAGGGCGTCTTCGACGCGGTGCTTCTTCTCCTTCAGTTCGGTCTCGGTGGCGGCGCCGACCTTGATCACCGCCACGCCACCGGCCAGTTTCGCCAGCCGCTCCTGCAACTTCTCACGATCGAAATCAGAGGTCGTCGTCTCGACCTGGGCGCGAATCTGCTCCATGCGACCCTTGATCGCGTTCGCATCCCCGGCACCCTCGATGAAGGTGGTGTCGTCCTTGGTCGAGACCACGCGGCGGGCGCGGCCGAGATCGGCGATATCGACGCTGTCGAGGCGGCGGCCGACCTCCTCGGAGATGACCTGGCCACCGGTCAGGATCGCGATGTCGCGCAGCATCTCCTTGCGGCGGTCACCAAAGCCGGGTGCCTTCACCGCCAGCACACTGATGGTGCCACGCAGCTTGTTGACGACCAGCGTGGCAAGCGCCTCACCGTCCACGTCCTCGGCGATGATCATCATCGGCGCGCGGGCGCCAGCGACCTTCTCGAGGGCCGGCAGGATGTCCTGGATGGAGGAGATCTTCTTGTCGGTGATCAGGATGAACGGATCGTCGAGCTCGGCTTCCATCCGCTCTGGGTTGGTGACGAAGTAGGGGGAGAGGTAGCCGCGGTCGATCTGCATCCCCTCGGTGTACTCGGTCTCGAATTCGAGGCCCTTGCTCTCCTCGACCGTGATCACCCCGTCCTTGCCGACCTTCTCCATCACCTCGGCGATGAGCGTGCCAATCTCGGCATCGGCAGCCGAAATCGCGGCCACCTGGGCGATCTCGTCCTTGCCCTTGACCTCGGTCGCCATGTCCTGGATCTTCTGGACCAGCGCGTTGGCGCCAAGATCGATGCCCTGCTTGAGCAGCATGGCATTGGCGCCGGCGGCGACGTTGCGCATGCCTTCATTGACGATCGCCTGAGCCAGGACGGTCGCGGTGGTCGTTCCGTCACCCGCGACATCGTTCGTTTTGGTCGCCGCTTCCTTGAGCAACTGGGCGCCCATGTTGGCGAACGGGTCCTCGAGCTCGATCTCCTTGGCGACGGTGACGCCGTCATGGGTGACGGTCGGAGCGCCGTACTTCTTGTCGAGCGCGACGTTGCGGCCCTTCGGGCCGAGCGTGGTCTTGACCGCGTTGGCGAGCGTATCGACGCCTTCCTTCAGCGAGCCGCGCGCGGTCTGGTTGAATTCAATGACTTTTGGCACGTTGGTCCTCCCTATTTGTGCAAATGCTGCTGCGTCTACCGCACCTGGAGGGGACTCCAGGCGCTAAAAACGTCTAGCTTCCGATTTTGGCCAGAATGTCCTTTTCGGACAGAATCAGATACTCCTCGTCCTCGTACTTGAATTCGGTCCCGGCGTACTTCGCGAACAGCACCTGATCGCCGACCTCGACATCCATCGCGATGCGATCGCCATCGTCATCGCGACGACCCTTGCCAACCGCGATCACCGTGCCGCGCTGCGGCTTCTCCTTGGCGGTGTCAGGGATGACAATCCCGGACTTGGTGGTCTCTTCCCGCCCGAGAGGCGAGACGACAACGCGATCCCCGAGGGGCTGGAGCTTGACGGCCGTTGCCGCGCCGCTGTCCTTTGCCACGATTCCTTCTCCTCCTGCCTTGTTGCGAATCCCGCGCCTCCGCCCGGAGGCAGCGCTGATAACGCCTGAAATCGTAGCAGCAGCATTAGCACTCTGCAAGGGCGAGTGCTAATCGAGCGTTGTCAGGGTTGTCCGGATCGGGCGGGATCAGCAACGAATTGGGCGAGACGCATGATAGAATCGCCGGACGCTGTTCCCGGTTTTCGAGCGAGACACGGGCGCGTTGTGCGTTTGCGTTGGTGATCGAGGGAGTCGGGTTCATGTCATCTTCAACCCATGCTGCGCCGGTGTTACAGGCGGCGCGGCGGGTCCGCGATCTGGCGCCTTCGCCGACGATTGCCGTATCCGATCGCGCTCGGCAACTGAAAGCGCAGGGGATCGATGTGATCGATCTCGGCGGCGGCGACCCCGATTTCATTACCCCAGAGCACATCCGGCGAGCGGCGATCGATGCGATGAACGCCGGCGAGACGCACTACGTGGCTAGCGCCGGCATACCCGCGTTGCGGAAGGCAATTGCCGACAAACTTCGAGTCGACAACGGCATCGAGGTCGATCCCGCCGGTGGCGTCATCGTTACCCCCGGCGGCAAGCAGGCGCTCTTCGAGGCAGCGCTCGCGTTCGTCGAGCCAGGTGTCGATGTTCTGATCCCTGAACCGGCCTGGGTATCGTATGGACCGATGGTGGAGTTGGCCGGCGGACGGCCGGTCCCGGTGCAGACCACTGCCGACGATAACTGGCGGTTGACTCTAGCTGCGCTCGAGGAAGCCGTGACCCCAGATTCACGCATCCTGCTGGTGAACTCGCCGAACAATCCGACAGGCCACGTATTTGACGATCTGGAACTCGCCGATATCGCCGAGTTCAGCCGCCGACACAACCTCGTGGTCTTTTCGGACGAGATGTACGAGAAAATCCTCTACGACGGGCACGCGCACGTCAGTCCCGCCGTTTTCCCGGGAATGGCGGAGCGAACCCTGATCTTCAATGGACTCTCCAAAGCCTATGCCATGACCGGCTGGCGCCTCGGCTATGTGGCGGGCCCCCGCTCATATATCGCCCAGATCGAGAAGGTCCACAGCCACTCGGTGACCTGCGCCACGTCGTTCGTGCAGCGCGCCGGGATCGCCGCGCTGACCGGGCCACAGGAGTTCATTGGTGAGATGGTGGAAGCGTGGGATCGCCGGCGCCGCGCCGTCTCGGACGGATTGTCTCGCATCAACGGGATTCAGTGCCCGCGTGCCGAGGGCGCGTTCTACGCCTTCGCTGATATCCGGGGCACCGGCATGACATCGAGCGAGGCGGCGGAACGGTTCCTGCAGGAGGCGCACGTCGCTGTCACGCCGGGCGTGGCATTTGGCAGCGCTGGCGAAGGTCACGTTCGACTTTCGTTCGCGACAAGCGATGACTTGCTGGCGGACGCTGTGGGGCGGTTGGGAGATCTCCTCGGGTACAAGGCCGCCTGATCGCGGCACGACCATTTCAGTCAGGAGAAGGGAGCAGAGACCATGCGCGTGGAGCAGCGATTGCAGGAACTGGGCATCGTACTGCCGGACCCGGTTCAACCGGTAGCGACGTACACCCGTGCCATTCAGACCGGCAATCTGCTCTTCATTTCCGGCACCGGCCCCTCGGACGCCGCACCGCGCGGAAAGGTCGGGGGCACCCTCTCCGTCGAAGAGGGCTATGCCGCCGCCCGCGAGGTCGGACTGCAGATCCTGGCCACCGCGAAGGCGGCGCTGGGCGATCTCGACCGGGTCAAGCGTGTGGTGAAGGTCCTTGGCATGGTCAATTGCACCCCCGACTTCTCCGATCAGCCCAAAGTGATCAATGGCTGTTCCGATCTCTTCGTCGAGGTCTTCGGCGAAGCGGGGCTCCATACCCGATCCGCTGTCGGTTTTGTGGCATTGCCGTTTCAGATTCCGGTTGAAATCGAATGCACCATGGAAGTTGAGTAGCCTCGCGACTGCGAGGTATCCCTGACATTGCGGCTTCGCATCTCGCCGCGCTCGGAGATCCATTGTGACAGCACGACAGGTTCCCGTTACCCGGGAGGGGTTGGAGCGTCTCCGCGCCGAACTCAAGGAACTCAAGGAGGTCCGCCGCCCTGCCATCATCGCCGCCCTGGCCGATGCGCGCTCGCACGGTGACCTGCGCGAGAACGCCGGCTACGACGCCGCGAAACACGATCAGGCGATGATGGAAAAACGCATCGCCGATCTGGAATCGTTGCTTCAGCAGGCGATTGTTCTCGATGACAACGCCGCGGGCGATGGCAACGTGGTCAGGATCGGTTCGACCGTGGTGGTCGATGTCGAAGGCGACGAGGAGCGGTACACGATCGTCGGCGCCATCGAGGCCAAACCCTCGCAAGGCCTGATTTCCAATGAGTCACCCGTCGGCAAGGCATTGCTCGGGCTGCGCCCCGGTGAACGCGCCACCGTCGCAACCCCGCACGGGCAGATGCAACTGGTCGTCGTCAGGATCGAGAAGTGATGACGTATTGACCGCCTTCGGCTCGTCGTCCCTACGACCGACAAACACGCGCAGCAAACACGAGCCCTCTGCCGAAAGCAGGAGGGGGCTCGATTACCGTCATAGAGCAGCGTGCCGAAGACGTGTCTTTCCGACGAAGGAGGAATCTCGTCGTCCGTCGTGCCTCATGCCGAACGACGAGGTCCCTCGTTCCTCGGGACGACACACGTTCCGCATGGCGCTGCAATATGGAATCTGAGAGAAGCCATTCGCACTGTGCCAGGGCGCAATGGCACCACGCTCCTCGCCCCGCGCACGCTGATTGGGGGAGGTATGGCCGAAAACGAGCGCTGTTGCCCGTTGTGGAAGGCATGAACTGTGCCGAGAGCCCCTCTCCCATTTCGATGGGAGAGGGGTTGGGGTGAGGGTGCGTCTTGCGAGCAAGCGCCGGATTCCGTTTCAGGAGCCGTCCGAAATACGACTTGCCACTTCGCTTCCGAACTCCTGCGTAGTGACCGCGGCAATTTCGCCAGTCGCGATATCTGGTGTGCGCACCCCGGCTTCGATTGTCTCCTTCACGGCCTTTTCGACAGCCGCTGCCGCATCGGGCCGACCGAGTGACCATCGCAGCATCATTGCCGCGGAGAGAATCGTGCCAGCCGGATTCGCCTTGCCCTGCCCAGCGATATCGGGTGCGCTGCCGTGGATAGGCTCGTACAGGCCAAACCAGGTGCCCTGATCCACTCCTTCGCGTTGACTGACGCTGGCGGAGGGAAGCAACCCGATCGATCCGGGGATGACAGACGCCTCATCCGAGAGAATATCGCCAAACATGTTCTCGGTGACGATGACATCGTATCGCGCCGGATTCTTGATGAGGTGCATCGACATCGCGTCGACCAGGACGTGTTCGCAGGACACGTCCGGGTACTCTGGAGCGATCTCGTTGACGATGTCGCGCCACAGTCGTGACGATGTCAGAACGTTCGACTTGTCGACGCTCGCGAGTCGGCCCGTCCGCGATCGGGCGAGAGCAAAGCCGAGTCGCACCACTCGCGCGATCTCGTGCTCCCGGTAGATGAGTGTGTCAATCGCCGCCCGTCCCCGGTACTCTCGCCACTGCCGCTTCGGCTGACCGTAGTAGAGTCCGCCAGTCAATTCGCGGAGAACCAACAGATCGACGCCGGCCACGACCTCGCGCTTCAGCGGCGAGGCGTCGGCGAGGGCATCGAGCACGGAGACGGGACGCAGGTTGGCGAAGAGGCCCAGTTCCTTTCGCATCCGCAACAACCCGCGCTCTGGCCGCAGCGCCGGGTCGACGGAATCCCATTTCGGTCCACCGACCGCTCCCAGTAGTGCCGCGCTCGCACCGCGACAGGCATCGATCTCTTCGTCGCGAATCGGAACGCCATGCTTATCGAGCGCTTTACCGCCAATGGTCAACGGCTCGAACGCGATGTCGATATCGAATTGCTTCGAGACGACATCGAGCACCTTTACGGCCTCGGCGACGACCTCTGGACCCACCCCATCCCCGGGGAAAAGTGCGACCTTCGCCATGCGAACAGGTTCCCCCTCCCCCGATTCTCGGGGCACCCAAAACGAACTGTCCGTCCGGAGCAATTCTCCGTGACGGACAGTTCGCAATTCCAGACTATCAGGCTGTTTCGACCCGAGGCATCCAGGCCGGTCGGCGCATCTCGTAGGCCGAGATCGCGTCGGCGTGGCGAAGCGTCAGGCCAATATCGTCGAGACCTTCCAGCAACCGCATCTTGGTGAAGTCATCGAGATGGAAATCGGCTTCCAACCCGACTTCGGGAGCCGCCACCCATCCTTCGGCGACATCGATCGTGATGTTCAGGGCGGGATTCTCCTCGACGGCCCGCATCAGGGCAGCGGCGAATTCCGGTGGCACGACGACCGGTAGCAATCCCGATTTCGTTGAATTACTGCGGAAGATATCGCCGAACCGGGACGAGATGACCGCCTGGAAGCCATAGTCGGTCAAGGCCCAGACCGCATGCTCGCGCGATGACCCGACGCCAAAGTTGGGCCCCGCGATCAGAATCGAGGCACCGGAAAATTCCTCCCGATTGAGCGGGAAACTCGGGTCACTCTCTCGCCAGGCCGAAAAAAGACCAACTCCAAATCCGGTCCGTTCCACCCGCTTGAGCCATGAAGCCGGAATGATCTGATCGGTATCGACATCGCTGCGATCGATCGGGACCGCGGTGCCACTAATCATGCGTATTGGCTGCATCGTCTACCCCAGGTCTCCCGGCGTGGCGAACCGTCCGGCGATCGCGGTGGCCGCGGCAACCGCAGGCGATACGAGATGGGTCCGGCCACCGGGACCCTGCCGGCCCTCGAAGTTGCGATTCGAGGTGGACGCACAACGTTCGCCCGAACGGAGTTTGTCCGGGTTCATTCCCAGGCACATTGAGCAACCAGCGGCACGCCACTCGAATCCGGCATCAGTAAAGATGCGATCGAGCCCTTCCGCTTCCGCCTGCGCCCGCACCCGCATCGACCCGGGCACCACCATCGCCCGGACGTTGTCCCCTGCCCTGCGACCGGCTACGACGGACGCCGCCAAGCGGAGGTCTTCGATCCGGCTGTTCGTGCACGACCCGATGAACACGGTATCGACCGGAATGTCGCGGATGGCAGTTCCTGGCTCCAGGCCCATATAGCGCAGCGCTCGCGCCGCTGATTCGCGCGCACCCGCATCCTCGAAAGCCTCCGGGTCAGGGACCGCGCCATCGATGGCCACGACCTGCCCAGGATTGGTTCCCCACGACACATGCGGACGAATTGCCGATCCGTCCAGCGTCACCTCGCAGTCGAACAGCGCGCCTTCATCCGTCGGCAATGTCCGCCAGTCTGCAATCGCAAGATCCCACAGTTCGCCTTTCGGCGCGTGGCGGCGGCCCTGGATGTACTCGAACGTGGTTTCGTCAGGGGCGATCATTCCGGCACGGGCGCCGGCCTCGATCGACATGTTGCAGACCGTCATCCGGCCTTCCATCGACAGGGAGCGAATGGTCGATCCACGATATTCGATGACGTGCCCAATGCCGCCTCCCGTGCCGATCGTGCCGATGATGGCCAAAATCACGTCCTTGGCGGTGACACCCTCCGCCAGATCGCCATCGACTGTGATCGCCATCGTCTTCGGCCGCGCCTGCGGCAGACTCTGCGTCGCAAGTACGTGCTCGACCTCGCTCGTGCCGATGCCGAACGCGAGCGCGCCGAACGCGCCATGCGTCGAGGTATGACTGTCGCCACACACGATCGTCATCCCGGGCAGCGTCAGCCCCTGCTCCGGTCCGATGACGTGAACGATCCCCTGCTCGGGATGCGCCAGCGGATAGAGGCGCACACCGAAGGCCTCGCAGTTCGAATCGAGCGCCGACAGCTGCTTCGCCGAGATCGGATCCTCGATCGGCCGGTCGATGCCGATGGTCGGCACGTTGTGATCAGCCGTGGCGATCGTCAGATCCGGACGCCGCACGGGACGATTTGCCATGCGGAGCCCGTCAAAAGCCTGCGGCGAGGTGACCTCGTGGACCAGATGCATGTCGATATAGAGGAGGTCGTGCTCACCGGGCGCCGAGTGGATCAGATGGCGTTCCCAGAGCTTCTCGCTCAAGGTTTTCAGAGTTTGCGGTTCACTCACGATGCAATTCCTCTGCAGGCATGTGCGTCAGCGGCATTAACATGGAGAAGTTGCGGACTCACTTCAACGCGCCAATGCTTATGTCCAGCGGGATACCGACGAGACAGGACCAGGGATGATCGCGGTTGCATCACCCTGGATCACTTTGCTCAGTGCCGCCAGATAGGCACGAGCGCTGGCCTCGACGACGTCGGTCGCCAAGCCATGTCCGGTGTAGACCTGTTCGCCCGCGCGGATGCGCAGGCGTACCTGCCCCTGGGCATCATCGCCGGGCGTCACTGCCTCGAGGTTGTACTCCTCGAGTTCGCAGGGAATTCCCACCGCGGCGTCGATAGCCTCGAGCAAGGCGTTGACCGCGCCGTTCCCCTGGCCGTGACCGGTCGCTTCCGTGCCTTCCCGGCTGACGACAACCGCGGCCGTGGCCGCCCCGCCGCTGCCGATGCTCGCATTCCAGCGGACGAGATGGAGTGGATCGCCCGCGGCTTCGAGTTGATCGCTGACTAGCGCCACCAGATCGGCGGCGGTGACCTGCTTTTTGCGATCGGCCAGTTCCAGGAAACGCTGGTACGCCTCGTTCAATTGACTGTCATCGAGTCGAATACCGAGTTCCTGCAGTGTGTTGCGGAACCCAGCGCGCCCGGAGTGTTTGCCAAGCACCAGACGGGTGCCTTCCCAGCCGACATCGGCTGGATTCATGATCTCGTAGGTGGTCCGCTCTTTCAGCATGCCATCCTGGTGAATGCCGGCCTCATGGGCGAACGCGTTCGCGCCGACGATCGCCTTGTTAGGCTGCACGACCACGCCCGTCAACGTGCTGATCAACCGGCTGGTTGGCACGAGCCGCTCCTTGCGGATTCGCGTCGTGACGCCCCCGAACTGCTCGCCGCGCGTCGCCATTGCCATGACGACTTCTTCCAGCGAGGTATTGCCGGCGCGTTCGCCGATCCCGTTCATGGTTACTTCGACCTGACGCGCCCCCGCCGCCACCGCGGCCAGGGTGTTCGCCGTCGCCATGCCGAGATCATCGTGACAATGCACCGATATCACGGCGTTCTCGATGCCGGGCACATGGGCCTTCAGGTGCCGCATCAACGCCGCATACTCCACCGGAGTCGTGTAACCGACCGTGTCCGGCACGTTCAGCGTCGTGGCGCCGGCCTCGATCGCGACCGCAAACACCCGCGACAGGAAGTCCCAATCGGATCGTGTCGCGTCCTCCGCGGAGAACTCCACGTCGCTGGTAAACGACTTGGCGAAGCGGACCATATGGGCGACGCGATCGAGGACCTCCTGGCGCTCCATCCGCAGTTTGTGTTTGAGGTGAATGTCGGAGGTCGCGATGAAGGTGTGAATTCGCGGCGCCTCACCGCCTCGCACGGCATTTGCCGCACGCTCGATATCCGCTTCATTGCAACGGGCGAGGCCGGCGACCGAAACACCCTTGACACGATTGGCAATCGCGCGGACGGCTTCGTAGTCACCGGGAGACGCCGCGGGAAAACCGGCTTCCATCACGTCGACACCGAGTTCGACGAGCGCTTCCGCAACTTCCAGCTTTTCGTCCGCCGTCAGTGTCGCGCCGGGCGACTGCTCCCCGTCACGCAACGTGGTGTCGAACACTACAACGCGTTCGGCCGTCTTGGCTTCCTGTACCCCGACCTCGCTCATTCCTAATCTCCTGTCGCGCTTGCGACGACGGCCGGACGCCCTTTTCGCAGCCACGGCATCATCTTCCGCAACTCGGCGCCGACCTGCTCGACCTCGCTTCCCTGGGCCCGGGCGCGCATTGCCAGGAATCGCTCCCGGCCCGCTTCGTTTTCGCCGATCCACTCGGTGGCAAACGACCCATCCTGGATGCGTGCCAGCAGTTGCTGCATCGTCTCCTTGACATGCTCGTCGATGATCTGAGGGCCGGCATAGTAATCGCCATACTCGGCGGTGTCGCTCACCGAGTAGCGCATGTACTCGAGGCCGCCCTCGTAGATAAGGTCGACGATGAGTTTGAGTTCGTGCAGACATTCGAAGTACGCGATCTCCGGCTGATAGCCGGCCGCGACCAGCGTATTGAAACCAGCCTCGATCAGGTGACTGACGCCGCCGCAGAGGACCGATTGCTCCCCGAACAGGTCGGTTTCAGTCTCTTCCTTGAACGTGGTCTCCAGCACGCCCGCACGCAGCGAACCAAGCGCGCGGGCATACGACAGCGCGGTGTCCTTGGCATGTCCGGTCGCATCCTGATGGATGGCGAGCAACGCTGGAACGCCGACTCCCTCCTGGAACAATTCACGCAGCCGGTGGCCAGGGCTCTTCGGGGCGATCATCGCCACGTCGATCCCCTCCGGCGGGTTGACCGCGCCAAAGTGGATGTTGAAGCCATGGGCGAACATCAGCGTCTTGCCCGGCGTCAGATTGGGCGCAACCTCCTGCTCGTAGAGCCGCTTCTGGATGTGATCGGGGACGAGGATCATGATGACATCGGCGGCGCGGACCGCATCCGCAACCGACATGACGCGAAGCCCGTCGGCCTCGGCCTTGGCCCGGCTCTTGCTACCCTCGTGCAATCCGACGACCACGTCGATACCGGAGTCGCGCAAATTGAGCGCGTGGGCGTGTCCCTGGCTGCCATAGCCGATGACCGCCACCGTCTTGCCTTGCAGCGCATCGAGTCCGGCATCGCTCTCGTAATAGACCGTCGCGGGCATTCGCTCCCCCCAGATTCAGACCGGCGTCTTCGGCCGGAAACACTCGCCGGAACGGCATCCGGCGAATTACGCATTGATTGTGTGAAGAAACAGCGCCGGAAATCCGGCGCTGTCCGTTCAGGAATTGTGCGGCCGCGATCCGTTTCCGGCTACGGCCAACTCACGCTCCGCGTGAGCAGGCTCCTTGACCGCTACCGTGGCCGCACCTCGCAGCATCGCCACCGGACCAGTTCGGACAAGTTCCCGAATCCCAAACCCCTTGAGCATGTTCAACAGACCATCAACCTGCTCTTCAGGACCTGTCGCCTCGATCAGCAAGGTGGTCGGGCTGGCATCGACGACCCGCGCATCGTAAATCTGCGCGATCTGCAGGATTTCGGAGCGGTGCTGTGCCTTGGCGGCCACCTTGATGAGTGCCAACTCGTGTGCAACGCAATTGAGCGGGGTCACATCGGTGACCTTGAGCACTTCCATCAACTTGTAGAGCTGCTTGCCCGCCTGTTCGACCTCGTCTTCACGGCCGTTGACGACAATGGTCATCCGCGAGACTCCGGGCTGCTCCGAGTGCCCGACCGTGATCGAATCGATATTGAACGATCGCCGCCGCAGCAGGGAGACGACGCGGTTGAGAACTCCTGGATGGTCCTCGACCAGAACACTGAGCGTATGACGCGTCTTCATCGTCGTCTCCTACTCGAACCGCTGGTGGTGCATCATTTCCGAGTTCGCTGCTCCCGGCGGCACGATCGGCCAAACATTGGCTTCCGGTTCGATGACGAAGTCGATCAGCACCGGACCCCGGATCGAGCGCGCCTTCTCGATGGCCGGCATGATCTCGGCATCGCTGCGCACCGTAATGCCGGTGATCCCGTACGCCTCCGCCAACTTCTCGAAGGATGGGCCGCCGATCTTGACCTCGGAGTAGTTCTTCTGGTGGAAGAGATCCTGCCACTGCCTGACCATGCCCAGGTATCCGTTGTTGATGACCGCAATGTTGATATCGAGATTCTCCTGCACCGCCGTCGCCAACTCGTTGCAGGACATCTGGAAACCACCGTCACCGATCACCGACCAGACTTCGAGATCTGGTCGGCCAATCTTGGCGCCGATCGCGGATGGAAGACCAAAACCCATCGTCCCCAGTCCGCCCGAGGTGATCCAGCGGTCGGGGTAATTGAATCCGAAGTGCTGGGCTGTCCACATCTGATGCTGGCCGACGTCCGTGGTCACGATCGCTTCACCGCGCGTGGCCTCAGCGATTGACTTCACGATCGTATAGGGCTCGGGCCACTCTGGCCGATCCTCCAGGGCGCGGCTCAGCGCGCGGTCCCGGCGCGAATCGATCCACGCCAGCCAGTCGTCGTATCGTCGCTGTTCAATCGCCGGCGTCAGCAGTCGCAGCACTTCGGCCGCGTCTCCCACCACCGGAACATCGGCGCGAACGTTCTTGCCAATTTCTGCCGGATCGATGTCGACATGGACGATGGTCGCCTTTGGCGCGAACCCACTCACGCGGCCAGTGGCTCGATCGTCAAACCGGGCGCCGATGTTTACTAGCAGGTCACATTCGTCGAGCGCATCGTTGACGTGGCGATGCCCGTGCATGCCCATCAGGCCAAGACCGAGCGGATGCGATTCCGGGAATGTACCGAGGCCGTGCAGGGTGAAGACCACGGGGATACCGCTCTTCTCGACAAACTCGCGGAAGAGTTCGCTCGCGCCGCTGAGCAGAATGCCATGCCCAGCCATGAGCAATGGCTTGCGGGACCTGGCGATCGCCTCCGAGGCCAGCCGGACCTGTCGCATATTTGGCGTCGACGTCGGCTGATAACCGCGGCGAAAGACCTGTTGGGGGTACTCGTATTCGTGCTTCTGGAGAAAGAGCGTCTTCGGGATGTCGATCAACACCGGACCGGGTCGCCCGGTCGTCGCCAGGTGGAACGCTTCCTTGAACGTCGACGCCAGATCCTCGATGCGGTGGACCAGGTAATTGTGCTTGGTGACCGGCAAGGTGATACCAGTGATGTCCACCTCCTGGAAGGCATCGCGGCCGATCAAGGGCTGGATAACCTGGCCGGTGATGGCCACCAGCGGCACGGAATCGAGCATCGCATCAGCGAGACCGGTCACCAGATTGGTCGCGCCAGGACCGGACGTGGCCATACAGACGCCGGGCCGCCCGGTTGCGCGCGCGTAGCCAACCGCGGCAAGCGCGGCCCATTGTTCGAAGCGAACCAGCACATGGTGGAAACCGGCCCTGGGCAAGGCATCATAGAGGGGAATCACCGCGCCGCCGGGGTATCCAAAGACGGTATCGACCCCTTCGTCTTCCAGGGCACGGCAGACGATTTCCGACCCGCTCAGCACCGGCCGCTCGGCTCGCGGCGCGACGCTTGCCAATTCATCAAATGCTGCTGATCGGCGAGCCGGCGCTTCTGTCGTCGCCATCGTCTTCCCTCCCTGGCACGAGTGCCGACGCGGGTGTCTGGCACTTTCCGCACTGCTTTTGTTCCAAACATCAAAATGGCCTCCCGTGATGGGAGGCCAACCCGAATGATGAACTTGCGAATTCCGGATTTGCTCCGGTTGACGGCCCCCCCTCAGCGCACGCGGCTCCCTACCGGGAGCCCCGTAAGTACGAGGCCCGATACGGACGAAACAATGCCGAGGATGCCGAACACGTTCACAGACACACCGCTTTTGAAGTCGAACTCATCGCTTCTCGATGAATCCTAGAGCCTCTCTCGCCGATTTGTCAATCCGCACGACGATGACTCGCGCCAGATGCCGGATATGGTCAGGATTCCTCCTCGCCGGCATCTTCTTCCAGACTATGACGGAAGTGGCCGTTCTGCTGCGGGCAGACGTGATTGCCAGGTCCCATGGGCTCGCCACACATGGTGCAGCGCGGACGTCCTGCCGCGACGACCGCCGATGCTTCCGCACTCAAATCGCGGGCCTGATCGCGGGTCATGCGGCAGGCAAACGCGACGTCACTCTCTTCCGGTCCATTCAGATCGTGGGCGACGATCACGATGCGATCGTCGTCGTCGTCATACCCGAGCTCCATCCGGCCAACCCGAAACTGCTTTCGGGTCTCACGATCGAATTCCGAAAGTTGGGGTGAGGAGCCAATGGTGGGACCGGCATCCGGGAGTCGCTCGAGCATCTGCTCCAACGCAATTCCGAGCGCCTGGACTTGCTGCTTTTCCATCCAGACCGCGTAGGTCTGATTCTTCACAATAGCCAAGAGGCGAAACCGGCGGTTCCCCGGTTCTCCAATCGCCTCGACCAGAATACGTTCCGCGTCGAGATCTTCACCCATCAGTCTGATTCACCCGGTGTCATCGGAGCGATCGCGGTCGCTCACGGTCGAAGGTAGGCAAGAATAACACGCGAAATTGCCAATACTCGGCAGCTACGTTCAGCGTCAGCCACCACCACTATACTGCTGAAGGAGGTTGCTTCCCCCGGCAGGTTTGCCGGGCTCATGACGCAGACACGTTCTGGAGCCATGGCGTTGGCGGAACTCGCGGAACAACGCGTTCCGGTTCAGGATTCCCGCGCCCTGCCTGTTCCCGTTCAACAACCTGCATCGGACGCGGCAGATGGCCGCGCCGCATCTGTGACCCTAGCCGAGGTCAAGGCCGATCCAGAGGTGCAGGCGCTGATCCGGCACGCCAACCGCAATCTGGGCGCGATCGGATATACCGAACACGGATTTCGCCACGTTGGTCTCGTTTCAAATATCGCGCGCAATATCCTGAAGAAGATGGGCTACGACCAGAGACATCAGGAATTGGCCGCGATCGCCGGCTATCTCCACGATATCGGCAATGTTGTCAGCCGAAACGATCACGCTCGCACCGGAGCGCTGCTCGCACACGAGATCCTCGGCCGTCTCGGCGCCGACATCGAGGACACGGCGATCGTCATGGGCGCTATCGGCTCGCACGAGGACGCCGAGCAGATGGGCGATCCCGTGCATGCCGTATCGGCCGCGCTGATCCTGGCGGACAAGTCGGATGTCCATCGCTCCCGTGTCCGCAACGCGGATCCAACCACATTCGACCAACACGACCGCGTCAACTATGCGGCGACATCTTCCCAACTCATTGTCGATCCGGAGCAGAAATCAATAGCGCTGCAATTGACGATCGATACTGCGATCGCGCCGGTGATGCAGTATTTCGAGATCTTCCTGCCGAGGATGTTGATGTCCCGGCGTGCGGCGGAGTTGCTTGGCTACGAGTTCCACATTTCCATCAATGATGTAGCGGTGCTCTAGCGGTAGACGATTTCACCGCGGCGCCAGTTCCTTGGGGTGGTCATTGATCAAACTCAAACGAGGCTGGAAGGATTTCGATTTCTACATCCTGATCACCACCATGGTGCTGATGGGTTTTGGGGCGATCACCATCTATAGCGCCGCTGGCGGCGGTCCACTGGTGGCCTCGAATATCGGTGTCCGGCAGGCGGTTTGGGGTTCGATCGGCATCGTGATCATGTTCATCGTCGCCTCGATCGACTACCGGATACTGGGTTCGCTCGCGTGGTTGATTTACGGCGTCACGGTAACCGCACTCGCGCTTGTGCTGGTGCCGGGCATCGGCGCGGTCATCGGCGGTTCGCGGCGATGGTTCGACCTCGGGTTCACCACGGTGCAGCCATCGGAGTTCGCCAAGATCGGCACGATCCTGGCCCTTTCGGCGTTTGTCGCATCGCGGGGACCGGCGATGCGTGAATTCGGCAACATCGCGGTGTCGGTCCTCATCGTTCTCATTCCCATGGCACTCATTTTTCGCCAGCCAGACCTCGGCAGCAGTCTCGTCTTCGGCGTTATCTGGCTGGCGGTCATGAGCGTCGCCCAGATTCCCAGGAAATACTGGTGGGCCCTTGCGGCCGCTGCCCCGATCGGCATTATTGCCGCCTGGGAGTTTCTCCTGGCCGAGTACCAACGCCGCCGGTGGACGGTCTTCCTCAACCCCGAGTCCGATGCCCAAGGTGATGGTTTCAACCTGATCCAGGCGCGCATCAGCATCGGTTCCGGCGGATGGCATGGGTTTGGCATTCTCGGCGGCACGCAGAGCCAACTCGGACTCCTCAAAGTCCGCGAGTCGGATTTCATCTTTGCCCACGCCAGTGGCATGTTTGGCTTCATGGGCATGGTCGCCTTGTTTCTCGCGTTCGCGATTCTGCTCTGGCGCTGCTTGCAGGTCTCCGAAGTCGCGCGCGACTCCCTCGGTCAGGCGATCGCGCTCGGCGTCACCGGCGTACTCTTTTTTCAGGCCGTCGTGAACATCGGCATGAATGTCGGTTTGATGCCGGTCACCGGGATCACCCTTCCGTTCGTCAGCCAGGGAGTGTCGTCACTTTGGGCATTCCTCGTCGCCGAGGGCATCTTGCAAAGCATTCTCATCCGGCAACGGAAACTGGCGTTTCAGCCCGGCTGACGTATCGTCCCGCGGAAGACTCGCCAAGCGATACATCTCCGATCGCGGCAATCCGGTGATGGCCGCGGCCTCTCTCGCCGTCTGGCTCGGGCTCAACCCGGAACGGCGCAACATCGTCACCACCGTTGCCGCATCCTCGACCGGCGAGTCCAAAGGCTGGCTGCCCGAAATAATCAGCGTAACCTCGCCGCGCGGCCGATCCCGCGATGACCACTCCAGCAAGTCGGAAACAGTCCCCTTTCGCACTTCCTCATGGATCTTTGTCAATTCACGGGTGACCACCGCCAGTCGGTCGCCCGCCAGAGATTGCAGTTCAGCCAGCGTGTCGCGCAGGCGATTTGGTGATTCGAAGATGACCAGCGGGAATCCGCTGGCGACCGCCTTCGCGATCAAGGTGCGACGCGGGCCGCGTTCTCGGGGCAGAAAACCAAGGGTGAGGAACGGTCCTGCGATCAATCCCGAGGCGCTGATTGCCGCCGCCAATGCCGACGGTCCCGGAATTGGCGATACGGTATGACCCGCATCCAGAGCAGCCGCCACGAGAACGGCGCCAGGGTCCGATATACCGGGCGTTCCGGCGTCGCTGATAAGCGCGACATCTCCGCGATCGAGCGCCACCAGGAGCCGTTCACGCCGCTCGCGTTCATTGTGTTGGTGATAGCTGACCATTGGCGTCTCGATGCCGAAATGACTGAGCAGGCGGCGACTGTGGCGGGTATCTTCCGCCGCGATCACGTTCACTGAGCGCATCGTCTCGACCGCGCGAGGTGAAAGGTCGCTCAGGTTCCCGATGGGGGTGGCCACGACGAAAAGTGTTCCCATGTTGCTTGGTCCCGAGTTACCGCCTCGCCGTCACGGAGATGACGACGGCCTGCACTATACTCCTGTACGGACACGTTCATTCGACGAGGTTTCTCAACCCAAACCCACACCACGGAGGCGCCACGACATGACACTCCCTTCGCTGTTCGGCACGAGCGAAGGGTCCGATCCGAACCCTGCCAGCAACGATCCGCGGCATTCCAGCAGCCGAGAGATACTGCCCGCCTCGGCGTCGTCGCTGTACCGGAAACACCGGCCCCAGACGTTCGATGCCGACGAGATTGTGGGCCAAGATCATGTCGTGCGCACGTTGCGCAATGCGATTCTGCTGGACCGCGTTGCACACGCGTACCTTTTCAGCGGCCCGCGAGGCACCGGAAAGACCACGACGGCTCGTCTCCTCGCCAAAGGCATCAATTGCCTCCATCCCGACCGCGCCGCCCGGCCCTGCAACGTTTGCGCTAACTGCGCGGCGATCAACGCGGGATCGGCCCCCGATGTGATCGAAATCGACGCGGCTAGCAATCGTGGTATCGACGATATTCGCGACTTGCGCGACCGCGTCCGCTATGCCCCGGTGCAACTGCCCCGCAAGGTCTACATCATCGACGAGGCGCACCAGATCACCGGGGCGGCCGCTAATGCGTTCCTCAAGACGCTCGAGGAACCGCCAGTCCACACGCACTTCATCCTGGCAACGACCGACCCGGAAGAGTTGCTGCCAACCATCGTTTCCCGTTGCCAGCGTTTCGAGTTTCGCCGGGTAGACATCGAGGCCATGGAGCGCCGTCTGGCGCTGGTCGCGGAGCGGGAAGGGGCCTCCATTACCCCTGAGGCGCTGCGTGCGATCGCGCGACACGCGACAGGTAGCCTGCGCGATGCGCTCGGACTGCTCGAGCAACTCACATTGCAGAACGCTGTCGCCAGCAATGGCGAACCTGGTGAAATTGACCTGGAAGAGGTTCAAGCGGCCCTCGGTCTCAGTCAAAATGAACGCGTCGAGACGCTCGTCGAGGCGCTGGCGCGGAAGCACCCCGGCGACGCATTACAAGTGGTTCAGGAGGCCACGGATGCCGGTGAGGATCCGCGGCAACTGAACCGCCAACTTCTGTCGTACCTGCGGCAACTCTTGTACATCAGAGCTGGAAGTTCGGTCGACGCGGACGAGAAGTCGCGGTCGCTGGCCCAGCAGTTTTCGCTCGATCACCTCGCGGCGCACGCCCGCCGCTTCAGCGAGATCGACTTCTCCATCAAACATTCGCCCTTTCCGCAGTTGCCGCTCGAAGTCGCGCTGGTCCAGGCCATCGGCGACACCGAGGCGAGCGCACCTGACAGTCGTCAGCAACCCACGGCTTCCGGTGAGGTAACGCCGGATGCGACCGCGCCCGCGGAGACCAGACCTACCTCGCTCCGAGACCGGGTGCGCGGCACCTCTTCGGCGCGGGAATCGCTGCCACCCAGGCTCGAACCAATGTCGTCCCCTACCGCGTCAATTACTCCGATCCGGCCTATGGCGCCTGTGCCTGTCATCGAGGCCGATCCCGGCAGCGACGACCTTGTCGTCGAACGGATTGTCGATCTCTGGCCAGCGATACGCGCCGATGTGAAGGCACTGAATCGCCGCATCGAAGCGCTCCTGAGTGAAGTCGATCCGGTTGCGGTTTCCGGCAAGCACGTCACGCTGGCCGCGCCATACCCGTTTCACCGCGACAAACTCAACGCCGACGATGTTCGAGAAACGATCGCGGGCGTGCTCTCTCGGCAGTTGGCGCGACCGGTCACGATCACCTGCGTATTGCGCGGCGAAACGGTACCGACCAGCCAGACGCTTGTTGCCCAATCCCCGGTGGTCGAGACCGCGGGAGCGCCTGTGGAAGCATCGCCGGGAGACGATGAAGCCCGCATCGAGGCGCGGGTGCGTGCCGCCAAGAACATCTTTGATGCGGAGGAAGTGGCCGATCTGCCGCTGAGGGCAGACCAGCAGTCGGCCAGCCCTACGAACTGACAGGAGTCGCCGCCGGGGTCGCCGCTGTTGGCGTTCCCGCCGGTCTTGGCATCCGCCAGACAATCTCGGCGACGCCGTCCTTGGGCACATGCAAGAGCACCGGCGCGCTCCCCCCACCTGGAGTTGCCGGTTGCTCGTCGGCGAGTACGAGCAGCCCTGAGGCCATCCACCAGATTTCGTCTACCCCCGCAATGCTCGGGGTGGCGACCTCGTACCCCGTCCGTGACGCGAGGTCGCGCACCCAGATGCTATCGAACCGCGGCGAATCATCGCCTGGCACGAGAACCGCATACGCCACCCGGCGTCCATCGGGAGATGGACGAATGACGGTGATTCTGGCCACTGGCGCCACTGAGCCAGCGCTTGCCACGAGTTGGCGATTTGTCCCGTCAACCGCAACCCGCCAGAGATCGACACCGGAAACCGCGCCACCGGTAATGCTGCCCTCTGTAAAGAGCAGCGCCGCGCCATCTGGCATCCAGGCGAACTCGACCACCGACCGTTCGTCCGACGGCGGAACCACCGGCAGCGAAACCCCAGAGACGACGCTCTCCACAACCAGCGTTCGGGAGCGAGACGCGGGAACAACCGCAAGGTACGCAATCGACTCGCCAGTGGGTGACCACGTCGCGGACCGAATGTCTTCCCCAGCGGCCTTAAAGGTCTGCGGAACAGGCGAATTCGCGGCGCCAACCGTGGCCGAGACGATGTTGCCGTCACGAAGCAAGACCAGCAAGTGATCGCCCTGAGGAGACCAGTCGATTCCCGGAGCGCTTGCCGCCGCGACGGGAGTTGCAATGGCTTGTTGCGATTCGACCTCGATGTCTTGTTGCACGGTCCCCGCCGAATCCACAACAAGGACATCCAATGACTCAGCCGGCGTGGCGCCTTCGACGAGAACCGCGACCTGCTGGCCATTCGGCGCGGCCGCGATATCGAGAATCGATTCCGCCTTCCCCGGAGTGTAGACGCGCTGTACATCGCCGTCGGCAGAGGATGTCCAGACATTCTGTCCGGCCATGAAGTACATTCTGTCGGGCGCGCCGCGAGACATAAGGACTTCAGCGATCGACCTCGGTGTGGCCACCGGCGGTGACGTTGGTAGCGGTAGCGGCGTTGCCACCTGGAGTGGCTTCGTCGCTGGAGTAGATTCAACGGGATTCGAGGCGAATTGTGGACCGCTATCCTCCGCACAGGCAGAAACGAGAAGACAGCCGATTGCCGCGGCGAGTGTTCGCCTCGTTAGGACCCTGCTCTGCGCTTCCAACAAATGGCGATCGATTCGCGGCACCCAGTTGTCCCGAAACGCGTACCGACCGTAGTCGAACGTCGCGTAACTCACAGACGGCGCGGCGGCATGTTCCGTATAGTCCGGCAGGGAGGAAGTCACGCGGTGGGATTGTTTAGCCGGTTCGCAACCCGGCCAGTGTACAACACCAATGCCGTCGTTCAGCGCACCGGGGTGCCAGCGGACACGTTCCGCGCCTGGGAGCGCCGCTATGGGCTGCCCCATCCTGCTCGCACCGGCGGTAATCAGCGCCTCTACTCGGATCGGGACATTGCCACCATTACGTGGCTGCGCGACCAGACACGAACTGGTCTGACGATCAGCCAGGCGGTCGAGCTTCTCAAGAGTCGTGAGGCGCCTGAACTCAAATCGATAACGGCCGAGCAGGGAACTGCGGAGCGAGAAAGCGCGCTTCCAGGAGCGACGAGCTCACAGCGATTTCAAGAGCAACTTCTTGCCGCGTTACTCGATTTCGACACCGAATCCGCGTCGCATGTATTTGAGGACGCTCTGGCATTTGTCGCAGTCGAGGAACTCTGCCTGGATCTGATTCAGCCATGTCTCTATGAAATTGGCGAGCGCTGGCAGCGGGGGGAGATTCCAGTCAGCGTCGAGCACTTCGCCACGGCATTCTTCATTCGCAAGTTGTCGGCACTGGTGAATCTGGCTCGCCCTGCGAACGGCCAGGGCACGGTCATTGCCGCTTGTCTGGAAGGCGAACTCCATGAAGTCGGCCTGCTGATGACCAGTCTGTTCCTTGCCAGGCGCGGTATCAACGTCATCTATCTCGGACCAAACCTGCCGCTTACAGATCTCGTCCAGGCGGCGGAAGAGATCAGCCCGGAGTTGATCCTCCTTTCGGCCTCCACGGCAGCGGGCGCGCGTGACCTTGCCAGATCCTCCCATCGCATCAAGTCGCTATTGCGCGGCGAGTCGCGCGGCTCTCGCGTTCCGGAAATCGGCTATGGCGGAATACCGTTCTTTGAGGACCCTTCGCTCCGGGAACAGGTCAACGGTGTCTTCTGCGGAAACGATGCGGATTCTGCCGTCAACGTGGTCCAAACTCTGATCACCCGGGTCCCCGCCTGAATTTCATCACGGCAGCCGTTTCTTCTGCATCGAGGCAACCTGAGACGTGATGGGACGCGCCGCTGCCAGGTGACTTCTGGCGCATGCTAGACTCGGACCCCGGGTACAACGTGCGCCTACTGCGGATCGCGATGGAGTCGAACTACTCCCATGTCCTTGACCAGCGAAGAAGTGCGCCATGTCGCGGCACTTGCCCGGCTGGGTCTCAGCGATGCCGAGGTCGATCGCCTGAGGGACCAACTCTCATCGATCCTCGAGCACATCGCCGCCCTCGACCGGCTTGATACCGCGGCGATTTCGCCGACGGCGCAGGTGATTTCCCTGTCCAACGTCATGCGTGATGATGTCGCGCGTCCGTCCCTCCCACGGGCCGCGGTCCTTGCCAATGCGCCGCGCCAGGCCGACGGGTTCTTCGAAGTTCACGCGATCCTCGGCAGCGCCGAAGACACGGGCGCATAATGGCTGATGCTCTTTGGCTCGCCTCCGCTTCGGCCGCGGAACTCCGCCGCCTGCTCGACTCACGTGAAATATCAGTCGCCGATGTCGCTCGCGCGCATCTCGATCGCATCGCGGGACTCGATGACCAGATCGGCGCGTATCTGCATGTCATGAGCGACGTCGCGCTTGCCCAGGCCGAGGAGGCGCAGCGCCGCATCGATGATGGCGACGCTGAAGCGATGACGGGCATCCCGGTCGCGCTCAAGGATGTGCTCTGCACGATTGACGCCCCCACCACCGCCGCCTCGCGAATCCTGGAAGGATTTCGCCCGCCCTATGACGCGACGGTCGTACGCCGGTTGCGCGACCAGGGTGCGATCTTCCTCGGCAAGGCAAATACAGACGAATTCGCGATGGGCTCCTCCAACGAGAATTCGGCGTTCAAGCCGGTCCATAACCCGTGGGATCTCAATCGCGTTCCCGGAGGGAGCAGTGGTGGCCCGGCCGCAGCCGTGGCCGCCGCCATGGCGACGGTGAGTCTGGGATCGGATACCGGGGGCTCGATCCGCCAACCGGCGGGATTCTGCGGCGTGGTCGGATTGAAACCAACGTATGGCCGGGTTTCTCGTTACGGTCTCCTCGCGTTTGCCTCCAGCCTCGACCAGATCGGTCCCTTCACTCGCACGGTGGAAGATGCCGCGATCGTTTTGCAGTCCATTGCCGGACACGATCCCGCCGATTCAACCTCTGTCCCGGTACCCGTCGCGGACTATCGCGTTGGACTGAATGGCGACATCCGCGGCGTTCGCATCGGGGTCGCCGCCGAATACAACGTGGAGGGGATGGAGCCAGGCGTGGCCGCGGCGGTCAATGCCGCCATCGAACAGTTCGCCGCGCTTGGCGCCGAACTCGTTCCGGTCACGTTACCGCATACCGAATACGCGCTACCCACGTATTACATCACCGCCCCGGCTGAGGCCAGCGCCAACCTTGCCCGCTACGACGGCGTCAAATACGGACTCGCGGTGGAAGCGCCGACGTTGCTCGAAACGTATGAGCGGACCCGCGGCGAAGGTTTCGGCCCGGAGGTCAAGCGGCGCATCATGCTCGGTACGTATGCCCTAAGTTCGGGCTACTACGATGCGTACTATGTCAAAGCGCAGAAGGTTCGCACCCTGATCAAGCGCGACTTCGACGAGGCCTGGGAGAAGGTCGACGCCATCATCGCCCCCACATCGCCTACCGTCGCGTTCCCTCTCGGCGCACGCACGGACGATCCCTACCAGATGTACCTGGCGGACGTGTTCACCATCCCGGCCAACATGGCAGGGATTCCCGGTCTCGCCGTCCCCTGTGGATTCAGCGATGGCTTGCCAGTTTCAGTTCAGTTGCTTGGGAAACCATTTGCGGAGGCGACTATCCTCCGCATTGCCGATGCCTACGAGCGGTCAACATCATGGTCTAAACAGCGTCCGCCCGTGGTCCCGAGCGGTGCTGCCGATCGTTGACATGCCAACCGCGCGCGGGCTATCCTTCCCACGTCGGGCCGCTAGCTCAATTGGCAGAGCAACTGACTCTTAATCAGTTGGTTGAAGGTTCGAGTCCTTCGCGGCTCACCAACAAAAGGTGAATAACGGCGAGAGCGATGTCGCTCCCGCCGTTTTTTCTACATTTCATTCACCGACGCAAGGAAGACGCCTTGCGATTCACGAGGTAGCGTGATTACGAACCGTACGACTCGCACCCTCGCCCGTTGCCGTCGGGATCGAGTTTGTGCGGATCGGTCGCGCCGCGAGTAGCGTTGTGGATCACGTTGATCGGCTCGCCGATATCGATGCAATTCAGATCGGGCGGCGGCGGCGGCAGGCAAACATCGGGGTAACTCGGATCGCAGTCCTCGACATCGCTGGACGACGTGGATGACGAGGATGATGAGGTCGAACTCGAACCGCCGAGCGATGCGCAGCCCACGCCATCGCCGTCAGGATCGAGTTTATGCGGGTCCGTCGCCCCTTCGCCGGCGTTGTGGATCACGGCCACCGGGAACCCGATGTCGGAGCAGTTCAGATCCGGGGGTGGAGGCGGCACGCAGACATCCGGATAGCTCGGGTCGCAATCAGCCGCGGTCAACCCGGAAGACGATGTGGAAGAACTACCCCCCTTGGCGGATTCGCAACCGATGCCGTCCAGGTCGGTATCGAGTTTGTGCGGATCGGGATCGAGGACTTCGATGTTCGAGTAGCCGATGTCACTGCAGTTGAGGTCGCCGACCTGCTCCACCGGCGGTACACAGACATCGGGGTACGCGGGGTCACAACTCGACTGTGCAGTTGCCGGCGGCTGCGCAGGAGCGATCGCCACGGCGCCGAGCACAAGCGTCAGCGCCACAAACAGGTGGCGGACGAGAGTACGAAGGTTCACGACGCCCCCCAGGAATCAATTCAAGCCCGTCAATTCATCCAGATCGGAAGTGTAACGCCGACTGACGGTGCGTCAACGTACCCGCTCCGCGCACATCAATCCGATCCGTCGTCTGCGTTACGCTTGGTGATGTGCTCCAGCGCAGGTTCGCAGCCAGGGGGTGTCACCGTTTCCGCGTAGCGCTCGCTCGGTGTGCGTCGCGACGCACGTGATCGACGTCGTGGGTGTTCCGGACAAGATAAAGCCGACCACCGTGAATTGCACAGCACGGGGTCGGCCGAAGTCTCTGAGGCGATTAACTCGTTGCGGAGTGCCAGGCTTTGGCGACCATGGCATTGGTCGCCGGGACGGCGCTGCCATCGACATGATGGCCGTCCTTGGCCAGTTCGCGCGCCACCACGCCGGGCATGACCTCGTTGATGCGCTCGATAGCCCCGGCATAATCAGTGAGATGCCGCTGCGCCAACTGGGCGACCTGCGGGTTGCCCAACGCAAGCGCGGTGGTGTGCAGCATCGAGTAGGAAATCGCCGCGAGGCTGAACGCGGCATAGTCGTCGCGCAACGACTTCGAGATGCCTTCCGTGCGTACCAGGTCGACGACGCCGGCAGCCTTGCCAAGAAGTGCGGATCCGGCCGCCTTGATCGGATTCCCCGCGGTCGAGCCTACCTCTTCCTGCAGCGATTTCAATGTGTCACGGTGTCGCTTGACCGTATCGTGAAACTTCTGGACGGCGGCTGCCGCTTCTGGGTCGTCCTTCGTTTCGGTCAGTTGTCGGTCGAGCGCCTCTTCGATGTGGGACTCCAGCGCCACCATGTCCCCGACGTAATCCGCGACGGTTTGCGCGTGCTTCTGCTCGATTTCCGCGGTGTGTTGCATCGCCATGTGCACATCTCCTTACCACTTCTCGTGACTGAACGTCCCCGCAGATAGTGCATGGCGCGTGCCATCATGGCCCAGTTTGTGACGCCCGCGACATCAGCCCGGGATCATTTCCATGACTGTGCCTCGAAACTCGCGCCGAACTTTCCGCGGCCGAGGATGCCGGGAGAAATGGATGGGCCTCAGTTTCTACGGATCCGGTTTGGCGTGGTCCAGGGGATTTCAGATCCGAACGTCCGGATTCCGCGAAGGATGGATGGGCGCCATCGGCAGCGATACGTGCGGCAGACGGCGGAAGACCGATCAACTACGACGGGCAAGACTCGTGGCGCTGTGGCCAAAGTCTGCTATCTGCAAGGGAGTTGGTCGATCAGGACGGGGCACGGCGTGGCGGACCGCTTACCGCGGGGGGCGGAACCACTGGTGCCCGCCACGCCTGATTCTGAACGTGCGTCAGAATCGCCCGGTCTGATCTCCACCCATGCGTATGGAATACCCGCCCAGCTCCGGTGAACTCCAGCACCATCGTGCGGAATCAAGGGGACAATGGTGCGCAACACTCACCCTGAGCGACTCTCGAGGCCAAAAAGCTCCTGGTCGATTACATCCCTTCAACCTGTGTATCTGCCCGTCGAGTGTCTCGGCCGGCACGACTTCTATACTCCGCACAAGAACTGACGGCGAGTCCAACCGAAGTTCGGGTGATCTTCGCTGGGCGGGACAGACAAGACTTGAATCACCGCGAACTCCTTCGCTTTACCGCATTCATGTGCGGAGGCACCGGGAAGTCAGCCTGCCGGTTGACGCGCACCTCTTTAGAGTCGGCCAGCTGCATCATGATCTCGTCGGAGAGGATCGATTGACGTCACCGCAGGATGGCCTAGGGGGTTTGCTGATTCGGCTTCGCACCGAACGCGGGCTCGGTCAGAAACAACTTGCCGCCCGCGCCGAGATCGACAACAGTACCCTCAGCCGGCTCGAATCAAACGGCCGCGGCGTTAGTCGCGAAGTCCTCGCGCGTCTCAGCGACGCGATGGACCTCGGCCGCGCTGACCGCCTCGGCCTATTGGTCGCCGCCGGATTCCTCGATGACGAAACCGCACGGATCCTGCTGGACGAGGATGTTGTCCGCCTGGCGCAGTTGATCGCAAATCCGGAACTCGAACGCGTCGAGGCAGAACGGCTGCGTCAGTTCGTGGGCCTCGCTCTTGCCTACGCCGATGCCAGGGGATTGCGCGCCGGTTAGATTCACTTCGCTGGTTGCGATGTCCTCATCCGCTCCTGCCGCCGTGCCAACAGTCGTGCCTGTCGCTCGCGCAAACGTCGAATTGTCAGCACGAGACTCACTGCGCCAAGCAGGATCAGCCCGAAGGCAACCGCCGCGAGCACCGCGACCACCCCAAAAATGTCTGCCGCCGCGGCCGCGAAAAAGATCGGCACGAACGACGCGACGCTTGTGACGGTGAAGAACGTCGCGTACACCCTGGCCCGGATATGCTCGTGCGAGCGTTCTTGCAGAACGGTCTGAGACGGAACCAGCACGAGAGCATTCGCGATCCCGAGTACGGCCGCGAGGACCCCAGCCACTCCGATCATCATCCTTTGAGATACCGGTTCCGGGGCCAGAATCGCGGTGAGAATTTCCCGGCTTGTCGCCAGGAGAAACAATGCGACGCCCCCGACCAGAAACGACCAATCGACCAGCATCGAACGATTGAATCGCTGGGACAACATCGGCGCCAGCGCCACGCCGATAATGACCCCGATTCCAGCCGGGGCGACGAGGTAGCCGATCTCACCCGGAGAAAGTTCGATCACGGTTGTAATGAACTGCGGCGCCAGCGCCGCCACCAGCATGAACGTGGTAGTTGCCACGGTCAGATAGGTGATGGCCCGCATCAGGAGCGGGTCCTGCCGGATGTAGTCCAGGCCCTCGCGGACTTCCTCCCACACCCGCCGCACTGGATGGATTGCTTCCTGTAGCGCCACGCGCACGGGAACAGGCAACGGCGGCAGCGTCATCGTCAGGAGCGTCGCGACGGCAAACGTGGCCATCGTTCCGATGAACAGCCGATCGACGCCAAACGCCTGCGAAAGGAGCGGCCCGAGAATGGCGAATCCCAGCAACTGCGTTGCGGTGAATGTCAGGTTGAACAATCCGTTGGCAGCCGTGAGTTGCTCCCGCGGCACCAGTTGCGGAATAGCGGCGCCCTGCGCCGGCATGAAAAACTGGCCCGCGGCGCCGAACAGAAATGCCGTCGCGTAGATCGCGCCCAGCGAAAATTGGGGCGGCCACTCCGGTCTGACGAGGATGAACAACATGACCAGCGCGGCCCGAATCGCATTGACGAGAGCCATCAAATTGCGCCGGTCGACACGGTCGGCAATGGCTCCCGCAATTGGCCCGAACACCAGCGACGGCAGCGAAAACGCGAGAATGACAAAACTGACCGCGGTGTTCGCCTGCGCGATGTGGTGGTAATCAACGACCTCACCGACTCGCAGCAGCAGCGAGAAATCGACCATGCTATTCGCGGTTTGGGACCCGGCCTGCGCCAACCAGAGACGGAGGAACGGTCCGTTCGTCAGGACGCCGCGAAACGTGCCGGTCGGTTTGAGCCGCAGCTGCTGTTCGGACGGCTTGTCGGTGGACGTTGCAGGACCGGGGGCCGCGGTCAATCGACCGGCTCGCTCAGATCGACTGGGCTATCGAGAACCTCTACCCTCGCGGTCTCTTCTGACGCGTCAATTACGGCGCGCGAAACGAAGCGTTTGAGTCGGCGCTCCAACTCCCTCCTCGGTAGGAGCACACGCCGCCCGCACAGGAGACATTTGATCCCGATATCGGCGCCAAGTCGCGTCACCGTCCAGTCGAACCCTCCACACGGATGCGGTTTCTTGAGGCGGACAACATCGCCGATCGAGAACGGAATCGGATCGCGGTTGGTCACGGCATCTTGCGAAACATTCACGAGCGACCGAGCCGCACCGCGGCAGAACAGGACTACATCAGCCCCGGGATCTTCATGCCGCCGGTCAACGCGCTCATCTTCTGCTCGGCGACATCCGTCGCTCGATTCATGGCATCCTGGATCGCGACCGCGATGAGATCCTCCAGCATCTCGACATCCTCGGGATCGACGACGCTCGGGTCGATGCTGATGCCACGGAACTCGCGCGCTCCCGTAACCTGGGCCTTGACCACTCCCCCACCCGCGGTCCCTTCGATGATCGTTTCCGCCAGTTCGCGCTGGACTTTTTCGAGCCGCGACTGCATCTGCTGGATCATCTTCATGTTTACGCCCATGACGCGGCTCCTTTGGATCTCTCGCTGCAATGTGGAGCCAATCGCTCCCACGACCGGCTCGCCAGTATAGACCGTCGCCGGGGTCCTTCCGTGACTACGGTTGACGCTGGCTACGTTTCGCGGCGCTGGCCCGCTTCAGCATTTCGATTGCACTCGCACGTGCGCTGGGGGTGATGGGCATGCCATCGAGCATGGCGGCGATTTCATCGACGAGCGCTCCGTCCTCGAGACGATCGACCGTCGAAACGACGCGGCCATCCGTCTCGGCCTTGGCGATCCGAAAATGCGCGTCGGCGTACGCCGCAATCTGGGGAAGATGCGTAATCACGATCACCTGATGATCCGAGGCGAGGTCCCAGAGTTTCTCGCCGACCACTTGCCCGGAACGCCCACCGACTCCGACATCGATCTCGTCAAACACCAGAGTGGGTGTGCGATCGGCTTCGGACAAGACTGATTTCAGCGCCAGCATCAGCCGCGCCGTTTCACCCCCCGAGGCGATGCGCGCCAGCGGCTTCAATACCTCCCCCCGGTTTGGCGCAACCAGGAACGTGACGCGATCGAGTCCCGTAGCATCGAGCGCGAATCGATGGTTGTTTCCATTTCCGCCGACAGGCACCCCATTCAGATCTTCGCTGCGGTCAATGGCAACCGAGAACAACGCGGACCCCATGTTGAGTTGCGCGATGGCCGACTCGACTCCCGCGGCCAGCGATCTCGCCGCGTGTTGGCGGCGCTGCGAAAGGTCTTCCGCGAGACGGCCCACCTCAGCGGCGAGCGCTTGCTCCCGTGCCGCGATCGCCTCAGCATCCATTTCTGTATCGGTAAGTCGCTCCAACTCGCTCTGGGCCTGGACGCCAAAGCGAATGATCTCGTCGATGTCGGAGCCGTACTTGCGCTTGAGTTGCCTGAGCAGCGACAAGCGCTCCTCGACTTCAGCCAGCCTCAGCGGATCGATCTCGATCTCATCGCGATAGCCACGAATGTCGGAGGCCACATCTTCCAGCAGGACGCGAATCTCACCTACGCGCTCGGCAAGCGTGCGCACCGCCGGATCGATCTCGGCCATGTCCGCGAGAGTTCGCTCGCTCAGACGGACGGAGGCCAGCGCCGCGGCCTGATCACCGCCGCTCTCCTCCCCGTTGATCGCTTCGTAGGCGAGCGCGGCGTCCCGCGCGAGTCGCTCGGCGTGGGTCAACCGCGACCGTTCCGCTGTCAGCGCTTCCTCTTCGCCCGGCACCAGAGTGGCGGCTTCGATCTCTTCGACCTGGAACCGGAGGAGATCGACCCGTTGCATCCGGTCACGCGCGTTCGCGTGAGCGTCACGCAGAGCCGACCGCAGATCCCGCCAGGCGCTGAACCGCGCCCTGTACGTTTCGCGCTCTGCGGCGAGCCCGGCATACCGGTCAAGGAGATCGAGTTGCGACGCCGGCCGCAGCAGCGATAAGTGATCGCTCTGGCCATGGATATCGACGAGTTGCGCACCGATCTGCGCCAGGTTTGCCGCGGTCGTCGGCCGGCCATTCAGACGAGCCGTGCTGCGGCCGCTACTCTGAATCTCCCGGCTCAGAATGAGCGATTCATCGTCAGGGGGAACGCCCAACTCATCCAGGACGCCGAAGATCGGCGCATCCGCGGGCAAATCCGTGAGAGAAATCATCGCGTCGATCGTCGCGGCACGCGCACCCGTGCGGACCATGTCGCTATTGACCCGCTCCCCGAGCACCGCTCCAAGCGCGTCGAGCAGAATCGATTTACCCGCGCCGGTTTCCCCGGTCAGGACATTGAGACCCGAACCGAACGGGATGCGCACGGTGTCGATTATGGCGAAGTTGCGAATCGCGAGTTCGACCAGCATCGCCTGTCGCCTTGAACGCCTCCGGCCTCAAACCGGGTCCCGCTTGAGGAATCCGGTCATGCAGTGGATTCCGCCCCCCGCCTTGATGCATTCGCCGACATCGACCGTATGGCAGGTCACGCCCGCTTCCTCATACTTATGGCGCATGCGCTCTCCGCCGGTTGGCATCAGGATGACCCTGGGCGCCAGCGCGACAAAGTTCATCGGCAGGCAGTTCTGCGCCTCGACTTCATCCTCGACCTCGATCAAGCGAAAGCCACGTTTGCGAAGCGTTTCCACCACCTTGTATGGCGTTCGCCGCGGCCAGACAGCGGCGAGATCGCGATCGATGATCGCCAAAAGCCCGTCAAGATGCATGGCGCCGTGGGGCAGGCCCACGCGGACAACATGATCGACGCCTATCTCACGCAACATTCGCTCCACCTGAGCCGCGCCTTCCTCGTTGGTCCGCAGACCCTCCGCGAGAAAGCAAAGCGATTCGTCGACCCAGATCACATCGGCGCCCTCGAACGTTCCCCGGCCATGGACCGACATCAGAATCGGCACGCCGAGATGGCCAAGCGCCTCGGCCACCAGTCGCTCTTCGCCCGCCCGGACCGTCGATGCCGGCCGGGTGACAATCGCCCCTTCCGGCGTCATCAGCATCAGATCGCGGACAAACATGGCGTTCGGCTTGTCGATCCGTCCGTGCTCGACCGAGTGCACCACCACGCCGTGCGACCGGTACGCCGCGGCCAGATCGTCGTGCTGTGACCTCACCCGGTCCGGATTGAGATCGGAGCGCATTTGCATCGCGTCGAAATCGGTGACGGCGTCGAGTTCAGGTCCCGGTCGCCGGAGCAAGACGCTATGCAGCGTTCCGATTTCGGACCCGGAACCCCAGTCGCCCCAAACCTCGCTGATCTCTTCGCGCCGGGACTGCTCCCGCGGTGACCAGCGCGCACCGCCATAGGCCGCGCTGAGCGTTGACTGCGGTGGCATGTCTCTTCCGCTTTCGTCTAATCCGCGGCCTGGGCGACCGGAGCGGCCGACAATGCGGCGGCCACGGTTTGCGGCCGCATTGGCAGCGAAGTCAGACGAACTCCCGTCGCGTCGCGAATCCCGTTGGCCACGGCCGCCGCACCAGGAATGGCCGGTGGCTCGCCGACACCCTTCGCCCCGTAGGCGCCGTGTTCGGACGCGATTTCGATCAGCACCGTTTCGATGGGTGGCGCCATCTCGGCACGAGGCAGGACGTAGTCCATCAGCGTCGCGGTGAGTGGCTGCGCTTCGTCGTCGTAGACCATCCCCTCGTACAGAGCCCAGCCGAGACCCTGGACCACTCCGCCGTGGATCTGCCCTTCGACTTCGGCCGGATTGATGGCAAACCCGACATCCTGGACCGCGACATACCGAATGGGCTGCACCGCGCCAGTGATGTCATCAACCTCGACTTCCACGAGGTGGACAGCGAATCCCGGCGCGCTTTCCCGGATGGCGGTCGAGCCGGTGCCATAGATTGGTTCATACCGAGCGCCGAATCCCATCGTCCGCCCGGCGATATCCTTCAGGGAAAGGGTCGAACCCGGCACACCACGGACTCGGACCACGCCATCGACGATCTCGAGATCGTCGACCGCCGCTTCAAGTGCATCGGCGGCCACTGCCAGAATTTGTCGCCGCGCGTCCTCGGCGGCCAACTGCACGGCGCGGCCGACGGTGTAGGTGATCTTCGAGCCACCAGTGCCTCCCGCGAAGGGTGCGGCGTCGGTGGGCGCGGTCGTAACCTCGATGTCCTCAACGCCGAGTTCGAAGGTTTCGGCCGCGATCTGGGCAAAGGTCGTATTCGTGCCGGTAAGATCGACCGACCCCAGCACCACGGTCAACTTCCCATTGGCATCCAGTCGGCAGACGGCGGTTGCCGGTTCGATTCCGCCTGGCCACCCTCCTGCGGCAATGCCCACCCCGCGCCCTGTCGTTTGTGCCTTTTCGCGTTCGGCCCACGCCGGATGCGCCTGGAGGGCTTCAAGGCACTCTTTCAAGCCGACGCGGGGCCAGGCGGCGCCGTTTGGCCGCAGGTCACCCTCGACCACGCAGTTGCGCAAGCGGAGTGTGAGGGGGTCGATACCCAGTCTGGTGGCCATCTCGTCGACCGCCGATTCAATCGCAAACGTCGCCTGCTGTGCGCCCGGCGCCCGATACGCCCCGGCGCCAGGCTTGTTGGTAAGAACCTCGTTGCCGCTGATTTCCAGGTTTGGCACGCGATAGTAACCGCCAAGCAGGATCGAAGCGATCTGTAAAGGGGATCCGCCGCTGGAACCTGTATTGAAGATCAGGCGCGCTTCGAGCGCCGTAAACTCGCCATCGCTCGTGGCGGCGAGTTTCACGGTGATTCGGCAATCGGGAGCCGGATTCCCCGCGAGGAAATCGTCCATCCGCGAGTAGCGAAGCAGCACGGGTCGTCCCGCCGCCAACGCGGCCGCGGCCACCAGTGGTTCGATCAGGACAAACTTTCCGCCGAAGCCGCCACCGACCGGCATCGGCACGACGTTGATTCGCTGCACCGGCAGTCCAACGGTGTCGGCAATCCGGGTCCGGCAGTAAAACGCTGCCTGGGTGCTGGTGTACACGGTGAGATCGCCAAGCGGCTCGATGTCGACCAGACACACTTGTGGCTCCAGGTAGCCCTGGTGCACGGTCTCTGATTCGACGGTCAACTCGACGACGGCATCCGCGGCGGCAAAGACCGAGGCAACATCGCCACGAGAAAAGTGGACCGAGTTCGAGACATTGGCGGACGGAAGCACGTCATTCTCTTCCGCCTGGATGGCCGCGTCGGTGTTGTGCATCGCGGCTTCTTCATCGTTCGCTTGCTGCCGCGTTTCGCGGATGTGCGGCGATGCTGGATCGAGCGCCGCGTCGAGAGTGGCGACAACAGGGAGGACTTCATAGTCCACTTCGACCGCGGCGACACCGTCTTGTGCGGCGGCATCGTCTTCCGCCAGCACAAGTGCGACGAAATGACCGACATGAACGGTTTCACCGCTAGCGATCGGAGCTTTTACCGGCGAGCCGAACTCGTCGCGCAGCAGCGGGAGATCGTCGACCGTCAGAACGCGGACAACGCCCGGAATCTTCAGCGCTGCACTGGCGTCGATCGACCGGATTCGGGCATGCGCATACGGGCTGCTGACCGGTCGCGCGATCAGCATTCCCGCTACCCGCAGGTCACCGGTAAATCGCTCCTGTCCGGTGAGTTTCGGCGGAGCATCCTTGCGCCGGGTGCGCTGCCCAACGACTCGTGTGTCTGACATGGGGTTTTTGTCCTCAGGCTTCAGAGACATGTACCGATCGGCGGCAATCAGTCGTCGTCGAGTCTAGCACCGTGATCTCCGGAGTCCCGCCGAATGCGGACCGGCCGCGCCTATTCGTGCGCGGCGATGACATCCTCCGGGCCCCATTCCTTGACCCGCATCGGCGTGGCTTCCATGTCATCGAGAAAGCCGAATTCTTCAAGCGTTCGGCGCACGTCGTCACCGGATCGGGCTTCCCACAAGGTGAAAATGCGATCATCGTGAAGGTCCGGTGACCAGGTCTTGAGCCATTTCGGAGAAGCGGCCGCGGCGAGCGATGCGCGCGCCAGTTCCGGGAGTCGAGACGGTGGCCGCACCTCACCCGATTCCTCGTCTTCGGCACGAGGAGAATGAATCACCAGATAGAGTGCCATGCCGCCCCCCGGCTTGAAATCAACTTCCCGCTGCGTCGCGACTGCCTGAGCGCCGCCCACCCTTTCGCCGTCGCCGTTTCTTGGTTGGAGCCTCCGGCTCGGTATCAGTGGGCTCAGAAGCGATCACCTGTTCCGGCGCTGGTTCCGGTTCGTCGGCTGCCACCGCCACTCGCAATGCCGTAACCGGCGGCGCCGCATTCCTCCCGGCCCCGAGACCGAGATCCTCCGCCGTGAATACGACTTCGCCCTCAACCTCTTCCAGACGAACGGTGACCAGTTCCTTCAGCAAGTGCATGGCAACGACTACGCCCGGACCGGAGGGTGTCTCGATCGGTTGCCCCAACCTGGGCATGACCGATTTCATTTGCCGGTACTGGTCATTTTCATATGAAAGGCAACAGAGCAGGCGGCCACAAACCCCCGAGACCTTCGAAGGATTGAGCGGAAGGTCCTGGTTCTTTGCCATGCTCATCGAGATCTCGGGAAATACCGGCAGCCAGGACGAGCAGCAAAGCGTTCGGCCGCAGCGGCCAAGACCACCGAGGAGCCGCGCTTCATCCCGTGGCCCGACCTGGCGCATCTCTACCCGGCAGCCGAATTCGCTCGCCAGGTCCGCGGCGAGGTGCCGCATCGCGTTAGCGTCTGGACCCCGCTCGCGGTCGGGGACGGAATAGTTGAACGTGATCGAATCGCCGTCGAAGGCAAAGTCCGCCGCGATGGGCTTGACGCCGAGCCGCCTGGCGCGGCTCCGCTCGCCGAAGATGCGGACGGCGTCCGCGTTCGAACGGCGGTACGACCACATGCGATCGATGTCGTCTTCCGTCAACTTGCGGGATACGGTGCCGAGTTCGCCCTGCAACATCGACTGCCGCACCTGATGCGGCGCGATCACAACCCGCCCCGCTTCCTCACCCCGGCTGGTCGGCACGACAACCCAATCGCCGCTCGCTAGTGCTTCGTCCTCGGAGCGGAAGTAATAGACCCGCCCGGAATCACGAAATCGAACGCCGACTACGCATACGGCAGGTGAATTGTCGGCGACGCCGCGCACGGGATCGTCCTCCGCGCAGCCACATCCGCCGACTTCCTCCCCCCGTTCCAACCGTTCCTTGAACCGCGCCCGTGCCAAAGCCCGCGCCTCGTCCAACGAGGCGGGCGGCGTCCAGACGGCGCCCTGCTCTACGCCGATCCCGGATTCGGCCATGCCAACACCATCGCTTCCAACGCCAATCGCGGTCGGACATTCGCTTCCAGGTCGGTCAGACAGCGCATCGTTGCCTCGATCGCCTGACCGAACGCCAGCGGAGTGCCCTTCATCTCCACCAGAGGCCCAGAAAGTTCGCTCACGTCGAAACGACAATCCTTACCGGCAGCGGAAAGCATTGCCTGCCGAAATGCGGCCGCCACGGTGCCGAGCATGCCAAACACCATCGAAGGCCGCTTGCCAAACTGTTCGCCGAGGCGGAATGCCGTCACCAGGCGATCGTAAGGAGACGCGCTGATCCAGGTTATCGCATCGCGCCACTCGTCCCGCCGCGCTTGCAGCATGGCTGGGTCCGCGGCAGCAGCGAGCGCCCAACCCGGACGGCCCATGGACAGTGCCGCGATCTCGTTTGCAATGGGCGGAGAAATCCCGCGTCTCGTCAATACGGTGGCAATCGCGTGCTGCGGCAGCAGTCGGACGGCGATCTCCTGGCAGCGCGAGCGCACGGTCGGCAGGAGGGATTCGATCTCATCCGAAACGAGAATCAGCGTCACCGATTGCGGCGGCTCCTCCAGAATCTTGAGCATTGCTTGCTGCGCAGGCTCCTGCATCGTCTCCGCGTCATCGATGATGAACACCCTACGATCGCCGGCCACCGGCAGCAACGTCGCCTCGCTCCGGAGACGGCGAATCGAGTCGATATTCAGCGTCGTGGCCCGGCTCGGTTTTTCCGCGAGTACCGCCTGTGACGCAATGTCCATGACGACAACGTCGGGATGACCGCCGCGCATCAGGGTCAGGCACGAGCGGCACTGCCCGCAAGGCAGTGACGGATCGCCGGGGTCGGGCCGAAGGCAGCACAGCGCCTGCGCGAACGCGCGCGCGATGGCCGCTTTTCCGATGCCCTTTGGTCCGGAAACAAGATAGGCATGGCTCGGTTTGGTCCGCACCGCTTCCCGCAACCTTGCCACGGGAACCGGATCGGTCCACTCTGGCCAGCCAGTCGTTACCTCGCGGAGCGAGGTTGGAGGCGCTGGCCGACGCGCTGCATCGGCGCGAGCCATGTCAAGCTGCCCGGCGCTTGACGGGACGCCGGGTCGGGACCGCCTGCGGAGCCTCGAACTCCCCGTCTCTGGTGAGCAGCGCCACGATCTGCTGCCGTTCGGAGGGCTGCAGACTCGCATCTGCCGGCAACGAGGAGATGTACGGCTTGAGTCCCTCGGCGTTCGTCACAGGAAAATCAGGTTCCTGAACATCGAGTTCCACCCGCGGGTTGAGGAATGCGACGACGGCATCGACTTCCGCCTGCAATTGCTGCACTGCCAGCAGCGCGTTGACCGCGGCCACATCCGCGGCGGCGTCACCCGTCGGGTTTCCGAGAAACGGCCCGCCGAGACCGATGAAGCGGCCGATCCCCTGTTTGGCCTTACGCCAGCGGTCGCCATGGAAGACGACCCCGCCCGCGAGGTCCCTGGCCGTGATCGTCAGAACACCGCCGGGATAGACGAGTTGGTGCTCGACGACCCGCTTGCCGAGCTTCGCGTAATGGATCAGCGAATATCGCTCGCCAAGATCCTTGAGGAGAGTGTCGAGGATGACGTCGTTCCGCTGGGCTCGATTCCACTTTCCTACTTGTTGCATTCCGAGATGGAATACCACCATCCCCGCCAGCAACGGAACGTAGGCGAGAATCACGCCGCTCGGTCCTGCCTTCCAGGCAAACCACCATGCGGCGCCGAGCAACGCGATACCGGAGACCGCCGTCAGCGTCGACAGGCGCTTCCGCTTCCGGACATATTCGAGATCACGATAGACCTTCATACGCTCCAGCACCGGCGGCGCTTGGATGGTCCGCCGCGGCCCGTGCCGCTGCACATGAACCTGTAATTTCCAGAGCCCGTCGCGGAGTGTAGCATAGTGAAAATGATGAATCGTTATGTCAATTTTGGAAGAATGAGTGCCAATTCGGCCCAGGTCCGCAAGGCGGAAGTCATCAGCATGATCAGCAACACCAGACAGAGACTGGCAGTTGCGACAAGGGCAAAGTCCCTGTTCGCGCAACCTTTCCGGTCAGCGGGAAAGAGCATGCCCAGCAACGCGGCGGTGAACTGCCAGAAAACGGTGACGACCGCGAGCAGCAGCCCGATCGCGTACGGACCATAGAAAATGCCAAGTCCTGACAGAGCGGGACCTGCCACGGCGATTGACAGGACCATCAGCCACGCCAGTTCCGCTGTTCGCGTCACGACGGCCCCTGGCTGGCGGCCGACCGCGGTCGCCAGCAAGTGGCTGCCGCCCACACCCAGCGCGATGCCGGCGAGCAACCCTGTTCCCAAACGGACTCCGTTCGTCGCGGGATACAGCTGCGCGATGTGGAGATCACCAAGGAGCGCGTTCATGCCATCCATTGCCATGATCGCCACGAACAGGGCGAGAACCAGGAGCACGCGCCGGGGCGGGACTCGCCCCGCGCGTCCCCTCCCTTGCGCCAGAATCCAGAGAGAGGTGGTGAGCGCGCCGAGATAGACTCCGGTCATGCGCGCATCGAGCGGCAGCGGGCTGGTTCCCAGGACGAGGCTATGACTTGCCCGTTGGGCGCATACGCCGTGCAGCAACAGCGTCGCTTTTGCGGCAATATCCCCTGGGGCAATCAGCACCGCCACCGAGAACATCACCACGATTGCGACCAACGGCAGATATGGTCGCAATGAAACCCGATTCGTGTCCGGAGTACGGTGGATCAACTGGGCCATCGCTCGAATTGTAAGCATTCGGCCAACCGCACACGATTCACGGCATTGCAAGACCTGGACGTAATTTCGAAGCAGCGGAGTCAAGATGCCAGCGAGTGAAGCCAATCGAAACCCCATTCGGGGATTGCCACGGCTCGCCACCGAAACGATCACTGGCCGGCTGACCGTGCGCGAGGTTTTCCCGCCACGCCAGGCGCTGGCGCGCGGGCGCGGGGCGATGCTGCTCGTTTCCATTGCGCTGGTGGCGTTTGCCACGATCCTGGTGCTGGTTCGGCGCAATCGCAGCGCCTTGTTCGATTTGCGCGTCACCCGGGCCATCCAGGGCATTCGGGTGCCCGGGTTCGATCGGCTGATGCGCATCGTCTCCTGGCCTGGGTTTCCCCCGCAGTCCCGCGTCATCCCTCCACTACTTTCCCTTTTGTGGCTCGCCCTGGGCTTTCCCCTCGAAGCAGTGTTCCAGTTGATGGCATGGGGAGCGGGTGGAATCTCCACCATTGTCAAACGCATCATGCGCCGCCCTCGCCCCACTAACCCGCATGTGAATGTTCATCCGGCGCGAATCGGTGGGTCATCGTTTCCCAGCGGCCATGTCCTCATTTACACCGGCGTCTACGGCTTTCTCGCCTTCCTTGTCGCGACGCTCGTTCGCGCCGATCGTATTCGGCGCTCGATTGTCGCGGCGCTGGTGGCGCTTGTCGCCCTGGTAGGACCGAGCCGCATCTACCTCGGTCATCATTGGTTCACTGATGTCATCGCGTCATACCTTTTGGGAGCAAGTTATCTCCTCGCCCTCAGCGCGTTGTACCGCCGGGTCAAGACCGCTTGGCTGAATAGACGTCGCGGTCTCGCGATTCGGTAGCGGCGTTGCTGAGGTCGATTGCGGGAGAAGTAAGAATCGGTTCGACTGATGCCGGCTGATCGCCTAAAATCAGCGCCAATGCAACGACAGGGACCATGCGTGCGCGGCGCACCTACAGCAAGTCCGGGATGATGGAAGCCAGACGGAATGCCCGCGTCATGATATCGCCCTCGAGCTGGCGCCCAAACGGAGATTCGTCCTGGTAGGCGTGCCCGGGTCCGCCCGTTAGCGCGGATGTTGCGGCGGAGCCGTCAGGTTGTTCCGTCGCGTCGAGCGGGTCGCCCTGGGCGACCAACTGAGGTGGTACCGCGGGTCTGCCCGTCCTCGGAAACGAGGCCGGGTCCTTTTGTTTAACTGGCAGTACGACTCATCAGGGAGCGCACGCATCCATGTCTCAAACGATCACCGGGATCAGTGAGGTCACCAACCGGCCGGATTTTCCCGCGCTCGAGCGTGAACTCCTCGCGTGGTGGGAACGCGACGGCATCGTCGAGAAGTATCTCCACCGCAATGACGCTTCAACGGACCGCTACTCCTTCCTCGATGGACCGATCACCGCCAACAACCCGATGGGCGTCCACCATGCCTGGGGCCGCACCTACAAGGATCTGTTTCAGCGCTACCACACCATGCTCGGCAAGCGGCAGCGCTACCAGAATGGATTCGACTGCCAGGGTCTATGGGTCGAAGTCGAGGTCGAAAAGGAACTCGGGCTCAAGAGCAAACGCGATATCGAGGTCTTCGGGATCGCTGAGTTTGTCGAGCGCTGCAAGCAGCGGGTGCTCAAGTTCGCCGACCGCATCACCGAACAATCGATCCGCCTCGCGTACTGGATGGACTGGGATGATTCCTACTTCACCATGTCCGACGAGAACAACTACACCATCTGGCACTTCCTGAAGACGGTCCATGAACGCGGCTGGCTCTACAAGGGGCACGATGTGATGCCCTGGTGCCCGCGTTGCGGCACCGGCCTTTCCGAGCACGAAATCGTCACCGAGGGCTACCAGGAACGCACCCACTTTTCGGTCTTCGTCACCTTTCCCCTGGTGGACGAGCCGAACGCCAGCCTGCTGGTCTGGACTACCACCCCCTGGACGCTCGCGGCGAACGTCGCCGCGGCCGTGCATTCTGAACTCACCTACCTGCGGGTCGAGCAGGACGGCCAGATCCTCTACGTCGCCCGCGAAGCGGCGCGAACGGCGCTGCGCGGCGACTACACGGAATTGGACGCGGTGCTTGGCGCCGAACTCATCGGCCGCCAATACCGGGGTCCGTTCGATGAACTTCCGGCCCAGGAAGGGGTCGTCCACCGCATCATCGGATGGACCGACGTCGGCGCGGCCGAAGGCACCGGTATCGTGCACATCGCCCCGGGCGCCGGAAAGGAAGACTTCGCCCTGTCCAAGGAGAACAATCTCCCGGTCATCGCCCCGATCGACGAGTTCGGGGTGTATGTGGAGGGCTTCGATTTCCTCAGCGGCCGTTACGTTCACGAGGTTGCCGTCCCGATCGCGGAAAACCTCGACGCGAAGGGACGTCTCTACCGGGGTGAAAACTATCGTCACCGTTACCCGGTCTGTTGGCGCTGCAATACCGATCTCGTCTTCCGGCTGGTCGATGAGTGGTTCATCGCCATGGACGATCTGCGTCAGCCAATGATGGACGTGACTCGGCAGGTCGAATGGCACCCCTCATTCGGACTCGACCGCGAACTCGACTGGCTCGAGCACATGGACGACTGGATGATCTCGAAGAAGCGCTACTGGGGACTGGCGCTGCCGATCTTCGAATGTGAGTCTTGCGGCGCCATCGAAGTCATCGGTGGCGAAACGGAATTGCGCGAACGCGCCGTCGAGGGTTGGGACGAATTCGCCGGTCATACCCCCCACCGCCCTTGGGTGGATGCCATTCGCATCGCCTGCTCCACGTGTGGCGCGCTGGTGTCCCGGATCAAGGACGTCGGCAACCCGTGGCTCGATGCCGGCATCGTCGCTCTGTCGACGCTTCACTATCGGACCGACCGCGAATACTGGGCCGACTGGTATCCCGCTGATCTCATCTCGGAGAGTTTCCCCGGCCAGTTCCGCAACTGGTTCTACTCGTTGATCGCCCAGAGCACCGCCTTGATCGGCGAACCGGCCTTTCGCACGGTCTTCTCCTACGCCCTGATGCGCGACGAAAAAGGCGAGGAGATGCACAAGAGCAAGGGCAACGCCATTTGGTTCGATGACGCGGCCGAAGTGATCGGCGTCGACGTCATGCGCTGGCTCTATGCCCGGGCCAACCCCGACGCGAATCTCAACTTTGGCTACCACGTCACCGACGAAGTCCGGCGCCGCTTCATCCTCCCCCTCTGGAATTCATACGCCTTTTTCGCGACCTACGCCGCGCTCGACCGCTTCGACCCAACTGCACCAGAGAACCAGATTCCGCTCGAACAGCGGACCGTGCTCGATCGCTGGATCATCTCCGAGTTGCACCGGACCGTGGCCGAAGTCCGCGCCGCACTCGATCGCTACTCTCCGGAACGGGCGGCGCGCGCCCTCGAGCGCTTCACCATCGATGAGTTGTCCAACTGGTACATCCGCCGCAATCGGCGTCGGTTCTGGAAAAGCGGAAATGACAGCGACAAGGCGGCCGCATATCAGACCCTGTACGAGTGCTTGACGACGCTCGCGGGAATCCTGGCGCCATTCACCCCGTTCATTGCCGAAGCGATCTATCAGAATCTCGTGCGCTCCGTCGATCCCGCTGCTGCGGAGTCGGTGCACCTGACCGATTACCCGATCTCGCATCTGGCGCGGATCGATGAATCGCTGTCGCGGGACATGGCAGCGGTTCTCGATGTGGTCGGCGCCGGGCATGCCGCGCGGCAGGAAGCGGCGATCAAGGTGCGGCAGCCGCTGCCGGCACTACTCGTTCACACGCGGGAACCTTCGACGTTCGAAGCAGTGATGCGGCTGCAGGAGCAGGTGCTGGACGAACTCAATGTCAAGGAACTGCGGCCGCTGGTCGACCCCTCGCGGTATGTGAGTTACGTGATCCGGCCCAACTTGCGCGCGCTCGGGCCACGTCTCGGAAAGCAGGTGAACGCGGTTCGCGAGGCACTTGCCGCCTTGGATCCCGCCACCGTGGCGGCGAGTGTGGCGAGCGGCGCAGCGGTTGACGTGCCGACCGCCAACGGTGGTGTCCGGCTCGAGCCGGCGGACATCCTCGTCGACACGCAGCGCTTGCCCGGTTTCGCCGCGGCCCAAGGCGACGGGCTGACAGTCGTTCTCGACACGTCGTTGACGCCGGAACTCATCCGCGAGGGTATCTCCCGCGATTTCGTGCGCGGGATCCAGGACGCGCGGAAGCGTGCGGGCTACCGGATCGAGGACAAAATCGAGATCGCGTACCTTGCCGATCCGGAGGCGGCAGCGGCAATCGAATCGCATCGCCGCTACGTCATGACGGAAACGCTCGCCGTCGTTCTGAGGGGAGAGACGGCTACTGGTGCATCGGATGCCATTGAACCGGAATCGGTGGAGGGACCGGGCGGGCTGATGGCCAGCGATGGTTGGTATCTCGACCAGATCGAAGCGGGAGACCATCAGATCCGGATTGCGCTGCGCACCAAATCTGCATGAACGAGATGTGCCTTCGATCTAGCGGCAAGGTGCAAGTGCCGCGGGAACAGCATGTTATCCTAGACCGCGTTGACCCGAACCGAATAGGAACCGTGCATGCGAACGAGGGTGAAGTGCCTTCATTCGCCCGAATGTGAATGGCGCGGTAACGCTCGGGCATCGGGCCGCAGGGGCGGCGGCCACTGGCGGTCACCGCGCTCTCGCTGAGGAGGAACGATGGACGACGCGAAGTTCTCGCAGTATCTCTCCCGGTTCCAAAATGGCCGTCTCGATCGCCGCCGCTTGATCGGCGGCGCGGCCGCCGCCGTTGCCGCGTCAGCCCTCGCTGGCCCAGCTCGCGGCGTCATGGCCGGGCCACGGGCTCTCCCCTCGCGCCAGATCGACGCCAAGACGATCGTGATCGCCGATGATTTGCGGCCCGGCGCCCAGTGGATCACCCTCGACCCGGCCTGGATCTATGAGATCAACGCCGGCCTGGCGTTCGTTCTCAACTACGAGTCACTTTACGATCTCCCCGATTCCACCAAGCCAGCCGAGTTCACGCCGCTGCTCGCCGCCGATTTTCCGCAGGTCTCTGAAGACGGCCTGGAGGTCACGATTCCGCTGCGGACTGACATCAAGTTCCACAGCGGCAACGCCATGACCGCGGACGATGTCATCTTCAGCTGGAACCGCCTCAAGAACATCAAATATCAGCCTTCGTTCCTCGCCACTGACTACTGGACGTCGGTCGATGCGGTGGACGATCACACCATCAAGTTGACCCTGCCGTCGCCAAATGCTGCACTGGTTTCGATCCTCAGTGCGCAACCGCTGGCAGTCACCGACAGCAAGTTGCTCAAGGAGAATGGCGGCACCGACGCGGAGGACGCCGACAAGACAGACACGGCCAAGGACTGGGTCAACAAGGGCAACTCGGCCGGTACAGGGCCGTTCAAACTCACCAAGTGGGATCTCGGCAACGAAGTCGTACTCGAGCGTCACGAAGGCTACTGGGGCGAACCATCCAAGTTCGACCGGCTCATTGTCCGCAACATTCCAGATGCGAACTCCCAGTTGCAGGCCGTTCAGACCGGGGAAGCGGACATCGCCTACTCGCTCGATCCGGATGTCGCCGCGAGTGTGAAGGAAGATCCGAATCTCCAGTTGATCAGCGGGCCTTCTCTGGCAATCGAATACATCGCCATGCACACGCAGGAAGCGGTCGGCGGTCCGCTCTCCAACAAGACCCTGCGGCAGGCGCTTGGGTATGCGATCGACTACGACGGCATCATCAACGGTTTGATGGCCGGCGCGGCCATCCAGCCGGCGACCATTGCCGCGGAACCGCTCCCGGGAACGATCGAGGTTCAGGACAAGAAGTACTACACCGACATTGCCAAGGCGCAGGAACTGTTCGACGCCGCCGGCGGCGGGCCGCTCGAACTGACCTTCTCCTACGGTGCCGGCGACATCGCCTCCGGCGGACTCGATCTCGAGACGCTGGCGACGAAACTGCAGGCCGATCTTCAGCAGATCCAGGGATTGACGATCAAGCTCAACCCGATGGATTCAGCCCAGCGGTTGGAAGATTACCGGGCCTCGAAACTGGCATTTACTGTCGGGCCGTGGACACCGGACTTCCCAGATATTGATGCCTATGCCGGTCCGTTTGGCAGGAGCGGCACCGCCGCGGCAAAACGGGTTGGCTACTCCAATCCGGATGTCGACAAGCTGCTCGATGAGGGTCTGGCGGAGCAAGATCCGGACAAGCGCGCCAAGATCTACGCCGAGGTCCTTACCCACATCATCGAGGACGCGCCGTTCCTGATCCTCTACCAGCCAGTCGATCAGAAGCCGGCTGCGAAGGCTGTGCAAGACGTCCAGACGCACTCCGTCTACCAGCTCTATCTGCGTAACGCGTACAAGTCGGAGTAGAAACCGACAGGGAGGGTGGGCATTGGCGCCCACCCTCCCTGATGTCCTTTCTCAACTGGAGTCAACTCCTCCATGGGATTCTGGGCCTTCATCGCACGAAGGATCATACTGGCGTTCCTCGTTCTGATGATCGTCAGCATCGCCACGTTCACGATGGCCCATGCCATTCCCGGCGATCCCATTTCCCTTGTGCTCGGTGACCGGCAAGCGGACAACCCCGAGGTACGCGCCGCTCTGGAGCGACGGTGGGGATTCGACAAACCGCTGCCGATGCAATACATCTACTATGTCAGCAACCTGCTCCGTGGCGACTGGGGCGAGTCGATTTCGAGTCGCTCGCCGGTCGCCGATGCCCTTCGCGAACGAGTCCCCGCCACGGCCGAGTTATCGTTCTACGCCCTGCTCTTCGCCATCGTCACGGGCGTCCCGCTCGGCATCATTGCCGCGCTCAATCAGGATCGGTGGCCGGATCATCTCTCCCGGTTGATCACGCTCATCGGGACCTCCATTCCCGTCTTCTGGCTCGGCCTGCTCATGCTGTATGTCTTCTTCTATCAGCTGAAGTGGCTACCCGGACCCGGGCGTCTCGATGTCGGCATGGATCCGCCCGACCGGATCACTGGCATGGTCACCGTCGACGCGTTCCTGCATGGCGATTGGGACATCCTTCGCGCCGCGCTCCGGCGACTGGTCCTGCCCTCGATCGTGCTGGGTTCGTTCTCGATGGGAATCATCGCGCGCATGCTGCGGTCGTCACTCCTGGCGTCGCTTGGCGACGACTACGTGCGCACCGCGCGGGCCAAGGGCCTGAGCGACCATGCCGTCGTCATCAATCACGCCCTACGCAACGCACTCATTCCAACGGTCACCATTCTCGGGTTGACCGCCGCCGGCCTGCTTGCGGGAGCCGTCCTTACGGAAACGATCTTCTCCTGGCCGGGCATTGGCAGCTTTGCCGTGGCCGCGGCGCTCAAGCGAGACTACCCCGCGCTGCTCGGCGTCACCTTGATCGTGGCGGTGATCTATATCTTCGTCAACCTGGTCGTCGATGTGATCTACGGGTTGCTCGACCCGAGGATTCGGTCGGTCTAGCGCCGTCGCGCCGGAAGGACTGCCACCACGACGATGATGACTTTGGACGCCGCTGCCAGCACCCCGCCACCAACCGCCGTCGCGGTCAGCGCGCCACCCTTCCCCGCCGATCTCGTGCCGAAACGCCCGGCGCGATCACCAATGGGCGACGCCATTCGCACATTGCGCCGCAAGCCGTGGGCGATGTTCGGTCTGTTCGTCGTCCTGGCGTGGCTCCTGCTCGGCATTCTCGCGCCGGTCCTGCCGATCCAGGATCCCGATTTCCAGGATCTCTCGCACAAACTCAAGAGCCCCAGCCTCCAGCATCCGTTCGGCACCGACGACCTCGGTCGCGATATGGTCAGCCGCATCATCTGGGGCGCCCGCGTTTCCGTCCCCGCCGGCATTCTCGTCATCGCCTTGACGGGCACGGTCGGTTGCTTGCTGGGGGCAGTCGCCGGTTACTTCGGGGGCGCGGTCGATTCGGTCATCATGCGGACGGCGGACGCGATTCTTTCATTTCCCTCGATCATCCTCGCGATCGCCATTACTGCGGTGCGCGGTGGACCCGGGCTTGGCAATGCGCTGCTCGCCGTCGCCATCGTGCTCTGGCCGGAATACGCGCGGCTGATGCGCGGCCAGGTTCTCTCCATTCGCTCAAACGAATACGTCACGGCCGCGGAAGCCATCGGCGCCGACCGGCGGCAGGTGCTTTTCCGGCACATCCTCCCGTCCACCGATGCACCCGTGGTGGTCAAGGCGACGCTCGATGTCGGCGCCGCTATCGTCCTCACCGCCGGTCTCAGCTTTATCGGTCTTGGCGCCGTCCCGCCCACGCCGGAATGGGGCGCGATGATCAAGCAGGGCGCCGACAAGGGCCTCCAATTCTGGTGGTACGCCGCTGCTCCTGGGCTCGCCATCATGTCGGTGGTGCTTGGCCTCAACTTCCTGGGCGATGGCCTGCGGGACGCGCTCGATCCGCGGCGGCGCGGTCGATGAGCGACGTGACGGCGACCGCGCCGCGACAACTGATCGCGTTTCTCGAACGCCACGGCATCGAAGCCGAACTCCTCGCACCAGGCGTCCCGATGCCGACCGTCACCCTGGCCGCGGAGGCGATCGGTGTCGCCGAGGATGCCATTCTCAAGACCTTGATCTTCTCTGAGCCAGGCGGCAGCGTTGTCGTCGCCATCGCCAATGGCAATCATCGCATCGACCGCAATCGTCTCGCGGCGGCGGTTGGCGCACCGAGAGTGAAACCGGCAAGCGCGGACGATGTCCTTCGTGCCACCGGGTATCCAGCAGGCGGCGTCTCGCCCCTCGGTCTTCCGGCCGACGCTCGGGTCGTGGTCGATGTCGCGACGGCAGCGTTATCCGAAGCCTACGGTGGCGGCGGGCGAGAAGATCTGCTCCTCCACGTTCGGATCGAAGACATCATCCGGCTGAACTCAGCCACGGTTGCCGACATTCGCGAGCAAACCGTTCCCACGCTGTAGTAGTCCCGTTCTTCTCATCGCGACGATACTTCTCTCGCTAGTGTCGATTTGCGCCGATTGACGGTGCTCGTTCGAGGATTCTGAATTCGTGTCCACGACCCTGGTCATCATCGGCTTGCCGGCCAGCGGCAAGACCACCGTGTTCAACGCCTTGACCCGCTCCGAGGCCACCACCGGTTCCTACGCCGCGAATACGGATGAACCGAATCTCGCGACCGTCAAGGTTCCTGACGCTCGGCTCGACATTTTGACCGACATGTTCAAGCCCCAGAAGAAGGTCCAGGCCGATGTCCAGTACCTCGACGTAGCCGGGATCGCCAAGGGCATCGCCGAGAAAGGGATGAGCGGCGCGCTCCTCGGGCATCTCAGCCAGGCCGACGCGCTGCTGCTCGTCGTCCGCGCCTTCGCGGATCCCGATGTTCCCCATTCCGAAGGAGCAGTGGACGCCACGCGGGACGTTGAAACACTCAATCTGGAGCTGCTCTTCAGCGATCTCGCCGCGGTTGAAAAGCGGCTCGATCGGATCAAATCGCAACTCCCGAAAGTGGTCGGCCGGGAGCGCGAAGCAATGGAACGCGAGCGAGCGCTGATGACCCGGCTGCACACCGCGCTGGAATCGGAAACGCCCATCCGCGAAATCCTCGGGGAGATCGATCCCGATGACCAGAAGACGCTGCGGGGCTTTGGCTTCCTGACGGCCAAGCCGCTCCTTATCCTGGTCAACCTGGGTGAATCGCAGCTCGGGGCGGAGGGAGATGCACTTCTCGCTGACATTCGCCAGCGGTTTACCCGGCCCGGTGTCGCGGTCGAATCGCTGGCGGGACAAATCGAAATGGAAATCGGCAGGCTCGATCCAGAGGACGCCGCCGAGTTCATGCGCGATCTGGGCATCGCCGAATCCGGGCTCGACCGGATCATCCGTCAATCGTTCGCGCTTCTCGGCCTGATGCCGTTCTTTACGGTCGGGCCTGACGAGTGCCGTGCCTGGACCATCCGCCGCGGCGCCTCGGCGGTTGAAGCGGCTGGTGAAATCCATTCCGACATCCAGCGCGGCTTCATTCGGGCGGAGATCGTTGGTTACGACGACCTCATTAGCGCTGGCGGTATGGCCGAGGCGCGCAAGGTCGGCAAGTTTCGCCGCGAAGGCCGTGACTACATCGTGTCGGACGGGGACGTAATCAATTTCCTCTTCAATGTCTAGGCCCCCAAATGTCCTTTGATGCTTCGGACAACGAAATCGAGATCGAACTCCGCTCGCCGCGCGATGTCGCCATGCGAGCCATCGTCCTGGCGTCGACCCTCCGCCGGCTTGCCCTGGAAGAGGCGCCTGAACCCGAGGGTGATGTGCGGTCCGAAGTATTCGACCTGCGCGAATGGCTGCGCGAAGAGCATCTGGCCCTGGCCATGACGCCGGAAGAAACAGTGATGATCGAAACTCCTGTAGGCAAGATCGACACCGATCGCCGGGCCGAGTCGGCCTGGCAGGGGGAAGCCCTCGCGGTGCTGGTCTGGGCGCTTGGGCAGGGCGCACTTGCTCCTCCCGGCGAGCTTCCTGATCTTCCTGCCGTGCTGGCCGCGATCCCTGCTCCCTGGGAGCGCACGGCATCGTTCGTCAGCAGCGCAACGCTCCGTTCCGAGAGCGAGATCGCCGCGGCACGCGAGCGAGGCGAACTGTGGCATTGGCGGTCCACGGTCGAGTCGTTGCGGCGAGAGGCGACTGCCAGCGAGCTGCGGGAATACGATGACCTGATCCGCGAAGTGGCGCTGGAATCGTTCGCCGCGGAGGTTCTCCCGCGAACGCAATCGGGCGACTTCGAGGTGAAGAGAGAGGCGGTCAAATCTCTCTCGACGGCGGCGCTCGCCGCGCTGATCGCCAGTAGCGCCGAGCGCCTTCTCGCCCTCAACTGGATCTGCGGATTCGGCACCGTGGATAGCGTTCCACTTGACGTCTGATACGGAATCCTCGGGGTGAAGCCACGCGTGTTGAATGCGGGAGCGAGCCCCTCTCCCGCCGGGTAGGGGACCCTCCTCCGGGGAGGGAGGCTTGGGAGGGAGGTGCACCCCAGCCGGACCACGAGCAGCGGGCGGGTGCTCTTCCTTCCAAGAAGCCGTCGTTCTCTCGTGCGTCGATCCAGCACGCTTCTCGAATTCGCTGGGGGCCGGTAGCCGAGGCTGAGTGGAGGCGCTTGTGGTTGTAGACGTCGTCCAGGAAGCGGCCCAGGTTGGCCTCGGCTTCGGCGAAGGTGCGGTGAAGTCGCAGGTACACCTCCTCCCGCTTGAGCGTGGCGAAGAGTTTCTCCGCCAGCGCACTCATAGACGTTGCCCACCGCCGCCATGCTGATCTGCGCGCCGATGGCCTCCAGGCGCGCGACGTAGCGGTGACTGGCGTACTGCACCCCGTGGTCGGAGTGGTGGATCAGCCCCGGCACCGGTCGCCGGCCGGTGAGGCCCGCTCCAGGGCGGCCAGGGTCAGGTCGGTGTCGATGTGCGGCGACAGCGCCCAGCCGACGATGCGGCGCGACCAGGCATCGAGGATCGCGGCCAGGAAGCAGTAGGTGGTCGGCAGCCGGATGTAGGTCAGGTCGGCTACCCACGCCTGGTCGGGGCGCTGGAGGTCCTGGCCGCGCAGCAGGTTGATGTTTCCACTCCCGTAGGCAAGATCGACACCGATCGCCGAGCCGAGTCGGCCTGGCAGGGGGAGGCCCTCGCGGTGCTGGTCTGGGCGCTTGGGCAGGGAGCACTTGCTCCTCCCGGCGAGCTTCCTGATCTTCCTGCCGTGCTGGCCGCGATCCCTGCTCCCTGGGAGCGCACGGCATCGTTCGTCAGCAGCGCAACGCTTCGTTCCGAGAGCGAGATCGCCGCGGCACGCGAGCAAGGCGAACTGTGGCATTGGCGGTCCACGGTCGAGTCGTTGCGGCGAGAGGCGACTGCCAGCGAGCGGCGGGAATACGATGACCTGATCCGCGAAGTGGCGCTGGAATCGTACGCCGCGGAGGTTCTCCCGCGAACCCAATCGGGCGACTTCGAGGTGAAGAGAGAGGCGGTCAAATCTCTCTCGACGGCGGCGCTCGCCGCGTTGATCGCCAGTAGCGCCGAGCGCCTTCGCGCCCTCAACTGGATCTGCGGATTCGGCAACTCGTGGGATAGCGTTCCACTTGACGTCTGATACGGAATCCTGGTGAAGACACGCGTGTTGAATGCGGGAGCGAGCCCCTCTCCCGCCGGACGGGGGACTCCTCCCTCCGGGGAGGGAGGCTTGGGAGGGAGCCAGGGTTGGGGTGAGGGTGGGCGCGGCGTCGAAACGCCGATTCTTTGTGATTGAACATCCCGATGGCTGTCCATGAAAGCCAGGAACTCCTTGTGTCCGCTGACGACCTGAACCTTTCAGGCCTCCCGGAACAGACCCGCTGTTAGCGTGTCGCCCCGTTGCGTTTTCGGCTTCCCCCCGGCCGGATCACTCGCGCACAAGAACCACTCGCTCTTCCGCATGCGGAACCCTTGCCATTCTTTCATTCGATGGTTATCATATTAGATATGTATCGAACTATGGAGGAAATCATCGTGGACGCTTCGCAACAGGAACGGCTCGCATCGGTCTTCAAAGCACTGGCGGATCCAGCGCGCCTGCGCATTCTCGGGTTGCTTGCCGAAAAACCCCGTGCCGGTCACGAACTCGCTGCCAGTCTCACCCTCACTCCGCCGACGATTTCCCATCATATGCGGAAACTGATGGACGCCGGACTGGTCGACGTCGCGACGGACGCGCAATCGCGCATCTACTCCCTGCGGGTCGCGGCGCTGCGTGAACTATCCGCGTCTGGTCCGCCGGCTCATCCTGACTCGTCCGGCGACGAAGCCTCGGCCGTTCTTCGCGCCTTTTTCGACCGAGACCGGCTGCGCCAGATTCCCGCCGCGCGCAAGAAGCGCGTGATCGTGTTGCGCCATTTGTTGCGCAGGTTCGATCCCGATCGATCGTACAGCGAGCGCGAAGTCAATGACATCCTGCGCATCGCTCATGACGATGTCGCGACACTGCGGCGGGAACTTGTCGACTATGGCTTCATGCAGCGGGAACGGGGCATCTACTCGATTGCGCAGGAACCGCCCCAGCGCGGGGCAACCGTGCGACAGGAGGTCGGCGACGAAACGAATTGGCTCCAGAGTCTCATTCTCGACGCCACAAATCGCGTGCTCATGCCGGAACAGTCTGGATCGAACGAAAGGCCTCCCGTGCCGCCAGAATGAACGATGCGATGCGTGCCGGATCTTTCACGCCATCGGTTTCGACTCCGCTGCTCACATCGACGCCGAGTGGCTTCACTGCTGCAATCGCGGCGGCGACGTTTTCCGGATCGAGGCCGCCCCCCAGCAGCAATGGGTGCACGCGGTTGACCGAGGCGGCCAGCGTCCAGTCAGCGCGAACTCCCTCCCCACCGTGACCACGCTCCGAATACCCATCGATCACGAAGCCAACCGGCGGCTGATCGAGCCGAAGATAGGTCTCGATCGCGTCCATGATCTCCGCGCCGGGATCTCCCGGACCTGGCCGGAATACCTTCATCACCGGCACGGCGATGCTTGCGATCGACCCGGGTGGTTCGTTGCCATGCAATTGCACCAGATCGAGCCCGGCGATCCGCGCGGCGTCATTGATGACGACAGGATCGGCATCGACAAATACACCAGCCGCGAGAATATCCCGGTGGGGCGCCGCCCTCCTGGCCGCGTCGATGCAATTCCGTGCTTGCTTCGGGGTCACCTGGCGACGCGCCTTGACGAAAATGAATCCCAGGAGATCAGCGCCGGCCTCGGCGGCAGCCGCCGCATGTTCGGGTTCCCGCAATCCGCAGATCTTGATCAGCCCCTCAGGCTGCGGCAGCGAAAACCGCGTCGCCCTCGTGCGCGTCATGCGTCGGCCGCGCTTTCACGCAGAGCGCGGACCGCTGCGGCCCGATCCGGCTGAACGATCAACCCCTCTCCGACCAGCACGGCACTCGCACCCGCCTGCTTCACCCGTTCCATTTCGGCGGCGCCGAAGATTCCGCTCTCCGCGACGAGAACGGCATCGGGCGGTGCGAGCGGCGCTAGCCGCTCGGTCGTGCCAAGATCGATAGCGAACGTCTTCAGATCGCGGTTGTTGATTCCGATGATGGTCGCTCCCAGGGCACGAGCACGCGCCATCTCGAGTTCGTCGTGTGTCTCGACCAGCGCATCCATCCCGAGGACGTGCGCGGCATCGAGAAACTCGTGCAGTGTCGGGTCATCCAGCACGGCAACGATGAGCAGGATCGCGTCGGCGCCCGCGGCCCGCGCCTCCACGATCTGATAGCGGTCGACGATGAAATCCTTCCGCAGAACAGGCAGACCGTATGGCGGTCGATGGACCACGGCTGCGGCCGCCCGCATGTCATCGAGACTCCCCTGAAAGAATGGCGCGTCGGTCAGCACTGAGATGGCCGCCGCGCCGCCAGCGGCGTAGTCCGCCGCCACTCGGTCTGGCACGATCTCGACCGGAAATCGCCCGCGAGACGGCGATGCCCGCTTGATCTCGGCGATAATCGACACCCCCGGTTGGCGCAGTGCACGTTCGAGGCTTAGCGGTAGCGTCTGTTCGGCCGCTTCAGTCTCGATTTCCGCAATGGGACGCGCGGCCGCGCGCTGGATCACATCGGCTCGCGTCCTGGCGACGATCTTGTCGAGAATCGTCCCGGTTTCAACCGTCGTCATGCCTGCGCCACCTCAGCGGAGGCGCTCACCGCCGCCTCCCGCGATACGTCGACAAGCCGTTGCAAGGCGTTCAATGCCGCGCCCGCGTCGATGGCATTGGCGGCAAGCGCAACGCCGGCGCCGATGGAATCAGCCGCGTCCGCCGCATACAGTCCTGCCCCCGCATTGAGCAGCACGGCGTCTCGGGCCGGACCCGTCTCTCCCTTGAGCACTCCGAGGGTGATCTTCGCATTCGTCGCGACGTCACCGCCCGCAAGTGCCCCCTTGCTCGCCGCTTGCAGTCCAACATCCCCAGGGGCGATGGTGGATGTGCGCACCTCGCCTTCACTCGCCAGGTACTCGGTGACCAGTGAGGTTCCGGACAGGCCGAGTTCATCGAGACCTTCCTCGGCGTGGACCAGCACCGCGTGTTCTGTGCCCAACAGGGCGAGGGCACGGGCGAGTTTCTGGGCAATGTCGGGGTGCCCCACCCCGATCAATTGATGACGGGCGCCGGCCGGGTTCGTCAAGGGACCCAGGATATTGAAGACGGTGCGGATGCCGATCTCACGTCTCGTCGGGCCGACGAACCGCATCGCCGGGTGGAACGCCGGGGCGTACATGAAGCCGATTCCCGCCTCGTCGATACAGCGCGCGACAGCCAGCGGGGACAGTTCGATTACCACCCCAAGCGCTTCCAGCAGGTCAGCCGAACCGCATTTCGACGTCACTGAACGATTGCCGTGCTTCGCCACCCGCACGCCAGCGCCGGCAATGACGAATGCGGCGGTCGTCGAGATATTGAACGTTCCCGCTGCATCGCCGCCGGTACCACAAGTATCGACAACCGGCGCACTGTCGAGGTCGACGTCAACGCCCAGCGCGTGACGCCGCATGGTCGCGGCAAACCCCGCGATCTCCTCCACCGTCTCGCCGCGCATCCGCAGCGCCGTCACCAGTGCCCCGATCTGCGCCGGGGTGACCTGCCCGGTCATGATCTGGTCCATTGCCGCCCCGGCGGCATCCTGGTCGAGGACGCCGCCGTCGACGACAGTCCGGATCGCGCGCTTGATGTCGTCTTCCGCCATCAGGTTCTCCTCTTCACCGGAGGGGGCGGGTTACCCATACGTCGCGGCAAGCGCCAGCTCGCGGCTCGGCGCGCCCTGCCCGAGAAAGTTCGCCAACAGGTCCTTGCCAAGCGGTGTCAGAATCGACTCCGGATGAAACTGGACCCCTTCCACCGCGAATTCGCGATGGCGCAGCCCCATGATCAACCCGTCCGCTTCCGCTGTCACTTCCAGTTCGTCAGGGAGCGACTCCCGCTCCACGATCAGGGAGTGATACCGCGTAGCCTGAAACGGGTTCGGCAGGCCGGCGAAAAGACCGCGCCGATCATGACTGATCATCGATGTCTTTCCGTGCATCAACGTTGGCGCCCGGATGATGCTGCCACCGAAAGCCGCGCCGATCGCCTGGTGACCCAGGCACACGCCGAGGATTGGCACGCGGCCCGCCATGCGTTGAATGAGCGGCACGGAGATGCCCGCCTCGACCGGAGTGCACGGTCCCGGCGATATAACGATCCCATCCAGTTTGTGCGCGAGTACCGCGACCTGATCGACCGTCACCTGGTCGTTGCGTCGGACCTCGACCTTCGCACCAAGTTCGCTGAGCGCCTGATAGAGGTTGAAGGTGAAAGAGTCGTAGTTATCCAGCAGGAAGATCATTGCTCTGCTCCAGACGCTCGTTCAACGGCTTCGAGTTCTTCCGCGAGTTCAATGGCGCGGAGCGGTCCACGCATCTTGTGCCACGATTCCGCATATTCCCCTTCCGGCGTACTGTCGGCAACAACGCCGCCACCGGCCTGCATGGAGACCACGCCATCCTTGACGACCATGGTGCGCAGTGCAATTGCCGTGTCCATGCCTCCGGAGAAATCAACGTAGCCCGCCGCGCCCGCGTATGGCCCACGGCGGTCAGTCTCCAATTCGGCGATGATCTCCATCGCCCGCACTTTTGGCGCACCGGAGACCGTTCCCGCGGGGAAGCACGCCCGCAGCGCATCGAGACCGGTCAACCCGGTGGCGATCGTTCCTTCCACCTCACTGACGATGTGCATGACGTGCGAGTATCGCTCGATCGCCATGAAGCGCGGCACGTGGACCGTACCCGGTTCGGATACGCGCCCGATGTCGTTGCGGCCGAGATCGACGAGCATGACGTGCTCGGCCCGCTCCTTTTCGTCCGCCAGCAAGTCTCGTGCGTTCGCTTCGTCTTCGTCGCTGCTCGCTCCTCGCGGCCGGGTCCCGGCGATCGGATGGTTCGCGAGCGTCGTTCCTTCCAGCCGGACCAGCAATTCCGGGGAAGCGCCGACGATCTGATGGTCGATAAAGTCAAGGTAGAACATGTACGGCGAGGGATTGATCGTCCGCAGCGCGCGATACACCGTGAACGGGTGGGCGCTGCTCGGTACGTCGATCCGTTGCGAGAGAACGACCTGGAAGATATCGCCCGCGGCGATGTAGTCCCGCGCCCGGTCGACAATATCGAGATAGCGCTCCTTCGTCGTGTTTGGTAGCTGTCGTTCTTCCGGCATTCCGGGCAGGAATGGTCCACCTCGCGGCATTTCCGGCGAGCCGCCGCGAATTTTCGCGATCAATGCGTCAATCCTCGCATCGGCGCGAGCGTAGGCCTCGGCAAGGGTGCCGGGCCCATCGCAGCGCATGTGCGCGACCACCTTGATGGTCCGTGCCAGGTGATCGAAGACCAGCAACGCATCGGTCAGCATCCACATGCCATCGGGAAGATCGAGCCCATCTCCGGGTGCAGCAGGAACGCGCGGCTCGAAAGCCCGCACTGCCTCATACGAGAGATAACCAACCGCCCCGCCCGAAAACCGGGGCAGCGGCAATTGCGGCAACACCGGCGCCTGGTACGGCGCCAGCATGTCCGCCAGGGGAACGAGCGGATCACGGTATGACGCGGTTGCCACGCCGCGGTCTACGGTGACGGTTGCTGTGCCTCCCCGCAGGGTGAGAACGGCAATCGGATCCGAACCGATGAACGAAAAGCGGGCGAGCCGTTCGCCGCCTTCGATACTCTCGAGCAGAAATGACGGGCCATTGCCTCGGATCTTCAGGTAGGCGCTGACAGGTGTCTCCAGGTCCGCCATGACCTCGCGGAAAATGGGAATGACCTTGGCGCTCGGGTTTGCGGCGGCGATCGCGGCAACGTCGTCCAGCGATGGTCGCGTTGCCCAGCGCCACGATTGGCCCGAGGGTGGGGAACCAATCGTCATCGTCTGTGCCATGTCGACCTCCTGTCCATTGAACCACGCTCGCCGCGCAGCAAAAAAAACCCCCGTCCCCTGAGGGACGGAGGCATCATCTGCTCCGCGGTACCACCCTGATTGGATCCGCTCAGCGGATCCCACTCTCCCGCGCGACGGCCCAATCACCGTGATTCGCGCGTCTCCCGATAACGGGGAAGAACCCGGCGCCGCCTACTTGGCTATCAGACCGTTTGGGGCGCGACTCCTGGATCCATTCGGCTCTCCGCGGACTCCGGGCTTGCACCATCCCCGGATCGCTCTGCCCGCGCTGAACAGCGCCTACTCGCTCCGTTCATCGTCGTTTCGCTGTTCGATTGTAGGCCGACTCTAGCAGCGCCGAAGCTGACTGTCAAACTGCCGTGCGAACAAAGCCCCTCTCCCGCCAAGCGGGAGAGGGGTTGGGGTGAGGGCCAACGGGACGAGACCGCGATCCTCCTGTGCGATCGGCGCAGGAGCGAGGCTCTCGCACCCGTACCGTTACTTGATCTCGACCTTGGCGCCCGCCTCTTCGAGCTTGGCCTTGGCGGCTTCCGCCTCTTCCTTGCTCACGGCCTGCTTGATCGGCTTCGGCGCGCTGTCGACCACGTCCTTGGCCTCCTTGAGGCCGAGGCTGGTCAGTTCGCGAACGACCTTGATGACCTGAATCTTGTTCGCGCCGATCTCGGTGAGCACGACGTCAAACTCGGTCTGCTCCTCTTCCGGCGCGGCGGCGGCGCCACCGGCAGCCGGCGCGGCGACACCGACCGCCATCGGCGCCGCGGCGCTGACGCCCCAGCGCTCCTCGAGCTGCTTCACCAGCCCGTTGAGCTCGAGAACGGTCATCCCTTCCAATGTCGAAATCAACTGCTCCTGGTCCACGATTGTAATCCTTTCTCAACATCCGCGAGGCGGCCCACGTTACCGGGACCCCTCGGTTCAACCATGCATCGTTCTAGTCGGCGGCTTCCACCGTCCCACCCAGCTGCTCCGCTCGCGCATTGAGCAGGTACGCCATCGAGCGCGCCGGACCGGAGAGGACGCCCAGGGTCCGCGACAACGGCGAGACCATCAGACCCAACAGTCTGGCCTGCAATTCCTCGCGCGACGGCAACGTGGCGATCGCTTCGACATCGGCCGCGGTCACGACCCGCCCGCCCATCACTCCGCCCTTGACGGAGAGAATGCGCGACGTTCGCACGAAATCGCTGACCGCCTTGGCGGTCTGCACCGGATCGGAGTACCCGAAAACCAGGGCCGACGGACCTTCGAGCAGCGGCTCGAGACCAACCACGCCCGCGTTCTCGGCGGCGATCCGCGTCAGGGTGTTCTTGGCGACGCGGAATTCCGCGTCGAACGGCCGCAGGTTTCCCCGCAACGCCTGCAGATCCCCAACTTTCAGACCGCGATAGTCCGTGATGATGATCAATTGCGCTCGCGCCAATTGCCCTGAAAGAGCATCGATAGAGCGGGCCTTCTGTACAGTTGGCATTGTTGTTCACCTCCTTCCCGACTGGCGTTATCGCCAGCAACACGCCCCGGGTCGAGACGACCCGGGGCGTGGGAATTCGGCGCAAGCCGATTCACATTCGCTGCACCGGGCCTCGGTCGGAAATTAAGCGACGCAGATGTCACACCGACGGTCTTCGGCCGGGATGTTCCTGGCTGTGATCTGAGAGCAATGCTCCTAGGCAGCGGCCTCCGTTGCTTCGGCAACCGTATCGGAGACATCCATATGGATTCCCGGCGCCATGGTGCTCGCGATCGTCAATGTTCGAAGGTAGACACCCTTGGCGCCGCTCGGCTTGGCGCGCTGCAGGGCATCCACGAAAGCGAAGAGATTCTCCCGCAACTGACTCTCGGTGAAACTCTTGCGGCCAATCCCGAGGTGGACGATGCCCGTGCGGTCGTTGCGGAACTCGACGCGTCCGCCCTTGAGTTCCCGCAGGACATTCGGCAAATCAGCGGGGTCGCGCACCACGGTGCCTGAGCGCGGGTTCGGCATCAGTCCGCGCCGGCCGAGGATGCGGCCGAGACCACCGACTTTGCCCATCTGATCGGCCATGGCGACCGCCGCATCGAATTCGAGCCACCCGCCCTGGATTTGCTGAACGAAATCATCGCTCCCGACGTAGTCCGCGCCAGCCTCGCGCGCGATGCGCTCGGCCTCTCCCGCGGCGAAGACAAGAACGCGAACGGTCTTGCCGGTGCCATGCGGGAGAACGACGGTGGAGCGAACGGCCTGATCGGCCTGACGCGGATCGATGCCAAGGCGCGCGTGAACTTCGACCGTTTCGTCGAAATTGGCGAAGGCAATCTCCTTGAGCAGGGAGATGGCGTCGTTGGCGGTGTAGAGTTTGGCCGCGTCGACCTTCTTTTCCGCGTCGAGATACTTCTTGCCATGCTTCGGCATGCTGCGACACCTCCCGTGGTCCAATCGGGGCCCGGCCCCTCCCACGATGTTGGGGCGAATTCGCCCGCGACCTTATGCCCGAATATCGATGCCCATGCTGCGCGCGGTGCCTTCAATCTGCTTGATAGCGCCATCGAGGTCGACCGCGTTGAGATCGCGCATCTTCAGTTCCGCGATCTCGCGCACCTGATCCGGCGTCACCTTCCCTGCCTTCGCGGTGTTGGGCTTGCCTGAGCCTTTGTCTACGCCCGCTGCGCGACGCAGCAGGTCCGCCGCGGGAGGAGTCTTGGTGACGAAGGTGAACGAGCGGTCTTCGTAGACGGTGATGACGACAGGAACCACCTGACCAGTCATCGCCTGCGTGCGCTCGTTGTACTGCTTGACGAATTCCATGATCGCCACGCCATGCTGGCCGAGCGCCGGACCGATCGGCGGCGCCGGCGTTGCCTTCCCCGCGGGAATCTGGAGTTTGACGTATCCCTTGACTCGCTTGGCCATGACTGACTTGCCCCCTACACCCCGCGGCCGCGCATCTCATCCAGCGGCGTCGCGGTCAACTGCGACTGGATTAGGTCTCGCGTTCTGCCTGCAGAAAATCGAGCTCCACGGGTGTTTCGCGTCCGAAGAACGAGACGAGCACCCGAATCTTGCCCTTCTCCTGGTTGATTTCGTCAATCTCGCCCCGGAAATCGGCAAACGGCCCATCGGTGATGCGCACTGTGTCGCCAACCTGAAAGGAAATCTTGACCCGCGGCGCTTCCGCGGCCATGCCCTTGAAGATTCGCTGCACTTCGGTATCGGGCAACGGAACGGGAACGTTGTTGATGTTCACGAACCCGGTCACGCCCGGCGTGTTGCGTAGCGCGTACCAGGTATCGTCATCCATCTCCATGCGGACGAGGACGTAGCCGGGAAAGACCTTCTTCTGCACGGTGTGGCGCTGCCCAGCCCGAATCTCAATTTCGTCCTGCGTTGGCACCACGATTTCATAGACGCGGTCGGTCAGATCAAGCGCCTCGATGCGCGTTTCGATCGACTTCTTGACCTTGTTCTCGTATCCGGAATAGGTGTGCAGGACGTACCACTCACCAGCGTGGGGCGCAGGCGTCTCACCGGCTTCCGCGGCACGCTTGGCAAGCAATCGCTCTCGAAGGGGAATGCGGCTCATGTCAATGACCTCCTCGCGAGTAGAGTCCCGAGCACGATTACAGGAGGGCAAACAATCGCTGCATGACCCAGTCGATTCCACCGAGAAGAAGCCCAAGCACCACCGACAGGCCGATGACAATCAGGGTGAGATTCTTCGTCGTTTCCTTGTCCGGCCATGTGACTTTCTTCAACTCGGCGACAGTATCGAACCATTGCTTCTTGAGTTGATCGAACTTACCGCTATAGGCGCTTCGCGATGCTTCTTCGCCGCGTTCTGGCTGAACGGTTGGCTTCGGCGGCCTCACCGCCTCAGATCGGCTCTGCACGGCCGGTTGGGCCTTGATCACCGACTGTCGCGGACTGCTCATCGCTTCCAGCACCCTTCCGCCCGGTGAGTCATTTCCGTACCCCGATCCTGGAACAGTGCTTGGGGGCGTGCCGCCGCGGCGACGCCCCCAGTACCACCATCATCTCGCCACCTGGCAGGGCCGACAGGACTCGAACCTGCAACCTGCGGTTTTGGAGACCGCTGCTCTACCAATTGAGCTACAGCCCTAGGTGCTGAGGCGGAGCGAGTTCTCCCCGGCACGCAGCCCTTAGCGGGTCTCGCGATGCACCTGATGCGAACGACAACGCGGGCAAAACTTCTTCAGTTCCAACCGCGACGGGTCGTTCCGCCGGTTCTTCTCGCTCGTGTAATTCCGTTCCCGGCACTCCACGCATTCGAGCGTGATGACAATCCGGTCGGCTTTGCCCTTCTTCGCCATTGCCATTGATCCCTAGCCGAACAATTCCGGCGCCATCACAAATCAGTTCAACCCGTTCGGCGCCTGGGTTGCAGGCGCCGAACGAGAAATATACCACTACTGGGTGATGGAGGTGACGACGCCGGCGCCGACGGTGCGGCCCCCCTCGCGGATGGCGAAGCGCAGCCCTTCCTCGATTGCCACCGGGGTGATCAGTTCCACCCCCATCTGCACGTTGTCCCCCGGCATCACCATCTCCGTCCCCTCCGGCAAGGTGATGCTCCCCGTGACATCGGTGGTGCGGATGTAGAACTGCGGCCGGTAGCCGGGGAAGAACGGCGTGTGCCGCCCTCCCTCTTCCTTCGCCAGCACGTAGACCTCGGCCTGAAACTTGGTGTGCGGGTGAATGCTCCCCGGTTTGGCCAGCACCTGCCCCCGCTCCACGTCCGTCCGCTCCACGCCCCGCAACAAGCAGCCGACGTTGTCCCCCGCCTGCCCCTCATCCAGCGTCTTCTGGAACATCTCGACGCCGGTGACCACCACCTTGCGCCGCTCCCCCATCCCCACGATCTCGATCTCGTCCCCCGTCTTGACCACCCCCCGCTCGACCCGCCCGGTCACCACCGTCCCCCGCCCCTTGATCCCGAACACGTCCTCGATCGGCATCAGAAACGGCTTGTCGATCGCCCGCTCCGGCGTCGGAATGTAGTCGTCCACCGCCGCCATCAGTTCCAGAATCGGGGCGTAGGCCGCATCGGCCGGGTCCTGGCTCCCGCTCTCCAGCGCCGCCAGCGCGCTCCCCCGAATCACCGGAATCTCCTCCCCCGGAAATTCGTACGTCGACAGCAGTTCCCGCACTTCCAGTTCGACCAGTTCCAGCAGTTCTTCGTCGTCGAGCATGTCCACCTTGTTCAGAAAGACCACCATCGACGGCACTTCTACCTGCCGCGCCAGCAAAATGTGCTCCCGCGTCTGCGGCATCGGCCCATCCGGCGCGCTCACCACCAGAATCGCCCCGTCCATCTGCGCCGCCCCGGTGATCATGTTCTTGATGTAGTCGGCGTGCCCCGGACAGTCCACGTGCGCGTAGTGCCGCTTGTCCGTCTCGTACTCCACATGCGCAATCGCGATCGTGATCCCCCGCTCCCGCTCCTCCGGCGCGTTGTCGATGCTGTCAAACGACCGCGCCTGCGCCTTCCCCTGCAACGCCAGCGTCTTCGTGATCGCCGCCGTCAGACTCGTCTTCCCGTGATCCACATGCCCGATCGTCCCCACGTTGATGTGCGGCTTCGTCCGCGCAAACTTCTGCTTCCCCATCGTGCCCGGTCTCCTGATGCTGGTGCGGGTGCGTGCCCGCTTATCCGATACATGAACCGTCGCAGACGCAACACAACGAGAGGCTCGCACGAGCCTCTCGTCGCCGGACCTCTTCTGGAGCCCACACCCGGACTTGAACCGGGGACCTCATTCTTACCAAGAATGTGCTCTACCAGCTGAGCTATGTGGGCCCATGTCGGCGGCTAGACCGATTGATGAACCGGCGGCCGGTGGGCAGGGGCGGATTCGAACCACCGTAGCTTTCGCACCTGATTTACAGTCAGGCCCATTTAACCACTCTGGCACCTGCCCGAGCGCCTGAACCTCGGCATCCGCGGAACGGCGCACCAGAGTATAGCGAGTGAGTATGGTGTCAAACAAGATCATCTCAATTAGAATCCCATGTGTCGCACCGCGCTTGCGAGGTTCCGGGATGGGCCGTACGATGCGGTTGGTCCGTTGCCCCTATGGCGCGGCGCCTGGAGAATCGGGGAAGGTTCTCCCGTCGTCTCTTGAACGAGAATCTGAAAAGGCTCGCCCATGACTGGTCTCCGCTCGACCCGTTCCTCCCTTGCCCTGCTTGCCGCGGGTCTGGGAACGCTCGCTCTCCTGGCCGCGTGTGGCGAGCAAGCGCCTACGCCAACCGCCGCCCCGCCGGCCGCGACCGTTCCGGCCGAAACTCCAGCCGCGAGCACCGAGAGCAGTCCAGCAGCGACGGCACCGACCGAACCTACCGTCGCGGCCGAAGTAGCATCTCCCGTTTCGGCCATGGCAACACCTGCCGCCAGCGAAGCGACGCCAGTCGCGGCACCTGCAACGCCGGTCACCGCGGCAGCAACGCCGGTCGAGGCCGCGACGACTGCGAATGAGGCGACGCCAGCGGCAATGGAAAGCACTCCAGTGGAGGCTGCGGCGACGCCGGTCGCCCAGGCATCTCCGATAACTGCCGCAGCCACCCCGGCCCCGGTCGCCACTCCGGTCGAAACGGTCGAGCCTTCACCAACCAGTACGCCTGAGCCGACCAGCACCCCGCAACCGACCAGTACCCCGGTGCCCACGGCAACTCCGATTCCGCCCACCAATACGCCTATTCCGCCCACCAACACCCCGGTACCCCCAACCAACACACCGGTTCCACCCACCAACACGCCTGTACCGCCGACCAATACTCCGGTCCCGCCGACCAATACTCCGGTCCCGCCGACCAATACTCCGGTCCCGCCGACAAATACACCCGTGCCGCCGACGAACACGCCGGTACCACCGACGAGTACACCAGTGCCCCCAACCAATACTCCCGCCCCGGCGGTCGCACCTACCTCAGCGCCGCTGCCAACGCCGCCTGGAGCGTGATGCGGGACGACGCGAATAACAGTAGGTTCAGCGCGGTCATAGGCACTCACCAATGATTGACGCGAGCGCCGCTATCGAAGCGGCTGCGCGCCAGGTGACCGTGGTTGAGGTCGGTCCGCGGGACGGCTTGCAGAACGAAGCCGCGCAGGTGCCGACCGCGGGGAAGGTCGCATTCATCGATGCTTTGACCGCGGCGGGACTTCCTGTCATCGAGGCGACGAGTTTCGTCAATCCCAAGGCCGTTCCCCAGATGGCGGACGCGGCTGACGTCATGGTCGCCATCGATCGCCGCCCCGGTGTTCTCTACCCGGTCCTCATACCCAACGAGCGAGGGTTTGACCGCGCGCTGGCAGCAGGTGTTGACGCGATTGCGCTTTTCACGGCCGCGACAGAGGAGTTCGCCCAAGCCAATGTGGGGTCCTCGATCAATGGCACATTCGAGCGCTTCGCGCCGGTCGTTGCCGCCGCCAGCGAACTTGGGCTCTGGATCAGAGGCTATGTTTCCGTCGCGCTCGGCTGTCCCTACGCCGGTACGGTGCGACCGGAACAGGTTGTTTCCGTTGCGGAACGCCTCCTTGACCTCGGATGCGATGAAATCTGTCTTGCCGACACCATCGGGTCCGGGACACCGCAATCTGTCCGCGACCTCCTTCAGGCAGCGCTGAAGTCGTTGCCAACCGGCAATCTCGCGTTGCACTTCCACGATACCTCCGGTTTGGCAATCGCCAATGTCGCCGAGGGCCTCGCGCTCGACATCCGCATTTTTGACGCCGCCGCTGGCGGACTGGGCGGCTGTCCTTTTGCGCCCGGTGCCCCGGGCAACCTCTCGACCGAAGGTCTTGTCGCATTCCTGGAACGCGAGGGACTGGCCACCGGCGTGGATCTGGATGGAGTCTCGCGCGCTTTGGAAGCCGTGCAACCTTTCGTGTCGCCTCCATCACTGATGTGATCGGGTACTGGGTTGTGATCGTCATGGTCGCGGTGGCGGTCATCACCGTCGTGGCGATCTGGAACGCGAAGCAGTAGGCCGTTCATCGCTGATGATGATCGGGACTGCTCAAGAAGGATGCGATTTCACAATGGAAGAAGCACGTCTGGCGTTTTTGCAGCGGCTGCTCGACGCACCGGGTCCTTCGGGATACGAGCAGGCGCCCGCCCGTGTCTGGCGGGAGGAGGCCTCGACGTTCGCTGACGACGTCACCCACGATGTGGTTGGTAATTCTTACGCCCGCATCTCGCCCCGGCAAGGCATCGCCAACGCGCCTCGCGTCATCCTCGCCGGGCACATCGATGAAATCGGGTTCGTTATCACCCACATCGACCCCGAAGGCTATCTCTGGATCGAGCCGCTTGGCGGCTGGGACGCCGAGGTCATTGTCGGGCAGCGGCTGCGCATCAGCAGTCGCCAGGGAGACGTGATCGGCGTGATCGGCAAGAAAGCAGCCCATTTGCTGAAGCCGGAAGATCGCGAAAAGCCGACCAGACTCTCCGACATGTGGATCGATATCGGCGCGGCGGATCGCGCCGATGCCGAGCGCCGGGTTGAAGTCGGCGATCCAGCCGTCATCGATTCCCGCTTCATTCGCCTGACCGACGATCTTTGCACGGCGCGCAGCCTCGATAACCGCGTCGGCGCGTTTGTCGCCCTCGAGGCAGCGCGACTGATTGCCGCCGACCGATGCGACGCCGAAGTGATCGCCATTGCTACCGCCCAGGAGGAGACCAGTTTCGGCGGAGCCTACACCGCGTCGTTCACCAGACCCGCGGCGGTCGCCATTGCTATCGACGTCACTCACGCCACCGATTATCCCGGCGCGGACAAGAAACGCGACCACGAGGTAAAGGTTGGCGGCGGCCCGGTCCTGACCCGCGGCGCCACGATCAACGATGCGGTCTATTTCGCCATGCGTGCTGCCGCGCAGCGGGAAGGCATCGCCACGGCATTGCAGGCCACCGGCGCATCGAGCGGTACCGATGCGGACGCGATGATTCACTCGGGACCGGGCGCCGCAACCGGGGTGCTCTCGATCCCCAACCGATACATGCACTCTCCAAACGAGGTCGTCAGTCTCAGCGACCTGTCCAACGCGGCGGGGTTGCTCGCCGCGTTCATCCGGACCGTGACATCCGAAAGCGATTTCCGGCCAGGTTCGTTGGGTTCAGATCACCGCTCCTGATCTCGTCAATCAGGAGCGAACGATGATTCGCCCTCCCACGGCGATGACCAGGTACTCGCCGGTTTCGCGCCGGAAGAGCACTTCGACATCGTCGACCAGCTGCACCGACACGATGCGGGTAAACACGACCGCCGCGCCGGCGCTGATCGCGTCAACGCGACGCAGTGACGGCCAGAGCGTGAGCATGGCCGTCGGCCGCCCCGCCGCGCCCTCGACCACCAATTGGTACACCTTTGCCCCGGGGAGTTGAAATGGCGCGAGATCGACGCCAGCGTCGATCGCCCGCGCAATCTCGGTGACCATATCCTCCCGAAACGGCACGATGCGCAATCGTGACCGCCGGGTGGCGGCCAAAGGCTCGCTTTCTGGGTCCATGTCTCACTCGCGAACGGCAGACAGCGGCCTATACTCCCCTGCCGCGATCCCGGTTTTTCGCCTCGCTGGCGAGTACGGAGGAGTCCACCGCTTGACCCCGCACACTCCAATTACCGACGCCGCAGCCGAGGCCGCTCGCGCGTCGTACCGTAGCCTGAATCTCCCCATGGTAACCATCGAAGATATCCGCGCCGCGGCGGAGCGTATCGCACCCTACATTCACCACACCCCGACGCTCCCCTCGGCGACGCTCAGCCGGATGACGGGAACCCGTCTCGGTCTCAAGGCCGAAAATCTGCAGCGAACGGGCTCGTTCAAGGCCCGCGGCGCGCTCAATGCCGTGCTTCAACTCACGCCAGAGCAGCGGGCGCGTGGTGTCGTCACCATGTCGGCAGGGAATCATGGCCAGGGTCTGGCGTTTGCCGCGGGCATGGTCGGAGTCCGTTGCGTGGTTTTCATGCCGCAGACCGCGGTTCCTACCAAAGTTGCCGCCGTTCGTGATTACGGTGCGGAGGCGCGCTTTTCTCCTTCCATGGAATCGCTCTTCTCCTGCATGGATGCATTTCGCGAACAGGAGGGATTGCATTATGTCCACCCGTTTGCGGATCCGGCCATCATCGCCGGGCAAGGCACCGCCGGACTCGAGATCCTCGCGGACACCCCCGATGTTGAGACCGTCGTGGTCTGCACCGGTGGCGGCGGTCTCCTCTCCGGTGTCGCGGTCGCGGCGAAGGCGATCAGGCCATCGATTCGGGTATTTGGCGTCGAACCGGAAGGAGCCGCGGCGGTACGTCTGAGTCTCGACGCCGGTTACCCGCTGACCATGACATCGATTTCGACGGTGGCCGACGGACTGGCGGCGCCTTTTGCCGCGCCACTCACGCAACGGGTGATCGAGCAACTTGTCGACGACGTGGTGCTCATTCCCGACGACGCGATCATCTCCGCTCTGCGACTGTTGCTGGAACGAACGAAACTCCTCGTGGAGCCGGCGGGCGCGGCCGCGGTCGGCGCCCTGCTCGCGGAGCGGATTCCCGTCACGCCGGGAGAAGCGACCGTGGCGACTCTCAGCGGGGGCAACATCGACTTTGGCAAATTGAAACAACTGCTGTGAACGGCTTCGGTCAGGTGAGGAGAGGGGCCATGCGACGACTTGCTTTCGGATGTGTGACAGCGCTCATCATCGCAATCGCGTTTGCGTTCTCCACCGCTCCTGCGCCATCGATCGCGCTGCAAGCGACCCCGCTGGCGACTTCCGCGCCGGGTCCGATCTCCAGCGAAGTCTTTGCCGCCGCGGAACCGGCGGCGGTGGCGCATCCGGAACTGGCGCTGGGCCGAGTGACGATCATGCCCGGCGCAGCAATCCCGCCTCACATTCATCCCGGAACGCAGATTGGGGTGGTGGTCCAGGGTGAATTGACCTATTCGGTCTTTTCGGGTGACGTCGGCTGGCGACACGCCACGGCGCCGGAGGCGCCGCCAACCATGATCAAACCCGGAGAAACGGTGAAGGTCCAGGTTGGCGATGCGCTCATCGAGTCCCCCGGAGCCGTCCACCAGGGACGGAACGAAGGAACGGTACCGGTCGTCATCTATCTCTCCACCCTTTTCCCGGCAGGGGAACCGCGATCGACCATCGTCGAGGCGACCCCGGCGGCGTGAGTTCATCATCCACATGGTCCTGATCGATCGGCAAAGGATGCGCTCGCACCAGGGCATCATTGCCCCGGCGGCGCAAGACGCCGCCTTCGGGATCTACGTGCATGTGCCGTTCTGTTCCCACATCTGCCCGTACTGCGATTTCAACACCTATTCCGGCCAGGAAGCGCGCATTCCGGCGTACATCGAGGCGATCGGGCGCGAGGCCGCGCTCTGGGGACCTCGATTCGTGGGGCGCGGCGCCGAAACCGTGTTCCTCGGCGGTGGCACGCCGTCTCTACTGTCAGGCGACCAGATCGCCACGATCATCGGTGCCCTACACGACGCATTCTCGATCGCGCACGATGCCGAGATCACGATCGAATCGAACCCGAACGACCTTGACGAGCCCTACTGCGTCGCATTGCTCCAGGCCGGCGTCAACCGCATCAGCATTGGTGCCCAGTCGGTCGATCGTCGCGGGCTGCGAGTTCTCGGTCGCCGGCACGAAGCGACCCAAACCGCGTCCGCCGTCACCGCCGCGCGGTCCGCCGGATTCGCGAATATCAGTCTCGATTTCATCTATGCCTGGCCGGGTCAAACGGTCGAAGGTTGGCGGCGGGAACTCGCATCGGTTCTATCGGGCGCGGTAGGCGATACGCCTGATCACCTGTCGCTCTACAGCCTGATCGTGGAACCGGGAACGCCGATGGCGGACGGCGTGAGCCGGGGGATTATCGTCCCGGTGGACGATGATGGGGCCGCCGACTATTACGAGGCGGCGCGAGACCTCCTTGGCGGCGCAGGATGGCATCATTACGAAATCTCCAACTGGACAGTTTCGCCGGAATTGATATCTCGCCACAATGCGCTCTATTGGCGAAATGGCGAGTATGCTGGTCTCGGCGCAGGCGCCCACGGCTATGTCAATGGCGAGCGCACGATGAACCAGCCGTCCCCTTCGCGATACATCACCGGAATCTCCTCCGGACAAACCGCGATTACCAACATCGACCGCATCGATGGGTCCCTAGCAATGGGAGAAACCATGATGCTCGGTCTGCGATTGGTCGCCGATGGCGTATCAGACGCGTCATTTCAGCAACGCCACGGCGAATCCCTCTTTCAGCGATTCGGGCCGCAGATCGACCGTCTATGCGACATTGGAATGCTGGATGTGATTGGTGATTCGGTGCGATTGACCGAGCGCGGAACGTTACTCGCGAATTCTGTCTGTGCCGAGTTTCTGAGCATTGATTGACGGACGTACCGACTCCTGGCATCGCTACCAGCAGGGCGAGGAGCGGTTACTCGACCTGATTCGAGGGGAGCGTGGCGATTCTCCGAGCCGCGATGCTCGCCTCCGGCGTGCGGCGTCCAAACTGGAGAGGACGCGGGAATTCCTGAAGCATCTCGGTGAGCCACAACGGGGCTACCCCGTCGTTCACGTGACGGGCACGTCCGGCAAAGGATCGACCTGCGCCGCAGTCGCGGCGATTCTCACGGCCGCCGGTTATCGGGTTGGTCTGCGCACCTCGCCGTTCGTCCAGGTGGCGACAGAGAAACTGCAATTGGGCCCATCCCTCATCGACGCGCTCGAATTCGCCGATCAAGTCGATCGCGTGCTCGCCACCGACCGTCGCTTCTCCTCGAAGGGGATGTCGAACCGCCCGTTGAGTTATGCCGAGGCATGGACCGCGCTTTCGTTCCGATGGTTTGCCGAGAGAGAGGTCGATGTTGCGGTCGTCGAGGTCGGAGCGGGGGGCCGCTTCGATGCAACCAACGTCGTTGAGCCCGTGGTAAGCGTCATTACCAGTGTCGGTCTCGATCACGTCGTCTCGCTCGGGCCAACGCTCGCGGACATCGCGTGGCACAAGGCAGGAATCATCAAATCTGGTTCGATCGCGGTGGTCGGAAATGTGCCAGAGGTGGCCTGGGAACCGATCGTGACTGAAGCGAATCGGCATGGTGTCGCGATCATGCGGCCGGAATCCAGTACTCAGCCGGACGATCTCGAAAGCGATGGACCCATTCCATTTCAGCACGCCAATGGGCAACTCGCGCGAACGGTCTGCGCCGCACTGAGAACGCAGGGTTTCGCGATCGCGGACGCCGCGGTGGCGGAAGGCATCGCCAGGTTCAGGATGCCAGCGCGATACGAGCCTATGCCCGGGACCTATCCCTACGGCGTCTGGATCGATGGCGCCCACAACCGGGACAAGATCGATGCCGTGCTGCACGAAGTGCTGCGGAACACCACGGCCGAGGCCAGACCGGTCGTTCTCCTGGGCATGATGGGGTCAAAGGACGCGACTTCAATGGTGATGTCTATCGGTCGCATCGCTCAAAAAGTCGTGACCACCCAGTATCCGGTGCGCGGCAAGCAACCATACTCCGCGGCCGCTCTTGCCGAATGCTTCAGGAAGACTGGCTTTGTGGGCGCCGTCGAGGCCATTCCTGATCCAGACGCCGCGCTCGGCGCCGCACGAACACATGCCGCCGAGTCCGGAGTTCCGCTCCTGGTAACGGGATCGCTCTATTTGGCAGGCCGACTGCGGCGCCACTGGTACCCCAATCGCGCAATCGTCGCCCAGCGCACGCCGTGGCCGGCGCCTGTGGATACAGAACGCTAGGACCGGCTCGAACTGCTGGTGGCCCGCATCGCGACCAGACCGATCGCCAGCAGAATGACGCCGACGACCATCAGGATCTGGCCGATGCCATGAAGTTGCGGATCGGTCTGGAGCGTTGAGGTTCCCATCCCATAAAGCGTCAGCCCGACCGACGCGCCAACCGCGCCCAGGATCACCGCCAATCCAGCAACGTTCACCTGCTACCCCTCAACTGCATCAACGCATGCGGCACATCTGAATCTCTGCACTTCTGAAGCCTACAGGACTCGGCGACATCCGTCGAAGATGTCACCTAGGGAACTGGCGTGCCGGCGACCTCCGGAACTCCGGCGGCAGCTCCGCTGTTCCCGGTCAGGGACTCGAGAATCTGCTCCAGTTCCGTCTGCGCCTCGCCATACGCGGCCCAATCACCTTGCTCGAGCGCGCTCTGGCCACGGTCAAACGCGGCGAGCGCGTCCTCGATCGTTGGTTGTGCCCCACCGGTGACGGCGGCGCCGCTTCCGGCCGTACTCGATCCACCGGAGCTAGAATCGGCATCCGCGACCGCCTGCAAGGCCTCTTCGAGCGTCGGGCGCATCTCGACCTCTTGCGTGGTAGCGATGATCACGAATTTCAGTTCCGTCGGCGCCCCGGCGGTGCCGGTTGCCTGGAGATACATGGGCTGCACGTACATCACGGTCTCGTCAACCGGGATGACCAGCAGGTTGCCCCGGATCACCCGTGATCCAGCCTGACTCAGCAGGGTTATCTGGGACGAGATTTCGGGATCCTGGTTGATGCGCGCTTCGACCTGCTGCGGGCCGAACACGGTTGTTTGGCGCGGGAAGCGGTAGACGACCAAACGCGTCGTGCCGCGGTCATCCGATTGCGCGGCCATCCAGGCAGTCATGTTCTGGCGATTGATCGGAGTGAAGGAGCGGATCAATTTGAATCCGGTTTCGGTCTCACCGGGCAGTGGCAGCGTCATGTAGTACGCCTCCATTGCCGCGGTGCGGGTCTCACCGGTGTCACGATCTTCGACATCTTCCTGGGCGATCTGCCACCGGTCTTCGCCGTTGTAGAAGGCGGTGGGGTCGGTGACGTGATACGCGGAAAAGACCTCGGTCTGAAGATCGAAGAGATACTCGGGGTACCGGAAATGCCGGGCCAGCGCCGGTGGCGCATCCGCAATCGGCCGGAAGATCTGTCCGAAAAGGTCCGAATACGCATCAGCCATGGGATCGGGAACTTCGGTTCTATAGAACGTGACCGTGCCATCGTAGGCATCCACCGTCGCTTTGACGGTCGGGCGGATGTAGTTCACCCCGCCGTGCATCGAGGCGTACGGAAACTGGCTGGATGCGGTGTAGGCATCGACGATCCAGATCAACTTGCCGTCAACGATCGTCAGGTAGGGATCACCATCCAGCATCAGATACGGCGCGATGGTCGAGATGCGGTTGGAGATCGACCGCGTCAGCAGCACCTGCGAGTCTGCCGTGAACTGGTCTGTAAAGATCACCTGGCGGTCGCGCAGATAGATGGCCAGAACGATCTTCCGCAGATAGTTGTCCAGCGAGATCGCCCCTTTGGCGTCGCCTTCATAGGGAGCCGGCGGCGTATCGCCGGGAATGCCGTTCACCTCCTGGACCGACGTCTTGACGGCAACCCAGGCGCCTTCGTTCTCTCCAAAATAGAGTTCGGGCCGATCGATCGTCATCACTCCCGCCGATTCAGGCGGGATGCCGCCGACGGTGAAGACCGGTAGGCCCTGCCGGGTCGCCTCCTGGATTGGGCTGACCACCGCGCCGTAGCCATGGGTGTAGGTCAGATGCTCGTTGGTCCACGTCTGGGCGTTGGCAGGCAATCCAGCCAGATCGAGCTCGCGGGCCGCGACCAGGACCTGCTGCGGCGACTGGTCCTCCGGGTAACGATCGACGTCGACATCATTGAACCGATAGTAGGGCACAAAGGATCGCAACTGCTGATAGGTCTCACGGGCAATGCGATAGTCCCAGAGGCGGACGTTCCGGAGAACAGGCGAGTCCGCCTGGAGCGATGACGCCGGAGGTTCGCCCTGCCCACTGATGTTGCGGCCATCAACGCCATCCAACCCGAAGCCAATGCGGGTCATCGCGATATTGTTCGCGATGTAGGGACCCTCACGCTGGAGCTGGTTTGGCTCGACCACGGTCTGTTGGACCACCCGTGGCAGGAAGAGCCCGATCGCGACCGCAATCACCCAGACGCCGGCCGTGAGGCCCAACCACCGAATCTGCTCAGAGCGACGGCTGAACAGCAGCACCCCCGCCGCAACAACCGAAACCAGGGCGAGCAAAAAGTTGAGAGGCCGGACGATGGTCACATCGGTGTACCCGGGCCCTTCGACATACCCTCGACTCGAGTAGAGCAATTCGAAGTTCGCGAGCAGATAGCCGGCGGCGAACAGAAGCAGCAGAACGGCGACGAGCCCCAGCAGGTGCCGCCGAGCCTGCGACGAAGCGGCAAGCTTGTCGAGCCGATCGAGTCCACGCAATACGAGGTAGAGAAGCGCCACGAGCACGATCGTGGCCACGACGACCGCGATGGCGCCGCGATGCGCGAGGGTCAAGGCGGGGAGCCGGAAGACATAGAACCCCGCATCGAGTCCGAAGAGTGGATCGGTGACGCCGAACTGCTCCCCAGCGAAGGCGAGGCGCCAGATGAGCCACTGCTGCGCGGCGAGCCAACCGGCAAAGAGCGCGAGACCAATAGTGATCACCCAAAGCGGCCAACGCAGCCCGCGACTGCCAGCGACACGGGAGCCGCGGCTGCCCGATTCATGACGGCGAAGTGCGATCTGCCAGTTGACCGCGAGAAATCCGCCGACGAGGAGCGCCGCGACGACAAACGAGACCCCGGCCGAGAGGTACCGTGCGGTCAGTGCCGGGAGATAGCCGATGCTCTCGAACCACCACCACTGAACCCAGAACGCCGCGGTCATGGAGACAAACACCGCCAGACCGATGATGATCAGCGCCGTGATCAGCATCCGCTTGGTGGACGGCGACAACGAGAATCCTCGCCGACCGCCCGTGTCAGGAGCGCTCCCTCTTGGCGCGGTCATGCCCCGTCTCACTCGACCCACAAACTGCATTGAGAAGACGCTCCTCTGGCCCTGACTGATGGCATGCCCCGGCTACGCGTGGCGAACACGGACCGACCGGTTCGCCGCTGTTTTCCGTCTAATCGCCGGATTGCGTGAGTCAGTGTACCCTGCACACCACGCGCGATCGTGGCGTGTTTGGGGTAGAACAGTGCTCGAAGTTGTCAGCGTCGGCAGTGGAAGCTGCGGCAATGCGTTGCTCGTTCGAACGACCAGTACCTTGTTCCTCGTCGACTGCGGTGTGGGTATTCGCCGGATGGCGCCGGCGTTGCGAACGCTCGGAGTCGATATCGGCTCGATCGACGCACTCTTGCTCAGTCACGAGCACAGTGATCATGTCAAGGAACTCCCGCGATTCGTATCGCTACGAACGCCCACTATCTGCACCCGCGGCACCGCACTCGCGGCAGGGCTGCCGCTCTCCCATTGGGAAGAGTGCGCACCGCAACGAACCGTGCGGATCGGCGATGCCGAAATTCGCGCCCTGCCGATCAGTCATGACGCCGCGGAGCCGTGCGCCTTTTTCATCCAGACTCCCGACGGGGCGGTAACCGTGGCGACCGATATTGGCACGTACTCTGGGGTGGTGGCCGAGGCCATCGCTGATTCGCGGCTCGTCATGATCGAGGCGAATCACGATGAAGAAATGGTGCGGCGCAGTTCGTACCCGCGCCACCTGCAGCGCCGCATCCTGTCCGAAACCGGCCACCTCTCCAATCGCGACTGCGCTGCTTTGCTGGCGGGAGCGCTCAAAGCGGGCGCATCCTTGCCGACGATTTGGCTGGCCCATCTCTCGGAATCGAACAACCGGCCGGCCCTCGCCCGAAAGACGGTGATGACTGCTCTGGCCGCGTCCGGCTTCAGGATCGAGGTGGCGCCGCTCCCGCGACGCGATGTCGGGCCGCACTGGACTTCGGCCTCGCCATCGACAGGGGCAGCCCAGTTGTCGCTCGACTTCTTTGTATGAACATGGCGGTCAATCCACGTCTGGTTCTCTATTTGGCAGCTCACCAGAACGGTCACGCTGAGAAAGGAGCCGCGGCCTGGACGTCATCCTGATCCTGCATGACCGGCTCGCGGTGACGACGATGTTGTTCATGCTTGCCGTCGGCATCTGGGGCATGTTCAGCTATTTCCGCGGGCAGTCGCTGTCCGGGAGCTACGCTGGCGCGCTCGCGATTGGGGAGGTACTGGTGCTCTGCCAAACTGGCGCCGGTGTCGCGCTTCTGATCCTCGGCGGCCGGCCCACCTCGCCCGTCCACTACCTCTACGGCATCACCGCCATTCTGGTGTTGCCTTTCGCCTGGTCGTACTTGCGGTACCGCGATCAGCGTCGAGCGCTGGCGATTTACAGCCTCCTGGCCCTCTTCATCTTTGGATTGGCCGTGCGCGGGATGATCACCGCGCACTGATCTACTCCCCAGCACCACCGACCGCGCGAGCGTCTTGTTCCACGTTCCTTGCGAATGGTGCCTCACGGTCACAGCAACGAACGAATCAAAGGTGATTTCGCCGCTATTTAGCCAAGAGTCCTGCTTTCTTGCGTATGAACAACAAACCGTTGACCGTGTAGCAGGGTGAGCGTACACTCTGACCGTACTGATCCGCCCGCGGTCAACGCGCTGGTCTGGCAGCACGGTTGAAAGGAGATTCCGTGGAGTCAGGACCTCCCGATTATGGAGCGGTGATCGACGATGCGTTGCAGCTCGTCTACAGCCAGCATCACCGGCTGATCAATCGCCTCCATCCGGCGTCCTTCCGAGAGTTGACGCTGTCGGACTTGCGCGAAGGTCCCCTTGGTCGCGACTTGCAGCGACTGGCAGATTTGGCGCGTGGGGAAACTCGTGAGCCAAAGGACCTGGTTATTGCCGCGATCGATTCGGTGCTGGAAGTCCTGTTTTGGCCGGTTGCAGCCGAGGACTACACGGTTCCGCGATCATTCTGGGATACCGAACTCGGACGAATGCTCGCGCTTGCCAAGTATCGGGCCTACGATCCGTCTGAGTTGGTCAGCATCGGCAACGCGGCGCAACAACTCGGCGTAACGCGCCCCACAATCTACCGCTGGATGGATGACCGTACGCTGAATTACGTTCGCGATGACATGAGCGGCCGCACATTTGTGGTCAGACGCGATATCGACGATCTCAAGCGGGTTGCCTCCGAGATCTCGGTTGACTAGCGTTCGGCTCCCCAATCTGTCATGTCCGTACGGCCGACGGCTCGTACGGCAATGATCTCGCCTCCCCGAACGAAAACACGCGGCACCCGTTGCCGAATCCCGACCAGAATCTCGTAGGTGTTGGTCCCGGCCAGCCTCGCCAGATCGGCGACCGCCGGGCCGCCCGACATCGCATCGTTGCTCAACACGGAGACGCGATCCCCAGGCGCCGCGGCGGTTCCTTCCGGGACGGCCACGACGATCTGGTCCATCGAAACCCGGCCGAGCACAGGAGCGGGTTCACCATTCATTCCCACCCAGCCCTTGCCGGAGAATGAGCGGCGGTAGCCATCGGCATAGCCAACCGGTATCAATGCGCCCAGGAGACGCGATTCGGCGCGGAATGTCCGGTTGTACCCGACTGTATCTCCCGGTTCGATACGAACCAGGCGCGCGATGCTGCTCTCAATCGACATCGCGGGTTGCATGCCCGGCAGGAGATCGACCTCGCCGGATGGAGGCACGCCGTACAGCGCGATCCCGAGGCGAGCGATTTCATAGTCGGCGCCTCGATGCGTGAGAATGCCCGCGCTATTCGCCGCGTGCCGTGCGGGAAGAGAGATTCCATCTCTCCGCAGCATGGAGCAGGCGGCTTCGAACCGCCTGATCTGCTCGGCGGTAAAGGGCTCATCCAGTTCATCGGCAGAAGCAAAATGGGTCGATATCCCGGCCAACTGGAGCCGTGGATCCGCGCCGACACGGGCCACAATTCGTCTAGCGGCTTCCGGCTCCGCTCCATAACGGCGCAGTCCAGTATCGATCTTGACGTGAATGCGGACCGGCTGGAGGGTGCAACCTGCCACGCGTTGGATCGCTTCCAGCAATGGCAGGTCCGTGACGGTGAATTCGAGAGCGGCCCGACAACCGACCTCGACCTCTCCGGGATCGACCGAGCCCAAGACGAGAATTGGCTCAGCGATGCCGAATGCGCGCAGGATCAATCCTTCGCTGACGGTTGCCACGCCGAGCATCGCCACGCCCGCATCGAGCGCGGCACGCGCGACCCAGGGCGCCCCGTGGCCATACCCATCCGCTTTGACGACCGCCATGAGCTGCGTTGACACTGGAAGATGCCGGCGAACGATGGCAACGTTTCCCGCGATTGCGTCCAGGTCGACGATCGCGCGCGTTGCCCGCAGACCGGACAGGAGTGCGGCCCCATGTGCCCTGGAACTCATCGCCGTGAGGTGGCCGCGCCCTCGCCCGTTTCGAGCCGTGCGATCATCTCGATCAATCCGCGCCGGGTCGCCAGGCCAACGATCTGACGATCGTCATTGACGACCGGAACCGGATTGACGCCATATTGAATGATCAACGTTGCCAACTGGTCCAGTGTCGCGCTTTCCAGAATCGAGATCACCGGTGCGCTCATCAACTCGCCGGCGGTGGTCGCGGTGACCTTGCGGAGTTCTTCCTCCAGCGGCACGCCAGCGTCCGCGGAAAAGACCGCATCGAAGAAAACGGCTGGCTTCGGCACGTCGACTTCAGCCTCGCGCTGGATCAGATCGGCCTCGGTCACAATGCCAACGAGTTCGCCTTGATCGATGATGGGAATACCAGGCACGCCATGCTCGACCATCAGCCGTGCCAGGGCACCGACGCGGGTGTCCGGGGCCGCGGTCGGCACTTCGGTCTGCATCAGGTCCCGCACCGCCACGTCAGCCATCGGCCCGCCCCCTTTTTTCCAGTTCGGCAATCTCCCGCGCAATCGCCTGCGGCAAGTCGCCCGCGACAACACCGAGGACGCCGAGTTCGGAACTCAAACGGCGGGCGGCCATCGCGCCGAGGTACACCGCCAGGGATGCCGCGTCCGCCGGAGCCAAACCCTGCGCGAGAAATGCGCCGATGCCTCCGCTCAGCACATCGCCACTGCCCGCGGTGGCGAGCGCAGGCGAGGTCTCGACTCCGCGCACCGTTCCGTCTGGGCTGGCGACGAGTGTCGTTTCACCCTTGAGAACAACGGTCTGACGCCACTGCAGGGCGGCATCTCGCGCCACGGCAAGGGGTTGCTCGAGGATGTGGGAAACGTCCTGATCGGTAAGCCTGGCCATCTCACCGGGATGTGGCGTCAATACCAGGAATTCGGCCGGCACCCGTTCCCACCAGTTCGATTGCTGGGCCAGGAAATTCAGTCCGTCGGCGTCAACCACGACCGGTTTGGCCGCTCTCGCAATCAGCCCGCCGGAACCGTCTGATTCTTCTGTCCCCTTGCTCGAACCAAATCCGATGCCAGAGCGATCCTGGATGAAACCGAAGAGCACTCGCAGCAGGGCAACCGCCGCGTCGTCGGAACCGAGACCGGGGCCCACGATCAGCGACCGCGATTGTTCCAGGCGCTCCGAGATCGCTTCCCCCGCGCGGAACGCGACCGAAACGCTGTCTCCCTCTGGGAGAAACACGATCGTCGTTTCCGGCACGAGGCCAACGACAACCGGGGCGATCGACCGCGGGACAGCGGCCGACACAATTCCCGCGCCGGATCGCCCGCATGCGGCGGCGCACAAGGCCGCCGCACCAGCGTAGAGCGGTGAACCAGCGACGATCACCACTCCGCCGACGCCCCATTTGTGAGCCCCTCGGCCGCGTCGCGGCAGCATGGATGCCGCCCACGCCGCAGTAACTGGCTCCGCTTCTTCGGACGCGTTACCGCCTCCCTGGCGGGCAGATTCGCTTTGCCTACTCAAGACCTGATCCCTCATTGTCCTCGACATCAATCAACGGGTGCTTCATCGCTACGACAAACGCCATCGCTTCGGCCCGGGAATGCGTCAATGACACATCGAACGCGACGAGTCCAAGGTGTGCGGCGCGCGCCGTGGCGTTTCCATGCAGCACCAGAATCGGTTTTCCCCGCCGGTTCGACAGGATCTCCATCTCACGCCACCGAATGCCACGGATTCCCGTGCCGAGCGCCTTCGATGTCGCTTCCTTGGCGGCAAATCTCGCGGCCAGTTCCGGCACGCGGGTGGCATACCGCTCCCGCTCACGGTCGGTATAGACCCGCTGCAGGAACCGATCCCCGAATCTTGACAGGCTGCGCTGGATGCGGTCGATCTCAATGATATCGACCCCGACCGCGACCAGTCCGCAACGCTCGGGATCGAACTGCGGAATGTAGATGACCCACCCCTCCCCCGCGCCGCGATGTCCAGAGCCGGAGTGTACTCTCGCCAATTCCGTGAGCGGACAACCTCCCTCACGCCGGGGCCGGCTGGCGCTCGCCGACAGCACGATAGCGTTCGCGAAACTGGCTGTGCGCCGCCGCGAAATCGTTCTGTTCGATCGCTCGCCGCATCGTCTCGACTTGACGCGCCAGGAAGCGCAGATTGTGGACCGAGGCCAACCGCAATCCCAGTACCTCCCCGGCGCGAAAGAGGTGATGGATGTATGCGGCGGTGAAGTGCTGGCAGGCGTCACAATCACACGATTCGTCCAGCGAGGTGTGCATGGAGGCCCACTTCGCCTGGCGGATATTGATCCGGCCATCAGGCGTGAAGAGCGCTCCGTTGCGGGCAAGCCGGGTCGGGAGGACACAGTCGAACATGTCGACGCCCCTCGCCACGCCCATCCAGAGATCTTCCGGTGAACCAACGCCCATCAGGTAGCGCGGTTTGTGAGGCGGCAGGATCGGCGTCACGATTTCCAGCATTTCGGCCATCACCGGTTTCGGTTCTCCGACGCTCAGGCCACCGATGGCGCAGCCAGCCACATCGGACGCCGCGACGATGGCGGCGCTTGCGCGCCGCATCGCGGGGTTCATCCCGCCCTGACAGATGCCAAAGAGCGCGGAGCCAGATTCGGCTCCTCCCCCCGCGGCGAACGCGGCAATGGACCGCTCGAGCCAGCGGTGCGTCCGGTCGGTCGCATCACGCACGGTCGTCTCGTCGGATGGCAATCCGACCAGGTGATCGAGCGCCATCGCGACATCCGAACCCCAACCGAGTTGCAGTGCCACCGCCTGCTCGGGATCGAGTTCGCGCCGCGAGCCATCGATATGGGAACGAAAAGTGAGCCCGGATTCCCTGACCCGGACTTGACTCGCCAGGCTGAAAACCTGAAACCCACCGCTATCAGTCAGGATCGGTTTCGGCCAGCCCATGAACTCGTGAAGACCACCTGCCGCGACCAGCGTGTCCAGTCCCGGCCGCAACATCAGGTGATAGGTGTTGGCGAGGATGATTTCGGCGCCCGTGGCCGCGACTTCCCGGGGATGCAGCGTCTTCACCGTTGCCTGGGTACCGACGGGCATGAACGCGGGGGTCTCGATCGTCCCCCGGCGCGTCGATACCCGTCCGCGCCGGGCGCCGGTTGCTTCGTCACGGGCGAGAAGATGAAACTCGAACCGGGACGCAGACTCAGACGTTGCGATCACGCTGATGGGTCTGCCCTCTGACTCCACGCTTTCAGAGCAGACGAGCGGCCGCGATGCCCGCCGCTAGACGCCAGTGCGTCGCGCATACGAGGCGGCAACGCGCCGGCGCCGCACCCGCTCCAGGGCCTCGCTGGCTTCCTCCGCGCCGTTCTTGCCGTTCGCGGAGCCATTGGCATGAATGTCGAAATCGGCGTCGAGATTGAAAAATGAAACGTCAGCCAGAGGATCTTGCTTCGTGGCCACTGGCAGCGCGAGCGTGTCCTTGCCCTTCTTGCCGCGCGCGGAGGCATCGAGCGCCGGCATCTTGGTCCGGACACCGTTGGTCCCGGTCGATCCCGTGCTCGACTTGCCCGGCACCGACTTGGTCGCGGAGCCACTCTTTGCCACCTCGCTCGGCTTCTTGGTCGAGGCGGCGGTTCTGGCGGTTGACTTCTTGAGATCGGCGCGGGTGCTCTTGCCCGTGCCCTCGACCTCGTCCTGGATCGCCTGCATCTCACGTTTGATGGTGCGCTTGACGTCCTCGACCTCGGCGAACGTCTTCTCGAACTCGCCGGTCAGATCGGAGCTCATCCTGCGAAAGTCGCGCACCCATCGGCCCACCTGGCCTGCCAACTCGGGCAGACGGGCGGGGCCGAAGACGACCAGCGCCACGACCAGGATGACGAACATTTCCTGGTAACCAATGCCAAACATCGAAGAACTGCCCTCGCCGGGAATGGCTGAGAATCAATCGCGGCACGACGCGGTTGCCGTGGCAAAATCGCGGCGGGAGTATAGCATTCACGCTTGTCGCGCCACTGTTTGAGAGGCCTTTTGGTTGTGAAGATCATCGTCGGCTTGGGAAATCCGGGGCGGGACTACGCTTCTACTCGACACAATCTTGGTTTCATGGTCGTCGGAGAAATCGCGCGTCGTCTGAGCGCCGCGCCGCCCCGCACCCGCTTCCGCGCGGAGCTGAGCGAGGCCCACGTCGACGGGGAGAAGATCGTGCTCGTCAAACCGCAAACCTACATGAACCTGAGCGGTGTCTCCGTGCGGGAGGTGGCGCACTGGTACAAGGCGCAACCTGGCGACATCCTGGTCATTGCGGACGACATCGAACTGCCATTCGGCGCCCTTCGCATGCGGGGCGGCGGCGGTTCCGGCGGACACAACGGACTCAAATCGATCTTCGCCGAACTGGGCACGGAGCAGGTGCCGCGGCTCCGCATCGGGGTCGGCCGTGGTAGCGGCGACGCGACAAGACAAGTCCTCAACCGCTTCACTGCCGAGGAGGAACGTGAACTTCCAGAATTGATCGACGCTGGGGCCGACTGCGCGCTGGGTTGGGTCCGCGATGGGGTGGTACTGACCATGAACCGCTGCAATCGGAAGCCCGCCTCGGCCAACCCTGATTCCTCGCCATCTACGCCTGATCGCGGATAGTTTCCTGCTCGCAGCCATTCCGACTTGGCCGATACGAAATCTCCGCCTCTGGATCGTAGAATCGTGTTCCAGGGAGGCGGCGGCAGGAAGCGGGTTGGAACAGACTGGTGGCGAATTTTGGATGATCCAAGTGAGAGCGGCATCGCTCGCGTCCTGGTGGTCGGCGCGGGCACCATGGGGAACGGCATCGCCCAGATCGTCGCTGAAGCCGGAATCGAGGTCATTCTCTGCGATGCTGATCCCGGACGACTCGAGCAGGGACGAAACGCCGTCGATGCCCGCTGGCGGCGCGCACACGACAAGGGCCAGCTCAATGCCAACACCATCACCGGTTTCCAGGCAAATCTCCTGACCGGCTCGCTTGCCGATGCCGTCCACGCCGATCTTGTCATCGAAGCGATCGTCGAGCGGCTCGACGCCAAGGCAGCACTCCTGCGGCAATTGGACGGAATTGCGTTGCCCGAGGCCGTATTCGCCTCGAATACCTCCTCCATTTCGATCACCGCGCTCGGCAACGCATCAGGACGGCCGGAAAACGTGATCGGTCTCCACTTTTTCAACCCGGTCCCGGTCCTGCCCTTGGTCGAAGTCGTCAACGGGCTGGCAACATCCGCAGCGACGACGGCCAAGGCGGTGAACTTCGCAATTGGTCTCGGCAAGACGCCTGTTGTCGTTAGCGACGCTCCCGGTTTCGTCGCCAATCGCATCCTCTTGCCAATGATCAACGAGGCGATCTTCACGCTACAAGAGGGTGTTGCCTCCGCGGCGGATATTGACCGGGTGATGAAGCTCGGGATGGCGCATCCAATGGGGCCGCTGGCCCTCGCGGATCTCATCGGGCTCGACATCTGCCTCGATATTCTCGATACGCTGCATCGCGATTTCGGGGACGACAAGTACCGCGCCGCGCCGCTGTTGAAGCGGATGGTTGCCGCGGGCCGACTGGGCCGAAAAACCGGCCAGGGCTTCTTCGAGTACGCCACGTCGTAGAAGAGCGCAGTGCAATGAGTGAGCAGAAACCGCCGATCCGGGTGTTGGTCGCGAAGCCTGGTCTTGACGGGCATGACCGGGGCGCGAAGGTACTCGTCCGCGCGCTGCGCGATGCCGGATTCGAAGTGATTTATACCGGCCTGTTTCAAAGCCCGGAGATGATTGCTTCCGCCGCATTGCAGGAAGACGTGCAGGTTATCGGCCTCAGCATTCTCTCCGGCGCGCACATGTCCCTGTTTCCGCGCATCATGGACGAACTCCACTCGCGTGGACTGGATGACGTGCTAGTCGTAGCCGGCGGCACGATCCCGAAGCGCGATATCGAGCGTCTCAAGTCGCTTGGCATCGCCGAGATTTTCGGTCCCGGTACCACGCTATCCACGATCGTCGACTTCATCAGGCGAAACGCGCCGGAACCAGCGGCCTCGTGGTAGCCAGCGATCTTCGCGATCGTTTACGCGTCGAACCACGGCTTCTACCGCGGTTGGCGACTCAGATCGAGAACGAGGATCCCCGCGGGATTCAGGTGCTCGAAAGCCTCTATCCCTTCACTGGAAGCGCACACATCGTCGGGATCACCGGGCCGCCGGGCGTCGGCAAGAGCAGTCTCACCGCCGCGGCGATCGCGCAGGTTCGCGCCGGGGGCCGCCGTATCGCCGTGCTTGCCATCGATCCTACAAGTCCCGTTTCCGGCGGAGCGGTGCTCGGTGACCGCGTGCGGATGATGGACTTCCACGCCGACAACGACGTTTTCATTCGCAGCATGGCGAGC
>JAXLWU010000007.1:0-206629 GCA_046328335.1 Thermomicrobiales bacterium
GGTGATCACCGGCAAGCCAAAGGTGAACGATGCGGTTGTGGCGGTGACGATGAATCCGATCGCGCGATTGCGCCAGACACTATCGTGGAAAAGTTCACGCGCGCCGGTCATGGCGTTGGCCATGATCAGTGATCCACCCGCGGCGCCGATCAATCTGCCGACGACGAACCATTCGAACGTCGGCGCGAACGCCGCGATGACGACCCCGACCAGGACAATCGTCCCCAGTAGACGCAACCAGGTGCGGCGGCTCCACTGGTCCATCCAGGGGGTTGCGGCGAGCGCGGCCACGACACCACACAGCGAACCGAGCGACGCCACCTGGCCGGTTGTCGCATCGGACGTAGCGAATTCCTCGCTGATCGCCTGCAACAGCGGGCTGAGACTCGCCCCGTTGAGCACCATGGTCCCGGCGCCGAGGCACAGCACACTCAGGCCGAACCAGGTCCGCATGGTGTAGGGAGTTTTCATACCTTGTCCGTTGGTGCTGGGCCGTCGGGGACGCATCGTTGAGGATATGGCCACCGCCACTGGGACGGGCGTGACGTGGTCGAACGACCGCGGCGTGCTACTGATGGTCGAGGTTCTCGAGGCGCCGTTCGATCGCCCGGGCATGCGCGGTGAGTCCCTCGGCACAGGCAATCGTCGCCGCGGCTGGACCGAGGCGCCGCAGGGCGCGCGTATTGACGGCAATGACGCTGATCGCCTTGGTGAATTCGGCGATGTTGATCGGCGACGAGAAGCGGGCGGTGCCCCCGGTGGGCATGACGTGGCTTGGGCCCGCGGTGTAATCGCCCAGGACTTCCGGGCTGTCTTCACCGACGAATACGCCCCCGGCGTGGCGCACCAGCGGCACCACTGCCCACGGATCGTCCAGGAGCAGGCAGAGGTGCTCCGGGGCGTAAGCGTTGGCGAGATCGATGGCGGTTGGAATGTCGGGAACCAGCACGATCAACCCGTTCGCGGCGAGTGATTGCGCGGCGATCTCGCCTCGTTCGAGGGTGTCGAGTTGCGTCGGCAATTCGTGCAGCACGGCATGGGCAAGCATCGGACTGGTGGTGATCAGGATCGGGCTCGCCATGGCCTCGTGCTCGGCCTGCGCCAGGAGATCGGCCGCCACCAGCGCCGGGTCGGCGGAACTGTCGGCGACGAGGAGGGTCTCGGTCGGACCGGGGAGTTGATCAATATCGACAATGCCGAAGACGCGCCGCTTGGCGAGGACGACAAAGATGTTGCCCGGTCCGTAGATCTTGTCCACGTGCGGAATCGATTCGGTGCCGAACGCCATTGCGCCGATAGCCTGCACCCCGCCAACCTGGAAGAGGCGATGCACCCCGGCGACTTCGGCCGCGGCCAGGATCAACGGCGAAATCGTGCCGCCTGGTCCAGGCGGGGTGCAGACGATGACCTCCGATACCCCGGCGACCCGAGCAGGGACGGCGGTCATCAGCAACGACGATGGATACACGGCGATGCCGCCAGGGGTATAGATGCCGACCCGGTCGAGCGGACGGATCATCTGGCCCAGGGCACCCTCGTCGCTGAAGTCGAGCCAGGAGGTGCGAAGTTGCTTCTGGTGAAATGCGGTGATCTGGTCCGCGGCAAGATGCAAGGCGTCCTGGAGCGCCACGGGAAGACCATACAGGGCTTGACGCCATGTCGCTCGCGGCACTTCAAGTTGTCGCGGCGCCCCGCCATCGAAAGCATCGGCGTAGCGGCACACCGCCGGATCGCCCTCGGTCCGCACCTCGCGCAGGATGCGGTCGACAACCGCATCCGCCGTCAGCGGTTCCCCGAAGACGCGTTCGATGCCAGCCAGCATGCGATCGGAAAGGGCCGGTTCTTCAAAACCAAAGCGGCGAGTGAGGAGCAGGCGCGCCTCGTCCAGATCGGAAATCAGGCGCGGCATGGTGGCCGGGTCGATGTGGGTCTGCAAGGACATGGCGATATCTCTGGTTCCCATCTCACGCTCGCAATTCGCCGCCGACACGCTGGCGGAGTGAACGGGCAATTCGTTCGCGGACCTTGACCAGTTCGGCATCGGTCAGCGCGCGGTCGGGCGCGGTGAACGTGACACGATAGGCGAGACTCTTGCGCAATTCCCCGACCTGAGGGCCGCGATAAATGTCGAACAGCGTCACCGCCGTTGCGAGGGGACCGGCTCCCGCGCGCAATGCCGCCGCGACCTCCTCCTCGGGAATCTCTTCTGCCACTACAACCGCGAAGTCCTGTTCGGCGGGCAAGAATCGCGCCGTCCTGACCTCGGTTGGATCCGGTTTGGCGAGTCGCAGGAGTCGATCCAAATCGAACTCGGCCACGGCGACGCGCGGCGTCTCGATGTCGAATGCCAGGGCGCGGTCGGGCCGCAATTCACCCACGATGCCGATCGTCTCGTCCCCCACCATGACACGCGCGGCGCGGCCAGGATGGAGCGCGGGGTGACTCAGTGGGGCAAAGATGGCGCCCTGGATCCCGAGGCGGGCGAGCAACGCCTCTACGGCGCCCTTGAGGTCGAAGAAATCGAGTTCACCACCGTCCTTCCCCGAGAAACGGCTGAGCGGCTCACGCTGACCGGCGAAGACCATGCCGAGCGTCGCCGCTTCTCGCGGCAGGTCTTCTGCCGCGGGGAGATAGACGCGCGCAAGTTCGAACAGGCGTACCCCGCGCTCGTGCTTGAGATTGCTGGCGGCGATCTCCAGCAGACTCGGCAGGAGCGTCGGCCGCAGGATATCGCGATCCGCCTGCAGCGGGTTGCGCAGCCGCACCACCTCAGCAAGCGGAACCTGGTGCAGCCCGGCGGATGCGCCGCTGTCCGGATCGAGACCACGCAGGATGTCTTCCCCGACGGTGACGTAACTCACTGTCTCGAACGCGCCCGCTCCCGCGAGCACGGCGCGGATCTGCCGCTGGAGGGTGAACATGAGGTCGCGCCGCACCGGGACCGTCTCTCCAGTCGGCAGCCGCTCCGGCAACGTGTCGTACCCGATGACCCGGGCCACTTCCTCGACGACATCGGCGGGCAAGGTGACGTCGGAGCGCCAGGTCGGGACCTGGACGGTCAGCACTTCGCCCGCGAGCGCTGGCGCAAAGCCGAGGCGGCGCAGGACATCGAGGACCCGATCGGATTCGTAGCGCACCCCGAGCAGCCGTTCGATCTCGGCGAACGGTAGCGATAACGAGCGGGACATGGCCGGATTGGGGTAGACATCCGCCACCGCGGTCACTTCCGCTCCTGGCGACAGTTCGAGGATCAATTGCGTGGCGCGGGCAGCGGCCTCGCGAGCGAGATTGGGGTCGATGCCGCGTTCGAAGCGGGCCGAGGCGTCGCTCCGCAGTTTGAGTGCGCGGGAGGTGCGGCGCACCGAGCTCATATTGAAGTTTGCCGACTCGAGCACGACCCGGCGAGACTGCTCACCGATTTCGCTGTTGAAGCCGCCCATCACCCCGGCGATCCCAATCGCCCGCTCCGTATCGGCGATGACCAGCATCTCGTCGTCGAGTGCGCGTTCCTGGTGGTCGAGTGTCTCGATCGTTTCGCCGGGATGGGCGCGGCGGACCACGATGCGGTTGCCAACAACCTGGTCGGCATCGAATGCGTGCGTCGGCTGGCCGTACTCGAGCATGACGTAGTTCGTGGCATCGACGATGGTGTTGATCGGGCGCACCCCGGCGGCTTGCAGGCGGCGCTGCAACCAGGCGGGCGATTCGCCAACCTGGACGTGGTCGAACACGACCGCGACGTAGCGCGCGCAGAGATCGGGGTCCGCGATGGTGACGAAGTCGGGGCGGGCTTCTGGCGCGCTGGCCAGGTCGTAGACGGGCGGCAGCGTGACCGGGCGATCGGTGAGCGCGCCCGCTTCGCGAGCGATGCCCAGCACCGAGAACGCATGGACCAGATTGGGTGTGATTTCGAACTCGATGACCGCGTCGCCCAGCCAGTCGGCCAGCGGGACGCCCTTGGGCGCGGCGGGATCGAGTACCAGGATTCCCTCGTGCTCATCCGAGAGGCCCAGCTCTTTCTCCGAGCAGACCATCCCTTCCGAACGCACTCCCCGGATCATGCCCGGTTTCAACGTGCGGTAGACGATCTCCTCCGAGTGACCGTCGATGAGCCGGGCGCCGGCGATTGCCAGCGGCACCATCTGGCCGGCGGCGATGTTCGGAGCGCCGGTAACGACGGTCAGGCGATGTTCGCCGGCATCGACGGTGGCGAGGACCAGCCGGTCGGCATTTGGGTGGCGCACCACCTCCTCCACATGGCCGACGAACACCCCGTCCCAGTCCGCTCCGATCCGGGTGATCTTCTCCGCTTCGAGTCCGGCCATGGTGAGACGATGCGCGAGTTCTTCCGGCGTGAGGCCGGTATCGACAAATTCCTTGAGCCAGCTGTAGGGAACCTTCATCGATTAGGGACCTCGATGTGATACGGGCCTTGCGACGGCATGAGGGCCGCTCACGCGGCCGGTGCGAACTGACGGAGGAAGCGCAAGTCGTTGCCGGCGAAGGCACGTAGATCGTCCACCCCGGTCCGCATCATCGTCAACCGTTCGATGCCGAGACCGAAGGCGAATCCACTGTACAGCGTGGGGTCGTAGCCAACGGCCTCCAGCACCCGCGGGTGGACCATGCCGGCGCCTCCCATCTCCAGCCAGCCGGTCCCCTTGCAGACGCGGCATCCCTTGCCACCGCAGATCGCGCAATCGACGGCGAAATCGACTCCCGGCTCAACGAAGGGGAAGAAATCACAGCGGAAGCGGATTTTCCGCTCCGCGCCGAAGAGTTGCCGCGCCAGTTCGGCCAGCGTGCCCTTGAGGTCGGCCATGGTGATGGTGCGGTCGACCGCGAGCCCTTCGAGCTGATGGAACATCCACTCGTGGGAGGCATCCTGCGCCTCGTAGCGGTAGACCCGGCCCGGCACGATGACGCGCACCGGCGGCTGGGTCTGTTCCATGACCCGGGCCTGCATCGGCGAGGTGTGAGTGCGGAGCACGATCTCACTGGGGCGATCGACGTGGATGGTGTCCCAGACATCGCGCGCCGGATGATTCGCCGGAATGTTGAGCAGGTCGAAGTTGTAGCGCCCGGTCTCCACCTCGGGACCGAAGACGGTCTGATAGCCAAGGAAGGCGAAAATCTCGCTCAACTCGTCGATCATCTGCGAAACCGGGTGGACCCCACCAAGGATCGGGGGCCGGCCGGGCAAGGTGACGTCGACCGCATCTTCCGCGAGGCGAGACTCCAGCGCGCTTGCCGTCAGTTCGTCGCGGCGCGCCTCCCAAGCGACGGTGAGTTCCTGCTTGAGCGTGTTCCCTGCCCGGCCGGCCGCAGGGCGATCTTCGGCAGGCAGCGAGGCGAGCCCGCGCAGAAAGAGGGTCAACTCGCCCTTTGCTCCGAGATAGGCCCGCTCCCAGGCGGTGATGTCCGCGACCGACCGCGCGACCCCCAGGGCGCCGAGGGCCCGCTCCCGTATGTCTGCCAGTTGTTCCTGTGCCTGCATTGCGCGTTGCTTGTCCCTGCCGCTACCCGCTCCGCGGGCATGAAAAAACCCCCCGGCAGGGACGAGGGGTCGCCACGCGGTACCACCCTGCTTCGCTGGCGGAACCAGCGCGCTCACTGCCCGATATCCGTGGGCCTCGGGAACGACTACACGGCGCCGATGGCGCGTTCACCGTTCGGCTCGGGAGTGAATTCCTCCGGTGCGGTTCCGTGACGGCTCTCAGTCCAGACCGTCATCCCTGTTCAGCGCGCTCGCCGGGTACTGCTCTCCGTCGCAGCCAACCGTCAATTGTCGCCCGAAGTATAGCAATGACGCCAGTTTTGGCTGCGATGCACAGGGAGACGCCAGAACATGCGCCGTATACTGCGGCGCGGCCAGGAGTATTGGGCAGGCGCCTTCAGCGGCGGGTCTTCCTGGCTGGTCACGTTTACCGGCAGATCCGGTCACAGGCGTCACCGGCTGGCAGGTGGGACGTGTGCGGAGATCGCTCCTGAACGGCGGCGACGAACAGGGCAAGGGGATCGATATCGTGTACTCAACGATCGAATCGGTACGGGCGCGGGAGATTCTCGATTCTCGCGGCAATCCAACCCTCGAAGTGGCGGTCTCGCTGGCGGATGGCAGCGTCGGCGTCGCCGCCGTGCCATCCGGTGCTTCCACCGGCGCCCACGAAGCGGTGGAATTGCGCGATGGCGACAAGACGCGGTACGACGGCAAAGGGGTGCTGAAAGCCGTCGGGCACGTCAACGACGATCTCGCCGAGGTGGTGGTCGGGTTCGACGTCTACGACCAGATCGCCATCGACACCGCGATGTGCGACCTCGATGGCACCCCGAACAAGGGCCGACTCGGCGCGAACGCGATCCTGGGCGTTTCCCTGGCGGCGGCGCGGGCGGCGGCGGACGCGGCCGGGCTGCCGCTCTACCGGTACCTGGGCGGCCCAAACGCGCGGACCCTGCCGGTCCCGATGATGAATATCCTCAACGGCGGCAAGCATGCCTCTGGCTCGAATGTCGACATGCAGGAATTCATGGTGATGCCAGTCGGCGCGCCTTCCTTCGCGGAAGGGCTGCGCTGGGGCGCCGAAGTCTTCCACGCGCTGAAAAAGGTGTTGCACAAGCGGGGCGCGGCTACGACGGTCGGCGACGAAGGCGGCTACGGACCGAGCCTGCCCTCGAACGAGGCGGCGCTGGACGCGGTGCTGGAGGCGATTACGACCGCGGGCTACGAGCCGGGCCGCGATCTCGCCATCGCGCTCGATCCCGCGGCGACCGAGTTCTTCGATGACGGAAGTTACGTGCTGAAGGGCGAGGGGCGGCGTCTGTCGGGTGAGGAGATGATCGACTTCTGGGCCGACTGGTGCGCCCGCTATCCGATCGTTTCAATTGAAGATGGACTCGGCGAGGACGATTGGTCAACCTGGCAGGGATTGCAGGCGCGGCTTGGGGAACGCGTGCAGTTGGTCGGCGACGACCTGTTCGTGACCAATCCGGAACGGCTGGCACGCGGCATCCGGGAGAAAGCCGCGAACGCAATCCTGGTGAAGTTGAACCAGATCGGGACATTGACCGAAACCATGGAAGCGATCGATCTCGCGCAGCGGAACGCGATGTCGGCGGTCATCTCCCATCGCAGCGGCGAGACCGCCGACACCTTCATCGCCGACCTCGCGGTGGCGACGAACGCCGGCCAGATCAAGACCGGCGCGCCATCCCGCGTTGATCGCGTCGCCAAGTACAACCGGCTGCTGGGGATCGAGGCGGAACTTGGGTCGGCGTCGATCTATCCCGGCTGGAGCGCGCTGCGGGTTGGATAGTTGATCAGAACGGGGGCGTCGTTCCAGCCCTCATCCGGAATTCGACGCATCACCGTCGTTTACTGGAAGCGCGCACCCTCACCCCAACCCCTCTCTCCGTGCGCAGGCTGACAAGGGGAGGTCGGACGGTCTCGTCGCGCGCACCCTCACCCCAACCCATCGCCTCCCTCCCGAGCCTCCCTCCACTGGAGGGAGGAGTCTCCCGGTGCGCAGGGAGAGGGGCCTCCCGGCGCCACCAATGATCGCGTGTTCATTCGGATTCCGAATAAGCCCATCTCCCGCCCGGCGGGAGAGGGGCTTGGGGTGAGGGCAAGCCTTTCGCCACCGCCGTGTTGAGTCTTGGAATGTCGCTCCGCCGCAACTACGCGACGGTCTCTTCCCGCTCGCGTGGCTGGTTCAGTACGCCACTGGCGGCGATCTGTTCCATCTCGGCCACGACGAGGGCGAACTCCGCCAGTCCGGCTTCGATCGGCGCGGCGGTGGCGAGATCGACCCCGGCCTCTTTCAGCAGCAGCAGTGGATAGTCCTGGCCTCCGGACGCCAGGAGGTTCAGATAGCGCTCTCGTGCCGGAGCGCCTTCGTCGCGGATGGCGCGAGCCAGGGCGATGGCGGCGGACATCCCGGTCGCGTACTGGTAAACGTAGAACGCGCGGTAGAAATGCGGGATGCGGCCCCAGTTGATGCGGACGCCGGGATCGATCGCCACACCAGGAAGGTAGTCGGCGTAGAGATCGCTGTAGGTGTCGCTGACCCGTTCGAGGGTGATCGGGATACCGCTCTCCGCATCCGCGTGAACGCGTTGCTCGTACTCCGCGAACATGGTCTGCCGCACTACCGTGCCGTAGTACGTTTCGGCGAAGCGGTCGAGGATGGCGAAGCGCGTGATCTGCTCGTCTGCCGGGAGCGCGGCGAGCAGGCTCCAGGTCAGCAGCACCTCATTGACCGTTGATGCGATCTCGGCGAGGAAGATCGGATAGCCCGCATCGTGAAAGGGCAGATTGGCGTCGGCGTAAAAACTGTGCATGGCGTGGCCGGCTTCATGGGCGAGGGTGAAGACATCGCTCATCGTGCCGTTCCAGTTCATAAGGATGACCGGCGGCGCCCCGTACGCGCCCCAGGAATAGGCGCCGGAACGCTTCCCCTTTGTTTCGTGGACGTCGACCCAGCGGCTCGCGAACCCCTGTCCCAGGTCGGAGACATACTCCGGCCCGAGTTGGCCGATGCCATCCAGGACGAGATCGACCGCCTCGCGATAGGAATAGCGCCGCTCCGGCTCCGAGGAGAGGGGCACCGCGAGATCGTATGCGGCCAGCTCATCGAGACCGAGCAATCGCCGGCGCAGATCGAGGTAGCGTGCCAGAAGTCCCCGCTCACCACGAACAGAGGCGATCAGAGTGTCGTAGACGGACGTGGGAATGTTGTCGTCGAACAGCGCCAGCTCGCGCGCTGAACCATGGTTGCGCACCCGAGCGCGGAAGATATCGCCCCGTACCGAGGCCCCATGCAGCGCCGCCAGGGTGTACTGGTGATCGAGATAACTACGCGTAAACGCCTCGTACGCGCGCTGACGGGTTTCGCGATCTGGCGAACGAAGGAGCAAACTGTATCGCCCCTTGGTGAGCGCGATTTCCTGTCCGGTATCGTCCAGCACCCGGCCGAAGGTGAGGTCGGCGTTGTCCAGCGCGGTGAAGGCGTCCCCCGGCGCGCGGGCGATATCGGCGTTCTGCGCAAGGACCTGTTCCACCTCGAGCGAGCGGACGTGCGGCCGATGCCGCGCGAGATCGTCGAGGAGATGGGCAAACGGCGCGAGGAGCGAATCGGCGCGCAAGGCGTCAAACTGGTCCGGCGGCAGCGCCAGCAGTTCCGGATCGATGAAGGCGAGCGCCTCCGACGCCTCGATGGCAAGCGCGACGGAGCGCTCGTAGCGCGCCAGCGCCGTGCTGTCGGCGGTGTTTTCGTCTCGCCGCAGTTGGGCATAGACACGCAAACGTTCCAGGTTCTCCCGCACAGCCATGCTGTCGTCGAACGCTTCGCGGAGGCGGGCCGCTGAATCGCCAAGATGCCCGCGATGGCTGACCGCTTTCGCCAGGAGCGATGCCAACCGATCGGCGTCGGCTTCCCAGGCACTCTCGTCGCTATAGATGCCGGATAGGTCCCAGGTATCCTCAATAGCGACCTGATCGCGGGTCGGAATTTCGCCGCGGGGAAACTCGATGAGTTGCTGCTTGTCCATGCTGCTCCCTGTACACCCGCGCCGCGGATTTCGCGATCATCGCGAGATAGACGGACGCGCCGCGGGTTGAATCTGTTGATCGCGCGTCCGCGCCCGACGCATCGGGGCAACGTGCGCCGGTTAGACTACTTCCGACGAACGACGACAGGCATCTGGTGGTTGTTTCACACACCACGGCCGGGTTGTGGATCGAGTGAGAATCCTCCCATGTCGCCTGAACTGATCGACAACGCGACCGGGAACGTGACGCCAATATGCGTCGAGTGTGGCGAGCCGTTCGTGCGGCAACCGGGCGAAGTCGCGGCGCGCCGCGGCACGGGGATGGCGCCGTCACCGCGCTGCCCGGCATGCCGGGTGGTGCTACGAGAGGCGCATAACGCCCGGGTGATGGAACTTCTCAAGCACGGCGACTTGCGTGGTCCACGCGAGGCCGCGCCGGGAACCCAGGAGGGGGCGACCCGCGTCTACCCGGCAATCTGCGCCGAGTGCCGGCGCCCGATCCACCTGCCCTTCAAGCCGCGACTCGACCGGCCGGTGTATTGCCGCTTCTGCCGGGACGCGCGCCACGGCCGGTGATTCGATTGCGCTCGTCTTCGAGTCATGGACGAAAGAACCGCGCCGCTCATTCCGCATTCGGGAATGAGCGGCGCGGACCAGAGGGCGAATTGCCATAACGATCGGCATATGGGTCGTCCCGACGGAGGAGGGACCTCGGCGGTGGCCGTGATCCTCACGGACGCCAAGATTCGTCGCTGCGACTCGGAGCGACCCTTGCTCCCCACGCTGCGAAGCGGTCGCCCCGTCAGGAGGCGAGATCGGAGGCGAATTCCTGCTCGACGGCCGTCAGTGATTCGTCGACGATCTCGACCATGCGGTCGATCTCGTCCTTCGTCACCACCAGCGGCGGGGCGAAGTGGATCACGTCCCAGGAGCGGGTGACGAGACCTCGCTTGAGGGTCTCCTCGCCGAGACGAGCGGTGAAGGCGTGACCCTTCGGCCAACCCTCCTTCGTCTCCTTGTTGCGCACCAGATCGAGCCCATGCATCAGCCCGACGCCGCGCACGTCGCCGACGCTCGGGTGGGCGCGCAACTCTTCCAACCGGCTGCGCAGGTAGCGGCCCTTCTCGGCGCTCTGGCCGACCAGACCCTCCTCTTCGAAGATTTCGATGTTCTTGAGGGCGGCGGCGCAGGCGGCGGCATGCCCACCAAAGGTGAGCAGGTGGCCCATGACCGCTTCCTTGTTCTCCTTGAAGACATCGTAGATCGATTCGCGCACGATGGTCGCGGCGATCGGCGCGTAGCCGGAGGAGAGACCCTTCGCGGTCGTCATGATGTCGGGGACGAATCCGAACTGCTCGGTGGCAAACATCGTGCCGGTGCGGCCGAACCCGTTGATCACCTCGTCGGCAATCAGCAGTACGCCATGGCGGTCACAAATGTCGCGCAACATCTGCCAGTACTTGGGTGAGGGTACGTGAACGCCGGCCGCGGTCGAAATTGGCTCACCGATGACCGCGGCGACCGTCTCCGGTCCCTGGTTGATGATCTCCTGCTCGACGTACTTGGCGGCCATGATGTCCGCCGCCTCGCCTTCGAGTCCAAAATCGGAGCGGTAGCGGTCCGGATGCGGCACGTGGTAGACGCCGTACATGAACGGACCAAACCACGTTTCATTGTGAGAGGCGGTCAGGCTGAGCGCGCCGTAGGTCATGCCGTGATAAGAGCGGCGGCGGGCGATGATCTTGTATCGCTTCGGGAAGCCGCGCATCGACTGGACCTGCTTGGCGATCTTGATCGCGGTTTCCACCGCTTCGGAACCGCCGGAAACGAAGAAGACGCGGTTGAGATCGCCGGGGGTGATCGCCGCCAGTTTGTCGGCGAGTTGCACCGCCGGGGTGGTGGTGTAGGTCATCACCGAGGCGTAGGCGAGGCGTGCCGCCTGATCGGCGTAGGCCTGCGCGATCTCGCGGCGGCCGTGACCGGCGTTGACGACCCAGAGCCCCGAGATACCGTCGATGTATTCACGACCCTGCACGTCATAAAGACGCGCACCTTCGCCACGGTCGAACACGCGAAGGTTGTCCGATTCGAACTCGGACCAAGGCAGCATGTGGATCCAAACGTGCTCGCGGGCCGACTGCTCGACCGGATGTGCCTCGGATGGGGCGCCGGGGGCGCCGTTGGTGGGCCGGGACCCAACACTGACCTGTTCCGCGACCTTCGCGCTTACCATGATCGAACTCGCCTCCCGCGTACGATGAGCCAGACCGCGATGTTCCTGCACGCCACGTTGCGTGGAGGGGGCAAGATGCTCGTTGCGAAGCCCTTCGCGCGGCTGCGGAAACTATAGCAAAGGGGCACCCTGCCTTTTCCGCGAGGACGCTCCGTTGACGGCGAGTGGCAGGGAGTCGATGATCCCGGTACGGTGTTCGTGACATGGGCGAAGACCGAGGCGGGGAGCCTGATGATAGAGATGCGGTTGAACGCAAGTGAGCACGGGGCGCGGCGGATCGTCGATCATCCCATCTTGGGACAGCTGCCAGCTGCGGCAATGGTCCGCTTTACCTTTGACGGCATCACGATCGAGGCGCGCGACGGGGAGCCGATCGCGGCCGCGCTGCTTGCCGCCGGGATCCGGGTGTTCCGCACCATGCCCCGGAATGGTGATCCGCGCGGTGGCTATTGCATGATCGGGCGCTGCGCTGACTGTGCGGTGATCGTCGATGGGGTGCCGAGCATCCCCGCCTGCGTGACCCCGGTGCGCGAGGGCATGCGCGTCGAGCGGCAGCAGGGGCTGGGCGAGGCCGCATGGGATCTGGCCGAGACCGTGCCATGAAAGGACAGGTGATCGTTGTCGGCGGTGGACCAGCGGGTCTCAGCGCCGCCACCGCGGCTGCCGCTGTTGGCGCGCGGGTGCAATTGCTGGAAGAGCGCCCGGAGGTCGGGGGGCAACTACGATATCGCGTGCAGCCGGTGCACCCCGCGCTGGATGGGTCGGGAGAGCGCCCCCGAGTCCTGGCGCATCTCCTGACCGCCGCAGCGCTGGACGCCGGGGTCGAGATTCGCACCAACGCAGCGGTCGTCGGCTGGTTTCCCGGCAATGAACTGATGGTGGTGGGTCCGGACGACGGCTCGCGGTTGCGAGCGGAGACGATCGTCGTCGCCACCGGATCGGCCGATCTGCCGTATCCCTTTGCCGGCGCGACCTTTCCGGGGGTGTTCAGCGCCCGCGGGCTGCAAATGCTGTTGAATCAGCATCGCGTTCTCCCTGGCCAGCGGTACGCGGTCATCGGTGGCGGAGACGAGGCAGAGGAACTGACCGTCGACATCCATCTCAGCGGCGGCGAGGTCGTTTGGGCGGGGGTGGCGCCGGCGCCGTTTCTGCGCGCGCGGGGCGCCACCGGCGTCAGCGGGTTGCAGGTCGGTCAGGATCGGTACGAGGTGGATGTCATCGCGATTGCCCTGGGACGGCAACCCGATGCTGCGCTGGCGATGATGGCGGGCGCGGCCGTCGGGATGTCCCCGGTCCTTGGCGGCTTCACGCCGATTGTCGATGAGCAGATGCAGAGCGGTAGGCCAGGGGTGCTGGTCGCGGGAGATGCCGCCGGCGCCGGGAGCGTCGCCGCGGCGATTGGCGAGGGCCGGATCGCGGGGCTTGCCGCCGCAAACAACCTTGGGTTGATCGACGACGCGGTAGTCACCGAGGCTGTTATGACCCGTGGCGCCGAAGTCGAATGGCGTTCCGCGGTCCGCGCTGAACTTCAACCACGCTTTAGCCAGCCGTTCGAATGAAAGAGGTACTCATGGCGGAAGGGCAGGCCGACGAACACGCGGGCATCTCCGAAACGATGATCTGCCGTTGTGAGGAACTCGCCGCGAGCGAGATTGTCAGCGCGATAGCCAGTGGAGCGCTGTCGCTGAACGACGTCAAGCGACGGACGCGGGCGGGTATGGGCGCCTGCCAGGGGATCTTTTGCCTCCCAGCGATTACCGCCCTGGTAGCGGAGGCGGCCGGGGTGCCCGTGCAGCAGGTCGCCCCGATGACCAGCCGCCCACCCACCCGCACCGTGCGGCTGGAAATCCTGGCTGACCTCGTTCCTGAATCCGATGCAGAAGTCCGAAGCCGCGAAGGTTGAGTGGGTACGGCTAGCGCCAGTGACATCGAAACGCTCACGTTATTGCTGAAGGGGGACCTGATGTACGAACAGCATTCCCGATTGACGATCGACTACGGTAATGCAATGGCGGACGCGGTCGGTGCTGACAATGGCGTCAGTGCCGAGATGCTCGCGGCCATCGCGCCGGAGATTGCAAAGCATCATGAGCGATTGACCGCGGAGCACGATGCCGGTGGGCAGCGCTGGATGGATCTCCCGTCCGATACCGCGCTCGCCGCGGATATCGCCGCCTTCGCGGCCGAGAATCGCGATCGCTACGAAGATTTCATCCTGGTCGGCATCGGCGGTTCCTCGCTGGGCGCGATCGCTACGATCCAGGCGCTGACGCATCCATTTCGGAATCTGTTGCCGCCAGCGGCGCGCGGCGGGCCGCGTTTCTTCGTGCTCGACAACCCCGATCCGGAGAAGGTGGCGGCGACGCTGGCAACGGTGAACTTGCCGCGGACGATGATCAACGTGGTGACCAAATCGGGTCAGACCGCGGAGACGATGGCCAACTTCCTGGCGGCGAAGCAGGCGCTCGAAGCGGCGATTGGCGTCGATCAGGCGCGGCGGCAGATCATCGCTACCACCGATCCGAAAGAGGGGCTGCTGCGGCAACTTGCGGACCAGGAGGGATACCGCACGTTTCCGGTGCCACCCGGCGTCGATGGCCGGATGACGGTGCTGAGCGCGGTAGGTCTCCTGCCCGCGGCGATGTGCGGCTGCGATATCGACGGTCTCCTCGCCGGAGCGAGGGCGATGCGCAACCGGACGCAATCCGCGGACCTCGCCAGCAACCCCGCCTACCTGCTCGCCGCGATCACCGTGCTTGGCAGCACCCGACTCGGCAAGCCGATGCTGGTAACGATGCCCTACGCGGACGCCCTGTTCGGCATCACCGACTGGTTCCGCCAGCTCTGGGCCGAGAGCCTCGGGAAGCGTCTCTCGGTCGATGGCAAGGAGGTCTTCACCGGCCAGACCCCGATCAAGGCGCTCGGCGCGATCGATCAGCACTCCCAGATCCAACTCTATACCGAGGGGCCGAACGACAAGCAGATCAGCCTGATCGGGGTCGATGCCTATCGCGACCGGCTCGCCATCACCGATGTACCGCCAGGGATTCCCGATCTCGATTACCTACGCGGAGCGGAACTCGGACAACTGTTGCAGCGGGAGGAGGTGGCCACCGCGTGGGCGCTGAAGCAAGCGAAGCGGCCGAATTACACCATCACCGCCCCGGTCATCGACGCGGCGATCATCGGTGAGTTCTTCTATCTCTACGAGTTGCAGACGGTGATGGCCGGCGGATTGCTCAATGTCAATCCCTTCGGACAGCCCGGCGTCGAAGCGGGGAAGAACGCGACGTATGCCCTGATGGGGCGTGCGGGATATGAAGCACTGCGTTCGGACTTGCTCGCGCCCGCGGCCGGCGCGCACCAGTTTCGATTGGCCGGAGCCTGATTCGGGTTTCATTGCCTCCACGACGAGCCCCGTATTCGCCCAGCGAAGGCGGGACTCTTATCTGTCCCGCCGGATGCTTTTCCTCGGCGGTAACTCTCGGAATCGTCCGACTGCCGGTTGGTCCGGCCGCGATTCACGGGGTCCGTCCGGCGAAAAAGAGACCTCGGCGGCGTCGCATGGTCTGCTGAACGCGGAGATTCCTCGCCGCGACGTGGAATGACACAACTCAACGACGCCGCTGCCACGCCGCGTCGTACGGGGGCGAGGCGTGCCCCAATGGTCATCTGAGTTGAGACACTCGCCGCGCGAAGACCCCATCTCGAGGCGCTGTGGCCGTTAGCTACGGACCGCCGTCCAGCACCGACTCCGGGGGAGGATCGGCACCCGAACCATTTGCCGCGGGATGGTGATGACCATGTGGTTCGTCCGGGTGGACCCAGAGAATGAAGGCCAGTGCGGCGATTACCAGGGCGACGGCGGCGCCGAGATGCAGGATGTTCGGGTCACCATCCCACTCGACAACATCGCCGAGGAAGGTGACGCCGAGGAGGACCACGGTGACGCCGATCAGGAGGCGCTTGAGGTCGTTCAGATCGTCCACCACCAACCAGCGGGGCAGGTTCAGCGCATGGTCGATGAAGAGCTGATAGAGGCCCAGGGACACAATATAGAGCACCGTCCCGAGCAGGATGATGTCCGTGACCTGGATGAACTCGACGCCGAGGCGATCGATGTGATGTCCGGATAACGTGCCCGCATCGACGTGCCGGCCCGAGGCCGGGTCCACCTCGCCAAAGACGCCGGGATCGAACTGGACAACTTCGCGGATCGCCATCCTGATCACGGTCAGTGTGGCCATGATCAGCAGGACCGCCGAACCGATGAAGGTAGCGACAACGGCAAGGCCGACGATGAAGCGGCTGGCCCCGAAAATGGCTCTCATGATCGCGGCACTATCTGGTGCATCATCACTCAGTTGATCGCGCGGGCCGCGTCAAACTTGCCGGCCACCTGAGCGGCGCGAAACACCTCGATCGTGTCCTGGACACCCTGCGCCAGCGGCCGCCACTGCGGTGGGCCGAGCAACTCCTGAATGGCCTGGCCATCGACCCCATCGGGGGTGAAGAGTGGATCGGGGTTGAAGGTGATCGTGCCCACGCTCTGTGGCACGGCCTGCTCGATGGCCGCGACCACATCGGCTACAGAGGCGACCGTGCCGCCGAGGTTGTAGACGGGCGCGCCCTCCGGCATGGTGCGAGCGGCCTTGATGAACATGCGCGCGACATCGTCCGCGTGCTGGTAGGTGTCGGTGCCGCCAAAGGAGACGTGATACGGCTGTCCCACCGCGGCGGCGGCCATCGCCTTGGTCGGAGTGGAACTGACCCCCTGATCGCGGCCCGGCCCATAGACAAAGAACGGCCGCAGGCCGACGCTTGGCACCTGGTAGTCCTGCCAGTAGATCGCGGCCCAGCCCTCGTTGGCTTCCTTGGTCACGCCATAGAGGGTGGTCGGCGCCAGGGGCGCGTCATCGGCCAGAGGGCCCGGTGGATAGAGATTGGCGGGACCGTAGACGGCGACGGATGAGGCATAGACGAGACCGCGTATTTGTTCCGCCAATTGCCGCGCGGTTTCGAGCACGATCGCGCTACCGACGACATTGACCCGCGCGCCGAGGATGGGATTGGCGCGGACGAACGGCACCTGCAATGCGGCCAGATGGACGATATGGGTGATCTGGTTCTCGGTGACGACGTCCTTGAAGCGCTGCTCGTCGGTGATGTCGCCGGCGACGAAATTGACGCGGGCGATGTCGTCCTCGCTCATGATCAGGCGCATGCGGTAGGGATCACCGGGGAGATCGTAGGTCGTGACCGGGACTCCCTCATCGATCAACCGCTTGACGGTCCAGGAACCGATGCAGCCCAGCGCTCCCGTAACCAGGAAACGCTCAGTCGTCATTCACTCACTCCAGTGTCTGGGCCGCTCTGCGGCCGTCGTTGCGTGTGTCACCTGATTGCCGGGGCGTCAGCCGCGCCCTGAATGGCGCGGACAGGATACCCGACCATGCCGGGGAGTGGGAACGAGGTCTCGCCACCCGCGCGAATCGCGTTTTGCCGACGACCTTTTGAGAAATGCGTTCTGGTCCTTGAACGCGGTGGTCAGGAACGCGGGCGACGCAAGCGTCGCACCCTACGACGACATGCTGTAGGGTGCGACGCTTTCGCCGCTCCCCTCCTCAGCAACGATGCTCCAATTGTCGGAACCAGCTAACCGACCGGTTGCGGTGTGTAGTAGTTCGCGTAGCGCCAGAGTCCGACGGCGGTCAGTTCCTCGTCGTCGAGCGGTCCGGCCCCGAATCGTCCGGGATCGAGCGATGTAAGATCGAAAGGTGGCTCGCCGCTGATCGCCCATTCGGCCAGCGCCCGCCCAATGCCGGCGGAGATGGAGAATCCGCTACCGTTGCAGCCGGTCGCCGTCCAGAATCCACGCAGGCCGGGCATCGGTCCGGCGAGGAAGCGGGCGTCGGGCGTCATGGTGAACAGCCCGCCGCGGTGCTCCGCGACCGGAGTGTCGCCCAGTGCCGGCACCAGCGGCCCGAGCGCCGCCGTGAACGTATCGAGGATTGCCATGTCGAGCGGCGTATCGGCAATGGTGAACGTGGGATCGCGGCGGGGATCGATCGCCAAGGGATCGGATTCCATGCCCCCCATCATGATCCCGCCTCGCGCCGGGCGAAGATAGGCGGAAGCATCGACGATACGGGCGATCGGCTCGGTTGGGGACATTCCCGCCACGGGACGCGTGATCAGCAACTGGTGCCGCACCGGGGCCACTGCCACCTCGACGCCGGCCAACGCCCCAATGCCGCGAGACCAGGCGCCGGCCGCATCAACCACCAGCGGAGCGGCGATGTCGCCACGAGGCGTGGAGACCCCAGTCACCTCGCCCCGGTCGGTTCTGATCGCCGTCACCGGCGCCTCGCCGATGACCCACGATCCGAGTTGACGGATAGCCTCCACGTAGGCGTTCAGCAGGGTCGCTGGTTCCTCGACATAGATATCGTCGGGGATGAACCAGGCAGAGCGGATGTCGCGGCCGCTCAGGTAAGGCGCGATGCGGTGAACTCCCGCGCCATCGAGTGGTTCCAGTGCGACACCCCAGCCGAGCGAGGCGTGGGCTTCCTCATCTACCAGCGCGGCGTGATCGCGGGTACGCGCCGCGAGGAGACTGCCGGATTGCACAAACGGTAACGGTATCCCGGTGGCGGTGGAGAACCCCTTGACGACCTCGATGCTGAGCTGGGCGAGACGGGTCAGGGTTTCGTCTGCTTGCACCAGTTTGTAGAGGCCGGCGGCGCGCGGTGATGTCTGGGAGCCGGGGGCAAAGCGGTCGAGCACCACAACGCTCCCCGCGCCGAGGCTGGCCAGTTGATAGCCCGTGCTGAGCCCGAATGCGCCGGCGCCGATGACAACGGCGTCGGCCTGAGTAACGGGAAGCGGCGAGTCCATATGATCCCTTTCCCCTGCTGGGTGGCTCAGCCCAGCACGCATTCCGTTTGCTCAAACGACAGCGGCGTGCCGAATCGTTGTCGACCCGAGGAACGAGGGACCTCGGCGTTCGGGCTCATCCCCGTGACCGACGAGATGCCTCGCCGCGGCTCGGAACGACACGTCGTTCGCCCTCCGCGGCAACGGTCAGGCCGTGGCCGCGGCGGTCTCGCGCGCGGCGGGGCGGCCCTCCCCGAGCAAGCAGCAGTTGATCGGGCAGACGTCGTGACTTGGACCCAAGGCGCCCAGCGCGCGCCGCGTGGGGTGGTCAATCATGCGTTCCTCGATCAACTCGCGAATCATGGCGATGAACGCCGGATCGATGCCCACGGTCGGCACCCGCGTGAATGACAACCCCAGTGCACCGGCCCGCTCCCGCGCTTCGAGATCGAGATCATAAAGCACTTCGAGGTGATCGGAAATGAACCCGGAGGGCACGACCACGACATCCCGCGCCCCTTGCGCATGCACGTCGTCGAGGACATCGAGGATGTCCGGTTCCAGCCACGGCACCTGTGGCGGCCCGCTGCGGCTCTGCCAGGCGAGCCGGTAGTTGGAGACGCCAGCTGCTTCCGCGACGAGCCGGCAGGTCTCGCGCAGTTGCCGCTCGTATGCCGCGCCTTTGGCCATCGAGACCGGAACGCTGTGAGCGGTGAAGACCACCACGGCGGAGTCGCGGCGTTCGGCGGGAAGGGTGGCGATTGCCGCACCGAGTTCGCGCGCCATCGGCATCACAAAACCGGGGTGGTTGAAGAAGGTGCGAATCTTGTCAAACCGCATTTCGGTTTCGCCGAGCGCGGCCAGAACCCGCTGAATGTCTTCCCGATACTGCCGGCATCCCGACCATGAGCTGTAGGCGGAGGTAACGAACACGAGGACATTCCGCACGCCGTCGCTCCGCATTTGAACGATGGTGTCTTCCAGGAATGGATGCCAGTTGCGGTTGCCGAAATAGACCGGCAACGCGATTTCGTGGTGGCGCAGTTCGACTTCCAAGGCAGCAATCAGAGCGTGGTTTTGGGCATTGATCGGGCTGACCCCGTCGAAGTGCGCGTAGTGCTCCGCTACCTCCTCCAGGCGCTCGCGCGGGATGTTGCGGCCCCGGGTGACATTTTCGAGAAAGGGCATGACGTCGGCCATACCCTCTGGGCCGCCGAAGGACTGGACCAGGAGCGCGTCGTAGTGTCGCGCGGATTCGTCGTAAAGTGGGGCGCCAGGCCGATCGGCGCCATGAATGGTCATCGAACACTCCTACAGTCGGGCGGCAGACGGGTTCCTCGTCCATGAGCGACAATGCCGCAACCTGACATCACGCTTCGCCCCTCACCACACGCGGAAGGTTATGAGCGAAAGCCACCCGCTTGCCCGGTTCGCGCGGATGGTCGTGCTGGTCACGATGTCTTGAATGCTACCGGTAACACCGTCGAGCCGGCGCGTTGGCGGCTTTGCCCTGCCCCGGAGTCTGCCACGAATGATCGCTACGCGTCGGTGCTCCGGGCTTCACCGATCGTGTAGTGCGCGAGGTCTTCGTAGACCGTGACCAGCGCGCTGTGATCGAGGTCGCCGCGACCCGCGGCAGACAAGGCTTCGAACAATTGGCCGACTAATGCCGTTGCCGGCGCGGGAACAGCGGTCGCCCGGGCGGTTTCCAGCGCGATCGCGAGATCCTTGCGGTGGAGATCGATGCGGAAACCGGGCTGGAACTGGTGAGCGATCATGCCCGGGCCCTTCAACTCCAGCACCCGGCTGGCGGCGAGACCACCTGAGAGTACCTGCACGATTCGGCTGGGATCGACACCCGCCTTGGCACCAGTCACCAGCGCCTCGCTGACGGCGGCGTAGTTGATCGCCACCACCATCTGATTGCACGCTTTCACGATCTGTCCAGCGCCAGGGCCGCCAACGTGGACGATCGTCTTGCCCATCGCGCTGAAGAGAGGCATCGCCCGCTCGACGTCGGCTTCGTCGCCGCCGATCATGATGCTGAGCGTGCCCGCGATTGCGCCCTTGTCGCCGCCGCTGACCGGCGCATCGAGGGCGCTCGCACCGCGTTCCCTGACCGCCTGATGCACCTCGACCGCGGTAGCCGGCGCGATGGTGCTCATATCGATCAGCAACTGGCCAGGTTGCAAGGAAGTAAGGACGCCCTTTTCGCCAAAGACCACCTCCCGGACATCGGGCGAATCGGGGAGCATGGTGATCACGGCCGCGGCGCGCGCCACGACCTCACGTGGGCTGCTTGCGGCGGTGAACTGGTTGCCTTCGGCTATGAGCGCGTCGACATCGTCTCGGCTTCGGTTGTGAACGACGAGATCGAACCCCGCGGCGGCCAGATTGCGCGCCATCGGTTTACCCATGATGCCAAGACCAATGAATCCGACCGGACCACCTTCGAACCCTGCCATGCCTGTGCGCTCCTCTACCCCATGGATCTCACGCGGGCCAGTATCCCATTTCGGTAATCCAGCGCAGCGACGATTCTGTATCCTCCAGAGGACGGTACTCCAGACCGATCCACCCGTCGTAACCCGCGGCCTCGATGGCGCTGAAAACGAACGGATAGTTGATCTCGCCCGTGCCAGGCTCGTGCCGGTCGGGGCTGTCGGCGATCTGGATGTGGCCGATCTGGCCGATGCGCGCCGCGATGGTGGCGGTCACGTTCCCGACCATCCGTTGTGAGTGATAGACGTCGTACTGCAGTTTCAGGTTCGGATGATTGGCTCGCTTGATGACCGCGAACCCGGCATCCGGTGTTGGCAGCAGGAACCCCGGTGCATCGAAGGCGTTGAGCGGTTCGATGACTTGGAGCACTCCGATCTTCCCTGCTTCATCGGCCGCAAAGCGGAGGTTGTCGACGAGCGTGGCGATCTGTTCCTCCTCGGAGATATCGTCGAGACGCTTTCCGGCCAGGCAATTGAGCTTGCCAGCGCCCAGTTCCGACGCGATACCCAGTCCCTTCGCCACACCGGCGCGGAACTCCTCGACTCGCCGCGGATCATTGGCGAGGCCGCGGTCACCGTTGGCGAAATCGCCCGCCGGGAGATTGAAGAGCACCTGCTCTAGATCGTGGCGCCGCAGTTCCTCTCCGATCGCGGCGGTGTCGTACTCGTAGGGAAATTGGAACTCGATGGCGCGAAACCCGGCCGCGGCGGCAAGGGAGAAGCGTTCCAGAAACGGCCGCTCGGCGAAGAGCATCGATAGATTCGCCGCGAATCGGGGCATGTGGAAACTCCTTGTGGAACCAATCTTGCTAGAGCAGTCGCATCCTAGTCGTCGGGAAGGAGTACGGTCAATCGAAGCCGAATACCGAATCCGCCGAAATGACGCTTTCGCCTTGCGCCGGATCTGTCCGCTTCGATGGTGTATCCATAGTTGGACGGTTGCTCCATTTGGAGGTGCGTGGCACAGGTGTTACGATGATTTGTGCCTTCGATAGAGACCGCGCTTTACGGCGCGAATTCAGGTTGCTTTAATGACCCCTTTCCGTAAAGCGGGTCAGCGAGAGGAGAAATCAGTGAGTGAGGTTACGGGCAGCGGCGATGTCTACACCATGGCTGAAGCCGCCCGTTTGAAAGGAGTCTCCTACCACACGGTCTCGCGAGCCGTGCGACGGGGCAAACTTCCCGCCACCAGACTCGGCCGGATGGCCCTGATCACGTCGGAGGACCTCCGCGAGTGGCGGCCCATGAGGGAGCGCGCCCCCCGGAAATACCGCCGGCGGGAGCCGAATCCGGAAGCGGCGCCCGCGATGCTGGACCTGGCGTCGGCCGAACGGGTCGAACTGGCAAGCCGGCTGGCAACCCTCTCGGAGACATTGAACGCGGCCGCGGCGAAGGCCGAGCGGGGTGATTTTTTCGAATTGCTCGCGGACCGATTGGCCGGAACGCTCGGGCTACGGCGAGCGGCGATCCGGCTCCTCGATGAAGAGCACGGCAAGACGGTTCGCGTTGGCGGATACGGTTCGCCAATGACGAATCTTCCGGATGAGGCGCCGGCCAAGGGTTCGCCCCTGATGCTCGACGTGACGCGGCCATCACGCGCAACCGTGGTCAGCAATCTCACAGAGCAGGGCATTCCCGAGGGGATGATGTTGAACGTCAGTTCGCTGCTGGTGGCGCCCATTCGGCGCGGCGATGACTACGTTGGCGTGATCATCGCGGACAAAAACGGTGAGCCGTTCCAGTTGACTTCGAGCGAACTCGATTTCGCCCAGGCCATGGCAAACGTGGCCGCGCTGGCGGTCGCGTAGGCATACTCTTTACCGAGCGACCCGTCGTGCGGATCGGTTCTGCAGTCGCTCGCCGCAGACAGTGCCCACGCCCGGATCTCTGGGTCGCGACCGCTGTTCCCGGATGTTGAGCCCCTCTCCCCGCGAAGGAGAGGGGTTTCTCTATCCCGAAGCCGGTTCCGAAAACCTCCATCCAGCGGAGTGGTACTCGACATCAGCCAGAATCGCTGCTGACGCTCGTCGATCATCAAGGTGGATCGCTTGTCCAACGTTGGCGTGCGGTGCGCCGCCGTCTCGACCCTCCGCTCTCGCCCAACTCGAGATCGTCACCAGGCGAAGCCGCATTTATCGCGGTTCCAGTTGCCCCGTTTGGGAGGGGCTTGCCGCGACGGGAAGCGGAGGATGCCGGTCCGGCCGCCCGCGCCCGATGCCTTCATAGCGTAGCCCCGCCGCTTCGAGCGCGGATGACGGAAGCAGGTTCCGCCCATCGAGAACAAGATTGCCACGCATGACGGCGGCGACCCGATCGAAATCGAGCAGCGCGTATTCAGGCCACGGAGTACAGAGCAGAACGGCGTCGGCACCCTCGGTCGCGTCGTACGGATCGTTGCACGGTAGCAATTCTGGGATCCGCCGCGCGGCATTTGCCAATGCGGCAGGATCGTGGGCTCTGACTCGCGCGCCACGCTCGAGCAGCATTTCGACAATTGTCACCGCCGGGGATTCGCGTAGGTCGTCCGTCCCTTCCTTGAACGCGAGACCCCAGACCGCGATCGTTCGCCCATCGAGCCCGCCAAGCAGTTCATCGGCGCGGGCGACAAAGCGGCGTTGCGCGTCTCGATTGATCTCCAGCACCGCTCGCAGCAGTCCGGGATGGAGCCCGGCGCCCTCCGCCATGCGCGTCAGGGCGCCGACGTCTTTCGGGAAGCAGGATCCGCCAAAACCGATCCCGGCGTGCAGGAAGCGAGGTCCAATGCGCGCGTCGTGGCCCATCCCCTCAGCGACGACGGTCACATCCGCGCCGAGCCGTTCGCAGAGACGTGCAATGTCGTTGATGAACGAAATCTTGGTGGCGAGAAAGGCATTGGCGGCGTACTTGATCAACTCGGCGGAGCGGTGGTCCGTCTGAACGATCGGTGCGCCGAGTGGTTCGTACAGCCGGGCAACCGCACTGATCGCGACGGGATCATCGCCGCCAATGACGATCCTGTCCGGATGGAGAATGTCGTGAATGACCCGACCTTCGCGCAAGAACTCGGGGTTGCTGACCACGGAAAACCGCGCCGTGGCGGGGGCATGTTCGGCGACGATGCCGGCAACGAGTTCCGCCGTGCCGACCGGCATGGTGCTCTTGTTGACGACGACAGTTGACGCGTCCGGAGGGAGGTTGGCGCCAATCGAGGCAGCCGCGGCGCGGACCTGGCGCAGATCGGCCTCGCCATCGGAGAGCGATGGCGTGCCGGTGCAGAGAAACACCATCTCGCAACCGGGAACGCCGTCGGCGTAGTCAGTGGTGAATCGCAATCGGCCCGCGTCGAGATTGCGCCGAAGCATGTCGGGAAGTCCGGCTTCGAAAATGGGACTCTCGCCGCGATTGAGCATCGCGACCCGGTCGCGATCGATGTCCAGGCCGACAACCGCGTGCCCGAGTTCCGCCAGAGCCACGGCATAGCCGAGCCCCACATACCCGCCGCCGCCGACAACGCAGATGCGGGTCATTCCCAGAGATCCTCCTCGTCGTCGATGGTGAATGCGGGTTGTGGCGCCGCGTCTGCCGTGTGGTGCGCCGCCGCAAGGAGCGCGGTCACCATTTCCTTGCGGCGGAAGAACTGCCGGATTTCCTGCCAGAGGTCCGGCTCGGTGCGGCCGAGTTGGAGCAACCGATCGGAGAAAACGACATCGCCGCGCGCCCGCTGCTCGGTCATGAATTCGGTGGAAAGGAGTTCGGCGAAAAAGAGCGGGCCGATATCGGACCATTTCTCACGGTAGAAGCGGCGCAGGTCGGCCTGTGCTTCCTCGCCAAGCGATTCCCCCTCGACGGTGACGAAGGCGGACCAGTCGATGGCGTCCAGGGTCGCTTCGAGGAGATCGACGTGCTGCTGCTGCCGGACCTGATCGACGAGCGCATCGATCCTGGCCCGATCGAACGGCAACTCGTGCGGAGTCTCCGGCAGCAGTTGATCAGAAGGTGAATCGGTCATGCAAGTGGCGCTCGCCAGGTGCGCGGGTCATGGCCGGAGTATAGGCTCGCCCGGTGCGGGCATCAGGTGACCGGCGGGTTCCGCCAGACTTGGCAGACCCAATCTTCGCGCTCATCGCGGCGAACCATTTCCAGACCTCGTGCCAGAAATGCCTCGTGAACGCCGTCCTCCTTGATGTCGATGATGCCACCCAGAATGAGCGTTCCCCCGGGCCGGATGGCGGCGACGAGCGGATCGGCCAACTCGGTGAGAATCCGTGCGATGATGTTGGCGACCACCAGATCGTATTCACCCTGGAAAGGCGCATCAGGGCCAACGCTGCCGAGTTCGGCGCGAACGATATCACCTACCTGATTCCGCTCGGCATTCTCGCGCGAGGCGCGCACCGCGACCGGTTCGATGTCGACGCCATCGACCGCGGCGGCGCCGAGTTTGGCCGCGGCGATCGCGAGCACGCCGGAGCCGATGCCGACATCGAGCATGCGGTCTCCCGGCTGCAAACAGTCTTCGAGCGCGATCATACACAGTTGGGTCGAGGGATGCAGACCCGTGCCAAACGCCATGCCGGGATCGAGTTCGATCACGACGTCTTCCGGGTTTGCCGGCCGATCGTGCCAGGGAGCCCGGACGCTGACGCGCCTGCCGACGCGGTGAATGGAGTAGTGGGCTTTCCAGGCGTTGGCCCAGTCCTCCTCGGCGCGTTCGCTGATCTGGAGGTCGCCGATCGGACGCAGCCGGCCGAGATACCAAAGACCTTGCCGGATTGCCGCAATCGTGTCCGGGGCAACGTCAGCGGCATGGAGAAAGGTCCGCACCGTCACGGGGCGGGTGGGATCGACCGCGAAGTTGTCTCCGTCGGGATCCTGCGTAAATGGCTCCTCGATGACGACGCCGCCATTGAAGCCGCGGCTGGCAAACAATTCGGAGACCGATTCGACCGACTCGGCGTCGCAGGTGACGGCCAGTTCGAGCCATTCCTTCGGGGTTTCAGGCATCAGTTGGACACCACGGCGTCATCGCCGATATTGAAACTACCGGTGACCCCGTTCAGCCTGGCGCGGCGCCCAACGAGCGACCCACTGACAAGCGATCGGCTAATCATGGCCCGGTCGTCGACAATGCTGTCCCGCACCACGCTATCGCGTACGGATACGCCGTGACCGATGCTGGCGTAGGGACCGATCACGGAGTTTTCAATCGTCGCGTCCGGGGCCACGACTGACGGGGCGATGATCGTGGCGCCATCACCGCGGGACCGTTCGGCGCCGACCCGATCGAGCAGATAGCGGTTCGTATTGAGAAGGTTTTCGGCGTTGCCGCAGTCTTCCCAGTCCGAGACCGGCATGGACACGACTCTGGCGCCCGCGTCGATCATCAGTTGGATGGCGTCGGCGATGAAGTACTCGTTCTTGAGGGAGAGCCCGCGTTCCATCTGTTCCTCGATCGCGGTGTACAGATCCTCGACATTGCGCACGTAGTAGATGCCGATCACCGCGAGTTTCGAGATCGGATCCTGCGGCTTTTCGATGAGCCGCACGATCAGCCCATCCTCGACGACGGCGATGCCGAGCGCGGAGGGATCGTCGACCTCTTTGGTGAACATCACCACGTCGGCATCGGTGCTGGTCAGCCCGGAGAAGTCCGCCTCGAAGAGCATGTCCGGAAAGAGGATCAGCGCGTCCCGCTCCACGAGCCCGCGGGTGCGGATGATGGCGTCGGTCTGTCCTTTCATTTCCGGCTGCTCGACAAAAGCCACCGGCACGTCCAGGCGATCGCGCGCCCAGCGCTCGATCTGATCGCCGAGGAACCCGGTGATGAACACGATCTTTTCCGGCTGCAGCGGCAGGACCCGGTCCAGCACATGTTCCAGCATCGGTTTGCCCGCGACCGGCACCAGCGGTTTTGGCTTGGTCCATGTCTGCGGCCGCAATCGGCTGCCCAGCCCGGCAACAGGAAGAATGATGTCCACGGTTCCTCCGCGTGAAATTGCCGTCCCATTCGGGACGGCTCGCTCCGGACAGTCGAAACGTTGTCCGCACTCTACCAAACGGCGACCCGGCGCCAAGGCGCGGGTCAGTTCTGGGACCGCGGGGTGCGGTCAAAGGGAAAACTGGCGGTACCCCGGTCGATTCCCGCCCAGACGAGGGCCTGGTCGAGTGCGCTGTAACCTGCCCGCATGATCGGCGCCGGTAGCCGGGCGGCGTTGACCGCATCGCGGGAGTCCGCTGTCAGTGGCGCCGCTGTCACCGCCAGCAGCACCAAGAAGACGATGGCGACGCCGCGGACCGCACCGAGCGCCATACCGAGCAGACTATTCAGCCACCCGAGAACCGAGCCCGTACCCAGCCGTGAGACCGACCCGAGCAGGATGCGTGCCGCCACCCCGAGCACGCCAAGCGCAGCCAGGAAGATAGTGAAAAACCCGATCATTGCCGCCACCGTCCCGAGTCCCTCGATCCGCCCGAGCGGCGAGGCGGCGACCGGAGCCAGTTGATAGGCGACGAATAGCGCGACGGCGAAGAGCAGGAGGTCGACGATGCCGAGGAACAATCCCCGTGTCAATCCGCGGACAGCGAACAGCCCGATGACGATGAGGATCATCAGATCGACGACGTTCATCAGCAGGATTGCCTTTGTCGCGCGGGTCTCGATCCACCCCAGCGGCAGTGATGCTGCCGTGACGTGTGCATCGTAGCCGGATGCCGCGAGAGCATGCGGCCGCAACCGGAGCGAATGGTCATCTCCGTTCCCCAACTCAGCGCCCCTGCGCGATCTTAACAGTAGATGTAACAGTTGGCGTGGTAGGCCCTGGGGAACATCGCTACAATGACCGCCGCGATCCTGAGTTCGCGACGTGTGGTGGAGGAACGACGAGACAACATGACTGGAGCGAATATCCTCGTGACGGGGACACCCCGCTCCGGGACGACCTTGACGTGCCATCTGCTCAACAAATTGCCGGATACCCTGGCGCTGCACGAACCGATGAAGGTCAAGTACTTCGAATCGTTGCCTCCTGATTCCGTCGTCGCGATGATCGAGCAGTTTTGTGTCGGGCAGCGCGCCTCAGCCATTCGTAACAAGCGGGTGGTCTCCAAAAACGTCGATGGCGTCGTCCCCGACAACCCGATCGGTGAAGGCCGGTCCGACGCGGGCTACCGCATGAGCATCGCCTCCAAGGGCGCGATTCGCATTGACAAGGACCTCTCCCCCGATTTCACCCTGGTCATCAAGCACAACTCCTCGTTCACCGCGATGCTGGGAACACTGGTGCAGCATTTTCCGGTGTTCGGCGTGATCCGCAATCCGCTCGCGACCCTGGCATCGTGGAGCAGCGTGAATTTCAACGTGCGCATGGGGTATGCGAAGGCGGCGGAGCGACTGGATGAAACGCTCACGCAGCGGCTGGCCGCGATCGAGGACGATCTCGATCGGCAGCTCTGCTTGCTCGACTGGTTTCACCGTCAATACCGGACCCATCTCCCGGAGTCGTCGGTCCTGCGCTATGAGACGGTGGTCGAATCGGGGGGGCGGGCGTTGCGGGTCGTCAAGCCGGAGGCGGACCAATTGGATGAACCGATGGTCAGCCGCAACACCAGCAAACTCTACGACCACGACGGCATGCTGCAGATCGGAGAGCGCCTCCTGAAGAGCGATGGCGCCTACTGGGAGTGGTACACGCGGGAAAGTGTCGCTGAGTTGCTCGAACATGTGAGTCACGCGCCGCAGGAGGCGATGTGACTGGAGCCACGGGTGGCGCGACCGAGGAAGCATGTCGTGGTTGATCAGCTGCGAGAGCGCGTCTTCTCTTTGAGCCGGAGCCTGGTGAGGATCTGTGTGCGATGACCTATTCGCTGCAAGAATTGGGAATCAAGTACGGGTCTGAGAAAGTCACGCACGGGTTCCTGGCACAGTACGAGCCGTTGATGGCGCCGTTTCGCGACCAGGTCTTCGATCTTCTCGAAATTGGCGTCAAGAACGGCGCCTCGATCCGCATGTGGCACGAGTATTTCCCGAAGGCCCGCATCATCGGGCTGAACCCCGAATTGGTCACGCTTGCCGACGAGGAATACCTCCCGCGCTACTTTTTTCACCGGGGACGTCAGGACGACGAGGCGGCGCTGCGCGAAATCGCCAAGACGAGCAGCCTCCGCGTCGTCATTGACAACGGCAGTCCCTTATGGGTCGATCAAATCAAGACATTCCAGGTACTTTTTCCGTTTCTCGAGCCGGGCGGCGTCTATGCCTGCGAGAACGCCTACACCAGTTTTGGACCCCATGCCAGCCGATGTCGTGACTCAGCGACGGAATCCGCCGCGCAGCACTTCCTCCACCTTGGGGCGGGTCTGATCTCGGACCGCCCCACCGAATTTATGCCGACGCATGTGGACTCCGGGAAATCGCTCTTGCGTAAAGTGCGCAGCATTGTCTGCCTGCCGCGATGCGTCATCGTCACGCGCGAGGCGAAGGGTACGACGAAGGACCGCCGCGGTGAGCGGTTGGGAATGAAGACGCGGGACGTGCCCCTCCTGACCGGCACGCAGCGGACGATCGATCCCAGAAACATCATCCTGACGGGACTACCCCGGTCTGGAACGACCTTGACGTGCAGCCTGCTGAACAAGCTCCCCGATACGGTCGCCTTACATGAACCGATGCAGGGCCGTCATGTGGCCGGGGACATGCCGTTGTCGAGTCGCAGTCGGCTCGTTCAGCAGTTTTTTCAAGAGCAACGGGATTCGATGCGGAATCAAGGTGTGGCCAAGTCCCGCACGCTGGCCGGCGACGTTCCTGAGAATCCGTTCGGCTTGCAGTTCACCGACGAAGGTCTCCGCCAGCAACTTGATACGAAAGGCGAGATTGTCGTCGACAAGGAGTTGTCACCAGATTTCAAGCTCGTAATCAAGCACATTGCGTCGTTTGCCGCGATGCTCGAAGACCTCGTCGCCCGTTTTCCGGTGTATGCGCTGGTTCGGAATCCCCTGGCGGTACTGGCTTCCTGGTCCACACTTGATGCCGCGCTGCAATATGGGCGCCTGGGGCCGGCGGAACGGCTTCAACCGGAACTGGCTGCCCGCCTGGATGCCATCGACGACAGTGTCGACCGGCAGATCGTATTGCTTGACTGGTTTTTCGCGCAGTTTGACCGGTATCTCCCCCCGGCAGCGATCCTTCGCTATGAGACCGTGATCGAGACCGGCGGACGGGCGCTGGCGGTGATCGAGCCAGAAGCGGCGAACCTGGGCGAGGCCCTCTCGAGCCGCAACGCCAGTGAGTTGTACGAACGCGACTACGTCCTGGACGCAGGACGCCGCTTACTTGCATCCGATGGCGCGTTCTGGCGCTACTACTCCAGGGAGAGCGTAAGTGCACTGATGGCGGAGTTCGAAGGTGCTCTTGCGCGGCGCTAAGAGGAGCGCTTGGCTCGATTCAGGTCGCCATTTCCCCGTGTGCTTTCCCGCCGCGTGCGAGTTGACAATCTGGACGCGGTGACGAGCGCGCTTCTGAACACCTAGCGGCCCGGAGACCATGGTGGATGCGTCACAGACAAGGTGGCAACAAGTGAAGCCCGCGGTGACAGCAAAGCCAACGCGCGCGCGCTATGCCGTCCCGGCGGTGATCGCGCTTGCCATCGTCGGATTCCTGCTACGGCTCGCGATCGGCCGGCAGTTGCCCCTGTGGATCGACGAGGCGTTTTCCGTGCTGGCCATCAACCAGACAGCCCACAGTGGGACACCTGTGCTCCCTTCAGGCGTTCTCTATTTGCATGGCGCTACGCTCTCATATCTGATGGCGCCGCTTGTCGCCCTGGGCTGGATCCAGCCGCTGGATTACGAAGCGATGCGGCCAATCAGCGCGCTGGCTGGCGCGGTCGCCATCGTTTTGATCTACCTCCTGGCGCGCACAGTCCGGTTGCCGGAAGGAGCCGCGGTGATTGCGGCCGCGCTCCTGGCTTTGGATCCCGTCACCGTCCAATGGGGCGGCTATATCCGGATGTACGAGCTGCAACAGGTGTTTACGATCGGGGTGGCGCTTGCGTTCTTCCATGCGCTTAGCGCTGACAATTCCGGTTCCGCAGGTCAGGTAACCCGGTGGGCGCTGCCCGGACTAGTTGTGCTCTTCTGGATGGCCGTCTTTACCCATCTCTCCGCGGCGCTTCTCTGGCCGTTCATGGCCCTCGCGGCGCTGCTCGTCTACGGTAGGAAACTGTTCTCCAGGTACCGTCCACTGCTCGCGGCGCTGGGGGCCGCGGCGCTGGCGCCGCTTACGCTGGTGTTGCTGTCCTCGAATCTGGGACCGGGCGCGGGAACGAAGATACCGGGGAACACTGAAGGTCTTCCGGGGGTCAGTTTCCTGGGCGAAGACAAGATTCGCTTCGACCAGTTCATCCACCCGGATCCCTCGGTCTGGACCTCGCTCTTCGGGCCCGGTCCGCTCGAACTGATCATGCCACTGCTGGTCACCGCCGCATCGGCCGCCGTCTTTGTGCTGCTCTTCATCCCGGATTTCTTGCCTCGGAGTCCGACATGGTCGAAAGCGCTCCTCGGTGCCTTGCTCCTCCTCCACTGGGGCCCGATCGTTGTTTTCGCGATGGTATCTGGACCCGTTGCTGATCGCTACGGCTTGCTCCTGATTCCGTATGGGTACGTGATCGTTGCGGCGTTTCTGTACGCGCTGACAGTGCTCCCCTATGCCGATCCGCGCTCGAGAAATGCCGTCATCATCGGCTGGAGCGCGACCGCGGTTCTTACTGCCGCGCTTCTCCTACACATGGTCGTCGGAACGATCTGGCTGTTCCAACGGGTGCCAAAAAAAAGTGCCATGGAGCCCGCGCTCGAGTTTCTCGCCCAGCATCGCGAACCCACCGCGCCCATCGCGCTCACCATTCCGCCAGCGATGGCGAAACTCGTCCTAGGTAGCACCGATGGTCTCGTCTTCCTGGCAGGGGTAGAAGACAGCCAGCGCGTCCTGCGGTACACCCGGCTCACCGCCGCCGGAGAGCGCGTGGATTATTGGCTTGGCGGTCCGGCCCTTGGATCGACCAGAGAAGTCTGTTCGTTCCTTCGCCAATCCCCCGAAGGATGGCTGTTCATTACCGATTCAGCCTGGGAGCAGTGGGGTTTTGTCGGAGGCAAAGATCAACGAAACAGCAAGATCGAAGAGATGCAGGCAATCATTTCCGCCGCGGGCAAGAGCGAGTTCGAGGATCCGGATGTTCGAGTTTTCCGCATCCTCCCCGAGGCGCAATGGAAGCCCGGCGTGGATCAGTTGTGTCCGGTTGCGAAATCAGACAATCAGCGTCACAAGCCCGATCGCAACCGGGACGATCGCAAGCATCACGGCGTAACGGCAGACAGCGCATCGTGACGATGTTCATTATTCACTGACGATGGCTTCCCGGAGTGCGATCGGGCGGTACTCCGACGCACCGGCGAGGGCGCCTATGCGTTGGCACGATCCCCACGCCGACCGCGACGTGGTTCTGCTTCAAGGTCGATTGACAACCTGTCCGCGAGCAACCGCGTCAGTTGCTCGGCCGTGGCGCCGCTGCACCGGCGCAAGATACGCGCCGCCGAGGCCGCGATGTCCCGGTGGTGGAGCACGCACTTGCTGACGCTGCGTTCGCCCGGCAACAGAGCGATGAACTGTGCGACCTGCTGTTCGACCGCCGCGGGATCTCGGGCGACATAGTACTGCGCCAGGGCCCAACTGAGCGGCCACGATTGCGGCGATTGCGCGACTGCCTCCCGCGCGAATTCCGGCGCCAGCGTATCTCCCCCCGGAATATCCTGGATCATCGAGTAGAGCCAGGCGTCATTGAAATCGTCTTGGAGCCCCTGCGCGCGAGCGGCAATCGAAGCGGCAACCCTCCTGTTGAGGAACCCACTGGCATCGAGGTACTCGAGGATGCGCGGCAGGTCGAGCAATAGCGGGGTCGTGTTCAACTGGGGACGGCCGCCGAGACCGAGGCAATTGCAGTAGGACGATGGCGCACCCGCCACCGCTGGACTCAGAAAATAATCTTCTCGCGGAATTCCCGCGGTCATGAAATGCAAGGTCGGTTCGTTCAATGCGAAGAACACGTTGTACGACGCGCTGCCCGCGCTGGTGAGGATTTGGCTGTGCTGGTTCACGAGGCGAACCTGGTCGCTGAACGTCATCGTCTCCGGATGGGCGATGCGAAATCCATTCTCCCGCAGTGCCTCTTCCAGTTCGAACTCGCCGACGATTTGCCGGCGCCCGCTCGGCAGGAGCCGGCGGCTGAGGTAGACCGGTTGATCGAGCCGGGAGGAGTCGCCAACGATGCGGGCCGCGACCTCACGAAATGGCCGCGGCATCCACTCATGTGCTCCGTAGGAGAGTTCGTACAGTGGCTCCGGGACGATGACCCGTCGTAACCGGGTAGGCCGCTCCAGGAACACGATCCGCTCCGGCGGAATGCCAAACGCGGCGAGGATCGTGCTGGTAATGCCAGCAGGCTCCGCCCCGGTCTTGCGATGAAAGACGACCTTGACTGACGGATCGACCTGATCGAGAAACCAGGTCCGCGTCAGCGATTCCATGAGAAAGTGGCCAAAATGGGTGAAGAACCATCCCAGATAGACCACCTCGCCCTTGAGTTCATCCACCGGCGCGATGTCCACAGACTCGGCGATTCCGCCGCGCACCTGCGCCCCCCAGCGGAAACTTCGCCGGCGCGCCTGGGCGAATGAGACGGGTGACCCGTCGCTCGCGAGCAGGGCGCCTTGCGTGACGAATCGTCCGGGTCCGCGATCGGCCGCGGCGACTTTCGCGCCTGGGACAAAAATCGCGTTTTCGACGAACTCGTATCCCGGCTCTCCGCCGCGAATCTCGACCGCTCCAAGTCGTTCATCGAGCGTCTCGAGCAACCCGTCAAAACCGGACAGGGAAAACTGGTCGGTGTGGAGCGTTCGCGTCGGCCCGATCCGGACCATCCTTGGCCTCCGATGCTGACACGCCGCGCGAGACCAGGGGTCGGCGCGAGAGACAGACCAAGTCTACCGCCGAAAACGCTGCCACGGGCGCGGCCGGCTGAGCAGATCGTGATAGAATCAAGATCCGCGCCTGCTGCGGCTTTTCGCCTGCGCCGGCATCCATGAACACGTGTCAGCGTTATTGACGACCGCGGCGTGGCACTGTGCCATCGGCCACCATGAACGTGAACTCGAGCAACATCCTGGGAATTGCATGGGGGTCGTCCTGTTCTTCAGCATCTATCGGAAGTTTACCGGTGGTCATCTCAAGGCGCGACACTACCTCGATCACGTGCTGACCTCCCGCGATTTCACGCCCCGCATCTGGTTCTCGGACAACTCGCGCTGGCAGGGCGATCCATTCTGGGATGGGATTTCGCCTCTCGTGGTCGACCACGACCACCCGATTCACCCCGATGTACTGTTCGTGGGCGGCCGCAACTGGCGGCTCGTCGACGACTATCCCGCTCTCGATCCAACGATCCCCATCCTCAATCTGGTGCAGCACGTCCGGCATGCGGACGAGGACGATATCCGGTTCGAGTATCTCGGACGGAAGGCGATCCGCATCTGTGTCAGTCCTGAAGTCGAAACCGCGATCCGGGCTGCCGGGTGTGTCGGCCCCACAGTCGTGATCCCCAATGGCATCGATTTGCCCGTAGCCGAGCCTGATAGCGCAGCGGCGCGTCCTGTCGACCTCCTGGTTGCCGGTTTGAAACAGCCGGAGACTGCCATCCGCGTGGGACACGCGCTGTCCGCACCCGGGAGAGCGATCGAGGTGCTGACCGAGCGACTGCCGCGTAACGAATTCCTGAACGCGGTGCGGCGCGCGCGGGTCACGCTGTTCCTCCCTCATTTCGAAGAGGGGTTTTATCTGCCCGCGCTGGAGGGGATGGCGCTGGGCACGGTGGTGGTGTGCCCGGACTGCATCGGCAACCGTTCGTTCTGCCTGCCCGCGGTCAACGCGTTCCGGCCGCCATATCTGATCGACGACCTGATCGCCGCGACCGATGCCGCGCTGACGCTCGGGGCAGAGGTCATGGCCAACCTGCGTCGAGCGGCACGTGAGATGGCGCAAGCGCATAGCATTGCCACGGAGCGGCAACTGTTTCACTCGGTGTTGGACAATATTGATGTCTTATGGAAGGAGTCATGATGTCGATTGAGCCCTTGAACACCGTGGCTGGCGCGTCTCGCCCCGCGCGTCACAAGGATATCGAGGAACGCGATCCTCCACCGGAGCGGATCGCAAGCGCCGGCGAGCGCCAACTGCCCGACTTCATCATTATCGGCGCTCAGCGCGGGGGCACCACCTCGCTCTATCGCTACCTGGTGGAACATCCTGACATCGGTCCCGCCTACTGCAAGGAAGTGCACTATTTCGACCGCTACTTCGATCGAGGCCCGAACTGGTATCTGGCGCACTTCCCCATTCGCGGCGAGTACAAGATCGCGGGTGAGGCGAGTCCGTACTACCTCTTTCACCCCGAGGTTCCTGAACGGCTGCGCGAGTACGTGCCAAACGCGAAACTGATCGCCTTGCTGCGCAATCCGATCGATCGGGCCTACTCCCAGTACCAGATGAACTCCCGGAAGGGCAACGAGTCCCTTTCGTTCGAGGAAGCGGTGGAACGGGAACCGGAACGTCTCGCTGGAACTGATGACCCTCTCGATCCCTCCTGGCGCCATCACTCCTATCTCGCGCGCGGGTTGTACGCGGAGCAGTTGCGCCGCTGGTTCGAGATCTTTCCGCGCGACCAGATCATGGTCATCCAGAGCGAGCGCTTCTACGGAAATCCGGAACGGACCTTGCATGAGGTTCAGGCGGCAATTGGATTACCTCCCCACACACCGGGACGATTCAAGGCCTTTCATCAGTCCGAGTATCCGCAGATGGATGACGCGCTGCTCGAACGCCTGCGGGCCCATTTTGCGCCGCACAATCGCGACCTGTATGACCTCCTGGGCGTCGACTTCGGATGGGACCATGCCTGACACGATCCTGATCACCGGTACGCCACGGTCCGGTACCACGCTGACCTGTCACTTGCTGAACAAGTTGCCAAACACGGTTGCCCTGCACGAACCGATGCGGGGCAAGGACATGCGCCACGGGGAGGGTATCTGCGCCGCCGTAACCGCGTTCTGCGCGGAGCAACGCGCCTCGATCCTGAAAGCGGGGCTCGCCATCACCAAGCATGCCGGTGGGGCGGTCCCGGCAAACCCGGTGGGTGACAACCGGACCGCGGAGGGTTACCGGGAGCGGGTTGTCACCAAGGGTGAGATCGAGATCGACAAGCCGGTCGATCCGGATTTCACGCTCGCGGTCAAGCATTGCGGTTCGTTTACGGCCACGCTGGACCGCCTGGTCGCCGAATTCCCAGTCTATGGTCTTGTCCGCAACCCACTCGCGACCCTGGCCTCCTGGAGTTCGGTCGATTTCCCGATTCGCCAGGGCCGGGTACCGACCGCGGAGCGGCTCGATCGCGAACTCGAGGCGACGCTCGATCAGATCGATGACACCCTCGATCGGCAGCTCTTCCTGCTCGATTGGTTTCACGAGCGAATGCGCCGGTATCTCCCCGAGGCGTCCATTGTCAGGTACGAGGCAGTAGTGGAAACCGGCGGCGCGGCGCTGGCCGTCATGCATCCGGCCGCTTCGCACTTGTCCGAGGACCTGGACAGCCAGAACCTGAGCAAGCAGTACGACCGCGATCACATGCTTCGACTCGGCGAACGACTTCTGGCCTCAGACGGGGCATACTGGAAATCGTACGACCGGCGCGAGGTCGAGAATCTGCTCGACGATCTCCGCGCGCTCCCCGTCGCGAGGTGACCGGACTGAGGGCTCAGGCAGAGAGGCCGGCCCCAAACGGCGCGGCAACCGCCTACCGCACCTCGTAACCCAGCGCTTTGATCAGGTCCGCGTACTGGTCGCGGAAGATGGTCAAATGCACGTTGCCGAGTTTGTCGCGCGAGTCACCGACCTTGCCGACTCGTACGTGCCGCGCCAGCCGCTTGCTCATCTTCCGCATATTGTCCACGCTGCAGGCGTCGATGGCTTTGTCGATGCGGTCGCGATCGACCGGCTCGATCTGGTTCGTGACCGCCGTCAGCGCGCCGACCGCGTCGCGGTGCAGATCTTCGTAGCGAACGACGATGGCGCGGCCGCTGTGGATCCATTCCTCGCCCCGGCGCATCTGATCGCCGAAGCCGGTGGCCAGGTAGTCGAGGATCGCTGGATCCTCGAGCGGTTTGCCGTACATGGTGTCGCGCGGGCGTTCCTTGGGGCGCACCTTGCCCTTCTCCTTGTCGAAATCGGTCCGCGACTGGATCCAGTAGTACATGGAGACGAACGCGTCGTACGGATCCCGAATGATGGTCACCAGATGCGCAGGTGTGTCGTCAATGGCGTCGCACAATTTCGCCTTGTAGCGGCAGTGCTGATGAAAGATGGTGCCATCGGGGAAACGCCCGTCCGCGATGAATTTGCGGAACTCCTCGACATTGGTATCGGGAGAGTCATCGCCGTTGATCCACTTCAGGTCGTAGACCTGGCTGAGGAGGCACTTGATCCACTTGTTCCCCATTTTGGGGGGCGACGTAATGACGATGCGCAACCGGTTCCTCCGTTGGCGGTTCAGTTCGCGGCCTAGCGAACCTCGTATCCCAGATCCTTGATCATGTCGGCATATTTTTCGCGGAAAATCGCGAGGTGCTCTTCGTTCAGTTTTTCGCGCGAGTCGCCAACCTTCGCGGCGCGCACATGCTTCGATTTCTCGCCACCCATCAGGCGCATCTTGTCCGCGGTGCAGGCATCGACCGCGGCGGCGATCTTCTCGTCCGGTACTGGCTGAATCTGGTCGGTGATGCTGCGAAGTTCGGTGATGGGATCGGAATGCAGCCGTTCATAGCGAACGATCAAACTTCGCCCACTCTGCAGCCACTCTCGCGCTCGCCGCATGTTGTTGCGGAAACCGCCGTTGCGCAGATAGGCGAGCACCTCGGGATCGCTCAGCGACTTGCCGAGCATGATGTCGGTGCGACGGCCGCTGCGCAGCCCGTCGTCCTTGTGCTGCTGGATGGTGAAATACGAGGAGACGAACCCGTCGTACGGATCGCGGATGATGGTGACCGCGTGGGCGGGAACCCGCTCGATCAGATTGGCAAGATCTTCCGAGTAGTCGTAGTGCTGGTGGAAGAGGGTGTTGTCGGGGAACTTGCCAGCGTCAACCCACTCCTGCAGCAGATGCAGTTGCGGGCGCCGTGGCGTTTCCCGGTTGCCCAGTGGCCGCAGATCGTAGACATGGGCCAGGATGCACTTGAGCCAGACATTTCCGGCTTTCGGCGGTCCCGCAATGATGATCCTCACCGGATCGCACCCCTCCTCGTAACGGCATCCCCAGCATGGTTTTCACCTGAGAGCCCGAACCGATCCCGCGCTGCAGCCATAGCTGTGGCGCCGATTTCCGGCGAGCGAACGCGCGGGTTGTCGCTCGGGCGATTGCGGAGTGTACCAAAGTACCGTGCCCAGGAGTCGCAGGGGATGTCTCGGCTAGAATCGCACCCTGAGACAAGCCGCTTCGCGACAAAGGACCTCCGTGCGCAACGTCCTGTTCTACCGGAAGTACCGCCGCTTTCACGGCGGTCACCTCAAAGTCTGGAACTACTTCAACCATGTGCGCACGGCGCCCGGCTTTGATGCCCAGGTGCTGTTCGATGCCAACTCGTCCTGGGATGCCACCAACCCCTGGCACGAGGCGCGGGAGCGGGTGTTCGACCGGGTCGATCAGGTCTCGCCCGATGTGCTCTTCATCGCCGGGCGTGACTGGCAGCGGCTCGATGCGCTTGGATTGCTCGATCGCGATCTGCCGATCCTGAACATCATCCAGCATGTGCGCCATGCCGAAGACTGGAGCATCCAGTCGCGGTATCTCGATCGCAAGGCGATTCGCATTTGCGTCAGCGATGAAGTCGCCGAGGTGGTGAGCGGCGCTGGCAGCCGCGGTCCGGTGGTCGTCATTCCCAATGCGGTCGATGTACCGGCGACATCCGACGACGGATCTGCTTCGCGTCCGATCGATCTGTTCATTGCGGGATTGAAGAATAGCGGAACGGCGGCGCGAGCCGCCTCCGCGCTGAGCGCACCGGACCGAACGATCGACATTGTGACCGATCAGTTGCCCCGCGACGAGTTTCTGGATCGAATCCGCCGGGCGCGAGTGTCGCTTTTCCTCCCGAACGACGACGAGGGGTTCTATCTGCCGGCGCTCGAAGGGATGGCGCTCGAAACACTGGTGGTCTGCCCGGACTGTGTTGGCAACCGCTCGTTCTGCATTCCTGGCGAGACGGCCTTCCGGCCCGACTACGATTTCGACCAGTTGATCGCGGCGACCGAGGCCGCACTCACGCTGCCCGCGGCAGAAGCGAACCGCATGCTCGAGCAGGGGCGAGCGATGGCGCGCCGGCATAGCCTTCCCGCCGAGCGGGAGGCATTTCATCAGGTCCTGGCCGATCTGGACGAACTCTGGGCCCAAGCCTGACGCTCTGGGTACAGCGACATGCAGACGTGTGTCGTCCCGAGGAACGAGGGACCTCGGCGTTCGTCTGTCGCAGACCGACGAACGAGATTCCTCGCGGCGGCTCGGCAAGACACGACATTCGCACGCTGCTGCAGGGGATGGTGGCGCAGCGAGGAAACCGCCATAGCGCGGTGCCTTGCTGAATCCGCAGGCGACGCCTCGGTGCGTCGTCGCGTCGCACTCGTGGTGGCGAGATGCTTCCTTCGTCAGCATGACCCATGGGGGCGGCGGTGGACTCGATTCGCTCAGCGAACGGGATAGCCGAGTTGTGCGATGAGGTCGGCGCACGACTCGCGAAACGCGCCGAGGTGATCCGCGGTCAACTGGTCGTGCGAATCGCCGACGGTGGCCTTGCGCACATGCTTTGCGCCGCCCTTGGTGCGCTGCCGCATCTTGTCGGCGCGGCAGTAATCGATCGCGACCTCGAGTTGTTCGTCCGGTAGCGGCGCAATGCTGGCAGTGAGCCGGCGGAGTTCGCCGAGAGAATCACGGCTGAGGTCCTCGTACCGGACAACTGCCGCTTTACCACACGTCGACCAATCGATCGCCTTTTGCAGATTGTTGCGGTAGCCGCCCTCGCGAATGAACGCGACAACGGTGGGATCATCGAGCGGTACGCCCATCAGCTCGGTGAACTTGCGCCCTTTCCGGTTGTCCTCGGCGGCATGCTGTTGCAACGTGTAATACGTCGAAACGAACGCGTCGTAGGGGTCGCGCACGATTGTCACCAGGTTCGCGCCACCAGCCACCAACGCATCCGCCGTCTCGGCATCGTATTCGAAATGCTGGTGAAAGATGGTGTTGTCGGGGAACCGGCCCGAGGTCAGCCACTCCCGCAGCGAGCTCAGGTCAGCCTGCGCCGGCGTTTCGTGCGGTCGCAGCCAGCGTAGACCGTAGGCACGGCCGAGGAGGCATTTGAGCCACATGTTGCCGGTTTTCGGTGGTCCGGTGATGACGATTCTCACCGCGCAGGCTCCATGCCGCGGAGGCCGTCGTCGCGCATCAGACGGCGTACCCGAACTGCTGCAGGACGTCCCCGAACTCGGCGTTGACCACGTCCTGCAACTCTGGCGAGAGCGAACTGCGCCAGCGGCCCAACGAGGTGGAGACATCGCTGCTGGTGATGTGCCGGGTCGATTCCGGGTTCTCGGCGGAAGCCCGATCGAGCATGCCCGCGATCACCGCCTCGGAGGCGTCCAGTTCGAGATACTGGAGCACGCCGCGCAGGATCTCCTCCGGCTGGGTGATGAGATCCTCGTAGCGGATCAGGTGCGCGCGGGACTGTCGTTTTGGCCAGGAACGACTCAGATTGCGGATCGTGCTGTTTCGCAGGAAATGCGCGAATTCCTCGTCGGTCTTGAGATGGGGCGGTCCAAAGGCGCGGCGTCCGAACTTCTTGTTGTACGCGAGCATCGAACTGAAGACATCGCGGAAGTCCCGGACCAGGAAGATCTCTTTCGCCTTGGGATAGAGTTCCCAGACCAGCCAGGGCAGATTGTCGGCGCGATGCTTCTCTCCCATATAGCGGACGTTGCTCTGGCCCTGACCGGCGGCGATCCGCAGGTACGTCTCCTCGGCGCTGCGCTGGCAAAAGCGGGCCAAATCCTCGACATATTCGCGGCCCATCCAGTCGATCAATCCGGGCGTGACACCGATCGGCTCCGGATAAAACGGGTTGTGCCCGATCCACTGCTTGTTGGTCTGAAACCGGTCCGCCTGGGCCGAGTGATGGGGATCACGCGGTTCGGACAGGGTCTTCAACATGTGCCACCAGTAGCGGGCGGTGCGGAGTTCGTAGGGGTGGAAGCGGTGGACGACGATCTCGGGATGCTCCGAGAGGAGACGCATGGTCCAGGTCGTTCCGGCGCGGCCCATGGTCGTCAGCATCAGGGGTTGCAACCGTGGTTCGAACCCGGATTGCACCGGTGCGTGACGCAACCGCACGCCACCGAGCCGCGCCCGTGAGCCGTCATCGAGCACGGCGCGAATCTGCAATTCCGTCTCCGGTTCGAGGCCGACCACGCTCACCCAGGTACGGAAACCCGCATGACCGGCGCCGGGAACATCCGGGTAGTCGCGCGCCACGTCCGGCCGTTCCTGATCGAGCGGAGCGCGCCGGAGGACGACACCGCCCTGGTGAATCTCGACCTCCTGGACGCGCTGGCCGTCGCCGATGGCCCAACCGGCGATTTCGAGGTCATAGACATTGCGCGTGCCGATGCGGGGCGCATCGAGGGCAAAACTCCGGATCTTGCCCGTCTGCGGAGCGCCGAGCTCGATATCGTCGATGTCGATCAGCGCCATGAACCGCGCAATCCTTTCCTGTTCTTCACTATCGTCCCGGTCGCGCCGCGCCGGGCATGCAAACTCGCAAACCGTGACAGAGTGCGGGGAGGTGTGTCAAGGTGGCAGCAGAGTATCGCCAGCACGGGAATGTCATGTCCAGCCCGGATCCCAGCCGAGAAGGTCCGCGAGGGCGGCATTGGCGGGCGCGAAATGGGCGACCAGGCGCTCGCGCATCGCCAGCGAGAGGGGGGGGCCGGTGTTGCGATTGTAGACCGCGAACGGAATGTCCTCTCCCGGCGGCAGACCGAGAAACGCGGTCACGGTCGTGAACGTATCGGCGGTCCGCGCGTAGAGGTCTTCACTCCGCAGGATCAGCATCTGTTCCTGGGGAAACGTCGCAAACCAGCGCCGGAGTTGGTGCGTGTAGTCCCCGCGTGCCTGGTAGCTGAAATGCTTGTGAGGACGACTGGCATACGCCGGATCGGTTACGAGCCGCGCTTCCTCGCCGGCCAGTCGTGTGGCCTCGGCGTCCAGCGCTGCAGCGAAGTCGAGTGGTTCATCTCCCCGCTGCCGTTCCATGAGGTAGTGCGAATAGGCTCGCTCGACCGGGTTGCGGAGCAGGACGATCAGTTTCGCGTCGGGTGCGGTCTGGGCCAGCCGCCGTGGCGCCAATGGGTGGAAGAGCGCATACGGCGTCGCTTCCCCGGTGAGATAGCCGGCTGGCAACCGTGCCGGGAACTGCCCGCGATACCAGTCCTCGCCGCGAGCGTGACGATCGGTCAGGTAATGAATTTCCTTGGTTTCCGGGAGGGTGATTTGGGAATGTGCGCCAAGATAGGCATGGAGCGATGTAGTTCCGCCACGCTGCGTACCGATAATGAGGAAATCTGGTCGATCAACGAGGCGAAAATCTGGTCCTGTCTCGATTTCAACTGCGGTGAGGTCCAGACGAACGGTGGCGAGATCGATGGATGTTTCATCCGCGAGTATCGCCTGAACGACGAGTGACGTTTCCCCGACCTCCGCAGCGAGCCCCGTCCAGCAAAGGAATCCGCTCTTGCGGGCAAGGGGAAGCGCCGGGTAGTCACCCGCAACGTCTGGCCTCGGCACATCGAGGGGATGGGTTGTTCCCATTTGGTCATGATTGAGGATGCGCACCCCAACCACCGGCTCCCGCTCGCCGATGACCCAGCCACTGATCTCGATGCCGGCCCCTGGTGATACAGCGCCGCGCTGAGGCGAGTCGATCGCGAATGCGGCGATGCGTGGGTCGTTGCCATGACGCGCAACGTCCAGGACACGAACCTGGCGTCGCGGTTGTCGCTCTGGACTCACGCGGTGGCGGCTTGCGGCGGCAACGGGCGGTGCCGCTCCCAGCAGATTCCCCACTTTTCCTCGAACCGGCCCTGATTCAAATGGACCAGCCGCATGTATTCGCCGGAAGGCAGCAGTTTGCCGATCGAGGCGTGATAGGCGTGATGGACGTAGACCTCCGGGGTCCAGGCTACCTCGAGACCGGCTTCCTTGACGCGGAGCGCGTAGTCCTCGTCTTCGAACATGCCGACCTCGTACCGCTCATCGAGGAGGCCGATCCGATCGAGGGTGTCGCGGCGAAGTGCGGTGCAGAACATGGCCAGCATGCGGATCGGCCGCACCTCGCGCTCGTGTTCGAGGGCAAACTGACGCGCGATGTCCTGATACTCTGCATACGTCTGGTATTGCGGATTGAGTTGCGCTTCGTTGCACGTTCGATTCGTCGCCGGGCCGATGAGCCCGATCAACGGGTCCTGGAGATGGCGGGCCAACCGGGTAAGCCAACCGCGGGGCACGATGGTGTCGTTATTGAGCAAGACGATGATGTCGCCCGTGGCGGACCGCATTCCCTGATTGTTGCCGCCTCCAAATCCGGTGTTGTGATCGTTGAAGATCGGCCGGAGGGTGGGAACGGTGGCAGCGAGGCGCTGCAATTCCTCGACTGTCCCGTCTGTGGAGGCATTGTCGACCACGATCAGTTCGTAATTCGGATACTCCGTGTTTTCCAGCACGCTGGCGAGACAGAGGCGGCTGAACGCGAGATTGTCGTGGGTGAGCACGACAACACTCGCCTTTGGCCATGTCTGCCGGATCGCGGAGTCGAGGACGGCCCAGCGTGCGGGCCAGGACACCTCACGCGAAAGATCGAGCGCCCGGCTTTGGCCCGATAAGGCGTTCGAGTCGAAGGCAATCGGGATATCCGCGTCATTGGCTCCCGTGTGGCGAGGATTTCGGCAGCCGCACGATTTCACGACCGGCGCATCGCTGGCAATTGACACGATCCGCCAGCCGAGCCGGTCGCGAATGCGCTGATGCAGCGCCGAGCAGACGGAGGCAGGGAGCAGGATCGCGGCGGCATCGATGCCGAATTCGCGTTGGAGGCTGACCAGTGCGTCGATGGTGGGAGCGGCGATGCGATAGGTGACACCTGGGCCGATCGGCCGCGCCGCGTCTGGTGCGTCAGACTGCAGCACGAAAACCCGGTGCTCGTGACGCGAGAACTCGGCGATCAACCGGTTCTCGTACTCGGTATCAGATGGCGCATCAGACGACACCACGATCAGGTCGTAGCGGGCCAATCGCGGCGTGAAGGCGGTCGCCAGCGCGCGGTGCACGGTCGCCTCGGGAAGTTCCGGTTCACGCGCGCGGTCGCGCGCGGCGATCACCAGATCACCGACGAGCAATGGGGGCGTTGCCACGGCGCGGCGGCGCCTGCCGCAGTTGCAACCGGGATGCGGCAGGTCATCCGCCATCGGCAAACTCATGGTGCGGCTGGAGTCCGCGAAGTCAGGAGACACGGGGCACGTCCATGTTCAATCGAGCATCCTCTCCGGTTCGGGTGAGATTCGGGTTGTAGAACGGGTCATGGTCGATGACATGCCCCCAGCGCTCGCGCAAATGCATGATTTCGTCCGGATGGGCGATCACGGTCTTGGTGACCGATTCGTGATGGTACAGACACGCGTGCGGCGTGTAGACCACATCGTACCCCGCCTCGCGCACGCGCAAGCAGAAATCGGTGTCGTTGAACGCGACCGGGAAGAGGGTGGCGTCCATACCTCCGATCTCTTCGTAGACCTTCCGGTCAATCAGCGCGCAGGCGAAGGTTACCGCGCTGAAGTTGCGGACCGCATCGGGAAGATCGAGGAAGCCGGGATTGTGGCCGGGTAGCCGCTTGAAAACGTGAACCGACCCGCCGAACGGGCCAAGGATCACTCCGGCGTGCTGGATCGTATCATCGGGGTAGAGGAGTTTCGGCCCGACGATCGCCACGCCCGGCCGCTGCGCCTGCTCGACCATCGCCCGCAACCAGCCGGGGTCGATAACCGACACATCATCATTGAGCATCAGGACGTACGGCGTGGTGACCTGTCTCACGGCGTCATTGTTCAGTGCCGGGAAATTGAACGGCTTGCGGTCATCGACGATGCGTCGCACGTTGGGATAGTTCGGCGCGAGTTCGCCAACGAGATTGGCGACGTTTTCGCCGCGCGAGTTATCGACGAGCAGGATGTCGAGAGGTGGATAGTCGGTTCGCTCCAGCAGGTCTTCCAGACAGGGGCGAAGCAGGTCGAGTTTGCCACCGGTGGGGATGACCGCCGTGACCGCCGGCAGTTCGTCGAGCGAGTACCGCACCCGCCACAGCCCCGGATGGAGGCCAAGCTCGACCTGCGCCGGGGTCTTCCGCCGCGAGACGGCATCAAGAATGACGGCCCGTTCGCTATCGGACCAGTCGCGCAGATGCCAGGGCTCGCCGCGCTGCGGCGCCACCGCGATCGTGGTAGCCAGCACCTCGGGAACGTGGATGATCGGCCCTGGCTGCTCGCTGACCCGCAGCGCGAGATCGAAGATCGCAGCGTCGCCGACTCCCTCGCGCACCCCGCCCACCTGGAGCGCCCGCTCCCGCGAAAAGACGACCAGCGGCCCAAGATAGTTCATCGCCAGGAGCAGATCCGGTGACCAGTCGGGTTTGAAAAATGGATTCCAGCGAACCGCGCGGACCGGATCGACGCGGTCGTCATCGACATACACCAGGGCCGTGTCCGGTCGATCCGAGGCGACGCCAGCAATGCGCGCCAGCGCATCTGGCGAAAGGATGACGCCGGGGGAGAGGACCGCCACCAGGTCGGCGTTGCTGTCGCGCATCGCCGCGTTGACCTGCTCCGCCATGCTGTCGCCACTGCCGGTGGTCACGCCAAAGCGTGGATCGTTCCCGGCCAGCTGGCTGGCGCCGGATCGAGCGACGTCGCCGGAATCGTTTCCGATCAGCACGCGCGCGCGCCATGCCGGGTACGTCTGCGCGGAAATGGAGGTGGCAAGCGCGTCGAGTTCGTTTTCACATGCTCCGGTGACAGGAATGAGCAGGTCGAACGTGGGACCTCGATCACTGGCTGGCGTCTCAGCGGGCGCTGCCTGTCGTTGCGCCAGCCACGCCGGGTACTGGCGGTTGATGGCGGGCATGCCAGCGTCGATATAGTCGCCATCGTCGACGGCGATCTGCGTCGGGAGTTCGAGGCTCTGACCGTCGTTGGCGGTGATGACCACGACCAGTTCATGGGTGCCACTGGAGAGACCCGCAAGCGGAATCGACCCGGCAAAACCGCAATGATCCGCGTTTGGATACTGCCGGCGCCGTTTCGCGGCATCGGGTCGTAGGGCGCCGTAATGGAGACTGCCGCGCGGCTCGCCGTTGACGAGCACCGTCAACGAGCGGATGCCGGACGAGGCCAGCGCCCAGCCGGATACCGGCGCGAGTTCGCCGGAGGCGTAATTGGCGCCGCGCACCGTACTGTCGAGACGGCCGATGACCCGGCCCGTTTCGAAGGCGCGGCTGTCGACCTCGAACATCGTCTTCAATTCGGCCCGGGAATCCTCGGCGCCGGTGATGCGGATGGTCAGTTCGTGCATGCCATCGGGCAGATCGCCCACCGAGATTTCCCCGGAGAATCCGGCGTTCTCTCCCGCGGGGTACCCAGGAAACAACGCGGCGGCATCCGGACGCGGTTCACCATGCGGTATTTCGCCACGCAGTTCGCCGTCGACCAAGGCTTCGACCCGCACCTCGCCGGTGTCCGTCAAGGTCCAACCGGAAATCGGCAGGATGCCGTCGGTGAAAACTTCGGGGATGCGGCTGAGTGATTCGACCATACCGACAATGCGATGCGGCAAGGTGTTGGCCGCGGGTGGCTCATCGGTCGCTTCCACCACCTCGTTCCGGGTCTCGCTAGACGTTGTCTCTGGCGCGGCTGCCGGTTCAGACTGATGGGCGGGGAGATTCACCGTCTCGACTTGCGCGCGCAAGATGGCAAGTTGGCGTTCCGCCTCGGCGGCGCGGGCCTCCGCTTCCTGGACGCGGACGTTGAGCACGATGTTGTTCCGCACCAGGATCATCACCTGACGGGAGCGGTCGAAGAGCATGCGGTCGGCGAGCCGGTCCTGCTCCCCGGCCTCGAACCCCGCCAGCAGCGGCGACACCGTCAACTTGATCGGGTAGCGCGCCCCGTAGTGCGCCGAGAGGAGACCGTCCAGCCAGTAGTAGCCGAAATCGTCCGGGATGACCTTCTCCTGCCAACGCTCACTAAAGAGCGCGCGGTTGGCCCGCTCCGTGGCGGTCATGACATCCCGCGTTGCCGACTCGAAGTGGTAGAGGACACTCTCGGCGCAAAAGTGGACCTCGTAGCCTGCCTCCCCCGCGCGAAGGCAGAAATCGACATCTTCCCAGCCGTTGCGATACGACGTATCGAGACCACCGAGGCGGTCCCACGGTTCGCGGCGAAAGAGAGCGCAAGCGCCGGTGACCACCTGGTACCGGCGGGACATGGCGGTGCAGGGGTGATCGGCCGGGAAACCGGAGTAGATGTGGTGTGGCAGGCTATCGAGTCCGAACACCACGCCCGCATGTTGGATGGTGTTGTTTGGAAACAGGAGCTTCGAACCAACCACGGCCGCACGTGGATGCTGCTGAGCGTACGCGACCAGCGCTCGTAACCAGCCCTTTGTCGGAATCGTGTCGTTGTTGAGCAGGACCACGAATTCACCGCTCGCGGCCGCATAGCCCGCGTTGCAGGCGCCCGCAAACCCCTGCGCGGCTTCATGGTGCACGACCCGGATGCGATCGCCATACCCCGCGAGAAACTGCGCGGTGAGATCGCTCGACCCGTCGTTGACGACGACGATCTCACGGCGTACGCCATCGTCCGCCTCGGCGAGGAGCGCGTCCAGGCACTGTCGCGTAATCGTCGCCTTGTTGTGAACCGGGATGACGACCGACGCCGACGGGTGCCCGTGCAGGGGCAGATCTGCCGGCTGGCGCGGCTCAGCGGAGGTCATCGTAGAGGAAATGCTCCGAGCGCGGATCGGCGGTCCAGGCGGCGAGTGACATCGCGTCGCGGTCCTTGTCGCTGATCAAGTCGGTGTGGCGAACGATCGACTGCACCTTGGCCAGCAGATCGGGCGCGCAGAGGGACCAATCGATGTCGTCGGCCAGAGGCGAAATCCCCGCTTCGCAGCCAGGGCTGTACTCGCCCGAGCAGAAGTACTCGATCACCGTGTCCGCGGGAAAGGTGTTGCCGTGAGCAAATCCGGGTGGCACCCAGATCCAATCCGTATAGTCCTCGTCGCCGACCACCGGCATGTCATACGCGATTGCCCGACCATACGTCGGCGAGCCTTTGCGAATGTCGAGGACGAGATCGATCATGTGGCCACGGATGGTGCGCACCAGTTTGCCCATATAGGGGTTCCACTGGTAGTGCATGCCGCGCACGACCCCGGCCTTCGAGTAACTCTCGTTTGCCTGCGGAAAGCGGACCCCGCGCATGAACGGCGTTTGGTCGCCCGCATCGAAATCACTGAGGCGATACTGCTCGCTGAAATAGCCGCGATGATCGCGGAAACGGGCAAAGCGGATCACCTTCACCGAGGGAATCGCCAATTCCTGAACCGAGATGATCTTCACGTGTCGTTCTCCCAAGGTGGGCTGAAACCTCGAACTCCTGAACATGAGCGCCGCTTTGCACTCGCGCAGTACCGCATAGAGCCCCTCTCCCGGCTCGACGGGAGAGGGGTTGGGGTGAGGGCTCACGTGACGAAACCACGATACCTCCCCTTGTCAGGACGCTCAGGGAGAGGGGTGGGGTGAGGGCGAATACCCGGCGCAAACGGCGGTGATGATGGAGAGCGGCGAGCGAAAGACGTGTCATTCCGAGGAACGAGGAATCTCGGCGTGCACAATCGCATGCCAACGCGCCGAGGTCCCTCCTTCTTCGGGACGACACGCATGGCGCTCGTCGGAACGACACATCTTCCGCACGTCGCTGTAAAATCAGTGTGGCCGGTGGCCGGAGGAGGTCGCGATCGGCCAGAAACGCGGGCCGCACGAGCGTCGCCTCTCCCGCCCGGCTGTCGTAAGGGCGATGCCTGCGTCGCCCGTCTGCTGCCAAACCCGGCACGCCGCATCTCACGTTAAGCCGACCCCTCGCTGACGAGGCCCTTGGCCTGTAGGTAATGGGCCAGCGCCTCCCGCCACGGCCGTAGCGGCGCGACACCGGTCGCGGCGAGGCGTTCGCTGGTCATCGCCGAGTAGGGTGGGCGTCGTGCTCGGCGCTCACCGGTGACGGTTTGTGCCGGTTCCATGTTGACCGCGACGCCCGCCAGATCGAACGTCGCCTGGGCGAATTCGAACCAGGAACACTCTCCCTCGTTGGTGAGGTGAAACAGGCCGCTGGCGTCCCGTTTCATCAGCGCCCGAGTCGCCTCGGCGAGATCAACGGTGTAGGTTGGGGAGAGCGCCTGATCGGTCACTACCTTGACCCAGCCGTCATTGCGGCCCTTGTTGACCATCAATTCGGGAAAAGTCCATCCCTTGCGGCTTGTCGCCGTGCCGTAAAGACCGGCGGAGCGGATGACCAGATGGCGGGGGTTGGCGTTGGCCACCATCCGTTCGCCAGCCAGTTTCGAGACGCCGTAGACGTTGTAGGGATCGGGCAGGCTCGATTCGCTATGCGGATCATGCCGCGGGCGGTCCTGACCGCCGAAGACGTAGTCGGTCGAATAGAAGACCACCCCAGCGCCGATTTCGGCGGCGGCGCGCGCCACATTGGCGGCACCGACGGCGTTGACGGCAAACGCCAATGTCGGGTTCAACTCGCAATCGTCGACGCGGTGAAACGCCGCCGTGTTGATCACCCAGTCCGGCTGGTGCTCCCGAATGATGCGGGAGACGCCGATGCCGTCGGTGACATCGATATCGCCATGACCGAGACCGACGGCGCCGTCGCCGAGCGCCTGCATCAGGTCCTGACCGAGTTGCCCGGTGGCGCCGATGACCAGCGTCTTCACGCCGGCACCCCGGTCATCACCTGTTCCTTCAGCCAGCGAATATTGAAGAAGCGGGGGTCCTTGTCCGGTTCCGGGCCGTAATCGCCGCGTTCCAGCGCCTCCCAAATGCTCTTCACGGCTTCCCAGGCGGGACGATCGGGGCTGAAGCCGAGCGTCTCCTTGATCTTCTCACCGCTGACGTAGTAGGAGCGCGCCCCGGCATTTCCCGTCCGGTCCCGCTTGACCTGGACCTCGACTCCGTAGTTCTGCTCGATGACTTCCGCGACCCAGTGCGCCAGTTCGAGGACCCGGTAGTTCTTGTGGACGAGGTTGAACGCCTCGCCGCGGATCTTCTCGATCGGCGCGGAAAGGAGGTGAATGTAGGCGTCGGAGGCATCGCGGATGTGAAGCAGCGGGCGCCACGCTTCGCCGTGACCATGGACGGTCAGCCGTTGAGTCTTCCACGCGTGCAGCGTGAAGACGTTGACCACCAAATCGAACCGCATCCGTGGCGCGGGACCGAAGATGGTTCCTTTGCGCAACATGACCGGAACGAAGAGCGGATTCTGATCGGCGATGCGCAGCAGTTCGACCTCGGCCAAGCGCTTCGTCTTGCTGTAATTCGCGGTCGGCGCGATCGGCATGTCTTCGGTCATCACCGTCACGTTCGCCTCATCCGCCGTGGTTGGGGCGTAGTAGACGGAGCAAGTCGAGGCGAAGAGATAGCGGAGCGGCTTGCCGTCCGCCTGGGCCCGCCTGGCGGCGAGTTCCGCCAGTTGCCGCGTCGCGAAGACGTTGCTCTCGCTGTTGAGTTCCGGCGCAAAATCGGCGGTGGGATCGTTGGACAGGCCGGCGAGATGAATCACGGCATCAACGCCGTCGAGCCATCGCGGATCGGGATAGCGAAGATCGCCCTCGATCACTTCCAGCCGCTCGTGCGGCGGAAATGGATTGCCGAACCAGAGCGTATCGACCACGCGCACCTGCTCGCCAATGGCGAGCAATTCGCGGACGAGCACGCTGCCGATGTACCCCGCGCCTCCAGTGACCAGAATCATGCAGACTAACCCCTTCCCTGACGCGGGTGCGAGATGCCGCGTTACCCTCGTGGTGGTGCGGTAATACAAGACTCAGGCGGGGATCTGCCCCCGTAGCCTGCCGAGCGCGTAGATTGTCGCGACTCCGCGCTCACGATAAACCGCTTCGTAGCGGTCGTCGAGATGGCGTTCCAGATCGGGATGGTTCGCCAACCAGGGCAGCGCGGTGCCAGGCACCACCAGATACTCCGCGCCGCCGCCGCGCGAGGCTTCGAGTTCGGCGATCGCCGCGGCACTGCTGATATCAGTGTAATCCGCGGTGACCGAATCGGTCGCCACCGGGAAGGGCGTGGCTGGTCTGGCGCCATGCACGAGGAATGCGTCATCGCCGTAGGTGGCAACGAGCAGGGTGGCATCTGGCGGAACGTTCGCCTCGACAATGCTCCGAATCTGAGCGACGAGACGGCGGTGGTAGATGGAGGCCGGCGCACCCGGCGCGTGCCGGCTGAGCACCGCGCCCAGCACGCCCATGATCTCCGCGTCGCGCTGCATCTGAATCGATTGGGTCGCCGTCAGCATCGCCCGCTGCTCCCGTTCGTAGAGCAAGGCGATTTCGAGTTCACGTTCGCGCGCGGAAAGGTCCTCCCGCAGCCCGGCCGATTCCCGCTCACGGGCCGTGAGTTGCTCACGCAAGGCGGCGATGGTCTGCTGCTGTTGGATGAGCAGGGCGTTCCGCTCGTTGACCTTGCTGTCGCGTTCAGCGACTTTCCCTTCGAGTTCGGCGCGAAATGATTCATGCACCGCCAGCGCATTCTCCAGTTCACGAATGCGAGCGGTGAAATCGGCATTGTTGCGGCGAAGCGCCTCATTTTCGATCCGCAGCAAATCGACGCGGCCAAGACCCCTCACGACACTGTCGTTGGCCCGCGCGGGAAGCGACACCGAGGCATCGGTCAGGGCCTCCAGATCGGCTTGTCCTTCCCACCATTCGGCCTCGTCGCACAGTCGCCGATAGAGTTCGACCACCTCTCGGGGAAAATCGTGCTCGATGAGGTCGCGCAACGTGCGCTGATGATGGCGCAGCGCGGACACCGGCGCGGATTGCGTCTCGTCCACCGTGGGAGCCGGGGGACGACCCAGGCGAGACAATACCCGCTGCAATTCCGCCTCGGGGCGCAAGAACCAGGTATCGAAGTGGGTCACGATCCGATCGCTAGCAAGCGTATCGACGATGATCCGCTCCGCGTACGTTTGCCACAGGGTGAGACCCAGAGCGAGCGAGAATCCGTCCCGGCGATGCAACGACGTCACGACTTCGAGGGGATTACGGACCACGACCAGCGTCTGTAGTGGGCCAATCGCCGAGCGCCAGAATGGAATGGTCAGGCTGTTGCGTGGATCTTTCCATCCCCACCATGCCGCTTCGCTCAGCGGAGCGGCATGGGACCTCGCTCGCTCGCGCAAGGGGTCGAGATTGGGATCCGTCCAGTCGAACCCTGCGGGAGGTGGGCAGTCCCAGCCCCCGCCGGCCATGTTCAGCAGTTCATCGTTGAGGCGGACGAGGCCGAGATGCTCGAAGAAGCCCTCCGGGTTTTCCGCGGCGGGAGGCATGAGGTCATCGAGATCACCAAGGTAGAGCCCGGCCTGCTGCAGAGCGCGCGCCACCATCGACGTTCCGGAACGGTGCATGCCGGCAATGCACACGGGTGCGTCAGTGTGGCTCGAGCGTCCCGAGGCCACTTTCTCTGCCAATTGCTCCTGCATCGGTCTCCCCGCGACTTTACGTCTGATGGCCGCTGGCCGGCGTTGTCGCAACGGTTGCCTCCTCCGCGAAAGGCGAGATCCCTCCGCGCACGAGCCGATCGAGTTCCTCCGCGATGGCGTCGAGACCGCCAAATGGCAGCGATGCTCCTCGCGTTGATGCGCATCCCAATTCGGCGTCGATCGCGCTCCAGAGCGACTGGGGGCTCAATGCCTCCGGGCGGAGTAGGGTTGCCAAACCCCGCCGGGCGAAACCCTCCGCCCGCAGCAATTGCTCCTCCGGGCCAGGTACGCGGGGAACGACAATGGGCCGCTTGCCAAAGTGGACTGCCTCGACCAGCGAATTGTAGCCGCCCATACTGACTACCACGTCCGCCGCGCGGACCGCGGCGGCGAAATCGGGGTCGAAGCGGGTCAATTTCAGGTCCGCGATTCCCGTTGCCAGATCGGCGAGTTCCGCCTGTTGATCCTCGCTGAGCAGCGGCCCGGTGACAACGTACGCGGTGAGCGGTTTGCCCTTTCGCTCGCGCAAACCGGAGAGAAACGCTTTGAGCATGGTGCCGCCGTCGGCGCCGCCACCGGTAGAGACCACGACCAGCGGCTTGTCTTCCGCGCCGAGGCTTTGTCGAACGTCCACGGCCGAGCGGCGCGGCGCTTCAGGCTCCAGATATCCGCAGAACCGGGTACGGGCCGCGGTCGTTTCTGACATGCCGTAAGCCGCCACCGGATCGAACACGCCCCGATCGCCGTAGACGAGAATGCGGTCATACCACGACTCCAGCAACGGGTAGACCTCCTCGTTCGTCCAGATGTGGCGAGTCTGTTCCGGCCCGAAGGTCACGTCCCGCATCAGCAGCGCAAAGTAGGGGCGAAATCCACGGCACCGCATTGCGGAAAACGCGGGAGCGAGTTCCTGGAAGAGTCCATGGGGGGCGTGATCGACGACGATCAGGTGGGGATCGTACCCCTCGATTGCTGCCTGGGCGATAGCGGCGCGGAACCGGATGGTGCTGTTGTGGGCGCCGGTGAACCCTTCTGTTGGCGGGAGCGTGGCATAGATGTCGCGCTTTGGCATTGCCGGCATTTTGACGAAGTCGAGGTTGGCCGGGATGTCGAATGCTCCCGTCTGCAGGGACCCTGTCAGAAGGAGGAGGCTGTCATCCGGCCGCCGTTGGGCATAGGCACGCGCCACACCAAGCGTGATGCGCAGGTGGCCGAGCCCGGTGCCGTCATGGCTGTAGAAGAGAATCCGGCGAGAAGTTGCCTCTGAAGTGGCCGCGTCGATTGTCGTCCGCTCCACCGATCACGCCGAGTACCAGAACACACAATGGGGAGGGCATTGCCCTCCCCAGAGTTGGCTTGCTTGACGCGGGGTAAACCCCGCAAACAACGCCGCCTTAGCTAACGAAGGCGAGGTTGTAGCTGCCGCCGGAGGCGTCCGCGATCGCGGTGCCGCCATTGGCGGAGACGCTCAGGCTGGTCGAGTTGCCAACGCTGCCGCCGTCAACCCCAACCGAGCCGCCCCACGTGTCGCCAACGCCGATGGCGTTGCCGGCATTGCCGCCGCTGTTGACATCGCCGATAGCGACCGCGCCACCATTGGCGGAAGCGGTAGCGACGCCACCATTACCGGCAGAAGCGGTATCGATGTACTGCATAACGAAATGCCCTCCCTTGTGCCCACCTAGGCCACTCAACCCGACCCTTGGGCAGCAATGTCAGCGAGTTCGCAGCTGACATCCTTCCTGCGACCCACAAGCAAGGTACCACCGGTTGGGGGGCATGTCAATGGGGGTGTACGAAATCCGTCCTGGTTTTGGATGTATCGGCGGCACGATTTCTGGCGTGAAACTCGTTATGCCGATTCATTCGGGAGTTTCGGCTCGAGGGGGACAAACGGGGCTATGCGCGCCGCGAAGCGGCGCAGCAATTCATCGCGCGCGGCGATGATTTCCGAGTGCAGCGTCGGGTCGCCTTGCTCGAGTCTGGAATCGCGCAGTTCGTCCTCGTCGCGGACGGTGACCGAGCCATCCGGCAAGCCGACAAGGTCGATGTAGAGATCGTGCCACGTCAGGAGCGGCGGATTTTGATCAGGATCGAGGCGAGTGGGGTAGGTGACGTTGGCGTACCAACCACGTAGTTCACCCTCTGGCGCATGGACGGCGAAGGCGTTGTACGGGGCCACCGGGGAGAACCATTCCAGCAGGACATCTCCAGGGCGGAACTGGAGCCCGTCCAATTCGACCGGGCGATGGGTCCACGTAGCCTGGACGACCACCCAGCCATCGTCGCGATGCGCGATAACGAGACCCGGGTATCTCGTCACCTCGTGACCCTCTGGCGCGACCTTGACGACATTGATCCTCGTACCGGACCGGATCCGCGCCCACTCCACGCGGCGAATGTCCGGCACCGTCACGCTTCGCCCCGGATCATCCCCAGTACCTCCGCGGTTTTCTCGTCCAGCAGTGCCTTCTGGTCGGCTTCGACGTTGAGCCTGAGGAGGGGTTGCGTGTTCGAGGAGCGGACGTTGAACCACCAGTCCGGGAAGTTGACCGTGATGCCGTCGAGGTGATCGATCTCTGCTCCTTCGGCGCGATAATGCGCTTCGATACGGTGCATAACCGCGACCGGGTCGGTCACTTCGCTGTTGACTTCTCCAGAGCGGAACCGGTGATCGAGGGGGGCAATCACCTGCGACAGCGGAACGCCAGCCTCGGAGACCATCTCCAGCGCAAAGAGGAGCGCGGCCATGCCGCTGTCGGCGTACCAGTTGTCGCGGAAATAGAAATGTCCAGAGTGCTCACCGCCGAAGACGGCGTCCTCTTTGCGCATCGTCTCCTTGATGTAGGAGTGGCCGACGCGCGAGCGGATGGGCCGCCCGCCGTGGTTGGTGATCGCTTCCGGTACCCCTCGCGAGCAAATCAGGTTGTAGACGATCGCAGCGCCAGGATCGCGCGCCAGCATCCGGGTAGCGATGATGGCGGTCAGGATATCGCCCCCGACGAACTGTCCATGCTCATCGATGAGGAAGACGCGATCGGCGTCGCCGTCAAACGCCGCGCCGAAATCGAGTCCGTTTTCGACGACCACTTTCCGCAATTCTGCGGTGTTTTCCGGTTCGATCGGGTTGGCCGGGTGGTTGGGAAACGTGCCATCCAGTACGAAGTACAACTCGGTCACCTGAACCGGCAGGTGCCGGAACACGCGGGGCACGGTGACGCCGGCCATGCCATTGCCGGCGTCGATCGCGATGCGAAGAGGACGAATCTTGTCCCGGTCGATGAGACTCAGCATATGGTTCGCGTAACCATCGAGGATGTCTCGCTCGATACGGCTCCCCCGCTCGGCCGGGGGGACGATCGGCGGCAGGGCATCGTTGACGATGAGATCGCGAATGGCGTCGAGTCCCTCGTCGAGTGACAACGCGCGCGCTTCTTCGCGGGCAATCTTGAATCCGTTGTATTCAGCGGGATTGTGGGAAGCGGTGACCATCACGCCGGCCGGATAGCCATACTTGCCGATGGCGAAGTAGAGCGCGTCGGTCGAGACCATGCCGATGTCGACCGCGTCGGCGCCCGCGTCTCGAATACCCTCGATCAGTGCCGCCGCCAGAGCCGGGCTGGAGACGCGCATGTCGCGCCCGACCACGACCGAGTCCGGTTTGAGGGTCGCGACGAGACCACGCCCAATCGCGTAAGCAATGTCCGGGGTGAGTTCTTCCGGGACGATGCCGCGGACATCGTAGGCCTTGAACAGCGACGCGATGCGCCGCCGCGATTCCGGATTGAGCGCCGATTCAGCCGTCATCGCCTCACGCCCGCTTCCGCGCTGGAAATCCCCGCGCCGCCAATCGAATACCGTCGCTGCATTCTGGCACAGCCGAATCGGGCATACCTGCCGGCCGTTCCCTTTGCTATACCCCGGCTGATCTACCCGTACCGCCGCGTCGGTCAAGTACGCTGCGGACGATGACGCGACGTGTGACCGGTAAACGCATTGTTCTTGCCACGTTCGGATCCCCCGGCGATCTCCGGCCGTTCCTCGCGATTGGGCGTGAACTCCACAACCGCGGTCATGACATCGTGGTAGCCACAAGCGCGATCTACCTCGACCGGGTGACATCCGCCGGGCTTGGTTTCGCCCCGGTGCGGCCGAATCGTCGTCCCGGTCAGCAGGATCCCGACTTTTTCGATCGCCTGCTGCGGGACCGGCAGCCGCCAGCAGCCATCTTCCGCGAGATGTTCCTGCCGTCCCTGCGTGATTCGCTCACCGACATGATCGCGGTGGCGCAGGGCGCGGACGGCATCGTCGCCCACACCCTGGCCGCGTCGGGCCGCCTCGCGGCGGACGTGACCGGCACCCCGTGGGTCTCGGCGGTCATGCAACCGATGGGCTATTTCTCCGCGTTCGAACCTCCGGTGATCGGGCCGCCGGGGATCATGGCCGTGCTCCGCCGGGCCGGCCCGGGACCGACGCGCCAGGTATTGCGCGTGGCACGCTGGGTGAGCGATGGCTGGGCCGGCGAATGGAGAGACCTGCGCGCGGAGCTGGACCTGCCGCCCAGTGACGACCATCCACTCTGGGAAGGGCAACATGCGCCGGCACGTTCGCTGGGGCTGTTTCCCCGCTTGCTGGGGCTGCCCCAGCCCGATTGGCCGGCTCAGGCTCGGGTCACCGGATACCCGTTTTTCGGCGCTCCGGGCGAAACGCTCGACCCTGATCTTGCGTCATTTCTGGCGGAGGGCGAGGCGCCGGTGGTCTTTACACTGGGAACGACCGCGGTCAACGATCCCGGCCCGTTCTACGACGTCAGTCTCGAGGCAGCGCGGACATCGGGCAGGCGCGCGGTCCTCCTTGGCGTGAGCCGGGAGCAGATTGGCAGTCTGGGGGGCATCGTGTTCGCCGCGCCGTACGCCCCTCACCGCCTGCTCTTTCCCCACGCGGCAGCCATCGTCCATCAAGGGGGGATCGGTACACTATCGGAAGCGCTTCGCGCCGGGAAGCCGATGCTGATCATGCCGTATGCGCATGATCAGGCGGACAATGCCTGGCGGGCCAGCAGATTGGGAGTGGCGTGCGTCTTGCCGCGATGGCGATACCGGCCGGCAGCGGTGCGACACGCCCTGGGGACGATTATCGACGATGGCGCGACGGCGGCAGCATGCCAGGTCGTGGCCCGGCGGATGGCGCGAGAGTCGGGCGTGGAGCGCGCCGCGGACATGATCGAAAATGTGTTCGGTGGGTAATGCGATTCTCATCGGGTCTGCTATTATGGCAATGAATCGCTGGTGCCCCGCTGGCGGTCATCCGTCGCCACGAGGCGCGACGGTGGAGGGAAGGGGCCTGCCACGATGACACGCCCGGTGTTCGGCCTCCTGCTGGTGGCCGCGGCGCTCCTGCAAACCGCCCTGCTGCCTCGCTGGCAACTTCTGGCGGTGGCGCCTGGTCTGGTCGTGGTTCTCATTCTCGCCTGGAGCGCGTTTCGCGGCGTTCCGGAAGCGCTCATCTGGGTCTTTTTTGCCGGTATGTTGCTCGATGTCCTGGGCATGGATCGGCTGGGGGCCAACGCGCTCGCTCTCTTACCGGTAGCATTGATTGGTGGCCTGTCACATGGCCGCTTCTTTCACAGCGCCCTGATCTTCCCCATGGTGCTGGCGATCGTGGCGACGTTTGTCTACGTCGCGGTATTGCTGGCCCTGCGGGGGATGCTGGGTGAAGGAGGAGATGCGGCGCAGGCTCTGGGCCGGGTCACGTTGCTCCAGGCATTGTTGAACGCGATCCTGGTGCCCCCGGTGTACGGCTTGCTCAGTTGGCTGCACCGAACTGAACCGGAGCGGGCGTAATGGGCCGGCGCAAGCGTATTCCATACGATCCGCCGCACTTGCGGGCGGGACGGCGGCAACGTCCTTCGTGGTTGCCACATCCCGAGCATGAGCCGATTTCGCGGCGCGTTTTTCTCGGCCGCACCGCGATCATCAGCGCCTTCACGGTCCTCGCCGCACGGCTCGGCTACATGCAATTGCTCAAAGGCGAGAGTTTCCGGCTGAAATCGCAACAGAACATCCAGAAGGATGAGGTTCTGCGCCCCACGCGAGGCGTCATCTACGACCGGAAGAATCGCGAACTGGCGGTCAACCGCGAGACGTGGGAGGTCAGTGTCCGGCCGTCGGATCTGCCGTCAGCCAAGACCGAGCCCCAGGAACGGCGGCGGGTGCTCGATGAACTCATTGCCGCGCTCAGTCTCCCCGACGCGCTCGTCCTCGACCCGCTGAGCGTGCCGGAAGGGGCGCGCCAGACCATCTACGCGCGAACCGCGCAGCTGCTGGGCAAAACGCTGACCGTTGAGCAGACCGATCAGACGGTGCTCCATCCCTTCTTTCGCGTTCCCGGGCAACTGGTTCGGGTCAACGGCCAGGACCTGCAGATCTTTGTCTACCCGAACGAAACGGCGCGAAAGTCCGATTCCGCGCGGATTTCCGCTGACGGCAAACTGATCGCGGGACAGACGGCGGAATGGCCGATGCCGCCGCGGTTCTCGACTGGCGGCAATGTGTTGGGCGTGCTCCTGACCGCCGACGGACGGTTGGCGGGAAGGGTCGACCGCGCCATCTCGAATCTCGATGAGGCAACCGCGCCGGTGACGATGGACGGCGTGATCAAGGTGCTCAGCGAGGACGCGCTGGCGCAGTGGACGCAATACATCGAGCAGGAAGAGGGCCAGAACTATCTCATTCGCCTCGAAGATGACCTGACGATCGATCAGGCGTCGTTGTGCCGCGCCCACCTGAACGAGATTCCCGGCGTCAAGGTGATGAATCAGCTCGACTACCTGGTCGAGAACGGCCGGGACAAAGAGTCCGTGGTGGTCAAGACCGGCGTGCCGCGTGACGTGGCCCTCAAACTCGAATCGAACAAGCTCTACCTGCCGGGGGTCGAACTCGAGGATGGGGTGCTCATCCGTCGCTACCCCGGCGGCGAGGCGATGTCGCACATCCTTGGCTACGTCGGCAAGATCAGCCAGCGTGACTACGAGAATCCCAAGAACCGGGACGAACTGGGCAAGCCGCTCTACAGCCCGGATGACACCATCGGCAAGGATGGTCTCGAACTCGAACTGGAACAGACCCTGCGCGGCACCCCCGGGGCGCGGGTGGTCGAAATCAATCCGGTGGCCGACGCGTGGCAGGTCGTCCCGGATTCGACGATCGAAGCCCAACCGGGCAAGAACGTCACCCTGACGATCGATCTCGAACTGCAACGTGCCGTGAGCGAGATTCTGCGCGCGGGCATCACCTATTCGAACGCCGACCGGCGGGCGATCGAAGCCGCCGATCCGACCCGCCGGGTCAAGACGGAATCGGGCGCGGGCGCGGTGGTGGCGATCGATCCGCGCACGGGCGAAGTGCTGGCGATGGTCAGTTACCCCCACTACGACAACCAACTCTTTGTCGACGGTATTTCGCAGCGGAAGTACCAGGAATACACCAGCGAGGAAGCCAACAAGCCGCTCCTCGACCGCGCGCTGCGCGGCGAATACCCCCCTGGCTCCACGCTCAAGCCGTTCCTGGCCGCCGCCGGACTGCAGGAAGGCAAGATCGACGTCAACAAGAACTACAGTTGCGTCGGCGCGATTCAGGTCCCGTATGCCTGGGACGAATCGAAGGGGAATATCCACCCCTGCTGGGCATGGCGGCTCGGCGGGCACGGGGCCCTCGATGTCTATGGCGCCATCGAGCAGTCATGCGACGTCTTTTTCTACAACGTCGGCGCCCCGCGGCAGCCGGTTGACGAGGCGAAGAGCGACTACCTTCACTATCGGGACAAGAACCTGCTGACCAACGAACTCGGCGAACTTCACTATTTCGAGGGACTCGGCATCCAGGCGATCAAGGAGAATCTCGAAAACCGATTCTGGTTCGGCAATCGCACCGGGATCGAGCTGCCGACCGAGGGCCGCGGGGTGGTTCCCGATCCGGAATGGTTGGCGCGAAACTTCCAGGGCACCGGGTGGTCGGTCAGCGCGACGATCAACGTCTCCATCGGTCAGGGCTATTTCCTGACCACCCCGCTGCAACTCGCGCTCAACACCGCCGCGATTGCCAACAGTGGCAAGGTGCTCAAGCCGCAAATCGTCGCCAGGACGTATGACGGCCATCCGCCGGACAAGGTCACCATCGACCCCATTGTTCAGCGAGAGGTGGGAATCAAGAAAGACCACATCGACGTGGTGCGGGAGGGAATGCGCCGCGTCGTCCACGGCAGTCTCGGCACCGCTCCGGTCAGCACGAAGTGGACGCTGACCAATCCAGCCGGGGAACGCGAAATCACCATCGGCGGCAAGACGGGCACGGCAGAAATCGGAACGGCTGACCCCAATGGCATTTACGACCGCCAGCACGCCTGGTTCACCTGTTTTGCCCCATATGAAGACCCGGAAATCGCGGTTTCGGTGATTGTCGAGGACGGGGGCGAAGGTTCGGCCTACGCCGTGCCGGTGGCGGATCGGGTGATGCGCGCGTTCTTCGAACTGAGCGGGCGACGCAAACGTGGTGTCGTGCTACGCACAGATGCCGACCCGATGCGGATCGATCAGCCGATTCTGGCCGACACCGCGGCCTTCCCCGAACCCGGGTCGTCCGGTTTGGCCCCGACGGTCGATCTGGACTGACGCCGATTATGGTCGATGACCGCTGCGCTCATGCCGCGAGTGCCCTCACTTCAGCCCCGAGGATGCCCCTCACCCCAGCCCCTCTCCCCGTGCGCGGGGCGAGGGGCTGGCGTGGCCAGCCGGGTCGCGGGAAGTAGGCATGTGCTCGCCCGAGTTTGATACAAGAAGACGGCTTCAGGGATCGATGACGCCGGGCATCCGGCGGTGAGTGGCGCGCCGCGGCTGCATCACGTCGCGATCGTGGTGGCGGACCTGGACGAAGCCGTGGCGCGTTACGAACGACTGGGCTTCGGCGGCGGCGAGCGCTTTCTCCTGCCGGAACAGGCGGTCGAAGTCGTCACCTTTCACAGTGGTGACGGCTGGATCGAGCTGATCGCGCCGACCGATCCCGAGGGGCCGATCGCCCGCTACCTGGCCAAGCGCGGCGAGGGACTCCATCATGTGGCCTATGCCGTTCCCGATCTCGAGGCGGAACTCGGCAGATTGGAGGCTGCTGGCTCCCGCCTGATCGACGCGTCGCCGCGTACGGGCGCCCACGGCTGGCGGATCGCGTTCATCCACCCGGAATCGTGTGGGGGCGTCCTCACAGAACTTGTCGAGGAAGCGTAGGACCGACATCAGACCGTACCGGTCAACGATGCATTCCGCAATTCCCCCGTAGGGTGCGACGCCTGCGTCGCCCGCGCTCCTCACCACCTCGTTGACGGTCGGGAGCAATGCCCGTTGCTTGTCCGCCCGCGCGGCGAGTTGGTCGGCCTTGGTTCAGCGAATCCACTACAGTTGTGCCGTAGTCGAATCATGGAGTGCGGCCAGCCATGTCAGTCGTCAAGAGCGAACGGGTGACCGATTCCGGTATCGAGATCGAACCGGTCTATCGCGCCGACACGGATCGCGAACCGGAGCCAGACCCTGGCGAGTTTCCCTACACGCGCGGCATCTACCCGACGATGTATCGCGGCCGGCGCTGGACCATGCGCCAGTACGCCGGATTCTCCTCGGTGGCGGAAAGCAATGCCCGCTATCGCTTGCTGCTGGAGCGCGGCACGACCGGGTTGAGCATCGCGTTCGACCTGCCGACGCAATTGGGACTCGATTCCGATGATCCGCGTGCACTAGGCGAAGTTGGGCGTGTTGGCGTGCCGATTTCAACGGTCGATGACATGCGGCGCCTATTTGCCGGGATCGATCAGGGCGCGATCACCACCTCGATGACGATCAACGCGCCAGCTTCGCTCCTGCTGCTCATGTATGAGCTGGTGGCGGAGGAGCGAGGCGTCGATTGTCGCCGCTTGGGCGGCACGATCCAGAACGACATCCTCAAGGAGTATGCCGCGCGCGGCACGTACATCTTTCCCCCGCGGCCGTCGATGCGCCTGGTGACTGACACCTTCGCGTATTGCGCGGATCGGTTGCCGGCATGGAACACCATTTCCGTTTCCGGGTATCACATCCGGGAAGCGGGCTCCTCCGCCGCGCAGGAGATCGCGTTCACCCTGGCCAATGGGCTGGCATACATCGAGTCCGCGCTCATGGCGGGCCTGGCCATCGACGATGTCGCGCCGCGAATGAGTTTCTTCTTCGCCGCCCATTCCAATCTTTTCGAGGAAGCGGCCAAGTTCCGCGCGGCGCGGCGGATGTGGGCGATGCTCATTCGCGAACGCTATGCGCCGGCTGACCCGCGCTCGGAAATGATCCGGTTTCATACCCAAACTGGCGGCGTGACGCTGACCGCGCAGCAACCGCTCAACAACGTCGTCCGGGTGGCGTACCAGGCGCTTTCCGCCGTGCTCGGGGGAACCCAGAGCCTGCACACCAACTCCTATGATGAAGCGCTGGGATTGCCGACCGCCGACGCCGCGACGCTCGCGCTACGCACGCAACAAATCCTGGCGGATGAAACTGGCGTCGCCGATACGGCCGATCCCCTCGCCGGATCGTATTTTGTCGAGCGGCTGACGGATGAACTCGAAGCCAGGGCGCGCGAATGGCTGGAACGGGTCGAGGCGCGTGGCGGCGCGGTAGCCGCGATCGAGCAGGGCTTCGTCCAGAACGCGATCGCCGAGAATGCCTTCGAGCGCGAAATCGCGCGGGAACGGGGCGATGATATCGTCGTCGGGGTCAATCGCTTTGTCGAAGCCGAGGAGGTCGACGTGCCGGTGCAGCGCATCGACGAGGACGCGGTGCGAGAGCAGATCGAGCGCGTGCGGCGTCACAAGGCATTGCAGGACCGTGCGGCGGTACAGCTCGCGCTGGAACACGTCGCCGTGGCGGCCGGTAGTTCAGACAACGTGTTGCCGCCCATGAGAGACGCGCTCCGGGCCGGGGCGACGCTCGGGGAGATCGGCGCAACTCTGCGCCAAGTCTTTGGCGAATATCGCGCGCACCTCTGAGCGGCGCCGGAACTGAGCGCGCATGGGTTTCTCCCTTGGTGCGGCCCTGGCCGTGACGCTTTTTGGCGGTGTCGCCTCCGGTATTGCCGGTTTCGGTTTTGCCCTCATCTGCGTCCCGCTGCTGTTGCAGATCTACCCACCGCAGACCGTCGTCGCCATCAGCATTTTGCTATCGCTGTTGACCGGCTGGATCATCCTGCCGGGAGTCTGGAGACAGATTCGCGTCGCCACCGTCGCCGCGCTCATACCCTGGGCGATTCTCGGCGTCTTCGCGGGCGTGGCGCTGTTGCGGATACTCGACGTGGCACAGATCAAACTTGTCGCTAGTCTCGTCGTCGCCGGATTTGCTCTTTCCATGTTGCGGGGTTGGAGTCCGCCAGGAACCGATTCGCCCCTCGCGACTGTCGTCGCCGGCGCCGCGAGCGGCACGCTGAACGCGTTGACGGGCGTCGCGGGACCGCCGGTGGTGATGCTCTTTGTTGCGCGGAATCTGGACACCCATGCCTTTCGCACCAGCATTGTGGCCTACTTCGTCCTGATCGATGTGGCCGCGCTGGCAATTCTCGTCCGCGTCGGTGAGATCGGCTGGACCGAAACGCGGAGCGCGCTCGTTCTCCTGCCGGCGGCGATCGTTGGGACCTTCGTCGGGCGACACTTGGTCTCACGGGTACCGGTCGAAACGTTCCGCCGGCTGGTGCTGATCATGGTGATGAGCACTGGCGCGCTCGGCGTTGTCGACGCGCTGCGGACGCTGGTTAGTTGATCCGCGCATACTCTCTGCCCTGAGTGTGTGTACGCGGAGTTGTGAGGTGCCGATGGAGACCCGGGAGTTGACCTCGCCGCGGGTGCGGGGATTCGGGACATCGATCTTCTCCGAAATGAGCCGGTTGGCCAATTTGCATGGCGCGGTCAATCTGGGGCAGGGGTTTCCCGATTTTCCCGGTCCCGATTTCGTCAAGGAGGCGGCGCGGGAGGCAATCGACTCCGATCTCAATCAGTACGCGATTTCTCACGGCGCTCCCCGCTTGCGGAAGGCGATTGCGCAGGACTGGGCAACACGGTTTGGGCAAACGATCGATCCCGACTTGGAGGTGACAGTCACCTCCGGCGCCACCGAGGCGATTTACGACGCGATTCAGACCTTCGCCGGTCCAGGTGACGAGATTGCCGTCTTCGAGCCGTTCTACGACTCGTACCTGCCAAGCGCGATCATGGCTGACGCCGCGCTCCGCCCGATCACACTGAAATCGCCTGATTGGTCGTTCGACCGCGATGAAGCGGAGGCCGCGTTCGGCCCCAAGACGCGGATTCTCCTGCTGAATACCCCCCACAATCCGACCGGCAAGGTGTTCACACGAGACGAATTGGCGTTTCTCGCCACGTTGTGCCAGCGTTGGAATGTCCTGGCGATCACCGATGAGGTCTACGAGCGGATCGTCTTCGACGGTGTCGAGCATATCCCGCTGGCGACGCTGTCAGGCATGTGGGAGCGGACCCTGACGATCAGTTCGACCGGCAAGACCTTCTCCATGACCGGGTGGAAGATCGGCTATGCCGTCGGGCCAGCGCACCTGAACGCGGCCCTGCGTTCGGTTCACCAGTTTGTGACCTTTGCCACGGCAACGCCGTTCCAGGAGGCAATGGCACGAGCGCTCGAGATCGCCGCGGCACGTGGATACTACGGGGAATTGACCGCTGAGTACACCGCGCGGCGGGAGGCGCTGCGGCAGGCCCTGGAGGAATCAGGCTTGCCGACACTTCCGGTGCAGGGTGCCTATTTCGTGATGGCCGACGTGGCGAATCTTGGCTTTGCGACCGATGTCGCGTTCTGCCGCTGGCTGACTAGTGAGATCGGCGTGGCGGCGGTGCCACCGTCCGCCTTCTATCTCGATCCAGGGAGAGCGCCGTTATTGGCGCGGTTCTGTTTTGCCAAGCGGGACGAGACGATCGCCAGCGCGGCGGAACGGCTGCGCCAGATTCCGCAGCGGCTTCCCTCGTAGGCCCTGCTGAACGACGGCTATCGCTTGCTCGCGGCGCCGGCCCTCACCGCGTCCCCTCATATGGAATCCTGCTGAAGCCACGCGTGTTGCACGCGGGAGGAATTCCGTGTCCCGCCGGGCGGCAGAGGGGTTGGGGTGAGGGTGGGCGTCCCGATCAAACAGCAGTGCTCGTCCGGATTCCCAATCAGGCAACGATCCGAATCGTCCCCAGGGCCGGATCGATTGGGCCGGAGAGATACATGCCGTGCGCGGCGCCCTCGCGCAGGTAGGCGATTTTCTCGGCCGTGATCACTTCGCCCGGAGCGAGCACCGGAATACCGGGTGGATAGGGAATGACGAGTTCGGCCGAGACTTCACCGGTCGCCTCGCTGAGCGGCACGGCGCGGGTCACCGCAAAGAAGGCGTCGCGCGGCGACATCGCCAGTTCCGCCGGAGCGACCGCAGCGCCGGTGGAGCGGAGATCGGCCCGGCGCGCTCCGCCCCGGTAGTGCTCCCGGGAGAGAGTCTCGAAAGCGCTGATCAGGCGGTCGATGCTCTCCGGTGTATCACCGATGGTGATCAGGAAGACGAGGCTGATGAGATCGCTCATCTCCGGACCGATCCCGAAGCGGTGCCGCAGCGCATCCTCGACCGCGTAGCCAGTGATTCCCAGGCCATCGACATCGACGACGAGTTTGGTGAGGTCGAAGCCGTCTACGCCGAGAATGTCCCCATCGAGCACACCGATGCCGGGAATGGCTTGCAGCCGGCGGCGGGCGTCGTTGGCGAGGGCGATGGTGCGTTCCATCAGCGCCTCGCCGTCCAGGGCCATCTGGCGCCGGGCGGTATCGATCGAGGCCAGGATCAGCACCGAAGGACTCGTCGTCTGCACCATGCCGACCGCGGTCCGCACCTTGTCGGGATCGACGAGTCCTCCCCGGACGTGGAGGATTGCCGCCTGTGTCAGGCTACCGAGCACCTTGTGGGTCGACACCACCGCGCCATCCGCGCCGCTTGCCATGGCGGAGCGAGGGAGCGCGGGATGGAAATGGAGATGTGGTCCCCAGGCCTCGTCGACGTGGACCGGCACACCACGGGCATGGGCCACGGCCACGATCCCGGTGAGGTCGGAGGCCACGCCTGAATACGAGGGACTCACGAGGGCAACCAGCTTGGCGTCCGGATGACGATCGAGCGCATCCGCGATCTGGCCCGGGGTGATGCCGAGTCCCACGTTCAATTCGGGATGCAACCGGGGCGCCACATAGACCGGCACGGCGCCGGTCAGAATCAGCGAGACAAGCAGGGACTTGTGGAGATCGCGCGCGACGATGACCGTGTCGCCGGGCCGGATCGTCGCCAGCATGAAGGCGTGATTCCCCGCGGAAGAGCCATTGAGCAGGAAGAAACTCCGCTCCGCGCCCCAGGCGTCGGCGGCCATGGCCTCGGCGACGCGCAAGACCTCGCCGCCGAAGTGGGTATCGCCGATGCCCCCGCCGAGCGGAATGTCACAGCGCAGCGCCGCGTCACCAAACGTTTCGCGTAAGGCCGAGTCTGCCCCGACGCCGAGCTTATGCCCGGGCGTCGAAAAGGGGACGATGCCGAGATCGTGGTAGGCGAGAATGCCTTCGAGCAGGGGGGCGCGGCGATGGTCGATGCCCGACGATTGCTCGATTCCGCTCCGCTCGAGGTTCGTTGCCGTCACTGTTCTCCCCACCACTGTGATGCCTGTTGAAGGCACATCATCTTCGCCATTTGGTATCAGCGATCCGCAACCGGGAACATGACAAGAAGCATAGCGGAGGAATTAGCGCTGACCGTAACCTCGAATGAGGTGATCGACCGAGAGTCTCGCCTCTTGTGTCCGCCAGTCACTCGCCATAGAATCGATTCACGTCGCCCCGAAACCGCGAACCGCTGCGATCTCCATTTGGACGTGGGGTCTCCTTCCGGTCAACGTCCATGTCCGATCGAGCGGGCTTCCAAGGGGGATGCACTCGCGAAGGTCAATGATGATCAACACGAGGAGGAGCGCATGAGTAGCGGCGTGGCACACACGGGCTCGGATGCCAGCTTCGACGCGGTGATCGAGCAGGATGTCAGGGATTTGCATCAACTTGGTTACGCGCAAGAATTGCGGCGCGTAATGAGTGGGTTTTCGAACTTCGCAATCTCGTTCTCGATCATATCGATCCTGACCGGCGCGGTCATTCTGTATGGCTGGGGTCTACGGTATGGCGGACCTGGCGAGAATGGCTGGGGCTGGCCGATCGTCTCGCTTTTCACCCTCTGTATCGCGGCGAGCATGGCGGAGATCGCCTCCGCCTATCCGACGGCGGGCGGCCTCTATTACTGGGCCTCGGTCATGGGCAGTCGCCACTGGGGCTGGTGGACCGCCTGGCTCAATCTCGGCGGACTGGTGACCGCGGTCGCGGGAATCAACTGGGCGGCGGCGGCGTTTTTCAACCGGATCATCCTCCAGGAAATGTTCGGCATCACCCCGGACCTCGGTAAACAGGTCGTGGTCATGGCGGTGATCACCCTGGTCCAGGTGATCGTCAATGTCTTTGGTATTCGGCTCGTTGCCTTTCTCAACGATCTGAGCGTCTGGGTCCACGTATTCGGGGTGGTTGCCATCGCGCTCGTTCTGTTTCTCTTTGCCAAGCACCGGAATGGTATTGGCTTCCCGTTCCAGATCGCCCCTGGTGATCCGGTCATTGCGGAGAACCTGCCGTTCTGGGGTGCGTTCGGAGTCTTTGGCGCTTTCCTCCTTGGCCTCTTGCAGGCGCAGTGGACATATACCGGGTATGACGCCTCTGCGCATACCGCCGAGGAGACCATCGGGGCGCGCCGTTCCTCGGCCAACGGCATCTTCATGTCGGTGCTCGTCTCGGCGGTCGTTGGCTATGTACTGCTCATGGCGATCACCTACGCGCTGCCGCCGATTCCCGACACCTTGGCCGCGGAAGCGGGCGGGACTCCCGCGGTTGCCTACACGCTGATCGAAAATCTCGGTCAACTCGGGGTCTTCTTCGCTTTCGTCATCGTGGTGGCGATGATTCTCTGCGGGATGTCCGCGATTGCCTCCACTGGGCGGATGATCTATGCCTTCGCCCGTGATGGCGGCGTGCCGTTTGCCGGAGTCTTCAGCCATGTCAGCCGGACGCAGCGAACCCCCGACATCGCGCTGGCCACGGCCGGTCTGCTGGCGGTACTGATCACCGTTTACGCCTATGTGAGCGGGCGGGGTGATGCTGCTGCCGCCTCGGTAACGATCGCGATCATTACGGGGATGAGCACGGCGCTCCTCTATTGGGCGTACGGACTTCCGATTCTCCTTGGCCTGCGGTCCAACGATTGGCACGCGCGCCGCGCGTGGTCACTCGGCGGGAAGAGCCGAATCTTGCAAGGCATCTCGGTCGTCTGGATCATAATCATCTCGATCCTCTTCCTCTGGCGTCCGGACAATGAATATGCCTTCCGGGGGACCGTTGGGTTCATGATCCTCCTCGCACTCTATTACGTGCTGTGGGCGAGGCGAAACTTCCCCGGTCCGCAGGTGCTGCGGCCGGAAGATCTGATGGCGAAGGAACTCGAAGTCGGCGAAACGCATCACGGTGGCGCCGTGATCGGCCGGCCGGTCACCGGCTGATACCGATTTCGGAGGATTACCGGCGTTTGCGCGTGGCGCGACCCCTTACACCACCCCGCTCTCGGTCTCCGCACGCACAGGGGCGGCTTCGCTGGGAGGCATTCGCCCTGCCGTGGATCGCCGACGAGGCCGGCAAAGAGGCCCCTCTCCCATCGCAATGGGAGAGGGGGTGGGGGTGAGGGCTCGCGCGACGAGATCGCCCTACCTCCCCTTGTCAGTCGCCAAGCGGGAGAGGGGTTGGGGTGAGGGCCGAGCTCCCACGTCGCCCGAGCAACGCGCCATCGCCCTACCCACGCTCGAAATAGCGTTGCCGCTCCCAGTCCGTGACGGCCATGTCGTAGGCCCGTTGTTCGAGTTCCGCGGTGTGAAGGTAGTGATTGACGACGACATCTCCGAAGGCCTCGCGAGCCAGGGCGCTGTTCCGCCATGCCGCGATCGCCTCATAGAGTGATCGCGGAACGTGGGGCACGTTCTTCGCCTCGTACGCGTTGCCGACAAACTCCGGGGTCGGTTCGACCTCGTTTTCGATGCCGTACAGCCCGGCGGCGAGCACCGCGGCATACGTGAGGTACGGATTGGCGTCTCCGCCCGGCAGCCGGTCCTCGATCCGCAACGATGAGCCGTGCCCAACGATGCGAAATCCGCAGGTGCGATTGTCTCGCGACCAGACGACATTGACCGGCGCCCAGGACGCGACTGCGTATCGCTTGTAGGAGTTAACGTTGCTGGCGATCAGCAATGACAACTCCCGGGACCCCGCGAGCAACCCACCGAGGAAATGGCGCATGGTGGCCGACATCTCACCTGGAGCGCCGGGATCGTGAAACAGATTGCGCCGACCATCCGGGTCCCAGAGGCTGAGGTGGACATGGCTGGAGGAGCCGGTCCAGGTCTGGTCCGGCTTGGCCATGAAGGTAATCGAACAGCCGTTGAGATGGGCCATTTCCTTGGCGCCATGCTTGTAGATGACGGCGCGATCCGCCGATTCCAGCGCGTCGTCGTACTGGATATTGACCTCGTGCTGGCCGGGAGCCGCTTCACCCTTTGAGAACTCGATTGGAATGCCGGCCGCGGTCATCTGGTTACGCAGCTGGCGATAGAACGGCTCGGCTTTGGTCGCTTGGAGGAGTTGGTAATCCTCGTTGTACCAGCCCCAGGTCGTCAAACCGTCCCAGCCCTTGGCGGCCGCTTCCTCGAATGTCTCGCGCAGGAGATAGAACTCCAGTTCCGAGGCCATTTTCGGCCGCAACCCCAGGCCCTCCGCGCGTTCGATTTGACGACGTAGCATCGAACGCGGCGCGACCGGGATCAGGTCTCCGGTCCCTTCATCGACCACGTCACCGAGAACGAGCGCGGTCTTCTCCAACCAGGGCACGACGCGCATGGTGTTCCAGTCCGGTCGATTGAGGTAGTCGCCGTACCCGGACTCCCAGTTCATCAATTCGTAGCCCGTGGGCGTGTTGAGTTCCATATCAGTACCGAGCAGATACGTGCAGAGATGGGTGCCGTGGTCGAGGAGATGATCGACGAAGAACGAGGCGGTAACCCGTTTGCCGACCAGCCGCCCTTGCATGTCGCAGACCGCTGTGACGATGGTATCGATCTCGTCCGCGGCGACGAGAGCCGAGAGTTGCTCGACGCTGATCTTCCCCTTGCCGGCCCTGTTCATGTCGTCCCTTCTTCACGCGCAGGGCGGGCACAGGCGATGGGCCAGCCACAGCGGAATGCGTCATTCCCGTCAGGCGTTGCCCGACTATAGCGGACTCTCGCATGTGGCTGTCAACCGCGAATAGGCGGCCAGAAACGAGGAAGGACCGGCGGTTGCCCGCCGGCCCATTCCCCATGCTACCCGTCCGCAAGCGGGGAGCGGTCAGGGAACAATGGAGACGAATTGGTCGCTGACGAATCCACGCTGCCCGGAGGCCGGTTCCAGGACCGGCACCCAACCGTTCGCGGGCGACCCGGTGACTTCCAGTTCCACGCCCGTACCGAGGATGGTCAATACCGGGGCGTCATCCGCCGGCTCGGCGCGTAGATTGACATCGATGGTGGTCACCACCTGGCTACCGGCGCCAATTGGCGCCGCCGTGCCGACCGTTGGAGTGGCGGCGGCGGGAGCGCTTTCGGCCGCGACGGTTGCCTCCGGCGCGGCGGCCTGCTCCGTGGTTGGTTCGGCCGGGGCGGACTGGGCGACCGTCACCGATTCCCCGCCGCTGAGGCCGCGCGCCAGGAAAACCTGGACGAGCGTGCGGTCCCCCTCCTGTTGCAGCATCGCGATCCCGGAGTAACCGGATTGCCCGCGCTCCTGAAGGCCAACCGCCAGTTGTTCGCCCGAGGCGCCGGTTTCAATCGGACCGCCGATGTCGCCGCATGCGATCGAGGTCGCCGGATCGGCGTCATCGACGCGCACGTCGATCGCGAAATCAGCGCCGATCAGGTCGTTGAGCGAGGTGTTGACCACCGTGGTGCTGAACTCGGCGGGAATCGCGGTCAACGCGCCCTGCGGCGTCTCGCCTTCTTCTACCCCTTCCAGGGAGCCGACATCGATCAACTGGAAGGCTGGTTCGGCGCCGAGTTGACCGCAGCGGCCGTTGTAGATCCGTGCCGGCAATGGCGCCCCTGGCTGAATCAGACCGCCGACGCCACTGGGGGTTTCGGTCGGAGTGGTCGGCGCGGTGCCCCCTCCGGTCGTGCCTGTCGCCGTGCCGCTGCCGCTTTGCCCGACGAGCGCTGGTTCGCGCGGAGTGCAGGCGCCATTGAGGCAGATCTCACCCGAGGCGCAGTCGACCCCGCTGATGCAGGCGACCCCGCCAACAGCCGTCGTTACTGGCGCCAGACCGCCACCATCGAATGCTTCCGCGGCCCGTGGCATCACGCCGACCAGCGCCACCGCGGCGAGTCCTCGGATGAATGCGCGCCGATTTGCCGGGGGCGATCCCTGCGAAACACCTCTGGCGAGCGCATCGAACCTGCGGGCGTTCATGCTCTCCTGCTCCCTATCGATTGGCATGTACCGGCGCTCGTTCCAATGCGAGCGCCCGAACCGGCCTGTGACGGCCCCGGAACGGGTCTGACGGGCGGTCATGCCTCTGGACCGCTGGTCACCGGCCCGTTGAGACGCACCAATGACGGTTCTTAGGTTACATCATCGTGGAGTGATTGCAAGATTTGCCGCAATGTCAATACATGGTACCAATGGTGCGGAGGATATGGCCTGTGACTTACAGGAAATAAAGTACAAGAAACTGGTGCGGTATCGGGTTTCTTGGATGAGGATGGGAGAAAAGGGCTGGAATCGTGCCACCGAGTCGTCGCACTCTCTGTCACCATGTACGTCAGATCGACAGATTCTGGACTCTTTACTGATGTTCACTCAGGGCGGCGGCGGCGACTGGACATTCGAAACAGCGCCGCGGTTGACACAGCGTTGTGTCAAGATGGAGCAGACCCTGCGTCCCGCGGGCACCGATTTTCGGCAACCGTGCCCCTCCGGCAACCTGAGTCGTGGCGCGGCGGACGACCACATTAGGGGCGGGGGCGGCCAGATCGTTCCACCACCGGGCGGCGGACTCACCCAGACGGTCATCTCCGGTGTGCGACGCCAGTGCCAGCGCGAAGGGAATGATCGCGCTCGCTACGATATCGAGGGCACGGTCCTTGCCGATGGCGAGATGTCCGGCGGCCGCGGTGAGATCGCGCAAACGTGGCGCCGGGTCGTCTTGCGTCGCCGGCGGGTTTAGAAGGGTGGTGAGAAGGCCACCTACGGCCGAGGCGGTCGCCACCAGGTTGGCCGCGGCGACCAACCGGGCGACGGGGTGATTCGCCGGGCGGACCCGAACGAGATTCCAAGCGCCAGGAGGAAGGGTGCTCTGGCGCAACGGTTCGCCATGCTCAGCCCAGGCGGCTTCCAGCCGCGTAACATCGACCGGATCCAACCTGGCAAGGTGCGCCTCTCCCGGGGAAAGCGGGAGAAATCCAGCGGCGCCGAGCAGGACGCCACGGCCGACATCGCCTCGATGTCTGGCCGGAATGGCGAGCAGGAGCGGCTCGAGCGCGGCGAGGGTCACCACGGCGGCGAGCGCGCGCATCGGCTCCCGATTCGCGCTATATCCGAATCCATCGAGCAATTCCTGCCACAGCACTTCCGCCGGAGGGTGGTCCGAAAACCGTGCCTCCAGGCGCGCCGAGCGGGCGGCGAGGCGGCGGTCGCCGAGTTCGAAGAGAATGTCTCGCACCAGCGCGGGATTGGTTCGGGTCAAGCCTTTGGCACAGGAAACGCCACCCACCCTTGCCCAGTCCCATGAGGCAAGTTCCGGTAGATCGGCATCGTTCGCGATTTCCAGTCGTGCCGTTGGCACGAGTTGGCCGTCGGCGCGACGTGGTTCGATCGCATCGTGATGCAGCACGAGATGGAGGATCACGGCGTCATACGCGGGATCTCGATCATGGCCATGATCGATCCAGCCACGGGTGCGGAGATGTATTTCGATACCACCGGCACGCAGTTCCCGTCCCGCAAAGAGGACCATCGCATCGCGAAAATCGGGCCCCAGTCCGTGCGTCCAGGTGCCGCGGTGAATGATCTCCACCGATTCGCCGTCCAGGGTCGTCAGTTGGGTGGGAAACGCTCCCGCGTGCCATGCGGCGCACAGCGCAATTTCCGGGGGATCGGTCCCAGCCATGACACCTCCCTCCCAAACTGGCCACGTGGTATCGAAGACGAGGATCGATCCAGGATCATGCGCGAACGAAATTCCGCGCGAATCCAGTCAAGTTCAGACCGAGAAGGGCTTTTGCTCGATCGGCGGGAGACCCGCTTCCCGTCGGTCACGGTCGCGTCGATACTGATCGATTGCGGCCTGCAAGGTTCCCAGCGCGAGTGTGGCACAGCGCACCCGGCTCTTGACCACGTCTTCACCCATTTCGTCAGTAATTTCGGGCAGACCGAGCGCTTTCGCCGCGTCAAGCGTCAGCCCGGTCGCCATCTCGGTCACCATCGAACCACCAGCCTGACTGATAGTGCATCCTTCCCCTTCGAAGGTGGCGGCTTCGATCCGGTCCTGATCGTCGATCTTCAGGTACACGGTGATGAGGTCACCGCACCCGGGATTGCCGCCGCCGAGTTGGACATCAGCATCTGGCATGCGGCCGCGGTTTCTGGGATGCTGAAAGTGATCGATGATGTGTTCGACGTAGGCTTGACGGTCCACCGGAGTCCCCTGTGCGCAATTGGCGCCCGAACATGGCGCCAGTTGCGAGTATAGCGACCGTTCCCGGCCAAGAGTTCTGAATCGTTTGTGATGAATTGTTTCTGGATTGCGCGCGATGCTCGTGTCGCCCGCGACGATGAGCGCGTCGATAAACGTCCTGCCTCTGGTGTATCTACCTGGGCCGGCGAATGAGGCAATCACGGAGAAATGTCTCGATCTGGTCGAAAACTGTTCGTCGCCAGGAGTCGTCCAGCAGGTCCGTACCGGTGGTTGCGGCGGGGATCGAAGTCACGACCGCCCAGCCGCCGGTGAATGACGCTACCTGACGCGTGACCTGGAGATCATCCCCGGCGAGAGCACCCGCGAAGAGGAGTTTGGGCACTGTTGGTGACCGCAGCAGTGTGGCGGAGGATGACGGCGCCCGCGGCGACAGGGCAATCAACCCGGCAATGCCCAGTTCATCGGCCATACCGAGGGTCAGCCCTGCCAATTGTCCCGCGGTGACGACGAATGTTCTGCCAGCAGATTCCGTGTCTCTCAACACCACCCGCAGCAGATCGGCCGCGTCGTCCTCTCGCCAGGGATCATCGGAGAGGCCATGCCCCGGGAGATCGAGATTGACAACGGCAACCGGCAGGCGGGCAGCCAGCCGGGCGGGGAGCGGACCCCAGGCATCGAGGTCTCTCCCCGCGTCGTGGAGCAGCACCACCCGGTCCGGCTCGTCTCCCCAGCGCATGCCGCGGATGATCGGGCCAGATGGCAATTGCCATGCAATTGCCGTGGGCGTCCGTTCGGTCAGTTGCCCCACTCGGTGTGCTTGTAGCGGCGGGCCCAGTCCGTCCCTTGCCACGACTGAAGATGGGTCGGGCGGACAAAGAAGAGCCAGCGCGGCTCGTTCAACGTCGGGACCAGGTATTTGGGTCCGTTCGGCCCGAGATAGCGCACGGACATCTCGTTGGCGATTTCGACCCAGCGGCCACCGACGTTCGGCTCCTCGAGCAGTTCCGCCACGCCCTGGACATGGACCTTGATGTATGGGGCCTCAGGGGTATCGATGGCGATCCCAACCTTGTTGTTGTCCGCCATGTACTTGGCCCAGGCGGAACGCGCCCGGGGAATGATGTAGAAGCCGCCATCGGCCCACTGATACCAGGTCGGAACGACGTAGGGCCAGCCATCAGGGTCCAGGCAGGCCAACCGCGCGACGTTGCCCGCCGCGAGAAACTCGTCGAGTTCCGCCTGCGTCAACTTGCCGACTTTTCCGCGCCAATCCTCACCAGTCCGTTGCTCTGTGGCGGACATTGCATCTCCTCTCGGGTAGCGTACGATGTCTGGCATCCTACGAAGGGCTTGGGACGCTGTCAATGCGGCCCGGGAACGCGTGCATCTGGGGGAACGTGATGCGGGTTACCAACGAGGTCTACATCGTCGGTGGCGGGGCAACCTTCGGCTTTGGGCTGTCCGACGATCCCGACTGCCACATCTATCTGATCGATGGCGGCGACGAGCTGGCGCTCATCGATTGCGGCATGGCCGATGGCAACTCGGTGGAGCGCATCCTCTCCAACATCCGTGCGGAAGGACTCGATCCGGCGAAACTCTCGACGATCATTGCCACGCACTATCACATGGATCATGTCGGTGGCGCGGCGCGCTTTCGCGACCGCCTCGGAGTCGATGTCATTGCGCCGGCCGGGGCCGCCCACGCGCTGCGTACAGGCGATGAACGCGCGGTAGCTCTCGATATGGCCAAGGCCGCCGGATTCTACGCTCAGGACTACCGGTTCGAACCGGTCGCGGTGGCGCGCGAACTCCACGAGGCCGATCGCATCAAGGTCGGCAATCTGGAACTGGACGTGTTCGACACGCCGGGGCATTGCGACGGGCACGCGTCGTATCTCCTGCATGGCAAGGAGCGGCGGTATCTCTTCGCGGGGGATGCGGTCTTCGCCGGGGGGAAGGTCGTCTTGCAGAACATCCACGATTGCTCGATCCAGAAATCCGCCGCGAGCATCGCCAAACTCTCGGCGCTGGAGTTCGATGCGCTCCTGCCCGGGCACGCCGCGATCGTCCTCGACGACGGGATGAAGCACGTCGCGGTTGCCCAGCAGGCCTGCCAGAGCCTGTTCGTACCGAAGAATCTGATCTAGCCGTTGTCGGCTGTCGGCTATCGGCTATCAGGAGAGACGGCGAGACGGGGAAACGGGGAGACGGCAAGACTATAACAGGGCAGACTCTCCGCCACCCGCCACCCGCCACCCGTCACCCGCTATCCCTTGACCGCGCCCGCAGTGAGTCCAGCGAGAATCTTCCGTTGGAAGATCAGGACGAGAATGATCAGGGGTAAGGTGACCAGGACGGAGGCCGCCATGCGGTTCGCGTAGGGCTGGTCGAACTGCGTGCGTCCGGCGAACTGGGCGATCGCGACCTGCACCGTGCGCGCGTTGTAGTCGTTCGTGAACGTCAGGGCGAAGAGGAATTCGTTCCAGGCCGCGATAAAGGCGAGCAGTCCGGTGGTGACCAAACCGGGCAGGGCCAGCGGCAACAGGATCTGCCAGAAGACGCGCATTGGCCCCGCGCCATCGACGAGAGCCGCCTCTTCGAGTTCGCCCGGCATCGCCTTGAAGAACTGCGTCATCACCCAGACGGTGAAGGGCAACGTAAACGTGAGATAGGTGATGACCAGAGCGATGCGCGTGTTGTAGAGATTTGGCGTGTGCAGGAACCATTCGCCGCGAATCATCAGGAACAGCGACCCGAGAATGGCAACACTGGGGAACATCGTCATCGAGAGGACGATGTAGAGGACGGCGGTGCGGCCGCGAAACTTGAAGCGGCCCAGAGCATACGCCGCGAGGGAACCGATCAGCAGCGCGAGGATGACCGTGCCGAACGAGACCACCACCGAGTTCCGCAGCGCCTTGATGAAATCATCATTGCGCAGTACGTACTGGTAGTGGCTCCAGTCGATTTCTCCCGGCCAGTACGACGCGGGCGTGTTGTACAGCTTGCTGTCAAACGTCAGGGACGAAACGATGGCCCAGTAGAACGGAAACAGCGTGTAGAACAGGATGAAGACGATCAGCAGCCAGAAGAGCACCTTCCCGATGATCTCGACGATGGGAAAGCTCCGGGGCGGGACGACGATGCCTTCGATCGGCGCGGCGGAGGCCCTGGGTTGCGGCGCGGCCACGGTTGACGTTGCCATGTCAGACCTCCTCCACTTTCACCAGTCGGGTGTAAAGAATCACAAAGGCAAAAATGCAGACAAAGATGATTACCGCTGCCGCGGAGCCGCGACCGAGGCGAGCCAGGTCGATGAGCTGCTGACGGGCGTAAACCGCAACGGTCATTGTTTCAGTCGCGTACCCCTTCATGACGAAGATGACGTCGAACACGCGGAACGCGTCGAGCGTGCGAAAGATCAGCGCCACGAGCAGTGCTGGTTTCAGCAGGGGCAAGGTGATCTGATAGAACTGCTGGAGGCGGCTCGCGCCATCGACACGTGAGGCTTCGTAGACATCTCCCGGGATGAGTTGCAACCCGGCGAGAAGGAGAAGCGCCATGAATGGCGTCGTCTTCCAGACGTCGACCGCGATGATCGCGGGGAGGGCGGTGGCGGGGTTGGCGAGCCAGGCGACCTTCTCATCGAGGATGTGCAGGCGATAGACGAGGAGGTCGTTCACGACGCCGAATACGTCGTGATACATCCAGGCCCACATCGAGGCGGAAACGACGGTCGGGATTGCCCAGGGGACGAGCATCGCGGTTCTCACGCCACCGCGCCCCCGGAAGTTGGAGTGAATGACCAGGGCGATCGCCAGACCGAGCAACGTCTCGAAAAACACTGAGGCAACGGTGAACACGACGGTGTTCATGAGGGCGGAGCGGAAGAGAGGCTCGGTCAGGAGGTCGACGTAGTTGTCTACCCCGACATTGCGCGGCTCGCGCGCGCTGGCGAGCCGGGTATTGGTGAAACTGAGCAGGAACGTCTGGATGAGCGGGTAGAGCGCAACCACGACGACCACGATCAGGCTGGGGAGAATCAGCAGCCAGGCGAGGCGCGCGCGGCTGGCGTCGAGCGACCCGCCCGATGTCCGTTTCCTCGTCGCCCCCGGCAACGGAGCAACTTCGACTCCTGCCTCCATAGCGCCCCCTCGTGGTATGCGTAGACGCCGGCGAGGAACGTCCCCGCCGGCGTCTGGTTACGCCGAATCGTATGCCGGACTAGAGGTCGGCGACGATGCCTTCCAGTTCATCGGCAAGTTGCGCCACGCGCGCCGCCGCGTCCGCGGCCTGCCCGGTGAGGATCTCGTTCACCGCGGTGAAATAGGCGGTGGAGACCTCGTTGTACAGGTCGCTGGTCTGCGTCGAGGGCCGCGCCACCGCGCCGCCGAGGAAGACATCTTTCAGCCGCGCGAAGAAGGGGTTGACCTCCAGGACATCGGCATCGTCGTAGAGTTCGACGATGGTCGGCAGGCGGCTGGCCTCGATCGCGAACGACTTTTGCAGTTCCTTCGAGGTCAGATACTGGGCGAACGCGGTGGCCGCTTCCGGCGCTTTGGAGTACTTGGAGACCATCATCTGCCAGCCGCCGAGGCAGTCGGCATGCTGCGCGCCATCACCATCACCCATTGGTACCTGGGTGACATCGAACTTGTCCTTGATGACGGAGTCAGCGGCCGCGCCGAGGGCGTAGGCATACGGCCAGTTGCGCATGAAGGCGGCATTGCCGGCCTGCCAGACGCCGCGGGCGTCTTCTTCGCGGTAGGTAGTCACGCCCTGTGGGGAGATGGTGCCGACCCAGCCGCGAGCGCGCTCGAACGCGGCGATCGCCTGCGGGTTGTTGACGCTGACCGAGAGATCGGTCTCGACGATCACGCCGCCGCCATTGGAGTACTGCCACTCCAGCGCGTCACAGGTCAACCCCTCGTAGGCCGCACCCTGCCAGACGAAGCCGTAGAAATCGGGATTGTCCGCGCGCTCCGCCTCCTGGATGGAGGTCGCCATCTCTTCGAGTTCGGTCCACGTCTCCGGCGGCCCGTCGAATCCGTGCTTTTCGAGGAGGTCGGTCCGGTAGTAGAGGATGCCGGCGTCAGTGAACCAGGGGATACCGACGAGAGCGCCATTGACCGTGTTGTTGGTGACGATGCGCTCGAAGTATTTCGCTCCCTGCCAGCCGATCGCGCCGGAGAGATCGAGCGCGTGGGTGGCGAGGATGCCCGGCCAGATCACGTCGATCATCATGGCGTCGACATCGGAGGCCTGGGCGCCGAGGAGTTGCTGGTACTGCGCTAGGCGCTCGGTCGCCGATTCCGGGCCGGAAACGCGCGACACCTTGGCGCCGGTCGCCTCATTGAACTTGGCGACCGCCGCTTCTTCCCACGGCACCACCGGTCCGTCCGCGCCGAGAACCACACTGAGCGTGGCGCCGCTCAGGTCCGGCAGACCCTCGGGAACCACGATCGTCGAGCCTGGAGTGCTGTCCTGCGCCGCCGCGACATGTGCCTGCGCCGACAGCATGACGCCCACCAACGGGGCGCTCAAACCGAGCGCCGATGCTCGCTTCAGCACCTGACGGCGGCTGAGCTGACCGCTCAGGCTCTCGGCGAGCAACCGGGCGACGGGAGAACCGTTGACATCCTGCACGGGTTCACTCCTTCTTGATGAATACTTTGGACCGGGCTTCACTGCCCGGCGGGTAGGGGGACGGGCCGCTATCGTGAATCGCGGTCCCCGCCCGTCGCTGGCGCCTGACTCGTGCGGGACAGCGCGGGTTCCCCACGGTTTCACACATCGTCCTACGCCCGGCGGCTTCCGTCAAGTCGTACAGGCTGCAATGGCTGCTTCACCAAGGCGAAAACCCGACTTCAGGCGCCCTCAACCCGCATTGTTCACTGCCGCCATCAGTTCACGCACTCGAGCGCGCTCAACCCGATTCCAGGTGATGCCGCTTTCCTTGAGACTGGAGCCAACAATTGCGCCGTCGGCAAAACGGAGGAGGTCCGCCGCGTTCGCAGCGCGGAATCCGGTGTTGACGAGGATCGGCACGCCGCTGCCACGAATCGACTCACTTACCTCGGCGAGCCCTGAGGCGTCCGCAGGTTGACTGGTGATCGGACCGGAGACGCAGAGCGCGTCAGGCATCGAGGAGAAGACGATCGAGCGGGCGACGTCACCGAGCGGCCGTGGCGCGATCGGCGCGGCGAATTCCGCGTTGATGTTGAAGATCAGGCGGCAGGCTTCGGCGCCGACTTCCCGTCGATAGCGAAAAGTGTCGCCCGCCGTGCGTACCCAGAGACCAAAATCGCCGGCAAAGGCTCCCGCGAAGATCTCACGGGCGAATGCGGCGCCTGTCGCCGCGGCGACGGCGATGGTCGAGCGCGGGTCCCAGAGGACGTTGACCCCGAACGGGACGGAGAGTTCGCCGCGAACCGAGGCAACCACGTCGCACATCGCGGCCACCGACGCGATGTCGGCGTCCAGCCGGTAGGGCCGGTCGTTTTCATTGCAGAACATCACCGCGCTGATGCCGCCCTGTTGCAGCGCTTCGAGATCGCGCGAGACCCAATCCCGGATGTGCCGCATACCTCCCGCGGCATCATAGAGCGGGGTCCCAGGCAGGGCCGGCAGATGGGCCATGCCGATGATCGGCTTCGCCGCTCCCGTCAGTTCAGACAGCCAGTTGTTCGCCATCGTCGCGATCTTCTCCTCCATGATGATCTTCGCTCACGTCCATGATTCCCATGTGCGCGGCGCCAGAATGTGATCCGGGTTCCCCTACCGGCAGGCAGCGGGAGATGCGCTGCTCGCGGTCAGTCGGGAGTCTCGTACCGGCCGCTGCGGGCGGTCAGCCGCAGCCGGTAGATAACGGTGTGCGGATCGAGCGCCGGAATCTCGCCTGGTTCGGGATAAATGAGTCGCAGGGCGCGATCACGCGCTTGCGGCTCGTGAATCTCCTCGAAGATCGCCTCGGCGATGACGCTGCGCCACCGATCCGGGGCGACCGCCTCGTCGACTTCGAATGTCACCCGCGGCTCGGCACGCATGAGATCGAGTTTGCGGCCTGGACCGGAGTGGGCATAGACCGCCTCGCCGTCGTAGCCGTAAGCGAGTGGCACCAGATATGGACGGCCGTCGCCGGTGACACCGTGTCCGCAACAGGCGATGCGCCCGACGATCGCCGTTCGCAGCAGTTCTTCGATCTGATCCTCGGGAAGAACGTGGATGGTACCCATGCCCTATGGCGTCACCTCGGCCGTGACCTGCTGCACCGAGTTCATCAGATAGCCCTTCGCGTTCCAGGGCGCCGAGCGTGGCTGACTCAGTCCTCGCTCGTCGGTAGCGCGGGCGAGGATCCGATGGTGGCCCGGAGCGGCGTCCCAAACGGCGGTCCAGCGGCGCCAACTCCGTTGATTTCCCTCGTCGAGGCAGGCGGCGCGCCAAGTGCTGCCCCCATCAGTGCTGATCTCGACCGACCGAATCGGGGCGTATCCCGACCAGGCCCAGCCGGTAAGCGCTACCGCACCCGCGGCGAGTCTTGCCCCATCTTCCGGGTGGACGATGAGCGATTTCGGCGGCATCTCGGTGACCGGGCGCAAGGCGTCGCCATGCTCGTCCCAGACCACGTAGTTGTCCGTATTCCAGAAGCCGTCAAACGGGCGATCGAGCGCGGTCAGTCCGACGATCCATTTGGTCGAAGCGATGCCGGCCCATCCCGGCACCAGCAGACGCACCGGGCCACCATGCGCCACCGGGAGCGGCGTATCGTTCATGCTCCAGGCGAGAACAACGTCGGGATCGAGCGCGGCGGCGAGAGGCAAGCCGCGTCGCATCTCTGGAAAGTCGCCGCCCTGGCTGACGATATCGACGGTGCCGGGTTTGACTTTGGCCAGGTCGAGAACCGAGGCAAGCGGGACACCGTCCCAAACGGCGTTGCCGATGGCGTCGTTGACCCACGGGGTGCCAGGCGGGAGCGGTGAAAAGCTGGTGCGGCCGTTGCCGGCGCACTCCAGGAACGATTCCAGGCGGACGCGCGGCAGTGCTCGGAGATCATCGAGCGAGAAGGATTGCGGCTGTGACACGTTGCCGTCGATGGTGAGGCGCCAGGTGACGGGATCGATCACCGGGACGGGGCCGTTGGAGCGGACGAAAAAGCGATCGATCGGCACCAGCCGCTCGGTTGCCGGTTCGATCAGATCGAGCGCCATGCCAAAATTGGCGCCGCCATAGGAGACGAGGCGCGGATCTTTCTCGAGATCGCGCAGGAGCGCGTCCGGCGGCTGAGCGATATCGATGAACGTCACGTGGTTGCTTTCCCTCACGTTCGTCAAGGCGCGGAGAACCCGCGCGGCACTCGACGGCGCATGGTAGCGCAATGCGCCTTGATGACTCAGCGGTCTGGAATCTGGATGATGACGTGGCGGTGCAAACCGGCGAGGTCACGGAGGAGCGTGATGTCGGCGCTCGGAAATGACGACTGAGCCAACGCGGTCACCGTTGACGCCTGGCCCGGATCGATTTCGAGACCGATCGTCCCTCCCGTGCGCAAGACGCGCGGCGCGTCCCGCAGCAACGCGGCGATCAGCATCATGCCTCCTTCGCCGCCGTCAAAAGCGAGCCGGGGCTCAGCCGCAAGATCGGGATTTGCCACGACCTGATCGGGACGAAGATACGGTAAATTGGCCAGGATCAGATCCACCGGTTGGGCAAGGGATTCGAGCAGAAACCCCTGCACCAATGCGACCTTGTTCGTCAGGCCCAGGGCGTCTCGATTTGCCGCGGCCACCGCCAAGGCTCTTGACGAGACATCGCTGGCGATGACACGCCCCGGCCAATCGGGACCGAGAATCGCCGCCAGGCTCAGGGCGATGGCGCCGGACCCGGTGCCCACGTCAACCACAGTGGCATCGAGTCGCGCCGCGATCCACTGCAACGCCCATTCGACCAGGATCTCTGTTTCCGGACGAGGAATCAGCACGTCGGGATTGACGGTGAACGGGTACCCCATGAACTCACGAATTCCGGTCAGATAGGCCACCGGTACGCCTTGCAGCCGCGCCTCGATGAGCGCCTGGTACCGCTGGCGTTGCTCCTTGGTCAAGGGCTGTTGGCGTCGGGCGAACAGAGCGGTGCGGTCGATGCCGAGCACATGGCGGAGCAGCACATCGGCATCGAGTGCTGGACTGGACGACCTCCCTTGGCTCAATCGGAGGCGGGCGGTGCGCAGCGCGTTCCCCGCCGAAGCGGCCAGCAGCGCTCTCGCCTGGTTTTCGGCCGCGTCATCGTCCATCGCGGCAATGATGCGCTATGTGAACTATCTGCCGCGGGACAGCCGACTCCGTCGGCTCAAGGGCAGGTCAGATACGGGCTACAAAACGCTTCCGCGCCATTGCCACAGCAGGGAAACGGCAGGTAGCAGTAGCCGCCCCGGGCGGCGCTGCCGCAACAGGTGGTGTTCGCCGGCGCGCACCGTTGAGACTGCGGGCAGTATTGGTATCCCTCGCCGCAGCCGCACTCGCCGTCGATGCAACGCTGCCCGCGAGGACAGGTGAACCCGCAATCACCGCAGTTGTTCGGGTCCTGGCCGTGAACAAACACGCACCCTTGGCCGGGGCACCATTGGTGTCCAGGCAGTCCGCACTGACGGTCTTCGCAGCTTGGTGCGGTGCATTGGCAACGGCTGTCGCGGCAAATCTCATCGTCGGCGCAGGAATTGCCGCAGCTGCCACAGTGGACGTCGCTGACGCGGGTATCGAAGACCCGGCCATCGCAGCATCGAAGGGAGGGATCGTTGTCTGGGTAGCATTGCGTACCGTCGCAGCATTTGGCGCCCGCGTCGCAGCAACTGTCGCCGCAGCAGGGCCGGCCCTGTTCGCAGCAGACCGCGACCTTCGCGGGATCGTCGAAGTCGCCCTCGACGATGCAGAACTCGCGCGGGTCGTCGCCATCGCACTGGCGGCGAATGAAGCGGCAGTAGTCGCGGTCTTTTTGAGTGCCGAAACTCGTGTTGCATGGATCCGCACCAGATTGGCCGTGGTCGTTTCCCTTTCCCTTGCCTTTCCCGCTTCCCCGGCCGCTTCCTTTCCCTCGGTCTGACTTGTTGTTCGCGGCCACCCCGCCGAGATCGAGCGCTAGACCCGATGCCACCGTGGCCGCAAGTCGCACCACACCCCGACGCGATTGCCTAGCAGAAAACGCGGTGCTCAATCTGTCGAACCAATGTTGCCGGGACATAGCAAGTCCTTTCCACGAATCGGTATGTCGTCACGGATTCTTGCGGTAGCCAGCGGCGCGTTTCAGTCAAATTGAGAACCCTACAACTGCCAATTCGAGAACTGTTGGGAATCCACGTTGCCGCCGCTCATACAGAATCCGAATGAAAACTTGACATAGTATTCGCGAACTACCTCAGCGGTGGAACCCTCTGCCGTCCCCGTGGAGGAGGGGTTGGGGTGATGGCGACATCGGCAACGCGGCAGTGATCGCCCGGCCTCCGCATCACACCGCACCCTTCGGGGCGAACCCGCCAACGAAGACCGCCAGGCGTCGGAACGGAGCCCCTAACCCGGAATCGAAGAGGTCGTACCTCCAGGTAATGGTCCCGCTCGGTGAGCGCGGTCGGGGCGCCAGATCATGCGATCCGCCGGAGAAGATCATGAGCTACTTGGTCAAGCGCTGGAGAACGGCACCGCCACGAGGTCAGCCGTCTGTGGGCATCGTGGGAGGCGACTCTTGAATTCGACCAAGGCAGCTCCATTGCATGCGCACGGCGAGTCCGGTCGTGCCCACGCCTTTCAGACCGACGAGGGACAACAACGATGCTTGGGAATGGAGCAGAAGGTGGCGAATTGCGTCGCGTTCGTCATTGCGTCTGATCAGCGCTGCGCGAGGTCCAAACATGCTGGGCAAGTCGGCGCTGTGGCTGGCATTGGACATCGGGTCGTCCATGGTCGCTATGAGGATGCGCTTGTGGAATGATGAAGAGGATCGATTGGATCGTCAACCGTCCCGCGCGGTCGCGTTGACAGGGGTATCCGCTACCCCTAGGCTACTCCTCGAACCAGCTCGCATCTGGGGACACCGGCGGTGTGTCCATGGAGGGTTCGCTTGGCGGTGAGCGCGACCGAATACGCCGTGCCGCGAAACGCGGCAGCGTTGCCGCGTCGCCGCGTTGATCCCTCGATGGCGGCGACGCACGTTATCCTCATCGCGGCGTGTCTGACGATCCTGCTGCCGATCCTCTGGACGGCGCGGACCTCGTTTGCAAGCCGCGTCCTCGCCTACGACCCCGCGACGCTTGTCTTCGCGCCGACGCTCGAGAACTACGCCAAGATCTTTGTCGAAGAGACCTTCCTCAAATACTTCTGGAACTCGCTCTGGATCGGTAGTACTTCGGCGCTGTTCAGTCTCGCCGTCGGATCACTTGCCGCGTATTCCATTGCCCGATACCGCACCGGCGGTCAGGCGTTCAGTCTCTCCGTCCTTGGCACGCAGATGCTGCCACCGGTGGCGCTGGTGATCCCGTTCTACCTGCTGGCGCAGCGGTTCGGGCTGCTCGATCGTGGCTGGGCGCTGGCGCTGGTCTATCTCTCGTTCAACCTTCCCTTCGTGGTCTGGATCCTCATCGGCTTCTTTCAGGGGATACCGCGGGAACTGGAGGAAGCGGCGCTTGTCGATGGCAGCGGCCGCCTCGGCGCCTTCTGGCGAATCATCGTCCCGGTGTCGTTGCCGGGCATGCTGGCGGCGGGCGTCTTCGCGTTCGTGCTCTCCTGGAACGAGTTTCTCTTTGCCCTGGTGCTGACCGGCCGTAATGCCAAGACCTTGCCGGTCGCCCTGGCTGGGTTGATGTCGTCCCAGGGAAACCAGATCGGCGCTATCTGCGCGGCGACCATGGCCATGATCGCGCCGATTGTCGCCTTGACCTGGGTGATCCAGCGCTTCCTGGTGCGGGGACTCACCTTTGGCGCGGTCAAGTGAGCGAGTCGTGAGTCAGGAGTCAGGTGTCAGGTGTCAGGGGTCAGGGGTCGGAGGTGTGACGGCCGATCGTTACGGAAAGGAGTGCAAGATGGCGGCACGGGGTGGCGAGCGGGTGATGGCCCAGGCGATGCGGCGGCAGTTTGATCGCCGGCGGCTCTTGCAGGCCACGGGCGGGGCAGGACTGGCGCTCGGCGCCGGCTGGCGCGCCGTGCCCTGGGCTGGGGCGCAGGAGATCACCTTCTCCCGCGATTACGACGGCACCACACTCAACCTGCTCATGGAAGACCTGCTCGAGACGACGATCATCGAGAAGATGCTCCCCGAGTTTACCGACCTGACCGGGATCACCGTCAATTTCGAGAAGGTCGCCTACGACGTCATGCACGAGAAACTCGTGCCCCAGCTCGCGGCTGGCCCCAGCAACGGCTCGTACGATGTGCTCGAGGTCGATTTCTATTGGGTCTACGAATTCGCCCGCTCTGGCTGGGTGGAGGACCTCGGGGAGCGGATCGCCAATTCCGGCGGCGCGATCGATCTCAGCCGCTACATCCCCGCCACGCTGAACATCGTCTCCCAGGCCGATGGCAAGACCTGGTACGTGCCCTTCTATGCCTATCCGATGGGGCTCATCTACCGCGACGATCTCTACAGCGACGAGTCGTTCCACAAGGATTTCGCCGCCGCATCCGGCATGGAACTGACGCTGCCTGAGTCCGTCGAGGACTACGTGGCGTTGGCCAAGGCGATCACCGCCTGGAAGGGGGAGGAGCTCTATGGTACGGCGATGACCGGTGCGCAGGTCGATCCCATTACGATGGAGTTCTGTAACTACCTGTACAGCGTCGGCGGCGATTTCTACAACGCCGACTTGACCGCGCCGATCATCAACGACGCAAATGGAGTCAAGGCGGCCGAGCTCTACGTCGATTGCATCAATCACGCGGCCCAGGCCGGCGCGGCCAGCGCCAACTACAACGATACAATCGCGGTCTACGGGCAAGGGCATGCGTTCAGTTCGGTAACGTTTATGTGGGCCCTGGCGGTGATCGACGGCGATCCCGCGGCGCCCGCCGCGAACAAGAGCAAGCCGGTGGTCATGCCCGGTGGCCGTGGGCTGAGTGGCGCCTGGGGTTGGGGGCTCCCGCTCAGTTCGCCGAACCCGGACGCGGGTTGGGAATTCATTCGCTGGGTGGAATCGCCTGATGTCGCCCGTCGCCGCGCTCTGGCCGGCAGCCTGACGACGCAGTCCGCCCCGTATGAGGACAAGGAAATCCTGGCCAAATATCCGTGGCTCCCGGAGGCGCTGGGGATGATCTCCGGCGGCAAAGGCTTGCCGCCGATCACGAAGCAGACTCAGTTGGTCGAGATCACCGGGCGCAACCTCGCCAACGCTGTTGCCGGCGGCGCCACCGTGCCGGAGGCCATGGACGCCGCCGCCGCGGAGTTGAAGGAACTCCTCTAGCGAGGTGAAAGGTCATGGGTGTCGCGGCGAAGCGGCCCAGGTGGGTGGACAAAGGGGTGTCGTCCCGCGAAGTGGTGGTCGCGAGAGCGGGCGACGCAAGCGTCGCGCCCTACACGGTCGGTCGTAGGGGCGAGGCTTGCCTCGCCCGCCTCGCCAGCCGAGGAGTCCACGCCACTTTCGCCTCACCAACAGAGTGGCGCTATGGCGTATGACCAGACCATGCCCGTAAGCGAGGCAGTGCCGCGCGCCACGGAGCGCGCGGCACTGCCGGCGCTACCGCGGGAGCGGCGAGGCGACCGGGCATTCCGCTACGGAATGACCGTCCCGACCATCCTGGCGCTCTTGTTGGTGGTCGCGTTCCCGCTTGCGTTCGCGTTCTATGTCTCGACCCACGACTACGATCTGACCGAAGGGGGCATCGGCGCATTCGTCGGCGCCGCGAACTATGCGCGGACCCTCGGCGAAGAGTTGTTCGCCGTCGCGGTGCGCAACACCATCGTCCTCTCGGTCAGCGTCGTCGTCATCGAGCTGGTCGTGGCCCTGGGGCTCTCGCTGCTACTGAACCGGCAGGGCCTGAAGTTCCGCAATGTCTATCTCGCGATCCTGCTGATTCCGCTCCTGATCAGCCCGATCGCCGTCGGACTCATCTGGCGTCTGCTGCTCCACCCGGATCTCGGCGCCGTCAACTGGATGCTGGGACTGCTCGGGTTGCCGAAGCAGGAATGGCTATCGGGGCAGACCACCGCAATGCCCACGATCATCGGTATCGATGTCTGGCACGAGACCTCGCTCATGATCGTGATCGTGCTCGCGGGGCTGACGGCGTTGCCGCGCGATCCGATTGAGGCCGCGGCGGTCGATGGCGCGAATCCGTGGCAGGCGTTCTGGACGGTGACGCTGCCCCTGCTGACGCCGGTCCTGCTGGTAGCCGTGCTGATCCGTCTCATCTCCGCCATGAAGACGTACGATCTGATCTACATCCTCACCCGTGGCGGGCCGGGGAGCGCCACCGAAACGGTCTCGTACTCCATCTGGAAAAATGCCTTCACGTCACTCGATATGGGTAACGCGGCGGCCGCGTCGTTCCTGTTGCTCGCCGCGGTGCTGGTACTGACCGTGCTGCTGGTCCGGGTCATGGGCCGCGGCGGCGACGTGAGCTGAGCGCCGGGCCGCGGAAACCGGGTGCTACACTCGCGCTCCTTGGCGTATGCCGTTGATTCCGCAGGGGGACGATCAGGCGCGATGGCGCTCCAGACGAACACCAACGAGGCCGCGGGCGCGGCGAATCCTGGCAAGCCGGTAGCGGCACGGGCAAGCATCAATCTCGGTCCGTCCAATCGCCCGACCGCGGCGACTGAACTCCTCCGCGCTGAAGCGGGTGACGTCAGCGCAAATGAGATCGCGATGGAGCGGTCCGGGGCCGAACACGTCTCCGCTGAGCGGGTGATCATGACCAATTCGGGAGCGCGGACTGTCGATGCGCGCTCGGCGCAGATCGACCGCTCCGGCATTCTCGGCGTGCGCAGCGAAAAGGCGGTGCTCTACAACTCGACCGCGGTCGGGGTGATGAGCGAAGACACCAGAATCGTGCGGGGACATGTCTTCGCGCTCAAGACCAACGAGGCGACCATCGAGGGCGATGCTCGTATCGCGATCTACGCCGGACCACCGGGAGCATGCACTCCCCTCGTCGATACGCGGTCCGCGGCGGTCTTTGGCGCCGCGCTCGGCGTGATGCTGGTCACCCTCGGCGCCATCCTGCGCCGGTTGGCGCGGCGGTCTTAGTTCACACCGGGAGGCAGCGTTGGGCGTGCTGGGACGAATTGGCGCATTCATTGCCGGAGCGGCGATTGGAGCTGGTGTCGGTGCGGTCATCGGGCTCTTGAACGCGCCCCAGAGCGGCTATGAATTCCGCGAATCGCTCGACCGCACGATCGATCAGGCCAAACTGGCGGGTCTGGAAGCACAGGTTCGGACCGAGGAAGAGCTGATCCGCCGCTACCGGGCCGAAACCGGTGACGCGACCGCGTTGCGCGACGCCGAAACGCAAGCGCGGGTCGGGGCCGCGCAGGCGATGGTGGGTCTCAACCCACAGTAGACGTCCAGTTTCACCGACAGGGCCAGGGCCAGTCATGCCCCGGCTTGGGTTCCCGACGGTCGCAACGACAGCGACTTGCACGATCGCCGATTGACGGGGAAACTCCCTTCTACAGAACGAATGCGCCAGGTGTGGCGCCCTGACTGACCGATGCCGGTCAGCCCAGGCAGCAGCATGCGTCTCGATGACGACGAGAGGAGTGGGCGGCGGTGAGCACCACCACGGACCGGCCGGCGACTGGGGCCAAGCAGGGTACGGGTTTCGATATGCGGCACAAGAGCCGCGTCATCCTCGACGGAAACGACCGCGCCGGCGCTCGCGCGATGCTCAAGGGAACCGGATTCGACGACGACGATCTCAAGCGCCCGATCATCGGCGTCGCCCACTGCTGGATCGAGACAATGCCCTGCAACCTGAACCAGCGCACGCTCGCCCAGCACGTCAAGGAAGGCATCCGCGCGGCCGGCGGCACGCCGCAGGAACTGAATACCATCTCGATCTCCGATGGCGTGACGATGGGCACCGAGGGGATGAAAGCCTCTCTCGTCTCACGTGAGGTCATCGCCGACTCCGTGGAACTGGTGGCCCGGGGGCACATGTTCGATGCCATTGTCTGCATCGGCGCGTGCGACAAGACGTTTCCCGGGCTCTCGATCGCCGCGGTGCGATTGAACATTCCTACCCTGCTGCTCTATAGCGGGTCGATCATGCCGGGGCATTTCCATGACAAGGAAGTGACGATCCGCTCCGTCTACGAGGCGATCGGCGCCAACGCCGCGGGCAAGATGACCGATGAGGAACTGAAGCAGCTCGAAGACGTGGCCTGCCCGGGGGCGGGAGCGTGCGGTGGTCAGTACACCGCGAACACGATGGCCATGGCGATGGAGTTCATCGGTCTGTCGCCGATGGGGACCGCCTCGGCGCCCGCTGTCGACTCGCGCAAGAACGCGATCGGCAAGGAAGCCGGCCAGATGATCATGGATGTCCTCCGCCGTGGGCTGTTGCCGAAGGATATTCTCACCCGCGAGGCGTTCGAGAATGCCATTGCCGGCGTCGCCGCCAGCGGCGGCTCGACCAACAGCGTGCTGCACTTGATCGCGCTGGCGCGGGAAGCGGGTATCCCGCTTTCGATCGACGACTTCGACGAAATTTCGCGGCGGACGCCACTCTTCTGCGATCTGATGCCGGGCGGCCGCTACTCGGCCTACGACCTGGACCTCGCCGGCGGCACACCTGTGGTCGCCAAGCGCATGGTCGATGCCGGGCTGGTCCACGCGGATGCCATCACGGTCACCGGTGAGACCTTCGCCGAAGCCGCATCGCGGGCAAAAGAGACTCCGGGTCAGGATGTCGTCCGCCCCGTGGCCGATCCGATCAAGGAAACGGGTGGTCTCGTCATCCTGAAGGGGAACATCGCGCCGAAGGGCGCGGTGGTGAAACTGTTCGGCTACGAGCGGCCAACCCATACTGGGCCGGCCCGCGTCTTCAACTCGGAAAAGGCGGCGCACGAGGCGATCCTCGAGCGAACGATCAATCCGGGCGATGTGGTGGTGATCCGCTACGAGGGCCCCGCCGGCGGACCCGGAATGCAGGAGATGCTGAGCGTCACCGCCGCCATCGTGGGGCAGGGACTCGGCGATTCGGTAGCCCTGGTGACCGACGGCCGCTTCAGCGGCGCGACCAAGGGGTTGATGATCGGCCATGTCGCGCCGGAAGCGGGGGTCGGCGGCCCCCTGGCGGCTGTGCGCGAGGGCGACACGATCAAGATCGATACCCCAGCGCGGAGTCTGAACGTGGACCTTAGCGATGAGGAGATCGCACGGCGGCTGGCGGCGTGGACGCCGCCGAAGCCGCTCTACACCCAGGGCGTACTCGCCAAGTACGCGGCGCTCGTGTCGCAGGCCAACGACGGAGCCATCACCCGGGTCGGCTTCGACAACTAAGGCAATCCACGACAAGTCATCGAACGTAGAAACGAACGCGGGGACGGGGGTGGCGGTGGCCGCCCCCGCGCCATTTCCGCCGTCGCGGAGCGCCCCGTCCCGCTGAATTCGCTATAGCCAGTCATCAGGAGGAATCCATGATGAATCAGCGCGACATGGTCGCCGCAAAAGACGAGACCCGGGCAATCTGGAACCGCATGGCCCCCGGCTGGGAGGATATTCGCGATGCGATCTGGAGTGATTCGCGCCCCATCGGGGAGTGGCTGGTCGATAAACTCGCGCCACAGCCGGGAGACACCGTGCTGGACATCGCGGCTGGTGTCGGAGATACCGGCCTGCTCGCCGCGCGTCGGATTGCGCCCACCGGGCGCGTGATCATCACCGATTTCGCGCCGGCCATGGTCGAGGCGGCGCGGCGGCGCGCTGCGGAACTGGGGATCACCAACGTCGAATTCCGTGTCCTCGACGCGGAAAAGATGGACCTTCTGAGCGGGAGCGTCGATGGCGTGCTCTGCCGCTGGGGCTACATGCTGATGTTCGATCCCGGCGCGGCGTTCGCCGAGACGCGGCGGGTGTTGCGGCCGGGGAAGCGGTTGGCGTTTTCCGTTTGGGCTGGGCCTGAGGACAATCCCTGGGCCTCGCTGATCACCCCGATCCTCCTCAGCCGGGGGCTGATGGCGCCACCGGAGCCCAACGCGCCAGGTATCTTCGCCCTCGCCGATCGGGGACGCCTCGAGCGCCTCGTGCGCGGTGCGGGATTCAATCGTGTCGAGATCGAGGCGGTACCAGCAAATCGCCGCTTCGCCAGTTTCGAGGAGTTCTGGCGATACTTGACCGATCTGGCGGGCGCGGTATCGCCCATCCTGCGAGGGCTGTCCGAGAGCGACCGGGCATCGGTGCAGGCGGCGCTTCGCGCCGCGGCAGAGCCATACCGGGTTGGCGATGGCTACGTCGTGCCCTGCCTTTGCCTGAACACGCTGGCGGGTTGAGACCCTGGCGCGGGTGGCAATGCCTTCGATTCACGAACATCATCCAGCGCCGGACGTCGAGAGGATGCGCGATGCCACGGCGGTGAGGTCTGGTCCGCTGATGGCAGGTGGTGAAAGTGGGTCAGGATACTGGCCGGGACGCGCCACGAAAGCGCCGCGCAGACCGGCGCGTTGCGCGCCCGCGATATCCCAGCCGTGCGCGGCGACCATCCAGGTCTCCTCCGGTGGCAACCCGAGGCGCTTTATGGCGAAGTGGTAGACCTCCGGCGCTGGTTTCAGCGCGCCGGCTTCCTCGACGGACATGACCGCTACCAAGTACGAATCAAGACCACTGCGCCGCATCTGCTCCCGCAACACGGCAAGGGGATTGTTCGAGAGTGCGGAAACGAGGAAACCGGCGTCGTGCAGCGTCGACAGGGCGGGAACGACATCCGGATGGGCCGGCAAATCGGCGATCGCTTCGCGAAGTTGGGCGCTGGCGTCGGCGGGAAGTGCGGCCCCGCGCCGGTTCGCGCATTCGGCCAGGGCTGCCGCGCCGATTTCCCCGAAAGGGCGATACGTCCGGGTGGCGGCGCAGGTCATCGCGATGTGAAGGGTGAGCGTGAACCAATCTCGCCGTACCCCTGGTTCACCGAACCAGCCCGCAAAAAGGGGATCGAGTGCGCCAAGATCGAGCAGCGTTTCGTTCACATCGCAGATGACCGCACGCGTCATGCTGCCTCCTTACGAAGGAAAATCGCGGCGAACGAAAACGACCAGACCGGCGATCATCGTGACCAGGCCGACTAGCGCAAGCGTCGCGATGTCGGCGATATTGATCTCGCCGCTGACGAGGGCTTTGCTGGGTTCGTAGTAGTTGAACAGCGACAGCACGGTCCAGCGCTGCAATGGTTTCCAGACACCGGCGAAATAGTCGATGAAATAGGAAATCACCAACACGCCGATGGCCCAGCCAATGACTCGGCCGGATGAGGACGCGGTGGCGCTGAAGAGCAGACTCAACCCGCCAATCGACCAGAAAAGGGCCAGGCCGGCAACGGCAACGGCGAAGAAGTGGGCGATTTCCATCGTGCCGGGCTGCGCGTAGGAGAGGCCGGCGATCATACCGAGCGGTCCCGCCAGGCAGAGGAGCAGACAAATGAGGATCACGCCGGCCACGCGTGAGCCGTAGACCGCCCCGCGGGATATCGGCCGCGAGAGCGGCAATTGGATGGAGCCGCGGTCCATTTCACCAGCCAGGGAGCGCGCGCTGAACCCGACAACCGCCGCGCCGGCGAGAACCAGATAGAGCGGGTGGGTGAACCCGAGCGAGAGATAACCGGCGAGTCCGGACAGCGCCAGAAACTCCGGCCGCGTCCGGGCAAACGCCTGGAGCGCGGGCGGAATCCGCTCCATGATGGCGTTGAGCCCGGCCGCGCCGCCGAAGGACGCGATCACCACCGGCTGGATGAACTCGAAGATGGCGATGCCGAGCAGGAGCGCGATCAGCCCTGGTAGACCCTGGCGGAGCGCGCGGGCGGTCATTCGCGGCGCTGCCGTCATCGCTCGACCGCTACCGCTTCTGGCGCCGATGTGTGCAGGCGCATCGCCGGTTCCTCTCCCACCGCTGGGGAGAGGTCGTAGAAGCCGAGGAAGATGTCGTCAAGCCGTGGTTGTGGCAAGAGCAGGTCGCGGACATCGTGCCGCGTGCCCAGGAACTGGAGCAGCGGCACCACGCTGCCGTCGATGGCGAGGATCAGGCAATTGCCATCGCGCGCGACGATCGTGACCCCCGGCAACCGGTCCAGACCCGAGGGCGGTTCGCCCGCGAAGACGACTTCGGCCGCCCGCCGGTGCCGTCCCTTGAGGTCGCCAATCGTCTCCTCGGCGACGATGGCACCGGCGCGGATGATGGCGACCCGTTCGCATGTCCGTTCGACCTCGGGTAGATCGTGGGACGACATGAAGATGGTCGTGCCGGCATCGCGAAGTTCGCCCAGCACCGTTTCGAAGGCGCGCTGGATCAGCGGGTCGAGTCCGTCCGTCGGCTCGTCCAGGACAAGGAGCGCGGGGGCAGTCTGGATGGCGACGGTCAGCGCCAACTTCTGCTTCATCCCCTTCGAATAGGTGCGCAGCCGACGCCCGAGGGCATCCTGGCTGAGTTCGAGCGCTTCGAGCAAGCGCTGGCGGAGCAGGGGCGGCTTGCCGGAGAGGTGAGCGGCGTAATCGAGTTGGGCGAAGCCGCTCATGTCGTCATGGAGCGAGTCGGCCGGAACGAGGAAACCGAGATCCTGGCGGGCTTGCACGCCGTCGCGCCAGCAATCATGTCCCCAAATCCGTGCGCTGCCGCCGCTGGGGCGGATGAAGCCCATCAGAATGCGGATCGTGGTGGTCTTGCCGGCGCCGTTTGGCCCAAGGAATCCGTAAGTGACGCCGCGTGACACGAGCAGGTCGATGCCCGCGAGGGCGGTGACGGAGCCGTAGCGCTTGGTGAGGTTGGCGGTGGCGATCGCCGGGGCGTCGTGCAGCATGTCTCACCGAAGGTAGCACCGGCAGCGGCCCGTCAGCACGTGAGTTCGGTTTGGAACGAGCGGTCGAGCGTAGCGAATGCGGCGATGACGCCAATGATTCCGGGTTTCTGAAACGGCTGAAACGACCGACGGGTTGACGCCTGCCCGGCAAATGACCAGTGCAGGGTTCTGCCTCGCTGGTTCGGCTCCGTCGCGCGCAAAGTGTCGTTGCCGGCGCGAAGAGGCGTTTGAGATCCTGGTGATCCGCCTTGTCACCAGAGTTTGGTCGAGGCGACACGCCCTGCGCCGTTGGCCAAGCCGATCGATCATCCGGACCGAAACGCGCGATTCGCTCCGTCGCAGCCGTTACTGATCCTCAGGCACTGCCAATTCGAGTTGCGCCAGTCGATCTGGATCGGCAATGGCGTCAATGGCGACAATTTGGCCGGACTGGATGGTGAACGTGAGGACCATCAGGAGACGGCCACGCGGCGCCACCACCACGCCGACGGCGCCGTTGACGAGCAAGAGGCGGGCGGCCCGGGCGCGGCCGCGTATCGCCAAAGGAGCGACCGCCATAGCGCCTCGAACTTCCTGTGATTCGCTGCCCAGCGCTGGCACCGCATCCGAGCGAAAAACGACATCGGGCGCGAGGAGGGCAAGCAACCCCTCGAGATCGCCGTTGCGGGCGGCGGCGAGGAAGGCGTCGATCGCCGCTCGTTGCTGGCGCCGGTCGGCGTGATGCGCCTCGTCCTCAGGGGGCCGCTGGTCACTCGTACCGCGAACGCGGCGCCGGGCGCGGCTGGCGAGTTGCCGCGTGGCGGCCGGAGTTCGCGCCACGATTGGTGCGATCTCGTCGAATGGAATGGCAAACATGTCGTGGAGGACGAACGCCAGCCGCTCCGCGGGATCGAGCCGGTCCAGCACAACGAGCATGGCGAGACCGACCGCGTCGGCGAGCAACGCTTCCTGCTCGGGATCAACGGAATGCCGATCAGTTGCCTGCGGCGAGTGACCCAATGCATCGAGCGACTCTTCGCGGCGTGACTTGCGCGAGCGGAGCATATCGAGACAGATGCGCGCGACCACCTGGGTCAGCCAGCCTCGCAGATTGTCCACGGCCGTGGTATCGCTGCGGCTGAAGCGGAGCCAGGTCTCCTGGACGGCATCCTCGGCCTCACTCGCGGAGCCCAGGATGCGATAGGCAACTGATCCGAGATGGGAGCGGTTTGCCTCGAAGCAATCAGCCTGGCGTTCGTGTTTCTCCCTGTCCATCGTTCCAGTCTGTCACATTCCGGCGAAGCGATCCGAGATTGGACGCCGATGCGAGTATCCCGGCCTGCATGATTCCGATCGGTCATTCGGCCTCCCGGGGGTGCGGAAAGCGGACGGTTCCTGAGCCGACGCGGTCATGGCAGACTACCGGGACGCGGTTGGCGGGGGTGAGGAAAAGCGGGGATAGCATGAGTGATGACACGGCGAAGGTTCTGGACACGGTTGCCATCATCGGCGCCGGGACGATGGGACGGCAAATCGCGGCCCTGGTGGCGGCCAGCGGGCGCCGGGTGCAGATGTGGGATGCCGAGCCGCCGATGCTGGCGGCGGCGAAGGAGCGGATCGCCGAAGAGACGCGGACACAAGCGCACCTGGCGCGCTATGCCCACCATCAGTTCCGCCTGCAACCGCCTGCCGATGTCGAGGCGCTGGTGGCGCGAATCACGCCCATGACGAGCCTCGCGGACGCGCTGGCGGGAGCGGATATCGTCATCGAAGCGGTGCGGGAAGATCTGGAGACGAAGCGAACGCTGTTCGCGGAAATGTCACGGCTGGCGCTGAACGCGATTCTCACGACCAATTCGTCATCGCTGCCATCGAGCCAGATCGCATCGGCGGTGGAGGATCCGGGGCGCTTGCTCAACACCCACTTTTTTGCGCCGATCTGGATCCGGCCGATGCTGGAACTGATGGGTTGTGGCGCGACGAGGCCGGAGGTGATGGACGCGGTCGAGCGCTTCGGCACGTCGCTGGGATTAGTCACCGCGATCGTGCGGGGCGATAGCAAGGGGTTCATCATCAACCGGGTCTGGCGAGCGGTGAAGCGGGAGGCATTGCGGGTGGTCGACGAGGGGCATGCTGATCCCGCGGATGTCGATCGCCTCTGGATGATCTTTTTCGGCACGCCATACGGGCCGTTCGGGATCATGGACATGGTGGGGCTCGACGTGGTGGCCGATATCGAGACCTCCTACCAGAACGTCGCGACCGATCCGATGGACCAACCGTCGCGCGTGCTGCATGGCAAGGTCGCCGGGGGTGACCTGGGAGAGAAGAGCGGGCAGGGGTTCTACCGTCATCCCGATCCGGAGTACGCGGCGGCGGACTGGCTGCAGGGTGGTGCCGGAGCCGACGATTAAGGCTCCACACCGGCATCCCGAAATCTGGGAGGGGTACCAATGCGTCATGTCGTGTTTCTGGTGAAAAAGCGGCCGGACTTGAGCCAGGAGGAGTTTTCCCGGTTCTGGATCGACGAACACACCCCACTGACGGCGAAGGTGGCGGGGGTGGTCGCCTACCGCTGCTACCCGGCGCTGCCAGGCCAGCCTGAATCACCATTCGAAGGAATCGCGGTACTGTCCTTCGCCGATGACGCGGCGTACGAAGCGGCCGTGGCGAGCGAAGAGTTCGCTGCCGCGCTGGCCGACGCCCCGAATTTTCAGGATACCGCCGCCACGATGTCGTTCCAGGCCGAGGAACGGATCATCGTTTGATGTTGAGAGTGGTGGGGCGCTTCGGGTTTCTGGGGAGAGTTATGGTCGTCATCGAGCGCGTTCTCAGCCGAACGAGTGCCCTCCCCACACCCCTTGCAAGTTCCAAGAGCGCCGACGTCGTATGGTCGGGGCGGCGGATTTGCCCGCTCTCCGGTTCCAACCGGAGAGTGGCTTGTCGGTGATGTCCCGGCCATGATTCAGGCACGAGTCGGTTGAATCATGCGAATCGTCATCGGGAGCGGGGCCCACGTCGCCAGCGTTCGCGGTTGGCGGTGCTACTCGGCCAATACGGGGATGCGTGATTTCGTTTGGGCGCGGGTTCTGGGCAGGGACGAAATTCGTGTTCCGAGCCGCGGCGCCGACGCGATCACCTGGCGGAAAAAGGCGATCAGGTCGTCGGCATGGGTGTCGAACATGAACGACTCCCGCTGTTGCCAGACGGAATCGCGGATCTGCTGCATCCGCAGCTGATCGCGGAGTTGCGCCGCGAGATCGGGGATCGACTCGTAGAAGACCCCGAGATCGCGCTCGCGCGCCAGCGTTTGACTGGCAACACGGGCGCCGGGGTTGGCGCGCTGGATCATGGGGAGTCCGGCAACGGCGAGCGTGGCAATCCGGGCCGGGTAGTTGAGATCGTCCCAGTCAGCGCGGCGTAGATCGCCGCCATTGTGACTCTCGAAGCCATGCAGCCAACCGGCGTCGTACCGGCCAAACTCCTCGACCCAACGCTCCTGATCCGCGTTCGGATGGAGATGGAGGTGATCCGGCGCCAGGCCGCGCGTGCGGGCGATCCAGGCATGCCATTGATCCTGGGTGAAATCACCATAGAAGTGGAGATGGACACCGCAGGCGGCGAGTTCAGCGACGGTTTCGGGATGAAGCCCGATAGGGCGGCCGGGAACGACGGTGTGCAATTCACCGCGTTCATCGACGATCCGGGCCGGACGCGGGTTGTCGAACCAGTCCCGCTTAGGCAGATCGCCATCGAGCGACCACGAGGGTTTGGTCCCGCCAAGACCGGGGAGGATCGTCTCGAACCATTCCAGCATTTCAGGTGACGAGGTAATCAACCCGTCAGCGCCGGCGCAGAGGGAGATGAGGTCGTCCCAGCAACCATGCTCCAGGCAGATGAACGGACCCTCTTTGAAGTGCCAGACGAACGGGATGCCGGGGGTGCTGGCGAGTACCCGCGCCGCAAATGGCACTGCCTGCCAGTTGAGCAGCGCGTAGATCACGTCTGGTTGGATGCGCCGGACTTCTCCCTGCCAGTTCGTGGGGTCGAGGTCGCGGACATGGCCGAAGGGGAGGGGACCGACGCTGTTGTACCAGTACGGATTCGGCATCCAGAGACCGAAGAGTTGGTGGCCGCGCTCTTCCAGCGCCAGCACGCGATCGGCGTTGTACGCGAGTTCCCCGACCAGGAGGATCTTCAGTCCGTCTGGCGCCGGCGGGGTGTCGGGGCGCTCGCGCATCGCGCGGAACCGGGATGCTTCGTCGATGAAGTTGCCGCGCGTGGTGTGGACAATGAGCGGGTCCGCGACCCGGTGGTAAGAGCGGTAGGTGTTGAGCCCGCCCAACGGCTCGCGCAGGCGCTTATGCCGCTGCGCGGGGTGATCGACCCATTCGCAGGTCACCAACCCTGTGCCGGCGCTCGGCCCGCGCTCGCGCAACCGGGACCAGAGCATGCGGTCGAGATCGTCCGTGGTCAACGCCGATCGCTCCAACCAGCGGTCCTCAGCGCGCCGGTGCATGACCTGGACGAGTTGCAGCGGATCGCCATCGATCTGTCCCACCGCCCGCTTGTTGTAGTGATGCTTCACGCCCGAAAAGGCGAGCATCAATGTTGGCTGGCGCACGAACAGATCGCGCAGGCTCGAAAGATGATCGGGGTACCAGACATCATCTGAAGGCAGATAGGCAATCAGATCGGCGCGGCTGGCATCGATCCCGGCGTTGAGCGCTCGCCCCAAGCCCTCGTTCCGGGAAAAGCGAATGACGCGCACCCGGGGGTCGAAGCGGTAGCGGGAGAGTACCTGCTGGGTATCGTCCGGCGAGCCGTCATCGATGACGATCAGTTCCCAATCACTCGCCGTCTGCGCGAACAGACTGTCGAGCGCGCGGGGCAGGAACGATGCCTGGCGATAGGTCGGCATGATGACGCTGACACGGGGACGGCCGTTGGTCGCAGGGCTAGTCATGGATGGCGGCTACTTCCTTTCCATCTGTTTGAATGGCAGTCAGCGGGCCGTCGGAACCGTTCAGACGGGCGCTGAGCGAGTCGAAAAGCGCTGTCGCGTTGTGAGTGCGGTCGGGGACGTTGGTGGGGAGACCGAGATGGTAGGTTCCCGCCGGCAGCAGACCACAGCCGCCGAATCGGTTCAGCAGCAAGAACTGCACGACCACTTCCTCTCCGGCGTGATTGGGCGGCAGTTCGTGCCACCAGGCAAAGCCGCCGACGGCGAGGAGTTTTTCCCGATCGAACAGGACGTTGGCGCCGCCAACCCAGGCTACCTTGTAGCGCACCGTGCCGCGATCGGGAGCGAGTTGCTGTTCGAGATGGAGCGGATTCGCCGCATTGTTGACGCTGATGCGTTGCCAGGGAATTCCGCTGCTGTCGAACTGCTCCGGGACTACCGGACCGCTCCAGACTTCGATCTGCTGCTGATGCGGGCGAATGTCATCCAGGTAATCGAGCCCCGTGGCTGGACAGCCGACAAAGCCACAGCGTTCGTGCTGAATCACGCCGAGCATGCGCTCCATGGTGTCGGGTTCGAGCAGCACGTCGTCGTCCAGGTAGTGGACATAGCGGGCGTTGGCGCGGGTGAGCAGGAAATGGCGCTGCTCGGCCATGCCTTGCCGGGGCAGATGGCGATGGACCTCGACCAAGTGGCCATGCCAGCGGAGCGCGTCGAGCAGGGTCCGAATTTCGCGGTCCTCCATGTAGGTCTCGTCGTCTGTGGTCTGATCGGAGATGACAACGCGGAAATCGCGAAAGGTCTGGCTGAAGAGACTGGCCAGGACGACCGCCAGCCCGGTCTTGCGACTACAGGTAGGAATCAGCACATCGACGAGGGGCACGAATTCACCTCACGCATCCAGGTTTGGGGCGCCTTCTTCGTCATGGGGGTATCGTCTGCGGAACGCCGCAACGAACCGTTGGCGATGTCCTGGATTGGCAAGAACCGGACCAGCGCGGCCGCCTGATATGATCGAGGCCGCTCGCGGGTGTGGCAGCCGATCGTTGTCGAACAGGAAGGATCACGGATGGCGGGAGATCTGCTCCTTGGCGTGGACATTGGCACCTACAGTGCCAAGGGCGTGCTCTGCTCCCCATTCGGCGAGGTCCTGGCCGAGGCCACGATCGAACATGGCTTGAGCCTGCCGCGTCCGGGTTGGGCTGAGCACGATCCCGACGCCATCTGGTGGGGCGAGTTCGTCGGCCTGACGAAAATGCTGCTTGGCGACCGGTTTCGCGGCGAGGATGTCGGTGGGGTCGCCGTCAGTGCTATCGGCGCGTGCGTCTTGCCGGTCGATGCGGACGGACGCCCACTGCGCGCGGGGATTCTCTACGGAATCGACACCCGCGCATCCGACGAGATTGCCTGGCTCAACGACCACTTCGGCGAGGGGGCGATGTTCGACCTGGGCGGGATGGCGCTTACCTCACAGGCGATCGGTCCCAAGATCCTCTGGATGAAGCGGCGGGAATCGGAGGTCTACGCCGCCACCCACCAACTGCTGGCGTCGTCGTCGTACATGGTCCATCGCCTGACGGGCGAGTACGTGATGGATTACCACACGGCCTCGTACTACAACCCACTTTTCGATCTGCGAAACCTGCGTTGGGATGAACGGTTCGCCGCACCGATCGTCGGTCTGGACCGCTTGCCGCGGCTCCTCTGGTCAGACGAGATCGCGGGAGAGGTGACGGCGGCGGCCGCCGCTGAGACTGGCCTCAAGCAAGGGACCCCCGTCACGGCGGGAACGATCGACGCGGCGGCGGAGGCGGTCAGCGTCGGCGTGGTCGATCCCGGCGACATGATGGTGATGTACGGCACCACCATGTTCATCATCCATGTCACCGCGGAACCGGTGCCCGATCCGCGGATGTGGGCGACGGTCTTTTGCCTGCCAGGTAGGTACACCATCGACGGAGGGATGTCGACCACCGGGGCTCTCACACGGTGGTTTCGCGACCAGTTTGGACAGGAAGAACTGGCGGCGGAGGCGACGGGAGGACCGAATGCGTACGCCGCAATGGCCGACGCCGCGGGCGCTGTTCCTCCTGGCGCAGACGGGTTGATTTGCCTCCCGTATTTTGCCGGTGAGCGCACGCCGATCAACGATCCCGATGCCCGCGGCGTCTATGCCGGCCTCACTCTCTCCCACACGAAGGCCCATCTCTACCGGGCGAGCCTGGAAGGAACCGCGTACGGCGTACGGCATAACCTGGAGACAATGGCGGCAATGGGAGCGCCGCCGAAGCGGCTGATCGCGGTCGGTGGTGGGGCGAAGAATCCCCTTTGGCTGCAAATCGTCTCGGATGTCACCGGATTGCCGCAGGATGTGCCGGAGCGGACGATCGGCGCGTCGTATGGGGACGCATTCATGGCCGGGCTGGCGACGAACATCATCCCCGATCTCGGCGCACTGCAGCGAGACTGGGTGACGATGCGGATGAAACTGGAACCACGCTCCGATCTGCGCCCGGTATACGACGCGTACTACGATGTGTACCGGGGTCTTTACGAATCGGCCAAGGATCAGCTGCACGCGTTGGCAAGGCTTGGGGCAGCCGGAGCGGAGTGAGCCGATTGCAGGGGGTGCCGGGATGCTGAGCGTTGGGCAGTAGCAATGAGACCCCTCACTCCAACGCCGGCTCCCATTGCGGTGGCTGACAAGGGGAGGTTGGGCGAGTGGCCCTCACCCGAACCCCGAAAACCCTCACCCCAACCCCTCTCCCTGTGCGCAGGGAGAGGGGTCGCGGTTGCTGGGGACGAAATGAACACGGGTGTCTTCATCCGGATTCTGTCTGCGCCCGGAGGAAAAACATCTCGGCTGAACGCTCCGACGCGGATTCGCGAAGCCGAGATGCTTCCTTGGCGACGAAGTGAGTCGCGAAAGGTGCTGAAAGAGTCGCCTTCGGCCTTCGCCCGTTCATGGGTTCGCGAGTGAGTGGCCCACCTGTCGGTCAGATGCCGGGTTCACCAAGGGCGCGGATGGCGTCGTCGGCGTGGCCGGCGGCGCGAAGTGGCATGACGATGTCTCGCTCCAGATCGGGAAGATAGCAGGCGATCAGATCGGCTGCCGCGCTCGTGGGTGCGATCGTCACATCGCCGATGGCCGCCGGGAGCAGCATCGATTCCGCCTGGCCGAGCGTTTCCGCGCCACCGTTCCAGGTGATCGTCACCGGGTCACCGACATTGGAAAGGGTCAGGCAGCGCCAGGGATGGGACGCATCGATGTGTGGCGCAGTCAACCGCCAGCGCTCGAGCGCAAAGTATGGTCCCGCGCAGCCGACCGTGATGCGGTTGCCGTGTTCCGCGACCGCTTTGTCCAGTCCAGGATTCGGGCGGGGCCAGTAGTCGTTTTTGAGTTCCGCCAGCGTGGCGTCGATGTGCGCCCGCCAGTCCTCGTCACTCAGCCGGTTGCCGTAGAGATCGGTCGGCATGACCGATTGGCCAAGATCGGAGGTCTGCTGTACCTCGAAGATCAGGGTGTCCGGGCCAAAGGCGTGGAGGATGCCGCCCGGCACATAGACGGTGTCACCGGCGGAAATCGGGTGGCGAAACATGACCCGATCGTAGTCCTGCGCGAGAAACGCCTGGCGCAGATCATCGTCGGAGAAGCCAGGACGGATACCGGCGAGGATGGTGGCGTCTGGCGCGGCATAGAGGATGTGCCACGCTTCGGTCTTGCCATTCGGCTGGTGGTGTACGCGGCGCGCCGTCTCGTCGTCGGCGTGAAGGTGGACCGGCAGGGGATGCGACGCATCCAGGAATTTGTCGAGAATCGGGAAGTGGGGCCCGCGCCAGCCTTCACCGACCACGGCGTCAGGGTGCTCGGCAATGACATCGTGCAGGAGTCGGCCAGCGAATTCACCCGACGTGATCCTTGCGCGGGTGTCCTTCTGATCGCTTATTTCCCATGTTTCGGCGATGACGCCTTCCGGAAGATCACTCTTGCCAAGCATCTCGGGAATGAGCCGTTCCCCGAAGTTGTAGGTGCGGACGTGATACGTCGTGCGGATTGGCGCCCAGTTCATTGGCATGCTCCTGTCTCCTCGTTCAGCCCACTTTCGGAGGGTCACCCTGGATCGCATGGCGGAGCGTCTGCATGGCATCGGCGACGTGAACATCCGGGGAGTAGACGGCGGAGCCAACCACCAGCATGTCCGCCCCGGCCGCGACCACCCGTGGCGCGTTCGATGCCTTGATTCCGCCATCCACCTCGAGGTGGCAGGACGGATTGACCGCATCGAGCATCTCCCGGAGCTGCCGCAGGCGGGCGAGCGAGGCGGGGATGAAGGTCTGACCACCAAACCCTGGACTGACCGACATGACCAGCACCTGGCGGACGATGGGCAGAACTGGTTCCAGCAGGATGACCGGCGTTCCTGGATTGAGGGTGACGCCCGGATTGGCCCCGGCTTCCTCGATCGCGCGCAAGGTCCGGTACAGGTGCGGATCGGCTTCGACATGGATGACGATGGTGTCCGCCCCGGCCGCGGCGAAGCGTTCGATCCAGCGCGCCGGTTCGACGATCATCAGGTGGACATCGATTGGCAGTTTTGTGGAGGCGCGCGCGGCCTCGACGATGGGGAGGCCGACGCTGATGTTGGGAACGAAGACGCCGTCCATGACGTCCACGTGAATGAAATCGGCACCAGCCGCCTCGACCGCGGCAATCTGCTCGCCGAGGCGGCGAAAGTCGGCGGAGAGGATCGATGGTCCGATCTGTACCCGGTGCGCAAGGTGATCTGGCATTGGCCTGGCTCGTGATGCGGCGCTCGCCGCTCGAACTGCTCTCGGGCGATCATACCAGCGTCAGGTTCGCCGAGGACCACGTTGAGATCGAACGGTTGGCGGCGGGGCGCGCTCGTTCTGGAAGGCACGGTCAGGGCTGCTTTTCGATGTTGTCACGGCTGGAGCAGGCAATCGAACGGCTGGTGGAGGGCGGGATCGCGAGCGCGTTTCGTCTCCGCGTGCAGCCAGCCGAGATCGGCCGGCATCTGGAACGAGCGATGTTGAACGGGAGACGAAGCTCGGTCGGAGGGTCCCTCGTTCCCAACGCATTCACGGTACGGCTCCACCCCGATGACGCATCGCAGTTCGCCGGCTGGGAGGCGGCACTCTGCCGGGAGCTGGAGCGCTGGTTGGCGGAATTGATCTATGCCCGCGGCCTATCAACGCTGGGACCGGTTGTCGTCGCCTTCACCGCCGACGCCGCTGTACCGCGACGCGCCGTGCGCGTGGACGCCATATTCGACGCCGAACGCCGGCTTGTCGGACGTGAAAGGGTGGCGCCGCGGTTGCGGCTTATTCCGGAGCGTCCTGAACTGCCGAGGATTTCCCTGGAAGGCGAGTTCGTGCGCATCGGCCGCGGCGAGGGGAATGATGTGGTGATCGCGGATGGCGCGGTCTCTCGTCATCATGCCCGGCTCGAGTGGGACGGAACGAACTGGGTCATCGTCGACCTGGGAAGTACCAACGGCACTTGGGTCAACGGTGAAACGATCGAACACGCCCGCCTGAAGGCCGGGGATGTCGTTGCCTTTGGCGGCGTTCGTTACCGCGTGCGGGAATGATCGATCTTTCCTGGGATCAGTTCGTTGCCGCGGGCTGGCTCTACGCGTTGTTTCGCGTTCTCTTCATCGCTGGCATCTACTTCTTTCTCTTCCTCGTGTTGCGGACGACGGTGCGCGAACTCAATCTCGCGGCGCGACAGATGGGGAGCGACGACGGCCGGACCGCGCGCGTGGCATTGCGCGTCGTCGATCCGGGAGGATCCTCGCTGCGGGTCGGCGCTGCAATACCGGTTCCCCCGGTGGCCCTGATCGGCAGGGATGCCACGAGCACGCTGTTGGTCGACGATCCACACGTGTCAGCACGACACGCCGAACTGCGGTTCGAACGGGGGCAGTGGTGGCTGCGCGATCTTGGCAGCAGCAACGGCACCTGGCTCAACGGGAATCCAGTACGGGCGGTCATGGGCGTGCGCGCGGGCGATGACCTACAATGCGCCGGGGTTCGGTTTCACGTCGTCCCGCTGTTCCCCGTGCCCGCGGAACGTGACTCGACCTGACCGGGAGGGCGGCAGGGTTTGCGAGAAAACGTGCGAGTGGCGAACGGGTTCCGTCCGGTCCTGACTGGTCGTGGCGGTTCCCTGCACCTTCCGGCTTCGATTCTGTCATGGTCCCGCGCTTTGCTCCTGAGCGTGGCAGGGTTTCTCGGGCTGGCGGCTCTGATGTTGGCCGCGGCGCTGATGATTGTCCGCGGCGCGCACGCCGAGAAGATTTTTCCCGCCGTCTCCGTGGCCGATGTGCCGATTGGCGGGCTGACGTACCAGGAAGCGACGGCCGCGCTCGCGCAGCGGGCTGACCAGATCGAGGTCAGCCCGATCACCTTCACCCTCGCTGGCAAGACGTGGTCGACCACGTATCGCGATATTGGTGTCTCCATCGACGCGGAAGATGCCGTTTCGCATGCTGCGGCAGTCGGCCGGGAGCCTTCGCCGCTGCGTCGTTTGCAGTCTTTCGCAGGGATCGTTGGCGATGGCGAGCGGGTTTCGCTGCCGGTCGCGCTCGATTTCAAGCAACTCGATGCCTGGTTCGATACGATCGACAGCGACCTGGGTACCCCAGCGCGAAACGCGTCGGTAACGATCGACGGCTCGAACGTCGCGATTGTGCCGGAGGTTGACGGCAAGGTTGTCGACCGCGAGCGGGCACGCGCGGCGATCTCGGCGGGTGTCGAGCAGTTGCAGCCTGTCTCCGCGGAGTTACCGGTGGTGGCGAAGATTGCCACGGTGCGCGCCGTCGATCTGGAACCGGCGCGCAATTTGCTGGTGCAGGCCTTGTCCCATCCAATTCAGGTGACCAACGGTGCCGGGGTCTGGACGCTTCCGGCCACGGACCTCGGCCAGTTCCTACGGCAGGAGGTGAAACCCGCGGCGGGTGGGGCGCCAACCATGCAACTGAGTCTCGATCACGAAAAACTGACTTCGTGGCTCGAGGACCGATTGGGCCAGGAAATCGAGACGGAACCGCAGAACGCCGAGGTCGGCTGGGACGGCTCGCAGGTGGTCTCTGTCGTGCCCAGCGTCGACGGCGCACAACTCGACGCCGACAAACTGGCGTATCTGGTCGAGAACCGGTTCTTCGACAACGGTGGCACGATCAAGGTGCCGGTGGTTGCGGTCAAACCGGAGATCGACAGCGCGAATCTGGACAAACTTGGCATTACGACGTTGCTCGGCAGTGGCTCATCGAACTATGCGGGTTCGAGCGACGGCCGCGCCCACAACGTCGCGGTCGGCGCGCAGTTGCTGAACGGGACGCTGGTGCCCCCGTACGGTGAATTCTCCTTCAACGGCGCGATCGGGTTGATCGACGAGGACAAAGGCTTTGTCCAGGCGCAGGTGATCGCGGGCGAGAAGATCGGGAAGGACATCGGCGGCGGTATCTGCCAGGTGTCGACCACGGTCTTCCGCGCGGCCTACCTCGCGGGTCTGCCGATCACGGAGTGGTGGCCGCACCGGTTCCGCATTGGGTTCTACGAGTACGACGGTTGGAAGCCCGGCCTCGATGCCTCGATTCTGCAGCCGACCGATGATCCCTCGACCTGGGCTGACTTCAAGTTCGAGAATCCGTCGGGATCGTGGATGCTGCTCGAGTCATGGACCGATGGCGAACGGGTCACGGTCAATATCTACGGCGCCGACCTCGGGTATCAGGTGGAATCGACTGGGCCGACCTGGGGCGAGAAGACCCAGATGCTGCCGCCACAGGAAGTAGTCGATCCGGACCTCGCGCCGGGAACGGTGACCGAAGCGCAGACTGGTGGCATTGGCGAGGAGTTGTCGCACTACCGGGTGGTGCGTGATCGCGACGGCAATCTGCTCTGGGAGCGCAGTTTCTACACGAAGTATTTCCCGCGCGGTGAAATCTGGACTGTCAGTGAGGACATGAAGGGGCAGGCCCCGATCGATCCCGATTTCAAGTTCCCGCCGCTGGCTCCGGCTGGAGTCGATTCGAAGACCTGGGAGCCGCCAGCCGATGCTATCTGGACTGCCCCGTCTGACAGTTGGTCTCCTTCATCCGAGGAGACGGCGCCGGCGGCGGACGGTGGCTGGACTCCTGAAGACGCGCAGCCGGATGGGTCCGGGGATTCGTCTGGTGGCAACGATACGTGGGCACCGGCGGCGGATGATGGAAGCGGCACGAGTGAGGAATGGGTGCCGCCCGCTGAGGATGCATCGGCCGGGTGAGCCAGGTTCCACACCTCCCCGCGTCGCCGGAATCACGGCTTCCAGGCAGCCTGACGGTGGTGCTTCCCGCCCACAACGAAGAAGCCAATATCGGCGTGGTGGTCAAGGAAGCGCTGGCCGTCCTGCCCAGGCACGCCAACCAATTCGAGATCATCGTGGTCGATGACGGCAGCCGGGACCGTACGGCGGAGATCGTGCGTAGTCTTGCCGGCGTCGATCCCCGAGTCCGGCTGGTGCAGCACAACCGCAACCAGGGATATGGCGGTGCGTTACGCAGCGGCTTCCGCGCCTCCCGCGGCGACTACGTCATGTTTATGGACGCGGACCGGCAGTTCGATATCGCCGATTTGCGCCTGCTGGTGCCGTTCGCAAGCGAATACGACATCGTCGCCGGGTTTCGCCTGGAGCGGCGCGATCCTCTGCATCGGCGAATATTTGCCGAAACATTCAATGTCACGGTGCGCCTGCTATTTGGGGTGCATCTGCGGGATATCGATTGCGCGTTCAAGCTTTTTCGTGGTGATCTGATCCGAAGTTTGCCCCTTTTTGCGCCGGGAGCGCTCATCAATACGGAAATTCAAGCCAAAGCGCGCCGGCACGGGGCCCGGCTACAGCAAGTCGGCGTTCACCATTACCCGCGGGTGGCAGGGCAGGCGACCGGCGGCAATCCGCGAGTGATCCTGCGCGCGATGCGGGAGACGCTGGTGCTCTGGTGGCGCATGCGGTGGTACCGGCCGCCGCAGCCAGTACCTCGGGAGAAACCGGCGAGCAAACGATCTTCGTAGATCGTCCGGTCACTCGTCGACAGCACTGATGGTGGATGGTCCCGGGGTGATGATCAGGATGCGAGCGGTTCCTTCGCCGACCACCTCGGCTTCATGGGGAAAGCAGCCATCCCAGACCAGGTAATCCCCCGGCCCCAGAACTGCTTCGAACGCTCCTTGCCGTAGCCGAAACTGGCCCTCGAGCACCAGGTGGTGCTCCTCCCCCGCATCGGTCATCAGGGACGATCGTTCACCGGGCGTTGCGATCACTTCGACGATGCGCAGTTGCCGGGCAAAACCGCCATCGACGACCTCGAGCCGCGCATCATCCCTGAGTTGCTGCCACGGCCGCTCGTCGCGGCGCACTAACCGCGGCGGGGGAGCATCGTCGACGAAGAACCAGGTGATGGGGACCGCGAAGGCATCGGCGATCGCCGCCAGCGTTTCGAGCGACGGCGATGCCTTGTCCGTCTCGACCTGGGAGAGATAGCCGACGTTCAACCCGGTCTGCTGTGCGACCTGAGTCAGCGTAAGGGCGCGATCTTGTCTCAGTCGCCGCACCCGCGCGCCGATCAGTGGCCGCCGTCGACAGCGCGGCGGGGTGATCTCATTCGATGCCATATTGTCTCCACCCATAAGTATTGACAACAGCCGAAGCCGAAGATATATTGCTATCGGCAACATAGTTTGTCGTTGGAAAAAATGCAAGGCGCCGGACCACCAGGAAAGGACGAGTTCGACATGTGGATCGATCAACAGCAATCGGATCGCTTGTGGCCGTGGGGAATTGCGTTGTTGCGCATTGTGGTTGGCCTCGCGTTCTTCATGCACGGCTACCAGAAACTGTTCCAGATGGGTGTCGGCAATGTGGCTGGCTTTTTCGGATCGATCGGTCTTCCGGCGCCGGAACTCGCGGCGTGGGTGGTCAGTCTCGTCGAGACATTCGGCGGTCTGGCGCTGATTCTCGGACTCGGCGTGCGCATCGCTGGGGTACTCCTGGCCGTTGACATGCTCGTCGCCTTGCTCGTGTTCCACCGCCCCAATGGCTTCTTCGTCAGCGATGGCGGGATCGAACTCGTGCTCGTTTTGGGATCGGCAGCCCTGGCACTGGCGATGACCGGTCCGGGTGCGCTGGCGCTGGACTCGATCTTGCCGTTCGGCAAGGAGTCGCAGTCCGGGTCTCGCACGCGCGTCGCATCCACCCGGAGTTGATCTGGTGATGGGCGGTTCATCCCGCGACCGCCCGAAATTCCGGTTTCCCATCACGATCTGCCTGAGAAGAGCCGAATCGTGATCGTGGTCACGCGATCAATGACGACGAGACGATCAGGCGCTTGCTCAGCGCCGCGTGCCAGAAGATCAACAACCTGCGGCGCCATCCGGAATCGACGCTGAATTTGGCCGCCCCGACAACCACGAATCGAACGCGCGAAATACGGGCTCGGGACGTGGTTACGCCAGAACATGACTCTGCGTTCGCCGATCTGGTCGGCGCGAAGTACAACGGGATCGATCTTCGCACCGTGGACTGGCCGGGCGAGGACAGGGTGGTGGTCAGATTCGTGCGGATGTATGTCGATACCATTGACGAGGCTGTCGCAGACAGTGCCGCAGAGACAAGCTCAGAGATAGAGGAATCCCGATGATTTCGCCCTACGCTTCACTCCCTGCCGAGACCCGCATCGGTCATGTGCACCTCAAGGTAGCCGACCTCGATCGCGCGGTGGACTTCTACCGCGATGCCCTCGGCTTCGACGTGGTGAATCGGTATGGCGCCCAAGCCGCGTTTCTCTCCGCTGGCGGCTATCACCATCACATCGGATTGAACACCTGGGAGAGCAAGGGTGGCTCCCAGCCTCCCTTCGGCAGCACGGGTCTCTACCACTTCGCGATCAACTACCCGACGCGGCGTGATCTTGCCGCCGCGCTGAAGCGCCTTCTCGATTGGGGGCAGGGGATCGACGGCGCGTCCGACCATGGCACCCACGAGGCAATCTATCTTCGCGATCCGGACGGCAACGGGATCGAACTCGCCTGGGACCGTGATCCGTCCTACTGGCGGCAAGACGGAGCGATCGTATTCGATCGCAAAGCGCTCGATTTTGCCGGTCTCCTAGCTGAACTGGACGATATCACTGCCGCGAGGTATGTGCCGCAGTTGGCCGCCTACCGATAGTGAGGAACGTTTCCGTTCCGAGCGGCGTGCGCAAGAGGTGTCATTCCGAGCCGCGGCGAGGAATCTCGGCGTCGGTCGTCATCACCGCCAACGCCGAGGTCCCTCTTGCGTCGGGACGACACGCCGGCCCCGCGTCGGAACGGCACAACGTCTGCACGTCGCTGGAGGACCAGTGGTTCTGCCTCCGGCCCTGATTGCGTTGCCCCGCCTCCCCGCCGCGTCTGCCATGGCCCGGGCACAGAAGCAGGCGGTCTTCCCTGCGGACAGTGGATCCTCGCACCAGATTCCTCGCTCATACCCGGAACGACAAACGCTGCGAGTACCGCAGTCAGATCAGGCGGAAAGCAGCCGCGATATGGTCGCGGCGTAGACGTTGGCCTGGGTGACCAGATCGTCGATATAGACCGCTTCGTTCGCCCCGTGCGCGTTTTCACCACCGGGCCCGTAGCCGACGGTATCGATGCCAGCCTGACGATAGAACCGACCGTCCGTCGCGCCGGCCCAGGCAACGAAATACTCCGGTTCCAGACCGGTCGTGTCGCGAACACTCTGCTGCACGGCGGCCACGAGCGGCGAATCCGCGGGCGTGATGTTCGCCGGAATATGGTCCTGCCGCGGATCGATCTCGAGTTCATAGCGGAAATCGGGATCGGAAGCGGCAACACCGTCGAGCGCCGCGACGATTTCGTCGACGGCGCTGTCGCGCGTTTCCCCAGGAATCAGCCGGCGATCGATGCTGAAGGTGCATTCACCGGGGACGACATTGTGCGCCACGCCGGCCTGGATGGTGTTGATGCTGATGACCGGTTTGCCGACGGCAGGGTGGAAGCGGTCGATGTCGCCTTCCAGGGCGAGCACAGCTTTGGCGGCCTTGGCAATCGCGTTGATCCCCGTGACGCGCGCCGCAGCCGTATGGGACGCCCGGCCGTAGCAGGTGACCTCGACTGCCAGCAGGCCCCGCTCGGCATTGCGGACCTTGAGATCGCTCTTTTCGCCGATCAGACAGTAGGTCGGCCGCGTGAGGCGACCCGCGGCAATCTCTTCCAGCAGAAAGATCGTGCCGTATACGCCGCCGGTCTCCTCATCGGAGACGACATGGACCTGCACCGCGCCAGCGAGGCGGCTGTGTCTGAACCGATCCGCAACATAGAGCATGACCGCGACGCTGCTTTTCATGTCCGAAGCGCCTCGCCCCAATAGGCGCGTGCCATCGGCCGATACGGTCGGGGCGAAGGGACCGGTGCGCCAGGAGGAGAGATCAGAGACCGGGACCGTATCGAGATGTCCATTCATGACCAGGGTCGGACCAGCGTTTGCATCGCCCACCGTAACGACGATATTGGGGCGATCGGGATCGCGCGAGAGCACCCGGAACGACAGATCCCGCGATTCGCACCAGCGGACGACTTCGTCCATCACCGCTCGTTCTTCGCCACTCTGGCTCGGAATGGCGATGAGGCGACTGGCGATGGCTACGATGTCGTCGCGATCCGCCCATCCTGCCCATGATGTCCCGTTCAAATGACATTCCTCTCAATGCCGCGTCACAGCAAAGGCACAGCGCTTCGCCTGACCGGCGACTTATGATGAAGTGACCGACTCAGAGGCGTTCGAAGCGCGAGACATCGATAACAAAAACGACCGCGCCCCCCACTTCGACTTCGAAGTTCTCAGGCATGTACAGGAGACCAGGTTCGAGGGCGGGAGAGTAAGGAACCGCGATCTGGGTGCGCCGCCGGCAGGTCCGCCGCAAGATGGCGACGACCGCGGAGACCTGATCATCTTCAACACCAATCAGCAGGCTGGTGTTGCCGGTTCGCAGAAAAGAGCCGGTCGTGCTGACTTTGGTGAAGCGGTAACCCCCGGAAATCAGGGCATCCGTCAGCGACGGCGTGTCTTCGTCCTGGACGATGGCGACTATTAGCTTCACTGATCCCCTCCTCAGGGGAGCGAAGCACAGGCATCGTGCTTCGCTCAATGGAGGCTTGGCCGTGCCATACAGGCACGGCCATCATAGCCGAAGTTGCTTTACGCGCTCCTGGTGCGGCAGCCCAAATCGCTTAGCGGGGCAGGTCGTCGAGAGATTCCGCGAGCGTCCCCAGCATGGCCGGGTGGAGGTTACCGTTCGATGCCAGCGTTTCCCGCACTGACGATTGAAATGGTTGTCCGTCCATGGTCGTGATCCGGCCTCCTGCCTCTGTAACGAGCAAGGCGCCAGCGGCGACATCCCACGGCAAGGTGCCCCACTCCCAGTAGCCGTCCAACCGCCCCGCGGCGATATACGCGAGGTTGATTGCCGAAGATCCGGTCTGCCGAATCGCCTGCACCTGGGTGAGAAAGGTGCGCCACGCGTTGGCCTGAACGGCGCGCACCGACAGGTCGTAGGAAAATCCGGTCACGAGTAGGCTGCGAATCAGTTCGGATGTCTCCGATACCCGCAACGGAGTTCCATTGAGGGTGGCGCCGCCGCCCCGGCGCGCCGCAAATATCTCGTCCCGCATCGGATCGTAGACGACGCCGACGATCGGCGAGCCCTCCTCCTCCAGCGCAATGGAGACGGCAAATGTGGGGAGTCCATGAGCGAAGTTCGTGGTGCCGTCGAGGGGATCGATCACCCAGCAGAACGGTGATTCGCCGCCGGCGCCACGGCTTCCTTCCTCGCCGAGCAGATCGTGTGCCGGGTACGCCTCACGAATACGAGTGGCGATCAGTGCCTCTGCGGCCTGATCGGCCTCGGTGACCAGATCGATGGTTCCCTTGAAGCGAATCTCGTGGGGCTGCCCGAAGCGACTGCGTAGAATCGCGCCCGCGTCCCGCGCGATTTCAGTCGCAAATTCGAGCAGCAACGCTTCGGAATCACCAGACATCTTCGCGTTCGGTCCCTTCGTTTCCGCGCGCTCACGCCATGAGCGGCAACCGGGGATGGACGTCCGCCTCCCAGCCAACCTGTGACCCGCGACGAATCGACCACGCGGCGGCACCGGCAACCATCGCCGCATTATCAGTGCAGTAGGCCAGCGCGGGAACGTGGACGGGGATGTCAGGCCCAACCCGCGCCGCGACTTCCGCGGTCAGCCGCTCGCGCAACAGCGCATTCGCCGCGACCCCGCCAGCGAGGAGTACTGACGCGGCGCCAACCGCGTGAGCCGCCTCAGCTGCCTTCACCGCCAATGGCTCGACAATCGCGCACTGAAACGCCGCCGCGAAATCGGCGACCGGCGCCTCCGGCCGATAGCGTGGTGGGCGGTGCTCGCGGAAGGGACCGGATGGCGAGCCTGGAGTTGAGTCCGACGCGACGTCTTCTGAAATGCGGTACGGCTCGGTCAGCCGTAACAGTGCCGTCTTCAATCCGGAGAAACTGAAGTCGTGGGTGCCCGGCAACCAGGCGCGGGGGAGAGCGACCGCGTCAGGATCGCCCTGGGCCGCGGCCGCCTGAATCGCTGGGCCGCCGGGAAAACCGAGTCCGAGCAGGCGGGCCCCTTTGTCGAACGCCTCGCCCGCGGCGTCATCCAGGGTCCGCCCCAGATGGCGAAACCGGCCGTGTGCTTCCATCAGGATCAACTCGGTGTGGCCGCCGGATACGAGGAGGCAGAGCGCCGGGAAGCGTGGCGCTTCCGGTGGTTGGCGCAACTCGGATAGCCAATTTGCGTAGATGTGCGATTCGAGATGGTTGACGCCGACCAGCGGCCGATCAAGGGCATAGGCCATCGCCTTTGCCGCGTTCATGCCGACTACCAATGAGCCGGCCAGACCTGGCCCACTGGTCACCGCGATTGCGTCGAGGTCGTCACGCTCGATTTCCGCCTCGCGAATCGCGGCAGACACCACGGGCACGATCGCGGTGACCTGGCGCCGCGCCGCCAATTCGGGAACGACCCCCCCGTGCGGAGCATGGAGAGCAAATTGCGATGAGACGACGGACGACAGAACCCGCCGACCACCGGCGACGACCGCCGCCGATGTCTCATCACACGACGTTTCGATGCCGAGAACGATCATCGAATCTTGCCGCGAGCCTGGTGGTGCCGTGCGCTCACTGCCCACTGACCCGGGCGAGGTAGGCCGCAAATGGATCGATGGTCCCTGTCAGAACCTCCGCGCCCAGACGTCGGTCGAGCGAGTTTCGCAGTTTCTCGATCCGCTCGCGAAACGACGGCTCACGCAGTGACGGCGACCACATGATCAACGCGTCTTCGTTGTTATCGCTGTAGTAGCGCTTGCGTGTGCCATGGACGGTCAAACCGTACTTGCGGTAGAGCGTTTGCGCTGAGGTATTGGAGACGCGGACTTCGAGGGTCAGCCAATTCGCGCCGCGCGAAATCGCTTCGTCGACGAGGCTGAGGAGTAGGAGTTCACCGAGGCCACGCCCGCGATAGGCCGCATCGACACCGATCGTGGTGATGTGCGCTTCGTCAAATGCCATCCACATGCCCGCGAATCCGATGATAGCCGGATGGTGCCCATTGGATTCAGGTTTCCGGGGGAGACTGATGGGGAAAAGTGACCGGCGGGGGAGCGATTTCGGAGACGCGCCGGTGATCGCCGCGTCCGACCCGGGTTCGCCCGATTGGCTCTCTAGATCAGGCGGTATCGCCCGCAATACGACATACCAGTTCTGTTTTGGGTTCTGCAATTCCCGCCGATATGCGGAACTCGGCCAGGGGTTGGTGAAGCAGCGGCGTTCGACGCGGCTCACCTCGGGTACATCGTCCTGGGTCATGAGATCGAGGCGGTACACCAATAGTCTCAGGTCCACACTGGCGCGGCGCGTGGTCGGCCGCCGCAGGGTTGGTCAATGCCGATGACGGTAGCACTGACCCCCCATTGGGGGCAACCGGCAGCTTCCAGGCCATGATTTCGGGTACAGCGTTCGGAAGACGGGGCTGGACTACCGGTGAACGAGGGGAGTGGATGGCGGAACGGCGGTGACGGCCGCAGCGCCTGCACCAGGTGCAGCGACGTCAAGAGATGTCACGCACCAGGAAACCGGCGCCGGACCACTCATCGCGAGAGATACATCGGCTCGAGGGTGACAGGATCGTCAATCTGCCCTTGCCGCCACCGGGCCCAACCGAGCGCAGCCAGGGCGCCAGGCTGCCGCATCCGCACCGCGCGCGGGGGGACGACCGCATCGTGGATCAGGCTTAACTCGCGCTCCGTTTCCGGGTCGATTTCACCGGCGATCAGGCAGGGGCCGGCGTGGGCGGCGCTGGCGATGAACTCGGCAACACTGCCGTTTCGCGGTGAATCCAATTCGCGCAGACAGCCGGCTTCTCGCCTAAACGTGGACCAGACGAGGCGGCCACGCCCGGCCTCAACCGTGGCGAGGACGAGCCGCCCGCAATCGGCAAAGGGAAACGCGGTGGCGAGGAGGGTGGGCACCCCGATCAGCGGCGCGTCTGTGGCGAGATGGAACCCTTTGGCCAAGCCAAAACCGACACGTAGTCCGGTGAACGTTCCGGGACCGACAGCGAGCACGATGGCCGCAACGTCGCCGACATCTCGCTTCGCGGCGTCCAGGAGATGGTGAACTTCACAGAGCAAGGTTGAAGTGTGGGCACGGGCCGCAGGCCAGGAGCGGTACGACAGGTTGTGCCCATCGAAGAGGGCCACGGCGCCCTGGGCGCTCGAGGTGTCGATGGCAAGAATGGGAGCGGGATTCTCCGTCTGTACGGGTGGTTTCAGCATCGGATTTGGAATTGGTCCCTCGTCTGGGGCACACGTGCCAGACGCGCGAGTCTACAGCAGCGGGCAAGACTCGTGTCATGCCGAGCCACCGCGAGGAGGTTCGGCTGTTCGCGACGGCGAACCACCTTGATGAGGTCCCTCGTTCCTCGGGACGACACATCGTGTGTACGTCGCTGTACCTGGTGCACGGGTGACTGCTGGAACGAGATCCGCAATGACTGGCACCCTCGGAACCGCGCAATTCGCTGCGATAATGCCGCCCGAACGACAATCGACGCGGATCGCGCATGTGCGCAGGAAAGGGCAACGCTGTGCTGATCAGACCGGCGAGTGGCAAGAAGGTCTTGTGGCAGGAAATGTTGCGCCACGAGCATCTCGCGGCGCTGAAGGAGCGCCCGGTGGTCATCGTACCGGTCGGCTCGGTGGAGCAACACGGCCCGCATTGCCCTCAGGATGTCGACATCAGCATTCCTTACCACCTGGCGATCACAGCCGCCGATACGATCGAGGACTTCCCGGTGATCGTGGCGCCGCCGGTCACGTATGGTTTCACCCACTACAACATGGGTGAAGTTGGCACGATCACGTTGGCGATCGAGACGTTCATCAATGTCCTGTGCGATGTGGCGCGGTCGATCTGGGCGAACGGCTATCACCGCATCATCATGCTCAATGGCCATGGCGGAAACGAGCAGCCGAACTGGGTGGCCGCGGTGAAACTGGCGGAAGAAGACGTCTGGCCGCTGGCACTGACGTACTGGAACATGGCGCGCGATGAACTCCTCGCCTGGAGCGAGGCGGATGACGGCAGCATCGGCCACGGCGGAGAGTGGGAGACGAGCCTCCAGTTATACCTGCGGCCAAATCTGGTCGATATGGATCTTGCGGTCCGGGACGACTGGCGGCTGAAGTTCAGCCCCGAGGTCGCCCGCTTCGCAATGTTTCCGGAGCGCCGGCGCGAAATGGCCCACGGCGTGATGGGTGACCCGCACGTGGCCTCAGTCAAAAAGGGCGAACGCCTCTTTGCCGTGCTGGTCGATCGCCTGGTGACCTTGTGCCGCGAGTATCACGACGCGGAGCCGCCCCGCTACCGCGAGTTCGGCAGCCACTGCCCGTAGTGGCGACTAGGGCGCGATACCGTTCGCGGTGAGGCAGCGCCGCAGGTCCGCCGTTCTGGCCAACCATTGTTCGTCGATCGGATGAGGCAGTAGGAGGAGTTGCCGCTCCGATGGACCAGTTGCCATGATCTCGATGAGCAGATAGCGGTCGGGAAGATGGTTGCCGGCGCGCTCCGGCCACTCGATCAGGGAGACCGCATCCGCACTATCGATGATATCGCCGTACCCGAAGGAGTCCAGGTCTTCCGGTCCAAGTCGGTAGAGATCGAGATGCGTCAGACGTGTAATCGACTGGCCGGGAGCCGTCTGGTGCTCATTGACGAGGGCAAACGTGGGGCTGGACATGACCTCCGGAACGCCGAGCGCTGTGCCGATTCCCTTGGCCAACACGGTCTTGCCCGCGCCCAGATCACCGTGTAGCAGGAGGATATCACCGGGCTGGAGCCACCCCGCAATTGCCGCGCCAATCGCCGCGGTTTGAGATTCGGAGTGGGAATCGAGCCGAATTGACGGTTCGGTCACGCCGCGGACCGAAGCGCCTGGATATTGAGCCGCCAGTAGTCCAGCGTGAACGGCTGATCGTCCGCCGCGGCGAGGGTGGTGAGGTCCGACATGAAATGCTCACGCGACCGCTCGTCCGGAAAGGCGTCGAGATGCGCGCGGAGAACGACCGACTGAACGAACTCGCGATAGTCCGCGGCGCCGTGAAATGTTGTGGGCGCGGGTTCCAACCAGGTCGCAATGTCGGTGAACCCCGCGCGCTGCAGACGATGCGCCGTTGCTTCCGGCGAGGCGAACTCCCAGGGGTCGCGCCAGCCGCGGGCGACATCGCGATACATGGGCGATTCGAGAAGCCAAGTGGCTCGAGTCCGCAGGTGGGCAATATTCGGGCCGCCGCCGCACTGGGCGACTAGTGCTCCACCGGGTCGGAGATTGGCATGAAGTGCCTGGAAGAGTGCCTCGTGATCGAGCACCCAGTGAAACGTGGCGGTGCTGAAAATAGCGTCGACCGGCTGTTCGAGAGCGATCTGGGAAACATCAGCCTGGAGAAACGAGACACGATCACCAAAGCGCGGGATCAGGTGAGTTTTCGCTTGGGCAATCATGTTCGCGGAGCGGTCTACCGCGATCACTTTGCCATTGGGAAGCCGCTCCAGCAAGGATGCCGTGAGGTGTCCGGAACCGCAGCCTGCGTCGATGACGGTTTCGGTTCCCTGCAGCGGCAAACGGTCGAGGACGGTTCCGCCCCAGGCGATCTGCGGCTGGGACACCCGGTGGTAGACCGTCGCGTCCCATTCCGCGGGTGCATCCTGGCGACCAACACTCATGTTCCAGCTGACCTCGACGTTTCTTGCAATGGAAGCGACGGATTGGCATCGGGCAGCACCGGCGCGGTCGAAGACCACTGGGGCGGAGAAATGAACGGAGGGTTCGCATCGAATTCAAAGCGAACCGGTTCCTGGGTCGGTGCTGTGCCATCGAGGTTGACAAGGGTACTCGAGTTGCCAGCATCCCAGGGAGCCATGATCAATGCCTTGCCGTCCGGACTCCAGGTGAGTTCGCCGGACAGAGCCTCGGCAGATTCCACGGAGGTGCGATTGTTTTCGGTGTCAGCGATGACCAGGGTCTTTTCGTTGATAGTGAACGCGAATCGCGTTCCGTCCGGCGACCAGACGGGCGAGGTCGGCAGTTCTTCGATCCCGGCGATCTGGTGAACATCCCCGGAAAGCCGGTCGATGACGCGAATCGACGTCGACGGGGGTTCATACCAGGTCTGGCCGAAGAGACTGAAGAGAAGCAGCGAATCGCCTCGCGGCGACCAGCTAGCGCTCCAGACGTCGTGCACACTGCCATCGGTCAGGTTGGTGAAGCCTTCTGCACCAAGGCGGGCGATGTAGACATCGCCCGGCGAGTGCTGTGGGCGCTCGCCGAGTCCCTGATGCTTGACGATGAAGGCAAGTTCGGCGCCATCCGGGGACCACGTCGGGTTGAAGGCGAGCGGAAATTCATCACCGGTGAGGTCGGTTTCCTTGCCAGTAGAGAGATCGAAGTAACGGACGCCGATCGAACCGGATTCGTAGACGGGGTCGTAGCCGGCAAAGCTGGTGTAGGCGATCTTCGTGCCGTCCGGACTCCACACCGGTGGCGCGTGCTGCGAAATGCCATCGACGAGCCGCCGCGGCTCGGACCCGGAGAGGTCCACGGTGTAGAGCGCGACGTTCCCCATTGGGTCATCCGGGTCGCTGGCGAGGAAGGCGATCTTCGAGCGGTCCGGACTCCAGACGGGCCAGAGGACATCGACCGAATCGGTGAGTTGTCGCGCCTCACTGGCATCCGGAGCGACCAGCCAGAGCGCGCGGTCCTTGCCAAGCAGGATCGGACCATGTTCGCGCTGTAACGTGGCAAGGCGAGATCTGGCATCGGCATTGGTCGCGTCGAGCGCCACGAGTTCGTGCAGCGTCTGTTCGGCGCCTGACCAGTCGTGAATCGTCGTTGCCGCGTCGACTTCGCGCTGAAGTGAGTCGGCCAGCAGACCGCGCGCGTCATCGAGGCGGCCTGATACGTCTTCCAGTCCCGGCGCCTGCGCGGCGACGGGAGCGAGCAGGGCGACAGCAGCGGCGTAGTCGCCGCGATCCATCGCCTGGAGACCATCGAGGTACGCGGCCTCGAGTGGCGCCAGACGCCCCTCGATGTCCTCGGCGCGATGCGAGGCGTCGCGATAGCCCGCGATCGCGGTGAAGCCATCCCTGGCTGTAACCAGGTCCCCCGCCGCGGCGGCGCTATCGGCCGAGGCATACGCGGACGCGAGCCACTGCTGCTGCGCGGACTGTCGCTGCAGGAAACCGGCCCCCATGGAGAGCGCGACGAGAACCGGCGCGACATAGAGGAGTCGCAGCAAACGGGAATGACGCCGTGGTGGTTCGGCGTCTTTCGCGATCGTTGCAAGAGTCTGTCCAAGCGTGGCGCCGCACGATGGGCAAGAAGCGCTGGAGGTTGCGATCGGCGCCGCGCAAGAGGTGCAGAATGTCATCGCCGTGGTCGCTTTTCTCACACGTTCCTTCGTCAGCCACAATGGCTTGGACTATCGTACACAATGTCCTGGCTGGAACGCAGCGCGATAGATCTTCGCGGGCGGGTGAAGGAGATTGCGGGTGGGTTGGCGCCGTCCCTCGTTTCAGGTGATGGCCATCGTGCTGGGCGCGGCGATGGTAGCGGCGCCGTTTCTGGCGCTGCTGTACCACCCGGTCGCCGGTCTCGCGGTCATGGCGCTGGCGCTGGTCGCTACCGCGCTGCTGGCGCGCGACGTTGTGGCTTCCTCGCCATCTCGATTGCGCGGCTGGTTGAATGCCGCCATCGTGATGAACATCGTGTTTGCCATTGCCTGCGTGGCGGCCGCTGTCTGGTTTCTGCGGGGAGCCTAGTTTGCCGTCTTCGCCCGGCTTCGCCGTCCGCGATACGAAGACTTTGCTGGTTGGTCCTTGTCAGACGCTGCCTGCTGTTCGGATGCTCGCGCCGATCGCTTGCGCGGTGGCGGACTCTTTGCACCTGGTGCGGTCGGGCCGGGGTCTGAGTCGATCGATTTTTTCGTCTTCCCGGTTCGCGCAGTCCCATTTGGCGTAGCATCGGCAGATACGGCGCGCGCGCGCGGTTTGCGCCGCGGCGGCCGCTCGGCTTTGGCCTCTTCCAGATCGCTGCGCGCAATCGCGGGTAATTCCAGTGGTGCGAATCCGAGCACGAGCGATTGCTCGACGATGTCGCGCCGGAGCAATGACTCCGCCTGATGCAGTCGGCTGCGCAACGGGTGGTCGGGCATGACGTCCGAAAGCATTTCCCGCACCTGGCGCATCAGGTCGATGGTCTTGTTGAACGTGAGGACCAGATCGCCCTCGGACAGTTCGATCTGTTCCCCCAGTTCCGCCATCGTGCCGCCGCGGCACCAGGCCCGCGCCGCGCCGTAAAAGTTCGGATTGTGCCCCTCGGAAATCGCCAGCCCTTCCCCCCGCTCCTCACCAAGAACGGCTTGCTCGACGTCTTCAATCCGACGGCGAGCGAGGACCAGCCGGTCGGGAAGGATGAACCGGTTGCCGTAGCGAAACTCCCGGTCGAATGAGAACCACGAGAAGACCTCGGCGATGTCTTCGGGCGGGAGATGGTTCAGCACGCCACGATCGACCAGTTCGCAGAGGATGAGCCCATCGTTATCGAAGACCTCCGCCAGCATATCCGCCTTTTCGGTCGGGTAGCCGCGGTGGAGATAACCAAAACGGTGCAGGACATTGCGGATGCCACGAATCACATTCCGCAATCGCTCCTCTTCGAGGTCGATTTCACGGCCGAGTTCCTCTTCCAGTCCGTGTCGTTCCTGATCGAGACGATCGACCTGGGCAAGGTAGTCGCGGTGCTCCTTGCGCCGCGGACATTCATGACAGGGATGCTCTTGCCGTTCCTGCTGCAGCGCCAGCGCTTGCGCCTTGGCTTCGGCCTGATCGGCATCGACTCCCGTTATCCGCGCCGCCGCGCGTTGCTCTTCGATGGCTCGGTGCTCCGCGGCGAGCGCGTCGAGATCGGGCAGTTCGAGTGCGGCGACTGCTTTCCAGAGCATCGTCAGCCGCCGCTTGGTAACCAGCGTGGTAGCGTCGGTGATGTCATCCGGCGGGTTGGTGAGTTCGGCCGGCAGGGTGATCAGGCGGTCGGAGAGATGATCGATCTGGCGATACTCGGTGAGCAACCGGATCGCGCCATCCCGACTGAGAAAGAGCCCGACACCGCCGCGAGTTCCTTTGCCAAGGAAAATGCACCATCCTCCATCCCGCGCGTGCGCCAGCAGGCCAGGTTCCGCGCTGCGAAATGCCTTACGCAGGGCTTGCCGACCCGGTTCGTTCCACGGTGTGCTGCTCGTCACTGTGCGGTCGATCGCCGCGCGTTCACTCGCCAGGCGCCGCTCCTTGCTCTGCGCTGCGACAAGGGAGCGGTTGACCCGGCGGTAATCCTCGAGCAGTTCCTCGCCCCCCTCCAGGCCGATCAGGCAGCCGCGGGGAATCTGCTCGATCGCCTCGCCCAGAGCGATGATCCGATCTTCCAGATCGCGAATGCGCTGGCTGCTCTGATATTGGGCCAGGCTCTGCTGAAGCAAGGTCCGCACCCGGTCTCCGTGGGGCGGGTCCCAGAGATTGAGCACGGTGTTGTAGCGGATGGCGAATGCCGATCGAACAGGATGGAGTTCGCCGGTCGCGATATCGAGCATTTCGCGGAAGGTGAACCAGGGCGAGTAGGGGGCCACGACGTGCCCGAGGGCGTCCATGCCTCGCCTGCCCGCGCGGCCCGCCATCTGCTGGAATTCGTTCGGGATCAGCATGCGGCGGCGACGTCCATCCCACTTCGACATTCGCCCGATTACCACGGTGCGCGCCGGCATGTTGACGCCGAGTGCGAGCGTATCGGTGGCGAAGACGACCTCCATCAGCCCGCGGGCGAAGAGCACTTCGACGAGTTGCTTGAGAATCGGCAGCAGGCCGGCGTGGTGGAATCCGATTCCCTTGCGGGCCAGGGCGACGATCGATTGCACCTGATCGAGATCCCGGTCTTCAGGCCGCATCCCGGCGAGAACGGCATTGATCGTCTGATCGATCAGATCGACCTGTCGCGGCGTCACCAGATTTGGCCGCATGACGGCCAGCCGCTCCGCGAACGCCTGGCAATCGTTGCGGCTGAAGAGAAAGTAGATCGCCGGGAGGAGTTCCTTAGCGGCGAGGGCATCGACGATTTCGCGTGGCTGCGGTTCGTCCATTTCCGGCGTACTGCGCTCGCTGCGCCGACCGGCGCCGCCACGCGCTGCTTGCCGGCGTAGTTCCCCCCCGGTGTGCGGGAAGTCCTTGATGAGGGCGCCTTTGTGATCGACGACCAGATTGAGTTTGCCTTCGACGAAGTAGTGCAACGCCAGCGGCACCGCGCGTTCGGTATGGGTGATAAGGCGGATCGGACGATGGGTGCGGCTAATCCAGGCGGCGATTTCTTCCGCGTTGTTGACCGTGGCGGAGAGGCAAATCAATTGCACGTGATCGGGACAGAGGATGATGGCCTCTTCCCAGGTGGTGCCCCGTTCGGGATCAGCCAGATAGTGAATCTCGTCGAAGATGACGGTGCTGACCGTATCGAGGTCCCAGGGCGTCTGCAAGAGCATGTTGCGCAGGACTTCAGTCGTCATCACGACGACGCGGGCATCCCGGTTCTCCGACACATCCCCGGTCAGGAGACCGACGTCATCGCCATAGATTGCCCGTAAGTCGCGATATTTCTGGTTCGAGAGCGCCTTGATTGGCGTGGTGTATATGACTCGGCCCGTGTGTTTGAACGCTTCCCAGATCCCGAATTCGGCGACAACTGTCTTTCCGGTTCCGGTCGGCGCCGCGACCATGACGGAGTCGCCGCCGAGGAGTGTCGCGATCGCTTCCCGCTGGAAGGCATCGAGCGAAAAAGGGTAGAACGCTTCGAATTGGGCGATGTCGTCATCGATCGAAGGACCTTTTTCGGGCCTATGAAGCGCTTGGCGTGTCATTGATGCATCGGCAGCCGGATCAGCAACTGCCGCAAGAGAATTATCGGAATCCAAACTCGTTCGCTCACTAGCATTGCGGCCGGACAACGCCGCGGCCGGGGCGGGTACCCACTCCAGAACGAATGCTACCAAGCCAGTTCGTTCTGTTGACCTCTTGACCCAGTTTGGACAAGGACGACACGCGGGCCGCTCCAGAATCGTGAGTACGCTGCCTGCCCCTGTGACTACGTTGGCGTTCAGCGGCCGAGAGGCTCGAGTTTCGAGAGAAGATGGAGTTGTCACGATGTCGGAGGTTTTGCGAGTTCGGGACGTCGGCGAGTTTGGCCTCATCGCCAGACTGCGCCAGGCGCTGCCGGAACCGGTGCGAACATCGGACGACCTGATCCTTGGAATCGGGGACGATGCCGCCGTCTGGGAACCGACGGCTGGCGAGCGTGTCGTCATCACGACCGATAGCCTCGTGGAAGGGATCCACTTTCGCACTGATTGGACCGACTGGCGGCGGCTGGGGCACAAGGTGCTTGCCGTCAACGTGTCCGATCTTGCGGCGATGGGCGCGGCGCCAAAGGTCGCGGTCGTGACCCTCGGTCTGACCGGTGAAGAGAGCGTCAACGATCTCGAAGAACTGTATGGCGGCATGGGAGAACTCGCCCGTCGCAACCGGATGGTGATCGCGGGCGGAGACATCGTCCGCTCGCCGAACTGTCTGTCGTTTCATGTCACGGCGCTTGGGGAAACGCGGCAACACCGGATGCTCACGCGAGCGGGGGCGCGAGCGGGAGACATCATCGGGGTGACGAACACGCTGGGTGCGTCGGCGGCCGGCCTCCACTTGCTCGAACTGCCCGCGGGCGATCCCAGGCGAACGGCGGCGACAGCGGATTTGCTGATCGATGCCCATCTTCGTCCGGAACCGCGGGTGGCCGCTGGCGCCGTGCTCAGCGAGGGTGGCGCATCGGCAGCGATGGATCTGAGTGACGGGCTGCTAGGAGACCTGCCAAAGATTCTCGAGGCTAGCGGTGTCTCGGCCGAACTCGACGAGGCGCGGATTCCGGTTCCCGCCGCGGTCCGCGCCCTGTTCCCTGAGCAATGGCTGGCATTGGCGGAGCGCGGCGGCGAAGACTACGAACTTCTCTTCACCATTCCGGCAGACCGATGGGATGAACTCCACGGCAGTCTGGCGGCCATTGGTGAGGATGCAACTGCAATCGGAATCATCGTTCCCGCTCAACCTACTTCGGTTATCCGAATGATTGCCAGCGACGGAACGGAGCGCATCGTCGCCCCAGGCGCGTTCGATCACTTTGAGCATGTCTGAACGATGACTGCTCTTTCGGGCTGCTGCTCGCGTTCGTCCCGAACCGTTTTCGTCTGACTGGTCGCCGCGCGAACAGAGATCAGCCGCGCTGCGGGATGGCTGCCGGTTGACCGAGGCCCATCGCCTCGGCGAGCGCGAAGAAGAGATCGGTGTTTTCGAACGAGCCAGTGAGCATCTCCGCGCCCGGCCCGGTGGAAGTGACCGGAACCGGGGCCGCGGTGTGCCCGGTCGTGGCCCAGCCCACGACAAACCCATAGTCTGCGTCGGCAATCGGAAACGGGCCGTCCTCTCCGGCGAGCAGGGTGTCGAGCAGGCCGCCGCCCGGTTCGTAGGGGTACGGCTGATCCTGCGATCCAGCCACCGCCAGGCCCCCGCATTCGTGATCGGCGGTAACGACGACCAACGTGTCCGGCGAGCGGTTGGCGAACGACAGCGCGACCTGGACGGCGCGGTCGAGTTCGAGGATGCCTTTGAGCGTGAGTGGTGCGTTGTTGCGGTGCGCCATACGATCGATCGCCGATTCTTCGACCATCAGAAAGAATCCGTCCCGGTTCCGAGAGAGGATATCGAGAGCCGCCGCGGTCAAATCGGCGAGGGCGACCGGGGGATCGTAGACGGCTCCCAGACCTTCGGCCGTCTGCACGAAGAACTCTTGAGCCGCGAAGAGCCCCAGCAGCCGCGGGGCGCCGCGGTCGGTTCGCCGGCCGAGATGGTCGCGCAGGTCGCGCTCCCCGGAGACGAACTCGTACCCAAATTCCCGCGCGCGCTCGACCAGATTTCCGCAGGTCCCGACGCCATACCATGGGCTGTCGCCGGAGAGTTGGCGTGGCAGCGCCGTATCAGGCGGAAACCAGTAGGCGCCGCCGCCGCCGAGGATGACGTCAACACCGGTTCGTTCGACGTATTGACGGGCAATTTCACTCTGATCGGCGCGGTACGGGACGTGCGCGGCGAAGGCCGCGGGGGTGGCGTCGGTGATCTGGCAGGTCGTGATCAGGCCCGTCGCGCGCCCTGAACGTTTGGCGAGTTCGAGAATGGTTGTGCGCTCTCGCCCGTCAGGGTCGATCCCGACCGCGCCATTGACCGTCTTCACGCCGGTGGCGATCGCGGTTGCCGCGGCGGCAGAATCGGTGACGAACGAGGCGGGATCGACAGAGACCGTTCCCATCTGACCGAGATAGGGCAGGCGATCCATGCTGAGGCGCCCATTGCGCCCGGCGGCGAGGAGTTGCCCCGCGAAACGATGCGCCTGGCCCATGCCGTCGCCAATGAGGAGAATGACGTTCCGCGCCTCTCGCCGCCTGCCGTTTCCGATATCGATGGATGGTGTCACGTATGCCTCGCGCAAAGGGCGGATCGTCGATGAACACAAGATTGGCCTCGCCGCACGAGCGGGAGGCCAGCGCTGATCCCGTAATCGATTGTACCGCGTCGTCGCGTGACGTGCGTTATCGTGCCATCAATCGGGACTACCGATTTCGAGAATCTGGAAGATCGGAGTAATGGCGGTCGGGGAAGGATTCACGTTGCGAACCGACCACGAAGCATCGTACCGTTGCAATATCCGACTAAAACAGTCGGATATGGAATTGAAGGTCATGTCGCGTTATCCAGGGTGGCAGCGCCAACGATGAGCGGTGTCGAGGGAGAGAGAATCGCGTGAAGGTGGAGCGGACCGACATGTTGCGGACTGGTTTGGCGGCGCGCCGCGGGCGGCGCGGCTTTGTCATCGGTGGCGTCGCGCTGCTTGGGGTGGGGTGGCGGCCTACCCTGGTTTTGGCGCAGGAGGCGACTCCCGAAGTGGAGGCGGATCCGGAACCAGAGGCTGATCCGACCGCGGGAACCGATGCAGCGCGGACGCCGGGCGATTTCACCCTGTACTCGGGCCGCAACCAGACGCTGGTCGAGCCAATCATCGACACGTTCGCTGAGGAAACGGGAACGACCATTGACGTTCGCTATGGCGGGACGGGCGAACTGGCGGTGACGATTCTCGAAGAGGGAGACAACACGCCGGCGGCGGCATTTTTCGCTCAGGACGCGGGTTCGCTCGGGTTGCTGGCAACTGAAGGGCGGTTGCAATCACTCCCCGCCGACATCCTCGACCTGGTCGACCCGCGCTTCCGCGATACGGGTGGACGTTGGATCGGAGTATCCGGCAGAGCTCGCGTGCTCGCCTACAACACCGATGTACTTGCGGAGTCTGATCTGCCCGCATCGGTGAAGGACCTCACCGATCCCAAATGGGCCGACCGGATCGGCTGGGCGCCGGAGAATGCCTCGTTCCAGTCGTTCGTGACCGCGTTTCGTCTACTGGAGGGGGACGACGCGGCGCGCGCCTGGCTGGAAGCCATGATCGCCAACGGCGCCGTCAACTTCGGGGATAGCAACAGCGCCATCGTAAAAGCGGTCGGCGAGGGAGAAATCGACGCCGGTTTGGTCAACCATTACTACGTCTATGTTGTCCGCAAGGAAGAGGGCGACGATTTCCCTGTTGCCAATCACTTCTTTGCGTCTGGCGATCCAGGTTCCCTCGTGAATGTCGCGGGGTACGGCGTCATCACCAATGCGGAAGCGGCGGAGCAGGCAACGTCATTCCTCCAGTTCCTTCTGTCAGAGGAGGGCCAGCGGTATTTCACCACGGAGACATTCGAGTATCCCCTCATCGCGGGGATTGCCGCGCCGGAGGGATTGCCACCCCTTGCCGAGCTGCAGATTCCAAACCTCGACCTTGGCAGCTTGGCCGATCTCCGCGGCACGCTGGAACTGCTCACCGAGGTAGGGCTGCTCTAGGCGGCGCACGAGGCGGCGCGAATGCCGGTGCTACCATGCCCCGCATGATCAAGCGCTGGTTGCGTCGCCGCCTTGCCCCTGATCTCGTGGACGACGATCTTCCCGAACCAGAAGAGGAAGAGGAAGAGCGCGGCGATCTGGTGCGGAAAGGGAAAAGCGTTGCCCTGCGCACTCATGTCCCGGCGAACCGGGAGGCGTTCCAACGCTGGTATGCCGATCCGGAAATCGCCGAACTCCTGAGACACGATCTCGAACCCCTGACCTCCACGCAATCGAAGGGGTATTTCGACACGTTCATTCTGCCGTCCTCGGCGCGCGGCGATTGCTTTGCCATCCACGAACGACGATCGAAGCGCTTGATTGGGACGACAGCCCTCACCGATCGCGTTCGCGAGAAACAAGGGAATTCCGCCCTCTTTCGCATCGTCATCGGCGAAAAGGATGCCTGGGGGCAGGGCTTTGGCACCGAAGCGACGCGTCTTGTAGCCGAGCAAGCCTTCGAGGAGATGGGTCTGGACGCGATTCGGCTCGAGGTGTTCAGCCACAACGAGCGCGCGCGAGCGGTGTACGAGCGGGTCGGGTTCGTGGTAACGGGCGAACATGTGGAGTGGGTACACCGTCGCCGCACGCAACTGCGCGTGATCGAGATGCGGCTCGACCGCGAGGCGTTCGCCCGAGCGCGGACGGGGGAGGCCGGAAGGCAATCACCACGGGTTCGCACGGCCCAGGAGCGGGAAGAACGCCGGGAGCGCCGCCGTCTGGAGCGAAAGTCCGCCCGTCGCGAGGCAAAGCTGGCCGTCGATTCCGGTCGGCCTCCGTCGGAGCAGACCCCGGAAACGGATTGACAGGCGGGAGGTGACCCCCGTACCATCGCGCTGGCAGTAAGCCAGCCGCGGCAACAAACGCGGATCGCGGCGTGGGGATCGCGATCAGCAGCCGTGGTCGGGAAGGGACGCTAACGGGGGAGGGACCGGTACGCGTGACCGAGAACGAGCGGCGCGCCGCCGATTCGCTGCGCGCTTCGGATCTGGTGCTTCGCGGGGTTGGGGTTGTGGGGCTGATTACCGTTGCGCTGGTATTGCTCCTGGTGCTCTATCCAGCATAACGTTGAGGATCCTTCGGGATCATGCTAATGCCGCACCCGCGAGCGGCAAAGTGGTGCGATGATTGAGAAACCCGGCGCGGCAGTCGCCGGGTTTCGATTTTCTGAAGTCTTGACCGACCGGTCTGCCGCGGACCGTGCCGGCACCGGAAGCGAGGTGGTTCGATTGCTGCGCGCCCGCTCCGTTCTTGGCCCGCTCATCATCGTGACCATCCTCGCCTTCGGTATGTCCCCGGCATTGGCGCAACAGGCCGATACCGAACGTGATGCAAGGGTCCGCATCATCCACGGTATTTCGGATGCGGGACCTCTCGATGTCTACATCGACAATCGGCTGGCGCTGTTCGGGATGGCCTTTCCTGACGTTGGCGCGGAGTTGTCGCTTGCGCCAGGAGACCATCAACTCGCCATCGTGCCGAGTGGCGCGGATCTGGAGAGTGCAATTGCCGCGGGTGGATTCACCCTGAAAGCGGCGGCAACCTATGAAATCGTCGTGATCGGCACCACTGATTCGGCGAGCGTTGGCCTGTTCGAAGTCAGCCCCACCCCGCTGGAAGCCGGCCGCGCCCGATTCCGGGTGATCGCGGGAATAGCCGATGCCGGCGACCTGGTTCCCGCCTTCACCGCGGGCGACGCCATTTCTCCCGCGCTCGGGTTCGGCGATGCGACCGAGTATGCCGCGATCGATCCCGGCGCCTACGATCTCTCGATCCTCGACAATGCGTCAGGGACTTCGGTGCTCGACCTGCCGCAGACCGAAATCCTTGAGGGTGCCGTGACAGACATTATCCTGGTCGGCGCGCTGGGAGACGGCTCGGCCCAGGGCGTCCTGGTCTCGACCAGCGTCACCGTCACCCGGCCAGTGGGAAACTCGGCGCTGATCATGCCCGGCGAGTGTGCCCGGCTCGCGACGCCGGGGATCGATCTGGGCGTGGTCCGCCCGGGACAGGGCGATCCGGTTGGAATCCCCGACACGCTACCAGCAGCGCAGGGCTACTTCGTTGCGCCTGCTGACTTCGCCACGCTGTCCGGGGAGCCGCATGCCATCGTCGTCACCGATGACGATGCCGCATCCGACGTGACCGCGTGCGGCAATATCGGTGGGCGCCTGACCGATACAGGCGCTCTGGTGGTGGCGATCAGTCCGCGAGTTCCCGGGGCACCTTTCGGCATAGCAGTCCTGGCGCCATCCCTGGATGACCCGACGACGACCGGTGTTTCGATCTTCCTGGTCACCGCCAACGGGTCGGCTCCGGCGGAGGCGTCTCCCGCGGCAGGCGCCTGAGGATTCCTTCTCGGACCGCTTCAGTCCAGGACAAGGCGGATTCCTCGTCTGTTACGGAATCCGGACGATCACTGCCGTTTGATCGGGGCGCCCACCCTCACCCCAACCCCTCTCCCCGCGTACGGCTGACAAGGTTAGGTACGGCGGTCTCGCCGTGCCGGCCCTCACCCCAACCCCTCTCCCGTCGAGCCGGGAGAGGGGCTTTCGGCCACGCCGTGGCGATCCCGTACTCGGGCGAACGCCCCAATTCAGCCATACCTACCTCTGTGAACCGGGTGCGGGGCGAGGGGCTTTCGGTATGGTCATTGAGGGGTAGTCCTCATGTCTTCATCCGGATTACGGAGTTATCCTTCCAAGGCACGCTCGCATATGGAGGCAGAAACCTCGCGCTTGACGACTTCTACCTTGGTCCGATTTCAGGGGAAGGATCGCTCCTCATTGTCGGACTCAGACCGAGGAATGCCTCCGCGATGAGACGAGCGCGCTCTTGATCGCCAGGCGCCAGTTCCCCGTCGATCACCAGATTGCGCAAGTGCTCCTTGACCTGCTTGATCCATGGTCCCGGTGGCCCGCCGAACAGACGCATCAATTCGTTGCCATCGAGTGGGCTCTCGAGTCTCGCCAGGTCTGCTTCTTCCTGTAGCCGGGCGAAGTGTGCCTGCAACTCGGCGATCCGTTGTGCCGCCTGCTGCCGCTTGTATTCGCGGCCGGATGTCACGTCCGCCGCGGCCAGATCGAGGAGGTCCGGCCAGGTATCGCCAGCATCGAGGGCGAGCCGGCGCACGGCGCTGTCCGACCAGGTCTCATCGTATGCCGCGGGTCTGCCATGGAGGGAGACCAGCGTCTGCACTTTGGACCGGAGCGCCTTGTCCGCGCCGAGCCGGGTCAACAGCCGAGCAGACAGGTCGGACCCGACCCGCTCGTGGCCGAAGAAGTGGATTTCTCCGAACCCATCGACGCCGCGGGTCAGCGGCTTGGCGGCATCGTGGAGCAGCGCGGCCCACCGCACGGCGGGACGCGGCGGCGACTGGCGGGTGACACGAAGGGTGTGATCCCAGAGATCTTTCTCTCGTCCCATCCGCATCGTCAGATCGGAATCAGCCTCCTTGAGCAGAGGCGCCAGTTCGGGAAGCGCGATTGCCAGCAAGCCAGTGCGGCGCAGGGCCTCCAAGCCATGGTCCACGTATTCGCCGGTGAGGAGCCGGGTGAGTTCCGCCAGAATGCGCTCGCGGCTGATGCGTTTCAGCCTATCGGCCTGCCGGGACATCCCCTGTTCGGTCTCCCAGTCGAGACGAAAGCCCAGTTGCGCGACAAACCGAGCGGCGCGGAGCAACCGCAACGGATCCTCGTCAAAGCGATCGTCCGGGTCACCGACGGCGCGAATCAGCGCCAGCGCGATGTCTCCCTCGCCCCCAAACGGGTCGACGATCTCCCCGGTTTCTGCGTTCGCCGCCACGGCATTCATCGTGAAATCGCGTCGGCTGAGATCGTCGGCAAGCGTGGCGCCGAAGGCTACCGCCGGGAATCGGGTCTCGTCCGGATAGTGCTCCTGACGATAGGTGGTGATCTCGACGGCGACCTCGGCGGGCGCTGCCCCGAAAATCGCGCCGATCGTGCCGAATCGCTCGCCGATGGTGTAGATGGCGGTAGCCCCGGCGGTTGTCAACAGTTCCTGTGTCTTGATCGGCGGGGCTGATGTCGCAAAATCGAGGTCGGCCGGAATGTCGCGGCCGATGAGGGCATCGCGAACGATGCCGCCCACGAGAAACACCTCCTCGTCCGCTTCCCGGAACGCCTCGGCCAGGTCCTGGGTGACGTTCTGATGGGATTGCGGCAGAGATTCGAGAATCGATGGCACGCGACCGGTCCGTTTCTCCCTGAACGAAGAACCTGGAGAGCGAATCTACCGAGAGTCTACCGTCCGCGGGGTGCGCTATTCTTTGCGGGTCGACGGCGTCCCGTCCCACGGCAAGTCCGGCCGGCGATCTTACGTTGTCAATGGCCGAGGCGAATTCACGCGAGCGAAACCGTGGTAGACGCACCCGCGAGGTCAACCGGCGCAGATTCGGATAGCCGCGCACGGACGCACCTCGCCAACGAGCGTACCTTTCTGGCGTGGCTGCGTACTGGATTGAGTCTCGTGGCGGTCGGGTTGGGCGCTGCTGGTCTCTTGCCGGAGCATATCGTGCCGGGCATTCCCGCGGTGACTGTCGCGTCGATCACGTTGGTTGTCGTCGGAGCCGTCATGGTGCTATTTGGCTCGTTTCGATTCGTGCGAGCGCATCACGAAATTGAGAGCGGCCGCTACGTGCCGACGATGTTTCCCATTGTGTTTATCGGGATGCTCGTGGCAGCGTTGGCACTTCTCGCGGTGCCCCTGGTGCTCGCGCTGCGGTGATGAACCGGCACGCTGGCAAGCCTACGGAGCGGGCCGGCCCCGTGGGTGCAATGCCTGCCGAGCATGCCATCCTTGGTCTTCTTGCCAGCACGCCAGAGGAGAGCAGCCATGGGTACGAACTTGCCCGCCGCTTCGGTCCGGATGCTCCGCTCGGAAACGTGATCCGGCTGGAGCCAGGGATGGTCTATCACCACCTCAAGAAGATCGAGCGCCTGGGCTGGGTTGCGGGCGAAGACGAAACCGCCGAGGGGCGACCGGCGCGACGGGTCTATGCGTTGACAGTGGCCGGGGGCGAGGAACTTCGGCGCTGGTTGGCGGAACCGGTCACCCACACCCGAGAGATCAGGATCGAGTTCCTGCTCAAACTTTATTTTGCGTTGCTGCTCGATCCACCCCAGGCGAATCGCCTCATTGCCGAACAGCGGGAACAATGTGCTCGGTTGTTGGAAGCACTGGCTCCCCGGGCGATCGATAATGGTGATGCGGACTCGCGGGAGACGCGGGAACGACGATTCGCCTCTTTCGTGCGTGACATGCGTTTTGCCCAGACACAGGCGGCGCTCGAGTGGCTGGACCGGGTCGCGCGTGACGCCTTCCCTGCCGATTCGGGATGAAACCGGCGAAATGACGCATAGGCAACTGCCGCTGCTGTTCCCCAGGGCCGAGGAGGGAGCGATCACGCTCGCGGGAGCCCCCTCATGAGGTCGGGCGGTCCTCACGGGCGATTCATGCAGGTTTCGGCACCGGTTGACCGACGCCCCTTGACACGGAGCACGGTCCGGCGTGTCGCGACCTTCTTTGCCCCATACAAGTGGCGTGTCGGGCTGACGATTCTGGCGATCATCGTGGTCGCCGTCGTCGGTCTGGTCAATCCGTTCCTGCTCAAACTGATCATCGATCAGGCGATTCCAAACCGCGATCTTTCGAGACTCTACCTGTATGTGGGATTGATGATCGCCCTCCCGATTGTGACAGGATTGATCGGGGTTGGGCAGACCTACCTCAACACGGTGATTGGGCAGAACGTGATGCGCGACCTTCGTGCTGCGCTGTATGCCCATCTGCAACGAATGCCGTTACGGTTTTTCACGACAACCCGCACGGGGGAGATCCAGGCGAGGCTGAGTTCCGACGTCAGCGGCGTGCAGCAGGTTGTCACCGACACGGCGACCTCGATCGTCAGCAATTTGGCGACGGCCATTTCAACCGTTGTCGCCATGTGGCTCATTTCATGGCAGTTGGCGCTCATTTCGCTCGCGCTGTTGCCGTTCTTCCTCGTCGCGACCTACAAGGTCGGCCAGTTACGGCGCACAGTTCAGACCGATACCCAGGAAACCATCGCCGACATGACCGCTCAGGTCGAGGAAACCTTGTCGGTGAGCGGCATGTTGCTGACGAAGGCCTTTGGGCGGCAGCGGCACGAAGTCGCGCGTTTCGAAGACGTCAACCGGCGGCTCACCGGCTTGCAGATCAAGCAGCAGATGGTCGGCCGCTGGTTTTTCATGATCATCGGCACGTTCTTTTCGATTACGCCGGCTTTTGTCTATTGGTATGCCGGCGTCCAGATTATTGGCGGAAATTCGGCTTTGAGTATCGGCGACATCGTCGCGTTCACGACGTTGCAGAGTAGATTGTTCTTCCCATTGGGCCAACTTCTCAACGTGCAAGTGGAGGTACTGGCGGCGTTTGCCTTGTTCGACCGCATTTTCGAGTATCTCGATCTGCCCGTGGAAATCAGCGACAGACCAGGAGCAATAACTCTCGATCCCGCCGAGGTGCGCGGCGAACTCAGGTTCGACCACGTGTACTTCCAATATCCGACCGCCGCCGTCACCCCGGATCAATCAGGCGCTGGGGCGGGTCCGGAGACGGCCGGGATCCCAAGTGCCGACGGCGCCAAGAGCGCCGGGGAAGTTACGTCACTGCTTCCGCGGCCGTTTGCCCTGACGGACATCGACTTTGTGGTCGAGCCCGGCCAATTGGCGGCGCTGGTTGGCCCGAGCGGGTCCGGAAAGACGACGATTGCGTTGCTGGTGCCACGGCTGTACGACGTTGACGCCGGCGCGGTGACGATCGACGAGATCGACGTGCGCGACGTGACGTTGGCCAGCCTCGGCGCGGTTATCGGCATGGTCACGCAGGAGACGTACCTGTTCCACTCCACCATTCGTGACAACATCGCATACGGGCGGCAGGGCGCGTCGCAGGGAGAGATCGAGGCCGCGGCGAAAGCGGCCGCGATTCACGACCGGATCATGGAGTTGCCCGAGGGCTACGACACGATCGTCGGCGAGCGGGGCTATAAACTCTCGGGTGGCGAAAAGCAACGCATCGCCATTGCGCGCGTCGTTCTGAAAGATCCACGCATCCTGATCCTGGATGAAGCAACGAGCGCGCTCGATACCCATTCCGAGCGGTTGATTCAGACATCGCTGGACAAACTGATGCAGAACCGAACGACGCTCGCCATCGCGCACCGGTTGAGCACCATCCTCGCGGCAGACGTCATCCTGGTCATCGATCGGGGTCGGATTGTCGAGCGAGGCACGCACGAAACATTACTGGCCGTGGGCGGCTTGTATTCGCGGCTCTATCGCGAACAATTCGCGAGCGGCGGGATGGACGCCGGAACGATTGGGGAGACCGATGGTATCGCTCGCGATACCACGATCCCCCCGAACGTGCGAACATAGAGCGCAGTCGAATCTCGACTGGCCGCCGTCGTCCACCAGACAAATCTTGAAGATGGAAACCGAGCAGTCCGCATGACGGCCGCATTGCCCGCCATCGAAATATCCCCCCTGCTCGTGCTGGTCATTGCATTGCTCGCCGCGCCGGTCACGGCGGTTCTCGGGTGGGGCAGACCGAAGGTTGGCGCGACCGTCGCCATGCTTTCCTCCGGGTTTGCCGCGCTGACAGTCGTCATGGCCGCACCCGGCGGCCGGAGCGCCCTGGATGTTCCCTGGGCGCCAACGTGGGGACTGCGCTTCGCGCTGCGGTTCGACGGCATCTCGGCGATCTACGGCCTCCTCGCAACAGGAATCGGATTCCTGGTGCTTGTCTACTCTGCCGTCTACATTCCCGCGCACCTGTGCCACCTTCACCGTCCGGCGCGGGAGGCAACCACCTTCTATGCGCTGATCCTGCTCTTCATGGGCGCGATGGTCGGTCTGGTTATGGCCAACGATCTCCTCCTCCTGTTCCTGTTCTGGGATCTGACCGCCGTGGTTTCCTATTTCCTGATCGGATTCGATCGTGATGAAGCGGCCTCTCGACCAGCCGCCTTGATGGCACTGATTGTTACCGGCGGCAGCGCGATCCTGATGCTGGCCGGAATCGTCGCGCTTTGGCTCATGTCCGGTACCACGTCTCTTCCGGAGTTGCTGGCCTCGGAATTGGGGGGCCTCGGATTTACGTTTGCGGTGGCGGCGATCGTCTTCGCCGCGTTGGCGAAGAGCGCGCAGGCGCCGCTTCACTTTTGGCTACCACGCGCCATGGTCGCGCCGACGCCGGTTTCCTCGTACTTGCATTCGGCGGCGATGGTGGCGGCCGGCGTCTTCTTGATCGCGCGGATGCTGCCGCTGGTGCATCGCGCCGACTGGGTGCCGCAGGCGCTGCTCATTCTTGGCTTCGCCTCGATGGCGATCGGGGGCTTGCTGGCTATCGGCCGGGACGAACTGAAGCGCATCCTCGCCTATTCGACCATCGGCCAATACGGGTACGTGGTGGTAATGCTCGGCCTGGGAGGGACGTACGGCGCAATCGGCGCCGCCTTCTACGTCCTCGCGCACGGGTTGGCAAAGTGCGCGCTCTTTCTGACCGCGGGCGCGGTAACCGAAGTCACGGGGAAACGGCGGCTATCCGAGTTAGGCGGTCTCTGGCGCGAAATGCCCGCAATTGCCTTGGCCAGCGGTGTCGCGACGGCGACGCTCGTGGCGTTGCCGCTTACTGTTGGTTTTTTCAAGGACGAACTTTTCTTTGCCTCGGCCCAGCACGAGAGCCGGATGATCGCGATCCTCGCCGTCGCGGGTGCGGCGCTCACTTTCGCCTACATCGGCCGGTTCTGGGCAGGGCTGTTTCTTGGAAAACCTACCATCGAAGCGAAACCGACATCGATTGGTATGTCGATACCGATCGCCGTCCTGGCCTTGCTCTGCTTGCTGGGTGGAATCTGGGTCGCGCCATTCAATGCTTTGGCCAACGCGGCCGGGAGTGATTCGCTGCGGCAAGCGGTGTCCGTCGAGTTGGCATACCATCTCGACCCCAGACCAGAAAATCTGATGGCTCTCGCCACGTACATCGTCGGCGGGCTCATCATCCTGACCTTGCAAAAATGGGAGATCCTCTCCGCGGCATTCTCCAGGCTCGGGGCGTCGGTAGGCCCGGAGCGGATGTACCGATCGAGCCTGCGATGGGCGAACGCGCTTTCGGACCGATTCCATGAGGTCGAGGTGGAGGACCTTCGCAGCCGGGTGGCCTCCATTCTCGTTCCGGTCGGTGTGCTCGTTGCGCTCGGATTGATCGCCACTCCCAACGAGGGAGCGTTCCTGGTCGGCGCGTTCACTCGCGCCGATCTGCTGGTGGCGCTGGTATTGGTGGTCACGTGCGGCGCGGCGCTCAGGGCGGCGCAGACGCAATCGCATCTCAGCCTGTTATTGCTCCTTTCCGCGGTTGGCTACGCCCTGGCGACGATGTTTGCCTTCACGGGAGCGCCGGATGTGGCGCTGGTTGCGGTGCTGATGGAGACGATGCTCTCGCTCTTGTTCATCGGTTTTCTCTCTGCCGTGCGCGACCGCCCCCAGGTCGAAGGCTTCGAGTTCGAGCACGACACCTCACACCGCGTTCGCGATCGCGCTGTCGGGATCATCGCGGGTTTCGCCGCCTTCGTGGTGGTCTGGGGTGTTCTGTCGAAACCGGCATCGCTCGACAGCGCGGCGGTCGCTCAAATCAGATTGACCCCATCTGCCCATGCCAAGGACGTTGTCACCGCGATCCTTTCCGATTTCCGCGGTCTGGACACCATGGGCGAGATCAGCGTGATTGGCATCGCCATGATTGGTCTGATCACGCTCCTGGTACGGCCCCGACCGGAGCGGGAACGCGGATGACCCGGTTTGCGGCCCGCCTCCTCTTTGCGCCGACGCTGATGGTGGCGTTCGCGGTGTTGGTGAAGGGGTACGCCACGACCGGCGATGGCTTCGCCGCGGGCGTGATTGCGGCGCTCGCGTTCGTGATGCAATTCGTCGCCTTCGGCGAGCGGGACGTGCGTGACCTCCTGCATACCCGGTACGCGCCCTGGGTGGCCGTGTCCGGGTTGGCGCTTTCTCTGGCGCTGACCTTCATACCCGTCGCACGAGGTGAAGCGCCGTTGACACACGAACCGGCGCCGGGAGCGAGTGTCGTTCATCTCGGTTCGATCGAATTGATCACGGCCTTCGCGTTCGATATCGGTGTCTTCCTGCTGGTCACTGGTTTCAGCGTGACCGCGATTTCCCTGCTGGCGCGGGCCGAACATCGGGGTCGCCGGTGACCCTCGTGTTGTCGCTTGCTGTCGCCGTGCTCTTTGGCTCTGGAGCCTATTTGCTCCTGAAGCACGATCTGATCCGCGTGGTGGCGGGCATTCTCCTGATTTCGAACGCCGCCAACCTCTTTATCATGAGCGCCGGACTGAGTCGAGGCGCCGCTCCGATCTACCCGCTGCCGGAGCAGGTCAGAGTCGCCGATCCATTGGTCCAGGCGATGACGCTCACCGCGATCGTGATCACCTTCGGGGTGACCGCATTGCTCCTTGCACTCATCTATCGGGTCTACCTGGCACACACCACGTTCGACTCGGAATCACTCGCGGCGCAAGAGATCGACCAGGAATTGGGGGAAGAACGCGCGCTCGATGACGTCGAACCGGAGGTAGACGATCTGGTGCTCACGCACGAGGCGGGCACGCGATGAACCTGACGGTACCCCTGGCGATCCTCTGGATCGGCGCGCTCGCACTGGCCCCGATGGACGGCCGCCGCCGGTGGGTAGGCGCTTTCGGGCTGGTCATTCTCGCCGCAGCCCTCGTAGCGCTCCTGGCCGTGTCGCGGGAAGTCCTCACGCGCGGGGTGTTGCAGGTCATTGCCGGCGGCTGGCCGGAAGGGGTAGGGATTCGGCTTCGCCTCGACGCGCTCGGTATCGCCTTCGCCCTGACATCCCTTGTCGTCGTACTGGTCGCCTATGGCTATGAGTTCGCGGGTGGGGTGACGTCTCGCTCGTTTCCGGCGTTGGCGGTTTTCCTGGCGGCGGGATTGGTCGGGGTGTTCTTTACCGGGGACGCGTTCAACTTCTATGTCTTTTTCGAGATTTCGATGGTCTCGTCCTATGTTCTGACCGCGTACGGCGAGGAGCGGCGGCAGTTGCGGGCTGCCGTCATTTTCGCGGTGGTGAATCTGCTTGGCTCGGTGATCTTCCTCATCGCCATTGTATCGCTCTATCACGTCACCGGTACGCTGGACATGGAATTGATGGCGCGACGTATGCCGATTGTCGAGCAAAACCCGTCGCTGGTCGCCGGGACCCTGCTGTTCGTTGCCCTCTGCGTAAAACTCGGCATTTTCCCTTTCCACTTCTGGCTTCCGGCGGTTTACACCGGGGTGCATCCGTCGGTTGCAGCGATGTTGAGCGGCGCCTTGGCGACCATCGGGGCGTATGGCTTCCTGCGCTTTGGCGCCGGGATGCTGCCTCGCGAGTTGGATGTCGCCGGCAGCGCGCTGATCACCCTTGGCGTGGCCAGTGTCCTCTACGGCGGGATTCAGGCCATCGCTCGCCATCGCCCGGCCGAAGTCGTCTCCTATTCCGCGATCGGACAGGTCGGGTACATATTGATCGCCCTGGCGGTTGGTGGACCCGTGGGATACGCGGCGGCGATTCTCTTCTCCATCCTCAATTCGGTGAACAAGACCCTGTTGTTTCTGGCCGGGGACCTCACCAACCGCTACGCCGGGATCGCCTACGCAATCGGCGGCCTGAGCGTGGCCGGGATTCCCCTGGCGGCAGGTTTCTGGGGCAAGACCGCCCTGATTCGCGCCGGATTTGCCGCGGATAGTCTGCCGATGCGCGCCCTGCTGGTCGGCACGGTCGTGCTTGGCGGCTTCCTTTCGGTAATCTACATGTTCCAGTCGTACGGCCGTAGTTTCTGGCTGGTGGGCGCTGGCCCCGCAACGAAAGCACAGGTAATCCAAACCGGGATTGCCCTCGCACTGGGGATCGCCGCGGTGACGATCGGGATCTGGCCAGAACCGCTATTGGCGCTCAGTGCGCAGGCGGCCGCGGCGTTGGGCGGAGCGAGACCATGAGCCGCTGGCTCTTGTCCGTCCTCATTCTGACCGCCGTCTACTGCCTCGCGTTGGCATCCCGCTCCGCCTGGGATATCGCGACGGGCGTTGTCATATCGGTGGGAGTCCTCGCGGCGTTTCGGCAGTTCATGTTTCCCGGCGCGGCACTCGGCGTGAGCGATGTCGTGAACCGAGCGATGCAGGTGCCGAGGTTGATGGTCGCGACAGCCGTCGACATCATGCGCGGCACCGTGGCGATCAGCAGAGTTGTGCTTTCGCGCGACCCGTCGCGCAACTCGGGATTCATCGACCTTCCCATTGGTGAGCGCTCCGCCTCGGGGCTCGCCGTCAACACGCTGCTCAATACATTGTCCCCGGGAACCGTGCTAGTGGATGTCGATCGGGACGCGGAAACTTGGACCATTCACGCGATCGACGTCACCGATCCGGAGGCGGTGCGCGATGACATCGCGAGTTTCTATCAGAAATATCAGCGGCCGGTCTGGCCATAGGCGGAGGGAACGCAAGTGCATCCTGTGGTCGCGCTGGTGGCCGGCATCTGGATCACGATGTTGCTCGTGGTGATGGTGGTCTATGCCACGGTCGCGAAATCGAGCGCTACCCGCATTGTGGCGCTCGACGCGCTGTCACTGCTGCTGGTGGCGCTGCTCGTGCTCTACTCCGCCTCGGTGCAACGGTCATACTATCTCGATGCCGCCCTCGCACTGGCGTTGGTGTCGTTCATCGGTCCGATCGCGGCGGCGCGCTGGCGGTCCAACCGGCGAATCCTGTGACCATGCTTCGAGATCTGGTTTCCTGGAGCGCGGACACGCTGGTCCTGCTCGGCTGCGTGGTGATGACGATCGGCGTCATCGGTGTGATTCGCATGCCTGATGTTTTCGGCAAATTGCACGCGGCGTCGAAGTCGGTCTTCCTCGGAGTCTGCTCGCTGTTGGTGGCCCTGATCGCCATGGGCGACATGGCCCTTGGGGCGCGGGCTGCGCTGATCATGGGGTTGCTGCTCGTCACCACCCCCGTCGCGGCATATGAAATGGCGCGGGCTGCCGCTATCGACGAGCTGCGAAATGGCGAGCCAATCTTGGAGCCAAACCTGCGCAATGGGCAGCACCAGGGTTAGCCGATTCAACCTTCGATTTGGATCCGACTCGATCGGTCTTGTCTTACGAAGTCACGATCTGGCAGCGAGGGCGTAACGGTCGAGTTCCTCCCCGGACATGTCCTCGGCAAGCGGGAAACGCAAAACCGCCTGCGAGCCGTGAGCGATGGGACCAATGGTGAATGTGCCGCGAAGGTCCGAGGTCACCAGGCGCTCGATAATGCGCATCCCCAGCCCACGGCTGCCGCTCGGATCGAAATCGACCGAAATCGCCTTCCCATCGTTCTCGATCTCGATGACGGCTTCGCCCTGGTCGCGGGTGGCGCGGATGCTGATCGTGCCCCGCGTTCGGCCGGGGAAGCCATGTTTGACGGCATTGGCGACCAGTTCGTTGATGAGCAGGGCGAGAATCGTGGCCTGTTTGGAGGGCACGCGCACGTCGCTGATCGGAATGTCGAACTGGACGGTCAGGCCTGGCGGAATGAGCGTGCCGTACGCTTCGTCCGCGGCATGGTGCGCGATCACATCCACCGTGGTGCCCCCCAGGCGACGCTCGTCACTGAGGAGATCGTGAACGGCGGCGATCGCCTGGACGCGGCTGATCGCCTCCCGCAGGTGTGAGGCCCAGGGGGCCGATTCGTTCTGTCTGAGTTGAATCGAGAGTAGGGCCGCCACTGTTTGCAGGTTGTTACGTACCCGATGATGCATCTCCTGCAACAGCGCGGAGGCGACATCGAGACCTCGGCGGGCCTCCTGATAGAGCGACGCGTTTTCGATGGCCACCGTGGCCGCATCGGAGAACGCCTGAAGCAACCCGAGTTCATCTTCGGCGAGTTGCGTTCCCACGGGCATGCGCAGACAGAGCGCGCCGAATGGTTCCCGTGCCGATCGCAGGGGTAGACAGAAAAGGCGGCCAGTGCCGTCGAGGTACTCCATATCGACCGCGCGCGCGGCCCCGGTGCGCATGACTTCGTGGATCACCTCGTCCCGGCCGGGTTCATCCACCACGGTGCGAGACGGACCAACCCGGTAGACGATCGAGGGATGGCTTGTGTTGCCATCGCTCCGGTTGGGAACACGGAAGATGGCGGCGGCCTCCACATTGAACAGGGCCACTGCCTGTTCCGAAATATGTCGTAACACGACCTCGAGATCGAGCGTCGAGGCGATGGTGTGCGAGACCCGCTGCAGGGTGCCCAGTTCCACGATCTTGCGTTGCAACTGGGCATCGGTGCGGCCGTAGAGTCGGGCGTTTTCGATGCCGATCGCGAGTTCACCCGCGACCGTCTGGAGAAAGGCGATTTCCTCCTCGGAGAACTCCCGGCGATTGAGAGTGAAGAGATTGACGACGCCGACGAGGAGTTCCGGTGCATCGCCACGGCGGAGAACCATCGGCACCGAGATTTGCGAGGCGTAGACGTCTTCGCCGGTAGCGGGGAACGGCGCAAAATCCTGATGCCGGCGGGCGTCGGGGGCTGCGATGACATGCCGCTCGGCGGCGGCGCGGCCGGTAATGCCATGACCAGGATGGATGGTCAAGGTCCCGACCGCGATCGGATTGAGACCAACCGCCGCGCGCAGGGCCAGAACATCGGTCGATTCGTCATAGAGCATGATGCCGCAAGCATCGGCGCCGGTTGTATCGACCAGGACCTTGACAGCGGTCTCGAGGCGGTCGGACAAGTTGAGATCCGCTGTCGCCGAGTGGTTGATGCGGTGGAGCGCGGTCAACCAGTGGATCGGCGCTTCCGGCGCCACCGCGCCGCCTCTGGCGATCGATTCTTCCGTGTCGCGATAGGCGGTCGCCAGCGCGGCAAGGGCGGCGCCGGCGGCGAGCGCGGTGGCGGCGTCACCAGTATGTCCCCCAGTCCGGTCGAAAAGATCCTGGAGGGCGATCACCGACGCCGACATCGCGTCTTCGAGCCGCCCGCCCGCGCGGCACGATTCCGCCCCAAACGCCGCGAAATGTTCCCGCAGGAGATGAGCGCCAGCGGTGGCCCCCGTACCGGGACCAGGATAGTCGGCGCGGAGATCGGCAATAAGACGCTCGGTCAGATCGTTGATATCAATCTGTTTCACGGGGGCAACACCAGATGGAATCATCGATGGCAGGAATCTCGACCAACGCGACGGAACCTCGTCTCGATCCCGTGGTTCGGTGTGGGTGACGAGATTCCGCCGGGGAATTGGCAATGACTGGAAGGTATCGCTTCTAGTCGAGGGAAACGGCCTGACTCTCGAGGCGATTGATGACCATCAGGCGCGGCTCGGTCATGTCCTCGATCGCGTAGCGAAGGCCCTCTCGACCCAAACCGGAGGCTTTCACCCCGCCGTACGGCATGTGATCGATACGGTAGGTCGGGATGTCATTGATGACCACGCCGCCGGCTTCGATGTTCTCGTACGCGGTGAGAGCCTTCTCCAGGGAGTTCGTGAACACTCCGGCCTGGAGGCCGTACTCCGACTCATTGATCTTGCGGATCGCCTCCCCAAAGGAAGAAACGCGCGCGATCGTCACCAACGGCGCAAAGGCCTCACGGGCGCAAACGAAACTCGCCGGGTCCGCATCCTCGATCACCGTCGGCTGGAAGAATCCCTCGTTCGACACACCTCCGGTGAGGACGTTGGCTCCCTCGGTGACCGCCTGATCGATCCACGACTTGGTCCGAGACACGGCCTTGGCGTCGATCATCGGGCCGATATCGGTCGTGCGGTCAAGCGGATCGCCCACCTTGATCCCGCGCACGGCCTGGACCAGTTTGTCGCGGAATTCGTCATAAACCTCGTCCACGACGAAGACACGCTGCACGGAGATGCAGACCTGGCCAGAGTAGGCAAAGGCGCCAACGCGAACGCGGTTCACCGCATAATCGAGATCGGAATCGGAATCGACAATCACTCCGGCGTTGCCGCCGAGTTCGAGCACGACCTTCTTCATTCCGGCGCGTCGCTTCATTTCCCATCCGACATCTGGTGACCCGGTGAAGGATAGGAGTTTGAAGCGGGGATCTTCGACAAGGGCATCACCGACTTCCCGGTTCATCGGCATGATGCTGACGGCACCGGCCGGGGCGCCCGCCGCGTCGACAATTTCGGCGAAGATGAGCATGGTCAGCGGATCACGAGACGGTGGCTTGAGAACGATCGTGTTTCCCGCGGCGATGGCGGGAGCGATTTTGTGCAATGCCAGATTCAGCGGAAAGTTGAACGGCGAGATGCCGGCGATGGGGCCAATCGGGAACCGCCTGACGATGGCGCTGCGCCCTTTGGAGGAGGCCATCAGGTCAAGCGGCATCGTCTCTCCGTTGATGCGCCGGGCTTCCTCTGCCGCGATCTCGAGCGTGAACACCCCGCGGTCGGTCTCGACCTCGGCGTCGCGAATCGGCTTGCCCGCTTCACTGGCGATCGTCAGTGCGACTTCATCACGTCTCGCTTTGAGACCGCTCGCCATGGCGCGGAGCAGATTCACGCGCTCGTAGGTGGGCATGGTGCGCATCGCTTCGAACGCGCGCTCCGCCGCGACAATGGCGTCCTCGAGTTGATCCCGGTTGGCCTGGTACGTGACGCCGATGAGGTCACCTGAATAGGGGCTCCGTACTTCGAGCACGTCATCGCTCGTCTGCCACCGACCGGCGACGAACATCGGGTATTCCTTGACCTCACTGCCACTGGTGGAGCGGACTTCTTCGACGATGGTTGCCACGGGATTTCCTCCTCGGGGATACGCGCAGAGTCTTCATGAAATGATACGACACGGGGTCTGCGCCCAGACCCCGTGTCAATCCAGAGCATTGGATTCGAAAGAATGTGTTCCGTCAGCGTTTGCCGAGGAGGGCCTTGCCGTCCTTGGTGCCAGACCAGGCATCGGGGGCGCCCGCGAACTCGCCGGTGCCATCTTCCCACCAGTTGGGGAGTTGCTGCCCGATCGCCGCTAGTTCGATCTTGGTGTAGATCAACCCGTCGCGGTCACGCACCGAGAGTTCGTATTCCTGGCTCATGGTGATCGCATCGACCGGACAGACTTGCGAGCAGAGGCCGCAGAAGAGACAGCGGCCAGCGCGAAGAATGAACTCCCCGAGTTCCCGGTCACCCTCCTCCGAGGGCACCACGTGCATCTCGAGGCAGGATGTCGGGCAGATGCGCGCGCAAAGTCCGCAGGCCACACAGAGGGCTTCCCCGGTTTCGGGATCGGTGCGCAGCGAAGGCAACCCCCGGTATCGCGGCGCCATGTGCCGCTTCTCTTCGGGGTAGGAAATGGTGACGTTGGGCTTGAACAGCCGCGCCATCGTGACGCGAAAACCCTTGACTTCATCGAACATCGGAGACTCCTTGCCGGTTAGCCGCTGGCGCCGGGGCGGATAGATTGGAGCGCGGCACGCAGCGCCTGGACCCCGTCCCTCACGGTGGTGAGGGTCGGGGTGCCTGGATCCGCATACGACTGGGTTGGCACATGGACTCCCTGGCGTTCGAGCCGGGCGTAGGTGATCCCCCCGTATCCAGGAACCAGCCGGGAGATCTCATCCATGACCTGAGCCGGGCCGCGGAACGGCAAGCCGTATCCCATCCGGCGGGCGAGGCGGCTGAAGATCTCGACTCCGCCCTTGGCTTCACCCATAGGTGGCGCCGCCGACCGCAATCGCTGCACGGTGCGGTCGAAGGCAGTAAAGGTGCCATCCTTCTCCATCGCCATCGCGAGCGGAAGCGAGACGTGCGCTACATCCGATAGCGGCGTATTGCCATAATGATCGAGGACCACCAGGAAATCGAGTTTCGGCAGCGCGGCCAGGAGCGCGGGATCGAGCACGCGGAATCGCCCCGCGACCGTGTTGGCGATGACCATGGCCTTGATCTGGCCGCTTTCGATGGCGACCAGAAGATCACGTTGATCCAGACCGCTGCCAGCCGGCAGGGCACGCACGGGGACGAAACCGTTGCTGGTCGTGGCCTTCTCGCCCCAGTGCGCCATCCATGCCGCCTCGAAGCGAAGGCGAGCGGCGGAGTCGTTGACATCGAATCCGCCTGGGAGTCGCGCCGGGTGGGCGCCGAGATCGGCAGCTCCTTGGGCGTTCGCCGCGCCACGGGGACTGGCCACTCCGCCGCCAGGTCGGCCCAGGTTGCCGGTAAGGATCGCCAGGTTGATGCAGGCCGCGGTGATTTCGGCCGGGTCGCCATCACCTTCGGCAACGTTGCCATCCCAGTCCGGATGGGCCGTGGTCTGGTAAATCAGCGCCGGTGGATACTCGCCGTCAGTTGCAATGCCACGCCCGCCCGTGGCGTAGATGACCGCCGCCTGGCGAATGTGCGCGGCGGAGACCCCCGTCTGGTCGGCGACGCTGTCGATGTCGACGCCGGCCAGGCGATCCCTCAGGGCCTGATACCCCGCCAGGTCGGTCGCCTCGGCGCGAGCGAGACCGGCATCGAGGATGTGCCGCGCAATGCCGTCGAGCAGGAGTGCGGTCGTGCCCGGCTTCGGCTTGAGGCAGAGCGGAGCGCGCCAACCGAGCGGGTAATCATCCTGGCTGATGACCACATATTTCGCTTCGCGATACAACTGCGAGTGATAGAACCAGTAGGAGGCGACCGGCGCCGCGCGGCCGATGTTCGGACCGACGACCAGTCCAGCCTTGACGTCGGTGAACAACTCCTGCATCGAGTTGGTGTTCGAGACATCGGTCCCAAGACCCGCCCGCGTCGCCTGCGCCACCGCGGCTTGATTCGGGTCGAGGTAGGCATCGACGTTCGGCGAACCCATCACCGCGCGCGCAAAAATCTGACCGACGTAGAGTTCCTCGTTGGTCGTGTCGGGCGAGAGCAGCGCGGCGAATTGCGACCCCTGGTAATGAGCCAGCGTTTCCGCGACGAGATCGATCGCCTCATCCCAGGTTGTCTCGTAGGTGAGCTCGGCTCCGCTTCCCCCCTTCCGGCGGACCGTGGGGTAGAAGAGGCGATCGGTACTCTGGACCTGCTCGTGGCCCCACTTGCCGCGTTCGCAAAGGTAACCGTGGTTGACGCCCCGCTCCCAGAGATTGGTGGTGCGGCGGACGACACCGCGGTTGGCCTCGACGTTCTGGGTGCAGCCGACATCGCAAAAGCCGCAGATCGTCTCGGTCGTGTCCAGTTCCCACGGGTGGTGGCCGAAGTGGCGATCGGTCAATGCGCCAACGGGGCAGACGGCGATGCACATCCCACACGAGGTGCAGAGGGTATCGGTCAGATCCGTGCCGTAGGCGGGGGCGATCGTCGCCTCCAGCGAGCGGCCGGCTGACTCGATGGCCGTCACCCCGATCATCTCGTCGCAGACCCGCGTGCATCGGTTGCACATGATGCACCGGTCCCACTTGTAGTCGATCAGCTCGCTGAAGTGGACGTACGGTTGGGCGAGTTTGGGCCGGCGGTACGGGTTCGCGTGGATGTTGTGCAGGTAGGTATTGTCCTGGAGATAGCACTCGCCTGATTTGTCACACGTCGGACAGTCGAGCGCGTGGTCGATCAAATACATCTGGAGAATGAACTGGCGGGCCTCCATGACCGGCTCGGAATGGGTGAGCACTTCCATTCCTTCGGTCAATGGCGTCGCGCAGGACTCGATGAGGCCGCCCCGCTTGCCAAGAATTTCGACGGTGCAGATGCGGCAAGAGCCCCAGGCCCGCATCAGCGGCTGGTAGCAGAGATTGGGGACCTCGATGCCGGCGATTCGGGCCGCTTCGAGGATGGGCGTTCCGGCGGGAACCGTCACGTCCTGCCCGTTGATCTTGCCGGTGACGAGCTTCTGCTCGGTTCGAGTCGCGGTTACCATGAATTCGCACACGCTCCCACTAGCATTTCGGCCGCATTTCGGCTCGGAATTGCGAGGGTGTTATCACCTTAAACCGACGGCTAGTCTACCACGCGTGCCCCGATTTCCTGATCGTGGCGGGCCGGAGCCACCCCAAATTGGTGGTACCCTTTCGGGTTGTTTGAGCGGAGTCTGCTGGCAGGATAGGTCACAATTTTGGGCGAGGCGACAACATCAGGGAGCGAAGCGAACGGGCGCTACGAAACGATTATTGGTCTCGAAGTCCACGCTCAGCTTTTGACCGAATCGAAGATGTATTGCGGCTGTTCGGCCCGCTACGCTGACGCGTTACCGAACACCCTCGTCTGCATCGTCTGTGGCGGCTTCCCCGGCGCCCTGCCGGTGATCAACCGCGCCGCGATCGAAGGCGCCATCCTGACTGGTCTGGCGCTTGGATGCGAAATTCCGTCGTTCTGCAAACTGGACCGCAAGAATTACTTCTACCCTGACCTTCCCAAAGGCTATCAGGTTTCCCAGTACGACCTGCCCCTGTGCGTCAACGGAGTGCTCCACTTTCAATCGGGTGGGAAGACACGGGCGGCGGGGATCACCCGAGTCCACATCGAAGAAGATACGGGGCGGCTCGTCCACCGTACCGAGGCAGACGGAACGGATGTCAGTCTCGTCGATCTCAACCGCTCCGGCGTCCCGCTCATGGAGATCGTCGGCGAACCCGATCTTCGCTCGCCGGAAGAAGCGCGGGACTATCTGATCGCCTTGCGGCAGATTCTCCGCTACATCGGTGTCTCCACTGGCAGCATGGAGGAGGGAGCGTTTCGCTGCGACGCCAACATCTCCGTGCGCGAAGTCGGCGCTCCCCTCGGCGCGAAGGTCGAAGTCAAGAACATGAATTCGTTCCGCGCCGTGGAACGCGCCTTGCGTTTTGAACAGGCAAGGCAACTCGCCGCGATTGCGGCGGGTGAGAGGATCGAGCAGGAGACGCGCGGTTGGGTCGAGGCGACCGGCGTCACGGTTTCGCAGCGGACCAAGGAGCAGGCACACGACTACCGCTATTTCCCGGAGCCTGACCTTCCGCCGTTGACCATTTCCGCGGAGATGACCGGAAACTTGCGCGCCCGATTGCCAGAAATGCCGGACGACCGCCGCGCCCGGTTTGTGCGTGACTACCAACTCGCCGCGTCGGATGCCGCGCTGCTGACCGCGGAGCGGCCCGTTGCCGATGTCTACGAAACCGTGATCGCCGATGGCGGCGCGGAACGCGCGCGGAGCGCGGCAAACTGGATCGTGAATGATGTGATGGGCCTGCAGCGTTCGCGCGGGTTGTCGCCGGAGGAACTGCCTTTCAGCGCGGGGCAACTTGTCGATCTTCTCGATGCGCTCGAGGCGAAAGAACTGACGGGCCGCGCGGCGAAGGAACTCCTCCCTCAGATCGAAACCGGAGAACTCCCGCGCACGGCGGCGGCGAGGCTCAACCTCCTGCTTCTCGCTGATGTAGCCCCGGTTCGCCTCGCCGCGCAGGAGACGCTGGCGGCGTTTCCGGCTGCGGTGGCCGACTACAGGAGCGGAAAGAAGGCCGCAATCGGCCGCTTGATCGGCGAGACAATCAAGAAGACGGACGGCCGCGCCAGTCCGGATCTGGTGCGGAGGATTCTGGAGGAGGAACTCGGAGGGTAACAGTGGCGTCAGCTCATTGGTGATCTGGCGTGCAGGGAATCACGACATTGGGGGCCGCGATGATGCGCAACCCCCGACAAGGAGAAAGCAATGGTCATTGAACAACCGATTCTTTCCGTTAGCGGCGATGTGAGGCCGATTGAGCTGGTACCACCTCGCGACCTGTTCGATGTTGCCGTGGAGCAATTCACCATCGCCGCCGATGTGCTGGGACTCGACGATGACATGCGGCGAATTCTCAGTCATTGCCAGAAAGAACTGACCGTCAACTTCCCGGTGGAGATGGATGACGGTTCGGTCCAGGTGTTCACCGGCCACCGGGTGCAGCACAACTCCGGGCCCGGTCCGACCAAGGGCGGCATTCGCTATCACCAGGATGTCACCATTTCCGAGGTCAAGGCTCTTTCGATGTGGATGACCTGGAAGTGCGCGGTGGTCGGTCTGCCGTATGGGGGGGCCAAGGGCGGGGTCAGAGTCAATCCCAAACTCCTCTCCCAGTCCGAACTCCAGAACCTGACGCGGCGCTACACGACCGAAATCTCGTCCATGATCGGACCGAACAAGGACATCCCGGCGCCGGACGTCAACACCAATCCGCAGATCATGGCCTGGCTCATGGATACCTACTCCATGAACATCGGCTATTCGGTGCCCGGCGTGACGACCGGCAAACCGATTGTGCTCGGTGGTTCCGAGGGGCGAAACGAGGCCACCGGGCGTGGTTGCGTCTTCGCCATCGAAAACGCGGCGAAGGCGATCAATCTCGACATCGCCGGTTCGCGCACGGTGGTTCAGGGCTTCGGCAACGCCGGTTCCGTCGCGGCGCGGCTCATGGCCGAACTCGGTTCGAACGTCGTCGCGGTCAGTGATTCTCGTGGCGGCACCTACAACGCGCACGGACTGGACCTGGAGGCGGTCGCGGCGCACAAGGCCCGGACGGGATCGGTGATCGGCTTTCGCGACGGGGAGGATGTCACCAACGAGGAGATTCTGGTCCTGCCGACCGACATCCTGATTCCTGCGGCGCTGGAGAATCAGATCACGGTCGAGAATGCCCCGCTCATCCAGGCGCGGCTGATCGCGGAAGCGGCGAACGGACCGACGACGCCCGAGGCGGACGTGATCCTCTACGATCGGGGCATCTTCGTCTTGCCTGATATCTTTGCCAACGCCGGCGGCGTCACCGTGTCGTACTTCGAGTGGGTTCAGGCGCTGCAGGCGTTCCCGTGGACTGAACACGAGGTCAACGAGCGACTGCGGCGGATCATGAATCGCGCATTCGAGTCGGTGTACGCCACCTCGACTCGCTTTGGCGTGCACATGCGGACTGCCGCGCTCGTTCGCGCCATCGATCGGGTCGCTGAGTTCACCCGGCTGCGGGGCATTTACCCATAGCCGGCGACTCCCCCTCCGCGCCTGAACCATCCCGCCCGCTCGAGTCCGCATGGCCGGACCGAAGGGTGGAGAACGGCGGCGAAATGAGCCGCGAGCCGGAACCGGAGCCAAAGCCAGGCCAAGGCTTCGTCGCGACCCGCTCGCTCTGGCCTTTGCTGTTTATCGTCTCGGTCGTGGCACTGGTTGCCGTGGTCAGTTTTGGTGCCGGCATAGTTGCCGAGCGCCGCATCTTTGGTGGACCGTGGCTTTCCAGTAGCAGACTCTTCAGCGGCGTCGATACCGATGGCGCGGCGGAAGTCGACAACGCCTATCCCCACCTGGCGGAAGTGCGTAGCCTGATCAAGGACGAATACTTCTTCCTGCCCGAAAACGCTGACGCGCAGGCGACGTTCTGGGCGGACCTCGATCAAGGCGCAATGACCGGTCTGGCGATCGCCGCGGCGACGCCCGCTGCCTCACTCGAGGATTTTCAGCGGCAACTCGATTACGGCGCCGCGCGCGGCCTCGCGGAGGCTGCGCCCGACGACTACACCGTTTTCCTCGAACCGCTGATCGGCGAACCACTGCGGGAAGAACTCGCGGGGAAGTACGAGGGAATTGGCATCTGGGTCGAGCACCCGGAGGGCCGCTTCACCATCGTCTCGCCGATTGCCGGCTCTCCCGCGGATCGGGCCGGACTGCAACCGGGTGACGTCATCGTCGCGGCGGACGGACAACGGCTGGACAACCTCGACACCGATGCCGCGATGTCGCTGATCCGGGGACCGGCCGGCACGTCGGTCAATTTGACCATCGAGCGCCCTGGAAAGGCAGAGCCGTTCCAGGTGACGGTGCAGCGTGAAGCGATCGTCATTCCGGCGGTGGTCTACACGCCGATGGATGATGGCAAGGTGGCGCACATCGCGGTGTCCATTTTCGGCGACAACACCACGAGCGAACTCGATGCCGCATTGCGCCGGGCGAAAGAGGAGCAGGTTTCCGGAATCGTGCTCGACCTGCGCGGCAATGGCGGCGGCTGGGTCACCAGCGCGCAGGAAATGGTCGGACGTTTTGTGCCGGTCGTGTCCGGGGTGGCGCTCTACCAGGACCTGGATGTCAAGGACGACGGCGACCTCATCGAGGAGCCGATCGTCGGTGGCGGTGAGACTGACTTCAACACTCCCCTCGTCGTGCTGGTTGACGGCGGTACGGCGAGCGCTGCCGAGATTGTGGCGGGCGCACTGCGTGATTACGATCGGGCGGTCCTCGTGGGACAACCAACCTTCGGCAAGGGACTTGTGCAACGAGTCCATGACTTCCCGGACGGTTCTTCGGCGAGGATTACCTTCGCGCGCTGGCTCACGCCGGACAAGCATCCGATTCCGGAAGACGGATTGCGGCCTGATGTGCTCGTCGCTGTCGGCCCGGAGGCGACAGAGGCGGATGGCGCCGCGGTCGATGCTCAACTCGACCGTGCCGTGGAGTTGGTCGATGCGAAGACCTCGGACTGAGCCGCGAGAGGAGGGAGCCGGTCGCGAAAGGCGCGGCAAGCGTTACCGACGGCCCCTGGACCGGGTCTCCTCGTCAACTATCGGTCACGGATTGGTCTGGAAGGAAGGGGTAGGTGCGGGCACTGCTGAGTGTCTACGACAAGACCGGCGTCGTCGAGTTCGGCCGGGGATTGGCCGAACTGGGGTATGAACTGGTTTCAACCGGGGGCACGCTGACCGTGCTGGCCGTGGCAGGCGTCCCAGTGACCGCGGTGGCTGACGTCACCGGTTTTCCCGAGATTCTCGATGGCCGGGTCAAATCACTCCACCCTCGCATTCACGGAGGTCTCCTTGCCCGGCACGACGATCCTTCGCATGTTGCGGCGCTGACTGACCACGAGATTGCCCCGATCTCCGTGGTTGCCGCCAATCTCTACCCCTTTGCCGCGACGGTGGCCCGCCCTGGAGTCACGCTGGACGAGGCTCTGGAACAAATCGATATCGGTGGCCCCGCGATGATTCGCGCCGCCGCCAAGAACTTTCCCCATGTGCTCGTTTTGACCGACCCCAGCGACTATGCCGCGGCGCTCGAGGCACTTTCTGGTGAAACCGCGACGCATGGATGGCGACAGCGCATGGCGGCCAAGGCGTATGCCCATACCGCTGCCTACGATGCGGTCGTCGCGGAGTATCTGCGGGACCCGGACGAGTGGCCGGACGAGTTTTCCGTCGCCGGGCGACTTCGCCGCGGATTGCGGTACGGCGAGAATCCACAGCAGCGGGCCGCGGCCTACTCCAGACTTTGCGCGGGCGGGCCGGCGCCGGGGGTCCTCGACGCCGACCAACTCGCCGGCAAGGAACTCTCTTTCAACAATCTGCTCGATGCGGACGCGGCCTGGAATGCCGTTCTGGGACACGGTGATCCGGCGGTTGCGATCGTGAAACACACGATTCCGTGTGGATTGGCGGAGCGACCCACCCTCGCGGCGGCTTTCGCGGAAGCACTCCGCGGCGATCCCGTTTCCGCGTTCGGCGGCATCGTCGCGTTCAACCGGCCGGTCGATGGTGAGACGGCGCGGGGGGTGAGCGACATCTTCTTCGAGGTGCTGATTGCGCCGGGCTTCACCCCGGAGGCGCGCGACTTGCTTGGCCGGAAAAAAGCGCTGCGTCTCCTGGAGATGCCGGGGGGGTCACGCAACGGAACCGCGTCACAGGAATGGGACGTGCGGCTGATTGCGGGAGGGCTTCTGGTGCAGACGTCCGACAGCAATTTCGACGACCCGTCCTCCTGGACCACGGTCACCGCCCGCGAGCCGGATTCGCGAGAACGTGACGATCTCGCGTTCGCCTGGAGGGCCGTCCGCCATGTGAAATCGAACGCGATCGTCCTTGCGCGAGACCGGGCGCTGATTGGTGTGGGGAGCGGCCAGCCAAACCGGGTCGAAAGCGTGCGGATCGCGGCCAGCAAGGCTGGCGAGCGCGCCCGCGGCGCTGTCCTGGCCAGTGACGCGTTTTTCCCCTTTCCGGACGGGTTGGCAGCGACAGCGGCGGCCGGGATTACGGCCGTGGTGCAACCTGGCGGCTCTGTGCGTGATGGGGAGGTGATCGCCGCGGCGGACCAGGCAGGGATCGCGATGCTGTTCACCGGGGTACGGCATTTTCGTCATTAGGCGCAACACACGCCACCGCACGAGGCCACAATGCGCATTCCATTCATCTCCAGACGGTCTCATCCCGCCAAGCCCGAACCGCAGTGGCCTCACGTCGTGATCATCGGCGGCGGCTTCGGTGGCCTGCAGGCGGCGAAGGCACTCGCGGATGCCCAGGTGCGCATCACGCTGATCGACCGACGCAATCACCACCTCTTCCAACCCCTCCTCTATCAGGTCGCGACCGCCGTGCTATCCCCGGCCGACATCGCCCAGCCGATCCGTTCTGTTCTACGCTCGCAAGCGAATGTCGAAGTGGTACTCGGCGAAGTCAGCGAGATCGATCCCGAGCGGAACGAGGTGGCGCTCGGTGAGGAGCGGATCCGCTACGACTTTCTCATTGTGGCCGCTGGCGCCTCGCAGGCATATTTCGGCCACGACGAATGGGCGCCGCTGGCGCCGGGATTGAAGACGCTGGAGGAAGCGCTTGCGATCCGCCGCCGCATTCTGTTGGCGTTCGAAGAAGCGGAACTCGAGCCCGATCCGTCGCGCCGGGCGGCCCTGATGACCTTCGTCATCGTCGGCGGCGGACCGACCGGGGTGGAAATGGCGGGCGCCATCGCCGAAATCGCGCGCTTCTCGTTGGCCAAGGACTTCCGGCACATCAACACGCGTGATGCGCGCGTGATCCTCGTCGAGGCCAGCGACCGCATTCTGGCGGCGTTTCCCGACCGATTGTCTCGCCGCGCGCTGAAGGATCTGGATCGCCTTGGCGTCGAGGTGCGCCTGAACAAGCCGGTCACCACGATCGGTCCCACCAGCGTCACCCTTGGCGATGAGACCATTCCGACCTGCACCACCATTTGGGCGGCTGGCGTACTCGCCTCGCCCCTGTCGCGGTCCCTCGGCGCGCCGCTCGACCGGGCGGGGAGAGTTCTGGTCGGTCCGGATCTCTCCGTGCCAGGGCTCCCCAACATCTTTGTTGTCGGGGACATGGCGTCGCTGAAGGACGCGCAGGGCCGGCCGCTGCCGGGGACGGCGCCGGTGGCGATGCAAGAGGGTGATTGCGCCGCTGCGAACATCCTCCGCGCGCTGGCGGGAAGAGGGCAAGTGCCGTTCCGATATCACGACCGCGGCAACATGGCGACCATTGGACGGAATTCGGCGGTGGCGGATATTGGCGGGCTGCGGCTGACCGGGTTCATCGCCTGGCTGGCCTGGGCCGTGGTCCACGTGCTCAACCTGATCGGATTCCGCAACCGCATTCTGGTTGCGCTGCAGTGGCTGTGGTCCTACCTGACTTTTCAACGTGGGGCACGGCTGATCACGAACGTGGAGTGATCGGCCGCCGATTCTTCTCTTCGCCCCGATTCCTGACATCTTCTGACGTGTCCCCTCCGTGATTGGCGTCGTGACGCGCGCATTGCGATAATGCGGCGACCATCACGCGGATTTGCGCCAGGGGGCAACGTGAACGAGAGGCAAGGGAGCCTGGCGCGAAGCCGACCGGGTGCTGCACCGCTGCTTCACATGACCGGCATCGACAAGACCTTTCCGGGCGTCCACGCGCTCGACCAGGTCGACATCACCGTCTATCGCGGAGAGTGCGTTGCGCTGATCGGGGAGAACGGCGCCGGCAAGAGCACGCTGATGAAGATCCTCTCCGGGGTCTATCAGCCTGACGGCGGCGAGATCTGGTTCGATGGCAAGACCATAGCGCTGCAGAGTCCTCGGCAGGCCCAGGAACTCGGTATCTCGATCATCTACCAGGAATTCAACCTGATGCCGAATCTCTCGGTAGCCGAGAACGTCTTCGTCGGACGGGAACCGAACTCCGGCGGGTTCGTCGCGCGGCGGAAGATGGAAGCCGACACCCGGGCGCTGCTCGATACGCTCGGCGTCGATCTCGATCCGCACGCCATCGTGCGGAACCTGAGCGTCGCCGAGCAGCAGATGGTCGAGATCGCCAAGGCGCTCTCGTTCAACGCTCAACTGGTGATCATGGACGAACCGACCTCGGCCCTCACCGACCGCGAGGTCGAGAACCTGATCAAGATCGTGCACAACCTCAAGGCGCGCGGGCTCGGCGTCATTTTCATCACGCATCGCCTCGATGAGATCTTTCAGATGTGCGACTGGGTGACCGTCTTGCGTGACGGCCGCAACGCGGGCGAGATCCCGATCGAGCAGGCGACGACGGACGGCATCGTCCGCATGATGGTCGGGCGAAATCTCGATGACCTCTTCGAAAAGGAGGAGTCGCTCGTCGATCTCCAGGCGGTGCCGGTGCTCGAAGTGCGCGGGCTCAGCCGCACGGGGACCGCGCTCGATGCGTCGCAGATTGTGCTGCACGACGTGAGTTTCTCCGTGCGGGCGGGCGAGATCGTGGGACTGGCGGGATTGGTCGGTTCTGGCCGGACGGAAGTGGCGCGATCGATCTTCGGCGCGGATCACTTTGACCAGGGTGAGATCTCCATTTCCGGCCAGAAGGTCGTGATCGCCTCGCCGCGAGACGCAATCCGCAACGGGGTCGGTCTGGTGCCGGAAGACCGCAAGCTGCAGGGACTGGTACTTGGGCTCGCCGTGCGTGAAAACATCACCCTGCCGTCGCTCGCAGGGCTGGTCCGGCTTGGCTTCGTCCAGTTGCGGGAAGAACAGGATGTCGCGAAGCGATTTGTCGATTCTCTTCGCATCCGCACCCCGAGTCTGGAACAGAAGGTGGTCAATCTCTCGGGTGGCAATCAGCAGAAGGTCGTCATCGCCAAGTGGCTGGCCCTGCGACCGAAACTTTTGATCCTGGATGAGCCGACACGTGGGATCGATGTCGGCGCCAAAGCAGAAGTGCATCACCTCATTGCGGAACTTGCCGCGCAGGGCGTGGCCGTGCTGATGATTTCGTCAGAACTACCGGAAATCCTGGGAATGAGTGATCGAGTGCTGGTGATGCGAGAAGGACGCATCGTCGCTGATATTCCGCGACTCGAGGCATCGCAAGAGTCGATCATGCGCTATGCCACGGGCGTCGATGAAGCAATGGCCGCGCGCGTGGCATAGGTGGGGAGGACTAGCGTGGGGATCGATCTTCGATGACACAGCAGGCAATCGCGGCGCCGGAGAAGAAAGGGATCGACGTGGTTTCGATCCTCGGACGCTTTGCGCCACTGATCTTTCTCGCGATCCTGGTTGTCATCCTTGCGAGTCTGCGTCCGAACTTTCTCTCTCCCTTCAACATCTTCAATGTGATGCGGCAGATCGCGTTCATCGGCATCCTCGCGGTCGGGATGACCTTCGTCATTCTCACCGCCGGGATCGATCTTTCCGTGGGCTCGCTTCTGGCCTTTGCCGGGATCGTGTGCGCATCGGTGGCGAAAGGAACCAGGGGTTTGCTGGAAGGAGGGGTGACCGATCCCGGTGGCGTGCGGGTCCTGATGGCCGCCGGCGCGGCGATCCTGGTCGGTCTGGCAATCGGGATGTTGCAGGGCTCGCTGATTGCGCGGGCGGGGATCCCGGCGTTCATCGTCACCCTCGGCGGGTTAGGCGCGTGGCGCGGCGCGACGCTGCTCTGGTCAGACGGTCAACCGATTTCGTCGTTTTCCGACGACTTCAAGTTCTGGGGACAGGGGTTCGTTGGTCCCGTGCCGATCCCGGTGATCTTCTTTCTCGCCCTGGTAATCATCGGTCAGATCGTTCTCAAGTACACCCAGTATGGCCGGTGGATCTACGCGTTGGGAGGCAATCCCGAGGCCTCCCGCTTGTCCGGTCTCAACGTCAAGGCGCTGACCACGAGTGTCTACGTGATCAGCGGCTTCTGCGCCGGGCTGGCGGGATTCCTGCTCACCTCGCGGCTGAACTCCGCGGAGCAGGTGGCGGGTCAAGGATACGAACTGCAAGCGATCGCGGCGGTGGTGATCGGCGGCACCAGCCTCTTCGGTGGGCAGGGCGGCATGATTGGCACCCTGATCGGGGCGATGCTGATCGGCGTGCTGAACAATGGGCTGGTAATCCTGAACGTCTCACCGTACTACCAGCCGATCGTGATCGGGTCCATCATCGTGCTCTCGGTCTACATCGATCAGTTGGCCAAGAAGCGGTCGCTCGGGGCATAGATCGGGGCCTGAGGATCCGGCAGGTTCGGTGTCGGCTGGACTCGTTCCTGACCTTATCTCGGGAGCAATGACCGAGCCGCGAGAGCGATCCGTACGGTTGCAGCCGCCAACACGTTGGCCATTTTGCGCGACAATACGAGGCAGCCGGTCACGTTCGACGACCGGCGTAGTTTTCCACCAGCGGCGCCGCTGGTGGTCGGGTTGAATGCAGGGAGGAAACGGACCATGACCGACAGACTCAGGAGTGAATTCGCGACGCTCTCACGGAGCGGGGTTTCACGCCGCCGCTTCGTCCAGGTCGCCGTCGCGGCCGGCGTGGTCGTCACACTGCCGGTGAGCGGACGCGTTGCCGGAGCGCAGGACAAGATCAAGATCGCGTTTTCGGTGCCTGGTCTCAACTTCCCGTTTTTCGTCCACATGATGAACCTGGCGCAGGCCCACTGCGACGAACTCGGCATCGAGATGGTGCAACTCGATGGTCAGGACCAGGGTGCGCCGTCGTCCACCAAGCAGAGCGCCGATCTCGAAGCGGTGGTTGCCGAAGGGATCAGCGGCATCGTCATTTCCCCGAACGATGTGGCTGCGCTTGCGCCCGCTATCCAGGCCGCAATCGACGCGGGCGTGCCGGTGGTCACGGTCGACCGCAACGTTACCGATGCGAAGACGCTCGCTCACGTCGGCGCCGACAACGTGCGCGGCGGTGAATTGCAGGGCGAGTTCATCGTCGCGGCCTTGCCGAACGGAGGCAACATTTACGAACTCCAGGGCCAGCCGGGCGCGACTCCGGCGATCGACCGGCACAAGGGACTCGACAACGTCATCTCTGGCCAGGACGCGGTGAAGGTCATCGTTTCGCAGACGGCGAAGTTCGCTCGCGACGAAGCGGTGAAGGTCTTCGAGTCGGCGCTGGCCGGCAACCCCGCGCCGGATGGCGTGGTCTGCGCGAACGACGACATGGCATTCGGCGTGTCCGAGGTGGCGCAGGCGAACGGCCTGACGATGCCGATCGTCGGATTCGATGCCCTGCCGGAAGCGCTGGTTGCTATCCGCGATGGCAAGATGGCGGCAACTATCGAGCAGTTCCCCGGCCAGCAGGCATCGACCGCAATCGACATCCTGGTTGCCTATCTCAAGGATGGCACCGAGCCGAAGGAGCACGACACCTACCTGGAGCCTGCCCTGATCACCAAAGACAATCTGGGACAGGCGGAGCGCGCGGTCGAGGCCGGCGTGGCCGAGGCTCAGGCGGCGGCGACGCCGTCCGCGTAAGACTGTCCGGCGGTCTAATTCGGGGGGGCGGTGCAACCGCCCCTCCCGTATTTCCGGGCCATCGAGCATTTGCGGGGGCGTCAGCGATGAAGGTGTATTTGGCTGGTCCGATGTTTACCGCCGCCGATGCCGCGCACAATCTCCGCCTCGCGGTCAAGTTGCGGCAACATGGATTCTCGGTCTTCTGCCCGAACGAAAGCGAGCCGAGCAGCAACAAGACCCGCGACGACATCACCCCCCGGCTGATCTACGATGTCGATATCGCGGCGGTGGAAGACTGCAATGTCCTGATTTGCCATGTGAGCGAAGACTCGGGGACGAATTGGGAAAGCGGCTACATGGATTGTCTGTCCAAGCACGTGGACCCCGCTCGATATTACGGGGTGATCGGGCTGGCTACCGACATACGGTTGCGAACCAGACCGCATCCAGACAAGCACGGTGTCAACAACCAGGCGTTCTACGTCAACGCGCTCGTGGTCGGAGGCTTGCAAGGATCCCTCGGGGTCTACCTCGATGAGGACGCGATGATCGAGCGGTTGTGCGAGATTCGAGCCGAGCGCGAGGAAACATCGTGAGCGACGATCCACCGATTTACAACGTCGAAGGTGAGTTGGTGGCGCTCGGTCCCCTCCGTCGCGATCAGATTCCGACGTTTCTGACGTGGATGAACGATTTCGCGACGACACGGATGCTCGCGGTGCAACCGAAACCGCACAGCGTGGAGCGGGAGACCGCCTGGTTCGAATCCGCGGCCACGAGTGACGACGGATTCTTCTTTGCCATCTACGAGCGGTCCAGCCGGCGCGTCATCGGCAACTGCGGGCTTGTCGCGATCAAGCATCCGCATTCTTGTGCCGAAGTCGGCATCATGATCGGCGACCCGGCCGCGCGGGGACGAGGGTACGGGACGGAAGCGATGCGACTTCTGCTCGATTACGCGTTTACCGTCGCCGGGCTGCACAACGTGATGCTCCGGGTGTTCGAGTTCAACGCCCCGGCCCAGCGCTGCTATCGCAAGGTCGGCTTCAAGGAGATCGGCCGGCGCCGGGAGTGTCGCTGGTTCAACGGCCGGTACTGGGACGAGATTTACATGGATATGCTCGCGGACGAGTTCGAGAGTCCCGTGTTGAAAAAATTGCTGGCGCCGGTTTGAACGCTGCGCCGGAGGTTGCGGTGGCTTCGAGGAATCGCGATTGATAAGGGTGTAGATGTTTGCCCTCATCACGTTGGCGAAGCGGGCGCGAGATCATCCAATACCGATTCCGGATGATGATTGCCGTTTCCACATGGAGCGCACCCTCACCCCAACCCCTTGTCATCCGGACAGTTGGCCATCAGGGCGTGCCCCTGTAGACCCAGCCGGCGGGAGTGTGGCGACAGAGGAGGGGTGGGCAGCGGTCGCGCAGGAGTGCGTCGTGCAGCCACAGCCAGCCGAGGCGGATCAGCGAGCGCTCGCGGCGGTCGGTGCGGTCGAAGCGGGCGCGGACCCCGGAGCGGACGACCCGCTGGCCGAGGGCATGCAGCCACCACAGCGCCAGGTGCCAGACCAGCAGCAGCCGGTCGAGGTGCGCCGGGTCGGTCACGCGGCTCTGCTCCACGCCCCAGCCGCGGCGCTTGCCGTCGGCGAAGGTGGCCTCCACCCGGCTGCGGCGGGCGTACTCGGTGACGCGGTCCCGGCCACCAGGGCGGGTGCTGAACAGGATCCACCACTCGGTCGCACCCGCGCGGCGGTGCACGGTGAGATGGCCCTCCCGCCAGCCGGCCCCCTTGAAGATCGCCCCCGCCCCGGACCACCCGGGGCCGACGGTCTCGACCCAATCCCACAACCGCCACTCCGTCCCGTCGGCGAGACGGAGGCGGTGGGCCTGCGCCTCGCCGACGTTGAGTCGCACCACCACGTCCCAGCCGACCGCGTGGGCGGCGTCGAGGAGGGCGGGGCCGGTCACCCCGCGGTCGCCCAGCAGCGTGACGCGAACGCCCGGCGGCAGCGCCGCGACGATGGGCGCGAGCAGCGCCGGCAGCAGCGCCCCCAACCGCTCCGGCCACGGCTCCTGCTGCGGTACCAGGCACCACGTCAACGGCAGCACGCGGCGGTGGACGACGAGGCCGATCCACAGCACGGTCCACTCGCTCCGATGGGGGGTCGGATCGAACACCAGCGTGACCTCGCGCCCGGCCCAGCGTGCCAGCAGGATCGGCAGCAGCGGCTGCCACAGCGCCGCCACCGTGACCGCCGGGTTGGCCAGGAACCGGCGCAGGCGCCGCTCGGTGCTGGGCACCCGCGCCGGCAGCGGCAGCGCCGCGGCCACCCGGTGCGCCCGCGCCGACCCGGCCCAGATCATCCCCAGGGCGAACAACGCCAGCACCCGCACCCGCGTCACCCGTTCACCGGGCACCAACGCTTCGACCTGCGCCATCCATGCGTGCAACAATCGCCATCGAGCCGACACGGGACACCTCCGGTGCACCTCACGGGACGTTCAGCACCCCGTAGTGTCGCACCGGCCCCCGTGTCGCCTCGCTCTCCTCCCGCCCCCAACCAAACTGTCCGGATCACAACCCCAACCCCTCTCCCGATGCGCGGGAGAGGGGCGCGACGCGTGACGACCTGCGGTCGAGGCGGCAGTCTGCATCCACATTCCGTATAGCGCAGCGTGCTTGGTTTGGGTCATGCTGGGCCGCCGCGAGGAATCTCGTCCTTCGCGAAGGCGGACCATGACGACGAGGTCCCTCGTTCCTCGGGACGACACAGCTTCCTTCCGACGCGGTCGGGAGGTCAGGGTCACGAGGATCGGGTATGGTCGCGAGGATCGGGTTTGGTACAATTCCGCGCGGAGAGGTGTCCGAGTGGTTGATGGTGCCGCTCTCGAAAAGCGGTGAGGTGCTGAGCCTCCGTGGGTTCGAATCCCACCCTCTCCGCCAGCGCGATTCAGGGCGACCGGCGCTGGTGTCATTATTCAGGGAAGGGTCGCATAGCCTGGCCTAGTGCGCGCGACTGGAAATCGCGTAGGCGGTAATACCGTCTCGAGGGTTCGAATCCCTCCCCTTCCGCCACCCACCGTTGCATCTCATGGTCAAGGTTGGCAGCAGTTGATACCGCATGCGGCGTCGGTTCGAGACTATGTCTCGCGCAACAGGGCCTCAATCGCCGACCGCCGCGGTATGCTGGGGTAGGCGCCAGGGATGGTGGTCGCCAGCGAACCGGCCACCACGCCGGAACGAGCCGCCGTGAAGACATCGGCTCCCCGCGCGAGATCAGCGGCAAACGCTCCGGTGAATGAATCGCCCGCGGCCGTGGTGTCGATGACCTCGACTCTCGGTGCGGTGAGGCGTTCCGTCTTGCCATCGGACGCGACGACGGCGCCGGCCGCCCCGAGCGTGATGACGACCGTCCGCGGCCCTAGTACGACAAGCGCCAGGGCGGAGTCCGCCGCGTTCTCGATCGTTACCTTGTAGCCGAGCAGGTCCTCCGCTTCGGTTTCGTTGACCATCAGCACATCGACCCGGTCGAGGAACTGACGGACGCCCTCCGCTTCGGGCGAGGCGTTGACGACGGTGGTTGCGCGAATCGCCGTTCCCTCCGTGAGCAGGGTGCCCAGGGCATCGAACGGTGGTTCGAGTGTCGAGAGGATTACCGCCGGTTGCACCCGCGCCAGCGCCGCCCGGGCCTGGTCTGGCGAAATGGTCCAGGTCGCGCCAGGAACATAGGCGATCCGATTCTGCCCGCTCGCCTCCTCCACGACGATCAGCGCGACACCGGACGACGTGGTCGTACTGCTGGAGACCGACCTGGTGTCGATGCCGTCCGCTTCCAGATCGCCGCGGCGGGCGCGCCCGAAGTCGTCGTCGCCCAGTGCGCCAAGCATCGTGGTCGGAGCGCCAGAGCGGGCCACGGCGATCGCCTGATTGGCGCCCTTGCCCCCGCCAAAGATGGCAAAACTCGATCCAGTGACCGTTTCACCGGCCTCGGGCGCCCGGGTCACGCGTGCGACCAGATCGGTATTGATCGATCCCGCGACGAGCACTGGCCGAGCCTCGGTTTCGGTCATCGTTGACTCCCGTTTCGATTCCGCCGCAAGAATCCACCCAACGTGATTCGGCGAAGGTCACTCCATGCCGCCCGCGCCGATCGCAACGCCTCATCGCTAGGTCTCTGCCCGGCGTACCGTTCCTGGGTGTAGACATCGGCCACAATGCGGGCCGGGCTCTGCGCTGATGGCACGAGGCGGCCCACGTGATCCGCGAATTCGCGTGGCGTCATCGAGGGTGACGACGGCGCGCCGAGCCAGGAGCCGGCGCGCAGTGCCCGCGCGTAGAGGCTCGAGACCGGCGACAGCCCGCGCAGCCCGGCGAACCAGGCTGCGAAGACGGCGATGCCAGCGACTGCCGTGATGGCAACGATCGCCAAACCGATCCACCCTGCAAGCCGCATTGGATCAGAGAAGAATTGAGGCTTGACCGGTGGTTGCTCCGCGACTGGCTCCTCGACCGGCGGCACGGGCGTTGGTTCCATCACCGGTTCTGGCGTGGGAACGGGAGTCGGAGCCGCCTGTTCGTCGTTCCCGGCGATGGCCCCGTACGCGAGCGGATCGCGATTGGCGGTCGGCTCGAAGGGAATCCAGCCGAAGCCGGGGAAGAAGACTTCGACCCAGAGGTGAGCGTTCTTTTCCCGGTAGAGATGACCGCCCTCCGCGGGATCGAAGGGCGCGGGGAAATACCCACCGACGACGCGCGCCGGAATACCATTCAGCCGGACGAGCGTGGCCATCGCGGAGGCGTAGTACTCGCAGTAGCCCTCCTTGCTGTCGAAGAGGACATAATCGACGACATCCTGGTTCGGCGGGGGAGAATCGATTTCCTCGTTATAGGTAATTGCGCCGCGAACGTAGGTCTCGATGGCACTGGCGATGTCAAAGGCATTAGTCTGCCCGCCGGCAAGTTGACTGGCAAGTTCGCGGGTGCGGTCAGTGATCGTCGGCGGTAGTTGCAGATACCGGTCGGAAATCCAGGTCGGGTAGGAACTGCCGGCGGTGCGCAGTTGGTCCGCGCTGGCCATGCTCGTCAGGCCCTCGACGGTGTAGACATCCCCAGGCGCAACGCGTTCCTGGCTGAAGACCGCTTCCACATCGTCATAGACCGGAACCTGGCCGGAGGCATGCAGCGTTTGCGCCCGGCCATCTGGTCCCACTTCCCAACTCACGGTCAGAAACCGTGATTGCAGTTTGTCGCGCTCCTGTTGAATCTCTGCCGCGAGGGTGGGATCGACGGGGAGTGGAGAATCGGCGTTTACCTGGCCGTCGGTCTGTGGTGTGAACGAGCCGCTTGCCAGCAGGATGCCAATGCCTCGCAGATCGAGAGGCAGGGCCTGAAGATCCTCCCGGGTGGCGAGCGAGAACGGCGCGTTCTCCAGTTGCTGCCAGGAAACCTGAACGTTGGTGCGGCGGTCGGCGGCGAGGTAGGTGTCGACGGTGAACAGGAGGTCACCCTTGGGACGGATCACGCGCAGCGCGGCATCGATCTTGGAGCGGTCCTCCAGGACATCCGGGGAAAGGATCACCCCCTGGCCGGTGTGAAAACTGACCCGGGAGGAGTAGCGTTGCCCATCGGCACCGATCTCGTTGAACGTCGAATCGACGGTCGTCTGCCAGCCGTGGCCGTCGTAGAAGTCATAACTCTGACCGGCAAGGTATGCAGGGCGCATCGGGCCACCGGCGGGTTCGAGCACCATGACCGGTTCGTCGGAGAGATCGAGGTGTCCGCCAAGGCGGAAACTCTCGCCAAACGCGGAGTAGGAACCGCCACTGGTTTCGCCCGGACCGCCGAAACGCCGCAGCAGTTCGTCCCAATGACTGCTGATCTGTTCCAGCGGCTGGTTCAACCGTTCCCAGGCCAGACCGGTGAGCGCGTCGCGAGCCGAAAGCGGAAGTGTCCAGGCAAGGATGGCGACGAGCGCGGCGATCACAATGCCGCCGAACAGAAAGCGAGCCGCGGTGTGAGTCGGGAACGGCAGCCGCGAGCGCGTCCACTCGATTTGACGGCGGTATGCCGCGTGACGCGCGGCCAGCATTGTGCTGGCGGTCACCACCACCAGCAGCGGCAAGGACCCCTGCTCCGGCGAGTAGCCGAGATTGGCGACCGCGATGATCGCGGGGAGGGCAAGCGCGGTCGTTAGCCAGCCACGGCGGAAAAGGACCCAGGCGGCGGTGTAGGCGACCAGCCACACCGCCGCGCCGAGCATGATCGCGAGCAGTTTGGGATCGTTGAGCGGTTCACCCCGTTGAGCGCGGGTGATCCAGTCTATGGCCAAATCGGAGAGGGCATTCAGGCGCGCAAGTCGGCCGCCCGCCGCGAGGGGCATGCGCTCGACGGCGAGCAGCAGCGAGGCGAACAGCCCGCTGAAGATGGCGAACAGGTGCGCCAGGAGATCCTGCGCCTGCAGTTTCGCCAGTGTGAGGCCAACGAGAAGACCACCGACGGCGAGAACGACCATGCTGGGGCCGTCGGGGGCGACATCGGTCCGGGCCACTGTCCAGGCCGTGGCCAACAGGACAATGGCGAGCAGAAAGACGCTGCTCCAGCCCTCAGCCGGTGAGAGTCCGCGCAGGAAACGAAGCGGGGACCAGCGGGGGCGCGGCGTGGCGCTGACAGGTTGGGCGTAACTAACCACGGAAGCCTCGGCTGACGGTCAGATTCGGCGTCGCGAAGGCCGCGCCGATCGGTTCTCCGTATTTGACGAGATGGGCCGGAATGCCGGCGGCGGCGAGTGCGCCGACGGTCAGCAGCGACGATTGTCCCGGTTCGAAGGTGTCGGGTTCGATCAACACGGCGGTTGCCCGCACGCCCCGCTGTGCGATCTCCGCCAGCGCCGCCACCCACCGTTCGGCGAGTGATGGCGTGACGACGACAAGCGAGTCGTGTCGGCCAAGCCGGCGTCCTTCCGCGACGAGCAATTCCGCGAGCGGCAACTGGCCGTCAGCGCGCACAACGGCCAGACTCTCGAGGATCTTCACCAACTGACGGTCCGAACGGTCGGACAGGATGGTTTCCAGGTGGGCGCCGGAGGCCATTAAGCCAACGTTTCGGCCATCTTGCAGGAAGCGGCGCGCGATCGATGCGGCCACGGTAACGGCATACTCCTCGGTCGAATCGAGCCAGGCCTCTGCCGGCCATTCGCCGCGATCGTCCGGCGTCCAGTTCACTGGCCGCGTCGCCGAGCGGTGGACGGCCTGATGGAGATCGAGGGCAATCCAGATATCGGCGGTTGGATCGAGGTCGAACTCCTTGACCATGAGCCGGCCGATGCGGGCAGTGCTTGTCCAGGCGATGCGATTGAAGGGATCGCCTGGCGCGTAGTCGCGAACCCCCGCGACGTTCGAGGTCACATGTGGCGTGCGCCGTTCCAGCGCGCTTCCGCCAGAGAGCACGCCTTCCGGGATGCTCGCCTCGCGCAAATCGACCACGGCAGGGTAAATGATTACCTCGGGAGTCTCGGGGAAGGCAAGGCGGCTCGTGAAAATGCCGAGCGGATCTCCGGAACGAACTTCGATCGGACCGAGGTGGTACCGGCCGCGGCGAACGCAAACGGTCCGGGTGTCCCACTCCACGGCGGAGCGGCCCGGCACACGCACCACCCGCCCCGGATCATGACCGGGCAGATTCGACTGGTCGCGCAATTCGACCCAGACCTTGGCCAGTCGACCCGCGTTCCGGACAGAGAGGGTCTCGCGCAGAGTCTGCCCAACCTGAGCGCGGTCGGCGCCAGATTTCCGGATTACCGAGATGCCCTGCAGACTGAGTCGTGTCCAAACGGCGGCGGCGACCAGAAGCACCAGCAGGGCCAGCGCCAAATGATCGGCAACAACCCAATCGGTTACCTGCCCGACAGCCAGCGCCAGAACCAGGATGACGATGATCTTGAATGCGTTCACAGTCTCGGCGCGCCTTGGTCCGGGTGGCGGTACGTGTCGTCAACCCGTGGACCGGCGGCTGCCCCAGCCGCGGGTGGAAGGATTGACTGGCTGGCTGCCGGGAACAGGCACACCGGCGAGAATGTCCGCTATCACAACGCGGCTATCGACGTTTTTGATCCGGGCGGCGGGATTGACGATCACGCGATGGGCGAGCGTTGGCTCCGCCAGCGACTTCACATCGTCCGGGGTGACATAATCGCGACCATGCAGTGCTGCCCAGGCGCGCGAGGCGTTATAGAGGGCAATCGCCCCGCGGGGTGAGGCGCCCAGATAGACCTCGTCATGATCCCGGGTGGCCTGGACGAGGGTGTAGACGTACTCCGCGATTGGCGTTGCCACGTGAACGTCGCGTACCGCCGCCTGGGCCAGCAGCAGATCCTCGACGCGGACGGTCTGCTGGAGTGAATCGAGCGGGTGCGCATGGTGCTGGCGCTCCAGCATCTGGATTTCGCCCTCGCGGCCGGGATACCCCATGCGCATGCGGATCAGGAAGCGGTCGAGTTGCGCTTCCGGCAGCGGAAACGTCCCCTCGTACTCGATTGGGTTTTCGGTCGCGAGCACGATGAACGGATCGGGCAAGTGGTGGGTCACCCCGTCAACGGTGACCTGTCCTTCCTCCATCGCCTCGAGCAACGCCGACTGAGTTTTGGGGGTGGCCCGGTTGATCTCGTCGGCGAGGACGAGTTGGGCAACGACCGGTCCCGGCCGGAATTCGAACTGCCCAGTCTGCTGGTTGTAGATGCTGACGCCGGTGACGTCGCTTGGCAAGAGGTCCGGGGTGAACTGGATGCGCTTGAATGAACTGCCGATCGAGCGCGCGACGGCCTTGGCCAGGACGGTCTTGCCAACGCCAGGAACATCCTCGATCAGCACATGGCCACGACAGAGCAACGAAACGAGCACAAGGAGAATCTCGCGCCGTTTGCCAACTACCACGCGTTCCACGTTGTCGCTGACCAAGCGGGCCACATTCTGCACGGCAGTTGGATCCACGCGCTGTGGCCGCTCCTCTCGTTGCGCCGCGCTCTCAGATCATCCAGACCAGGAGCGCTCGAATACCTACCGATAACTTGCGGAGTATAGCGTCGTGGTTCCAGATGCCGACATCTCGACATTGGCGACGGCGAGCGATCCGGAGCGCAAATTCGGTATTCCTGTCCGTACGTACATGCGTCATCGTCCATACTTGACGCATGCGAGGAGGCAGGACACCGTGGCAAGAACTGACCAATTGACAGTTAGCAATAGCACCGCCGATCGTCCGACCCTGGTGCTCATCGATGGCTTCGGACTGATCTTCCGTGCCTATTACGCGATCAAGAACGAAATCACCACATCGCGCGGGGAGAACGTCAACGCCGTTTTCGGTTTTGCCTCGATGCTCCTCGATGTCCTCCGGCGGGAGCAGCCGGAGTACGCGATCATCGCCATGGAGAGCGGACGCACGTTTCGCGACGAGGCCTATGCGGAGTACAAGGCGAATCGGGGAGCGATGCCGGACGACCTACGGCCGCAGGTCGAGCGCGTCCTTCAGGTCATTCACGCGCTGAATATTCCACTTGAAGTTCGGGACGGCTACGAGGCCGATGACGTCATCGGCAGCCTGGCGAGGCAATGCGGCGAGCGCGGCGACGTGCGCGTCATCATCGTTACCGGAGACAGCGATCTGCTCCAGTTGGTGGACGAGAACACCACGGTGGTATTGCCCGGGGCGCTTCGCTTCGGCGATCTGCGCTACTTCGGGCCGGACGAGGTTCAGCAGCGGTACGGATTTGGTCCGGAGCATGTGGCGGACTACAAGGCGCTGGTGGGTGACACCTCGGACAACATTCCCGGGGTCGCGGGCATCGGCGAAAAGACCGCGAAGGCGCTCATCGCCCAGTTCGGCGGCATCGAAGAGATCATCGCTCACGTCGATGAGGTAAATCCGGCACGGGCGCGAAATGCCGTGCAAGCGGGCATCGAGGACGCGCGGTTCAGTAAACGACTGACAACGATTGTGCGTAATCTGCCGATCGACATCGATCTCGAACGGAGCCACATCGGGAACTACGACCGCGAGGCGGCGATTGCGCTCTTCCGTGAACTCGAATTCCGCACGCTCGCGACGCGGCTGCCCGAACCGCGACGCGATCTCGCGCCCGCGCCCCGGAAAGAGGAGCGGCCGCCATCGCAACGGACGATCGTTCGCACCGCCGAAGAACTGGACCAACTGGTGCGGCGAGTGCGTGCGGCGCGACGGTTCGCCATCGACGTCGAAACCGATTCGCTCGACCCGCTGACGGCAAATCTCGTCGGCATTGCCGTCGGCGTCAGTCCCAGCGAGGGGTATTACATTCCGCTCCGGCATGCCGTGGGCGACGTCAATCAACTCGATCTCGATGCCGTGCTCGTCGCATTGCAACCGCTGCTGGTCGATGGTGACCTGGAAGGCTACGCCCACCACGCCAAGTACGATCTGGCCGTGCTGCTGCGCCACGGCTACGAATGGACCAATCTTGGCTTTGAAACAATGATCGCGGCCTATCTCCTGGGGGAAACGTCGGGACGTTTGAAAGATCTCTCCTTCACCCGGCTCGGCCGCGAAATGACCGAGATCGTGGCCCTCATTGGCACCGGCAGCAAGCAACTGACGATGGATATGGTCGATTCCGATCTCGCCGGCGACTACGCCTGCGGGGATGTGGAATCGACGTTTGAACTGGCAGACCTTTTTCGTCCCGAGATTCACGCGGCGGGTATGGACGCCCTGCTTCATGAGATCGAGCAGCCGCTGGTGCCAATCCTGGCGGAGATGGAAGCGACCGGGATCGCGATCGATGTCCCATATCTGCATCAACTCTCGACGGAGATTACGGGCAAGCTCGATCAGGTCGAGACCGAATTGCAGGAATTGGCCGGGCGGCCGATCAACCCGAATTCGGCGCGGCAGTTGGCGCCGTTGCTGTTCGAAGAACTCAAGCTGCCGTCAGGCCGCAAGACCAAGACCGGCTTCTCGGTCGATTCCGAGGTGTTGGAGAACATCCGGCACCTGCACCCGATTGCCGACCTCATCCTCGAACACCGGACGCTGGCCAAACTGAAGTCGACGTACGTCGATGCGCTACCGTTGCAGGTCAATGCCCTGACGGGACGTGTCCATACCTCGTTCAATCAGACCGTGGCGGCGACTGGCCGTCTCTCCTCCACCAACCCCAACCTGCAGAACATCCCCATTCGCACCGAGTTGGGACGTCGGGTGCGCCGCGCCTTTGTCGCCGATTCCCGGGCGGAGTTCCGGATATTCGACGACCCGGTGCTGCTCGCGGCCGATTACTCGCAACTCGAACTCCGGCTGCTGGCTCACATTACCGAAGAGCCGTTCCTGATCGACGCCTTCGCCCGCGGCGAGGACATCCACCGCGCGACCGCGGCGATCATCCACGGCGTGCCGACAGACGAGGTGACGGCGGACATGCGCCGCGTCGCCAAGACGGTCAATTTCGGGTTGATCTACGGCATGCAGGCGCATGGCCTCTCCCGCGACTCTGGTCTCACGCTGGCCCAGGCTCAGGAGTTCATCAATCAATACTGGGCCAATCTGCCGCGGGTGAAGCGCTATTTCGATGACACGCTGGCGTTCGGGATCAAGCATGGCTACGTCGAGTCGCGTTACGGCCGGCGCCGGATTTTGGGCGACCTCACCTCGGCGAACTACCAGCGGCGCGCGGCGGCGGAACGGATGGCGGTGAACATGCCGATCCAGGGCACGGCCGCCGACATCATGAAAATGGCGATGATCGCGCTCGACCGCGATCTGGCCGACTCCGGGTTGCGCGCGAAGTTGCTCCTGCAGGTTCACGATGAACTGGTGCTCGAGGTTGATCGCCATGACGCGGCCGGGGTCGCCGCACTCGTGCGGAGCGCCATGGAAGAGGTGGTCGAACTGAAGGTGCCGCTGGAAACCGAGGTTCGGGCGGGGCCGAATTGGGACGACCTGACGCCGATCGCCAACCTGATCGCCCACGCGTGAGCAATGCGATGAATGCAACGCTACACTATCCGTCGTATTGGGGTTGGCATTCGATTGCGGGAGACGGCGTCAGACGATGCCCACGTATACATACCAGTGCGATACCTGCGGACACCAGTTCGAGGCGATTCAGCGCTTTGCCGACGATCCGCTGAAAGACTGCCCGCAATGCGGCGCCGCGATTCGTCGAGTCATTCAACCTGTCGGTGTCGTCTTCAAGGGATCCGGCTGGTACATCACCGACAGCCGGCCAAAAAGTAGCGACGGCGATAGTGGGTCGGCGGCGAAAGCAAAAACCAAAACGACCGACGCCGAAGCGAAACCAGCCGAACCCACGGCGCCCAAAGCCGACAAGACTCCGGCCAAGGCGGCCGACTGAGCAAAGGATCCATCTTCCGATGACTTGCCTCGCTGCACTTTGCCACTGGCTCCCGGAGCGGTGCGGCGCGGGCTGTGGCGGCTATTGCTCCTGTACCGTGGGGCGTGGCTGAGGTCCGCCCCTCGCACTCGGTTACTCGACCGGACAGGTCCTGGAGTGCGCCAGGAACTACCGCCGCTGCTTCGTCGGAAAGGTCCATCCCATGTGGTTCGATCGGGAGATTCGCGCGATTCGTGAGCGCGACCCAGCATCGCGTTCCAACGTCGAGGCCATTCTCACGTCGCCTGGTTTGCACGCGATCGTCGTCCATCACGCGGCGCACGCGCTTTGGCGGCGTCGCTTGCGGCTTCCCGCGCGCCTTCTTTCTCAATTCGGCCGCACATTGACGGGAATAGAAATCCACCCCGGGGCCCGGTTGGGGGAAGGGGTCTTCATCGATCACGGCATGGGCGTGGTCATCGGAGAAACCGCGTCGGTCGGCGATAACGTCACGATGTACCAGGGCGTAACCCTGGGCGGAACGGGGAAGGAGCGCGGCAAGCGCCATCCGACAGTCGAACGCGAGGCCGTCATCGGGGTCGGCGCGGCCGTGCTCGGCGCCGTCACGATTGGTGAAGGCGCGCGGATCGGCGCCGGGTCGGTCGTCCTGAAGGACGTTCCGCCGCACACGACTGCCGTTGGCATTCCAGCGCGGAACGTCTCATGGCGGGATCCCGCCTCCGGAGAGACGCGGCGACTAGAGCACCTGCCGGATCCCGATCGCGACACGATGCTCTTGCTCGTGCAACGCATTGAAGAACTCGAAGAGCGGGTTCGTGTCATGGAGCGAGCGCGGCAGACTATCCCACCGGTTCCCAGATCCTGTTGATTGCCGCACAATGTGAGCGATTCCTGATGGTCCCGGGTGCGCCGGGAGCATCGCATGACTGTGCAGCGAAAGGGGCCGCGACATGACCGCGACCGATACGAAGGCACGAACGGAGCGTCCGGTTGGACCAGGCGAGATTCGCGTCTACAACACGCAATCCCGGCAAAAGGAATCGCTGACTACGATCGAACCTGGGGTGGTGCGCATGTACGTCTGTGGCGTCACGCCGTATGACAGTGCCCACATTGGCCACGGGATGTCGATGACATCATTCGACATCATCCGCCGCTACCTCGAGCACCGGGGCTACCGCGTCCGCCACATTCAGAACTTCACCGATATCGATGACAAGATCATCGCGCGGGCGAATGCCCAGGGCATCGATCCGAACGATCTGACCGAGGGATTGATTGCCGAGTGGCAAAGCCAATCGAAAGCCCTCAACGCCTTGCCGGCCACCCATTACCCGCGGGCGACGCAAGAGGTCGGACCGATCATCGCCATGGTCAAAGGTCTGATCGAGCGCGGATTCGCCTACCCGGTAGACGGCGATGTCTATTTTCGGGTGCGCGCATTCCCCGGCTATGGAAAGCTCTCGCACCGCGATCTCGATGATCTCCTCTCCGGGGCGAGAATTGAAATCGACGAGCGGAAGGCCGATCCACTTGATTTCGCGCTCTGGAAGGCCGCGAAGCCGGGTGAGCCGAGCTGGCCCTCGCCGTGGGGGCCGGGCCGACCGGGCTGGCACATCGAGTGCTCGGCGATGAGTTCAACCTATCTCGACGGCCAGGTTGATATTCACGGCGGCGGCGCCGACCTCATCTTCCCTCATCACGAGAACGAGATCGCGCAAAGCGAGGCCTACCTCGGTGTCGAGCCCTTTGCCCGGTACTGGGTGCACAACGGCCTGGTCCGCGTCGGCTCCGACAAGATGTCGAAGTCGCTCGGCAATTTCGTGCCGTTGAAGCAGATCATCGATCGCGGGTTGGCGGGGGCATTCCGGGTGATGGTGCTTCAGAGCCACTATCGCTCACCGCTGACTTACTCCGAGGAGGGACTGCTGGCGGCCGAGAAGGGGCTCGACCGGTTGCGGGCTGCCGCCGATCCGCGCGTCTCGAATGTGGTGGTTGACGATGAGGACGGCTCAGGCGCCGGCGATCTGGCAGTGCTCGCGGCCGATGTTGACAATCGGTTCCACGCCGCGATGGATGACGATTTCAACGCCCCTGAAGCGCTCGCGACGCTGTTCGAACTGGCGCGGGCGATCAACCGCGCCCGCGGCGCGGGAGAATCAGCCGCGAGCATCGAGCCGGCGCGGCTGAAACTCGTCGCGCTTGCGGATGTCCTTGGGATCGATCTTGCGACTGTTCCTGAATCAGGGGCTGGTGACGCGGCGCCTTTCATCGATCTGCTCCTGGAGGTCCGGGAGCAACTGCGACAGCGACGAGAATGGGCGCTTTCCGATCTCATTCGTGATGAACTCGCCAAACTGGAGGTCATGGTTGAAGACACGCCGACAGGAGCCACCTGGTCGCGGCGGAAAGGCTAGACAGGATCCTGACCCGAAGGGCAAGCGGTCTGAATCGGGGTCGAGCCGCGACAAGGACCGCGACACCCGGCGTGGGACGGGTCCTCCGCCGAAAACCCCGCGCCAAGGCGGCCGAACCGACAATGCGAAGCCCGCGCGATCGAGCGAGTCAAAACCGCGGCAGTCGCGGCGCGAGGAGACCCCGGCGCTAACACTCGCCAGACCCGGCCGCGATTTGCTTTACGGACGAAACGCGGTTCTGGAAGCGCTGCGCGGACGACGTGGCCTCGGCAGGTTGTACCTCGCCGATGGTGTGCGGGAGGACGATCGGATCCGGGAGATCATCGCCCTGGGGAACCAGCGCGACGTCGAAATCGATCGTGTTCCGCGGGCGCTGCTCGATGATGCGACACATCGAGTGAATCATCAGGGTGTGGCGCTGGAAGCAGAGGCGTTCCGCTACATGCCGTTCGAAGATATCGAACGACAAGCGGGAACCGTTCTCGTCCTCGATCATCTCCAGGATCCGCAGAATCTGGGAACGCTTCTGCGCGCGGCGGAGGCGGTGGGCGTCGCCGGGGTGGTTATTCCGCAGAATCGGGCGGTCGAGGTGACGCCCGCCGTCGTCAATGCCTCGGCAGGGGCGGTCGAGCATCTCAGAGTCGCCGTGGTTCCCAACCTGGCGCGGGCGCTACAGGTACTGAAATCAGGGGGACGGTGGGTCATTGGACTCGATGCGGGCGAGGGTTCTCGCGACTTCTTCGCGACAGAGGTTCCGCCACCGGCCGTTGTGGTCGTTGGCGCCGAAGGGAGCGGACTTGGGCCGCAACTTCGCAAGGGGTGTGATCTGGTCCTCGCCTTGCCGATGCTCGGCAAGGTCGAGTCGCTCAACGCCGCGACAGCCGGTTCTATTGCCCTCTACGATCTGTTGCGCCGGCAGCGGGAAGACGCCGCGCCGAATCTCGGCGACAATGCCGCCGCGCACGTGAAGGGCGTACGGCGAACGACGAACAACGAGGAAACTGAATGACCGGTCTGCCACAGGTGGCCCCAATCGATGAGGAGAGTCTCGCGTTTCTGCGCGGGGTCGATAGCCCGACGATCGCCAACGCGATCGAGCATTTCAAGGTCCGCGACCGGACGGAAGGGTTCATCGGCGGCGCGGTTCGCTGTCTATTTCCCGAGATGCCGCCGATGGTCGGCGCCGCGCTGACGGTGACCATGACGAACAGCCCAGGTCCCCTCGCCGGACGGGAGTCTTGGTGGCGGATGTATGAAGCGCTTGAGCAAATCCCCGCTCCATCGGTGCTGGTCGTTCAGGATGTGAGTGGCGCTCCCACCCGTTGTGCCTATGCCGGTGAGGTGATGGCCACCCTCGCCAAGCGCCTCGGCGCGGTCGGCATGGTGACCGATGGCGGTCTCCGCGATGTCCACGAAGTGCGCGCGCTCGGCTTTCACTACTTCGTGCGCTATCTGGTGGTTTCACATGGCAATTTCGATATCGTCGATATCGGAACACCGATCGTTCTCGATGGCCAGGAAGTCAGGACCGGGGACATCCTCCACGGTGACGCCAACGGTATCGTCATCGTGCCGCGTGAGATTCTGTCCGGATTGCCCGAAGCGGTGCAGGACGTCCGGACGCGAGAGCGGCAAACGATGGACTACTTCCTCAGCCCGGATTTCTCGTTCGCGGCGGCAAAGGCAAACGCCGGGTATTAGCGCGGCGGGCGAATGACCTATTGTGCCGAGCCGCCGCGAGGAACCGCGGCGTCGGTGGAACGCACCGCCACCGCCGAGGTCCCTCCTGCGTCGGGACGACACCCATGACCCTCGGCGGAACGACACAACCTCCGCGCCAGGCGCGAGCGGAGCAGCCCCTGTCGAACCGCCCCGGCGTTCACGCCAGATCTGCACCAGGTTCCAGAGTGAGTGAAACTCGAAGGCAACCGTCAATCCGCGGCCGATGCCACCTGCCAGGGATCGAGATCGAGATCCCGCAGCACCTCGACCGCGCAGTTTCTGCCGGGCGCGCCGAACACGGCGCCACCCGGCCAGGCGCCGGAGCCGCAGAGATAGAGCCGGTCGATCGGTGAACGGTAGTCGCTGAAGCCAGGCACCGGCCGGTAACCAAACATCTGGTCGGGCAGCATCTCGCCGTGAAAGATGTTGCCGCCGGTGATGCCGATGATGCGCTCGATATCGGGCGGGCCGAGGACCTGCATGTGCTCGATGGCGCCGGGCACGTTCGGCGCGAACATCGCCAGTGTGTCGATGATGTTGGCGCCGATTTCGTCCCGCCGCTCATCCCACGTTCCTTCGGCGAGGTCGTACGGGGCGTACTGCACGAAGAGACTCATGGTGTGCTTGCCTGGCGGCGCCAAGCCATCTTCGGTCGCGGTCTGGATGTAGCAATCCATGAACGGGCGGCGGCTGGGATGGCCGCGCTTGCAATCGTCCCACGCGGATTCGAGGTAATCGACGGAAGGATTGATCACGATACCGCCCGTGTGCTGCGGCCCCACCTCGGTCCCGGGTAGAGCCGTGAAGTTCGGGAGTTCGCCAAGCGCCAGCAGCACCTTGACGACCGAACCCTTCACTTTCAAGCGCTTGATGCCGTCCGCAAACTCGCGGGGCAGATGTGAATCGCCGACCATCCCGAGAAATGTGCGGGTAGGATCGGCATTGGAGAGGATCACATCCGCCTGGTAGTGCCGCCCGTCGAGGGTGCGGACACCGGTTGCGGTTCCTCCGGAGCATTCGATTTCGGCGACTTCGCTGTTCGTCGCGATTTCCACCCCGTGTTCGCGGCCCGCGGCAGCCAGCGCCCGGGCGATGCTTCCCATCCCCCCGCGAACGAATCCCCACGCGCCCTGGTGGCCATCGAGACTGCCGATCAGATGGTGGTATTTGATGTACGCGGTACCCGGCGTCATCGGACCGGCGTTCACGCCAATGACCCCACCGGTACAAAGGGGCGCCTTGATCTGGTCCGATTCGAAATACTCGTCAAGAACCTCGGCGATGCTCTTGCGGGTCAGTGTCCGCCAGTCTTCCTGACCCTGTGGCCCGCCGAAGCGCGACTCGATCTGATCCCAGGTTGGAGCAGGCTCCAGCAGCAACGGCCGCATGCGCCCGACAATGCGGTCCCACATTTCCCAATAGGCATCGTAGGCGGCGACATCCTTCTGCGAGAACTTGGCGATCTGCTCTCGCGTCTTGCGCCCGTCGAGGAAACTCATGTAGTAGGAGCCATCGGGGAACGGGACGAAATACTGTGGATCGAACGGCCGCACACTGTAGCCGTGGCGCTTCAGATCGAAATCGTTCACGACCTCCGGCAGTAACAGATTGCAGACATACGAGCAGGTCGAGAGTTGATAGCCGGGGAACGGCGATTCCGTGACCGTCGCGCCGCCGATGATCTCCCGTCGCTCGAGGACCAGAACCTTCTTGCCGGCCTTGGCGAGGTAGGCGGCCGCGATCAGGCCATTGTGGCCGGATCCAACCACAATTGCGTCGTATCGGGTGCCGTCCTTCGGCTGGTGAGCATCAGCGTTGCCGCTCAATCCCCTCTCCTCCTGTTAGATGTCCTCGGGTCTCGATATTCCATCCCCCTGGCGAGGCGAAGGTGACGACGAGGGCGCCTGCGGCCGGTTTTCACTGACATCGACGTCGACGACATCTCCGTTCCCAACCGGCAAGGGTGGCCGGAACCATTGCTCGATCGCTGGCGGCAAGGCGAACGTGCGCTCACCTGGGGCGAGCGCACGTTCCACCCCGATGCGGTGCCGCAGCGCGCGAAGATCGTTGTCCACCGCGGTCAATTCCATGCCCATCTGGGTGAGATGGTCGTATTGGGAGCGGACGAACCGAGTGTACGGGGCAATGGCCTCGCGCACGCGGTCCATCGACCGCGCCAGTTCATGTTCGAACTGCTCGCGCATCACCGCGATGAGCCGCTGTTCGAGTTCTTCCGAGCGGGCATGAAAGTCGCGCTTGGCCTGGCGCCGCTTGTTTGGGAGCACAAAGAGACCGAGTCCAGCGAGGAGACTTGCTGCCAGAATGCCGGTGACATCGACGGCGACGGTGCTGGCCGCGGCCACGATCAATGCACCAAGCCCGACCGCGCCCGCTTCTGCGACGGCGACAGTCGCCACCGCGTTGCGAACAGAATCGGCGAGTTCGCGTGCTTCAGAGTCGAGATCGTAGCGGTCGACTTCCTCCTGGGCGCGTTTGGCGACCGATTCGAGCAGGGCCCGGCGGTCGTAGCGGAACTGGCCACCGACTTCGCCGATGAGCCCTTCCTCGTATTGCGTCAAGCGGCGGCGATCGATGTAATCGGTGACGCTCTTCCAGATGCGCAGGTCCTGATCGACCATCCAGTCGATCAGTTCGTCGATGACGGTGTCGATCTGCTCCTCGGTTCCGGAAACGACTTGTCGCTCGAATTCGCCACGAATCTTGTCCTTGTTTAGGAGGTCGAATACGCGGCCGAGCCGAATCGTTTCCTCGAAGAAGGCGTCGCCTCGTTGCAACATGCGCGCGATGATGTTTTCGATGCGGGTGAGGTGGTAGGTGAACTGCCGCCGCATGTCCTCCTGATACGTAACCAACTGCCGCTCGATATTGTCGATCGTGGCGAGATCGTCGCGCAGCACCGCGAGCCGGTCCGCCGTGATTTGCTGGTATTTCTCGGTGATTTTCTCGGCGACGCCCAACGGGCTGAGGAGTTTGAGCCGGACACGCCCTTCCTCGTCGAGCGTGACGAAAATGAACTCTTCCAGCGGGCCAAAACCACTCGAGGCCCACAAACGGGCCCGCTCTTCCGGGTTGCGCTCGCCGAGGGCTTTGGCCTGCCGTGCCTGAAGGGACGAAACGGCGAAGACCTCGGGCGTGAACCCGAGGAGCCGCTCGATGCTCTCCGTGACGAATGCCGTCACCTCCGCGACCGCGGCGGCATCGCGCAACAGGTCGGCCTTATTGATGATGACGACGATCTTCTTCCCCCAATCGCGGATCGATTCCATGAAGGCCCGCTCGCTCTCGGTGAACGGGCGATCCGCGGAGGTGACGAAAAGGACCATGTCCGAGCGCGGCACGAATTGCTGCGTCAGCGCCTCATGCTCGCGAATGATCGCGTTCGTGCCAGGAGTATCGACCACGGTAATGTCGTCGAGAAACTCGGCAGGATAGGTGCGGACGATGACACCGTCCGGTTGCATCGAGACTGCCGGTTCGGTTCCATATCGGAGGAGATTGATGACCGACGTCGTCGGCGTCACGCCCTCCGGCATGACATCGGCCCCAACAAGGGCATTGATGAACGCCGATTTGCCGGCGTTGAACTCGCCGACGATCACGAGCATGAAGAGCGCCGCAAGGTGCTCGATGGCGCGCTCGATTGCCTCGCGGTCATCCTGGGTCGCGGGATAGCGGCCGAGCGTGTCCCCGAGGCGCTCCAGGAGCGCGACTTCTTCGGCGATCAGTTCATGCTGCTGCTCGGTCAGCAGCGCACCCTGGGCGGGTTCCTGTCCGTCCCGCCGGGTCCGTCCGGAAAGTTGAAACACGCGCCGGCTCATGGATCTCCTGTCTTGAATGCACGTATGTGGAACGCGACAACCGCATCAATCAGTGCCAGGTGATGCGGCATCGAATGACTCGGGAACCTCAATGCCGGTGAGACTCCGCTTCCGCTTGCGCCAACGACTCAGATCGATCGACCGCCGTCCAGCATGGTCGAATCAATCGACGGATCGTTTGATTTCGACCGCCGTGTCCGCAACCGCGTCACCGGTGTCCGCGTACGTTTCCTTGATCTGGCCCTTGAGCCGATCGAGTTCGCCTTCCCTGGCCAGTTCGTCGTTTCCGGTCAAATCGCCGAACTTCTCTTTCGCCGCCCCGAGGAATCGGTCGAAGGCGCCCGGTGAATGCTCGGTCAGGCGGTCACCTTGAGATTCGGCCTTCGACGCGGCATCGGCCGCCATCGACTTCGCCTCAGCCAACCAGTCCCGCAGCCGGCCCGTGTCCGCTTCCGCGAGCCATTCCCGCAGTTTGGCACTCTCGATCTTGCCTTCGGCCTGAGTGGCGACGTCCTTGACCCGGGTTATCAACTCCTCGGTGTCGACGTCGCTCCCCATGTCGGCAACGGCCGCGCGAAGTCTCCGCATCGCCGTATCAACATCGATTTCGCCTTCGTCACGCTGGATGGCATCGGTCAGGCGCGATTTGATGGCTTCCGCCCTCTTGCTCCAGGTCTCGCTCATGCTGCCGCTCCTTGGGATGGTCGCGACTGTCACAAAAAGTCTACTCCGCGAGGTCCCCGGGCACGGGCATTACGCCGGTCCGTTCAACCCGGGATCAACTCGTGTCGGCTGGGCCGTTTGCCGGATCGATTATTGCTAGCCTTGGTTGATCGAGCAGACTCAGCGCGAATGGGTTGTCGCCGGCGAGCCGCGCCGCCCAGTCGCCCTCGCGAAAATAGGCGAGTTCCAGCCGGCCCGCGCCGTGTGGCTCCATGACGATCCGCGCTCGCGCGAACACCCCATCGAGCGCTTCGAGAGCGAGCTCACCGGTGACGACGAGATAGAGCGGTTCCTGGCATTGGTCGAGCGGACCCGAAATCCAGCAGCCACTGATGCCGGCAACGCCCTCGACGGCGCCGGCGAGCGCGGTTCCCGTCTCCAGGGCCCGCACCGTGAGATCGGTGAGCGGAACGAACAACGGCCAGGCCGGATCTGGCTGGTAGCGACGGGCGCTGCCCACCCGCTCATCTCGCAGTAAACCGAGGCGGGCCAGTTTGTAGCACTCGTGCTGGGCACTGCTGATCGGGATGTCCAGCCGGCGGGAGAGATCGGTGAGCGAAAACGCGAGATGCGGGCGCGGCAACATCAGCGCAAGCACCGCGGCACGCACCCGCGACGAGAAGAGTTCGGAGAGCGATTCCGGGGCCTGGTTCGGTTGCCGGATTTCCGCCATGATCTCTGCCTGGCCGACGCCGGGTCGCGCGATTCGTCGCGATATGGCTTTGCTACGATCTTGGTGGCCACGATGTTCCGCTTGAAATCGCGGCCAATACGATCGATCTGAAGCGGCATCCTATCAGAACCGGTGATCGCGATCAGACCCGGCTCCAGAGCGACTGGCCGTCAATGACCTGGTGGTGGAGGCGATGCTCGCGGTGGAGATGGCTCAGATAGGCGAAGACGGTTGGTTGCAACAGGTAGTACGCGGGCGCGTCGCCGGGAGCGGCCCCGAACCGAGCCAGGAGCTGACGCATGATCGCTTCCGCGGTCTCCGGACGCTCGGCGATGTCGAGGACCGCGTCGCTCACTTCCCGAGCAAGGGTGTGATTGCGCTCGATCAACGGTTGCAGGTCATCGAGCACGGGACCATGCCCCGGCACCGCCAGTCGATACGTCACTTCTCGGGCCCGATCGAGGGCGTTCAGGTGATCGGTGAGCGAAAAGAGATACGGGATGCGGTACTTCTGCAGCGCCGCTTCGGGCAACACCACATCGGCACAGAAAAAGACATCATCGATCAGGTAGCCGAGTTGACCGGGAGAATGGCCAAAGAGCGGAATCGCCTCGATATTCACGTTAGCGACGGTGTGCGGTCCTGGTTGGACGACAAGGTCCACCGGACTTGGATCGGCGAGCATGAAACCACCCCGCATCGTTATTGGCGGATCGGCGCCGCCGAAGAGCGACGCGGGCTGCAGCAGCGGGTAGCGAAGAAACGCCTCGTCAAAGGCGGGGGCATGAACCACTGCCCCAGTTCGCTTGACGATCGTCGCATTCCCGCCGAAATGGTCCGCGTGGGCATGTGTGGTGAGGACTACCGAGGGCTCGCCAGCGAGATCCTCTCGAATCGCCTTCAGTGCCTTCTTGGCGCTGGTGTCATTCAGGCCGGTATCGACCATGACAATCTGGTTGTCCGGTCCGCGAACGACCCCGATGTTGACGCCGCCAGGCAGGACCCAAACGCGATCGCCGAGTTGAACGAGACTACTCAAGGGCGTCTCCCATGAAACCTGAACCGCAACCGCGGTCAGGAAGAACCAACGAACCTCACTATACTGGTCGCCCGGGAGGGGACCGTGACACAACCGAAATCAGCGCCAGAGATCCGCCATGTCGTCGAGGTCGGCCAATTCGATCGCGCGGGTGTGGAGCGGCTCTTTGCCGCTGCCGACCGGGCCCGCGCGCTGCCGCGTGGCGTGAAGCCACTTGCTGGTTACACGCTGGCCACGCTCTTCTACGAACCGTCAACGCGGACCCGGTTGTCATTCGAGGCGGCGATGCTGCGGTTGGGCGGCAGCGTCATCTCCACTGAAAACGCGCGCGAGTTCTCTTCCGCCATCAAGGGCGAAACGGTCGAAGACACCATTCGCATCGTCGAAGGCTACGCGGATGCCATTGTCATCCGTCACTACGAGCAGGGCGCCGCTCATCGCGCGGCCGCGGTCTCGTCGGTGCCGATTCTCAACGCGGGAGACGGGCCCGGGGAGCATCCGACGCAGGCCCTGCTCGATCTCTACACCATCGGGCACGAACTTGGACGGATCGACCGGCTAAACGTGGCGTTGGTCGGCGATCTGCGCTTCGGGCGGACGGCGCGCTCACTGGCGCGGCTGATGCGCTTGACGCATGGCTCGGAGTTGATCTTCGTGGCGCCGCCGGCGGTCCCCATGGGCGACGATATCAGGCGTGAACTGGCTGAATCCGGGGTGCCGTTTCGGGACGAGCCGGACCTTGATGCCGTCCTCCCGGAGGTCGACGTCGTCTATCAGACCCGGATTCAGAAAGAGCGATTCGCAACCGCGCAAGAATATGAAGCGGCGCGCGGGTTGTATGTCATCGACGCGAACGCGATGCGCCGCCTCAACCCGGGGGGAATTCTGCTCCATCCCTTGCCACGGGTCGATGAAATCTCGGTGGACGTCGACGCCGACCCTCGCGCGGCCTATTTCCGCCAGGCGCATAACGGCGTCTTCGTCCGAATGGCGCTGCTCGACCACGTTCTTGGCAGCACGGTGCGCGCCGAACCGAGCGAGTGATCAGACCCTCTCCCAAATTTGATTGGGATCGTGCTTGGCCAGCAAGAGATTGGGGATGACCGACCTGGACGCCTCCTACCTTCCGCGACGAGCACCAGGTCCGCGAGTCAGCCAGAATCCTTGATACGGCGGGGTGAACCCTCGTGACATCGTCACGGCTTGGTGGTTCTGGCCGCGCGAGACGACACCGGAGCGTCAGTGTTCCGGGTCGATCCCTGAGCCGAGCCGGCCTCTGTGGGCCCAGGCGGCGAGGTCCGGGGCCACCAATTCCGCAACCCGTGCCTCATAGGCTGTGAGGTCGGCAGCGGGGAGGCGCCCCCGCCACTCACCCGTACCGCCATCACGGAAAAAGGCGCGTGCGTCCTTCCACATCCCTTGCGTGGCGCCCGGCGCAACTTCGGCCGCGCGCTCCCGCATCCGGACCAGGCTTGCCTCCGCCGCCAGTTCCCGTGCCCGATCCGGTGAACATGGAATGCCGAGGATACGCGCCAGGCGGAGCAGTTCACCCACCAAATCGGCCTGCAAGTCGGCGTAGTGGAGGAGAGCGACGTTCGGCTCGTGCCGCCGTTGCCAGCCCGTGTCGAGGTGATGCAGCACCGAGGCCAGCGTCGGCGGCGACGGAGGGGGCCGATTGTCGGCGACGAAGATCGGGATTCGCGCCACCGGGTCACTGAACGGGACGCGCAGTGCCAGCGGCGCGACGAGATCCTCGTTGCCGATGGCGGCGGCGCGCAGCGATAGAAATTGCTCGAAGTCGATATTGGCGAGATGGTGCTCGAACGAGATGGCGACGTCGCGCGGATCGCGGCCAACGACGAGGTACGTGGTTTCAGCGTGCAGGGGAAGTCCGTCCAGCGGTGTATGCGTCTTGATGAAGCGGCGATGCGTCTGAGTAGCAAGCGCCTCCATCACCTCGCCCACAGAACGGGTGCAGATGTCCAGCCACGGCGACAACTCGGCGAGAGGGGCCGGGAATTCGGGTCCATCGAAAATCAGGAGCGCGCACAGCATCTGCACCCAGGTGGTGCCGGACTTCGGAGGTGTGCTGATCACGATGTCGCCCGGACGGAAGGCGAACCCGTCCCAGCGGCCGCTGTCGTCCACGATCGCGCGGTAGCGCTTCTTTGGCATTTGCTGGATGACCATGGCGCGATTTTACTATTGCGCCGGCCGATCCACGTGGCGCGGCACGTTCCTCTGCGCAACAATGCGTCTTCGCCATGTTCCGCGGGTGAGGAAATCGGTGCCTGAACCTAGGCGGCATCGTCCACCGCGATCTGCAAACCGGACCATGCCCATGTGCCGGGGATCTCGGCTCTCCGACCCGGTTGCAGACGCCATTCAAGTGGGAACGAGCCTGGGTCAGAGACCGTCAGCGTTGATCAGTCCGGTGCAGGCTTCACCGGAAGGGCAGAAAAGTGGTGACCGCTTCCGAAATCGCTGTCGTTCACTGCACCAAGATGACGGAAGAATTGCGTCTTGCCATCTATGCCGCATTCCCCGATCTGGCCTTTGACGCTGCTGAATCTGCCCGATTCCTGGCCGATCCTGACAACGTGCTGTTCCTGGCGATGAGCGACTCTGCGGTCCGTGGCGTAGCGTACGGGCACCGCCTGCAGCGGCTTGACCAGCGACGGGCGGAGATACTGCTCTATGCGATAGATATCCAGAAGGAGTTCAGGCAACGGGGAATTGGATCGCGGCTGGTCGCGGCGGTCAAAGCATGGGGCACCGAGAAGGGCGCGGCCGAACTCTGGGTGCTGACCGAACGGGACAATCCTGCCGCGATGTCGCTCTATCGCGCTGCGGGCGGTGAAGAAGATTCACCGAATACGACGATGTTCGTATTTCTGCTGGAATGAACTCGAGGAGTTGCCGCTCTTTCTGACCGCGCGAAACACCGCGAGGCAGACACAGGCCGAGCACCATCGAGCGGTCCCGCATGCACCGAGTCGATGCCGATGGTTCAGTTTTGACGTAAAGAGCGACGGTGCAATCAACCGGACGGGTTAGACCACCACCACTGAGGCAGGGACGAGCAGATCGCTTCTACAGTCGCGTGCAGAGATTGTGTCATTCCGAGCCGCCGCGAGGAATCTCGTCGTCCGCGGTGGTCAGACCCAACGCCGAGGTCCCTCCTGCGGTCGCGACGACACGACGTCGGCACGAAGTCCTATCGCGATGCGCTTTCAGCGGTGGCGCCTTCAACCCACTTCCCGGAATCATCTTTGTGGTACTTCCGTTCCACTGCGCCCCATGCCACTCGGTGGGCGCGGCCTTCGTCCTGGCCGTACTCGTTCCAGGCGCTGTTGAATGCCTCCTTGTAGATGTCCTGTGCGTGCGCTGGTAGGTTGTCTTTCACGCTGTTGGGAAGATCGGATCGCTTGTCGTACGGCATTGTCGTTCGTCCTTCAGGAAATCGATCATTCGACCGCTTGAAATATATGCATACATCGCGCCAACTCGCGTCAGTGGAATGCCATGATTTCCCCATGATTGTGGATGAAGCGTAACAGCGAGAAACGCTTGCAAGGAGGGAGTTGAGGGACCGGGAATCGGGGCACGGATCGTGTACGGCTGAGACCCGCGCCTGGACCGGATGTAACAAAGGCGATTGCTGTTATTCCAATAGCAGCAGTGGAGGATTTCCCCAGACCTGAACCTGGTGCTGGTCGATCTCCCCCGCCCAGAGTGGAACGGTGCAGGTTCGAGAGAGAAGGTCTTTCCAGATCTGGGCATTAGCGAAAATTGCCTCATCCGGACTGAACAATGCGAAGACCGAGCGGGAGGCGACGAGGATCATCTTGTCCTTTGCCCGGCTGATCGCGACCGTCAGCCGCCGCGGGTCGTAGAGAAACTTGCCGGCGGCCAACAAGTAGGCGGGGTCGCTCTCCGTCGCCGAGACGACGATGGCGTGGCGCTCACCGCCTTGAAAGCGCTCGACGGTGTCGACCGCGCGGGCAACTTCGTCGGGAGCCGCCCTCTCCGCGACGGCGGCGCGGAGTGCCTCTTGAAGATTGGCGCGCTGGGCGCGGTGCGGCACCACCAGGCCGAAGCCGTCGTCCACGTCGTAGCCCATCGCGTGCAGCGCGGCAATCAGTGGTGTGGTCAACCTGCGCTCGAAATCGTTGCGAAGTTGGCTTGACCGTTCGTCATGCACGACGACGATCAAGGGGTGCTCGGGTGATAGCACCGCAGCCACATAGGGGTCGGGAGGCTCGCCAGTCTTGAGCCGTCCGATGCGCGCGGAGTGATACGAGAGACCGTCCTGGGCATACACCGCGCGCCGGAGAAACTCGGCCATATCCCGGTCGAGCCGAAAACTCTGCGAAAACTGGATGAGTTCCGCGTCGGTCTGGCGGACCGTGTCGAACAGCGAGCGATAAACGGCGTAGTCCTGAAACGTCCGGCGAGTCTCATTGTCCCAGTCGTGTTTGACGATTGGGGCCATCTGACGGTGATCGCCAACGATGACCACCTGCCCATCCATCGCGAGCATCAGCGCGGCCATGATCGATTCCGGCAAGCTGAGCTGGGACGCTTCGTCGAGCACCAGGAGGTTGAACACCGGATGGTCGAAGAGTGATTTCTCATCGCTCGCGGCGGCGTATATGCCGCCAGGCGTCGTCGCCACGATTGCGAAATCGATCCCGCGAAGAAGCGCCGCGACGCGCGGCTGATCCTTGGGGCGTCGTCCCTTGGCAAAGATGCGCGTGATACCGCTCGTCAGTTCTTCGCGGCCCTGGAGCCGGAAGAGCGGAACGGATAGCAGCCGTCGATCGAAATACTCGTCGAAGAGGTCTGGATGCGACTCCGCAACGCTGGCTAGATGGAGTCGAGCATCGAGAATGTGTTCGAGAAGGACGTCAGTCGCGGCATGCGTCTTGGCTCCCGCCGCCACGCGAAACGGCAACTCTGCCGCCATGGCTCCTTGTAACCGCGCGAGAATCGCGTACGCGGTGGTGAAACTCTTGCCGGTCCCGGGCGGTCCCTGGACGAGCAGGAGTGGCACGTCGCCGCGGGCACCAATGAACGTCTCCTTGCTCTGCTCGAAGCCACGGGCCACGCCTGCATCACGGAGCGCACGCAACCCCGCCATGAATCGCTCCTGGCCCGCTTTAGCCGCCGGAGGCCAATGTACCCATCCACGGCCATCGCGAATTCGGGCAAAGAGCGCATTCTGGCCGCCCGCCAACAAGCCCTGGACCACCTTGGCGCTCCAGAAGCCGTAGATGTCGTTCGGGTCAGCGTCGATGGTGTATCGCTCGTTCGGTCGCAGTGGCTCGGACCGACCGGCAAACAGGAACCCGGGCGGATTGCCGCTGCTCATCGGCGCGGCCGGCAAGACATGCAGCCAGGCTTCGCTGGCTAATCCCGCTTCATCGCGGATGATTTCGATGCGTTCCAGAGAGCACCGCATCCGGTAGAGCAATTGCTTGGGCGTGGGTGTCAGATCGGTACGCTCTGCCAACGGGAGCCGGCCGTCCTGGGTCCAACGCGGGGCGATCACGAGGTGATCTCCCTCCTTCAACGAGGAGAGGGCGAGCACGTCGTCGAGGGTGGCCGGGCATTCCGACACGTCGATACGCAAGCGGAAGGGCTGCTCGATTTCGATCGGCTTGGTGGCCGCTTTCACATCTCGAGGCAAGCCCCGCTTCGACCCATCTTCGTTGATGTCGAGTTCCGCCTCGAAGCGCGCTTTGAGGGCCGTTCGCCTCAGGTTTTCGGCGTTCGCCGCGGCGACCTCCGGGTCTTGGTCTTCTTCCTGGTAGCGGGTGATCAGGGTATCGCCGGCGAGTACCCGCCGCTCCGGCGGAGGCAGACGAGCCGACTTCCAGGCCGCCAGATCGACATGGCGCTCGATCGTGACGAATTCCTGGAGTGCTTCGGCCAGACCCCGCGCTTTGCCATCGAAGGAGGCAATGTCGGGGATCACGAAGTTCGATTTTGTGGTGTCCTTGTTGCCGCGAAAGTCGTTGGCGACATGTTCCATCGCCTCCAGCCGTCGCGCTTGAAACGCGCGAAGCAGAGGAACGGTAGACCGCCGATACTGCTCGTAGAGATCTCCTCCCCCCGTCGGCACGTCGAGCGCATCCCAGGCCGCATAGGCGTATTCAAGCGGGATCTGACTGTTGAAGCGTGCCCGCCTGGTCACCCATGGCCCGGGTTTCCCATTTCCCCCCGGAATTGGGTCGAGACGGCCGAGCGCGTCGAACATTCGCTCGCGGAAGATCTCGCGAAATGGCTCCGGCGCGTTCCAGTCGAACCTCGCCCCGCTCGGCCGCGCCACCGCGGCGACGGCCTGGAGCGACTGGCAAACGAACGGGTAGTTCTTCAGTTCCCTGATCTCGCGGTCGAGAAATGTGGCGACCGGCGAGTCGAACGCCGCGAGTTGGGTGAGGAAGTCGTAGATCGGGGTCGCCGCCAGGATGTCGCGGGCATGCCGGTTCAGCGCTTCCAGCAAGAGCCGTTGCTCGAAACCGTTGAAAAAGATGAGATGCATCGGCGCGGTAGGTTGGCCTTCGGCATCGGGTGCGGCAACCTCCGCAATGGCGCGGATGGTGCCGTCGATCCACTCGACGAGCAGCGCCCGCTCCTTCCCCTCGTCCGGAACCCCATCAGTCATGGTGACGATCGAGCGGCGCCTCTCGGGAACGGGTGCGCCATTCTCATTGCCGACGACGAGCGAGCCGATCAGATAGATACGGTCGTGCAGATAGTCATGCTGCGCATCGATGAAGATGCGCACGAGATTTGGATTCTGGTCCGGGGAAGAGAAGGGGAGGGAACCATATCCCTTGCTTGGAATGTACGGAAGGGATTGGATCGTGTCGCCCTGGTACGAACGGTAACGACGCGCCCGATGCACCAGTTCGTCGACCCGCGGCCCAACCGGCCAACTCCGTGCCACTCGCTGGGCCAATTCCGATGTTTCTGGGGTTGGGCCGAGGAGATGAGGACCGGGTTCACCGCTTGAAGAATTAAGCGTTGGAACGAGCAGTTGGGCGAGTTGCCGTGTCGCGCCGATTCCCACCTGAAGGAGGGCTGATTTGTCCTGGTCCGTGATGTGTGGCAGCAGGGAAAGATCGTCGCGCTCGGCAGCCCACTTCATGCAGAACTCGTTGTAGAGGCAACCATCGCACTTGTAGGTGAGATGCCAGGGGATATCCTCGAAGCGCTCGGATATGACCTCGTTGGCGACGGATGATTCTCCGAGGACCAACGCCCGCGCCGTATCACGATAGGCGTCGGGGTCGGGTGTCTGTTCGAAGAATGCATCCTCCACCCCGAACAGGCGCCGTGCCGCTTCCTTCTGGACATCCCGTTCATCTCCGTCGTCGCGGCCGCGGTCGGGAACCACGCCGGGCGCGCCGCGGTAGAGAATTCCGATGGCCGATGCGGCGAGCGAGATACCGGCATCGCAGAGCAGGTGCTCGATCATTTCCCGGTAGAAGGCAACCTGCAGCCGGTGCTCGACCTTGGCGGCGGTTGTCGCTTTCATATCGGCGACCAGAAGTCGCAGGACTCCGTCCTCACGTCGCTCCAGACGGACGATATCGGCGTCCCCGGTCATGTCCCAGCCATCGATCGCGACGTGCAGTCGCGGCTGGAAGAGGATGACCGTCTCGCCAGGCAGCACGTCGCGAGCAGCGGTCGCAAGGGTGTCGTTGTCATTCTCCCGACCGCTGTCAGCCCGTTCCCTCGCCAGCAGGCGGACCGGGAACGCATCAGCGGCCGCGATTTCGACGCGCCGTTCGAACTCCGCTCCTGCCCTGGTGAGCAGCGGCGGAATCTCCTGCGGCGCCACGTCGTAATCACGGAGGAAGCCGAGACCGGCGGCCCGCGCGTGTAGCGCCAGACGGAGGTAGCGCCGGCACTGATCGAGCCGGACGAATTGCGACACCGTTGTCGGTGAGATCTTGCGCCCCCCGGGACATGAGGGAACAGGGCATACGTCAGGTCGGTCGGACCCCGCCAGCGGCCTGGTCATCAGCCGGTCTCGCCCTTCGCGGTCAAACGTCCCCAAAGCGCCGCGCCGATCACTCCCGCGTCGTACCCTAGAGCCGCGGGGCGAAATTCGATGCGATCGATATCGGTGACGCCGCAATGGGCGCGGGCGGCGGCTTCGGCGGAGATCGCGTATCGGCTGCCCGCCGGGGCAACGCCGCCGCCGAAGACCACGACCTCAGGCGCCGTCATGGCGATGCCGCCAGCCAGACCGATCCCGAGCCAGTATCCGGCCCGGTCGAGAATCTCGCGCGCCGCAGGGTCTCCGTTGTCGGCTGCCAGGGCGATGAGCTCTGGGGTTACCGCGTTGAGATCGCCCTGGCAGAGTTGGGTGAGCGCGGTGGTGAACCCCTGGACGATGCGCCGCATTCCCTCCGCCGCAATCGCCGGACCACTGGCCAGCGTCTCGACGCAGCCGGAATTGCCGCACGTGCAGGGCGGCCCCGCCGGCTGCACGATGAGATGGCCGATTTCACCCGCGGCGCCGCCAAGTCCGAAAACGATGCGTCCGCCCGCGACGATCGCCCCGCCAATTCCGGTCCCGACGGTTACGAACAAGGCGTCGCCGGTTCCAGTCGCCGCGCCGAGGCGGTGCTCGGCCAGAGCAAATGCCTTGGCGTCGTTGATCACGCCAACCGGGAGACCGGTGGCCGCCGAAATGGCGGGACCAACAGGGACATTTCCCCAGCGTCCGGGCAGGTTCGGCAGGTCTCCCGTAACTCCAGCGGCCATGTCAACCATTCCCGGCACACCCACGCCGATCCCGGCGACCGCACTATCGAGGGCGGACGCGCGGAGTGCCTCCACACCTTCGATCATGCGCTGGATCACGGCCTCATGACCTTCGGCGCCGGCGGTTGGCACGGTGTGGCGTGCCAGAATGCGATTGTCGCCGTCGAGCAGGGCCAGTTTCAGATTCGTGCCGCCAAGATCGATGCCGATAGCGCCGAGTTGACTCATTGGTCTTTCGCCAGGTCAGGCTCGATCCACCGCCGCTCTCGCGCCGAGCGCGCTATCGACTCCCCGAGCACGAGCGACCGGAGACCATCCCCGAACGTTGGGTAGTCCGGCTCGTCCGGCGGCCAACCGGCCGCGATCGCCGCGTAGACGGCGCGAAAGAGGGCGCGATGGGTCTCGATGTAGCCCTCGGCATGACCTCCCGGTGCGGTGGTGACCGCTCTGGCGTCTGGAAGGAGAGCCGGTGGATCACGCAGCAGCAATTCGTTTGCGCGGTTGCGGTGGCCAATCCAAAGTTCCTCGACCCGCTCCGAGGTCCAGGCAGCCGACGAAGCCGCTCCGCTCACTTCGAGACTGAGGCGATTTTTTCGGCCGGCGCTCACCTGAGACACCGTGAGCGTGCCACGGGCGCCGTGATCGAAATCAATGAGGACGCTGGCGTAATCGTCGGTGTTCATCCTGATGACATCGTATTCGTCTGGAGCGAGTTCCTTACCGGCAAATGTCTGCACCGGTCGTAACGGCCGCTGGCGTTCCGGGACGAAGGTGGCCAAATCGGCCACCAGGGCACGCGGTTGCTGGCCCGTGACATATCCCGCGAGATCGAGCCAGTGCGATCCAATATCGGCGATGGCGCGCAGGTTGCCGCCGAGCGTGGGATCGAGCCGCCAGTTCCAATCGGAAGCAAAGAGGAGCCAATCCTGAAGATAGCCCCCATGAATCAGATAGAGCGGACCCAGGGCGTCAGTTCGAACAAGCGCGCGCATCTGCCGCACCAGGGTATAGAAACGGAAGTTGAAATTGACGGCGTGAACGATGCCTGCCACCGTCGCCGCATGCAACAACGCCCGGCCTTCTTCGGGGTTCATCGCCAGCGGTTTTTCACAGACGACATGCTTGCCAGCGGATATCGCTTCGAGCGCGAGAGGCGCGTGTAAGTGGTTGGGGGTCGCGATGTGGACGCAATCGACCGGTCCGGAGTCGAGCGCTTCCGCCAGCGACGCAAAAGAGGGAATGCCCATGTCACGCGCCCGCGCCCGACCAGCCTCGGAGCCGGAACCGACGAAACCGGCAACGACGACACCATTCCGTCGCAAGGCGTCGGCATGGACCTCGCCGATATACCCCGGGCCGACGACCACCGCGCGCGGTGTCTTCGTCATACCCCCTCCAGGATGTCTCGCGGACCTCGCCCTCGAGATGAGAGTGTAGGGCACGCCCGCGGAATGTCGACCTCCAGCGCCCAGGAATGACCTGGCGCTCCGAGAACTCGCCATGCACGTGAATCAAGGCGGGATCGGCGCTGCATCCACCGATTCGATCCTTGCCCACGGAAGCGCCGCTCCCGCTTCTCACGTCTATCGCCGCCGGACGCAATCAAACGGACAGCCGACGCCCATTTGTGATATGGTGTACGTACATGGCGTCCGGTCACCTCGCCGACGCTTCGCCGGTGCCGCTGCTCCGCAATTGCTCCGCAACGCCGCATGTCCGTCGGGGGAGACCCGTGCGGTGGGCGGCTGCATGAGCGTCGAGGGAAGCGAGCATGGCGCAACGAGAAGAACACGAACAGCGGTCAGCACGGGACGTTCCGCCCGTCGGTCGACCACGCGGCGCGGCCTGGCGCGCATTGCAGGCGGACGGCGTCGTTTGGGAAGGCCAGGTTGTCCTGGTCGGTGACGATGTCGATTTGGCGGCGCGGATGATCGTCACCCATCGGCGTGTGGCCTTCGTGCGCGGTGGCGAAATCGTCCTCGAGATCGAGCGTTCCTGGATGCGCCAGGAACCGGTTCTGCGGCGCGATGGCGTTCTCGAACTCTTTGTCGCCATGCCAGGCAGTAGCCTGTTCGACGAACCGCTGACGGTACCCATCCGCATGCGCGAGGGGCATCCTGCCGCCGGCCACATCATCGCCATGCTGGCGCCTGGCGGAGTGCGGCGCATTGCCCCCGATTCGCTCTCCGGCATGGAACGCGCCAGGCAGGCGAGCCAGCCGCAATCGTTTGGTGGGTTCTGGGATCACGAAGAGCCTGCTTCAGCCGACAGAGGGCGAGAAGCCGGGATTTTGGGCGATGACGAGCCAGGCGAGCGATCGTTAGCTGAGGCCGATGCCGCCTGGCTGCTGAAGGAACCACCCGATCGTGTCCTGCGGGTGCCCTCGACGCCGCCGCGGCCAGCACAAGGAAACGGTTTCTCGATCGCGGGGATGGCCCCGCGCGACCAGCGAAAGTCGCCGTGGCGCCTGATTCTCCGCTTCGCCGCGTTGCTCGTGCTCCTGGCGACTGCCGCGGCGCTAGGCGCGGGTCGCCTCCACCTTCCCCTACCATCACGGGGGCCCGCGGCGGTATTGACCGCTCCCAGTCCCACTCAGTCGGCGAGCGGCACGGCGCCGGCGCCGGCCGCGGCCCAATTGACCCCGGATGAATTGACGGCCGTGGCGATCGGTGTTGGGGGAGGCGACGAAGAGAAGGACGGCGCGGCGCCGGCCGCAGTGGCGCAGGCGGACACGGCAACGCCAGCACCGGCCGTCGCCACGTCTACGCCTGTTGCAATCGTTGCGCCAACCAAACCACCGATACCAACCCCCGCGGAAGTCAGCACGCCGGAGCCGACCATGGCGCCGGCCATCGCGTCTCCCACTGCCGCTCCCGAGGTGACGGCGGCCGAAGCCGCGGTAGCATCAATCGCTACACCCGCGGCGACTCCCGTCGCGACCCCAGGGGCGCAAGCGTCGCAGCCGGCCGGGGTGAGCGCGGATCAGGCTCCAGCGCAGGAGATCGTCGTTGGGTCCTTGCGGTTAGCGTTCACCACCGCGTTGCGCGCCGAGACCTTGCCGAAGTACGGACTCCCACCCGGATCCGGAGACTGGGTATTGCTGGTGGCGACGGTCACGAATGGCGGAGACACCGCGGCGACCTTGCCCCTGCCAGAAGTGAAACTCTTTGACCGCGGCACCGCGCAGGTGGTCGACCTCGACACCGGAACCGACGTGATCGCCTCGCTCGCGGGGTTTACACCGGCCTGGCGTTCTGACGACACCGTCTCCGTCGAACCGGGGGCGTCGACCGATCTGCTCTTGCTTTACCTCTTGCCGCCGGGAAGCAGCGATGATCTCGCGCTCGTGGTTGACCAATCGTCGCTCGATCTCGCACCACTCCTGGCGCAGGGAGAGGCGGTTCCGGCCGCGGCTCCAGAACTGATCGAGGCGCAGGTCACGAGGGTGATCAACGGCGCAACCATTGCCGTCGAGCTCGCGGGAGTAGAGCAGACGGTTCGCTATCTGGGCGTTACCGTGCCAGTCGGAGACGAATGCTTCGCCTCTGATGCGACGACGATCGACGCCCAACTAGTTGAAAACCAGGAGGTCTGGCTGGAGCGTGAAGCGACGGATGCCACGGACGGCTTGCTCCTCCGCGATGTCTGGATCGCGACGCCAGACGGGAGCCGCGCGCTGGTGGCGGCGCGCTTGCTGGAGGCGGGTGGAGGTACCGCCAACCCTGTTCCGCCGGATACCAGATACGAGGCCTGGCTAAGCGCGTCCGCCGCGCTGGGCAAGAGCAATGGCGCCGGACTGTGGAGTGCGTGTGCCAGTTAGGGCGCCGTGCGGACGTTGGGACATCAGGGACGGGGCCATACGGTGTCATCCCGTCGGAGGAGGGACCTCGGCGTTGGCCGTGCGTTCGGCCGACGCCCAGGTTCCTCGCTGCGGTTCGGAATGACACATCGTTCGCCCGCCACTCTGGGCCGTTGGGTCAGTCACGACAGCGATCCGCCGAAATTGGCCCCGAGTGGGTCCTGCCTGGAGTCGTGGCATTCACCAGGCCGAAGCAGCCGCGGCACGACTTGTGGAACCGCTGCCTGACATCCGACGCGCGGTGCCGGCATGGTCGTCTGGTCACGCAAGCGAATTTCACCTGACTGCCCTTCGAGGACATCCTGATCGACGGGAGGTTTTGATGCGGCGAGGAGTGAGCCAAATGGTGGTCCGCGCTCGGGTCAGGAACCTCGTCGGTCGTCGCTCCTGGTCGTGCCCGATCACGATGGTAACGGTTCCTGGTTGACGCCAGCCCTCGTGGATTTTGGATTCGGCTCAGCCTGGTCCAGGAACTTGCGGACGCTAGAGATCACCGCCTCATTCCACCCGGTCTGGCTGACATCGAACCACTGGATGCGCGGGTTGCGGCGCAGCCACGTCTCCTGGTGCCGGACATAACGATGTGTGTCAAACCGGATGCGGGCCGCCGCGGCATCGAGATCGCATTCGCCGCGCAGATAGGGCAGGAGTTGACGGTAACCGATGCTACTCATGGCGGGCGCGTTTTCTGGGACCCCGCCTTCGAGGAGGGCGCGGAGTTCGTGGGGTAATCCCCGCGTGATCTGATCGGCCACGCGGTCGTCGATGCTCCGGTAGAGAAGATCGCGTGGCATCGTCAGTCCGATCTCCAGCGTCGTGAACGGCGGCGGCTCCTTTCCTTCCTGAAGGGACATCGGAATTCCGGTTGCCTCGTAGATTTCAAGCGCCCGGATGATTCGGCGCAGGTTGCGGCCGCAACGGTCGGCGGCGACAGGGTCCACAGCTCGCAATCGATCCGATAGCGCGGCCACGCCGAGTTCTACCGCCTGTGTTTCCAGCGCGGCGCGAAACTCGAGATCGGGTGGCACGCGGGGAATCCGCCATCCTTCGATGACCGCGTTGAGATAGAGAGGCGTTCCGCCGACGAGCAGCGGAAGTCTTCCGCGACGATGGACCTGCGCAATGGTGGCGTACGCGAGATCCTGATAACGGGCGAGCGACATGTCGCCGGTTGGAGGGAGGACATCGATCAGATGGTGGGGAACGCCGCGGCGCTCGATGGTGTCCGGCTTGGCGACGCCGATGTCAAATCCGCGATAGAGATAACGGGAGTCGGCGTTGATAACTTCTCCATCGAATTCCAGCGCCAAGTCGATGGCAAGCGCCGTCTTGCCGACCGCGGTGGGGCCGGCAATCGAAACTAAACGTGGTAGGTCATCGTTCCATCGTTGATCGATTGCGGCGACCGGTGTCGTCTGGTTGTTGCTCGTCATCACGCCTCCTATTATGGCGATGATGGCCCCGGGGCAACAGCGGAAGACGCTGGCGCCGGCGTGCGGAGGTTCTGAATCGGGTGCTTCGGATATTCACGCAATCATTGAAGGTGATAACGATTATCGCGCTCGCCATTGTCACTATCGGCGCCGGCGTCTGGACGTTTTCGTACGCCACGGAACTCGCGCGGCCCGACGACGCCGGTTCGCCCGTGAAGATCACGGTCTTCGAGGATCAAAGCGACGACGAGCTGGCGCAGGAGTTGGCGGACCAGGGGTTGATCCGCTCCAAACTGCTGTTCCAGGGGCAATTGCGCATGTCCGGCGGTGCGCTTGTCCCTGGCACATACACGCTCCGCAAGGGGATGAGCGTGCCGCAGATCGTCGACCGCATCACCGGGGCGGCGCCGGCAGAGGAGGCGCCGACGCAGGCCTCGACCGCGCCAGAATCGTTCGATATCACCATTCCCGAAGGATGGCGCATCGAGCAGATCGCCGAGAAGTACGAGGAACTAGGTGGCGAGGGCGGCGCCAAAGCATTCCTCGACGCCGTGGCCACCATTGACCGGTCCCAATTCGATTTTCTGGCCGATCTCCCGGCGGACACGTCGCTGGAGGGTTACCTCTTTCCCGATACCTACCGGTTTTCGGGAACGGACCCCAAACTCAATGTCGCGACGATGCTGACCAATTTTGGCAATCGTTACGATCAGGACATGCGGACACGGACGCAACAGATGGGTCTCTCGATCGAGGAAGTACTTACTGTCGCCTCCCTCGTCGAACGTGAAGCCCAGCTGCCGGAAGAACGACCCATCATCGCCGATATCTACCTGAGCCGTCTGGAACAGGGTTGGCGGCTCGAAGCGGACCCGACAGTGCAATTCGTCCTGGGGAAACCAGGCGACTGGTGGCCGAAACTCTCAGGGGACGATCTCTTCGCCGACAGCCCCTACAACACGTATCAGAATGATGGCCTTCCACCCGGACCGATCTGCAACCCTGGCTTCGCCTCGATCCAGGCCGTGCTCTTTCCTGCCGACACGCCATACATGTACTTTGTGGCTAAAGGCGACAGCGGAGAGCATGCGTTTGCGGTGACGAAGGAAGAACAGGACGCAAACGTCGCCGCATATCAGAATGGCGACCAGTAGTCACGGAGGGTGAGTGGTGATTGACCGCACCGGGGGGCCGTACCGGCTCGGCGTTATCGGCGACCCGGTCGCCCATTCACTCTCCCCTTCGCTCCATCAGCCGGCGCTCGATCTGCTTGGCATTCCAGCAGTCTACGAGCGCTGGCACACATCCGCTGCCGAATTGCCTTCCCGGATCGGATCGCTCCGGAAACCGGACGTTCTTGGCGCGAGCGTCACCGTTCCCCACAAGATCGCGGTGATGAGGCTGGTCGATGACGTTTCTCCGGCCGCTATTCGGGCTGGTGCGGTGAACACCGTCATCAACCGCGATGGCGCGCTTTTCGGTGACAATACCGATATCTACGGGTTCGGGACATCGGTTTCAGAAGCCCTCGGCGGTGCGATCCCGAGGAGGGCGCTGGTGTTGGGGGCTGGCGGCGCGGCGCGGGCGGTTGTATTAGCGCTCGAATCGCTCGCAATCGGCGAGATCGTCGTCGCCAATCGCGATGTCGAGCGAGCAGAGCGAATGGCCAGAGACCTCAGCCCGGCGCCCGCTCGCGTGGTACCGCTCGAAGCCGGCAATCTGCGCCAGGAGCTGGCGAGGGCACATTTGCTGGTCAACGCGACCTCGTTGGGATGGCACACGGGAGAGGCGCCGTTGGACCTCGAACTCTTGCGGTTCCTCCCCGGCGGTGCCCTGGTGGCCGATCTAACCTATCGCGACACCGATCTTCTGCGCGCGGCGATTGACCGGAACCTGCGCGTGCTCGACGGCCTCGGCATGCTCGTGCACCAGGGAGCGCGCGCATTTACGCTCTGGACCGGTCAGGCAGCGCCGCTCGAGACGATGCTGGCCTCGGCCCAACGAGCGCGGGCGGCGTCGTAACGCCGATTTAGAGCGGCGTGCCGCAGACGTGTCCTTCCGACGCCGGAGGCATCTCGTTGTCGGTCGTGCCACGTGCCGAACGACGCGGTCCCTCGATTCTCGGGACGACACACCTTCCGCGCGGCGTGGTAGTCAGCGACGCGGCAAGACTGGCATCAAGAGCCGGCAGGGGCGAACGCGGCGCCGCGAAGTGAACGAATTTCAGTCACGTTGCTCGAGCCAACGGGCTGGTGCATGTAAATGATCCACGGATGCCCGCTGGCGTCGAGGGAAATTGACGCCCGCGCGGTTACGCCGTCTTCCGCGGGGGTGAGGGTCACAGCACCCGCTCCCGCGCCAGTCGGATCGGCGATCAAACCTCCGATATCGACGTCCTTGTTCCGGCCGTTGTTGAAGACCACATAGATGGAACCATCGGCGTCAATGGCGGCTTTCGGCAGGTAACCGAAGTCGCCGGAGGCAACCAGCGTCGGGTCCGACCAGGTCGTGGCGTCGGAATCGAGCCGCTGCATGTAGAGTTCATTCGTGCCGCGCAGATAGAGGCCGTAAATCACAACGGCGCCGCCGCGGGGATCGGACGTCAGGTCGATCAGCCGCCCGCCAGCGTCACCACCGGTGCGCTGGTAGAGGACCACCGGTTTGGTCCATGGTTTGGCATTGCCGAGGGGACGCTCGCTCCATTCGACGCGGGCGGCGCTTTTCATCTCGTCCGCGGTCGTCCCCTGGTAGATCGACCAGACGACCACCAGACGATCACCGTCGGCAATCAGATGGGGCCAGGCCGGGTTGACGTCGTCCGCTTCCCGCACATTGAGTTGCACCGGATCGGTCCATTCGCCTTCGACCAGATCGCTCGCCAGCAGATCGGCATTGCTCGGGAGCGCATTGCGCAACTCGGGTGAGACAAAGCGCTGATCCCGCCACACGACATGGAGTCCGCCCTTGTCGTCGATCGCCAGCGACGCAAGCATCTGGTGACCCGCGTCAGGATTCGGGGCTACGGGAATCGGCTCGGTCCATGCTCCATCGACAAAACGGGTGTAAACCAGTTGGCTCCAGGTGGCGTCCGCGGCGCGGTCCGAATAGACCAGATGGACGACGCCTTTGCTATCGACCGCGGCGGAAGCGCCGAACTGGGTGCTGGTGGCGCTCAACGGGGTCGCTGCCTGCCACACCATCGCGGCTGGATCGAAACGTGATGCGTAGAGGGCGCGGGGACCAAATCCGTCGGCAGTACGAGCCTGCGCCGTGAAGAATGCCCACGCGCCGCCGTCCGGTGTCGTGACGATCTGCGGCACCCACTCTTCCCAGACCCTGTAAGCCCGAGCCACGCCGCCATCGGCGATGCGGAAGACGTCATACGCGGGTTGCGCGATCTCCGGGGGGGGCGGCGCTTGCGGCGCGGCCTCGGTGTCTTCTTCCTGCGCCGTCGCGACGCCGCTGAGCAACGCCGGGAAGCAGAGGAGCGTGCATAACGCGCACAAGAGCAGCCGCGACCGATACATGAGATGCCTCCCAAAGCGGCCCGGTCCGCTACGAACATTCGAGGCTGGATCGGACCAGCCACGCGGCGAAGCATGCGATGGTGCAGTCTGGCAACTGGCCGCCGCGCCGGGAAATCACGCTGCGCGGGAACCGTACTCTACTTGCGCACCGGGCAGTGTTGTCAAACCAGCCGGCGAAGGTGGAACGAATAGACTCACCGCGCGTTGAAGGTGCGAGCCTGGTCGTCGATCAGCGCCAGCAGCCAGGGAGTGGCCAATGCGAAATCTCCTGTTCGTGTCCCTCATTGCCACGCTTGCGGTTTTCGCGGTCCTGCAGGGCAGCGCGAGATCGACCGAATTCGCGGCGGCGCTGGACGTAACGCCCGCGGCGACGCCGTCCGGAGCCGACAATGGCGAGCTCGCCGATCTCCGCAACCGGGTGAACGCGCTCTCGACCCAAGTTGCCATGCTCGGTGGTGCCGATGCAGAGGGGATCACGGGTCGTCTCGGGGGCTCCCGCGCCGGGTTCGATGATCTTTACGGTCGGCCAACGGCTTACCTCGACGCCGATGAAGTCGGATACGACGTTCCCGGCATTGGCGTCGTGACCGCGAAGTTCATCGACGATCACGCGGTTACGCTAACCATCTCACCAACCGTTCAGCCAGGGACCCCGGTCAACACGAATGCGGCGGAGTGGTCCAGCGAGCAAGCGAAAGAAATCGCGGAGCGATTCCTGCCCGATGATGCCGCAGTATCGGAAAATGGGACGATTGGTGAGGGCACCGCCGGATTCAATGGCACGAGCGAACTGCTGAACGTGGCGATGTCCGCCGCGGATCCGCAGGGCTGCGCGGTGCCCGGGGCGCTCCCATTCAGGGTAAGGATGGATCAATCTGATACTAGTTCGGTCACTTCGTTGACAATCGAGTCCGATGCCCCGGGCACCGGGGCGGCCCTCCCGCTCGCCCCAGTCGAGCCGGAAGAGGGCCGGCTCAATCAGATCAATTCGCGCGCGGTCGCGAACGCGAGTCTGGGCGGAAATGTGAGCGTCAATGGCGTCGAAATCTCAGCGACTTCGGCCCGAGCCGGAGCGCAGATAGGCCGCCAGGCGGCGGAGGGATTTCAGTTCTTCACCGTAGAGCTTGCGCTCCGGAACAACTCGGGCGACGTGTTGACGGTACAACCGGGAGACTTGCTGCTCGTCGATCGCAAGCAGCGGGAATCATCGGCCCTGTGCAGTGGCGCGGAACCGGTCATCGCAGATGTCGAACTGGCCCCAGGCGAATCGCTCGACGGTATCGTCACCTTTCAGATTCCGGAGAGGTTCCGTCCGGAGCGTCTGGTCGTTCTCGTCAATGGTGCGATCGTCGGTTTCAACCTCCGGTGATTGGTCTTTTTGTCCGGATCGCGGACTGACATTGCCGAAGCGATCAGGGCACCGGCCGCGATACTCATCAGGTTGACCGTGTCGTTCGTGCACCAGGCAAGCCCGCGACGGTGCAACGTCTCCGTGCCGCAATCGTGCCGGGGCAATTCGGTTTCCTGCCGGCAGGCGGGGCACCAGCGGACTTCCTGCCATGTTGCGCCAAAAACGCTGTCGACAACCGCGCCAGCGATGCCCCCGATGGCCGCGCCCCGGAAGCCAAATCCGTTCGGCACACCGACCGCGGCGATCATGATCGCACCGCCGGCCGATGCGGTCAGGCCGGCCACTGAGATGGCGCCGGAGGTCCCGGCTGGAACAAGCCGCAAGGTCGTGATCGCGCGTGGACGATGTCCGTACCGTGATCCGATTTCCGTCGCCCATGTATCGGCGGCAGCGGTAGCAACGGAGCCAATGAGCGCGACCTTGACTTGCGCCCGGACCTGGGGCGGAGCAGCGAGAGATGCGAGGGAAAGGAGTGTGGCCACCCCACCGTTGGCGAGCACCTGCATCGCGTCTCGCTCGTTGCCGCGGCGTTGAGCCGAGACCCCCGCTCTTGCCGGAAGCCTACCGAGAAGCGACGACGTGGCGAAAAAGGTGATCAGCGCGGCACCGGCACGATATCCACCGCCGGCAACGACTGCCGTGCCGACGAGCGTGGCCGCTATCGCGCCCGATCGGGAAAGGCTCTTCGTGCGCAGCCCAGTCGCCGCGAAGGCGGTGGCGCCTCCCAGACCGAGCGCGGCGCGAACGCCCGGACGGTGCAGCGTCGACAGCATCTCACTCCTGGGCAAGAACAGACGGCCCCGCGTCAGGGATGCACGGAAGACCGATCATAAGCGAAAATGGATCGTGCATGGCCCTCTAGCTCAATGGCAGAGCAGTGGACTTTTAATCCAAGGGTTCAGGGTTCGAGTCCCTGGGGGGCCACCAATCCAATTCCAATCCGCCGTCTCGCCAATCGTCACCCTGTACTCCTTGGTGCTTTCGGGTGGTAGGAATCTCTAGCGGACAGAGCCCGCCGGTGCCTCGGCCAAGTCGGAGGGTGGTGCGACGCCCCATTCCGCCGCCAGGGTGAGGAGTTCCTGCCACGTGGACTCCGGAACGGGCACGCCGTGTTCTTGCCGAAATTCACGGTTTGCTAGTTCCGGCTGACCGGGCAACAGGACCGAAGGCACTCCGGCTCCTGGTTCACACGAGGTGACCGCGGCACACTGCGCCTCGACTGCCGTCCGGAACACGTCGAGCGGAGTAAACCTGCCGACATCGATCGCCAGGATGAAAGGACCGTTGACGCCGCGTGGCCCGTCGTACGCTGATGGATCCATTCCCGCCAGACCGCGCCCGAGGATTTGTGCAAGGAGACTGAAACCGCTGCCCTTGTGTCCTCCAAATGGGAGCAACGCGCCTCCAGCGTAGAAATCGGCTGGATCCGTGCTTGGCTGGCCATCGCGGTCGATCACGTTGCCCGCGGGGACGGAGAGGCCGCGGGCGCGCGCGACGCGTAGTTTGCCTTCTGCGATGCCAGCCGTGGCGACATCGAGTGAGACCGGAGGTGCGTCCTCGGCACGGGGAGCCGCCCACGCGATCGGGTTCGTGCCGAACACGCGCTTGCGGCCACCGAACGGTGCGACTGCCGGCGCGGCGTTCGCCGTGGCAAATCCGATCATTCCCGCCCTGGCGATCGCTTCCACGTAGGGCGCGACGCGTCCAATGTGATAGGAGCGGTGAACGACCGCCGCGCCAAGTCCGAATTCGTGAGCAGCCTCGACCGCCGCCTCGGTCGCCAGCCACATCGCGGGCTGCCCCCAGCCTTCGTTCGCATCGACGATGGCGGTGGCCCCGGAGCGAGAAATCAGTGCCGGCGTCGCCTCGGGGCGCAGGTGACCGTTCTTGACTCCCGCCAGGTATCCCGGCAATCGCAATACCCCGTGGGAGTCATGACCAGCCAGATTGGCATCCAGGAGCGAGTCGGCGACGAGCGCGGCGGATTCCGCGGTGGCGCCAGCGGCGACGAGCAGTTCACGCGCGAAGCGATGCAGAGACTCTCCGGCAACCTGGTACATGCGTGCCAAACTCCACCCGGTGGTTGAATGTCCCACTCCAGATTTTTCTCACCCGTTACGATCAGGCAGCACTCCCAGCGCGCGCCCTGGCTCAGGAAGGTGCGAAGGTCTCGAATTGTTTCGACCTACCAACGATCCCAGTGGACGATCGCATCGAGCGGCTTGCGGGGCCCCGGGCGGAACTCGTCGCCGATGGTGTGGGCGACCGGGATCAACGCGGCCTGCATGACCGTGTCATACGGGATGCCCAACACCTCCGCTGCTTCCCGTTCGTGCGGCAGGTGCAGAGTTGTCCAGCACGTTCCAAGACCACGCGCGCGGGCCGCGAGCATGAAACTCCACGTCGCCGGCAGGATCGAGCCCCAGGTCGCGGCCTGCTCTTCGATGGAGGCGTGGTCGGTGCGTCTCTCGATACAGGGAATGACCATCACCGGCACGTCGCCCATGCGATCGGCGAGGTACTGAGCGGAGCGATAGACGGCGATCGTGCCGCGATCGGGCCGTTCGGATGAGGGGGTGCGTTCGGCGATTGCCTGGCGATACGCGGTCCAGCCTTGCCGGTAGAGTTCGCCGATTCTGGCCCGCTTGGCCGCATCCATCACCACCAGGAAAGCCCAGTTCTGCGAATTGCCGCCAGTTGGCGCTTGCTGGGCGAGATCGAGACATTCCTCGATCAGTTCTCTCGCGACTGGTCGTTCGAAATCGAGTCGCCGCCGCACCGAGCGGGTGGTCGCGAGCAGTTCATCCGGGGTCAGGTCAAGCACGGGGCGCTCCAGTTTCTCGCGATCAACTGGCAAAATCGGTTGAATTGCCACCACTGGTGTCGTTCGACGGGGTCGAAGTCGGCGCGGGAATGCCCGGATTCACCTCTTGCGTCGGCTGCGGCTGAGCCGGTTGCGGTGTCGATGTTGCGGTTGGGCCGACATCGCCGGTGTCTGGTGGCTCGCGCGTCGGAAGCACGAGCCGCGGGAACGGTGTCGGAGTTGGAGTCGGCACGGCCGTGTAATTGATGTTGCGAGTTACGACCTCGATGCCGTCGGGGCCAGTGGTGTACGAGATATTGTGTGTCTGGTACGTTGAATCGTTTTCCGGGTCGACATTGACGTTGACGCCGTCCTGGTCGTCGTTGTTGTCGTCGTTGTTGTTATCGAAATCTTTGGCTCTTCGCCGCGCCTTGGTCGCTAGCGGGCTATCAAAGAAGGCACTGCCACCGTTGTTGTTGCCGCCCTGGTCGTTGTTATTGTCAGTGTTGTCGTTGCTGTTATTGTCATTGTTGTTATTGTTATTGTTATTGTTATGCTTCTTCTCATCCGAGACATCATCGTTATGTTTCTGTTGCTGCTCTTGCCTTCCTCGAGGTTGAGAACGATCGTGATCGTGGTCGTGACCTTGTTGGCGCTCTTCACGCTGACGTTCGTTGCGGTGCCGGTGCTTACCCGCGTCGCTGGAATCTTCGTCTTGATTGCGACGCGCGGCGAGACCACCGACGACGCCTGAGACCAGTAGGCCCGCGGCG
>JAXLWU010000008.1:0-196785 GCA_046328335.1 Thermomicrobiales bacterium
CTTTCCCCCCTTCCCCCCTTCCCCCCTTCCCCCCTACAATCTGCGCATGATTCGCATCGCTGCTACCGCCGACATGCACATGGGAACCGACGCCGCGGGCACGTTGGCGCCATCGCTCGCCGCAATCAGGGACGAGGCAGATTTGCTTCTCCTCGGCGGCGACCTGACCCGCGTCGGCGATCCCGCCGAAGCCGAAGTCCTCGTTGGAGAGTTGCGCGACGTCGGGGTGCCGGTGGTTGCCGTACTCGGCAATCACGATTACCACAGTGAGCGCGCCCCGGCCGTCGTCGCCGTGCTCCGCCAGGCGGGCATCCGCGTTCTCGATCGCAGTTCGGTCGTGCTCGATATCGCGGGACAAAAAGTGGCCATCGCCGGCACCAAGGGATTCGGCGGGGGATTCGGCCCGGCGCTCGCGGACGATTTCGGGGAACCGGAGATGCGGGCCTGGATCGGACACGCCGAAGCGGAGGCGGAAGCGCTGGCGGGGGTCCTGGGCACCCTCGTCGGCGATGTGCGGCTCGTCTTGCTCCACTACGCGCCGGTTCCGGAAACGCTGACCGGGGAACGCCTCGAACTCTATCCCTTCCTCGGGAACTCTCTGTTGGGTGAAGCGATCGATCGTGCTGGCGCGGATCTCGTCCTCCACGGTCACGCTCACCGCGGCACCTTGATCGGGGCCACGCCTGGCGGCGTCCCGGTGCGGAACGTGGCTCAACCCGTCATCCGCCGTCCCTACGTCGTCTTCACCATCGAGCATGGCGACGAGATTCCCGCCCGCGGCCGACGAAACCCGCGCCGCCCGCGCTGGTTACGGCGGGAGCGGCGCGGCGCCGATCCTGCTGCCTGAGGTTGATGGGAAAGTCAAGGTCCCGGGCCACGGCAGGTCGTTGAGGAGTGGATAAGGGGGTGCCCCTGATCCTTCCTATCCTCCCTGAGAATCGGCGCGGCCGGCGTCGAGCAAACCAGTCGCCATGAGACCGAAGACCAAGAGATAGCCCGCGATATCGTGCGGACCCGTCGGCGGGTCGGCCGCGGTCACGCCGAGCGCTTGCCTTGCCTCGTCCGCGCCAACGACCTCCCCCTGGTACGTCACCGCGCCGGGGTCGGAACCGAGCGATCCGCCCGCGAGCCGCAACAGCCAGAGTTCACCGGTTGCGGCTGTGACCATCGCCCAAGGCGGAGTCGCGGCAGCGGCAAGCGCCGCCAGGACTCGATCAGTGGGCGCAATCCCGAATTGGCCCGCCCCTGGATCGGCCACCACGACACCTTGCGGCGCGGCGTCCCACAGGATCAAGGTGTACGGAAGGACCCCGGCATCCCCCTGAGTGGGAAAGAGGCTGCCCCGGCTGAAACTCTGCACCAGCAGCGGGGCGCCGCCCGCCCCGCCCGCCGCTGGCGTCTGTGCCGACACCCCCGTGGCGCTGAAGCGAGACGCCACCCCGAGCGCGGCGGCAACCACGCCGGCTTGGATGAGCCCACGCCGCGACGCTCCACTCATACGGCATTCGGGTAACCACATGCTGATGTCCTCGCATCCATCTTCGCTGGGCGAGCCCCTCTCCCGCGCCCGGGGAGACTCCTCCCTCCGCGGAGGAAGGCTCGGGAGGGAGGCCAAGGTTGGGGTGAGGGGCAGTCGAGGGGCTGCGGGTGAGGGCGCCTGCCGCGAGAGCGTATCTCCGCCCTGGCCCAACACATTCCTGCCTATTCGGAGATCGTGGCCGTCTCGAAGTGATAGAACCCCTTGCCATCAATCGCGAAGTTCTGCAACTTGGTCGAGGCGGCGGCGATCATCGCCGGGTGATACATCGGGATCACCGGCAGTTCGTCGTGGAGCAGCTTCTGCAGGTCAGCGTAGATCTTCTTGCGCTCCTCCTGGTCAACGGTGGCGATCGCCGCCGCGGCCATGTCCTTCACCTTGTTGCCCAGATCCTTGTCCGCCCACTCATCGTTGGCGATGTGCTGGAGGTAGTCGGCGGTGAACATCCGCTGCGGGTCAGGGCCGTTAATGTCGAAGTTGGTCGAGAGCTGATACTCGCCGTGCAGCCAGCGGTCGAGCCAGGTGTTGATCTCGTAGACGGTCACCTCGGCGTTGACCCCGGCCTGCTTCAACCCATCCTGCCAGATCGAGGCGGTGGCGTTCAGGTCCGGATACCCCTCGATGGTGTCGATGGCGACGTCGAATCCGTCGGGATAACCCGCCTCGGCGAATAAAGACTTCGCCTTTGCGGGGTCGAACTCGTAGTTCGGCAGCTCGATGTAGGCCCAGGTCACTGGCGCCATAAAGTTGTTACTCGGGGTACCGGTGCCGGCGTAGACCAACTCCTTGACCGCATTCAAATCGAGGCAATGGGCGAGTCCCTGGCGCACCCGCTTGTCGGCGAGGGGCCCCTCCCGCCAGATGATGTTGGTGTAGGCGAGCTGGGACGATGGATCGACGATGACCAGCTGCACCCCGTCCTGCCCCTCCAGCGACTGCGCCGTCTGGGGCAGGATGAGCTGGTTGGAGACGAGATCGACTTCGCCGGCGCTCAAGTTCGTGATCGCCACCTGCGGATCGGGGATCGGCCGGAAGACGATCGAATCGAGCAGCGGCCGCGAGGGATCGTAATAGCTGTCGTTGCGGACGTAGACGGTCGATTCGTTCGGTGACCAGCTCTCGAACTTGAACGGCCCGGTGCCGACCGGCTGATCGCGGTTCGACTCCCCGGAGTCCTTTTTCACGATCGAGACCGCGGTCATCAGATCGGGGTAGGAGGCATTCACGGCCGGCAGGTTGACCTTGACCGTGAGCGGATCGACGACCTCGACCGTTGCCTCCTCGCCAATCGAGGGGACGGTGAACGATCCCGTCTCCGGATCGAGCGCCCGCTCGAAGGTGTACTTGACGTCGTCGGCGGTGAAGGGCGAGCCGTCGTGCCAGGTGACCCCGTCGCGCAAGGTGAAGACCCAGGAGGTGCCATCGAGTTCCCATTTCGTCGCCAGATCCCCGACGAGCGCCGTTTCGGCGTCGTAGGTGGTGAGGCTGCTGAAAATGAGCAGCCGACCGTAGTTCTGGAACTGGTCGAGGGCATCGGTCAGCGGGTCGTAGTTATCGACGTCGCCGATGTGGGCGACGGTCACCGTCCCGCCTTTCGCCTGCGCCAGCGCGGCGAGCGACCCGCCGGGAAGCGCGCGAGCCAGCGCGGCGCCGCCAGCGATGGCGCCGACAGAGGCGAGAACATCACGACGGGAAACAAGGCGAGCAGCATTTCGCGAGTCCACGGCATTCTCCTCTCAGACGAATCCGATCTGACGCGACGGCGTCATCAGTTGTTTTCTCAACGTGGCAGCATCATAGGTCGGAAGGAGGCGCCGGGGCAAGGCGGCGGGTGCCAGGAGACAGGAGTCAGGAGTCAGGAGACGGCGAGATGGCAAGTCGAGAAGGCGAGACGGCGAGACGGCGAGGAGCACGCGCCAGCGTGCGGTTCCTTCTGACTCCTGACTCCTGTCTCCTGTCTCCTGACTCGTTCAGAACAGGTCGCCACCGGAACCGATATAGCGCGTGGGATCGATCAGCCCCGGCGCGGACAGACAGGCGGTTTCAACGTAGATGAGGCGAAACCCGGCATTGAGCAGCGGCGCCAGCGCCCGATGCGGTCCCGGCACCGCGATTTCGATGGGCGAGCCATGCGCGGCAGCCCAGGAAACCGCGGCCAGCGCACAGGCCGCGGCATCTCCGGGCGAATCGGCGCCAAGCGGACCGACCGTGACCGCATCAGGCCACCACAGGCGGCCCGCGCCGAGCCGGACGATGCCATAGCCAACGGTCTTCGCACCACGCCGGAACCAGAATGGCTGCCCTCGCTCCGATGCAATGAAGAATGCGAGATCCTCTGGCCGAAAGCGCCCGCTGGCAATCCGATCCTTCTCCCAGAGCCGTGGGTCGTTCACGTCCGCGGGAACCATCGTCACGTCTGTCTCGGGCAGCGGCCGCAGCTGCTGGCGCTCACCAACCAGGAGCAGATTCGGCCAGAGCGGAGCCATGCCCCAGCGGGTATAGAGGGAGATCGCGCGGTGATCGGTCGAGGCTAGCGTGCAACGCGGCCAGGGATCATCCACGAAGATCCGCCGCAGCAACGCGCTGCCGACCGCTCCCGATTGGCGCTGGGGCGCGATGAACAGATCGGTCAGATAGGCGACACCGCCACGATCGACCCGCCCCGCGTAGCCGATCACCCGCCCCTCGCGCTCGGCCACCAGCAAGGTGCCGTGATCGAGCAGGTGCGTCAGGTACGGCGGCGGGGTTCCCTTTATCGGGATCACCGCCTCACCCGCGATGTCGTTCAGATAGCGGATATCCCAGATGGCATCGAGGTCGGCTGTGGTCGCGGGACGGATGACGGTCATCTGATTCGCAGTTCGCTGCCGAAATCGGGTCTCACCATTGGCTTCTCTGCATAGCGCTCAATCCGTATCGCAAGTCACTCCAGAAATCTCTGCCTTCTCTGTGGGTGAACATGGGGTTCTCCGCCTGGCGAAGCATTGGCGATGCGGGCGACCGCCTCCGATTCGGCGTGTCTACCCGATCAGGAGCTGCGCTTCGCGGGCATTGGCTACCGCACCAGCAACGGCGGTGAAGGCCTCATCCGCACTGGCCCACCTCGCCTCCTGCACCAGCGGTTGGATCGAAAAGACCCAGCGCGACGCAATGGGCATCCACCCGCCGAATGGTTCGCCGACGCCGGTGACACGTACTCCCCAACGCCTGGAACGCGGGGCGCGAAACGCGGTCACGCGGAGTTCTACCCCTGGTTGCAAGCGAAACGAACGAAACGCCAACGTCGAGCCAGTGGGGATATCGTCGGTCAACGCCGGATCATGGAGCACGTCGCGGAGAAAATCGAATCCCAGCGCCAAATTCTGATCGATCCGGGCTACCTGCTCGTCATTCAATTCGGGTAGGGATGTCCCATCGCTCATGGATTCCCCTCAAACTGCTGGCGGTAGGTCCGCCAGTGCGGTCGAATATCCGCTTCCGCCACCTGCAGCGCCTGGTAAAGGGTGAGCGTTTCGGGCATGGGGGTCTTGACCTGGGCCCCGCTTCGAAACATCTCATCCCGGTGCGGGAACCCGTGCGCCGTGTCATACCGCACCACCGGTACGCGACGCCCGTTGATTGTCGTCTCATATTGCACCACAAAGCGCACTACCTGCCCGTTTTCCTTCCAAATCCGCATTCGACGCCACTCCTGCGCGGCGTCATCGAGAGCATCGCTATACGTGCGATAGGACGGCACTCTCGAGGCCTCCGGGTATACGCTCAGCCGTCAAAAGAACAACTGCCTCGTGCAGATATTGTGTCTGCGGCACGAGGAGTATTGTGTCGTCCCGACGAAGGAGGGACCTGGGCGCTGTCCATAGACGAGATTCCTCGCTGCGGCTGCTATGAATATCCCTCCAAGAACCGTGTACGTACGTTGTTGGGATACTCATGCTGTGGTGGCGCCGCCCCGCGGCATGATTACTCGGAATGACACAAACTCTGCGCAGTGCTTTAGACGCCGATCGGTTCGTCACTCGCAAAGCGGCGCAGCACATTCTCGGTGATGCGGGAGACAGCGTTGTCGCCGTCGTTGGCGGAGAGCGCACCGCACCAGGCGATCGAACCGACGGAGAAGACCGCGCCGCCCTTGGGTCCTTCGAAAAAGACGATGTCGGCGCGAACCTCGGGACTCGCGGTGCCGCCGCGCTGATCATCGGTGGAGAGCACTTCCTCGACCACGTGCTGGTAGGAGTCGCTAAAACCAGTGGCGGTGGCGAGCACGAGCGCGTGCGGCGGGGTGCCGAGCGCGGCATCGGCGCGGTCGATCTCGTAGCCCGCCGCGCCGTGGCGGAGCATCAGCGAGGGAAAATCGCCGATGACCTCGTCCGTGACCCCCGCGAAGATGAACGCCGCGCGTGGATCGTCACTGTCCGGCTGCCGCACGTAGGGTTGGGAGTAGTCGTTACCCTGGGAGGTGAAACCGACTCCCAGCCGCTTCTGCGGTGCGCGATTGCGGTGACGCCACAGCCCACCCTGCTCGCCCGTGGTACTGAGAAATGCCTCGCCCGGTTCCGCTTCCCAGGTTTCGGTGCCGCGCCAGCGCCGGATTTCGATGACATGGGGCCGCTCCGCATCGACACCGGTGACCCAGTAGAACCCGTTGCCGCCGAGATACATCACCCGTCCGCCGTTATCGAGATAGCGGTCGAGCGCATCGAGCATCGGCCGCGTCCAGTACTCCGGGTGCGATCCGGTGACCACCACGTTGTACGGCGCGAGCAGATCGGCGCCCTCGACGTGAAGATTTTCGTCGGCGATGGTGTCGTACGGGATCCCCTTCTCCTCCAGCCAGTGGGTGAGGTAGAGATCGGTCCCCAGCCGTTCCGGCGAACTGTAGATGCGGAAGTAGTGCTTTGGCCGCATATTGACCAGGGGGCGCTTCCAGGAGGCGTAGCGCACCCCCGAACCATCGCGGTGGGTGTCGTACAGGCTGTTCAGCATGGTGTCGGCGATGTACTGGTACTCGTCCTTGTGCAGGTCGAGATCGGCGAAGGGGAAGAGCGATATCGGCTCGACGGCGAGATGCTCGTTGGCGTAGGCGAGGTAGGTGAACGTGGGAATGAGATAGGCGACGCGGGCCCGCGCCGCCCCGCGCGGCGGGCGGACGATGAATGGCAGGTGATCTTCATCCTGCCCGCCCCGAATGCGAGCGGCATAGAGACCACTTGGCAGGTCCGCGGGCACGGTGAAGGTGAAAGCGGTCTCCCAGCCGGCGTCGTCGAGATCGTCCTCGTGGAAATGGATGGCGCCGTACTCGTCCGGGGCGTGGGTGAAGTTGCACTCGTCGCCGGTCCAGTTCGCCCCGGTCATCGCCCGCGCTGGGAGATTGACCGCCGTGCCGTGGCAACCGTGCGGACCGGTGTCGATGATGCGCGCCGAACCGATCTCCTGGGAGAAATCCCAGGCGGCGACAACGTCACTGCGGTCGAAAGGCGCGGCGCCATCCCTGAGCGACGCCAGCCCCCCCGCCGACAGGGCGCGGGAAAAGAGCCGCGGGCGGTCGATCTTGCCGTTGTAGTGCGCCGTCAGGCGCGACGAATCCTCGCCAGGGAGCGCGGCCATCAGGAGCGGTTCGGCGGCGGGGCGGAGACGATGCAGTCCGGTCTCGACGGTGACCGTCTGGCGGGAGGGATCGATCGGCCAGAACGGGATCGGTTCCTGAACCACGGTCGCCGTACCCGTTGCCGCGTCGTAGGCCGCCGCCACGAAATACCAGCGGCCCGCGTCCATCGCCGCGCCGGCCGAGACCCGGCGCACCTCTCCCGACTCCTTAACAAGCCAGAGGGTCAGCGCCCCCGCGTCCAGCAGGAGCGCGAATCCGGCGGGCGAGGCGGCGGACCATTTGGCCAGGATGCCCTGCCGCTCCCGCTCGGGCGTCGTCGGCAGCAACCACGCCTGGATGGTGAAACTCTCCGTCAGCCGCAACTGGGGGCGATCTTCGACGGTGACAAAGGACCCGGTAACGATCTCTTGCACGCGGCCCGGGTACTCCCCACTGACCGCCGTGCGGATCTCTTCCTCGATGAAGCCAGGACCGAGCGGGTTCGGATCGCCATGGATCAGGCGAACGATGTCGGCGCGATAGGTGGAGTGGGCGGAACTGACCTGAAAGGCGATCGATTCCCCTGGCGCCGCGCTGAGGCGGTCACTGTAGCCGGTAAGCCGCATTTCGTTCCCTCCCGTTGCAGCCCGAAACACCAGTGGACATGGGTATCACCACGACGCCACCGCGAACCGTAGGGGCGAGGCTGGCCTCGCCCGCGTCCCCCACCCACCGGCCTCGCCCAAGGTTCTTTCCCATCCATCTAGCGCCGTCTGCGGCCGACATCGAGCAGATCGCGCAGACCATCACCGAGGAGGTTGAAGGCGAGCACGGCGAGAAAGATGCAGATGCCGGGGGAGAGGACGAACCACGGCGCCTGGCGCAGATACAACTGCGACTGCTGCAGCATCGACCCCCAGGCGGGAGTCGGCTCTTGCACGCCCAGCCCGAGGAAACTCAATGCCGCCTCGATCAGCACCGCCAGCGACATCGTCAGCGACGCCTGCACGATCACCGGCGAGAGAATGTTGGGCAGGATCACCCGCGTCACCAGATGGGTATCGTCCGCGCCGCTGGCCCGGCTCGCTTCCACGAACTCGCGCTCTTTCAGCGACAACACGTGCGCGCGCACCAGGCGCGTGAAGTACGGAATGAAGACGAACCCGATAGTCAGCACCAGATTGATCGTCTCGGTGCCGAGGGTCGCCACCACCAGGATGCCGAGCAGGATCACCGGGAAGGCGAGGATGGCGTCGAGCACGCGCATGATCACGCTGTCGATCTTGCCCCCGGCATAGCCGGCGACCAGCCCCAGCGGCACGCCGATCGCGCCAGAGACCACCACCGAGCCGAGCGCGACGAGGAGCGAGGTCCGCGCCGCGTACATGATGCGGCTGAGGATGTCGCGTCCCAGGTTGTCGGTGCCGAGCGGATAGGTCGCCGAGGGCGGCTGCAAACCATCGCTGGCATGGACCGCGGTTGGATCGTGCGGGGCGAGGACCGGCGCGGTCAATCCGATGAAGACGAGCAGGGCGATGATGAGCGCACCAAACGCGAAGGCCCCGTGGCCGCGCACCCAGGCGAACAGGCCGCCTTTCGCGCGCTCGCCATGAGTGGCGAGCGGAGTGGGTGCGGCGGTAGCGACGGTGCCGATCGCCATCACTCAGCCCAGCGAGCGCAAGCGCGGATCGAGGAAGGTGTAGGCGAGATCGGCGAGGAGGTTGGCGACGCTGACGCCGATTGCCACCATCAGGACGATCCCCTGCAACAGCGGGTAATCGCGATTCTTGACCGCGGTCAGCGCCAACCAGCCGATCCCCGGCCAGCCGAAGACCTGCTCGATGATCACGACGCCACCCACCAGCGTGCCCAACTCCAACCCGAGCACGGTCACCATCGGGATCAGCGCGTTCTTCAACGCGTGACCGGCGACAACGGCGCGCTCCTCCAGCCCCTTGGCGTTGGCGGTCCGGATGTAATCCTGATGCAGCGTTTCGAGCAAACCGGCGCGCAGGAACCGGGTCAGGAACGCGGCTTCGAAGAGCGCCAGGCTGAACGCGGGCAGAATGAGGTGCTTCAGGTTCTCGAGCGGATCCTTGAAGAAGGGGGTGTAGCCGGAGACCGGTAGCCATTTCAGGCTGACGGCAAAGACCAGGATGAGAATCAATCCCAGCCAGTACGTCGGTATCGCCAATCCAGTGACGACGAATACCCGCGTCAACTGATCGATCCAGCTCCCGGCGCGGACCGCTGCGGCGGTGCCGAGCAACAAGGCGGCGATGACCGCGACCACGAGCGCGGCGAGGATCAATTGCAGCGTGGCGAGCAGTTTCGGTTTGACCAGTTCGATGACGTCTTCGCCATTCTTGACCGATTTGCCGAGATCGCCGGTGATGGCGTAGCGCAGCCAGATCGCGTATTGCACCGGGATTGGTTGATCGAGACCGAGTTTGGCGCGCAGCGCGGCCACCCGCGCGGGATCACGGGCGCCGCGGGAGCCGAGTTGCTGCTGGGCGGGGTCACCGGGCGCGAGGCGCACCATGACAAAGACCAGCGCCGTGGCCAACAGGACCACCGGGATCAATTGCAACAGGCGGCGAACTACGACGGTAGCCATCGCTCAGACGCCATTCCTCGTTCTCTTTCCCGCGGCGAGCCGGAGGCGCGCAATCCGCACGCGCCGCCAGTCGTCGTTGCCTTGGCGAGATGTGGAGCGTAGGAGCGGCAGGGGTCGGCTGTCAACAGGGGAGCGGGTCGCACCCAGAGTGGCGGCGTACGCGAAGGCTTGACAACGCTCGCGACCGGTGTACGGTAGCGCGAGGGCGTTGCCATGCCGACTCCGTCGCACATTCCGCTGCCGCGCACATCGCTCATCGGGCGTGAGCACGAACTGGCCTCAATTCGAGAGGTGCTCCTCCGTGACGACGTTCCGCTCGTCACCCTGACCGGACCGGGCGGCGTCGGCAAGACCCGCCTCGCGATGCAGGCGCTCGCCGACCTCCAGAATCGATTCAGTGACGGCATCATTTTCGTCTCGCTTGCCTCCATCAACGACCCCGCTCTCGTGGTGCCGGAGATAGCGAAGGCGGTCGATGTGCTTGAGCTCGGTGGGGAGCCATTGCGCGCGCGGTTACTCACCATTCTTGCGCCGCGCCACACCTTGCTCCTCCTCGACAACGTCGAGCAGGTAGTTTCGGCAGCACCGTTCATCGCTGACTTGCTGTTCGCCTGTCCCCGATTGAGCATGCTGGCTACCAGTCGTATGCCCCTCCGCATTTCCGGTGAGCACCTCATCGATGTTCCTCCACTACTCCAATCGGGAACGGACTTGCCACCAGAAGTAATCGCGGCTGCGCCCTCTCCCGCCATCCAATTGTTTGTGGCCCGCGCCCAGGCGGCGCGCCACGATTTCGCACTCGACGCAAACAATGCTGCCGACATCTCCGCCATTTGTCGGCGTCTCGACGGACTGCCCCTGGCGATCGAGCTTGCCGCCGCCCGCAGCCCCGCGCTGCCGCCGTCGGCCTTACTCGCACGGCTCGACCAGCGACTACCGCTGCTGACCAGCGGCGCGCGCGACGCTCCCGCCCGCCAGCGCACCATGCGCGATGCTATCGCCTGGTCCTACGATTTGCTCCCGGACCCGCAGCAGCGCCTCTTTCGCCGCCTGGCAATCTTTGCCGGCGGGTTTGCCCTGGAAGCCGCCGAATCGGTGATCGCGAAACTGGGGATTGGAGACGATCCGGTTAGCGACGGCGTTTTCGCGCTCGTCGACGCTAGTCTCCTCCGCATGGCGTCACGAGTCGACGGCGAGCCGCGCTTCCTGATGCTCGAGACGGTCCGCGAATATGGTCTGGCCCAACTCGCCGCCAGCGGCGAAGAAGTGGCACTGCGCGATGCCCACGCCGCGTGGTGTTTGGCCCTGGCCGAGGAGGCCGACCGGGAGTGGTGGCGAGCCCAGACCTCCTCCTGGCCACTCCGGATGGAAGTTGAATACCCCAACTTCCGCGAAGCCCTGTCCTGGCTGGAGCACCACCAGGCGTTCGAATCGGGAATGCGTCTAGCCATTGCCTTGAGCTGGTTCTGGTGTACTCAGGTACACGGCGGAGAAGGACGCGTCTGGCTAGAAGGTGCTCTGGCGCACCGCGACGTAGTCTCACCAGCAGTGCTGGCTGACGCGCTCATCACCATGGGAGCGCTGGTCACCATCCACGAAGGCACCCAGGCAGCCAGACTGCTAACGGAGGGTGAGGCACTCGCCACGGCGATTGGAGCGCGACGGAGCTTGGCTACTGCCCTCTTTTGGCGTGGCGTCGCTGCGGACTTCCAGGGAGATATCGCCGAGGCGGCACGTCTGTACGACGCCACGGTCGGAATTGCAAAGGAGATCGACGCGCCGTATCTACATGGATTGGCGCTGCTCAATCTGGGCGAAATGGCCTACAACACTGCTGATACCCATCGAGCCACTGCTCTATGTGACTCTGGTCTGGCACTGGCGCGTTCCAGCAGCGCCTCGTTTCTGCTCGCGCTTGGTCTGCCAGTTGCTGCCGAGATTCGCCTCGCAAACGGGGAACTGGACGCGGCGATCACGATGTGTGGCGAAGCCCTGCGGCTGGCTGCGGAATTCGGGCCAGCCGCGGCGGCGAACGGACTTGTTTCTGCCGCGGCGGTCGCAAACTTCCAGGGCCAGGCATTGCACGCGGCGCGGCTGCTGGGCGCGGCGCAGGCACTGTGTAACCGGCTTGGCTATCGCCACGCCCCGGCCCATGGCCTTCATCAGCGCGTACTGCAGTCGGTCAGCGCCTCCCTGGACGATGCCTCCTTTAGAGCTGCGTGGGAGGGCGGGCATCAGATGTCACTGTCTGAGGCCATCGCTGATGCCTTTGCCATCGAGGGGCGAACCGGACCGGAAGAGGATGTGGACCCGGGCGCAACCCCTTCCGATCGTGCTGGATTGACTCCTCGTGAGATGGAAATTCTTCGCCTCGTCGTGGCAGGCCAGTCGAATCCGGAAATCGGCGCACTGCTGTTCATTAGTCACCGCACCGTCGCGACCCATCTCCGCAACATCTACTCCAAACTGGACGTGAGTGGTCGGGCCGAGGCGATCGTTCAGGGGATCCGACGCGGCATCGTGTAATGCCGCAGCGGTCGATTCCATTCTCGTTGCACGACGTGCGTAGTCCATTCCCATGATCAAGCCACGAATCTACGCGCGCATTTGCGCGTGCCGACGGATGTAGGCATCCCTGTCCGGGTCAGAAAATCGAGGCGACGACACTCGATCACGACACGCAACCGGAGACTTCCCGATGGACAGCGAGCGACTGCTCAGACCCGAAACATCAACATGGAACCGGGTGATCGCAACGGACGACCAGATCGTTCTGGGACATCTGCTGCCAGGATCCCTCGCCGCCGCGGACTGGCTGAACAGCGTGCACACGGATCATGTCCTGAAGCGTGCGCTCGGTTCGGGTGACGAGCGACTTCCACCGTCTTTCTCTGCTCTAATCCGGGGTATACGAAGCAGGCTGGCGAATGCTCGTACTCGGCGGGCATCTGTCGTCCCGACGCGCTTTCGCGAACCGGCCAGTCGGTTGGTGGCCGAGCGTTCGACTGACTGAGTACGTCCACCCTGAGAGAAGCTGCCATCATCAACCAGCGAGGAAGGCGCTGCAACCACTAGCGCTGCACCTATTCCGGTAGCCGCGCTTTCGTTACTTCCTGTTCGCCTCGCCGAAACGCGTGCTGTGTCAGCCAAGCACCATCTCACGGACCGCCGCCGTCAGGCGTTTTAGCGGTGAGTCATGAAAGGAGTCCACCATGATCGTCTACACCGCCTGGGACAGCCTACGCGCCATCGCGCACGATCAGAACGGCCAACTGATGATTGTGCCCGGAGAAGGCATGTCCCTCTTTCTGCATCCCGACAGTGGCGGCTCCCGATTTGGCCTGACCGGAGTCTCGGCACGGACCCGCTCGATAGTGGCGCGGCTCGGCCACTTTGGGCGATAGGCGGCCAGATCGGACGTAGATTGGACAGGAGGGAGGAAGGGATGAACGCGGAGGAGCGGGACACGCTGATCGACCAGTACGAGGCGGGCTTCACCGCGGTGGTCGCTGCGCTGGAGGGCATCAGCGCGACGGAGTTGGATGCCCGCGAGGCGCCAGGAGAGTGGTCCCCGCGCGAGATCGTGCATCACCTCGCCGATAGCGAGATGACCTCCGCCATCCGCCTCCGTCTGCTCATCGCCGCGAACGCCCCGACGATCCTGGGCTACGACCAGGAAGCGTTCGTCCGCAACCTCTACCCCGATCGGCCGATCGAGCCTTCCCTGGCCGCCTTCGGCGCCGCGCGCGCCGCCACCGTCCCCATTCTGCGCCGGCTCACCGAGGAGCAGTGGCGTCGCAGCGGAACCCACAGCGAAAGCGGGCCCTACGGCGTCGAGGACTGGCTGCGCATCTACAGTGGCCACGCCCACGACCACGCCGACCAGATCCGCCGCGCCCGGGCCACGGCGCGGTGATCTCGCTGGGATCAAGGTGTCTGCGGAATCACAGAGGCGAAATGGCAATCAAAAACCCCGCTCCCGCCAGGCGGGAGCGTGGCTGGGGTGAGGGCTTACGCCGCGAACAAGCCGCGCTCATCACCCTTAGTCGATATCAGTCCACGATCCCCACGAAGATGGCGATGATCACGGCCAGAATGAGGAAGATGAGGCCCTGACCCAGCCGCTCCCGGACATGATGGGTGGCGATATTCATGAGAATGACCAGGCGCATGCAGAAGAGAAAATAGAGCATCGCGGCGAGGAGATAGAAGAAGAACAGAAGCGGGAGCATTTCCAGGTCGGCGCTGCGGCCGAGATTGATGAAATAGACGATTCCGGTGATCGCCGCGACCAGGCACACGATCCCGACAAAGAAGAAGTCGCCCGCGAGTTCTTCCTGCTCTTCAGAAAAATCGTGGTGCTCGGCCGTTTGCACGGCGATGGCAAAGGAAATCGCCGCGAGAATGCCGGCCAGAAGCGTTCCCAGACGAACGGCATCGACGATTCCAACACCTGTCATCAATGGTTCCCCTTCCCCTACGGACCGACGATATTGCCCGCCATCTTCCAGAAGCCCGCAAAGTGCATCACGAAAGCCCGTTTCCTGCCTTTGCATGCTCAACGGCGACGGCGGCCAGAATACTACTTCATCATTGTCAACGTTGTCCCAGAGTGGATTATCGGAATTAGGTGTTGTATCGTTCGCCTCGCAACTGAGTAGGCAATGATCGCTTCTCGTTGCGCTGTCCCTCGTTTTGCATGTCGCCGCGTCTTGGCGGCGCTGAAGTCCTGATTGCTCCGCCAAGCGAGGAAGCGCCATTTCGACCACCGCGCCGACTGCACAGCCTGAGCCGATCGAGTCGCCGCCGCTAACCGTGTCCGTCCGCCACACCTGGTTCCTGCGCCTGGAGCGATGGACCGACCGCACGCTGACGGTTCTCGCCATCGCGCTGATCCCGCTCCTGCTCATTCCATTTCTGTTCGATCTCCCCGACGCGGTCAGCAATAGGATCGGTACGCTCGACAATGTGATCTGGGCGATTTTCGGTCTTCTTCTCGTCACCACGTTGCTCCTCAGCACCGATCGGCAGCGGTATCTGCGGCAGCACTGGTTCGACATCATCCTCGTCGTCGTGCCCTGGTTTGGTCCCTTTCGCGCCATCCGGGCGCTGCGCCTCTTCTGGATCGTCGGCGCCACCAGCCGCATCCTGGTGGAAACCCGCCGGCTGCTGGTGCGGCGCGGCACCGGGGTGGTGCTGGTGGCCGCGACCTTCGTCGTCCTGGTCGCGGCTGGCCTGATCGTCGCGGCAGAGCGAGGCGAGCCCCGCGCGACGATCCATACCTATGGGGATGGGCTGTGGTGGGCGATGACCACCTTCGCCACCATCGGCTACGGCGACAAGTACCCGGTCACCCCCGCGGGGCACGGCATCGCGATCGCCCTGATGATCGTCGGCATCGCCGCTTTCGGTCTGGTGACCGCCAATCTCGCCACCCTCTTTCTCGGCGAGCAGGAGGACGAGGCAAAATCACGCCTCCTGGAGATGGACAACCGACTACGCCGCATCGAATCGGTCCTGCTCCGCTCCCAGGCCAATCCCGCGTCGCTCGCACTGCTGCGCCGCAATCGCCGCAATAACCCGAACGCCAAGGAACGGGCGCGGCAACGCGCTCGCCGCCGCAAGCGGCGGCCGATCCTGGGCCGAAGCGGGCGCAACAACCAGCAGGAGAACGGGCGGACCAGTCAGCAGGAGCAGGGCCGCAACAGCCAGCAGGACAATGGGCGGACCAGCCAGAAGGAAGCCCGGCAAGCCAATCAGCAGGAGAATGGCCGCTCCAGCCAGAAGGAAGCCCGCCAGGCCAATCAACAGCAAAAGGCGAATCCACGTCCCAACAACGTGCGGCATAATGGCGGCACTGGTGACAACGTCCCGGCGAGGCGCGCCGCGATGGCACATGGACGGGGAGAATCCTCATGACGACCACGACCAATGGCAATGGCCGCACGTCGGTGATCGAGCGGCCGGAACTGGAGCAGAGCGCCACCGAGCACCTCTGGTTCCACGGCTGGGATATGGACTGGGAGGAACTGACCGAGCGCGAAGGTCTCAAAGTCTTTGCCCGCGCCAAGGACTCCACCCTCTACGATGTCCGCGGCCGGGAGTTCATCGATGGGCTGTCCGGCTTGATGGTCGTCAATGTCGGGCACGGCCGCCGCGAAATCGGCGAAGCGATGGCCAAGCAGGCGGGCGAGATCGCCTACGCCGCCAGTTCGAACTACACCACCATCCCGACCGTGCACCTCGCGGAGACGCTGGCCCGGATCACGCCCGGCGATCTCAGCCGGGTCTTTTTCTGCTCCGGCGGCTCCGAGGCGAACGAAACCGCGCTCAAGATCGTCAAGCAGGCCCAGGCGCTGCGCGGCTTTCCGAAGCGCTACAAGATCATCGCCCGTCGCGGCTCCTACCACGGCATGACCCACGCCACGATGAGTCTCACTGCTGGCCGCCAGGAAGAGTATTTCGGACCGTTCATGTACGGCGTCTCCTACGTCCCCTCCCCCAACCATTTCCGCAACGACTTCGGGTTGGAGGGCGAGGCGGGCGACATCATGTGCGCCCGCTATGTCGAGCAGGAGATCATCAATCAGGGCCCGGAAACCGTCGCCGCGGTCATCGGCGAGCCGATCTCGACCTCGAACGGCGATCACGTCCCCTCGCCGATGTACTGGCGGATGCTGCGTGAGATCTGCGACAAGTACGGCGTCTTCCTGATCATGGACGAGGTGATCAACGGCTTCGGCCGCACCGGTAAACTTTTCGCCTCCGAGCATTTCGGCGTCGTGCCAGACGTGATGACGATTGCCAAGGGCCTCTCCTCCGGCTACGCGCCGATCGCGGCGGCCGTGGTCCGGCCCCAGGTCTTCGAAGGGTTCAAGGCGGAAGGGGCCTCCATCGGGCACCTGCTCACCTTTGGCGGGCACGCGGTGGCGACCGCCGCCGCCAACAAGAACCTCGAAATCCTCTTCCGCGAAGACCTCGTCTCCCGTAGCGCGGAACAGGGCGCCTACCTCCTCTCCCAGTTGCAGCACTTGCGCAGTCACCCGACCGTCGGCGATGTGCGCGGGATCGGCCTGATGACCTGTATCGAACTGGTGAAGGGTCCCGGCAGCACCGAGGCCTGGGGCACCCGCCACCCCTACATCAAGACGCTCGGCGAGACCGTCCACGGCAAGGGCTTGCTCACCCGGGTCTGGAACCAACTCCATGTCTCGCCGCCGCTGGTGATCACTCGTGAGGAGATCGACCGCATGGTGGCGATCATCGACGAGAGTCTGACCGAAACCGAGGCGCAGTTCGCCCAGGAGATCGAAGCCGCGGCCTGACGCGGATCACCATGCCGCGGATCGCGAGTCGGGCCAAGCAACTCGATGGTCACAAGAGCGTACTCCGTAGGGTGCGACGCAAGCGTCGCCCCTGGACTTTGGCCCTTTCGCGCGGGGGCTTGGAGATGGGGGTGGGCGTTGGTAGGCTGGACGGTGGTTGTGTCGCGCCGAACCTCCCGCAAGGCCACCCCCAATGGTCGAGTCTACCCCGTCCGCCGCCGCCCGTCCCCTGCTGCCGGAACTGTGGGCGTTGCTCGCCGCGAGTCGTCCCGCGTTCCGCCAGGAGCGCACGCATCAGCGCAGTGTGGCCTTGGTGCTGGGCTGGCTGAGCGCCTTTGGTCGGCACACGGTGACCGGGGTGCTGCTGGTCCTGGGGATGGGGGCGGTGGACTGGACGGCCTGGCACCGCCTCTTCAGCCGGGGGCGGATCGACTACGACCAGCTGACCACCTGCGTGCTTGGGCAGACGCTGGACCTGAGTGCACCGACCGATCCCTATCTGGTGGGGGTGGACGCCACCCAGATCGCGCGGCACAGCCGCACCATGCCGGGGACGACCTGGCTGCGCCACCTGGGGACCGCCATCTTCCGTCCGGGGCTGCACCGCGCCCAGCGCTTCGTGCACCTGGCCTGGCTGCCGCTCCCCTCGCCGACCGGGTACAGCCGGGCGGTGCCGCTGCGCTTCGTGCCGGCCTTTCCCCCAAGGCGGTCCCCGTGCCGGATCACCCGCCGCGAAAAGAATGGGAAGCGGGAGTGGCGGCGTTGCGGTGGCGGCGGGTGGCCCTGGATGGGGCGGGACGGACCACGCAGCGGGTCCTCGCTCTCGGCGACGGCGCCTACAGCACCGCGTCGCTGTGGGCGGCGCTGCCGGACCGGGTCACGGTGCTGGCCCGCTGCGCGAAGAACCGGGCGCTGTTTGCCCTGCCGCCGGCTCCCGCTCCCGGCGCCACGGGCCGGCCCCGCCGCTATGGCGAGCGGCAGCCCCGCCCCGACGCCGTCTTGGCGCTGCGCAGCGGCTGGCGGCGGGTCACCCTGACCGTGCGGGGCGGCAGATCCCGATCCAGTTTCGCGTCGCCGGCCCCCTGCTGGTGCACGGGGCACCCGACCAGCCGCTCTTCCTGCTGGTGGTCAAGGGCAGCGATCCCGCGCGCGGCAAGCGCAAACGGGTGGCCCGCTTCTTTCTGGTCTCGGCCGTGGCCGATGGGACGGGGGACTGGACGCTGCCCTGGCCCGCCGCCGACCTGCTGGCCTGGGCCTGGCAACGCTGGGAACTGGAGGTCGCCCACCGCGAGTTGAAAACCACCTTCGGCCTCGGCGAGCCGCAGGCGTGGAGTCCCGTGGCCGCCGTGCTCACCGTGCAATGGGCGGCCTGGGTCTACGCCATCCTGGTCCTGGCAGGGGTGCGCGCCTGGGGGCTGGGACCGGGACCGGTGTCCGCCCCAGGACGGTGGTGGGGCGGCAGCGGCCGCTGGTCGCTCGCCCGGTTGTGGCACGGGCTGCGCCAGGAGCTGTGGCAGGAAACGGGATTTCACCGGGTTTGCTCCCGAACCGGGGACGACTGGGGCAAAATGGCCGACTGGGTGGGGCTCAAAACCAATGCCGCCCTCACGGCCAGCCACACCTGACGCCGTCCCGCGCCTCGTCCCGCCAGGAAAAGAGCCAAAGTCCAGGGGCGACGCTGGCGTCGCCCGCGCTCCCAACCAGGGCGTCCGAGACATCGTAATCCGGGAACGACCTACTTCCTGGTTTCGGATGCTGCCTGAAACGCGGCAAAGGACGGGTGAACGATCAGCGATGTCGTGCGGAGATCGATCTCGCGAGAGGATGCATCGCTTGGAAAACGAACCTCCGCGTCGGCTTGGCGAAGACGCGTGAAGAGCGAGGCGAGCGGGTTGCCACCCCCTGTGCCGACCGGCTGCCCGTCGACGAGGCGCAGCACCTGGGGCCAGGTGGCCCAGGCGATGCGTCGGTCGGGAACCGCGCCGGCGCCGAGATGCATCAGGTAGCGGCCCACGACAAATGGAACGACCTTCTGGACGCGAAACGTCCTCGCCGTCCTGGCATCGACGCGGTTGAGAATCTCGTCCGCGCCATGGCGGTTGATCCAGTCGAGGATGCCAGCGACTTGCCTGTTGGCGTGGAGCATGGTCTCGCCCTGGCGGGTTGACTCCGCCGTGGAGCGGGCGAAGGGGTCCTGCCATTTCAGTTCAAAGAGACCGAGGGCGCCGGTCTTGCGGTCGAACACCACGGCATCGACATCGGTACGGAGATCGCCGCGCTCGCGGCGGAGCGCGATTCGTCCCGGGCTGGTGACAAAGCGCTTGTCGGTGAAGAGCGCGTAGAAGTCCTGCCGGAAGAGATCTTCCCGCGTCGCCGTGTTGGTGTGGTATTCGGCCGCGGCGCGCCGGCGCAGCTCCCGGTGCAAGAAGAGGATTGGCCGCGTGGTCAGACCGTGCACCGACCAGACCACTCGGTCCGGGGACACGCGCACCAGTGGCGCCATGACATCGGGCGTCGCGGCGTGATAGGCGGCGTTTTGCTCGTCAAGGGTGAGCGCGGCGAGTGCGGTGGCGATCATCGCCGGATCGATGGTGAGCGCCGATGCGAGCGCGGCGATGAGCGACGCCTCGGCGTGCGGTTCGGGTGCCCCGTCACGATTCCTCGCAGCACTCGCCATCGCGATCAACTGGCGCAACACTGCCTGGTAGGTCCGGTACGAGCAGCCGCCGAGGACCGCATCAGGCGGGAAACCAATCTGATCGGCCATCATGCGCAAATGGATGTCAGCGAAGCGACGGGAGACTGTGTCCATGTTGGATGCAGTCCGATGTGCTTGGCCCAGGTTCGCGCGCGCTTCCTCCAATTCAGTCCGGTGCTTATGAGCAAGCATGGCATGCCACCAGGCGATATCGGCTCGCTCCCGCCAACTGGCTGGCGCCAGTTTGGTGCCGATCCAGGCCGCAAAGCGGTTTTGACCGTCCTCGACCAGTCGCATGAACCCGGTTTCGACGTGCGCCAGCACTTGCTGGGCCGCCTCGAGCGCGGCGCAATCACGGAGGAATCGTTCTGCCCACGCTTCCAGCTGGTCGATGCTCAATGTCGGCCCGGTTGCCGCCGCGTCGCTCGATTCGAGACAAAGCCGCAGCGCGGCGGCGCCGCCCAGATTTGGCAGGTGTTGACCAGTGACCAAATCAAAATCCGACCCGGCTGAGACTGGCGCTGACAGCTGGTCGACGGTGCGGACGAGGGCAGCAATTGCCGCGGGCCGGTCGGCGGGAACCGCGGCGCGCAGGGCGTCCTCCTGGGCAGAAATCGCTTGACGGAGGCGCTCCAGGGCGCTCATGCGAAAGCAAACCGATCGCTGACCGCGGGCGTGGGTAGAGGGCAAGTGTAGGCGCGAGGCACTGGAGCGGGACATGGCGCCAGTGCTCCCACGTCTTCCTCCCACGGGAGCACGCCAGGCCGGTGTCATCCCGACGAAGGAGGGATCTCGGCGTTGGTCTCGACACGCACCACCAAGGAGATTTCTCGCACGCGCTCGAAATGACACAATCGGTGCGCGGCGCCACAGTTCACCGCACCACGGGAACAGGTGCGCTTCATGAAAAGGCGACCGCGGGCGCTACGGGGCTTCGGCCATTTTCGCGGCCAGTGGCTTCAATTTCTCGGCGATCGATTTGAGACTGCTCGCGTCGATGTCGACCCCGATCAGCTCGAACGCGAACCCCTCATCCTTGAGCTCTTTTTCCATCAGCGCGGGATTGACATCTTTGGGCATGATGCCAAAAAACTTGGTCCGCTTCGGCGAGAACCGGATCGGCGCCGATTCGCTCCCGACGATGATGGTCACCGCCGGTCCGTCGGCGTTTTCGCTCAATCGCTCGATGTCGCGGCGCACCTGCCCGCCACGCTCCGAGACGGCGATCTCCTTTTCTACATCGGCGATCGTCTTGGTGAAGGTCTTACCTGCCTGCTTCGCCTCGTCGCGCTGCTCGCGCAGAAAATCTTTGGCCGCGGCGCGGAGTTCGGCCCGCTCCTCCTGCGTCAGCGACGAAATGCTGCCGCTGGCCAGGCTCAGCTCGCGCGCGGCGCGCTTGCCCGCCTTCGCCTCGAAGACCGCCGCGATCTCCAACACGCCCTGGTTGCGAATCACGAGCAGGCCGTCGCTGATCTGCCGTCCGTTGACATCGCGGACGAGATGGCCGGGAATGAACTCGAGTCGCTTGCCGCCGGTCGCAATCCCTAGCGCGTACGCACCGGCGCGGTCGCGCAGCCAGGGCACCACGCGCGATTCGACCAGTTCTTCCAGGAGCTGACCCTTGAGGTGATCGACGTTCGGCCCCTTCTCCAGAATCCGCCGCATCGCCAGTTCATCGAGCGACTGCAGGATGCGATGCTGCTGGGAGAGTTCGCGAAACAGATCGCTCACGGCTTGATCGACGACGCTGCTTGCGGCGACGGGACCGCGCACCAGCGCCGGAATGGCTGACGCGGTCTCCTTGGCTAGCGCCGCGCCCAGCTCCCGATCGACCCGCACCAGGGCTTCCGCCTCGCTGGCCGCGCGGCGGGCGGTGGCGTTCTCGGTGACACGTCCCCCCGCGGCGCTGACGCGCGACCACGCCTGCGCATCGCGGCCATAAAGCCGCACGAGCCGCGATTCGGTGTAGATGACCCGCCCGTACTTCACCACCCGCCCCGCCAACGGGAGGAGCACCGCTGCCGCCAACACCCCCCGTTCGAGGTCGCTCAGCGCATAGCCGAACAAGTCCTTGCCGGCGTACGCCTCGTAGCTCGCGACTAGACTGCCAACGACTGGAATCAGCCCGATCGCCAGCTCGACCGCTTCCACCATTGCCGGCCGCTCCACCGGCACATCGCTGATCTCGGTGTCCTTGGGCAGCGTCTGCGCCAAGCGCAGGAGGGCGACCATATCGGGCCGCTCGGCGAGAAAATCCGCCATCCCCGCCCGCGCGCTTTGCTTCAGGAAGGCAGGGGTGGCCGGCCGGCTTTCGAACCAGAGCATGAGCTCCGCGGCGACGATCCGCATGATGCGGGGGACTTGGGGATTTTCCTGATAGAGGTAACTCTTGCCGTTCTGGCGATCGATCACGCAGCGCTGGCGCATATCCGGCGACCGCACAATCTCGAGACCGAGAGCCAGATACTCCTCGTACTTGCGGCGGTAGGCCTCGGCGCCGGCCTCGCTGGCGATCTGCGGCGAGATCTCCTCCACCGCTTTCTGCAGGGCGCTGAGCCGCCACCGCTCCGGTCCCTTGTATCCCGTCTTGAGATCGCGCGGTAGGGAGTCGTAGACCAGCACCGAATCCGGACTGGCGGTCAGCTCCCGCGCCATGATCTCCCAGGAGCAGCGGTAGAGGGCGATACTGTCGGCCGGCGTCTTGCCCGAGGCGAGCTTGCCGCGAAACTCCGCCTCCGCGACGCGCAGCATCGCCTGGTACGGTTGCAGATTCTTGGCCATGCGCTGCCTGCCTCACGGTCTCATCCGGATTCCGGGAGTCCTACGCGCGATCACTAGTGCCCCGCCGCGCCCCGTAAGCCCCTCGCCCCGCGCACGGGGAGAGGGGTTGGGGTGAGGGCCGTCCGGATCGCGGCGCGAATCCCCCGCAACCCGGATCAGCCTTCCACCCAGTTACCGTTCGCGTCCTGATGCCACGTCGGGAGTTTGTCGTCGGCGCGGAGGTGGACCAGGGTGGTCGGGAGGCGCACCAGCCACGGGTCGCCCTGCGGCACTTCGTCGCCCGGGCGATCGAGCCGTTCGGCAATCTCGTCGGCGATCGGCAGGTAGAGCGGACTGGAGATCGGCGGCAGGGGTCCGCCGTTCCACAGCTCGCCGTACGTCATGAAGTGATCGATCGCCCCTTCGAATCCCGGTCTGGCCGGAACCGACACCCGGCAGTAGCCCGCCTTGAGAAACTGGTTGAAGAGCGGATCGGGATCCTCGAACGCCAACCGCTCGTCCCACTGGTCTTTGCGTCCCCAGAAGTAGGGATAGGTGACCCAGGTCATGTGCTCCCACTCGAACGCCTGCTCGAAGAAGCGCACGTAGGGTCCCTCGCCCGCGGCCTCGAAGACATCGATCTGCGGCAGCGCCGTGCTCCACGCATAGTCGATGGCGTCGAACAGGTCGTAGTGCTGATCGGTGAGGATGCTGATGCAGTTCTTTTTCAGCTCGTCCTGCATGATTTCCAGATTGAGCGCGGGGTTGCGGCCGCGGATGGCGACGCCAGCCTGCAATTCCAACTGAGCCAGTTTTTCCTCGTATTCGGAGAGGCGCGCCTTGTAGGCGGTGGTCAACTTGCCGTGCGTCTCCAGCCGCCACTTCTCCATCGCCCGGTCGGTGCGCTGGCACTTGACCTCGACGGCGACGGCCACGTCGTTGACGTCGTTCGTCACCAGACTGAACGGCACGGAATCGCGCTCGTCCGACAGGGTGGTGACCCAGACCCAGTTTCCATCGTTGACGAACCGGTGCGCTTTCCGGCCCAGCACGACGTCGACCTTCGGGTTGGACCAGATGTTCGTGACCGCGCCGACCGAACCCTGAACCGCGCGGTAGCCCTCGTCGATGGCGATCTGACCGGAGTGGGTGTAGTCCGCGGACTCGTCGCCGCCGCCCCCTTTGAAGTCGAGCGACTTGGTCTTGTACATCTCTGGCGGTGGGGCGACATCCGTCGCGCCGTAGGTGCGCACCCAGGTGTGGTAGTTCGTCTCGGTGATCTCGTTCGGTTTCAGGGTGAACGTTGGCGGCTTTTCCAGGTTGACGGCGCTGGCGTGGGCCGATTGCAGCGCCTCCATGAGATAGGCCGCCGGTTCGGGCACCATGAAATCGAACATCGTGCGCAGACCGTAGTTGAACATCTGGGCCTGGTAGACCTTGTTCACCCATTGGTAGACACCGGAGATGTGCCCCACGCCGCCGACGTTGTTCAGTTCATGCACGTCCTTCTCGATGACCTCGGTGGTCACCCGCAGCGACGCTCGCTCCAACACCCGCTCCGAAATCTTGGTCGCGCTGCGCTGGGTGACGTCCTGGGAGAAGCGGGTCGCGGATTTGGTGGCCTCTTCCTTGGAGCGGGACATCGACCCCTCGGCGCTGGCCGAGAACTCGACGGTCGGCCCGTACTTGCCGGAGATGTTGAGCCCGGCCTTGAGCGAGGCGTCTTCCCTGATCGTCGCGCTCGTCTCCCGCGTCATCTCGAAGCGGTCGGTCGATTCCAGTTCGCGCTCCTCGGAACTGATCGTCTCGGTTTCGCGGAAGGTCAGTTCCTCGGTCTCGCGGCGGCGGGTGTGCTCGCGTTCCTTGCGCTCCCCCTTGAGCACATTTTCGATGTGGGCGATATCGGCGCCCTCGTACCCGATCAGCTGCTGCTTGACCACCAGCAGATCGGCGATGCCAGCGGGCGCCACCTTGCCGCGGGTGTGGGGAATGCGCTGGTCGAGCGGAATGAAGGGCACAGGCTGATACAAGCCGGCGACAGAGAGGCTGGCCCAAGCCGAGGGGAGCGTGGTGCTGATGGTCACCAGCGCGTTGCCAACGCGTTTCACGCTGTACTGCTGGGATTGGCCATAGGCGACGTCGAGCGCCTTGCTGGTGGTTTCCAACTCTTCTTGCAGGATGTCGACAATGCGGTCGAGGGGACGCTCGGCCAGCGCGATCTTGCGTTCATCGAGGACGGTCTTGGTGGTGTCGCTGAGCGCCTCCGCCGCAGTCGCCTTGAGCCGAAAGGCGACTTCACCCAGCGTCGGCGGGGTGAAGGCCGGGCTGCCGGAGAGCGGCCGCGGATTATGCGTCACGATCGTCTTGGCGATCGTGGCCGCCGAAGCGTCCCCGGAAATGTCCTGGAGCAGCAGGGGATCGAGTCGCGGTTGCTCGCCGTAGTGCAGCGCGGCCTCCACCTGACCGAGGTTGAGATCGGCGAGGCGATCGACGAAGGCGGTCTGCCGCTCCCGCACCGCGAGCGGGGTGAGCCATTCGGGAATGGCGACGGCGTCCCGAGCTTCCTGCGGCGTGGTCTGGAAATGGTCGCTGTCGAGCGCGGTCAGGTCGCCGATGGCGTGGTGCAGCCGGCGATAGGTATCGAGCATCGCCGCGGCCTGCTTCTGGCGCTCGGCCGCGGCCTCGGCCAGCTTCTTGCGGCGCTCTTCCTCCTGGTTCCGCGTGGAGAGGATCGACCGCAAATCGGCCGCCGTGGGCAGCTGCAGCGACCGCCGCCGATAGCGGCGCAGCCCGCCGCCAGAGGCGGGGAAGCCAGCATCGGCGGCCACCCGCACGATCACTTCGAGATCGCGCAGCTGGTTGGTGAGCGCTTCGAGCGGACGGTTGTGTTCCTCCTGAAGTTGCTTGATCGCCAGGATGCTGTCGCGCAGATTCGCCAGCGGTTCATCGAGCGCGCCGCCCTTGACCAGGTCGTCCGGATTCGCGTCGAAGGCGGCGTTGACCGCGTCCACCACGTCCGCATGCGCCAGCACTGGTTTGGCTTCCAGCGCATCGAGCGCCGCGGCGAGCGCGGCCAGTTTCGCGCTGCCGGGGGTGATCGCCGGATCGCCAATGAAGCGATCGCTTGCGACGAACATGCGCGCCACCGCCACCAGCGCTCCTCGCGGTTGATCGCCGGCCGCCGCCGCGGCGAGCGCTGCTTGAAACGGGGTGTTCTGCGCGATGCGGATGCTGGGATTGGCAGGATCTTGCTGGACGGCAGGGCGGATCAACGCGAGACGAAACAGTGGTTCCATGATCTCCCTCTTGCGCGTACCGCGTGGCCACGCGCCGCGGATGCGGCAGCGCATGGCGTTGCTGGGACAGTGAGAGGATCATAAAGTCGAGGTTTGCCGCGCACATCCGTAGAAAGTACGGACCGCTGGGCGAAAAGGTGAATCGGCGCCGGCAGCGGATGGCGGCGCGAGAAGATGGCCGGGTGTGGGACTACTTCCCCGCCAGGCGCGCCACGACCGGGGCGAATGCGGTTGCTTCCGCGTCGCTGACCTCGATGTAGGAGATGCCGAAACGCTCGCGCCGCTCGTACAACATGTCGACGATCTCCGTGACGCTCCCGATGAGAACATCGGGTCGTTCGCGCAGTTGCGCCGCGGTCAACCCGAATTTCGGGGCCAGTTCCGCGGCGACTTGCTGGGGCTGCTCGGTGACGATGGCGCGGTAGGCGACCATCGCCAACTCGATCGCCGCGAAGCGGTCGCCAGCGCCCTCGCGCACCCAGGCCACTTGCTGGTCGCGCAATTCCGCGGTGCTCCCCAGCCAGTCGTGCCCACCCTCGGGCAGCGGTTTCGGGTTGAATCCGACGATGTCCGCCTCCCGTCCCGCGAGGCGCAACAGGCGCGGGCCGGTGCCGCCGATGAAAATGGGTGGGTGTGGATGTTGTACCGGCTGCGGCGTCCCCTCCAGGCCATTGACGGTGTAGTGCCTTCCCTGAAAGGTCACGGTGCCTTCGCCCCACAGCGCGCGAATGATGGCCAATGCTTCCGCCATCCGTTCCAGGCGCGTCCCGGCGGGCGCGAACGGAATCCCCGCCAGATCATATTCCTTCTGATACCAGCCAGCGCCGAGGCCGAACTCGAAGCGGCCATCGCTGAGCAGATCGAGCGTGGCCGCCTCCTTCGCCAGTAGCGGGGGATGGCGGAAATCGTTGGCGAAGACGATGCTGCCGATCCGCAGCGTGGTGGTCACCGCCGCCGCGACCGCCAGCGCCGGCACCGGCGTCAGCGGATTGAGGAAGTGATCGGGCGTCACCAGCGTGGCGTACCCGAGCGCCTCGGCGCGCCGCGCCTTCTCTTCCCACTCCTGCCGCGATCCCGCCGCATAGGCGAACATGGCAAAGCGAAACGGCCGCGACATGACGACTCTCCTCCATGACCAGGCACTTGCCGGCAGGATACGCCTCCGGTTGTCATTCCGGCGCAGCCCGAGGCGGCGGTCTGCTCGCCGCCGGAGCCATGCGCCATCAGGTCCAGCCGCGGTACGGGCAGGGCGGGCAAGCATCCTCTCGTGAGCACAGCCCGACTGCACCGCTCCGGTCGCCGGGGACGTGTCCGCCCGCCACCCCGACCGGCGCTCATCCCCTGTTGCCGGTCACTCTTGGCACGGCGTGCCAACGTTGGGTCATGCCGAGCCGACGCGAGGCATCTCGGCGGGCATGACCACTCGCCAACACACCGAGGTCCCGCCTGGGTCGGGACGACAACCATGGCGCTCGTCGGAAGGACAAAACGTCTCCACGTCGCTGTCGTTGTCGGGCATCGTTTGCCTACGAAACCGCACGCTTCGCCAAGCAAGCGATGTCTGTCATTCCCAAGTCGCTGTTCTCATTCCGAACTGACACCCCACTTGCGTTCACTTGGGGAACATGATAGGGTCCCTACTATCGATAGGTCATCGCTTGTGGCTGCTGCGTGGTGCACGGCTGCAAGCCAGAAGCAGGGTTCTCCACCCGCGAGGTGCCGGCCGGCATACCTCGGGCGCTGCGGCGCACCGGGTGAAACGCGGCCGATGCTGGCCGCGGCGACTGGCCAATCGATGCGGAGGTCCAGACTTCCGATAGCGGCGCGTGTTGCGAGTAACGGGTTCGCGTGAGGAGGGTGTCATGACACAGAGTGATCTTCTCCGGCGACGTCAGCAATTGGCGAGCGATGCCCTGGGCGGCCGATTGAGCCGCCGCCAGATCATCCAGCGCGCCGCCATGCTTGGTCTCTCTGCCAGCGCGGTCGGCGGCCTCCTCGGCGATGCCCGCCGCGCCGCGGCGCAGACACCAACGCCATCCGGCAGCCTCGTCTCCTGGGCGCCCTCCGGGCAGCGCTGGGAGTTGCCGCAGCGCGCGGTCTATCCCCTCTTCCAGCAGAAGTTCCCCGACGTTTCCATCGAGTGGATCGCCGAGCCGATCGCCGACTACATCCCGCGCACGGTCATCGAGATGTCGGCCAAATCGGACAAGTACGACATCCTGCACAACGACTATCAGGTCGTACCGCAGTTGATCGCCCTCGGTTCGCTCGAGCCCCTCCAGCCCTATCTGGAGAAAGATGCCGATTTCATGGCGGACATCCTGGAGGATGTGCCGGAAAACGTGATGGATCTCTATCGCGACAAGCCGGCAGCGGATGGCGGCATCCTCTATGGGTTGCCGCCGGACAGCAACTGCCAACTCCAGTACTACCGAAAAGACATCCTGGAGCAGGCCGGCATCGACGGTCCCGCCGAGACCTGGGACGACGCCATCAATATCGCCAAGACCCTTGCCGAGAGCGGGGTGAAGCAAACCGGCACCACGCTGAAGAATGTCATCTTCGCTGGCACTGTCTTTATCACCATTCACCGCTCCTACGGTGGTGACTGGTTCGACAAGATGGAGCCGGGCGCCTACACCCCTGCGCTTAACACAGACGCTGGCCATAGCGCGATGCAGGTATTACTGGGCCTCGCGCCGTACCTCGAGGAAAGTTCGCTCAACGCCTCCGACGACGAAGCGAACCCGGCGATGGCGAACGGCACCTGGACCTACGCTCCCGCGCAGTGGGGCGGTACGACGATGAACGACCCAGAGTTCACTGAGTTTGCCGAGGTTTGGGCCACGGCGCGCGTTCCCAAAGGGAACGTCGAGAATGGCGATCACCGCCCGCACATGGGCGGTCTGGGTATGCTCGTTCCGTCATACTCAAAGAACAAGGACGCCGCCTGGGAGTTTGTCAAGTTCTGCTGCTCCGGTGACAAGCAGGACCCGGCCATCGGCAAGGCCTGGGTGGAGGGCACGGGCCAACCGGCGCGCGCCTCCCTCTTGCGGGAATACGCGCCGCTGCGCGCTCACTTCCCGGCCATCCAGGAATCACTGCCGACGGCGGTGCGCTACCCACCGCTGCCGGAAACGCTAGCCCTTTACAATGCCATCAGTCCGGACGTGGCTGCCGTGGTCCTCGGCGAAAAGGACCCGGACACGGCGCTGAAAGACATGGATGCGTCGGTCAAGCAGATCATGCAAGACGCCGGTTACTACGAGGGATAGGAGCGGCAAGTCTCACTCCTCATGGCCCCGCACGGCTGGTCGCGGGTGGCGAGTCACGCATCTCGGTGCGCTGTCTCGCCGCCCGCGGCCATTGCGGGCAAACCCAACATGCTACGTGATCACGGACTCGCGCTCTGGCGGTCCGCTTCACCACGCGAGCCCCTCTCCCCGCGCACGGGGAGAGGGGTTGGGGTGAGGGGCGTCCAGGGTCGGGATGAGGGCCAGCGCGGCGATGAAGCGACAGCCATCAACCACAAACCGTACTAGAGACCCACAGCAACGATGGCCGTAACCGCCGAAACCGTCAATCTCGATCGCGCGGAACCGGCGCCGCAGGTACGGCCGCGCCGCGTCCGGTCCGAACGGCGCCTGGCTACCCTGCTGCTGCTCCCCTCGATCGGGTTTCTTGTACTGATGACGATCTTCCCGACGATCTACTCGTTCTGGATGTCGCTGCAGCAGTACAACCTCTCCCGGCCCGATCTGGCGCATTTCGTTGGGTTCCGCAACTATGGGCAACTCCTGACGGATGATCTCTTCTGGAAAGCAACCAGGATCACCTTCATCTTTTCCTTCTCGGTGCTGATTCTGCAATTCATTGTCGGATTCTTTGTCGCCAACCTCTTCGACCGCGAAGGGCGCGGTATGAATTTCCTGCGAACGCTGTTCATCATTCCGGTCTTTGCCTCACCGGTGGCGCTCGGTCTCACCTGGCGCTACATGTATCAACCCGGTTACGGTCTGATCAATTACGTGCTGGAGCGCGTCGGCCTGCCGCGCGTCAACTGGCTGGCGAATCCGCAAGCGGCATTGCCGGCGGTGATCGTGGTCGATGTCTGGCAGTGGACGCCCTTCGTGGCCTTGATTCTCCTCGCGGGGATGCAATCGATCTCGCCGGAGATCACCGAGGCGGCTGAACTCGATGGTCTGACCCGCGCCCAATACCTGTGGCGGATTGTGCTGCCGCTGCTGACCCCGATCATCGTCGTGGTCGGGCTGATCCGCCTGATCGACGCCTTGAAGACGTTCGACATGATCTACGTGATTACCCGCGGCGGTCCCGGCACGGCGACCTACAACCTGCCGCTGCACGCCTATTCGCTCGGATTCGCGTCGTTCCTCATGGGACCGAGCGCGGCAACCGCATGGTTTGTCGTGCTCATCGTCAACGTCTGCGCCACCATCTTCCTGTGGCTCCTGGCGAGAGAGAAGGTCTAGGCGATGAGCCGCGCCGCTGGCAAGCAGAGCATCGGCAGCAAGTTCCTCTGGGCCTTCACCGCCGGGTTGGTGCTGCTCTGGCTCTTCCCGATCTACTGGATCGTGCTGACCTCATTCAAGACGCCGCTCCTGATCAACGAGAAGGAGCCGGTCTTCTGGTTCACTCCAACCATGGAGAACTATCAGCACCTGTTCAAGGAGTTCAAGTTCGCGCGCATTCTCCAGAACAGCCTGGTCATCACCTCCTGCACCACGTTCATCGTGATCGTCCTGGCCCTGCTGGCGGCCTATGCCCTCAGCCGGATGGACGTTCCCGGCGGGAAACACGTCGCGCTCTGGATGCTCTCCCTGCGCTTCATGCCGCCCATCGCGATCGTGCTTCCCTTCTTCATCGCCTGGCAGCGCCTCGGGCTGATCGACACCTATCTTGGCTTGATCCTGATCTACGTCGCCTTCAACCTCCCCTTCGCCATCTGGCTCCTACGTGGCTTTCTGGTCGAGGTGCCGCGCGATCTCGACGAGGCGGCCACCCTCGATGGCCTGGGGCACCTCGCCATCCTGCGCCGCATCATCCTGCCGGTGCTGGCGCCGGGTGTGGCCGTCACCGCGATCTTCACCTTCATGTTCTCCTGGAACGAGTACCTCATGGCGCTGGTGCTCACCAGCCGCGAGGCGACGACGGTGCCGGTGACAGTGTCGAAGTTCATTCAGGCCTATTCGATTCTCTGGGGCGATGTCGGCGCGGCGGCGACGATCGAATTGATGCCGGTGCTGGTGGTGGTTTTCCTGCTGCAGCGCCACATCATGCGCGGCATCACCCTCGGCGCCGTGAAATAAGACCAGGGTGGGACACGGGAGCGGGCGATGACGATTCTTCTCACGGACGTCACCAAGATGTTCGGCGCCCACATGGTGGCGGTGAACCGGATCAATCTCGAAATCCAGGACGGTGAGTTCTTCACCCTGCTCGGTCCCTCCGGGTGCGGCAAGACGACCACGCTGCGGATGATCGCCGGACTGGAATCGGTCTCCTCCGGCACGATCTCGCTGCGCGGCCGCGATGTGACCGACGTGCCGGCGCGCGACCGCGACGTGGCGATGGTCTTCCAGAGTTACGCCCTTTACCCGCACATGACCGTGCGCGACAATCTCGGCTTGAATCTCCAGGTGCGGAAACTGCCGAAGCAGGAGATCGCGGCGCGGATCGACAGCGTCGCCAAAACCCTGCAACTGGACCGGCTGCTGGACCGCAAACCGGGGCAACTCTCCGGCGGCCAGCGGCAGCGGGTCGCGCTCGGGCGGGCGATCATCCGGCGGCCGAATGTCTTCCTGATGGACGAACCGCTCTCCAACCTCGATCTGAAACTACGAGAAGAGACCCGCACCGAGTTGAAGAAACTGCACGAGCATCAGCGCATCACCACCGTCTACGTCACTCACGATCAGTCCGAGGCGCTGGTCCTCTCCGACCGGATCGGGATCATGCGCGATGGCGAACTGCTCCAGGTCGGCGATCCCCATCAGGTCTATGCCAAACCCGCCGATGTCTTCGTCGCGCGTTTCATCGGCAGTCCATCGATCAACATCCTCGCCGCGAGTCTGGTTCCGCAGGGCACCAACCTGTCAGTCACCGTGCGAGGGGACGGCGACGGGGGCGGAGCGCTGGAGCGGCCGCTCGATGGCGCAACCGCCCAGACGCTCCAGACCCAATCGGCGAACGGGCACATCGCCATCGGTATCCGGCCGGAAGATTTCGTCGTCCACCGGAGCGCTGCGCCGGGCCGGCTGCGCGCCGAGGTCGAATTCGTGCAGCCGATGGGCTCGACCTCGTTCGCGGTCCTGCGCCTTCCCGGTGGCGAACGCATCATTCAGGACAGGGAGCACGTCATGGCGGCCATCGGACCGGAGGAGACCTTCGAGCGCGATGCTTCCGTCTGGCTCGACATCCGCGGCAATCGCTACTGCCTGTTCGATCCGCAAACGGGAAAGGCGCTCGGGGTATGAGTCGAGGAGGCGAGGAGTCGAGAAGAAGAGACGACAAGACGGCCAGACGGCGAGACGGCAAGTCGAGCAGGTGAGGAGATGGAGCACGAAGTAGGGCGGTAGGAACGACGTGATCCGCGGTCTTGCCGTCTCGCCGTCTCGCCGTCTGACCGTCTCGCCGTCTCAACCTCTCAAGTCCAGGACATGACGTTGACAGCCTCTGTGCCCTCGTCTACGATGCCGACCATCGCCTCCAGTCGACCGTCGACGGTCGACAATCAGATAGGTTGGCAGATGGATGGTATGAGCAGCTTCAAGGTGCTCGCGCCCCCGTCGCTCACCGAGAGCGTCGCTGCCGAACTGCGCCACGGTATTTCAATAGGCCACCTCAAGCCAGGCGACCGCCTGGTGGAAGCCGATCTCGCCGCGCGGATGGGCATCAGCCGTGCCCCCGTGCGCGAGGCGCTGCGCCAGCTCGCCTTCGAAGGACTCGTCGCCGGCCGCACGCGCCGCGGTTATGTGGTGCGGGGCCTGACGACCGCCGAAATGATCGAAATCTACGATCTGCGGGTCATGCTCGAACCGGTGCTCGCCAGCGCCGCCGTTGCCCGTCTCCAGCCGGACGGTCTGGCGGAGCTGCGGTCCATCGTGGAGCGGATGCGCGAAGCCGCGCGCCACGACCGCTGGGCCGAGGTGGTCGATGCCGATCGCCAGTTTCACGCCCTGGTCGGCCGTTTCTCCGGCCGAACCATGACCGCCCAGATTTTCGACCATCTCAACGAACAGGTGCGCCGCTTCACCGCCTTGATGATCACCAGCTACACCAACATCGAGCTCATGGTCGATGAGCATGACAGCTTGCTCGCGGCCCTGGCTTCCGGCAGTCCCGATCGCGCCGGGAACGAAATGCGGCTCCATTTGGAGGATGCGCGGCGGCGGCTCCACGACATTCTGGGTGATCCAACAGACGCGACCGAGACAGCCGACGCCGCTGGTGCGCCCGGACAACCCGTAGCCGGAGCGGCGCGGGAGACCGCCGATGGCAACTGACTGGCGCGATTCGTCATTCCCAAGCCGCTCAGGAGGGGGACATGCCTGAATCCAGCTCGCTCGAAATGAATCCCGGCGGTATCGCGTCCCAGCCAGCCGTCCGCTCGCGGGGGGAGGAGTTTCGGCTGCGGCTCGGTCATCTCCTTTCTTTTCTCGGGCCGAATGTCGGGGCGGTGGTCGGCTTCGTACTCATTGTGATCGCCGGGACACTCGTCTCGGATGTCTTTCTCTCCTGGACGAATATTCGCAACGTGTTTCTCCAGTCGGCGATGCTCGGGGTGGTCGCCCTCGGCATGACCTTCGTCATCCTGACCGGGGGCATCGATCTGTCCGTGGGGAGCGTGCTCAGTCTGTGCAGCGTCGTCGCCGCGATGCTGTTCGCCAACGGGCAGGGCTACCCATTGCCAATCGTGCTCCTCGCCACGCTCGCGCTCGGTTCACTGATCGGCGCCATCAACGGCGGATTGATCATCTGGCGTCAGGTGGCGCCGTTCATCGTCACCCTAGCCATGATGGGGATCGCCCTCGGCGCCGGGCTGACGATTGCCGACGGCAAGCCGATCGGCGGCATCCAGGGCGCCTACGCCTGGATCGGCGCCGGCCGGTTGTGGGACCGCATTCCGGTGCCGGTGGTCATCATGGTCGCCAGCTTCATCATTGGCGCCCTCGTTCTCAAATACACCCCCTACGGCCGCGCGGTCTACGCCGTTGGCGGCAACGAGCAAGCAGCGCGACTCTCCGGCATCCCAGTGAACCGCGTCAAGTTGATCACGTACACGCTGAGCGGTTTCTGCGCGGCGCTCGGCGCCATCATCTTCAGCGCCCGCGTCACCGTCGGTGATCCCTGGGCCGGCCGCGGCCTCGAACTGGACGCCATCGCCGCAGTCGTCATCGGCGGCACCTCCCTCTTTGGGGGCGTTGGCAGCGTCTGGGGCACCTTTCTCGGAACGTTGATCATCATCATTGTCAACAATCTGCTCAACCTGATGAACGTCTCCCCGTACAGCCAGGGGATCGCCAAGGGCCTCATCATTCTTATCGCGATCGCCCTTTACAAGCGCCGCGCGGAGTAAGTCCTCGGGAGTGAAAGGAGCGCGATGGCGAAACACGAGGCGGCAGGTTCACGCATCTTTGCCGAAGGCTGTTCTGATCGTTGTGTCCATCGGTGGCGCCGTCGTGGGCATCCAGAGCAAGAGGAGAACACCATGCAGCGAAGCCATCAGCATCTGCTCGGTACCCGATTCGATCGTCGTGACATCTTTCGACTGGCGGGAGGGACCGCCGCGCTCAGCCTGGCGGCAGGCGGGAACGGCCGCTGGTTCGCGCCGGCCGCGGCGCAAGAGGCGACACCGGAAGGCGTTGCCATTGACCTGACCACGCTCAGCGTCGACACCTTCTGGGTTGAACCGAACGAGGATTTCGCCAGCAAACAGTGGGTCTTCGGCTTCAGCAATGCGTCCGAAACAAACACCTGGCGTACCGCGTTGCGCGAGGCCATCGAAGAGGGCGCCGGCAAGTACTCCAACGTCGAGTTGCGCATCACCGACGCGAATGATTCGCCGGCCAAGCAAGTGGCCGACCTGGAAGATTTACTCGCCAACGGCGCGAACGGATTGATCATCGGCGCGGCCACGACCGACGTTGCCAACTCGATTCTGGAGAAGACCCAGCAAGATGGCATCCCGGTCATCATCGTGGACCGGCTTGTCAACAGCGACAAGTACACGACGTTCGTGACCAGCGACAATCATGTCATGGCCACGACCACCCTCTCCTATTTGTGCGATCTGGCCGGCGGTCAGGGCAAGATCGCCATCGTCGAAGGCATCCCCGGCTCCGGGCCGGCCGTCGAGCGCAATGCCGCCTATGACGAGGTGCTCGCCGGCTACCCGAACATCACCGCCGTGCGACAGGCCGGGGACTGGAGCCGCGCCAGCGGGCAGCGGGTGATCGAAAACGTGATCACCGCCAACCAGGATTTGGTCGGGATTCATTTCGATGGCGGCGAGATGGCCCTCGGCGGCATCCAGGCGCTCAAGGCGGCCGGCCTGAGCGACGACGACTTGCGCGCGGGCAAGCCCTACCTCACCGGTATGGATGGCTATAACGGCTGGCTGGGCGCGATCAATCAGGGTCTCGGCCAGATCACCATGCTCCACCCGCCGCGGGTCCATGGCTGGGTGTCGATCCAGACGCTCGTTCAGGCGCTGATGGGCGAGGAGTTGCCGAAACTGACGTCGCTTGCGCCGTACCAGGCGCGGATCACCCCGGAGAATGCGTCGTCCTTCTACGCCGCGGACAAGCCGGACGATTACTGGTCGCTCTAATCAGCGATGAACGTGCCGGCCCCGGTGGTGCGCACCGGGGCCGGCGGTCGGGATCAACGATGGCGGAGCACGTGCTCGAGTTGCGAGATATCGCCAAGACCTTCGGCGGCACTCACGCCCTGCGCGGCGTTACCGTCATCGTGCGCCCCGGCGAGGTTCACGCGATTGTCGGCGAGAATGGCGCCGGGAAATCGACCCTCATCAAGATCCTCTGCGGGTACTACCGGGCGGACGAAGGCACGATTATTCTCGAGGGCAACCCGGTTCACATTCACAACCCGCAAGGCGCGATGCGGATGGGCATTGCCACGGTGCATCAGCAATTCACGCTGGTGCCGGAGCTGTCCGTGGCGGAGAACATCTTTCTCGGCCGGTTGCCACGCGGCGGCAATGGCCTGATCGACTGGGATCGCCTGTACCGCGATGCGGAAGCCGTCCTGGAGCGAATCGACTTCGCGCTCGACGTGCGCCGCCCGGTGCGGATGTACGGCGCCGCCGGTCGCCAGGTCACGGAAATCGCGCGGGCGCTCTCGCTTGACGCCAAGATCCTGATTCTCGACGAACCAACGGCCGTGCTCGGACCGAGCGAAGTCGACAAACTCTTCGCCATCATCCGTGGCCTGCAAAATCAGGGCGTGACGATCCTCTACATTTCGCACCGTCTGGCCGAGATCTTCTCCATCGCGGATCGGGTCACGGTCCTCAAGGATGGCCAGCTCGTCGGCACCTACGATGTCAACGACCGTCTCGACCGCGATTTTCTCGTGGGCAAGATGGTCGGCCGGGAGTGGCGAAGTTACTTCCCGGAACGGGTGAGCGGCGAGACAACGGAGGTGTTGCGGGTCGAGGGGTTGAGCCGGCCGCCGATCTTCGAGGATGTCAGTTTCTCGATCCAGCGTGGCGAGATCCTCGGACTGGCGGGACTGGTCGGGTCGGGGCGAACCAAACTGTGCAAGGCCCTCTTCGGGGCGATGCCGTACAGCGGCGGCACGATCTACGTCGATGGCCAGCCGGTGCGCATTCGCTCCCCGCGGGACGCATTAGCCCACGGCATCGCCTACCTCTCCGAGGACCGGCATCACGAGGGGGTGATCATGCCGCTGCCCATCGGCAAGAACGTCACCCTCGCCGTGCTCGACCGCTTCGTGCCGAGCTGGGTGCCGGCTGGTTTGCTCGACCTCCGCCGCGAAGGGAAGTTCGTCGACGACATGATCGCGCGGGTCGACGTCCGCACCTGGGGGCGTGGTCAAGTGGTCGCCACCTTGAGTGGGGGCAACCAGCAGAAAGTGGCGCTCGCCAAATGGCTGAGCACGCAGGCGAGGGTCTTTCTCCTCGACGAGCCGACGGTCGGCATCGATGTCGGGGCGAAGGCCGAAATCTATCAACTCGTCGCCGCCCTCGCTCGGGAAGGGGTCGCCTGCCTGCTCGTCTCCTCCGATATTCCGGAGGTCCTCTCCATGAGCAGCCGGGTGATCGTGATGCGCAAGGGCCGGATTAGCGGCGAACTCGACCCCCGCACCGCGACGGAAGAAGACGTCATGCGGCTGGCCGTATGAGCGAGACAAGGATCGGTTCATGACAGGAAACGAAGGGATGACCTTCATCAACGGGGAATTCATTCCCGCCAACCAGGCCTGTCTTCCCCTTATGGATGCGGGATTCTGGCTTGGCATCAATGTTTTCGACGTACTTTCCGCGCGGCACGGCTACATTTTCAAGATCGACGCGCACGTTCGCCGCTTCTATCGCTCACTTCACGCGACACGAATCGAGATCCCCTACACGCCCGAAGCATTCACCGCGTTGATCGTCGCAACGGTCCGTCGCAGCGAGCTCGAAGATTCCTACATCCAGACGATTGCCACCCGCGGCATGCGCACGAGTGCGCCGATTAGCGAGTGGACACCAACCGTGATCATCAACGCGATCCCTTACTTCGAGATCGTGAGTCCCGAGGTCAGCGCGCGTGGCTTACGCGTCCGCATCTGCTCGATCCGCAATGTACCGATCCAGAGTGTCGATGCCAAAATCAAGACGTTCAACCGGCTGCATAGTTATCTGGCGAGGTTGGAGGCGCTCGACGCGAACGCGGACGATGCGATCATGCTCGATGGCGACGGCTACGTCACGGAGGGACGAGGCGCCAACCTCTTCGTCGTGCGCAATGGAGCATTGTACACCCCGCCGGAAGGCATGCTGGAGGGGATCACCCGGGAGACGGTATTCGAACTTGCTGCCGCGCACGGATGGAAGGCGCAGGAGATGCGCCTGACCCCATACGATCTCTACAATGCTGACGAACTGTTCTATTGCACGACCGCGGGCGGGATCATGCCGATCGTTGACGTGGATCGACGGCAGATCGGAGACGGCGCGCCGGGACCGCTCACGCGGCAGTTGCGTGACGCCTACTGGGCGGCCCACGTCTCCGGACCGGATGCGACACCGGTGTTTGTCATGGCGCCGGTAGGAGCGGCGTGAACAAGCGCATTCATTGGCGATGAGCCACGGGTAGCAAGGAGAACCGGACCCATGCAGGTTGTCGAGCAAGCCAGCGAACTCGATCGGCTGGCCGGATTGGACGTCAAGCACGTCATTCACCCTCTGACGAATCTTCACGCCCATCGCGTCCAGGGTCCCCTGATCTGGGACCGCGGCGAGGGGATCTACCTCTATGATGCCGACGGCAACCAGTACATCGACGGCGCGGCGGGGATGTGGAACGTCAACGCCGGCCACGGCCGGAGCGAGCTGGCCGAGGTCGCCGCCGCCCAGATGAGCCGGCTTGCCTACGCCTCCTCGTTCGGCGGCGCTTCGAATCGGCCGAGCATCGAACTGGCGGAGCAGATCGCGCGGCTGGCGCCGGGTGATCTCAACACCATTCTCTTCACCGCCGGCGGCTCGGAATCGAACGACAGCGCATTCAAGCTGGCCCGGCTGTATTGGAAGCAGGTAGGGCAGCCGCAAAAGCGGACGATCATCGCCCGCTACATGGGCTACCACGGCCTGACCCTGGCCACGACGCAGGCGACCGGCATCCCCCGCTACTGGCAGATGGTCGAACCGGGGGTGGAAGGGTTCGTTCACGTTGCAGCGCCCTACGCCTATCGCGATGGACAGGATCAGAGCGAGACGGAATTCGTTGCTTCCCTCGTCGCCGACCTGGAAGAGACGATCACCCGCGAGGGCGCGGAGACGATCGCCGCGATGATCGCCGAACCGGTCATGGGCACTGGTGGCGTCGTCGTCCCGCCTGACGCCTACTTCGCGCGGGTGCGCGAGATCTGCGACCGCCACGACATCCTGCTGATTGTCGACGAGGTCATCACCGGGTTCGGGCGCCTTGGCTCCTGGTTCGGGATCGAGCAGTGGCAGGTGCAACCAGACATCATGACCGTCGCCAAGGGGATTACCAGTGGGTACGTCCCACTTGGCGGCGTGGTGTTGTCCGACCGCATCCGTGGCGCGCTCTACGGCGACCCCGACCTGACATTGATGCACGGATTCACCTACACCGGACACCCGGTCGCCTGTGCGGTGGGGGTGCGCAACATCGCGATCATCGAGCGCGAAGACCTGGTCGGGCAAGCCGCCCGGGTGGGGCCATATCTCATTTCCCAGTTGCGCGAGGTTGGCGCGCGGCACGACCGCGTCGGCGAGGTGCGCGGGCGCGGCATGATGGCCGGGATGGAGTTCGTGCTCGATCGGGAAACGCGCGCGGAAGCAACCCTGGCGAATCGTCTTGCCCCACGCGTCTCCCGGCAGGCGCTGCAGCGAGGACTCATCTGCCGCCCGATGCCCGGCTCGGATGTTCTCGCGTTCTCACCGCCATTGATCGCCGACGAAGCCGATGTCGATCGCATCTGTGCCATTCTCGACGAGGCGATCACCGCGGTCGCGTGACGAGTCAGGAGTCAGGAGTCAGGAGTCGGGGGTGAGAGGTCGGGGGTGAGGGGTCGGGGGTCGGGAGACGGAGGTCGGAGGGAAACGCACGCTGGCGCGAGTGGGAGGCGAGGCGCCTCGCCTTCTCGCCTTCTCGCCTTGCCGACTTGCCGTCTTACCGACTTGCCGTCTTCGCTTCTCGCCTTCTCGACTTTGAAAAGGAGAAACAATGGCGGTGCGCCTGGGGATCGATACGGGAGGCACGTTTACCGATCTGATCGGGATCGATGACGAGAGCGGCAAGCTGGTCGTGGCCAAGACGCCATCGACGCCGGCGCGCCCCGTCAACGCGATCATGAACGCCATCGCCCTCAGCGAGGTCGACAAGCAGGCGTTGCAGGCGATCAGCATCGGCACCACGGTGGCGACCAACGCCCTGCTGCAGCGGACCGGGGCCACCGTGATCTACGTCACCACGGCTGGCTTCGAGGATGTGCCCCATATTCAGCGGATGAACCGCAAGCACCATTTTTCGCTGGAGTGGACCAAACCGGAACCGCTCGTCGAGCGGCGGAACAGCCTCGGCCTGGCCGAGCGGCTCGATTTTCACGGCCGGGTGGTCACCCCACTCACCGACGATGCCTTGGCGGACCTGGCGGACCGTATTGCGGCGCGCATCGCTGATTATCCCGATGACGACCTGGCGATTGCCGTCTGTCTCCTCTTCTCCTACGTCAACCCGGCGCACGAACTGCGCGTGCGGGACTATTTGACCGAGCGCTTTCCGGATATTCCGGTGTCGCTCTCGCATCAGGTGGCGCCGATCTGGCGGGAGTACGAGCGCGGCAGCACCGTCATCGCCGATGGGTACGTCAAACCGATCATGCAGCGCTATATCGAGGACGCCCTCGCCGCGTTTGCCGACAGCGGTCTCGAGGTGCCCTGGTCGCTGATGAAATCGAACGGCGGCAAGACCCCAGCCGATGCCGCGGAGGCGGAACCGATCAAGTTCCTCCTCTCCGGTCTGGCGGGCGGGATCATCGCCGGGCAGTATTTCGGCCAACTCGCGGGCGCCGGCAATCTCGTCACCCTCGATATGGGGGGCACCTCCTGCGACGTCGGTCTGGTGCGCAATGGCAAGATCTCCCATTCGACCAATTTCGAGATCGAGTGGGGTCTCCCCGTCGCGACGCCAACGATCGACCTGACCACCATCGGCGCGGGTGGCGGCTCCATTGCCTGGATCGACAAGGGTGGTCTCCTCCGCGTCGGTCCCCAGAGTGCGGGGGCCGATCCAGGTCCGGTCTGCTACGACACCGGCGGCGAGGATGTCACCGTCACCGATGCCAACCTGATTCTCGGCCGGCTCAATCCCGCCTACTTCCTTGGCGGCACAATCAAACTCAGCCCGGCCAAGGCGGAGTGGAAACTGGACGAACTGGGCGAGCGTCTCGGCCTGGGGCGACTGGAGATGGCGCAGGCGGTCGTTGATATCGCCAACGAGAACATGGCAAACGCGATTCGCGTCCTCTCCATCGACCGCGGTCTCGATCCCCGCGAGTACGCCCTCGTCGCCTTCGGCGGCGCGGGTCCGCTCCACGCCGCCGATATCGCCGCCAAGATGGGGATGAAGCAGGTCATCATCCCGGTCTACCCCGGTCTCACCTCGGCCTTCGGCGCGCTGATCGCCGAACCGAAGATCAGCCAGGTCTGGAGCAAGCACTTCCGCTCCGACGCCATCGACGCCAAGACGGTCGGCATCCATTTCGACGAGATGATCAACGCCTCGCTCGATCAACTGCGGCAAGAGGGCTTCACCGGCGAACCGGAGATCGAGCGCTCGATCAGCATGCGCTACTGGGGGCAGAACTACGAGCAGGATGTCCCAGTCCCGCCCGGTCCGGTGACGCCGGAATTGCTGGAGAAGACGCTGGAGGCGTTCCACCGCGTCCACGAGAATTTCTACGGCTACTCCATCACCGGCGAGGTCATCGAGTTGATCCGCTTCAATGTCACCGTCTCCGGGCACACCGGACTGGTCAGCCTGCCGACGATGGTCTCCAACGGCCGTCATGCGGGGGGCAAACCGGTCGGGGCGCGGCAGGTCTACTTCCAGGGGCACGGAGTGGTCGAAACGCCGATCTACCGCCGCGACGATCTGGCCGCCGGTTTTGCGGTCGATGGACCGCTCATCGTCGAGGAAGTCAGTTCAACGACCGTCATCCACCCCGACCAGCGGTTGGCAATCGGCGCCACCGGAGTCATGACCATCGCGTTGTAGTGGCATCAGGCGAGTGTAGGGGCGACGCCCGCGTCGCCCGCAACCACGAATCCGGAAGGTCAGGTATGGCAACCAGCGAAACGCGAACCGAACAGATCGATCCAGTCACGCTGAGCGTGATCAACAACGCCTTCGTCAATGTCTGCCGCGAGATGGGGACCGCGATGATGCGGACCAGTTACTCCCCCATCTTCAACGAGGGTCTCGATTTCTCCTGCATGATGTTCAACACGCGGGGCGATCTCATCGGGCAGGCGGAGTTCTGCCCGACGATGCTCGGCTCCTGCCAGTACGCGATGAAATGGATGCTGGACGAGGTCGGGCTCGATGCCTTCAGCCCCGGCGATGTCTTCATTCACAACGATCCCTACCGCGGCCAGAACCACATGCCGGAACACCTGGTGGTCAAGGCCGTCTTCCACGAAGGAAAGATCTGGGGGTTCGTCGGCAACGTCGCCCACGTCGGCGAGATCGGCGGCATGGCTCCCGGGTCCTTCGCCGCCGACGGCACCGAGGTCTACCAGGAAGGGTTGCGCCTGCCGCCACTGAAAATCATCGACGGCGGCGAGTATGTGAAGGACATCTGGCGGGTGGTGCTCGCCAACCACCGCACCCCGAAGACCTCGTGGGGCGACTATCACGCCATGATCGGCTCGCTCAAGATCGCCGAAGACCGGGTGCTGGAATTGCTCGCCAAGTACGGCGCGGAGACGCTCACCGCGGCTTCCGACCAACTCCTCGATTACTCCGAGCGCTTCATGCGGGCGGAGATCGCGGAGATGCCGGACGGCGTCTACTACGCGCAGGACTGCATGGAGGACGACGGCGTTACGAGCAAACCGTACTGGATGCGGTTAAGACTGACGATCCGCGGCGATGAGGCGATCTGCGACTGGACCGACTCCGACGACCAGGCGAAGGGGCCGATCAACGCGACCTTCGTGGTCACCGCCGCCGCCTGCTACAGCGGTTTCCTCCACGTCGTCTCCAACGACATCCCGATCAACTCCGGGGCCTACCGGCCGATCCGGTTAGTCACCCGGCCCGGTTCGCTGATGAACGTCCAGCATCCCGGGCCCTCGGTCGGCGGCAACACCGAGACCCATCCGCACATCCAGAACGTTGTGCAGCGGGCGCTGGCAGGGGCCGTGCCGGAGCGGGTGGAAGCCGCGGAAGGGGCTTCCTCCTGCAACTTCCTCTTCGGCGGCTTCCATCCCGAGTACGGCGACTATTACACCAACTACCACATCGAGGGGAGCGGTTGGGGCGGCACCATCGACCACGATGGCAACAACGTGCTCTGCCCGAACAACGGCAACTGCCGCAACACCCCGGTCGAGATTCTGGAAACGAAATACCCCTTCATTGTCGAGGAGTACAAACTTCGCCCCGACTCCGCCGGAGCCGGGCGTTGGCGCGGCGGGTTGGCCAGTTCGCGCGTCTTCCGGGTGACCGCGCCGGAAATCACCGTCAACGCCCTCTTCGACCGCACCAAAACCCACGGGCCCGGTATCTTCGGGGGGACCGAGGGCGCCTCGAGCGGCATCTTCATCAAGCGCAAGGGAGACAACCAGTTCCGCCGCTTTTCGGAGGTCTTCGGCACCGTCTCCGACTCCAAGTTCACCCGCGTGGCGGTGACGGAAGGCGATCTGATCCGACTGGAATCGGCTGGCGGCGGCGGCTTTGGCGACCCGCGCGATCGCCCGCGCGAGCTGGTGGTGGACGACGTTTTGCAAGGATTCATCTCGGCAGAGGCGGCGCGAGACCTGTATGGCTACGATCCCGAGGAGAACGCGTAATGGCCGAATGGCGTGAGAACGACGCTCAGTGGTACGAGGAGCGGATGCTCCACTGCGCGACCTGCGGCCGCATGATCGCCAAGCACTATCTCCATGCCGAGATCGCGGACCGCTCGCGCATTTTCTGCAGCGAGGGCTGCCTCGAACTCTACCGGGACTACGTGCTCGTCGAGCGCGGCCCCGACTACCGCCCACCGGCGGACATCGGCGAGACCTACGCCGATCTGATGGTCCGGTAGCGGAGGATTCACTCCAACGAAAGGCCCTCACCCCAACCCCTGGCTCCCTCCCAAGCCTCCCTCCACCGGAGGGAGGAGTCTCCCATTGCGATGGGCGAGGGGATTTGGTTTCCGTGCGAGCGACGTGCAGAAATTGCGTCGTTCCGGCGAGAGACATGGGTGTCGTCCCGGCGAAGGAGGAACCTCGGCGTGAGCCATGACTGGGACCGACACCGAGATGCCTCGCCGCGGCTCGGAACAAAACATCGTTCGCGCGCCGCTCTAGTGGATACCATTTTTTTGATTTTGTGATCGTTACGACGCGACAGGTCTTGTATCTGGCTCATGTTGTGAAGGTGGGCATGCAGGACGATCACTTCGCCTTCAGGGAATGACCTGCCTGAAAAGATTCGCGGCGAACTGTTGAATTCGTCGGGGAGGCTGTTGTGACAGAAATCCCACGACTGGAGCCCAACTATCGATGGTGCGAGGGGAAGAGCATCTCGGAGATGATGGGACCAACCCACCCTCGCTATGTGGTCGAAACCGCCCGCCCATGGATGGAAGCGTATTGCAGTCTCGACGAAGGGGAACTGCAACACCGCACCGGTGCGGTGTTGCGACACGGCGAAGGGTTCGCGTACTGGATGGCGATCCTGGCACTCTATCGAGCGGCGTTCACGGGGGTACATGATCTGAGTAGCGAACCTCCAGGTGAGCGACGCATCTCGGCAGAGTTTCGCTTGGATCTTCTCGCACTAGCCGGCGGAAACGTAAAGCTCGCCCTCGATGCGTGCCTCGCCGGATATTACAGCGGCTGCATGGCGCTTGAACGTCACATGCTCGAAACGTGGCGTCGCGTGGTCTATTCCCGTCTACATCCGGAAGATATATGGCGCTGGCTGCCGCTACGTGATTGGCCAAAGGGGATGCTGCCGGCCGCGAAGCCTAAGGAGGTCCAGGAGGGCAAGATGCCCACGTTTCCGCCGAGCGCCAAAGAAATAGCTGCCGTTATCGACGAACGGGGGGATGGCGATGACAATGGGTTTCTCCCCAAAATGGAGGCGGGATTTGCGTATTTGAACCACCACTCTCACCCAACTATCGAAGGTGCGGCCCAAACCTGGGCGCTCGATGGTTCTGGCAACCGATTCTTTGGACCCACACTCAATGACCTCTACGCCGTCCGTAGTTTGGAATGGGGTCTGTTTGCGGGCTTGATCCTGCTAACGGAAGTGGGGCGAATGCTTCCGAGAGGTGGGAGTGAGAATTGGCACTCCCAGCTTGACCTGTTGAAGGTTGAAGCCGCTCGCTGGGGAATCGCGCAGAAGGAGCGGTTCCCAGAGAATCCAGACGACTCTGGCGATCCCCAACATGGTTCCAATCGGTGACACCCGCCAAGTGCCGCACTCGAGGTCAGAACGAACGCTCGAACTTCCATCGGAGAACAGCGCGGTGAACTCATGAGCGGCCCTCAGATTGCCCCCGAACCGAAGACTATCTGGAATCGACTTGTTGCTCCAGCCGCCATCTTTGTCGGGATCGCGTTAGTGATCCTTGCGCTGGCGGATGTCGTCAGGGATTGGGCGTTTACCCCGCTTCGGCCCGCGCTCGATTGGACCCGCCAGCAGAACAACGCCGCAGCAGTACAAGCCGTTGCAGCCATCACACAGGCAGTGGGAGCCACCTTCTTGCTTGCGGTCACCATGTACTCTACGAGGATGACCCGTGAATTGGCGGATCGCGAGCGAACGCAAACTCAACGGGCGCAGCACCAGGCAAGCGTCGCCGAACAACGAGCTTTGCGGGCAGCGGAGCACCAAGCCCAGATCGCAACGATGCCGGTCATCATTTTTCGCGAACCGATGGTGCAATCTGGTCTCATTAGAGAAGTGATCCTAAAGATAATTAACGTCGGGCATGGTCCGGCGCTCTTCACGAGAATTGAATTGCTTGATGCTGATCTCAACTTCGAACTGAACCGCGCTGAGGAGGCCATCACCCTAAAAGTGGGTGAGGAAGCAGATTTGGTTTTGCTTGCAGATGAACGCGACGAGCTGCGATGGATCCTTCGCGATTCACAACCAGACGAACACGGAAGGTTTCCATTGGTGACGCTCCACGCCGAATGCAAGGATGTTCGAGGTGAAGATTGGGAAAGCGAAGCACGACTCGCGTGGAGCCGAGATCGTGAATCAGTGGTGATTTCCAATGCGTACTACTCATTCCCCCCGAGGCCGATCCAGTGACACGAGACGAATCAGTGCAGATTCCACAATTCATCGACTACTGCCGCGTCAGCAGCAAGGAGCAGAAGCGCGGGTTCAACCTGCCGACGCAATCGGAATCCAGCTAGCGCAACGCGGAAATGCACGGATACACCTTTGTTCGCGCGTTCGATGACGTCCACTCAGGAACGGAACTCGACTCCCTCGATCTCAATGCCGCGATCGGCACCGTCGCCGCCAGTCTTGCCGCGGGCGAGGAGCGGCTGGAGGCGGTGGCGGCGCGATCATTACCGCTTCTGGATGCGCTGTTCGGCGTGGCATCGGCGCTCGCCGCGCTCGGAGCGTGCGTCCTCGTCTGGCTGGTAGCCGGCAGCGCCTGGAGCGTCTACGCGCTTGAGAGCGGACGCAACGCGCTCGGGTATGTCGGGTTGACCCTATTGGCGCGGCCCGTGGTTGGACCGCGCGCCGCGGCGCTCCCGGCAATCGCGGCGTCGATGGTGGCGGCGCTGCTCGGCTCCCACGCCGATGGCACGGCGCGATGGTGGGCATGGCCGATCGCGGACGCGCGCGATGAACGCTCGTGGTTATTGGCGTTCGCCATGCTCATGCTGGGAACTCTCGTGTTCATTTTCTCCCGCCCTCGTCTGCCCGAGTGAGATCAATCACTCACGCGGCGTGCAGCCCCTCTCCCGCTTGGCGGGAGAGGGGTTGGGGTGAGGGCCGGCGCGGCGCGCAAGCGGCATTCGCGATGCGAAGCATCCATGAGTTCCAGGGCAGCGAACGCACGTTTCTCACCGTATGATGCCGCTCTCGGATCGGAGCGAAGAGGAGAGGGGAGCGGCGATGGGGGCGACAACGCAATCGTTGGCCGGGAAGACCGCCATCGTGACCGGCGGCAGCCGGGGTATCGGCCGAGCGATCGCGGCGCGGCTGGCGGCGGACGGGCGAAGGTGATCGTCGCCGCGCGGTCCGGCGACGATGCGGCCAGGGCAGCGGCAGAGATCACCGCGGCCGGGGATGAGGCCCTCCCGTGGCCTGCGACGTGCGCGAGGTAGCCGCGGCGCGTCGCTTGGTCGACCAGACGCTGGCGGCGTTCGGCCAGATCGATGTCGTGGTCAACAACGCCGGAATTTCACCCAAGCACGCCACACCGGAGGAGATCGACGAGGCGACCTGGGACGCGATTCTCGATACCAACCTCAAGGGGGCCTTTTTCCTCAGCACCACCGCCGCGCCGGGGATGATCGCTCGCGGTGGCGGCACCATCATCAATATCGCCTCGATCGCCGGAGTGATGCCGATCGCACTGGAGAGCGCCTACTGCGCCAGCAAGGCGGGAATGATCGGTCTGACCAAGGCACTCGCGCTCGATTGGGCGAAGCACGGCATCCGCGTCCATGCCGTTGCGCCGGGATACATCGCCACCGAGATGAACGCCGGTGTGCGCCGCGTCGGGGAGACGCTCACCGCGCAGAACCTGACCGCATCCAGCCCGGGCATCTCCACGGAAGAGGCGTTCGCGCTCTCGATTTATTCCGGGGTCGTCGGCCGGACCTTGCTCGGTCGGTTCGGCACGCCAGAAGAGGTGGCAGAGGTGGTCGCGTTCCTCGCCTCGGACGCCGCGCGCTACATGACCGGCGCCGTCACGTTCGTGGATGGCGGCTGGACCATCGGAGAATCGGCCGCCGTTGGTCAGGGCTGAACTACGTCTGTGATTCGCGAATTTGTGTCCATCTGATCAATAAGGTAGCGTTCTGTTGGCGACAAGCGCCAGCAGTTTCGATCAACGCGTAGTCAAGGAGAGTTCGCATGGCCCACAGGTCCAACGAGAGCAGTAACGGGAAGGCCGACCGTGGCAACGACCCCGATCGCCCCATGCTGACCACTCGCCAGGGACATCCGGTTGCCGACAACCAGAACACGCGGACGGTTGGCAGCCGTGGACCGGCCCTGCTGGAGAACTACCAACTCATCGAGAAAATCACGCACTTCGACCGGGAGCGCATTCCCGAACGCGTGGTGCACGCCCGCGGCGCGGGCGCCCATGGATTCTTCGAAGCGTATGGGACGGTGGGCGGCGAGCCGATCGCCCGGTTTACCCGCGCCCGGCTCTTCCAGGAGAAAGGAAAGCGGACCCCGGTCTTCGTGCGCTTCTCGACCGTGATCCACGGCGGCACCTCTCCCGAGACGCTGCGCGATCCGCGCGGTTTCGCGGTCAAGTTCTATACGGAGGATGGCAACTGGGATCTGGTCGGTAACAACTTGCCCGTCTTCTTCATCCGCGATGCCATCAAGTTCCCTGACGTCATCCACTCCCTCAAGCCTGATCCGGTCACCAACCGCCAGGATCCGCAACGCATCTTCGATTTCATGAGTCTCACCCCGGAATCGATGCACATGCTGACCTGGCTCTTCAGCCCACGCGGCATTCCCGCCGATTACCGGCATCAGGAAGGGTTCGGGGTCAACACCTACAAGTGGGTCAACGCCGCCGGGGAGGGCGTCCTCGTCAAGTACCACTGGAAACCGAAGCAGGGGGTGAAATCCCTTACCCAACCCCAGGCCGATGCCATCCAGGCCAAGAATTTCAACCACGCGACGCAGGACCTCTACGAGGCGATCGAACGCGGGGACTACCCGGAATGGGAGTTCTGCGTGCAGATCATGGAGGACGGGGAGCATCCGGAACTCGATTTCGACCCCCTGGACGACACCAAGTTGTGGCCGGAGGACCAGTTCCCCTTGCGTCCGGTCGGCCGCATGGTGCTTGACCGCAACCCAGCCAACTATTTCGCGGAGGTGGAGCAAGCCGCATTCGGCACCGGCGTACTTGTCGACGGTCTCGATTTCTCGGACGACAAGATGCTCCAGGGACGGACCCTCTCCTACTCCGACACCCAGCGTTACCGCGTGGGTCCGAATTACCTGCAATTGCCGGTCAACCAGGCGAAGCGACCGGTGAACACGAACCAGCGCGATGGAGCGATGACCTACTACGTCGATGGAACGGGATCGGGCGCCAATCCCCACGTCAACTACGAACCGAACAGTCTGGGCGGCGTGCAGCAGGCACCGCAGACGCACGTCCCCTACTCGCCGTTCGTCGAAGGCCGTCTCGAACGGCACGCGATCGAACGGACCAATCCCTACCAGCAGGCCGGAGAACGCTACCGCGCGATCGAGGATTGGGAGCGCGACGATCTGATTGCCAATTTGGTGGATGCGCTACGCCAATGCCGCCGCGATATCCAGGAGCGCATGGTCGCCCATTTCACCCAATGCGATCCTGACTACGGGAACCGCGTAGCACAAGGAATCGGGCTGGCAGTCTCAGCGCCGGTCGGAGCCGCAGGCAGCGACTAGAACAAAATTTGGAAGGCGTCGCCCCGACCCAAGACAAAAAAAGCCCCTCTCCCGCGCGGCGGGAGAGGGGTTGGGGTGAAGGCAGTCTACGGCACCACCTCGACGATTCCCATCATCCCCCGATCCTCATGATTGAGGATGTGGCAGTGGTAAACGAATTTCCCAGTGAACTCGTCAAACGGAATGCGCACGACAACTTCACCGTTTGCCGGCAGATTCACCACATCCTGTCGGTTGACCGCGTTGTACGGCTCGCCGTTGATGGACATCACCTGGAAACTATCGACGTGGATGTGGAACGGATGCTGTTGGTTGTTGTCGTTCCGGATCGTCCACTCCTCGATGCTGCCGAGTTTCACGGTCTGATCGACGCGGTTGGGATCGAAAATCTTGCCGTCGATCGTAAAGGTTCCCGCGGCCTGGTCCTTGTCGAAGACAAGGGTCCGGCTGTTGGCAATATCCGCCGTCGCGAGATCGATCGGCTCGATCATTTTTTCGGGGAGCGTGGCTGGTGTCAGCGATGACGCATTGACCGTGACCGTGGCCAGCGGCGCCTCCGGATACTGGTCGCCCTGCTGGTCGTAGGCCAGGGTCTTCAGTTCATAGGCCCCGGGGGCCGCGCCTTGCACCAGCACGTCGAAACGCTTGCCGGGCGGCATCACCAGTGAATCCGCGCTTTTTACTTGCCAGACGGGATTGCCGTCCTCAGCGACAACGTGGAACTGATGCCCAGTCAACTGCACGTCGTAGTAGATGTCGGCGCTGGCGTTGACAATCGACCAGAGTTGCGTTTCCCCGGAATCGATGCTGGCTGTCGGTTCGACCGCGCCGTTCACGGTGCGGGTGGTGGGCGCGTTGCTGTCGATGTTTTCGGTCAGGATGGCGCCGTCCTTGGCCTGGTAGTCCTTGAGGACGAATGCCTGCTGCTTGACATCGTGCAAATCGGCCGGCAGCAGATCGGTCAGACCGTCCACCACGAAGAGCCCCGCCAGGCCGCCAAAAATCTGCTCCTCAGCGAGACCGTGCATGTGGGCGTGATACCAGTACGTTCCGGTCGGATGATTGGCCGGAATGTCGAGCACGTACTGCTGCGTCTGCCCGGGGAGCACCTCCAGAAAGATGTTGTCCGCATCACCGGAGGGAGAGACGTGCAACCCGTGGAAATGCAGGTTGGTCATTTCCCCGAGGGTGTTGACGAGTGAAATTTCAACATGGTCGCCCGGTTTGACATGGAACGTCGGTCCCACGAACGAGCCGTTATAGACGGTGGCGACGATGGGCGTTCCGCCGATGTCCACCTGCTGCCGCGACACGGTCAGCGTCGCCTTCAGCACGCCGTTCTCACTGACGAGTTGCTGTGGTTCGGGAAACGCCGTCTGCCCTTCGGCTGGTCTCGACATCAGGAGCGCCGCCGCGATCAACGCCAACCCCGCGAAGGCCACCGCCCCCGCCATGACACGATGGAACACCGCGCGGTTCTTGCCTGGCGGGCGATTGGGGATCTCCGTGACGATTGGCGATTCACTTGTGGACACACGCTCTCCTTACAGCCCGCCGGTTCCGGGCACACTCCACAACGGCACACGGAACGTTGCTACGCCAGTGATGAGACTTCGGCCGGAGTCTATCACCGGGTAGACAGACGCATCAATATCGGTGTTTGCACGGATTTTGGAGCGATCCACCGGCCTGGCGCAACGCATCCCGCACCTCCCTCGTTGCATTCAGTAACCGACCCATCGCGACACACGGAGGGATGAACGTGGACGCCGAGCGCTTCGACACCATCGCGCGGTCACTTGCCGCGCGCCTGTCACGCCGGACCGCCCTGCGCCGGGGAGGGGCGGGGCTCGTGGCGGGAATTGCCCCGTTAGGGTGGGTTCGCTCTACCCGTGCCGCGCAGGAGCAACAGGTCTGCACCGACCCCGCCCGCCCGGGCGTAGGATGCGCTTGCACCACCGGGACGGAGCATCCCTGCGGCGAAAACACCCTGCTCTGCTGTGCCGCGGACCCGAACGCGGCGCCGGGGAGTCCCGGCGTCTGCACCCCATCGTCCGTCGGCTGCAATCCCCGCGGTCTCACCTGTACCACGCACGGCTGCCGCTGCGACGGCGGTATTCAGCATGCGTGCGACGATCCCCTGGTCTGCTGTCCGGATAACCCCGGACTCCCCGGCGGGCCGGGCAAGTGCGTGCGCCAGGAACACTGTAACCCCCAGAACTGCACCGGCGAAGGGTGTTCATGCCACAGCGGCGTCAGGAATGCCTGCGATGACGGGTTCGTCTGCTGCACCGATGACTCCTCGCTCGCCGGTGGGCCGGGCCGCTGCGAGCAAGAAGCGATCTGCTTCCGCCAACAGTGCCAGGCGAGCACGAACCCGTGCCCCAGCCAGTGCGGTTCCGGCGCGTTCTGCCAACACTGCTGTTCCGGCTACTGCGGTAGTGACGGTCACTGCGGCACGCCGCCCTGTAGCGGCGTCGGCTGCGAATGCACCGCTGGCGTCGAGGGAACGTGCGCGGAAGGGCTGGTCTGCTGCCAGAGCGTGATGAATGGGGGACCGGTGCCGGGTGGTCCGGGCATGTGCGCAACGCACGATGGGTGTGGCAATAGCGCGGATGGGGCAAGCGAGGAGACGCCTACTGGTTGAGGTGGCGTGTTGCTGCATGCCAGAAACGCCCGGCCAAGGACCCGGCATCATCCTTGGCCGGTATTCCCTGCTCCTCCTTCGCGGTCTTCTGTCAACGACCGCCTGATCTTCTCCATGCTCGACAAGGCCCGCTTCCCGAATCTCAACGAGGTCGAGACCCGGCTGCGAGCGCTCCTGTTCGCGTGATGGGCCGTTCTCGAAACGGATCAGGTCAGGAGCGGCCCTTCCCGAAGCCCCTCTCCCGGCTCGACGGCTGGCAGGGGGAGATATGGATGAAATCGTCCGGTTGCTCCGGCGTTCTCTGGCCGATGGGCTGCCAGAAGCCTCTCTCCCGCGCACGGGGGTCTCCTCCCTCCGGCGGAGGGGGACTCCTCCCTCCGGTGGAGGGAGGCTTGGGAGGGAGCAATGGGAGGGAGCAATGGGAGGGAGCCAGGGGTTGGGGTGAGGGCGTCCCGGCGGCGCCGCGGCGAGCGTTCCGGGCGCGGACTGGACAGCGGTCTTCCCCACGGGATGAGAAAATGCCGCGAACGAGCGCAGTACAGCCGCGAAAGGGGTCCCGTGCGTCCACTGAAAGTCGGGCTCTTTCTTACCCCCTGGATCGAGGCCGATACGGGCCACCCGCCACGATGGGGCGATGTTCTGGCGCGCGCCCGCCTGGCGGAGCAAGCCGGGTTTGATTCGATCTGGGTTTCCGATCATCTCTTGATCCAGCCCGCGGGCGAGCCACGCATCGGCGGCTGGGAGGGGTGGTCGCAGATCGCCGCGCTGGCAGCGGCAGTGCCCCGCGTCGACATCGGCGCCCTGGTCATGTGTGTCCTCTGGCGCAATCCCGCGCTGATGGCCAAGATGGCGGATACGGTCGACGAGATCAGCGGCGGACGCCTGATCCTGGGCGTTGGCGCCGGCTGGCACGAACCGGAGTTCCGGGCGTTTGGGTACTCCTTCGAGCAGCGGATCGACCGCTTCGCCGAGGCGCTCGCCATCATCGGGCCGCTGCTGCGAGATGGTTCCGTCGATTTTCAGGGCCGGCATTACGAGGCGCGCGAGTGTGAATTGCGGCCGCGCGGACCACGCCCGAATGGCCCGCCGATCATGATCGGGGCGCTCGCCAACCGGCCGCGGGTGCTCGCGCTGGCGGCGGAGTACGCTGACATCTGGAATGCCTGGCTTGCCTGGCAGGACAATTCACCAACCGCCATTCCCGCCCTGCGCGCGGCGGTCGATGGAGCGTGCGAGGCCGCCGGCCGCGATCCGGCCACGCTGGCGCGGTCGGTTTCGACCCAGATCGACTTTCCCGGCGGGCGCCAGAACCGCGAATCGGGCGCGCGGCCGTTGACCGGAGCGCCGGACGATCTGGCGGCGGTGCTGCGCGGTTTCGCCCGCGAAGGAATCAACGACGTGCAGATCGTGCTCAATCCGAATACGCTGGACGCCATCGAGCGCTTTGTCCCGACATTGGAGATTCTGGATCGGGCGGACTGACCAGAACCGCTCAGGCAGCGTATGAGTAGTCCGTGTCCCTGGTGGGTGGATGCGGCTGGAGAGAGGGGAAGCGAGTGAGTTCCAGTCATGGCAGTGGGGCGCGCGTCCGCTGGGGCCTGGTGGGCAGCGGCGGTTTCGCCGATGCGATTTTCGCGCCAGTCCTCGCCAACGCTGGTCAGGAACTCCTGGGCGCGGCAGGCTCCACCGCCGAAGGCTCACGGGCATTCGCCAGCCGTCATGGCACCGCGAAACAGTACGACTCCCTGGCGGCGATGCTGGCGGACCCCGAAATCGAGGTGGTCTGGGTCGCCTCCCCGAATCACCGGCACGAGGAGCACGTGCGTCTCGCCCTCGAGGCAGGGAAGCATGTGCTCGCGGAAAAGCCGCTGGCGATCACCGGCCGCGGCGCGGCTGGACTCGCCACCCTGGCCCGGGAGCGGCGCCTTCACCTGGGTGTCGGCTACCAGGGAAGGTTCCATCCCGCGTTGCGGGACCTCAAGGAGGTGATTCGCGGCGGCTCCCTCGGCAATGTCGCGTTCGTCCGCTCGAGTTGGCAGACGCAGTACGCCGGACTTCCCGATGTCTGGCGGTTGCGGCCGGAAACGTCGGGCGGGTGGGCCATCATGGACATCGGCACCCACACGCTCGATGCCGCCCTCTGGTTGACCGGGTTCCCGGAGACCCGGCTGATCGGCAGCCGTCTCAGCGCCCAGCACTGGCGGGTCGAGGTGGACGACCTCGCGGTGCTCCTGCTGCAACTGGGGAATGCCACGGGCGTAGTCGAGACGGCGACCGGGGTCCAGGGTCCAGTCAACCGGGTCGAGGTCTATGGCAGCGCTGGCTGGGCGATCGCCACCGGCGTATTCGTGCCCCGCATGGGCGCGGCGCGCGGCGACCTGACCCTCTCCGATGGCACCCGCCGCTCATACGACACCGCCCCCAATCCCTACGAGGCGCAGGTGGCGGCATTTGCCGCGTGGGTCCGGGGCGCGGACTACGGGGGGGCGACGGGAGACGAGGGTGCCGCCAACATCGCGATTCTGGAAGCGGCACGCGAACGCGAGGGGTAGGGATTCTCATCCCCTCTCCCGCAATCAGGTGACGGGATGAGATGAGTTTCGAGGAAAATCGCGTCACGAACGCGGTGCGCAGCATCGGTGTCGTTCCGAGGAACGAGGAACCTCGTCGTTCGCCGCGGTCGGCGCCATCGCCGAGGTCTCTCCTTCGCCGGGACGACACCGGGTGGGCAGGCAGTTGTCCACGTGCCAGAACATTCGATGCTGCTGGTATCGAGCCAGCGGCACGGCTCAGGCCAGAAAGCCGCCATCGATGGTGAGGGTCTGGCCAGTCACGAATGAGGCCGCGTCCGAACAGAGCCAGACCACGCCTTCCGCCACCTCCGCTGGGTCACCGAGTCGGCCCGCCGGGTTCTCCGCCACCAGCGCGATGCCGAGCCGCGTTGCACCCTCGCCAATGCGTTCGAGCATGGGGGTATCGATCGCGCCGGGGCAGACGGCGTTCACCCGGATGCCCTGGCTGGCGTAGGTGCGCGCCGTCACCGCGGTCAACCCCACGACGCCGAACTTGCTGGCGACGTAAGCGGGCAGGAGCGGCGGGAAGCCCTTGAGTCCAGAGACGGAGGCCGTATTGACAATCGCGCCGCCGCCACCTGCCAGCATCGCCGGAATCTCATGCTTGAGACACCACCAGACGCCTTTGAGGTTGATATCAATGATGCGGTCCCAGTTCGCTTCGTCGAGATCGACGACCGTCGCCAGCGGTCCTTCGATACCGCCATTGTTGTGGGCGTAGTCGAGACGGCCATGGCGATCGAGCGTCGCCGCGACCAAAGCCGCAACCTGGTCGCCATCCGAGACGTCCGCGGCAACGAACATCGCGGAACCACCACGATCGACAATGGCCTGGGCGGTCGCTTCGCCATTCGCCCTTGCCACATCCGAGACGACGACCGCCGCGCCCGCCGCGGCAAACGCGAGCGCCGACGCTCGCCCAATGCCGGAACCGGCGCCGGTCACCAGTGCCACTCTTCCTGCCATCGCCTCCGGAGCAATCACTCCCGCCATCTTCCCCTCCCTTCCTGGCGCTGATTGTGCGACAACCAAAGTCTGCGCTTTGCCGGTAAGATTCCGGGTGACGGATAGTCGCTGTTTCGCCACGAGGAGTATTCGATGAAGACATATCATCGCCGGTCTTTGCTCTTCGCGCTCGGCGCCGCGCCGCTCGTTCACGTCCTGTCGCCATGGGGCGCCTCAGCGCAGGATGCAACCCCGTGTGCCGAGATGTCGCGAGACGATGTCGAGACGTTGGTGCGCCGTTACTGGGCAGAAGTCTGGACCGCCGGCGGGGATGCCGCTGTCGATGAACTGCTGGCGCCGGATGAGATTCACCATTGGGGCATTGGCGGCGATACCACCGGCACCGACGCCTTTACGGAACGGCTCCTGATGTTCCTCACCGCGTTTCCCGACATCTCCTTCACCGCCAATCTGGTGGCGGTCCAGGGAGACCTCGCCGCCACTCAGTGGACGGTGACCGGCACGCAACAAGGCGAGTGGCAGGGCATTGCGCCGACAAACAAGCAGGTGGCCTGGGACGGCATCAACATTTTCCGGGTGAGCTGCGGCCGCATCGCCGAATCATGGGGAGAGGCGGATCACCTGTCGCTGCTCCGCGAGATCGGGGCGCCGAACGTGCCCGGCACACCGGTAGGGATGGAAACCGCGCCGCTGGCGGCGCCCGCCGGGACGCCGTGTGCAAACGACTCGCCGGACGCGAATCTTGCCCTGGCGCGCCGCTGGACGGAGGAAGTCTGGAACAAGCAGGCGCTCGACGTCCTGAACGAAATCGTGGATGCGAACGCCGTTCACCACGGCGCGGCGTTCCCGGACGTTCAGGGCGCCGATGCCATCAAGGCCTCATTGCAACATGTGTTCGACGCCTTCCCCGATATCGCCCTGACGATCGGCAACACGATCGCCGATGGCGATCTGGTGGTCGTGCAGTGGTCCGGCGCGGGAACCCACAAGGGGTCCTTCCTCGGCGTTGATCCGACCGAAAAAACGGTCAATTTCACCGGTATCAATGTCTACCGCGTGCACTGCGGCCGGATCGTCGAGAGTTGGTCCGAATTCAACGGGCGCGACGTGCTGATGCAGATGACACAGGGCTGAACCAATGCGAAGCGCCCCTCACCCGGGGTTCCGGGTGAGGGGCGCTTTTCCTACGATCTACGCGACGGGAGCCGCCTCGACCGGCGCGTTGGACTGGCAGACGTTGTTCTTGCCGCACACGCCGGGGGTGCCGTCATCGAGCGTACAGGGTTCGCCCGCGGTGGGATCGTACATGCAGGCTCCCTCGATACAGTTGGTGAGGGCGCCGCACTGGCGAGCCGGGCAATCGGCGGTCACGCAACAGTCGATGAAAAGCGTGTCGCCCTGGTTGAGATAGTCAGGCAGAGCCGGCGCGCTGACGGTCATGATCTGGTAGTCGCCTGACTCGAAATCGAAGTGGCAGATGTCGATCTTCGCGTCCCAAACGCCGCCGGCTTGCCCAGCGGGGGCTTCGCCGGTGTCCTCCGAGTCGTCCGGTTTTCCTTTGCGCTTGCGGTCCTTGACCGCCAACGCGGGGGTCAAGGCAATGACCTGTGCCGCGCCCAGCCCGAGCACTACCGCCAGCGCCTGCCGCCGTGATAGGCCGTGCGCCAGGGCGCGCGCTATCCCATCGATCCGCGATTCTTCCCTCATCGTGTCACCTCTTCTCGGTCTGCGCGGGTCATCCGATCCGAGCAAATACCTCTGTCTGCGCTCTCTAACGCGCAACCGCACCATCCCGGTGTCGTCGGTTCCCCACTGGAGATACGGCGAAGAGCCGGAAAGGGATGGTTCTGCAGGCGCCGTGGGCCATTCAAGGGGCATGGTGATCCACCCAAGCAGTAGGCTGGCGGCTCTGTAAGCGAGCGATTTCCTGAAAACCGCTCTCCTATACTGGGGCGTCTGACCTGGGCGTTATGTCGCCTCTTGCGGCGTTGACCAGGCCCGGCGGAAGAGGCGCAACCAGTTGCCGTGCATGATGGTCGCGATATCGTCAGCGGCGTAACCGCGCTGAGCGAGCAACTCCGGAACCCGCTGCAGGTCGGCGATGGTGTCGAGATCGCGCGGCGTCTGCTCGATGCCGTAACCCCCGTCGAGATCGGTTCCGATCGCGGCATGCCGCGCGTTTCCGGCGACCTGGCAGACGTGATCGATATGATCGACGTAGGCATCGAGGGTGACGCTGGCGCCCCGCGTTTCGTGCTGAATCCATCCCGGTTGCAGCATCCAGGCATCGAGCGCGGAGCCGATTACGCCATCCCGCGCGATGACGGCGCGGATCATCTCGTCGGTGAGTTGCCGGTCGCCCGGCACCAGCGCCCGGCAGTTGGAGTGGCTGGCCAGCACCGTTCCCGAGAAGCAATCGAGCGCCTCCCAGAACCCGTCATCGACCAGGTGCGAGAGATCGAGAATCATCCCGATCGCTTCCATGGCGCGGAGCAACTCGCGGCCGCGCGAGGTGATACCGCCGACGCTCTGCGTGCCGTAGGCGTAGACGCCCGGCCCGTAGTGCGACAATCCGATCACCCGCAGCCCCTGCTCCCACCAGAGCGGCAACTGACCAGGATCGACGATCGCGTCGGCACACTCCATGAGCAGGATCAGGCCAAACGGCGCCCGCGCGGGATCAACCTGCCATGCCACGACCTGCGTCTCCAGCGTCTCGGCATCAGTGATGATCCGGACCAGCCCCTGCCGCGCCAATTCGCGGTAGTAGGCCAGTTCACCCTGGGTGTGACCGTAGGCGCTCTCCTGGGTACGGTAATCGAGCCGGGAGGCCGGACTGGTGCGCACACGGGCGCAGACCGTGGCCAGGCAGATGCCAACCTCCGCCTCGCGCAGATCCGGGAACCCAACCGTGCCCGCGCCCTGGCCCTCTTCATTGAGCCCCGCCGCCTGCTCGATCCGGCGCGTCTCGTGCGCGCTGAGACGGAGATCGCGGTTGGCAATGAGAGCGTTCATCGCCAGATCGAGATGCGCGTCAACGATCAGCATCGCGTGAGTTCTCCTGTATGTTCGGAACGTTCCTGGGCGATTGTCGCATCCTTGCGCCATCATCCCAGCCATCCCCCATCGCGGACCCGGCGAGCCTCCGACCCCGGTCTTCCTCCCGCTGCTCCCTCCCGCGCCTCCCTGCGTACAGAGAGAGGGCCGTCGTGGAGTGGCATATCGCCCGGGATCGAGCACGGATGCGCCCGACTCTATCGTACATCGACGAACGCTTGCTCCCGTTCTCGTGTGCCGATATGCTCGCGCGGCGGGTTGATGACGAACGCGGATAAATCGTCACCGGTGAAGAACCGAGAGGAAGTGCGGTGCAGATCGTTGACATTCGCCAGGCGACGGTGCCGATCGCCTCGACGATGAAGAACGCCTATATCGATTTCAGCAAGATGGATGTCTCTGTCGTCGCCCTCATGACCGACGTCATACGCGACGGCCGTCCCGTGATCGGGTACGGCTTCAATTCCAACGGTCGCTATGCGCCGCGCGGTCTCCTCGCCGACCGCTTCATCCCGCGCTTGCGCGAGGCCAATCCCGCATCGCTTCTCAACGACGAAGCGAACAATCTCGACCCGGAGCGCATCTGGCAGGTGCTGATGACCGGGGAAAAGCCGGGGGGACATGGCGAGCGCTCGGTCGCCGTCGGCGTCATCGACATGGCCGTCTGGGACGCGGTCGCCAAGATCGCGGGACAACCGCTCTGGCGGTTGCTCGCCGACCGTTATCGCGGCGGCGAAGCGGACGAGCGGGTCTGGGTCTATGCCGCTGGCGGCTACTACCAACCAGGCAAGGACCTCACCGCGCTCCAGGACGAGATGCGCTCCTACCGGGAGATGGGGTACCAGACCGTCAAGATGAAGATCGGCGGCGATTCGCTGGCAGAGGATCTGCGGCGGATCGAGGCGGTGTTGAAGGTAGTCGGCACCGGCGAGAACCTGGCGGTCGATGCCAATGGCCGGTTCGATCTGGACACCGCGATCGCCTATGGCGAAGCGTTGGCCCCCTATGGATTGCGCTGGTACGAGGAAGCGGGCGACCCGCTCGATTTCGAACTGCAAGCCCGGTTGGCGGAGGTCTACCCCGGCCCATTGGCCACCGGCGAAAATCTCTTCTCCCACCAGGACGCCCGGAATCTGCTCCGCTACGGCGGGATGCGGCCCGATCGGGACGTGGTGCAGTTCGACTGCGCCCTTTCGTATGGTCTGGTCGAATACCTGCGCACGCTCGACGTCCTGACCGACCGCGGCTGGTCATGGCGGCAGGTCGTACCGCATGGCGGTCATCAACTCTCGCTCAACATGGCGGCGGGGCTTGGGCTCGGCGGCAACGAATCGTATCCGGGCATCTTTCAGCCGTTCGGGGGCTTTGCCGATGATCTCCCCGTCGAGGACGGCTACGTCGCGCTGCCGGAGACGCCGGGGATCGGGTTCGAGGCCAAGGCGGCGCTGTATGCCGTGATGCGCGACCTGGCCGCCTAGCGCGTGACAGGGCAGTCGCCAATGGGTGTACCATCCCTGCGCAGCGGAAGGACGATGGAATTCGCACCAGCAATTCAGCGCTGACGATCAGGACTGCGTCCCTTTCTCATCGCGCGCTGACAGTGGGCGGTCCGGTCGGAATCAAGCATTCCCCCGAAATCGTGACGGCGACGAGACGACGAATAGCCCCTCTCCCGCCGGGCGGGGGCCTCCTCCCTCCGGCGGAGGGAGGCTCGGGAGGGAGCCAGGGTTGGGATGAGGGCTCACGCCGCGAGGCAGCGGTGTCAAACGTCCGAAACGGATATGAGTCAGGGAGTACACATCGCCTATGACCGCTGCCATCGATAGCACCAGCGAACTTCCCCGCTGGGATCTCGACAGCATTTTTCCCGGTCCGGAATCGCCGCAATTTCGCGCCGCGCTCAGGGGCATTGCGGAAGATATCGCGGCGCTGGATGCGTACTTCACCCGGCACGGAATCGGCGCCGATCGCCCTGACGAAGCCGACGACGCCCTTGCCATGACCCTCGGCGAGGTCATCAACCGCTACAACGCCCTGCTCGATGCCGCGGCGCGGATCAATGGCTACCTCTATTGCCTGACCGCCGCCGATGTGCGGGACGAGACTGCGCAACGCGCCGCTGGACAATGGCGATTGGCCAAGGCAGACCTGGCGCGCCTCGCGCCCCGCGTCGTGGCCTGGGTCGGCTCACTCGATCTCGATGCCCTCGCCGCGCGATCGGCCATCGTGCGCGAGCATCTGGACGCGCTCAACCGGATCAAAATCTCCGCCGGTCATCTGATGGAACCGGGGCAGGAGGATCTCGCCGCCGCCCTCAATCCCTCTGCTGGCGCGGCGTGGATGGCGCTGCGCGATGCGATCTGCGGCAGCGCGATGGCGACGATCGTCCTCCACGGCGAGGAACAGGAACTGCCACTGAGCGAGATCGACAACCTCAATTTCGATCCCGACCGCGAGGTGCGGCGTCGTGCCTACGAAGCGGATCAGGACGCCTACCACGCGCTGGCGATCCCTCTCGCGGCGGCGATCAACGGCGCCAAGGGGCAGCAGCTGATGCTAACCCTCCGCCGCGGTTGGGACGACCCGCTCGATCAGGCGCTGTTCGCCAACGCGATCGACCGCGACATCCTCTCTGCCATGATCACTGCCATCGAAGCGTCTCTTCCCGTCTACCACCGCTACTTGCAAGCCAAGGCGAAACTGCTCGGACTCCCCCGTTTGGCCGGGTACGATATCCTGGCGCCGGTGGGAGAGCCGTCGCCCTGGCCATTCGAGACCGCGCGAGAGTTCATCCTCGAACATTTCGCGGCGGCCAGCCCCAACCTGGCGACAGTCGCGGCGCGCGCCTTCGCGGACGCCTGGATCGATGCCGGCACCCGGCCGGGCAAGGACGGCGGCGCCTTTTCGGTGCCGACGGGAGGAGATGAATCACGGCTCTTCCTCAACTACACGCCGGTCTATGACTGGCTGAGCGCTCTTGCCCACGAACTCGGCCACGCCTACCACGCGGCGGTGGTGGCGCAGGCGGGACGGACCGCGCTGCAGGCACCGCCAGAAGATGTGCCGGCGCCATACATTTTTCCGCTGACCTTGGCCGAGACCGCCAGCACCTTCTGCGAAGCGCTGATCCAGCGTGCGGCGCGCGGCTCTGTCGCGCCGCTCCAGGAGATCGCGGTGCTGGACGGCTGGCTGCAGGCGTTCTCGCTCAACGTCTTCGGCACCCTTGCCTATTTCCGGTTCGAGCAGGCGTTCTTCGCCGCGCGGCGCGAGCGCGAGCTGGCCGCCTCGGAACTCGGCACGATGATGGCGGAAGCGCGGCGCGCGGTCAGCGGCGAGGCGATCGACCCCGATACCCTCTGGACCACCTCCTGGGCCGCGCCCCACTTCTACATGGATACCCTCTGGTACTACAACTTCCCCTATGCTTTCGGCATGCTCTTCGCGGTAGGGCTCCTCGCCGCGCGCGATGCCGCGCCGGACGGTTTCTTCGACCGCTTCGAAACCCTCCTCGCCGACAGTGGCATGCGCCCCGCGGCCGACCTCGCCGCAACCTTCGGCATCGATCTGCGCGACCCCGCCTTCTGGCGCACCAGCCTCGATGTCTTCCGCGCCGATGTCGAGCGCTATGAGGGGTTGGCGAACAGGTAAGTGTTCCCACTCCAACGAGGAACCCTCACCCCAACCCCTCTCCCATTCCGATGGGCGAGGGGCTTAGCCGGGGATCGCCGTTGGTGATCTTGAAGCGCGCAGATTTGGTGAACTACCCAGGGTAGGCGTCGATGGGAACCCAGAAGCACCGATCTCGTCACAATATTCACGCCGGACGCGAATTGCGGAGCACGCAGACGCCAGCCGAGGAAACGCTTTGGCAGGCGCTTCGGAACCGCAAACTCGCCGGGCTGAAGTTCCGGCGGCAGCATCCGATTGGACCATTTATGGCCGACTTCTGCTGCCCAGACAGACGACTGATCATCGAACTCGACGGGAGCGTACACGCACGCATGCAGGAAGAAGATTCCGCGCGGGAAGCAATCCTGGTAGCGGCCGGCTATACCGTTTTGCGATTCGACAATGGCGCTGTTGCAGAAGATTTGTCTGCCGTGTTGAACGCAATCCTGACCACTGCGGAAGGACTGCCCGCTTACGAAGGAACACCACCCTTCAGGGCTGGCCCATGGCAGACCCGGCGGTAATCGCCAATGGAACCGATCGAAGCGACGTATGGAAGATGTGTTATTCCGACGCCGGAGGAATCTCATCGTCCGTCGTGCCCCGGGCCGCACGACGAGGTCCCTCGTTCCTCGGGACGACACAACGTCCGCACGGCGCGGTAGCACATTTGATCACCCGCGAACGTCGGCGCGGAGCCCCTCTCCCATCGCAATGGGAGAGGGGTTGGGGTGAGGGTTCCTACCCCTCGACCGACACCGTCCAGAGCTGGAACCAGTCTTCCGGCGGGTTGACGAAGCCTTTCACCCGCGACGATAGCGCCAGCGGGGCACGGTCAAAGGTGACCGGGATATAGGCGGCATCCTCGTGCAGGATGATCTCCTGCGCCTGCTGATAGAGGTCGCGCCGCTTGGCATCGTCCAACTCCGCCGCCGCCTGATCGAACAGTTCATCGACCTGCGGGTTGCTGTAGTACCCAGAGTTGGTGCCGTTCGGCGACTGGAACTTCGAGTGCGAGATGAGCTGGATCCAGTAGTCGGCGCTCATCCCCCAGCCGAGTTGCAGGCCGCCATGCTCGGGCGGGAGACCGTTCGCCCAGGCATGCATGTAGGTCACCCACTCCATCTTTTCGAGGTTGAGGCGAATCCCGATATCCTTCCACTCCTGCTGCATGCGGGCCACCACGGCATCGCCGTACTGCCCGTACTCCGCGACGCGGAAGGTGACATCGACGCCATCCGGGAAGTCGGCGCCGGTGACCAGGGCCCGGGCCTGTTCCGGATCGTAATCGAAGCCCTTGAACTCGGGATCGTAGGCATTGCAGCCCGGCGGAATGATGCTGTTGGCCACCTTCTGGCTGCCATTGGCAAGATCGTCGACGATCCCCTGGCGATTGAACCCCATGTTCATCGCCTGGCGAATCTCCTTGATCGAGGTCACATCGTTCTTGAAGTTGAGGTACCAGTAGTTGACGTATGGTCCGTCGTTCATCGAGATGGTAAAGCCGCTGCTCTCGAGATCGGCCAGGTTGTCTGGTGGAATCCAGAGCATCATGTCCGTTTCGCCGGCCTTCAGCGCCGAGATGGCCGCCTGCGAATCGGGGATGATCCGGTAGATCACCTTCTCCAGCAGCGCCTTGTCCTCACCCCAGTAGTCGGCGTTGCGGACGATCACCGTGCGCTCGCCCTCGACCCGCTCTTCCAGTTTGAAGCGGCCGGTACCGATCGGGTGCTGGGCGAATCCCTCGTTGCCGTACTGCTTGACCGCCTCGGGGGAGATCATCAGCGGCTCACCGTAACTCTGGTTCTGCATGCGCAGGAATTCGGCGAACGGCCGCTTCAGTTGCATCATGACGGTGTAATCGTCGACGACCTTGATCTCTTCCAGCGGCTCGAAGGCGTAGAAGGTAAAACTGTTGGCGCGCGGGTAGTAGTACTCGAAGCTCTTGTCCCAGATGCGGCGGACGTTGAACTCGACCACGCTGGCGTTGAAATCGGTGCCGTCGTGGAACTTGACCCCCTGCCGCAGGTGGAAGGTGTAGGTCAGACCGTCGTCGGAGATGTCCCAACTCTCGGCCAGACACGGCTGCAGCTCAGGAAAAGTGCTGGCGGGATCGGTCAGATCGCCGCGGGACAGCCCCTCGAACATCTGAAGGGTGTGCTTGTAGGTATCCCAGCCGCCGGTGGCATGGGGATCGAAGATATCGGGCGCGGTCGGCACGCTCAGGATCAACGTGCCGCTGCCGCCGTTCTGCCATGCCGCGCGGTCGAGCACTTCGAGCCGGCCACCAGCGGCGATGGCGTTCGCCTGCCCGATGCCGCCGAGGAGCGCTACGGCGCCAGTGGCTACCGTCCCCTTGAGGACACCGCGCCGGGTCAACCCTTTCCGGAACATGTCGTTCATGGTTCCGATTCCTCCCTGTGCAGGTCAGTCCGGTGATGGCTGATGGGCAATCATGCCCGATCCATCGCGCGGCTTCCCATCGCTATCCACGGTGAAAGTCCGTGGGTTGGTCCGGCGAACACCCCGAATACGGGGCTGAACGGGACTGTGGCAGCATCGCCCCGGTCCACGCTTCGCCGCCCTGGTCACTCGCGATTCGACAACGCACGGAGATCCGCGCCACCTCCTTTCTCGGTTTCTGGGCCTGGCGCAGGGTAAAGATGGCAGGCGACGCGATGCCCGGGCGATTGCTCGGTCAGCGGCGGCGCGGTCTGACGACAGATGTCCATCACGAACGGACAGCGCGTGTGGAAGCGGCAACCAGCCGGGGGATTGACCGGACTCGGCACGTCTCCCTTGAGCACGATCCGGTCGCGCTGGCGGCCGACCTCCGGCACCAGCACCGCCGAGATCAACGCCTGGGTGTAGGGATGCAACGGCTCGGAGTGGATCGCCTCGCTCGGTCCCGATTCCACCACCTGACCGAGATACATCACCGTGGTCATGTCGCAGAAATAGCCAACCACATTCAGGTTGTGACTGATGAACAGGTAGGTCAGCCCGAGATCGCGCTGCAAATCATTCAGCAGGTTGAGAATCTGCGCCTGCACCGAGACATCGAGCGAAGAGGTCGGCTCATCGAGCACGATGAACGACGGCCGCAACGCGAGCGCGCGGGCAATACCGATCCGCTGCCGCTGGCCGCCGGAGAACTCGTGCGGGAAGCGGTGGCGCATGTCGGGCTCGAGCCCGACCATCGTCAGCAACTCCCCGGCTCGCGCGGGCAATTGAGAGCGGGAGGCCTGGCCGTGAATCACCAGCGGCCGCGTCACGATCTCGCCGACGGTGCGGCGGGGATTGAGCGACGATTCCGGGTCCTGGAAGACGATCTGCATCCGGCGCCGGGTGTGGCGGAGCCGATCGGCGGGGGCGCCGGTAATCTCCTCGCCATCGAACCAGACCGAGCCCTCCGTCGGTTCGATCAATCGCAGCAACAGACGGCCCAGGGTGCTCTTGCCGCAGCCGCTCTCGCCGACCAGCCCGACGGTCTGACCACGCGGAATCTGGAGCGAGACATCATCCACCGCCCGCACCGCGCCCGTCTGACGCTGGATAACGGTGCCGGAGACGATCGGAAAGCGCTTCACCAGGTTGCGCGCTTCCACGAGCGGCGCCGTCTCATCCGGCAGCCGCGGTCGCGTGTCCAACGTGGCGCCCACGCTCATCGCGTCCCTCCGGCAGCGGTCGCGTGGCTCATCTGATCCTCGACGGTCAAGAGCCGCCCCCGCTGGCCGGGCCGCGGAATGGCGCCGAGCAGAGCGCGGGTGTAGGGATGCTCCGGCGCTGCCAGGACCCGCGCCACCGCCCCCTGCTCCACCACCTGCCCGTGGTACATCACCACCACCTCGTCGCACATGCGGGCGATGACGCCAAAATCGTGGGAGATGAAGATGATCGCCCGGTTCGGATCGGCGGCGATGGCATCGAGCAATTCGAGAATCTGCGCCTGGATGGTGACATCGAGCGCCGTCGTCGGTTCGTCGGCGATGAGCAGATCGGGGCGGCAGGAGAGCGCCATGGCGATGATCACCCGCTGCCGCATCCCTCCCGAGAGTTGGTGCGGATAGGCTTCGAGTTGCCGCTCGACCTCGGGAATCCCGACATCACGCAGCAGTTCCCGCGCTCGCACAATCGCGTCGTGGCGCGGCAGTCCCTCGTGATAGCCGAGCATGTCGCTCATCTGACGGCCGATAGTCAGCGCCGGATTGAGCGACGTCATCGGGTTCTGGAAAATCATGGCGATTCGCTTGCCGCGGTACCGCCGCATCTCCTCTTCCGGCAGGTCGAGCAACGGGGTCCCGGCGAAACTCACCTGCCCGCCGGTGATCTCCCCACCGCGTGGCAGGAGGCGGATGACGGCGTTGGCGGTCATGCTCTTGCCCGAACCCGACTCGCCGACGATGCCGACCACCGTACCGCGACGGACGGAGAAACTGACCCCATCGACCGCGCGCAGCGGGTCTTGCCGCCGCCGCGCAAACTCGACGCGGAGACCGGCGACATCGAGCAACACGTCGCCGGCGGTGCGGCCCTGATCGGTGCGCTCGCTCACTGGCTGCTCGCTCCCCGCGGATCGAGCACCTCGCGCAGCCCATCGCCGAGGAAGTTGAAGGCGAGTGCCACCAGGACGATGACCACGCTCGGCATGATCACCACATGCGGCGTGGTGGTGATCGTGCCCTTGCCGGAGTTGACCATGGCGCCCCAGTCCGCCGTCGGCGGGCTTGCCCCCAACCCGAAGAAACTGAGCCCGGCGGCGACGAGGATCATGAACCCGACCAGGACGGTCGCGTAGACGATCAGCGGTCCAATGACGTTCGGCAACAGTTCGTAGGTGACGATCTCGCGCGACCCGGCGCCGGTGGCCCGCGCCGCTTCGACGAAATCCTGATTCCGCAGCGTGACCACCTGGGTCCGCACCACCCGCGCCATGTACGGCACGAGAATGAAGACGATGGCGATGATCTGATTGCGCGGCCCGGGACCGAGCACGCCAGCGATCAGGATCGCCAGCAGCACCACGGGGAAGGCAAAGATCACATCCAGGACGCGCATGATGACCTGATCGGTGCGCCCGCCCGCGTAGCCGGCCACCAGCCCCAGCAGGAGGGCGATCGCCGCCGCGATCACGGTCGGCGTGATGCTGACGAAGAGGGAGAGGCGGCCGCCCCAGATCAGCCGGCTCAGAATGTCGCGGCCCACTTCATCGGTGCCGAGGAGATGCCCGTCAACTCCGGGCAACGCGCGCCGCAATCCTTCCCACTGGTAGTTCGGATCGTAGGGTGCGACCCAGGGGGCGAAGATCGCCGCCAGTGTCACGACCAGGATGATCGCCAGCCCAACCACCGCCATGCGGTCCGCCGCGAAGCGGCGCCACGCCGCCAGCCACCGCGGCTCCCGCGTCACAACCGGAGGCGCCACGACTGGAACGACAGCCTCGGCGTCGATGCTGCCCTGGAGCATCAGCCCGTCCGCGCCCGCGGATCGAGCGCCAGGTTGATGACATCGACGGTCAGATTGACCAGCACGAACCAGACGGCGATCACCAGCACCGCCCCCTGGACCACGGCGATGTCCCGCGCCAGGATCCCCTTGTAGAGGGCGTCACCCACCCCCGGCCAGGCGAAGATGTATTCGGTAAAGACCGCGCCGCCGAGCAGGAACCCGACCTGCAAGCCGGAAATGGTCACGATCGGCGGCAGCGCGTTGCGCAGCGCGTAGGAGAGGGTCACCGTTCGCTCCGGCAGACCGTTGGCCCGCGCCGCCTTGATGTACTCCTGGTTGAGCGTCTCCAGCATCGCGGCGCGCACCATGCGGGCGATGATCGCCGCCGGGGGAATGGCCGTGGTCAAGGCGGGTAGGACCAGATGATGGAGGAGATCGAATCGTCCCCCATCACCCCGCAAATCTTCCATCCCCTGCACCGGGAACCACTTCAATTCGACCGCGAAGATGATCACCAACCCCAGGCCAAAAACGAAGGTCGGAATGTTCGCCGCTAGCAGCGTCGTTCCCATCGCGGCGCGGTCGAAGCGGGATCCACTCCAGATCGCGGAGATGAGACCGACCGCGATTCCCAGTGGGATCGCGATGAGCAGCGAGCCGACGAGAAGAATGCCGCTGTTGCGCAAGCGATCGATCAGCAATTCGCTGACCGGCATATTGCTGGAGAAGGAGAGCCCGAGGTCGCCATGCAGCGCCCGCCAGAGCCAGTGGCCGTACTGCACCGGAACTGGCTGATCCAGACCGAGGTAGTGCCGGAATTCCGCGACCGTCTCTTCCGTGGCCAGCGGCCCGAGCAGCGCCTTGGCGATATCGCCCGGGACGAGTTGCATCGCCAGAAAGACGACCGCGGAGACACCGAGGAGGACCGGAATCGCCCCGAGCAGACGACGCGCAACGTAACCGACGAGCACGTGGTCCATCCTTCCCGCAGCCGGCCCCGTGCCATGGCTACCCGTGTCAGCTGGTGACGCGCCGGGCGCGCCAGATCAGGCTGATGCGCTGATCGCGGGCCACGACGGTCCGTTCTGGCAGCGCGCGGAATGACGAACAATGGTCTACAGTGTAAAGGGTGACTGCCTGCAAAACCAGAAGCGTGCAACAACCGTTGCGTGGCATGGAAACTCAGGCAGATCCTTCGCTCGCACTGTTCGATTCGAGGCTTGCGCCTGTCGACAGATCGCCAATATCGGTACGTCGCCTGCGGGCCCAGATTGGCACGGCACGGTGAGAGCAGAGGGTGCTCATCCTGACGCTGGCCAACAACGAGAGCGTGATTTCGGATCACGTCGAGTGATGCGGAGGGGATGAAGGGTGAGTCAACCGGAAACGCGGGAACCGATCGTCGTCGCGGAGGAGGAATGTTGCTTTCTCTCCGCGCTCGAACTGGGCGCGGCTTACCGGGCGCGTACCCTGACCCCGTCGGAAGTCACGGAAGCGGTCCTGCGCCAGATCGAGCGGGTCAATCCCAGCGTCAACGCCTTTGTGACCGTGGTGCCGGAAATCGCGCGGGACGCGGCAAAAGCCTCCGATCGCCGCTTCGCGACCGGCCGGGTGCACGGGCCGCTCGATGGCATTCCGCTCGGGATCAAGGACCTTTCGCCGACGGCGGGTATTCGCACCACCATGGGCTCGCGGTTGCACGCCGAGGATGTTCCTGACTTCGATTCTCCCATCGTGGAACGCCTGAAGCGAGCGGGCGCCATCACCCTCGGCAAAACCAATACCCCCGAGTTCGGCTGGAAATCACCGACCGACAATCCCCTCTTCGGGCCGACGCGCAATCCGTGGGACCTCTCCCGCACCGCGGCCGGTTCCAGCGGAGGCTCGGCGGCTGCGGTCGCCTGCGGCATGGGACCGATCGCCACCGGTGGCGATGGCGGTGGTTCGATCCGGCAGCCGGCCAGTTTTTGTGGCGTCTTCGGGATCAAGCCGACCCTGGGCCTGGTGCCGATGTTCCCGCCATCCGTGGCGGGATCGTTCGTCTCTGAAGGTCCGTTGAGCCGGACGGTTCGCGACGGCGCCCTGATGCTCGACGGCATCGCCGGGCCGGACCAGCGGGACATCTTTTCGGCGCCCGGTCCGCACGTCAACTACCTGCTCGCCTGCGACGGCGGCATCGAAGGGATGCGCGTCGCCTGGAGTCCGGATCTCGGGTACGCCGCGGTCGATCCCGAGGTACGAGAGATCACCGCCCGCGCCGCGGCCAAGTTTACCGAACTCGGGGCGGAGGTGGAGGAAGCCGATCCCGGCTGGCCCGATCCCTGGGAACTGTTCCACACCCTGTTCTACTCTCTGGTCGGCGCGGGCATCGACGCCCTGACCCCGGAACAGCAGGAACTGGTCGATCCGGGTCTGCTCCGTATTCGCGACGCCGGCCGCGGTGTGACCGCGTTCGACTTCGCCCGGGCGCAGCGGATCCGCAACGAACTCGAACTGACCGCCGCCGCATTTTTCGAACGCTTCGATCTCCTCCTCACGCCGACGATGACGCTGCCGCCGTTCCCGGTCGGGATCAACTTCCCGACCGAGGTCGGCGGCAAGCCGGTCACCGGCATGCAATGGACCGCCTTCACCTTCCCGTTCAACCTCTCCGGCAATCCCGCCGCGAGCGTCCCCGCCGGGTGGACGGCGGGCGGATTGCCGATCGGCCTGCAAGTCGTCGGCCGCCGCTGGGAAGACGCCCTGGTGCTGCGCGCCTGCGCCGCCTTCGAGGCGATCCAACCGTGGGCGCAGCGCCGCCCACCGGTGGTCACGGGGACGACCGGATGAGCGAGAGAGACTGTGACTTCTGCGACATCGTCTCTGGAGCGGCTCCGGCGAGCGTCGTCGACACGGTGCCGGCCACGGCTGCGCCGCGCCTCAGACACACGCCTGCGCCAGGGGACTCCTGATTCCCGGTTCTGGGATGAAAACGGAGTTGAGATCGGCGCACGCCTTCCGACTCTCGATCTCTCGATAGAGAGCAGTGTGCGAAAGCCGTGTCATGCCGAGCCGCCGCGCCGCATCTCGAGATGAGTTGCACTGAGGATCAACGCCGAGGTCCCTCCTTCGTCGGGACGACACACCGGGCGCTCGTCGAAATGACACACCGTCGGCACGTCACTGGAGGGCCCTTCAGGGTCCTTTCGTCGTATTAGCCGGGTGCGTTAGCGGCCGGCGCCGCGACATCCTGCTCCGCGGTCGAACAGCCGGTGCACCCGCACCCCTCACGATGCAAGACTGCATGCCGAGGCCACCCCGATCGGTCGGGTCTCACCGCGATCGCGCACCGCGATGGCATAGTGCTCGATCTGATAGGTCACTTTTCCGGCCAGGCGCGGCTCGCCATCGCCGGTCATCCGCTCGTACCAGAAGAGCTCCAGCGTGACCAGATACGGCCCATAGCCGAGGAAGAACTGCGTTTCCGGGCCGCGGCTGTCAAAGACCGCGGCCCGATTCTCTGCCGCGATGGTGCGCTGGGTCTCACCCTCCACGAGTGGCGCCCAGGCGCCGCTGGCGCGGTCCCACCTCGCGATCACCGCGCGCCAACCAACGACCTGCTCGTCGACGCGGTCGGTGCTGTCCCGCGCGAACATGACGGGTGGCCGCACCTGCAGCCACGTTTCGCCGAGGGACCATGCCAGCGGCACCTCGAAGCGGCAGGTCGCCCCTGGGGACTCGCGGCTGTCGGTCAGGCCATGCCCACCTGTATTTCCGGCTTGTCCCAACTCGATCCCGGCACGGACTCTCTGAAGTGGCGCGGTGAGCAAGGCGAAGAGGCAGATCGCCAGGGCGAGTCGAGCAGGCGAGAAGAAAAGCCGGCGAGACGGCGAGTCGACAAGGAAGAGGATCGTCGTTCTCCTGACTCCTGACTCCCGACTCCTGACACCCGCCACCCGCCACCCGCCACCCGCCACCCGCCACCCGAAAGTGTTACCGTATCGTGCGATCGACAGGATGTCCACGGCGAGGGGATGGGATGGCCGCGCACGAGTTTGTCTTTCTCGATGATCGCTTTCACCGGATCATCAACGCCACGGCACGGGTGCACAAACTCTTCGAGGGGTGCGCCTGGGCCGAGGGGCCGGCCTGGTCGCCGGGCTGGCGCTCCCTGGTCTGGAGCGATATTCCCAACGACCGCCAGTTGCGCTGGGACGAATCGAGCGGCACGGTCGGCATCTTTCGCTACCCGGCGGGGAACACGAACGGGAACACGGTCGATCGCCAGGGCCGCCTCCTCAGCTGCGAACATGGCGGGAGGCGGGTGAGCCGCACCGAGTTCGATGGCACCGTCACCACCATCGCCGATTCCTACCAGGGCAAACGGCTCAACAGCCCCAACGACATCGTCGTCAAATCGGACGACACCATCTGGTTCACCGATCCCGCGTACGGCATCGAGTCCGATTACGAGGGAAACAAGGAACCGATGGAGCAGGAGGGCTGCCACGTCTACCGCGTCGATCCGAAGACGCTCGATATCGAGATCGTCGCCGGTGATTTCGTGCGGCCGAACGGCATCGCCTTCTCCCCGGACGAATCGCTCCTCTACGTGTCAGACACCGGGGCCACGCACGCCGCGGACGGGCCGCGCCACATCCGGCGCTTCACGGTCAACCCGGACAACACCCTTTCCGGGGGCGAGGTCTTCGCGACCTGCACCGAAGGGTTCTTCGACGGCTTCCGCCTCGATGTCGAAGGCCGCATCTGGACGAGCGCCGAGGACGGCGTCCACGTCTATGAACCGGACGGCACGCTGATTGGCAAGGTGCTGGTGCCGGAAGTCGTCGCCAACGTCGAGTTCGGCGGCGCGAAGCGGAACCACCTCTTCATCTGCGGCACCACCTCGCTCTACACGGTCAAGGTGATGACCAACGGGGCGAAACGCATCTGATGCCCCCGCCGCCGAGCCAGCGCCTTGCCTTCGTTCCCCTCACCATCCCCGCGCTGGAGGCGCTCATGGCGCGTGACCGAGCGGCGCTGGAGACGGAGACGGGAGCGGTGTTTCGGGAACCATTGACAGCGCCGCCGGATACGGACGACGCCTTGCCGTTCATGCGCGACACCCTGCGCGATCACCCGGAGACCGCCTTCTGGGGACCGTACCTGCTCGTGCTACGCGAGACGCGAACAGCAGTTGGCGCGGCGGGATTCTTTGTCAACGCCGACGCGCCCGATACCGTCACCCTCGGCTATGGCGTCTATCCTGCGTATCAGCGCCAGGGGATCGCCTCGGAAGCGGCCATGGCCATGACCGCCTGGGCCGTGACCCAACCGGGGATCAGCCGCGTGCAGGCGACCATTCCGCCGTGGCACGTCGCCTCGCAGAAGGTGGCGGCCAGTGCCGGAATGCGGAACACGAAACGCCTCGAGACCGATCCGGACGAGGGATCGGTCGAAGTCTGGGAACGGTTGCGGGACTGAATTGAGCCAATTCGAGCGTAGATCGGTCAGGGAAGAAGATTTGCTCGCCCCGCGCAAGAGTGATGCGGGACGCCCCGGCGAGCGGCGGATGATTCCGGATCGGAATCGAAAAAGATGCTGGCACCGATCTCGGGTAACGGGGGCATCATCCCTCCGATCCTGGCGTGGCGTGGCCGCGGCAATTGCGGTATCGCTCCTGCTTGTTGCCCCCGTGGTTGCGCAGGATGCGGCGCTCGAATCGGAATTGGACCGCATTGCGAAGGAGACGGCGGAGATTCGCGGATTGCCGCCGCTCGCCGAGATCGACGACGTGTTCGTGACGCGCGATCAATTACTGGCGATGATGCCCGGCATGATCGCGGAGGACCTGGATCCTGCCGAGGCAAAGGCCCAGGCGCGGGCGCTGATCGCGCTCGGCCTCCTACCGGAAGGCACCGATCTCTACGATCTCACCGTCCGGTTGCTGGGCGAGCAGGCCGCCGGCTTCTACGACCCGCGGACGGATGAAATGCTCGTCGTTTCCGAGGGCAGCGATGAACTGGGCGGCGAGGAGTACTTCTACTCCCACGAGGTGGTGCACGCGCTCCAGGATGCGAATCTCGACCCCAACGACAAGATGGAAGAGATGACCGGGCTCAATGGGGACGCCGATCTCGCCGCGCTCGCGGTGTATGAAGGCGACGCGGTCGTCACCTCGAACGCCTACCTCGAAAAGCACCCCGGGTTGGCGCTGGAGATCGTGGCCACCGCCGCGACCGACTATCCCGAGCTGGACGCGGCGCCCGGGGCCATGGCGGCCGCCTTGCTTTTCCCGTACACCGACGGCGCGTCATTTATCGAGCGGCTCCGTGGCGAGGGTGGCTGGGACGCCGTCAATGCCGCCTACGCCGACTTCCCGGCATCGACCGAGCAGGTGCTCCACCCCGCCAAGTACCTGGAGCGCGATGCTCCGGCGGAGGTGCCGCTGCCCGAGGCGTCGGTGCTGGGTCGGGATTGGACCCTGGTCGATGACGACACCTTGGGCGAATTTCAAACCGGCCTACTCCTCGCCAATCTGGCTCCGGGCGAGGGGTTCAACGAGGTCACCGGGGAGATCGCCATTCCCGAGGCGGCGCGGAACGCCGCGGCCGGCTGGGACGGCGACCGCTACGCGCTCTGGTCCGATGACGCGAACGATGTCCTCGTCTGGCGTTCGGTCTGGGATACCGAGTCCGATGCCCGCGCCTTCAGCCGCGCCCTGGCGCAGTTCGAGCAAACGCGCTTCGCTGGGGCCTTCAATGGCGAGACTCCGGACGACGTGGCCCTGCTCACCCCGAAAATCGCCGCTCGTATCCAGCTGGATGGCCAGGAAGTCCGCTACGTCCAGGCGCCAACCCTCACCCTGGCGGACGCCGCTATCGCCGCGCTGCAATCGGCGCCCGCCCCCGATCCCCGTCCCGGTCCTGACTGAACGCATGACTGATCTTTTCTGACATTCGATCATGGCGTCGCCTCACCCCTGGCCTTGGCCTCCTGCCAAGCTTCCCTCCCGTGCCTCCCCGCAGCGAGTAGGGGAGTCACCAGCGACCCGGGAGAGCGGCTCGATACCTCTCCATCTGGGAACCACGCGACAGTCGTCATTCGGATTCCGTGCGACGCGCCGCCCGGGTATTCTTCACTGCCTCCGCGATCCATTGTGGGCAATTGACGGTATCCTCAGCATGCATCTCGTCGCGCCACACCCATGGCATCGGGACAAGACGGTGACGAACAGGGCCAGACCATTGCAGAAATGAGAGCAATCGATATGAGAACCGTCGAAGCAACCGAAGCGGAATCGCAGTTCCGCGCTCTCCTGCTGGAGGTGACTGACGGCGGCACGGTAGAGATCACCGATCATGGCGTTCCTGTCGCGCGCCTCATCCCGGTTCAACACGACATCGCAGACGCCTTATCGGCTCTCCAGGAATGGCGGAAGATTCGCCAGGCGAACAACATCATCCTTGGCGAGGGCATCACAGTCCGAGATTTGATCGAAGAAGGCCGCCGTTGGTGATCTGCGTTCTCGATGCCTCGGTCGCACTGGCTTAGTCATTCGAGGACGAAGTCTCCCCATATGCCGAGCTAGTCATGGAATCGGTCGCGAGAGCAGGCGCGATCGTCCCCATGGTCTGACCGCTCGAAGTTCAGAACGCTCTCCTGATCGCGGTTCGTCGCGGCCGAACGGAGCAACCGCTCGTCCTGCGACTCCTTGAAGTGTTCGATCGCCTGCCGATCGAGATCGACAATCAATCCGTCCGTGGCCCTGCTGGGCAGCGGTTGTTCAATCTGGGTTTCGCATATCGGCTTTCCGTCTACGATGCCACCTATCTGGAACTCGCGATCCGGCAAGGATTGCCGCTCGCGACGCAAGATCGACGGTTGACCGAAGGAGCTGAGGCAACAGGAGTCACGATCCTCGATCTCTAGACGGCCCCGTTGCGAAGAACGCAAAGCACCCTGGAGGACCCGCGATACCCGTTCAATGACCGCAGAAGCTTTCCGGTCGACGACCGATCCGGGCGATGACGGATAGTGAATGGGATGGAACGGTCTTGCCCAATCATCCGCGTGATCGCTGCCAGCAGACGCCGCCATCGCAGCGTTGCCATCGGAGTCCGCACCCGATCCCCTTCCCGGTCCGGACTGATCGGGCTTGGGATGCGCCCAGCGGTCGAGAAGCTGAGAATCGTAACCATGTTCCATCATCGCGGCGGGGTATTCTGTCATCCATTATTCGCTTGACCAGAGCCGAGGAGCACGCATCATGCATGAATCCAGGTTTGATGAAGTCACGCGCCACGCGAGTGTGCTTGCCGACCGTCGCGGTTCGTTGAAGGCGCTCGGGTCAGCGGCGGTTCTCGCCGCGCTTCCCTTCGCACCCGAAACCGCGAAGGCCGGCAGGAAGAAAAAGAAGCAGTGCGTCAAGGATGCCGTCCAGTGCGCGAACTCCTTCGCGACGTTCTGCAACGGGGAGGCGAATCCGGATGGCTGCAACAATTCGGCCGCGCAGTGCTGCGCCAATCTGAAAACTTGTGACACAGCGAGGGCGATCAGCTGCATTATCAGCACCTTTCTCCTCCCGTGATTTCCACACTCGGCTGGCTGCAACGATTCAGAAGGTCCTGAACCTCCCGGTCGTTCGGTCCCTGAAATGAGGAAAAAGCGCGCCTCTTGTGTTCGTGAATTGTGGCGATGTCAGAGTTTAGACTTGTTGTAGACTAGACTTCCTCGGAGGCCGCCAATGAAAACGATCGGTGCGTTCGAAGCGAAGGTTCACTTCAGCGAATTGCTGCGTGATGTCGAAAATGGCGAGACGATCGTCATCACGCGACATGGGCATCCAGTCGCCCAGATCGCTCCGCTTGGCAAGTCCGCCGACAGCGCTGAAGCCGCGATGCAGGAAATCCATCGATTGCGGCGCGAACTGCGCCCCACACTTGACGGCATCACCATTCGCGAACTGATCGAGGACGGCCGCCGGTATTGATCTCCAGCCGCACCCGCTACACCGTGGAGCGACACGGAACCTGTCTCCGCCGGGGGCGTGAATGCGCAACGATCGATCCGTGGTCATCTGGATCGCGCTAAAGGCACGCCTGCGATGACGCAGATGGTGCTCGATGCATCGGTGACGCTGGCATGGGTATTCAAGGACGAGTTTTCCGAGTATGCCACTCGCATTGCCGCCATTCTCCATTTGGACGTGGCATTTGTTCCCGCCATCTGGCCAATGGAGGTAACCAATTCCATCCTTTCGGCAACTCGCCGCGGTCGCCTTGCGCCCTATCGGGCGTACGATTTTCTCAACGAGATTGGGAAGTTGAGGATCGAAATCGACCGCGAGCAGCACTGGCAAATGGTTGCCCAGTCAGCCCTCGATGGAGGACTGCGCTATGGGGTGTCTGCGTACGATGCGAGCTACTTGGACCTTGCGTTGCGCCGTGGACTGCCGCTCGCGACGCAGGACCGGCGGCTGGCTGAAGCGGCACTGGCTGCCGGAATCCCCATGCTGGAACTATAGAAGGCATCCGCAGGAAACGGATCGTCACCCACCGGACAGGGCGCGCACACCCCAGTAGACGGTCATCCCCACCAGCAGCGCCGCCCACAATGCTCCGCTGCGCAGCGCCACGACGCCCGTGCAGAGGGCGGCGATCAGCCGCGGCGCCAGTTCTCCTGGCGCCGCCAGTCCGGGCACGATCAGCGCGGCGAAGGCGGCGATCGGGACATAGTGCAGGGCGCGCGTCACAATCTGCGGCGCCCGCCGGCTCCCAAGAAAAAACCCGGAAACCCGGGTGAGATAGGTCACGAGCGCCAGGGCCAGGATCAGCAATCCATGCTCCAGGCTGACTGTCATCGCGTGCGACCCCGGCCCGCGGGCAGGAGCGCACCGAGCAGGGCGGCGATCACCACGCTGACAACGATAGCGGGACCCGATCCCAGCGGACCGCGCAGCATCAAGGCCCCCACCCCGGCAACGGCGGCCACGAGAAAGTCCCACCGGGCACGCAGCAACGGCAGCAAGAGCGTCAGGAACGAGAGTGGGAAGATGACATCCAGACCGATCGCGGCGGGATCGGGCAGGAGTTGCCCAAGCGCGATGCCGATCAGCGCGGAGAAGACCCAGGTGAGGTAGAGAATGCCGTTGGTGCCCCAGAGAAAGGCATCGCTCCCTGCTCCTTGCGCCGCCGCCCGCGTCGCCAGTCCGTACCCCTCGTCGGTCACCGTCGCGGCCAGGATCGGTTTTGGCGGGCGCGTCTGCTCCGGAAGCCAGGTCGAGAGGGAGAGTCCGTAGAGAATATGGCGGAGATTCAGCCCGAGCGCGGTCAGGACGATCGCCACCGGACCGGAACCGGACGCGAGCAACCCGACGGTCGCTATCTGAGCACTCCCGGCAAAGACGGTCAGCGAGAAGAGGAAGGTTTCCAGCGGCGAGAACCCGGCGGCGCGCGCGCTGACTGCGATCGCCATGCTGAACGGGGCGACCCCGGGGAGGAGCGGCACCATGGCGACGGCGCCACGGCGGACATCGTCACGCCAGGATGTCGCCAGTTCGGGCACCCGGAACGCGCCCGGCGCATTCACCGCCGCGGCGTGAGATTGATGGTCGGCTCGATGCGGAACTGGAGGTGCGCGTGCGCCTCGCGCAGCGCCGTCTCCGCCTCTTGCGGCGTCTCCGCGCGGGCGAAGATGAACCCCAGGTAACTGGCGCCCTCGGGCAGGGCCAGCAGCGGCTGGTTGAGGGGCGCGGTGATTTCCACGCCGCTGATCCCGGCCACCGTGGCGGCCGTCTCGACGCCGCTGATGCCCCGCAGCATGCCGCTCTTCGGAATAGGGATCATCATGACACCCGCCGCGTCCCGCGCCCGGTCCAGTTCCGGCAACGGTAGACGCACCGCGTGGCGCACGATCAGCTCTTCCAGGCTGATGCCGGCGCCAAACTCGAGAATGGTCGAGCAGAGCCCGCCGATGGAACGGCCGGCCATCTCGATCAGCCAGACCCCGTCCACGTTGATCCGCAATTCGGCATGCACTGGTCCCTCGCGCAGCCCGAGCGCGGCCGCCGCCTCGGCGGTTCGCTGTGAAATGGCTTGCTGGACCGCCTCGGGGAGCCGGGAGGGGGTGACGTAGATCGTCTCCTCGAAGAAGGGACCCTCCAGCGGATCGGGTTTGTCGAACAGCGCCAGGGTGCGCAATTCGCCGCCGGTGAGGAGTCCTTCCAGCGCCACCTCGACGCCGGGCAGATACTGCTCGACCAGGAGCGACGCGCTCTCGCGCGATTCACTCACCTGGATGACGATGCGCCGGGTCCGCTCCCAGGCCGCGACGAACTCGTCATCGTCATCGGCGCGAATCACACCACGACTACCGGAAAGACCAGTCGGCTTGATCACGACTGGGAAGGGAATGTCGCCCGCAACCTGCGTAGGATTGGTGGCCAGAGGATAGGCGCGATACGCGGGAACCGGGACACCGCCCAATCGTAGTGCCTCGCGCATGGCCCACTTGTCACTGGCGGCCAGCGCCGCGTCCGGATCGTTGTACGGCAAGTCAAGGACTCGCGCCGCGTGCGCCGCGAGGAGGGTGGCGGTATCGTCCAGAGCGAGCACCGCATCGACCGGGGTCTGCCGCGCGAAGTCAGCGATCCGCCGCGCGGCCGCATACGGATCGGCGTAATCGAGGGCGAGCGGTGCGACGCAACGATCCGCCAGGGCCTCCGGCAGATCGACACCCCGTACAACATCGAGACCGAGCCGCTCCGCCGCCGTCAGGAATGCCCTGGCGCGATAGGTGCCGGGTCCGGCGAGCAACACGATCCGCGGCGGCCGCGATCGAGCGGCTGCCGCGGGCGCGGCAAGCGGAGCGGCGCCGGTCATCTCACATGCTCGCCCGGGATCAGGAATCGGCCGCGTCGGCGACCTGCTGCTCCAGGGCGCGGCCAAGGGTGCAGACCACGACCGTGTAGACACCGCCAGCGCCATCGGGCGTGAGCGTGATATCGCGCACGCGCAAATTCGCATAGGCGCCCTGGCTGCGATCCTTGCTCAGCCAGGCGTTGACCGCATCCATCGCCCCCCCTGCATCAGCCGCCGCGTTGGCGCTGTGAAAGAGGAAGACCCGCGTATCGGCGGGAACGAGCTCCATGGTCTGCTCCTTGTCGCGAGCGCTCACCACGCTCACTTTCGTCAGATGCCGCCAACCGGGGCGGTAGCCAAACGGCGAGTATAGCGGGCACGCGAGAAGCGACTGACGACAGTTGCGACCAATCGCTCGAAGACGGACAGGTCAGCGATGAGACGACCCTAAAGCGTCGTGCGCTTTAGTGCCTGTGGCATGAGCAACGCGAGCGCATCAGGATTGGCTCTCGCGTCAAAGGAACACATGGTCCGGCACCATCACCGACAACGCGGTCGCGGCGACCCGACGCCCGCGGGAAGCGCTAGGCGACGGTCTGCGTCCTCGGCATCTCGCCGTCCACGGTACCCGCGGCCAGCGGATCGAAATTCGGCGGCGCGACTTCCATCCATCCCTGGCGGACAGCATGGAGGATCGCCCCGACCCGGTCCGTGGCATTCAACTTCCGCAAGACCGAGGTCATGTGGTTCTTGACGGTCTGCTCCGATACGAACAATGCATCGGCGATTTCGCGGTTGGAGAGTCCCTGCGCCACGCAATCGAGTACCGCCAGTTCGCGGGTCGAAAGCGGCATCGGCCCCTCGTTGTCGGCCGCGTCTCCGGGCAATCGCAATTCGGCGCGCAGCCGCCGCGCCAGATCCGGCCGCGTCATCATCTCGGTCCGCAGCAGGTTCTCGCCCGCGCAAATGCGGGCCAGCGCCGCTGTCAGGCCCTCGGCGCCGATATCCTTCTGCAGGAACCCGACCGCGCCAGCGCGGACCGCCTCGATGATGCGGTCGTCATCGACGTGGACCGAGAGCACCACGATCCGCGCTCGCGTTTGCTTGCGCCGCAGGATGCGCATGATGCGCAACCCGGTGATCCCTGGCAATTGCACATCGAGCAGAATCAGTCCAGGCCGCATCTCTTCCGCGATGCGGATCGCCTGGTGAGCGTTGCCCGCCTCTCCGACAACCTCGTAGCGGCCAGTCGCTTCCAGGACCCGCCGCAACCCAGCGCGAAACACTGGGTGATCGTCGACCAACAGCACGCGCCGCGCGAGCACCAGACATCCCTCCCCACGTTGTGACCGTGAACAGGACCGTTGTTCAGCAGCCGGCGCCATCCAATCGCCACGCCACCCGGTCCGTGCACCCGGTCGACACACCTCATCCCCCGTTCGTCATGGGCGGGGAGGTCTCGGCCGCACCGCACTCGCGACCGGGCCATAACGAACCTCCCTCATGCTATGTGGCTTACGCCGGAAAGGCAACGGACAGATTGGCACAGGTCGTTCCCGGAGCAGAGCCGTCGTTGTGCCAGGCGGGCAATTCCGAAGACGCCGGAACCGTGCGGCGCTCCGAGGAGGTCTGCGCAACGTGCATCAATCGGCTTGAGTCCTGTCATTCTGTTGGGAACAACGCGTCGTCCCGACCGCAGGAGGGACCTCGGCGTTGGGCCCCGGTCCTGACTGACGACGAGACGCCTCGCTGTGGCGCGGCATGACCCAGCGTGCGCGGCGCTCTAAACGCGTGTCGTCGAACCGTTCACTGCCTGGGCATCGAGCGCGAGCGCCGCAAGCGCCGCACCCTGCGAAGCGCATGTCGGCGCGGAACGTGACGCCAGATCCGACCTACGCTTGTTCGAGCAAGAGGAGCAGGAGACCGATCAGGGTCTTGGCGTCCTGAATTTGATGAGGCCCAGGGGTGACGAGAAAGGCGATGTCGCTCAGCGGCACCAGGACCGGGCGGAGCAATTCATCGGGGTCGAGAACGCCACCGGTTGGCAGGCAATCGTCAGCGCGAAAGATGGTCAACCGCTCGTTGGTGTACCCGGGCGAGGTGAAATAGGACGCCAGTTGCGTCAGTGAGGAAGCGCCGTAGCCCGTTTCCTCTTCGAGTTCGCGCGCGGCGCACTGCTCGGGAGTTTCTCCGGGCTCCAGTGTGCCCGCCGGGAGGCCAAGCAGGGTGCGGCTGATCGGGTGATGACGCTGTCGCAGCAGGATCACGTCCCGATCCGGGGTCAATCCGACGATGGCCACCGCGCCAGGGTGTTCGACGACCTCGCGCGTGGCGATCCGGCCGGAAGGGAGTCGCACCTCGTCAATGCGAACGTGGACCCATGTGCCATCGAAGCCGCGGCGGGTGGAGAGCGTCTCGCCCAGAGGAGGATCGTTCGGTGCTGTCATGATGCCCTAACCAGTCGAAATAGAAACGGCACCCACGTCGGGGTGCCGTCGGGAGGCGCCAGGCGGATTCGAACCGCCGATCAGGGTTTTGCAGACCCGTGCCTTACCACTTGGCTATGGCGCCGCAAGCGTTGCCGCGAGTCAAGGGCAAACAGAATCTTAGCATGCCCGGCTTGCGCCGCGGTGACACAGGGTGGCTGTCGGGTGGCGGGTGGCGGGAGTCAGGAGTCAGGAGTCAGGAGAACGACGATCTTTTCCGTGCCGTCTCGCCGTCTCGCCGTCTTGCCCACTCGCCGACTCGCCGTCTTGCCGTCTTGCCGTCTTCTCTTCTCGCCTCCTCGCCTTCTCGACTCCTCGCCTTCTCGACTACGTCTCCAGCACCGGCTTCATGACGCGGCCAGCAGCCATGTCGGCGAGCGCTTCATTCGCCCCACTGAGCGGGTAGCGCGTGGTCAGCCGGAGCAGATCGAAGCGCTCCGCGAGACGCGGCAGCGCGGTGACATGGCCGAGGTAGTGCTTCTCGGCGAAGCCCCAGGAGCCAACGATACGCAGTTCCTTGCGGGTGATCACGTGCGGATTGAGGGGGGTCGGGCCACGGTCGGTGTACTGCCCAAGAGCGAGGAACGTCCCGCCACGGCGGGCCATCTCCCATCCTTCCGCGCCTGCCTCGGGGACGCCGGCACATTCCAGCACGACATCACCGCCGCGGCGGCGCGGGGTTTCGTCCAGCACCAACCGCACCCGCTCTGCGGGATCGGGCACCGCGAAAATGTCGATATGGACATCACCGACGCCGATCTCCCGCGCCAGATCGAGCCGGTTGGCTGGTCCTCCCACCAGGATGACCTTTGCCGCGCCGGCGAGATGGGCGTACATGGCCGAGGCAATGCCGACCGGTCCGCTCCCCTGCACGACGACCGTATCACCGGCGGTGATCCCGGCCACATCGATCACGCCGTGCATGGCGGTCGGGCCGGCGCAGCCGAGCGATATCACGTGCGCGGGCGTGATTTCGTCCGGAATGCGAAAAACCGCCGAACCCGGCTGAAGGTAGATCGCTTCCGCCCACCCGCCAGAAAGTCGCGGGAACTGATTGAACGACTGGTTGACGCCGTAGACCTTGCGCGATTCACAGAGCGTGCGGCGGCCCGCTACGACACACCAGTGGCAGTGACCGCACGGGATGTTGGAGGACCAGACAATAGCGTCCCCTTCCCGCAGCAGATTCCCTGAAAAATCGGTGGTGACGCCGTCACCGAGCTTCCAGACACGCCCGACCGCCTCATGACCGAGGATGAGCGGCAGGGGAATTGGCAATTGCCCGTGATGAAGGTGAACATCGGTGCCGCAAACACCGGCGAGTTCGACACGGGCGACGAGTGCGCCGGACTCCGGTTCCGGTACCGGCGCCTCTTCGATGGCCACCGGCCGATTGAACTCCCTCAGCACTACGCCGCGAGCCGTCGTCAATGCCATAACGAACCTTTATCCTTGCTCCACCCGCTCAAAGGAATGAGCAGAGCCATTCATCGCATCATGAAGCACTCGAATGCAGCAATTGCATAATCGCTGCCCGCGGCGGTCAGGTTGCCGCGGCGCGGACGCATCGGTGACCCGTCTTGCCAACACTGAGCACTCCTGGAGCGTCGTAGGGAGGTTGTGTCGTCAGGACGAGGCCATACGGTGTTGTCCCGACGAAGGAGGGACCGCGGCGTTGGCTGTAACTTGGCCCGACGCCGAGGTTCCTCCTTCGTCGGAACGACACGTCTTTCCCACGCCGCTCTCGCGTCGGCTCAGTCCGCCAACCTCGTGGCGGATAGGCGTCGATCGCTACTGCGCGGGTCGCGGCGTGGCGGGCGCGAACCCTGCCGCCTCGGCGGCTTCGACACTCTGGAAGCAGACCTCCGGGATGGTGCGGTGGTAGGAGAGTTGACCGGGCTCGTGATAGGTGTTCGACGGCATGTTCCCCTTGATCGGGTATTCCTGCGGGCAATCCCTTGTGCCGTCACCGGGCACCGCGCCACCATGCGCGGCCGCGGCGGCTTCGATCGAGGCAAGCGCCTGATCGGCGCGGTTGGCGAGACGCGCCGCGGCGCGATCGGCTTCCGCTCGTGCCTTGGCCAGTTCCTCGGTCTGGGCCGCCATGGCGTCGGTCGCCTTGGCGTACTCGGACCCCGCGGCGCGGTCAGCCGCCTGCTGCAGCATGCCGCCGGTGGCGACGGCCGCTGATTTGGCGGCACGATCTTCCTCTTCCACCTTGCTCTGCAGCCGGCGGAACTCGTCGACCTTCTTCTGCTCCGCCGCCTTCGCGCTCTCACGCCGCAGGTAGACGATGATCGCGATCACCGCGATGATGGCCAGGATGACGAGCAACTCTCTCATCGCAATCCAACCTCCGGAACCCACCCGATGCGGCACCGGCCCCCGCCGAGCCGCCGCCGACCTTTCTACTTCTGACTTCGCTGTCCCCGTGCACGTGATGGACGATACCCCGCCGCCTCGGCCTCCGCCGCGGAGGCAAAGCAGAACTCGGGAATCGTCACCGCGTAGGAACTCTGGCCGGGTTCATGGTAGATGTGGGACGAGGCGTTGCCCTTGATCGGGTACGCCTCGGGACAGTTGGCCGTGCCGTCGCCAGCGACGGCGCCCTGCGGAATGGCGACATCGAGTTCCACCGTCTCCCGCACCCGCAGCGCCTCGACGGTATCGGCGGCAACTTCGTCCGCGGCAGCGGCGGCCGCGGCCATACGCCTGGCATCGGAACGCCCAGCGGTTTCGGCTTCCTGCGCTGCCTGCCGCGTTCGTTCCGCGGCGGTTCGTTCCAATTCAGCTTGCCCGTCCACCTGTTCGCGGATGGCAGCCGCGGCCAGCATCTCCTCCTCATCATCTGGGACGGGTTCCGGTTCGACGTGAGCCGGGGGAACGGGTACGGCAGCCGCCGAGGCAAGACCTTCCGTGGCTGCCGCGCGCGCCGCGCTGGGCGACACCGGGCGCATGATATTGGCGACATCCATCGCGGAGCGCTGCGCCTCCGCCATGCGTTGCTCGCGCTGCTGCACCTGGAACCGTTCCTCGAGCGCGCGGCGGCGCCGCATGCTGAAGAAGACCCAGATCGCGACAACGGCGAGGAGAGCCAGCGTGACCGGATTGAAGATCGAACCCTGCGAATCGTTCGCGGCGGGCGTTTCCACTCCGCCGGTTCCCGCTTGCGGTGTTTGCGCCATGGCCATGTTCCTTTCCCGCGGCACGCTCGTCCGCTCGTCACCAGATCGGACTCTGCCGCACGTTCTGGCATTTTACGGCACGATCCGACCCGGTCAGAGCGGCCATTCCAGATTGGCCGATGCTATCCTTGACATATGGTTTCCTCTGCTTCGGCGACCACCCCGATCCAGTCCCAACGTGCCAGGATTCCCCGCGCCGGTCGGCCGCGCGGCCTCTACGATCTGATCCTGCCGGAGTTGATCGACAAGGTCGCAGGGTGGGGACTCCCCGCCTACCGGGCGCGCCAGATCTGGGGCTGGGCGTATCGTCAGCTGGCGCCTGATTACGAGGCGATGACCAACCTGCCGGTGACGCTGCGCGCGCGACTGAGCGAGGAGATGCCGCTCTCGCCGCTCACCCCGGTCCGCACCCTGACCGCCGATCAGGGAGAAACGATCAAAACCCTCTATAGCACCGCGGACGGCGAATTGCTGGAAACCGTGCTGATGCTCTACCCCGACCGGGCCACGGTCTGTGTCTCCTGCCAGGTCGGCTGCGCGGTCGGCTGCGCCTTCTGCGCCACCGGGTTGATGGGGCTGACGCGCAACCTGAACGCCGGTGAGATCGTCGCCCAGGTCGTCGATGCCGCGCGGCTGGCGCGGGAGCGCGGACGCGAGTTGAACAACATCGTGATGATGGGCATGGGCGAACCGCTTCAGAACTACGTCGAGACGATGCGCTTCATCACCATCGTCCACGATCCGGCGGGGCTGAATATCGGGGCGCGACGGATCACGGTCTCGACGTCCGGCGTGGTGCCAAAGATCGATGCATTGGCGGACGAGCCGCTGCAACTGAATCTCGCCGTCTCGTTGCACGCCCCGGATGACGATCTCCGCTCCCAACTCGTACCAATCAACCGGCGCTACCCCATCGCCACGCTGATGGAAGCGATCGACCGCTACATCGCCAAGACCGGGCGCCGCGTCTCATTCGAGTACGCGCTGATGCGGGGCATCAACGACAGCGACGACATCGCGGAGCGATTGGCGGCGTTGCTGCGGGGCCGGTTGTGCCACGTCAACGTGATTCCCCTCAACCCGGTCGATGTCCTGCCGTACGAGCGGCCGGACGAGCAGGGTATCGCCCGCTTCGTCGGCATCCTGCACGATGCGGGCGTTCCGGCGACGGTGCGCTACTCGCGCGGTCTCGATATCGACGCCGCCTGCGGGCAATTGCGCGCCAAGGAAACCGCCACCAGCGCCGCCTGATGCTTCGCGTCGCGGCTGTTCTGGTTCTTTCGCTCTGCCTCATTTGGGATTGGGCCCCCAGCGGCGCAGCGGAACCGGCGACGCCGGTGGGCATTGCCGGCGAGATGCCCGGCGACGTGCCGGTTGCCCTGACCATCCGAAACACCGGGGGTGAATACGATTCGTTGCTCGGCGCGACCTCGCCAATCGCGGACCGGATCGACCTGCACCACACCCGGGTGGCCAATGGTCTGCGGGAAATGGATCTGATCGCCGATGGGATCGCGATCCCTCCTGACGCGACGGTGACGCTCGAACTGGGATCCACCCACCTGATGCTGATCGGACTACGCGAACCCCTGGTTCAGGGGCGGACCTTTCCGTTGACGCTCCACTTCGCGCGAGCGGGTGAGGTGACGGTAACGGTGCGTGTCCGGCGCAAACTCGACGCGGCCGGGATCACCCCATTTCCGCCAGTCGCGGCGGGGGATCTGCAAATCTCGCTCGCCTCGGCTCCTCCCGCACCCGGACCACGGGGGACGCCGGCCGCGGGCAGTGGATGAATAAAACCGTTCACCCCGAACCCCTCTCCCACTGCGAAAGCTCACAGGGGGAGGTGCGGCAGGAAGGAGGCATTTGCCAGGCGCGAGAGTTCCCCCGCCCCGGCGAAAAGCCCCTCTCCCGCTTGGCGGGAGAGGGGTTGGGGTGAGGGGGCGCACGACGAGACCACGATACCTCCCCTCTCCAATTGCAATAGGAGAGGGTCCTCTGATCGCATCATGGCTCCCCGATCCGGACTCACGTACGGCTTCGGTGGCGCCTTACGGTTCACGAACGCGCAGGGCTACGGGAAAGCGATTCCGAGATCGTGCAGGATGACACCCGCCGCGTTACGGCCAGAGCCCATCGAGACACCAGGGCCGGGGTGCGTCCCGGAGTCGGCAAGGTAGACGTTGGCGACCGGCGTGCGGTACCCGGAGAGGGGCGGAATCGGGCGCATGCTTCCCGTCTGGTAAGGCAGCATCGCGCCGTGGGAAATCGTGCCGCGCACCGCGCTGGAGAGCTTCCGTTCGAGATCAACCGGCGAATGGACGGAGGCTTTCAGGATGCGTGAGCGCAATCCGGGGAGATAACGCTCCTCGACCAGTTGCAGCACGTGCTCAGCGTAGGCGTCGCGCACGTGATCCCAGGAGCTGCCGGCAATCACGCCGCGGGCATCCCCCGCCACGTCGTACGGCACGCCGAGGACGACCAGCTTTTTATGATCCCTGCCAGGGGGAACACGGCTGGGATCGATGGCGCCATCGTTCCAGGCGACGATGAAGGGCTCGGCGGGAAGGAGACCGGCGCGGCACTCGATCGAGGCCTGGGCGAGGGCTTCCAGCGACCCCGGTGAAAGGTGCACCTGCACCGTCTCGCCCACCTCCGGTCCCGCGGCAAAGGGAACGGGACCGTCGAGGGCGAGATAGATCGTCATTGTCGCGTCTCCCCACTCGTAGCGCCGCATCGCGTCGACGATTCCCTCTCCCGCAATGTCGCCGTCCAGCAGGCGGTGAACCAGTTGGGCGGGATCGGTGGCGGAGACGACGAGTCGACCGGAGGCGATCTCCTCGCCCGATGCGAGCACCACGCCGGTGGCCTTCCCGGCAGTCACCGCAATCCTGGCGACGCGCGCACCAGTTCGCACGTCGCCACCGTGCGCCGCCAGCTCGGCAGCGAGGGCGCGAGTAACGCTGTTCATCCCGCCGCGGACCAGATTGTTCCCCTCGGCCTGCAGGACAGCACCAAAGAGCCAGGCGATTTCCGCGCCGCCGGCATCGTCCGGCGCGGAACCGACGAAGGCAGCGAACCCTCCGAAGAGCGTTCGCACTTCTTCCGCCTCGAAGGTCTCGTTCGCCCAGGAGCGGAGACTCTGCAGACCGAAGCGATACCGCTCGAATCCGCTCTGGATGTCGCTGGACGTTGGCGCCGACGCTGGCGGCGAGAAGAACGACGCGATGAACGCCGCGCGTCCCGCGTGATAGCGCTCCAGCAGGGAGCGAAAGGTGGTGGCATCACGCGCTGAATGAGCGGCGATGGCGGCAACAGACCGTTCGATGTCGCGGCTGATCACGATTGCTTTGCCGTCCGGGAAGGCGTGGCCATAGACCTTGTCTGGCACAATCAGGTCCAGACCGTAGGTGGCCAGACCGAGTTCGCCCGGAACGGGAGAGATGTTGGCGAGCTGATAGCCGCTGGCGTGGACGTCGGAATGGAATCCGGGCAGCGTCAATTCTTCCGTCAGGGTCATCCCGCCGAGGCGCTGGTATGCCTCCAGTACCAGTACCTTCAACCCAGCCCGCGCCAGATAACAGGCACAGGTCAAGCCGTTCTGTCCCGCGCCAATCACGATCGCATCTGGTGCGGTGGTCATGCGTTCGGTTCCTCCGTTAGGTCGCTACGGCCAGTTCGATGCGAGAATATGTGCCGTAACGTGCACGGTTTGCGCCGCTCACGCGGGAAGGTGTCTGACACGAACATGCCGCAGCCATCGTCTCCTCGCTGGTACCGGGTGCAGCCGATCGGCTATGCGCGGCGACCGGGGATCGAGATGCCCGATCCGGTGGCGTTCTACGATCCCGCGGCGGAAACGGCGCTCGACATCCTGCCGCGGTGGGCCGATGCCCTCGCCGGAATCGAAGGGTACAGCCATCTCGTGGTCCTCTTCTGGCTGGACCGGGCGGATCGCGCCCGCAGGCCGCGCCGACATCGACCCGAAGGACGGGCGGACCTGCCGGAAGTCGGCATCTTCGCCATGCGCACCCCACGCCGGCCGAATCCGATCGGGATTGGCACGCCCCGGTTGCTCCAGCGCGAGGGAAACACCCTCTGGGTGAGCGGAATCGACGCCTGGCCCGGCACCCCCATTCTCGACATCAAGGGGTACACGCCGCGCGACGATTTCCATCCCGATGCGACGGTTCCCGACTGGCTGACCACACTCTGGACATGGCACGATGCGGAGCGGGGCGGCTCATGAGCGCCAAGAGCGCCATCGTTGTACCGGGCGTGTTCATGACGATCGCGCTGATAGGCGCACTGGTCACACGCTTCGTCGGATTTCAGGTCCCGGTCGTTCATGCGCAATCGAGCGACGGTTGCGGCGCATTCGACAGCCGCATCTGGGCGCAATCGGTCCTCGATGAGGAACCCTGGCGCGACGCGACGCTCGATCCCGATCGTGACGGCCTCGCCTGCGAGTCCCTTCCCCTCGGCGCGGCGCCCGCGCTCTGGACCGACCAGATTCCCCCATCCGCGGATCCGGTCGACCTCGTCAGCGTCACCGATGGCGACACCATCGACGTCATCCGCGACGGTCAACTGGAGGCGGTGCGGATGGTCGGGGTGGACGCGGCAGAATCGGGCGGTCCCTACCAGGACCGGGAATGCTTCGGCATCGAGAGCGGCAATTTCCTGCAATGGCTCACCGGGCAAGGGGGCCAGATCTACCTGGAGCAGGATCGCGAGGACCGCGACCGCTACGGGCGACTGCTGCGCTGGGTCTGGCTGGAGCGCGATGGCACGGTCTACCTCCTCAACGAGGCGGTCATCCGCGCTGGCTACGCGGAACGCTACCGGGACACGCCGAACCGCCGCTACGTCGACGAATTGACCGACGCCGAGGCATTCGCGCAAGGGTATGGCGCCGGGTTGTGGTCCGCCTGCGAAGGGGAGACGCCGCGATTGGGACTGGATCAGGTTCCCGCCGCATCCGCGCCAACGACCACACCGCCACCCGTCTCGCCCATGTCCGGTTGTGACCCGGCGTACCCTGACGTCTGCATTCCACCGCCGCCCCCCGATCTCTCCTGCCGGGATATCCCCTACACGAAATTCCGCGTCCTGCCGCCCGATCCCCATCATTTCGACGGGAACCAGGATGGCGTCGCCTGCGAGGGACCGGGATAGCGCGCCGCGTTACGAGGCGCGATTGCCAAACCGGTTGCGATGGACCAGGTCGCTCAGCGGTTTGCGCGGCTGCGCGATCGGATACGGCGATGGCGGCGGGGCTGGATCGGGGTGGCCGATCGCGATGACCGTGCGCACCTCCTGCCCCTCCGGGACATCGAGAATCCGCCGCGCCGTATCGCGCGGGGCGCCAGGAAGAAACCAGCCGATACCGGCTTCCAGTCCATAGGCACGCGCCGCCGCGAAGATGCGCTCCGCGAGCCTCCCCTCGTCGAACGCCTCGATTTCCGGGGTAACTCCGTCCATGACCAGCACGATCGCCAGCGGCGCCCCGGCCAGCCAGGAGAGGCTGGGACTGCTCGCGGCGATCGCGGCGAGGGTTTCGCGATCGTCGACGATCACGAATTGCCACGGTTGCAGATTGCGGGCACTCCCGGTCCAGCGGGCGATCTCCAGAATGCCGTTCAGCGCGGCATCAGGCACGGGATCGGCCGTGAAGAAACGCGTATTGCGGGAGCGGCGCAGGATTTCAGTCAGTTGATCAGTCATTCTCGGTCTCCAGGATCGCTCGATGCGTATGGGGCTCAGGCGTCCTGAGCACATTGGTTGGGAAAAGGAGCGACGCCAGCACCGGTCCTAGCGCGGCGTGCGTACATCGTGTCGTTCCGAGCCGCCGCGAGGAATCTCGTTCGTCGCCATGTCGGGCGCGAACGCCGAGGTCCCTCGTTCCTCGGGACGACACCACGTCTGCTCGTCGCTGTAGACCGAGGATTCCGTCGGGTGCAACGCTTGCGGCACCTGCGCTCCAGACCGCTGTGGGACGGGTGTCACTGCGTTGCCACCCTTGCGGATGGGCAGCGCCAAACGCATGCCGTTCAGCGTCACGGTGAGCGATGTACCCATATCGGCCGCGACCGCGATCCAGAGATTGACGATCCCGAAGGCGGCAAGGATCAAGGCCAGCAGTTTCGTCGCCAGCGAAAGGACGATGTTCTGCTGGATGATCCCGCCGGTGCGCCGCGAGAGGAGCAGGGCTTCGGCGACACCGGCGAGGTCGTCGCCCATCAGGGCGATGTCCGCGGTCTCCAGCGCCACGTCGGTTCCCGCGACGCCCATGGCAATCCCGACATCGGCGGTGGCAAGCGCGGGAGCGTCGTTGACGCCATCGCCGACCATCACCACCGGTCCGTACCGATCCCGCAGTTCGCGCACCGCCGCCGCCTTGTCCTCCGGCAGGAGTTCGGCGCGAACGCTGTCGGCGCCGACCGCACTGGCGATCGCTTCCGCGGCGAAACGGGTATCACCGGTGAGAACAGCGACGTGAACGATTCCGGCCTCACGCATACGGCGAACAGATTCCGCGGCCGAGGGCCGGGGGCGATCGGCGATCGCTATCACGCCGAGAGGGCACAGTACGTTGTCCTCTCCGGTCGCAGCGACGAACAGTGGGGTCATCCCCGCCTCCGCCAGCCGCCGCATTTCGCCCAGCAGTGCGCTCGGTCGCGTGTCGTCACCCGCGAGACCAAGTTCCCGCGCCAGCCGGATGCTGCCGACCACCGTTTCCCGATCGGCCACTCGCGCCGAGGCCCCTTTGCCCGGCAGCGCCAGAAAACCGGATGCCGGAGGCACGGCGATCCCGTCTTCCACTGCCCGCGCCGTCACCGCGCGTGCCAGGGGATGCTCGGAGAGCGCTTCGACGGCCGCGGCGACCGTCAGCACCGCTCGCTCGTCTGATGCTGGCAAGGCAACAATCGCGGTCACGGCGGGCCGGCCGCTGGTGAGGGTGCCGGTCTTGTCGATGGCGACTACTTTGGCGGAACCGGCCGCCTCGAGCGCGGCGCCCCCCTTGATCAGGATGCCGCGCTTCGTGGCCGCGCCGATAGCGGCGACGATCGAGACCGGCGTCGAGATGACGAGGGCGCAGGGACAGGCGATGACCAGCAGCGTCAAGGCGCGATAGATCCAGGTGCGCGGTTCACCACTCCACGCCGCGCCCCCGACTCCGATGAGGGCGGCGAGCGCGATCACGACCGGGGTGTAGATCGCGGCAAACCGATCGATGCGTTGCTGAGCCGGGGCCTTGCTGCCCTGGGCCTCCTCGACGAGATGAATCACCCGGGCCAGGGTCGAATCATCCGCGTCCCTGGTCACCCGCAGCAGGAGCGCGCCGGGACCGTTCATCGTACCGGCGAAGCACTGATCGCCAGCCAATTTGTCGACCGGGATCGACTCCCCGGTAATCGGACTCTGATCAACCGCGGAGACGCCGTCGAGGACGATGCCATCGGCGGGAATGCGCTCCCCCGGCCGCACTCGCACCCGATCGCCAATCGACAGCATCGCCACCGGAACCTGGCTTTCGGTGCCATCGTCGCTCACACGCGACGCCGTCGCCGGGGAGAGCGCCATCAAGCCTCGAATCGCCCCTCGGGTACGCTCCAGGGTGCGGGCTTGCAGCAGACCGCCCAGGGCGAACAGGACGACCACGGCCGCCCCCTCGCCCCACTGCCCGAGAATCGCGGCGCCGATCGCGGCGATGGTCATCAACACGTTCATGTCGAGGCGGCGCGTCCGGATCGATTGCCATCCGGCCCGCGCGAACGGCCAGCCGGCGATAACGATCGCCGCCGCGAAGAGCGCATCGGCAACGACGGTCGCGCCACCGCGGCCGGCAAGGAGACTGCCGGCGATCCAGAGCGCGGCGCCCGCGAGGACGCCAAGTTGACGCGAATCGCGCCACCAGGCACCGCCTGACTCCACGATCGCCCTTGAGCCATCTGTTGCTTCTGTCGCCTGGTAGCCGGCCCGAGCGACGGTCGCCACGATCTCTTCGGCCTGGGCACTTCGCCCCACCCGCGGCACGACGGTCAACGTGGCGGCGCCGAAGTTGACGCGCGCGTCAGCCACGCCCGGCATCGCCGCGACGACGCGCTCGACGCTGATGGCGCAATCGGCGCAGTCCATTCCGACCACCCGGAATCGGAGCGCCGCGGGTTGCTCGGCCGGTATGATCAGCGTTGTCTCGCCAAGCGCAACCGGATCGGCGGCGGCGCTCACCTGTCGCTACCGGAGACGGTTTCGCCAGCGTGGGCAATACCCATCGCCAGCAGGTCGCGGACGTGGTCGTCGTCAAGGCCGTAGAAGATGACGCGCCCCTCCCGCCGGGAACGGACCAACCGCCCCTCACGCAACGTGCGCAACTGATGGGAAACGGTCGTGCGGTTGATGCCGGTCGCCGCCGCCAGATCGCAGACGCACAGTTCGCCACTGCTCAACGCGGCCAGGATGCGCAATCGGGTGGGATCGGCAAGGAGCGCGAAGAGAGCGGCGACGTCAGCCGCCGGCGGAAGCGCGGCCAGCGCCGCGCGGGCGGCAAAGACCGCCGGCGGGTGAATGAGCGTGACCTCGCATTCGTCCGCGGTGGAGGTGATGCTGGTGGGCAACGAGGACATGTGTGCCATGACGCACATGTTAGCACGTTTGACACTGACTTCCGAGGGCCGGGCAACGTTCGCTGACGACGAGTTACCGGGTACCGACGAGCCTCCCCAACGCCATTCACGCGTCGAATTCCTTACAGCGACGTACACACGATGTGTCGTCCCGAGGAACGAGGGACCTCGTCGTGGTAGTCCGCCGCCCCGAAAGGCCGAGCGTCCTCTCGACGGCCCGGAATGACATGAGTCTTGCACGCTGCCGTAGACGAGGAGAGACCTGGCCGGCTCGCCGCGGAGGTCCTCACCCTCACCTCTCGCCCATCGCGATGGGCGAGAGGTGAGGGTGCTTTCGGGCCGTCTCGATCCCTGAGCCATTTCGTCCCGTACTTCGACACGTCGGCCACCGCGATGGGTGAAGAATCACGGCGACGGGAGTAGCCAAAGTCGGCGGGCGCGGAAGGAAGGCCTATCCGACGTGGATCACCGGACGGCGGCCGGGGTCGGGCTCGGCGAGGCGAAGGATCTCGCGGGTTGTCGGCGCGATATCGCCCTCGCCAAAAAAGACGAAGCGGCCGAGATACTTGAGCGGGTTCCCTTCCACCCAACCGAAATAGGCGTGGGGCCGGGCGCCGGTGCGGTCGCGAATGGCCAGCAGCACGGCGGCAATCGCATTTGGCACGGCGGTGCCATCCGCGCGCAGCACCCGGAAGCCGCCGATCTCTTCGCCGCTGACGCGGACCTGCGACGCGAACTCCGAGGCGTCGCGCACGGTCACCTCCAGGAACATCACCGGATCGCCGACCGGAATATGGTTGGCCTCGCGTTCCTCTCGCTCCTTGAGGAGGTACTCCCGCGTATTGCGCTCGTCCGGGTGGTTGGCGATGAGGCGAACCTGCCCGTTTCGGCCCGCCGCATCGATCCATTGCTCCGCCAGATCATCGAAATCGACCGCCGTGCTGCGTAACTCGGTAGAGCGCACCGTGCGGGAAATCAGGGAGACGATCACAATCGCGCTGATGAAGAATCCTGCGATCTTGATGCCGTCCGGCCGCTCGAGGACGTTGACGACCGTGGTGTAGGCAAAGACCGCGGCAATGGCGGCGAAGGCCCAGGTCAAGGTGCGCTGCCCCGCCTTATGGGCGGCGAGCGTCACCGCGACCGACGCGGAGGAAATCAGCACCAGCACTCCGGTCGCGTAGGCTCCGGCCTGCGCTTCGACATCGGCGCGGAAGAGGACCGTCAGCACAAAGGCGATGGCCGAGAAGACGAGCACGAGGGGCCGCGTGGCATGCGTCCAGTCCGGCGCCATGCCGTATCGCGGCAGATAACGGGGAACGATGTTGAGCAGCCCGGCCATCGCCGAAGCGCCCGCAAACCAGAGAATGAGGATGGTCGACACGTCGTAAACGGTGCCGAACCCATCGCCGAGGAATTGGTGGGCGAGATAGGCCAGCGCCCTACCCGAGGCCGGTCCGCCGTCCGCGAAGGCGGCGGGCGGAATCAGCAACGTCGTCACGAAACTGCTAGCCATCAAGTAGACGCTCATGATCGCCGCCGCCGTGGTGAGCAGTTTTCGCGTGTTCCGAATGCGTCCCGCGGGTCGGGCGTGGGTGTCGCCCGGATCGCCTTGCACCAGCGGCATCACCGCCACGCCGGTTTCAAACCCGGAAAGGCCGAGGGCGAGGCGAGGGAAAACGATCAGGGCGACGGCAATCATCATCAGCGGATTGCCGTGCTGGACAAAGAGGGCCTCTCGCCACGAACCGAGCACGCTCGGGTTGGCCACGACATGCTGGAGACTCACCACCACCACCACCAGATTGAGTCCGAGGTAGGCGATGACGAGGGCGACGGCGATGCCGATCGCTTCCTTGAATCCCTTCAGGAAGACGGCGCCGAGAATGGCAACCAGGAAGAGCGTGATGCCAACCTGGTGCCCGGAGAGCACCGGCGGCAAAAACGGGTTCTCGAGGATATGCGCCGTGGCATCCGCCGCGGAGAGGGTGATCGTGACGATGAAATCGGTAGCCACGAAGCCGAGCAGCACCAGCACAAACAGTTTGCCGGTCCACCACGGCAGGAGCCGCTCGAGCATGGCGATGGAGCCCTCGCCATGCGGGCTCTCCTTCGCCACCCGCCGGTAGACCGGCAGCGCGCCGAGGAGGGTCAACAGGACCAGGATCAGAGTGGCGATCGGGGAAAGGACACCGGCGGCAATCGCGGCGATACCCGGCTGGTATCCCAAGGTCGAAAAGTAATCGACACCGGTCAGGCACATCACCTGCCACCAGGGATGGGAGTGACGGTGCATGTGCTGTTGGTAGGGGCCGTCCGGTTCCTCCGGCCGTCCTTCCAGAAGCCACGCCCCGAGCGCGGTCTGCTGGTCGTTGGTGGGAGCGGGGCGAACGGTCACGGTAGCCATCGCGATTCCTTACGACGAGATTCAGATCAACGTGACCGGCATGACGCGAAGCACGCTGCGCCTCCCGTAGCCGGGGCCACGTGATCCTATGGGGAGCCGCGTAAGAGCGGCGTTGGAGCGGAGGGACAGGGCGTTAGAAAAGCATAAGAATGCGGAATCACTCGGACTTGGCGCCTCGGGGTCGTGGCGACAACAGCCGGGCGGCATCAGATCGCGGGTAGCATGATGATTCATGGATCGCCCGGCCAGGCAGCCAGGGAGTCGCGCCGCGGGTGTGGAATCGCGCTGATGCGAAACGTGCGCCCAATCCAGTCCCAGGATACCGAGACCGGCCCTGCCCCGCCTCGCCTCGAGAATCACATCCGGCCACGCCACAATCGGTTCACACTGCGCCGCCCCCCAATGGTCGTGGCAGCGCCCGCCCCGGGTCTCATCGCGGGTGCGGTCGGCGCGGTCGGCGCGCTTTCGGCCCTGATGCTTCCCTTTCGCGCCCAGTTGGGGGTGCTGAATGTCCTGTTGCTCTATCTCCTGCTGACGGTCGGCGTTGCCCTCAGCGCTGGGCTCTGGCCCGCGGTGGTCAGCGCAATCACGGGGTTTGTCGCCTTTGACTTCTTCTTTATCCCTCCCTATCACACCTTTTCCGTCGCCGACCGCGATCATGTCCTCGCCCTCTTTGTCTATCTCGGCGTCGCGGTGGTCACCGCGCAACTCGCCTCGCGGCTGCGCAGCCGTACGGAAGAGGCGCAACGTGAGACACGCCGCACGGCGATGCTCGCCGAACTGAATGCCGCCCTGATCGAAGACATCACGCTCGATGCCGTCCTCCAGCGCATTGCCGAACGGGTGGTCACGGTCTACGGCGCTCAGGGCTGCCGCGTGCTCGTGCCGGACGAGCAGGGGAGATTGCGTACCGGGGCCTACTACCCGCCGGTGCTTGGGGAATCGATTGATCGCGCCGAACTCGCGCTGGCCGATTGGGCGTTCACGCAGCGCCAGCCGATCGGGCGAAGTGGGCGTGGCAGAAAAATCGTCGACATCATGAAGCCCGCCGTGCCGGTCTCCGGAGAGCACCAGCGGCCGGACGTCCTCTATCTCCCGATCCTCACCGCCAGGCATGTCCCGGGTGTACTGGAAGTCATCGGCCGCCCCGGCAAGGGCGCGTTTCACGCGGAAGACGAACAACTCCTGACGACCTTCGTCGACCAGGCGGCGCTGGCCCTGGAGCGGGCGCGCCTGAGCGAAGAAGCGGCGCACGCGGCCGTCCTTGCGAAATCGGACGAACTCAAGTCCGCGCTCCTGGCGGCAGTCTCCCACGACTTGCGGACGCCATTGGCCTCGATCAAGGCCTCGGCCACCTCGCTCCTCGACACCTCGATCGACTGGAACCCGACCGTGCGGCAGGAACTGCTGACCGCCATCGATGAAGAGACCGATCGCCTCTCGCTCATGGTCAGCAATCTGCTCGATCTCTCGCGAATTGAAGGGGGCGCATTGCGGCCACAGAAGGACTGGTATGACGTCGACGAACTGATCGCGGACGTGTACGATCGCATGGCCGCGCGGACGCAGTCGCACCCGATTGCGATCGCAATCGCGCCCGATCTGCCCGCCATTCGCTTCGATTACGTCGAGATTGCCCAGGTGCTGGTCAACCTGATCGAAAACGCGGTCAAGTACACCCCAGCCGGCACGCCGATCGAAATATCGGCGCGGCGTGCGCCGCACGCGATCGAGATTTCAGTGCGGGACGAGGGACCGGGCATTCCCCGTGCGCAACAGGATCGAGTATTCGAAAAGTTCTACCGGGCCCCTTCCGGAACCGGCGCGCCGGGCGCCGGGATTGGACTCGCCATCAGCAAGGGACTGGTCGAAGCGCATGGTGGCGAAATCAGTCTCGACAGCGCGTCCGGCAAGGGCACGACTTTCCGTTTCACATTGCCGATAGCCGATGAACCCGAGCCGGGACCGAGCGCGGCAGGGCATGTGGATGCGGGTGGCACGCGAGCAAGCGCTCGATGAGCGAAGGACGTGTGCTGGTCGTCGATGATGAACCACAGATCAGGCGGGCGCTGCGCTCCGCGCTGGAAGCCCATGGCTACACGGTGGCGGTTGCCGTCGACGGCACCGAAGCGCTGACCTCGATCGCGACGTGGGCACCGGACGCGGTCGTGCTCGATCTGATCATGCCGGGGGTGGACGGCTTCGAGGTGATCCGCGATACCCGCGCCTGGTCGACGGTGCCGATCGTCGTGCTTTCCGCCCGAGGTCAGGAGCAGGACAAGGTGACCGCGCTCGACCTGGGCGCGGACGATTTCGTCACCAAGCCGTTCGGGATGGGCGAACTCCTGGCCCGGCTTCGCGTCGTACTGCGCCGGGTGCGCTCGGCGGGGCCGCCAGAGCGTGTGGTCCTTGGCGCCATCACGATCGATTTCGCCAAGCACCTAGTCTTTCGCGACGGAGCGGAAGTGCATCTGACCCCGACCGAGTTCGATCTGCTCCGGGTCCTGGCCAGCGAACCGGGCAAGGTCTGGACGCACCGCCACCTGCTGGAACGCGTCTGGGGCGGCTACGCGGTCGAGAATTCGCAGCAACTCCGGGTCTACATCAATTACCTGCGGCGCAAACTCGAATCCGATCCCCATCACCCCAGACTGATTCTCACCGAACCTGCGGTCGGCTACCGGCTGATGGCGGAGCCGGTGGCTACGGAATCCGGCAAACTCTAACGAATCCCTTACACCCAGCGGGAACCTCCTAACGCGGCTCTAACCGCATCCTCCCTACGATCATGGTGTTCGCCATGGAGGCGAACCGGCGATAGCGGAGGGCGGGATCATGGCCAGCGGAACGGCGTGTGGATCGATCCTCCTGGTGGAGGATGAAACACGTCTGCGCCGGGCGCTCTCCCTTTCCCTGCAGGGACGGGACTTCCAGGTCACGGAAGCGACCACCGCGGCCGAGGCGCTCGCGGCGATCGATCACGGCGACTTCGACGTGATGTTGCTGGACGTCAATCTGCCTGATGGCACCGGCTGGGATGTCTATCGGGCCATGCGGGACGACAAGCGCGTGGTGCCGGTGGTCGTCCTCTCCGCCGTGCCGCCGAATCCGGCCCGGATCCGGGAGTTCCGCCCGTTTGGTGTGCTGCACAAGCCGTTTCCCATCGAGGCGCTGTTGCGCCTCATTCGCGCCGCCTGCGGGCAAGCGCACGTGGCCGAACCGGCCTGATCGCGGCCGGCACGCTGAAAGGAGGGTTGTCATGGCGTGGCTTGTAGCAACGCTCTCGGTTGCGCTGGGGATCGTCATTCTCACGGCGGTCCGGGTGAACCGAATCGCCCCGTGGCGGTCGCTGCTGATGGTGGCAGTCTCGACTGGCTCGCTGAAGGCCTGTGTGGAATTCCTCCGATATTGCGAGCGCCTGTGATGGTGTGACAAGGACTATCTCAATGCTCGATCTGATGATGATCGCCATAGTGATTGGCTTCTTTGCGGCTTGCCTCGCCTATATGGTCGGGTGCGAGCAACTGTGGCGCCGGGATTGAATCTGGCGCAATCGAGAAAGCGTGTAAGCGAATGCGTGTCATTCGACGTCGTAAGCAATACCGCCGGGAAACCGAACGTGTCATAGAGGCTTGCGGGCTTCTCGAAGCGGACCACAATCTTCTGAGCGTGCGAATCGTGGGCTGTGATCGCCCGAATTACCCCGCGTATCGCCGTCTTCGCCGCGCCGCAATCACCCATCACCCCATGGTTGCGGTCGATCGGGATGGAGCGGCCGCAATCGCGCGAACCAATGCGCGGGGTGATATCTGATGCCGTCGCTCGAATTGGCCGCTGGACTGATCGGAGCGGCATTGATGATCTATCTGGTCTACGCGCTCCTCTTTCCCGAGAAGTTCTGACCCGTTCCCCACTGTTTCGCTGAAATCACGAGGGTGGATCGTGCCATGGCGATGGTGCTTCAGATCGTCGTCTATTTCGGACTGCTCCTGGCGGTTACGAAGCCGCTGGGGGCGTACATGTACCGGCTGTTCTCCGGCGAGCGCACCCTGCTCTCGCCGGTGCTGCGACCGGTCGAGCGTGGCATCTATCGACTCACCGGGGTCGATGAAACGCAGGAGATGCGCTGGACGACCTATCTGGTCGCCCTGCTCCTCTTCAACTTTATCGGCGTCGCGGTCGTTTACGCCCAGCAGCGCCTGCAAGGGGGATTGCCGCTCAACCCACAGGGGTTGCCCGGCATCGAGGAGCGCTCCGCGTTCAACACCGCGGTCTCGTTCGTGACCAACACCAACTGGCAGGGTTACTACCCCGAGATCACGATGAGTTACCTGACCCAGATGATGGGTCTTGCCGTGCACAACTTCGTCTCGGCCGCGACCGGCATCGCCATCGCCCTTGCCCTCACCCGCGGTTTCGCCCGGCGTTCCACGCACGACCTCGGCAACTTCTGGGTCGATCTGACGCGCGGCACGCTTTATCTCCTCCTCCCGATCAGCATGGTCTTTGCCCTGGTGCTCGTCTCCCGCGGTGTGATCCAGAACTTCAACCCCTACACGACGGTGACGACCGTATCCGGGCAACACCTCCTCTTGCCGCAAGCGCCGGTCGCCTCGCAGGAAGCGATCAAGATGCTCGGCACCAACGGTGGCGGCATCCTCAACGCCAACTCGTCACATCCATTCGAGAATCCAACGCCACTGACCAACATGCTGCAAATGCTCTCCATCTTCGCCATCCCGGCGGCGCTGACCTATACCTTCGGCAAGATGGTCGGCAACACCCGGCAGGGTTGGGCCATCTTCGCCACGATGGCGGTGCTCTTCCTCATCGGGGTGGCCGCGGCCACCTTGGCCGAACGGGCGGGCAATCCGCTCCTGACCAGCGCTGGCGCCGACCAGCACACCACCGTGCTCGGTCAGTTGGCGCCGGGCGGCAACATGGAAGGAAAGGAATCCCGGTTCGGGATCGCCGCGTCGGCCCTGTTCGCGGTGATTACCACCGCCGCTTCCTGCGGCGCGGTGAACGCCATGCATGACTCCTTCACCCCTCTCGGCGGCATGATTCCGCTGGCAAATATCGGTCTGGGCGAGGTCATTTTCGGCGGGGTCGGCGCGGGTCTCTATGGAATTCTCATCTACGCGGTGCTTGCCATCTTCATCGCCGGGCTGATGGTCGGCCGTACTCCGGAGTACCTCGGGAAAAAGATCGGCCGCTTCGAAGTCCAGATGGCAATGCTCGTCACCCTGGTCTTGCCGCTCTCGATCCTCGGCTTCACCGCGGTCGCGATGGCGCTGCCGGAGGCATTGGCGAGCCGCTGGAATCCCGGCGCGCACGGGCTCTCGGAGATTCTCTACGCCTTTACCTCGGCGACCGGCAACAACGGCTCGGCGTTCGCGGGCATCAGCGCGAACACGCCGTTTTTCAACCCGACGCTCGGCATGGCGATGCTGATCGGACGCTTCCTGATGATTGTCCCGATCATGGCCCTGGCGGGCGCCCTGGCGGCAAAGCAGCGGGCCACGGAGACCACCGGCACCTTTCCCACCACCGGGGCGCTCTGGGTCGGTCTGCTCGCCGGGGTCATCCTGATCGTCGGCGCCCTCACCTATTTCCCTTCATACACCCTGGGTCCGGTGGTCGAGCACTTCCAGATGGTGGCGGGCATCACCTCTGGCCTCTAATCCATCGAATGGTCCTCGCGGAGAGACGCATGATGCGCACGAGCACGAACGGAAACCGTCGAACGTCGCCCCAGAGCGACCCGGTCAGCAATCTACCCCCGGCGCCCGGGTTTCCCACCGGACAAGGGCCGCAAGGACAGGGGTTCGTCCCGCCGGAACAGCGTCACCGCTCGTCGGAATCGGTCAAGAAGCAACCGCCGCGCGGCATCTGGGATCCCGCCATCGTCGGTCCCGCGATCGGGGATGCCCTGCGCAAACTCGACCCGCGACACCTGTGGCGCAACCCGGTGATGTTCATCGTCGAAATCGGCGCGGTGATGACCTCGATTGCCCTGATCCTGGCGTTGCTCGGCCGGGGCGAGGCGGAGACCTGGTTCATCGCCTGGATCACCGCCTGGCTGTGGTTCACGGTCCTCTTCTCGAACTTCGCGGAAGCGATGGCCGAAGGGCGCGGCAAGGCCCAGGCGGCAACGCTCCGCCGCACCCGCACCGAAACGATGGCCAAGGTGCTCACCAGCGGGACCGGGTCTGGATTCGTGATGGCGCCGTCGTCCGACCTGCGCCCGGGGGTCCTCGTCCTGGTGGAAGCGGGCGACATCATTCCCAGCGACGGTGAAGTGGTCGAGGGCGTCGCCTACGTTTCGGAAGCGGCAATCACCGGCGAATCGGCGCCGGTACTGAAGGAACCGGGGACGGATATTGCCTCCTCGGTCACCGGCGGCACGCAGGTCATTTCCGACTGGCTCAAGGTCCGCATCACCGCCGAGCCGGGCAAAACCTTTCTCGACCGCATGATCGCGCTGGTCGAAGGAGCGGCACGACAGAAGACGCCGAACGAGATCGCGCTCAATATCCTGCTCGCCGGGTTGACGATCATCTTCCTGATCGTGGTGATGACCCTCTCGCCGCTGGCGCGCTACGCGGGATCACCGGCGTCGATCACGGTCCTGATCGCGCTGCTGGTCACCCTGATCCCGACCACGATCGGCGCGCTCCTCTCCGCGATCGGCATCGCCGGCATGGACCGTCTGGTCCAGCACAACGTACTGGCGATGAGTGGGAGAGCGGTCGAGGCCGCCGGAGACGTCGATGTGCTCCTGCTCGACAAGACCGGGACGATCACCTACGGCTCGCGCATGGCGGCGGAGTTCATCCCGGCCCCGGGTGTTCGCCCGGAGGAACTGACCGCGGCCGCGTTGCGGTCGTCGCTGGCGGACGAGACCCCGGAAGGGAAGTCGATCGTGGCGCTTGCCGAGCAACTCGGCCTGCGCGCGGAAGCGGGCGCGTTGCGCGGCGCGGAGTTCATCCCCTTCTCCGCCGAGACCCGGATGAGCGGGATCCGGCTCGATGGGCACGCCACGATGAAAGGCGCGGTCGATGCCATCAATCGCGTCGCACCAGTGCCTGACAGCTTGCAGCACGCTGTCCGCAACATCGCCGCCGCTGGTGGCACGCCGCTGGTCGTGGCGGAGGATAACCGCGCCCTGGGGGCGATCTATCTCAAGGACACGGTCAAACCGGGCATGCGCGAGCGGTTCGAGGAACTGCGGGCAATGGGTATCCGCACCATCATGATCACCGGGGACAACCCGCTGACCGCGCGCACCATCGCCGATGAAGCTGGGGTCGACGATTTCGTCGCCGAAGCGAAGCCGGAAGACAAGATCCGCATCATCCGCGAGCAACAGGCCGAAGGCCGTCTGGTGGCGATGACCGGGGACGGCACCAACGACGCGCCCGCGCTGGCTCAGGCCGATGTTGGCGTGGCGATGAACACCGGCACTGCCGCCGCCAAGGAAGCGGGCAACATGGTCGATCTCGATTCCGATCCGACCAAACTGATCGATATCGTCGGCATCGGCAAGCAGTTGCTGATGACCCGCGGCGCGCTGACGACCTTCAGTATCGCCAATGATGTCGCGAAGTACTTTGCGATTCTGCCCGCCATGTTCGCCGCGGCGTATGCCTCCGAAAGTGGCGGCGGATTCCTGAACGTGCTGAACATCATGCGGCTGAGCACGCCACAGAGCGCGATTCTCTCCGCGATCATTTTCAACGCGGTGATCATCGTCGTCCTGATTCCCCTCGCGCTGCGGGGAGTAACGTATCGCCCGATGAGTGCGGCGGCTCTGCTGCGCCGAAACCTGCTGATCTACGGTCTCGGGGGTATCGTCGCGCCGTTCATCGGGATCAAACTGGTCGATCTCCTGTTGACCGCGGTGGGACTCACCTGATCATTGTCCGGGGTTCGCCCGGATGGAGTACTGCGATGTTCTGGAAGCAACTACGCATAGCCATACTGATGACTGTTGTCCTGACGGTGTTGACCGGCCTCGCGTACCCGCTGGCGATCACGGGGCTGGCGCAAGCGATCTTTCCGTACCAGGCGAACGGCTCGCTGATCGAGCGCAACGGCGTCGTGATCGGCTCCGAGTTGATCGGCCAGTCGTTCGTCGACAGCGATAGCGGCCGTACCCTGCTCGGCTATTTCCGGGGCCGCCCCTCCGCGGCGTTCACCCCCGGTAACGGCGACAACACGCTGGTATCTTCCGGTTCGAACTACGGTCCGACCAATCAGGCATTGATCGATCGCGTTACTACCGATGTGGCGGTCATCCGGGAAGAAAACGGGCTGGCGACGGACGCCGCGATCCCGGTCGACCTGGTGACCGCCTCGGGTAGTGGTCTCGATCCCCATATCAGTCCCGCGGCGGCGGAGTTGCAGGTGCCACGGGTGGCGCGCGAGCGCGGGATGAGCGAGGACGACGTGCGCGCGCTGGTGGCCGCCAACACCGAAGGCCGCACGCTCGGTTTTCTCGGCGAGCCGCGCGTCCATGTCCTCAAACTGAACCTGGCCCTGGATGATGCGGCGCCGCTGCCGGCCGGGGCGCCATGAACGGGCGCGAACCGGATCGCCCTTCCCCGGAAGAACTGCTCGAACGGTATCACCTTGTGGAGCCGTCACCGCGCACGCGCGGGCGGCTTCGCGTCTTTCTCGGCGCGGCGCCGGGAGTCGGCAAGACCTACGCCATGCTCAACGAAGCGCGCCGGCTCAAGGCGGACGGGCACGACATCGTCGCCGGGCTGATCGAGACCCACGGTCGCGCCGAAACCGAAGCGCAGATTGGCGATCTGGAGGTAATCCCACGCGTCCGCGTCCCGTATCGCGGGGTGACCGTCGAGGAGATGGACACCGACGCGATTCTGGCGCGCAGGCCGGAAATCGTGCTCGTCGATGAACTCGCCCACACCAACGCGCCTGGTTCACTGCGGGAGAAGCGGTATGAAGATGTCGAAAGTATCCGGGAGGCCGGCATCGATGTCATCGCCACCCTGAATGTCCAACACCTCGACAGCTTGCAGGACGTGGTGGCGGGCATCACCGGGATCGAAGTGCGGGAAACCATCCCCGACCGGGTGCTCGAGGATGCCGACGTGCAGTTGATCGATCTCCCGTCGGATGCGCTGATCGAACGGTTGGAACAGGGGAAGGTCTACCCACCGCAGCGTGCCCAACAGGCGCTGCAGCACTTCTTCCGCCCCGGGAATCTGACCGCGCTGCGGGAGATGGCCCTGCGCCGGATGGCGGCCGGCGTCGAAGAAGCGTTGACCGGATACATGCACGAGCATCGCATCGACGAAATCTGGCCGGCGTCAGAACGGATCCTGGTGCTGGTAGATAGCGACCCCGGCGCGGGCGTCGTCCTGCGCAACGCCTGGCGCCTGGGCAGCGCCTTACGGGGAGAACTCGTCGCGGCGGCGATCGTCCCTGCCGGCGGTCTCGCCGCTCTTCCCGGCGCCGAGCGCCAGATTCTGGAGCGAAACATGGCGGTGGCGGAAGACCTCGGCATGCGGGTTCGTCTTATCGCGGCCGGCAACCCCGCCGCGGTGATCGCCGCCGCGGTTCGTGCCGAGCATGCCACACTGATCGTGATGCGCCACGAACACCACCGGGGTTGGCGAAGAATCGGCGCGAAGTTGTTGGTGGATGACCTGCTCGACCGCCTGGACAACGTCGATATTCATCTCGTCGAGTCGAGCAATCCGCGGGACTGAATCCACCGCCCCGGTCTGTGCGAACGATCACGCGCTTTCAGAATCCACCGCGGGCGATCTTCCCGGTGGCCCGGACCGTGCCATAATTGGGGGTAACGACGCGATGAGGCGGGCGCCGCATGGCGTGCGCCTTTGACTGTCCCCGGCGTTTCTGTTCGGGTGGAATGAGTGGATATACGATGAGCGATTTGAGCGCATTCTACGGACCGAACGCTGGGTACGTCCTCGATCTCTACGAGCGCTATCTGGCCGATCCGAACAGTGTCGACGCCGAAACACGGTCCGCGTTTGCCGGCGTCGATCCGGCCGCGGTCGAGGCCCTGTTGCGCCCCGCTGGCGCTGCCGCAACTCCGGTTGCCGCCCAGGCGCCAGCGGGACCGCTGTATGACGTCTCGGCGATCGTCGGCGCGGCCGCGCTCGCCCAGGCGGTCCGCGATTACGGCCATCTCGACGTGCAACTCGATCCTCTGGGAACTCCACCGCACGGCGCTCCCGAGTTGCACCCCACCTTCCACGGCATCACAGAGGCGCAACTCGCCACCCTGCCGGCGGAGGTCGTCCCGGGGCGAACCGTCGATGGGGCGCGGAACGCCAAGGAGGCAATCGATCACCTGCGGCAGGTCTACAGCGGCGGCATCGGCTACGACTTCGATCAGGTGCAGATCGCCGAGGAGCGGGCCTGGCTGCGTGAGGCGGTCGAGGGCGGTCATTTTCTGGCGAATCTCGACACCGAGACCAAGCAGAAACTGCTGAAGCGCCTGACCGAAGTCGAGGGATTCGAGCGCTTCCTGCATCAGACCTATCTCGGGCAGAAGCGGTTCTCGATCGAGGGCACCGATGCCCTGGTGCCGATGCTCGATGCCATCATCCATGACGCCGCCGCCGATGGCGTGCGCGAGGTGGTTGTCGGCATGGCGCACCGCGGCCGGTTGAACGTGCTGACTCACGTGCTCGGCAAACCGTACGCGGCGATCATCACCGCCTTCGAGGGCGGCATGGGCCGTCATGATCCGGCCACGTTGGACGATGCCAGCGATGACGGCGTCACCGGGGACGTCAAGTACCACCTGGGGGCGCGGCTGGCGAAGGCCGCCGATGGTTCTACCGTCGAGGTTCCGTTGGTGCTCGCCCCGAACCCGAGTCATCTCGAGTTCGTGAACCCGGTGGTGGAAGGGATGGCGCGCGCCTCACAGGATCAACGCGGCCAGCGCGGCGCGCCGGTGCAGGATCGCAACCGTTCCCTGGCGATCGTGCTCCACGGCGACGCGGCGTTTCCCGGCCAGGGAATCGTCGCCGAAACGCTCAACCTCTCCGGTCTCCCCGGCTACACCACCGGCGGCACTCTCCACATCATCGTCAACAACCAGATCGGCTTCACCACCGACACTAGAGATTCCCGCTCGACCCTCTACGCGGGCGATCTCGCCAAAGGCTTCGAAATCCCGGTCGTCCACGTCAACGCCGATGATCCCCTGGCGTGCCTGGCGGCGGCGCGGCTGGCCACGGCCTATCGGCAGCGCTTTGGCAAGGACTTCCTGATCGATCTCGTTGGGTATCGGCGCTGGGGTCACAATGAAGGCGATGAACCGACCTTTACCCAGCCACAGATGTACGCCGCTATCAACCGGCACCCGACCGTGCGGCAGAAATTCGCCGATGCCCTGATCGCGGAGGGCACGATCACCGCCGCGGACGCGGCCGGCATGCTCCAGGGGACGCTGGACCGGCTCACCGCGACGCGCAAAGAAGTGACCGAATCCGAGGCGGGAACCTCGGCGCACGATGAAAACGGGCGGCACGAGCTGGAACTGGCGGTTCCCACCGGCGTCCCCGCCGAAACGTTGCGCGCGTACGACACCGCGATTCACACCCTGCCGGCCGGTCTCCAGGTCAGCCCGAAATTGCTGCGGCAGTGGGAGCGGCGGGCATCGATCCTGAGCCAGAGCGAAGGCAAGATAGATTGGGCCCATGCCGAGTCCCTCGCCTTTGCGTCGATCCTGGCCGACGGCACGCCAATTCGTCTGACCGGGCAGGACGCCGAACGGGGCACCTTCTCCCAGCGGCATCTGGTGTTGCACGACGCCACGGGCGCCGATGTCTGGACGCCGCTGCAAACCTTGCCACAGGCGAAGGCCTCCTTCGCGGTCTACAACAGCCCGCTCTCCGAAGCGGCGGTCGTCGGGTTCGAATATGGCTACAGCGTTCACGCCCCCGAGGCGCTGGTGTTGTGGGAAGCGCAATTTGGCGATTTCGCCAACGGCGCGCAGGTCCTGATCGACCAGTTCATCGTTGCGGCGCGGGCCAAATGGCAGCAGGAACCGGCACTGGTGATGCTCCTGCCGCACGGGTACGAGGGCCAGGGACCGGAACACTCTTCGGCGCGGCTGGAGCGGTTCCTCCAGCTCTACGCCGATGGGAATCTGCTCATCGCCAACCCGACGACCGCTGCCCAGTATTTCCATTTGTTGCGGCGGCAGGCGGCGGCGCTGGCCGCTGAACGGCGGCCGCTCATCGTCATGACCCCGAAGAGCCTGTTGCGCAACCCGATGGCGGCATCAACCATCGATCACCTCGCCAGTGGCATGTTCCTGGCGATCCTGGACGACACCCGGCACGATCCCGCCTACATCACCCGGCTCGTGCTCTGTTCCGGCAAGATCGCGGTCGAACTGGAGAGCAATGCGCGGCGTGAGGAAGCACGTCACGTCGCGGTGGCCCGGCTCGAACAATTGGCGCCGTTCCCGGCCGAAGCATTGCGTGACGTCCTCAACCGCTACCCGGCTCTGGAAGAGATCGTCTGGGTCCAGGAGGAGCCGCGCAACATGGGTGCCTGGTCCTATGTCGAACCGCGGGTGCGGGCGCTGCTGATCACTCTGGATCGCCCACTGCCGGTTGTCTACGTCGGGCGCCCGGAGCGTGCCTCTCCAGCCGAGGGATCGGCGGATCGGCACGCCGCGGAACATGCCCGCATCGCCCAGCTCGCGTTCGCCGAGGCGCCAGTGCATACCGGGACGGTCAATGGCCGGAAGCGCGGCAAGACGAATGGCGCCGCCCGCAACGGCGCCAGCGCCAGGACCAAAGCGACGCAGGCGGGCGTTCCAGGGGACTAGATACAGGCGTGGCACACTGCCAGTCGCCCGATTGGCACGAATCGGTGACGCAAGCGATGCCGATCGCGATGGCTGGTCGGGTTCCACATCGGGATGATCCTGACACGAGTTGCGGCCATCACGGCAGACATGAGAAGCGGAGTACGCGGAATGGCGGTTGAGATTCGGGTTCCACCTCTTGGCGAGTCGCTCGTCGACGCGGTGGTCGGCACCTGGCTGAAGCAGGAAGGGGACCCGGTCAGCCGTGGCGAGAGCCTGGTCGAACTGGAGACGGACAAGGTCAATCTCGATGTGACGGCGGAGGAGGACGGCGTCCTCTCGCGCATCGATCGTCAGGCGGGGGATGTGGTTACGGTCGGCGAAGTGCTCGGTCTGGTCGGTGCAAGCAACGGCGCCGCCGCACCCGCGCCGGCACGCGCGGAAGCGATGGTAACCGTGGCCGCCGTCGCGCCCCCGGCGCCCACACCTGCCCCAGTTATCGCGCCACCACCCATCACCGCGCCACCGGCGAGCGTTCCAGCCGCCGCGGTTGCCGACGAAGACCTGGACGGACAGGGCGGTCGGGCTGCCCCGGCAGTGCGCCGTCTTGCCGAAGAGCACCATATCGATCTCAACACGATCACTGGCACCGGTCCTGGCGGCCGGGTCACCCGCGAGGATGTCCTGATCGTGGCCGCGCGGCAAGCGGTCCGCGCGACTCCGGACCAGACCCCTGCTCCGGCTCCTACTCCCGCCCCCGTCGTCACGCCCGCGGCAACCGCGCCGGTGGCAACTCCGGCGGCTCAACCAGTGGCGACAGCCCCCGCCGCGGACGCGCGGGTCGAGCGGAAGCGCTTCTCCCGTCGCCGGCAGACGATCGCCCGCCGCCTGGTCGAGGCGCAGCAGACCGCGGCGATGCTGACCACCTTCAACGAGGCGGACATGAGCGCGGTGATGGACCTCCGCGGCCGCCGCAAGGAAGCATTCAAGGAGCGCCACGGCGTCAATCTCGGCTTCATGTCCTTCTTCACGAAGGCGGCGGTCGGCGCCCTCAAGGCGTTCCCGGAGATGAACTCGGAACTGGATGGGGACGAATTGGTCCTCAAGAAGTACTACGACATCGGCATCGCGGTGAGCACGGAAGAAGGGTTGGTCGTTCCGGTCATCCGGGATGCGGACCGCAAGAGTTTCGCCACGATCGAATCGGAGTTGGCGGAACTGGCCAAGCGAGCGCGGGAAGGGAACCTCAGCCTGGCGGATCTCCAGGGGGGCACCTTCACCATCACCAACGGCGGCATCTACGGCTCGCTCAACTCGACGCCGATCCTCAACGTGCCCCAGGTCGGTATCCTCGGCATGCACGCCATCCAGGAGCGTCCCGTCGCGCGCAATGGTGAAGTCGTCATCCGGCCGATGATGTACCTCGCGGTCTCGTACGATCATCGGGTCATCGACGGCGCGACGGCGGTGCAATTCCTGGTGCGGATCAAGCAACTGATCGAGGATCCGGAAACGCTGTTGATCGAGGGGTAGCGGGAGAGCCCTCATCCCAACGAGGACCCTCACCCCAGCCCCTCTTCCGCTCGGCGGCTGACAAGGGGAGGTACGGCGGTCTCGCCATGCTGGCCCTCACCCCAACCCTGGCTCCCTCCCGAGCCTCCCTCCGCCGGAGGGAGGAGTCCCCCGTCGAGCCGGGAGAGGGGCCTTTGCCCGCCTCGTCGCCGTTCCGCGCCAGGGCAAACGCCCCAATTCAGCCATACCTACACCCCTGTGAACCGCTCGGCGGGAGAGGGGCTTTTGCATCACCATGCGTGCTATGTGTCATTCCGAGCGGTACGCGAGGAATCTCGGCGTTGGTGATATTCAGCGTCACCGCCGAGGTCCCTCCTGCGTCGGGACGACACTTCGGGCGCACCATGGTGAGGGAAACGTGGCCGCCACTTCCCATCGCAATTCCAGCGCACGATTCGGCACGCCACGGCGCCTGTTTCACCCTACTCTTGGCGCTGGAGGTAGCGAATATGCTGGCAACGATGAACCAGAATCCGACAACGATGAGCGACGACGACCGCTGGCAGGCAGTGGTGGCGCGGGACCGCGCTAGCGACGGTCAATTCGTGCTGGGAGTCCGCACCACCGGCATCTACTGTCGGCCGTCCTGCTCGGCGAAGTTGCCGAACCGGGGGAATGTCGAATTCTTTACCAACGCGGCGGCCGCCGAGCGCGCCGGCTTTCGCCCGTGCAAACGCTGCGACCCCCGGGCGGTACTCGCTCCGCGGGAGGCGATGATCGCCCGCGCCACGGCGTGGCTGGACGAGCATCTGGACGAGCGGGTGACATTGGAAAGACTGGCGGGTGCGGTTGGCGTCAGCCCCGCCCATCTGCAACGCACCTTCACCGAGGTTACTGGGGTTTCGCCGCGGCAATACATGGCGGCGCGCCGGTTGGAGACCGTCAAGGAGCGGTTGCGCCAGGGTGAGGACGTGACCACCGCCATCCACCACGCGGGATACGGTTCGAGCAGCCGCTTCTATGCGCAGGCACGGGGCGACCTCGGGATGTCCCCGCTCAATTACCGTCGCGGCGGCGACGGCGAGACCATCCGCTACTCGATCGGCCAGAGCGCCTTTGGCCGGGTGCTGGTAGCAGCCACCGAACGCGGGGTATGTACGATCAGCATCGGGGAAGACGATCTCGCATTGAACTCAGCGCTGGAAGGCGAGTTTCCACGCGCCACGATCAAACGCGACGACGCGGCGCTGGAACTATTCCTCGCGGCGGTCCTTGCTCACGTACGGGACCGGACGACGCTCGCGGCCTTGCCCCTCGACATTATCGGGACGCGCTTTCAGCAGCAGGTGTGGGACACCCTGCGCACCATTCCCGCTGGTGAGCGGCGGACCTATGGCGAAATCGCGCGGGCGATGGGAAATCCAGGCGCGGCGCGCGCGGTAGGATCTGCCTGCGCCGCCAATCCGCTGGCGGTGGTGATTCCGTGCCATCGCGCCGTGCCCGCTGACGGCACGCCGGGCGGGTACCGCTGGGGATCGGAGCGCAAAGCCGCGTTGCTGGCCGCGGAAGAACGCTGAACAATCTGCATGCATGCCAAAAGGCCGTAGCGAATCGATCCGCCACGGCCTTTTGGTCTCTCTCAGAAGGACGGTAGTGGGGAATGGGGTCCCGGCGAACGGTGATAACTCGCCGGAGGCCGGTTCCACCCGAAGGGCTCGATCTCGTCGCCTTTGGCGGCAAGAAAGGCGGAGCCCGATTCAGGGTAGACCGCGTAGATCGCTTCGACGGGGATCCACATTTCGTCGTTGGCGCCATAGAGACCGCTGGCGTAGACGAAACCACGCCGGAGTTTCCCGTACTCCTCTTCCCCGGGCAGCACCGCCTCGACCTTGGCGAGCGGACCGTTGCGGGCATAAAGGGTGTATCCCGGCTGAACGTCGGCCCAGGTGCCCGGCGTACCGCGGCGTGCGGCGGCGACATCGGTATCGGGGGGCTCGTAGGCGGCGAAGAACGGCTTCTTGCCGATGGCAACCGGTTCATCCAACCGACGTGGGTTGCGCCGCGGCCGGGCCAGGAGTGCGCCGCCGAACAGGATCACGAGGGAGAGGCCGAACGCGGTCAACAACTCCGGCCGCATGAACTCCCGCACTGTCGCCGCAAGACCGTGACCACCCTCCGCGATGACTTCAGGATGGAGTGCCAGCAGTGTCTCGCCGATGCCGACGATGATGAGCGCCACGACCGCGGCGACAAAGATGAAGACGAATGCGGGGCGCAGGATAGCCCGCGCAAACCCACCACCCATTCCGCCGTTCCCCCCAAATGCTCGCCGCGCGGCATAGCGCCACGCTTACCGGTCCGTGTCCGGCGAGGTGCATTATAGGCGCTTCCGTCATCGCGTGGGACAGAGAGACGAGACATCGTGCGCCGACTGTGTCGTCCCGACCGCAGGAGGGACCTCGGCGTGAGCGGGTACTGCTGAAGACGAGATTCCTCGCTGCGGCTCGGAACGACACCGACGAGGCGCGGCGTTGAAGGTGTTTGAACCCGACGGTGAAGAATCGGGTACCCGTGGTTGGGGAGAAGGGCGACGCAAGCCTCGACCGCGTTGCGGGGCAACGAGAAGGCCAATGATGATGTTCAGCTACACCGAGCCGAGGCTTGGCGTACGACGTGGCTCGGGTCAGCGATGGGAGCGGGCGTGATCTTCCAAGGGCTGATCTTCGGGAATCATCCACTCCGAGCGGTGCAACGATTCGCGCCGCGCCCGGACCTTGCGCAGCCGGTAGTAGAAAACCAGGGGACCGGCTCCAAGCAGGAGCAGCGGCGGGAACCAGTACCAGGTCGTCGCACCCAGGAGAAGTCCGCTCGCCCAAGTGTGCAGATGCCAGAAAATCAAGACGACGGTTGCGAGCTTGAAAAAGAAGAGGACCAGCAGGAACGCCCAGACCGACGCGCTGTCGCCATCTTCATCGCTGTTCTTGTCTTGCTGGCTGGGGATCGGAATCATGAGCGGTCTGCTCTCGTTGGCCCCTGCTGGGTTGCGCCGGGGTAAACGCGTGGTCGAATCGCGAGCGGTCAGCATACTCGCGCTGTCAACCCCTATCCCGTAGCCCCTGCACCGCGTTCCCGCGGAGCGCCGGAACTCGTCTGACGTTCGGCCTTCTCTTCACGCGATGCCCAACTGAAGAAGGTGACGGTGATCAACAACAGGTAGATCGAGGAGACCACTACCCACATCAGCAGCCCGGCAACCTGTTGATCGGTGGCGAGATCGATGCCAAAGATGCGCGGCGCGGTGTCGTATGGCGAATAGAGGCCAGGAGCGGTAAAGGTGATGAATGCCCCGACCGCGCTGCCGGGAATGGTCATGGCAAAGAAGTAGAGGCTCTGCAGCGGCAGCGGCAAGCGCGGCCATTCCGGCAACGGTCCGAGAATTGGCCACCAGGCCAGCATCGCGGTCAGGATCATGGTCATGTGCTCGGCCACGTGAACCGGTTGCGAGCGCAGCGCCGCCTCATAGAAGACCTGCAGATGCCACCCCACAAAGACGATGTTTGCGATGGCATAGGCAAGTATGGGCCGCGTCAACCAGTAGCCAATCGCGTTGGTCACCCGGTTGCGCGTCAGCGGCGCCAGCATCCAGGCCGGGGTGCCGTAGAGCAGGAGCGGCGCGGCCAGCAACGTCAACAGCAGATGCTGCACCATGTGCGCGCTCAACAGGTAGTGATCGGACCAGTCATCGAGCGGAGGACCAAGGGCAACGAACAGGACGACGAGTCCGCCCAAGAACGAGATGCGTTGCCGGCGCACCAGCCGTGCCGCCGCGGCCGCGGCGAGCGAGCGACCGTCCGCCGCGATCTCATCGTCGGCAACCGCGGTTGCGGAATCGGGAGATGCATTCCCCCGGCGGCCGACCAGGACCAGATAACCGGCCGCGAGGACCAGCAGTCCCACCGCGATGGTGGGTTCGACGTTCCAATCGCTCCACAACCAACCCGTAGGATCGATTCCTCCGGCGTGCAGTGGGGGGAACGTCAGCAGACGGAGCACGGGAAGGTCCTCACTGGCCCGTCCGGCCAGATGAACAGTTCGTGGCGCGCTGGGTGTCTACCCCGCGAGGAGTGGGGCCCAGTAGGGGGTGGTCCACACCATCGCCAGGAGCGCGAAATAGACCGCCAGGGTCAAGACGAGACCGGCCGCGAACATGAAGCGGAAGAGTTTGTTATCGAACTTGAGGTGCATGAAGAAGCCGACGACCATCAGGAACTTGGCAATGGAAAGCACCAGCAGCGCCGGCACCAGCGCCGGGCGGAACGCCGGCACATAGTAGATGACGACCTCGATGAACGTAATGATCGCAAGGATGATCGCAATCCGGATATAGACCGGGTTCGACGGATGCCCCTCGTGGGCCGCGTGGCTCTCGTCCGCGTGTCCTGTCATTGCATGACTCGCCATGATCGTCCTCCCGAACTCGTCGATGGATCCGGTCTAGAACGGCAGCGCCGCCAACAGGTGGTTGCCGAGGGTCATCAGGCGCAGGAACGCTTCCGGTGCCGCCGCGTCAGCATGAGGCGGACCATCCGCGTACGGCACGAGGTAGACCAGGGTGAAGATCACGATCCAGACGATATCGACGAAGTGCCAGTAGAGACCGGCGATTTCGACATCCAGCGCGTGGGACTGGGGCAACCCACCCCGAAGGGAGACGAAGAGCAGCGAGAGGAGCCAGAGGACGCCGATGGTCACGTGAGCGCCGTGGAACCCGGTCAGAACGAAGAACGATGAGCCGAACGTGTTGCTCGAGAGCGTCAAGCCCTCGTGGGCAAAGGTGGTGAACTCGAAGAACTGACCGCCGACGAAAATGCCGCCCAACAGCGCGGTGGCCGCGAGCCAGACACGCAGGCTGCGGTTATCGCCGCGCTGGATGCCAGAGAGCGCCAGCACCATCGTCAGGGAGGACATGAGGAGGACGAAGGCGCTCACCGAGGTGTAGGGAATATCGAAGATCTCGTTCGGGTAGGGCGGCATCCCCAAATCGATGCTGCGGCTGCGAAACGACATGTAGGTGGCGATCAACGTGCCGAAGAACATGCAGTCCGAGGTCAGGAACAGCCACATCAACAGCTTGCGGCTGTTGAGACCCGTGCTGGTCGGCGGGTGATCGGAATGCCCGTGCCCGCCGTGGATGTCGTGACCGGCGCCATGTTCGGTCTCAACTGCTATCGCCGTCGCCAATGCGTTACTCCCTGTTTACCAGTCGGAAGTCAGGAGTCGGAAGGTCCGTGAACGCCCCAACTCCCACGTTGCCGCCATCCTCGTTTACCCGGCAGGTTCGAACGACCAACCGTAAACCGCCGTCACCATAAGCACCAGTCCGAGCGCCGTCACGATCGGCACCCCGATGAATCCGAGTTGGATGTGCGGATTGTTGGCCAGAACGCCGAACCCGACCAGGAAGAGCCCGATCGAGACGAGGAGCGGGTAGTAGGACGGATTGGGCATGTGGATATGCTCCTCCGCCTCCTGAATGGCGGTAACCGCCTGCCCGACGCGCGACGTTTCGGGGAGTTGATCGACGGCGATGATGGTATCGGCGACACGATCGTGTCCGTCCGCGACCTGGTCGTACTTGTCATGCCAGAGTTGATCGCGGTGGGTCACCTGGGGAATGACGCGGAAGTTGTAAACAGGTGGCGGCGAAGGCGTCGCCCAGTCGAGCGTGCCGGCATCCCAGGGGTTGGCACCGACGTTCTGCGTGCTCTGCGCGGTGCGCACGATGTTGAGCAGCAGGACCATGATCGAGGCGCCGATCAGCAACGCGCCGATCGTGGCCGCGCCGTTCCAGAACCACCAGCCGCTCTCGGATCCGTAGGTCGAGTAGCGCCGCGGCATCCCAGCCAGGCCAAGGAAGTGCATCGGGAAGAAGGTCAGATTGAAGCCGAGGAAGGTCAACCAGAAGTGGACCTTGCCCATCCGCTCGTCGAGCATCTTCCCGAAGATCTTCGGCCAGTAGAAGTACATTGCGCCCATCAGGGCAAAGACGCTGCCGCCGAAGAGGACGTAGTGGAAGTGAGCGACGACGAAGTAGGAATCGTTGTGCTGGGTATCGACCGGCACCACCGCGTGCATGACGCCAGAGAGACCACCGATGACGAATTGCGAGACGAGACCGACCGCAAAGAGCATCGCTGTGGTGAAGGTCAGCGACCCGCCCCACATCGTCGCCGTCCAGTTCAGAATTTTCACCCCGGTCGGAATGGCAATCAGCATCGTCGCGGCGGAGAAGGCCGAGTCGGCGGTGGGACCGAGCCCGGTGGTGAACATGTGGTGGACCCACACGCCGAAGCCGAGGAAGGCGATCGCGGCGGTTGCGTAGACCATCACCGCGTAGCCGAAGAGCGGCTTGCGGGAGAAGACCGGGATGATTTCGGAGACGAGACCGAAGGCCGGCAGGATGAGAATGTAGACCTCGGGGTGACCGAAGATCCAGAAGAGGTGCTGCCAGAGGAGCGGATCGCCGCCGGCGGTGACCAGGGTGCCGTCAACCAGGTTGTAGGCGCTGTAGAAGTGCGTGCCCCCGATCCGGTCGAAGAGGAGGAAGAAGAGGGCGATGGTGATGGCCGGGAAGGCCATGATGATCAGGATCGAGACGATCAGGGTGGCCCAGGAAAAGATCGGCATCCGCATCATCGACATCCCCGGGGCGCGGAGATTGATGATGGTAACGATGAAGTTGAACGCTGCCGCCATCGAGGCGATACCGAGAACCTGGATGCCGATCGCCCAGAAATCGATCTCCTGTCCGGAGAAGAAGACGGACGTCAGTGGGGCGTACCCGTACCAGCCTTGATCGGGGACCATCTGCGCGAATGGCAGATTGTTGAGGAACGGCATCCAACCGGTGATCAGCGAGGAACCGAAGATCGTGGTCAGGGCAACGCTGGCAATGTGGGCAAAGATGCTGGGGAGTGCAAAGAGCACCGGGAGATTGAGAATGATGGCGCCGCCGAGGAACGTCCAGTAGGAGAAGGCATTCAACCTGGGAAAGGCAACGTCTCTCGCGCCTAACTGGAGCGGCACGACGAAATTGAAGAACGCGGCGCTGAGTGGCATCACGACGAGGAAGATCATCGTCGTGCCGTGCATGGTGAACAGTTCGTTGTACCGCTGGAAATCGACGACGTTGTTTTCCGGCCGCGCCAACTGCACTCGGATGAGCAACGCTTCCAACCCGCCCACCAGGAAGAAGAAGAGCGCGCTCATGCCGTACATCACGGCAATGCGCTTGTGGTCGATGGTGGTCAGCCAGCTCCACAGTCCGCTCTCCGCCGCTTTCGGCTTGGTGAGGACCGGCGCCTGTAGGCGTGGCTGCGCGATCGATGCCATGGTCTGACTCCTGCTCTCCGTTCTCCCGATTCGTGCGCGATTCGTTCCCGGCCGGTTCTATGGCGCCGGTGTTGCTGCTGGCTGCTCGACCACCCCGGCGATGGGCAGACCGTTCGTCGGGCAGCCAGCGGCCGGCTTGAGACCGCTCAGGTATTTCACGAGTTCGGCGACCTGCTCATCCTTCAAGCCCTGACCGTTCTGGTAGTAGTTGGGCATGTAGGTGCCTTCTTTCACCTGGTCGGTATGCTTGATCCAGCGATCGAGGTTCTCCGGGGTGTTCTTCAACAGACCCGCGGCAATCGTATCGCGACAGGCAAGCAGGGTGAGATTCGGCCCCGGCCCCGGCACCGCTTCATGTGTCTCCGGATCCTCGTACCCGGGGTTGGCGCTGATCCCCTGCGGCGCGATCATCGCGTTCGTGCCGTTGACTCGGTGGCATGCAAGACACGCACCAAAGGCAGGTGGAACCTCGACGACGTCCGCCGTGTCCGGGTTGGCGTCAGCCGGTGGCGTCCGCCAGGCAGCGACCCAGGCGTCGAATGCCTCCTGGGGAACCACCTTGATCTTGAAGCGCATCCAGGCGTGAGCGGAACCGCAGAACTCGGCGCATTCCCCGAAATACTCCCCGACCTGCCGCGCATCGAACTGCAAACGGTTGTCGTGGCCCGGGATCAGGTCCAGTTTGCCGCTCAATTGCGGCACCCAGAACGAGTGAATGACATTGTTGGTGTCGAGGTTGATCACGACATTCGAACCGACGGGAATGATGATCTCGTTGGCGGTTGTCAGTGGTCCCGCGTCCGGTTGATCGGGATTGGCGGGGATGTCGGGATAGTGCACTTCCCACCACCACTGCTTGCCGATGACTTCGATGTGAAACGCGTTTTCAGCTTTCTCGGCCGCAGCATGCTTGAAAATGGTCTGCGCGGTCGGGATGAAGATGACGAGCAGGATGATGGCCGGGATTACCGTCCAGGCGATTTCCAGCGTGCGTGAGCCATGGACCTGTTCCGGGCGGCCCTCACCGCGACGGCGGAACCGGATCACGGTGTAGGCAATAGCGGCCTGCACCGCGATGAAGACGATCAACGCCGCCCAGAAGATGATCTTGTAGAGAAACTGGATGTCGTCAGCCTTGTTCGTTTGCGGGCTGATCGTGCTGTAGATCTGGGTCTCGGTCGGCGAGCAGCCAGCGAGGACAACGAGGACCGCCGCCACTGCCAGTATTGGGGCGAGCCGTCGCCAGCGCCCTTGGGCTCCGGGCGTCGTTGACTCTTCCTGGCCAGGACTCAACCTGCTCATTCCCGCTCCCTGTCTCCCCAATCCCGGCCAGCCGGAAACGCTCCCAGAGCCCTACCCTGGGAACGTGCCAACGGACCGTGGGAAACACTACCCAAGCCTGCGTATTGGGTCAAGACCCTCGGTTCCTCACGGCTGCAGCATTTGCTCCACGGTGACAAACGCGTACCCGTTGTCGCGGAAGAACTTGATCAGGCCCGGGAGCGCTTCGAAGTCTCCCGCGGCAGCGGAACCGACGTGCAGAAGCAGAATCTCATCGCTGCTGAGATTGGTCGTGCAGTAGTCGATGATCTCTTGGCTTCCCCAGCCAGCCCAACCGTGGGAATCGCACGTCCACCAGATGCTCAGATAATACCCGTTGTCATAGAGATAGCCCAGAGATGCTTCGTCATAGTCGCCGTAGGGCGGGCGGAAATACGGCCGCATCTGGTATCCGCCGGTCAGATCACTGACGAGCGATTCCGTACTGGACAGTTGCTCCGCGACCTGCTCCGGCGTTTCCGGCGGCATGCCGGTATTGGCCCCGGTCAGCGACGAGTGGTCCCAGGTGTGATTGATCAACTGGTGCCCTTCGTTCACCATCCGCCGCACCAGATCGGGATTGGCCTGGGCCCACTGACCGGTCATGCCGAAGGTGGCGTGAATGCCCTCGGCCTGAAGCAGATCCAGGATCTGCGCCGCATAGCCGGTATCGGCGCCGGCATCGAAGGTGAGGGCAACTTCGAGGCGGTCATTCGTCCCACCTTCAATGATGGTGCTCAACCCCGTCCCCGGATCGGGCGGCGCGGGCGGCCGGTCCGTCTGTGCCGCGGGCGCCGCCGAAACACTGGCGGCCGGTTCATCGTTAGCGGGCGCGGCCTGATCGGATTTGGCGACCTGCGGCACATCGTGGGAAAACGCCGCGGTTTCTTCGGCGGCAGGAGCGGGCGTGACCGGGTCAGGAGCCGTCTCGACCACGACCGCGGGAACCGCCGTTGGCGGCGCTGAGGTCGCCACGACCGCGGCGACCTCGGTGGCGGGGGGATCGGCGGATTGATCGGCCGCGGCGGCCATCACTGCCGGCGTCGGCTCCGGCACGATGATCGCCGGCGAGCCAGCGGTACAACCGCTCAGGACGACGAGCAGCCCGCCAGTCACCGCCAGACGCTTGGCCATCGGACCCGTGAAGGGTGGGAATGTCCGGTCTGTCTTGCCTGTTCCGCTCACCAGATCCCCAGCTCGTCGCGGGCTTCTTCACTCATCATGTCCGGCGACCAGGCGGGACTCCAGACCAATTTGACGTCGACCTCACCGAGATCAGGGAGATCGCTCAGCGCGTTGGTGACTTCCTGCACGATGACCGGCCCTAGCGGACAGCCGAGCGAGGTCAGAGTCATTGTCACCAGGACGTCGTTGGCATCGGAGACATCGACATCGTAGACCAGGCCGAGATCGACGATGTTGATACCGATCTCGGGGTCATAGACATTCTTGAGATTGTCGCGGGCCTGCTCCGCCGTAAACGCAGTCATCATGATCCTTTCCTGGGCAGCCGCGGTGAGGCTACCGTGTGCGCGTAGTGTACCCGGCAGGGGTCCGGCGCCGGAAGGCCGTACAGGGATGATCCACCACCCGCGGGAGAGAACATGCAGCAACCGGAACCGGACGTGATCGTCAATGACGTCCATTCGCGGCTGAACGAAACGCGGGTGGCGCGGATCCTCCGCCCCACGTCGACGGATGAGATTGTTATGTACGTACGCGATGCGGCCCAACCACTTGCCATCGCGGGTGGACGCCACGCCATGGGCGGACAGCAGTTCGCCAGCGATGATCTTCTGCTCGATATGACCGGTCTGAACCACGTGCTCGCGTTCGATCCGGCGCGGGGGGAAATCGAAGCCGAAGCGGGGATGATGTGGCCGGCGCTGGCTCACTGGCTGGCAGAAGCGCAACCCGACAGGCCCGGGGCCTGGGGGATCATCCAGAAGCAGACCGGGGCCGATGATCTCACGATAGGCGGCGCGGTTTCCGCCAATGTGCATGGCCGCGTGCTGGGTCACGGCCCGATCGTGGCCGATGTGATCGGCCTGACAGTGATCGATGCCGAGGGGATTGCGCGCTGCTGTTCCCGCACGGAAAACGCCGAACTGTTTCGGCTTGCCATCGGCGGCTATGGATTGTTCGGTCCACTGACATCGATTCGCTTGCGGTTGCGCCGGCGCTCGAAGGTGCGACGGACAGTGCGCCCATGCGCCATCGACGCGGCGGTGCCAGCCCTGGAGGCCGCGGCAGCGGGCGGGCTCGGCTATGGCGATTTCCAGTTTGCCATCGACCCCGGCGGCGACGATTTCCTGCGAATGGGCATCTGCTCGACCTACGGTCCGGTCAGCGCTGACACGCCAATTCTGGCAGACCAGCGTGCTTTGTCGCGCGAGGACTGGGAGACATTGTTCTGGCTCGCCCATACCGATCCGCGCCGCGCCTCGGACGCTTACACCGGCCATTACCTGGCAACAGACGGTCAGCTCTACTGGTCCGATCGCCACCAGTTCGCCGACTACCACCCGGGTTACCATGCCGCGCTCGATCGGCGATTGCACGCGGCGGTCGCGGGATCGGAGATGATCACCGAGTTGTACGTGCCGCGCCCGGCGCTACCGGCGTTCATGGCCGATGTCGCCGCCGACCTGCGTCAGCATGGCGATCAGGTCATCTACGGCACGGTGCGGCTGATCGAGCGGGATCGGGAGACGTTCCTGGCCTGGGCCAGGGAACCGTGGGCCTGCGTCGTCATCAACCTCCACGTCGATCACAGCCCCGATGGCATCCACCGCGCGACCAAGGCATTTCGTCGTCTCATCGCTCGCGCATTGTCGTATCGCGGCAGTTTCTACCTCACCTATCACCGCTGGGCAACACGCGAGCAGGTCCGTGCCGCGTATCCCCAGTTCGTCTCCTTTCTGCGCGAAAAGCACAGATACGATCCCATGGAGCGCTTTCAGTCCGACTGGTACCGCCACTATCGCGGTATGTTTGGCGAGGATGGGAACCGTGCGACTTCGCCACGAAGCAACCCATAATCTTGTAATCGAGGTCGCCACGCATCGGTTGCATGTCCTCTCCGAACGCGAACCATCTCGTGTCAACTAGCGCGGCAGACGAACGTGGTGTCGTTCCGAGCCACCAGGAAGCACGGTATCCGTCATGGTCATGACTCACGCCGAAGTCCCCCTTGGGATCGCAACGACACCATCGTCCTCGCGTGACCGATACGAGTTCCTTCCGGCGCCAAAACATCCTCGCCTCGTGCCGCCGCATCGCGTCCCTCGTTGGCATCTCTCCTCGTTCAGCCGGCACCATCGGGTTATAGCCACATTACCTCGTAAGAGCGGCCCCGCGATCACATGCACGACCATCGCCCTGCGATAGTCATGTCGACGCCAAGCGGGCCGTAGTTGAATCTTTCACCCCGATCCAGCACCGATGTCAAGGGGAGAAGCGTCGTTTCTTGTGATGCTCCCGGGCGCCGCCAGCGCCACCGCCATGATCTCCTCGATCGCCATGGCCCGTCCCCGCTTGTATGCGGCGGCAAGCGCCGGAGAATCCTCCTCCCTGGTTGGCCGCGCGGCGACGCCTGGGTCGAACCGCTCGAAGGCAGGGACTGCGCCACCGCCACGGGTTTCCATCGTCCGGGCCCCGCCGGCAAGAACAGCCGCGTCGGTCGTATCGCCGCGCGCGCCAGCGAGAACGGCGAGGGCGTCGACGCAGGCCGAGCCGTGCAACAGGTCGCCACTGGAGTGATATCGGGTCAGCGCATCCTGGATCAGAGCGCGCGCCCCTTCGGCGTCGCCTTGCAGCCAGCGCACATTACCGAGCAAGTAGAGTGCTTGCGCCCTCCCGCGCTGGTCGCCGGTCTCGCGGGCCAGGACCAGACTCTCCGCCAGACAAGCAGCAGCGCGGTCGAGATCGCCCTCCTGCTGCGCCGCCCGCCCTAGACCGGCCAGGACATCGGGAAGATCGCGCCGGTCGCCCAACGCCATCATCATCTCCCGCGATTCGAGGAAGTACGCGGTTGCCTCCCGAGCATCATCCCGCAGCAGCGCCAGCCAACCGAGATTATCCAAAGAGAGCGCCACGCCCCATCGCTCGCCGATGACCCGACCCACGGCAACGCTTTCGGCAAAGCGTGCTTCCGCGCGCACCACATCACCCCGGTACGAGGCGACCGACGCCAGCAGGCTGAGTCCCATTTGCGCCAGCCAGTTGCTGCCGAGGCGCTCCCCCAGCGCTCGCCCCTCTGCCGCGGCCGCCTCGGAACGGTCGAGTTCACCGCGGTTCAGCAACGCCGCGGCGAGACATGCCAGCGAGAACGACGTCTGCCAGTCATCGCCGAGCGCGCGAGCGATGGCCAGCGCTTCTTCATGCGCGGCAATGGCGCGGTCAGTATCCCCCTGGCTGAGCGCCACTACGCCAAGGGCGTTGAGCGCCTTCGCCCGGCCCACGGTGTTTTCGCCGGGCTGCGCCAGGAGCGATTCGAGCAGGACGCGGCTCTCGGCGTAGTAGCCGCGAATCCAGCGAAAGAACCAGATCGCTCCCGCCATCGCCAGCGCCGATTCGACCGCAGTGGACTCGGATAGCCAGCCCAGCGCCATGCGCAGGTTGTCGTGATCGGCCTCCAGCCGCTGCAACCAACTCCCCTGCTCCGCACCCTGCATCCCGATCTCGGCACGATCAGCCAATGACGAGAAGTACGCCGCGTGCGCCGTGCGCGTGTCCTGCTCCTCCTCCTGAACTTCACCGAGCCGGGCGAGTCCGTATTCGCGGATCGTCTCCAGCATGCGAAAGCGCGGCCCATCGTCGCCGCCATCTGTCGCCTGGATCAGGTTGTGATCGACCAATACGGTCAGCGGTTCGAGGAGATCCGGAAGGTGACGAGCAGGATCGATCGCGGCTAAGGCTTCCGCCGCCGCGAGGGTGAACCCGCCGGCAAAAACGGCAAGGCGCCGAAAAAGCGACTGCTCGCTGGCGCTCAGCAGATCGTAACTCCAGGCGATGGTGTCGCGCATCGTGCGGTGGCGCTCGGGTGCGTCCCGCGGGCCATCGTTTAGCAGCGGCAATCGCTGCTCCAGCCGGTCGCGCAAGACTCCCGGGGTCAGGATTCTCGCGCGCGCCGCCGCCAGCTCGATCGCCAGTGGCAGACCGTCCAGGCGGCGACAGATACCGGCAACGGCAGGGGCATTCTCTGGGGTAAGCGCAAAATCCGGCCGCACGGCCTGGGTCCGCTCGACAAAGAGGCGCACCGCAGCGACCCCCGCCAACCCAGCCAGTGGTGGTGAAGCATCGCTTTCGGGCAACGCCAGCGGATGGACCGGGACGTCACGCTCGCCGCGTAGACGCAACCGGGAGCGACTCGTCGTCAGGACGTTCAGCCGGGGGCACGCCGCGAGCAACGAGCCAGCGATCGCCATGCCCGGCAGCACATGCTCACAGTTGTCGAGGATCAGCAGCAGATTCCGGTCGGCGATCGCCTCGCGCAGCACCTTTGGGACGGGACGGTCCTCGCTCTCCACGATCCCCAGGGCGTGCGCGATCGTCGCGGCGACCAGCGAGGGATCGACCAGCGGCGCCAGATCGACCCAGGCAACGCCGTCGGTGTAGGCGGGAGCCATCGCCGCGCCGATTGCCTGGGCGAGCCGCGTCTTGCCCACCCCGCCGGGGCCGGTCAGACTCAGCAGCCGCGCGTCCGGACGCCGCAGCAGGTCGCAGGCGACGGCCACCTCCCACTCTCGCCCGATCAACAACGTCGGCGGCAGCGGCGGATGCTGCAGACGCGCTGGGGACAGAGCGGCGTCGGCTGGCGTCGTCAGTTCGGGATTGGCGGAAACGAACAGCAAGGCGCGGACGTCGCCGGCCAGTGCGAGGGCATCCGCGAGGAGGCGGGCGGTCTCGGCGCGGGGCATCGTGTGCCCTCGTTCGAGGAGCTGCAGACCACGGACACTCACCCCAGCCCGCTCCGCCAGCGCTTCCTGCGTCAGCCCGGCAGACAGCCGATGCCGTCGCACGAGCGCGCCGAATGTTTCGGTGGTGGTCATCGCCATATCGCGGTCCGGCACGAACTGCTCTCTCGATCGAGGGATCCGCGCACCGATGAGTGTAGCGCCGAAGCGCCAACGCCGAAGTTCGTCCGAATTGCGTGTGAACTGCGTGCGCGCTTCGTGGTGGCAATGAGACCTTGGCTTCAGGATGGAATCAGACCGCAATGAGCGGCAAGGACGATGCCGTGGCGACTGATCGCCACGAACGATGCACTTGGGAGCGACGATGATCGGTTTTCCTCATCCCTCTTCGCTGATCCGCTATGCCCATGACCGGCGCGCCGACATGTTGGCCGAAGCGGACCGGGACCGCCTGATCGATTCCAGCCGACATCAGATGCCGCGGCGACGGCTGTCCGGTTTTGCCACGGCGGTCGTGGCGATGTTCGCCATCGCCCTGCTGTTGGCCGTGGGCGCGCTGGTCATGGGCCATGATGGGTCAGCCCCCTCAGGTCTGCTCTCCGGTGGCGACTTCGCAACCACGCGCGCGGCGGAATCACATGTTCTCGATCCGGGAGCCGTGGCCGCCGAGGCGGCCAACCTCTCCCTGTGACGCGGATAGGAAACGGGAGTCAATGGCGATGGACCATGCAGCATTCGATGAACTTGCCAGAATGATGAAGCAGGAAATGGGTACCCGGCGCGGCGTGGTCCGGCTTCTGGCCGGCAGCACACTGGCAACTGTGGGGATCCATCTGGGCGTTGCCCATGATGACGCGGTGAGCGCGAAGCGCAAGAAGCGGGGGCGCTGCTACGGGCGGCTCCCGGTCTACTGTGCCCCCACCGCGCAGGATCCGGAGGGCACCTGCTATCCGCGTGGCGCGATCTGCTGCGGAAAATCGATGGGCGGCGGCGCCTGTCCCCCGGGCAAGACCTGCTGCCCCCCCAGCATCGTTCATCCCGAGGGCAATTGTGCCTCACCGGCGGAACGCTGCTGTCCGGCCGCCACGGGCGGCGGCTCCTGCCCGAATTTCGCTCCCGTTTGCTGTGCGCCGACGCTACAGGACCCGTTCGGTCTGTGCATCCCCTCCGGCTTCCAGTGCTGCACCACGGCACAGGGGGGTGGCTACTGCCGCGAGGATCAGACCTGCTGCCCGCCATCTCCCGGCTTTCCCGCCGGAACCTGCGCCGATCCTGGCGTCGCCTGCCCGCCAACGCACGGTCTCGCCGCGGACAACCGGCAGCTGGAATCACGTCCAATGGAGCGGCCGCACGGCGCGGTCGATCGCGGTGGGCAGTCGCGATTCGGTTAGGACACGCAGACCGCTCACGTCCTGAGCGCCGGTCAAGTGGCTGGCGCTCGCGGGGCGAAGACACCTTCCTAAGGATGAACGATGGATGCGACACACTTCGACGAACTGACCAGGTTTCTCGGCCACGGCCAGGACCGGCGTTCCGCCCTCCGCCTGCTGGCCGGGAGCGTCATCGGCGCCCTTGCTTCCAGTTTCGATCGCGGGGACTCGCTGGCGAAAGACCATAAACACCGGAATCCCGAGCCCCACCCCGCCGAAACGGAGAGGGGCAAGGTTCGGGCTCAAAAGAAAAAGAAGAAAGGTCCTCCTCCCCTGCCTCCGGGCTGCAAGCACTGCAACGAATGCCAGTTGTGCAAGAAGGGCGCGTGCGCGCCTGACCAAGCGCTGAATGGCGTCCGTTGTTCCGGAAGCGGCGCGACCTGCGGCTACTGCCAGGCCGGTCAGTGCGTCGCATCCAACCGTCAGCCTTGCCAGAACGGGGAGTGTCCTCGCAGTGGTCAGTGTTGCCCGGAACAGCATCAGTGCGCGGATAAATCGTGCGTGCCAGGCGATCAATGCTGCGACGACGAATTCAAGTGTCCGCATGGCGGCGCATGCGTCAAGAAAGACCAATGTTGTCCTGACGAGAAGCGTTGCGTCGATCCCGAAAGCCCGAGCGGATTCTCCTGTATCGATATCGATGGCTGCTGTCCGGACCAGAAGAAGTGCGGCAGCGGCTGCATCCCCAAAAAAGCATGCTGTCAGCAGGACCGTCCTGCCTGCGGCATGTGCGGCGAGGTCTATTGCGACGTGCGTGGTTTCTGGCATTGCAACCCGAAGTGCTGTGCCAGTCAAAAGACGTGTCCGGATGGGCAATGCGTGGGCCAGAAGGAGTGCTGCCGCGGCGAGAAGAAGTGTGCCGACGGCTCCTGCATCTCCATCAATGACTGCTGCTCGAACCAGAAGCCGTGTCCCGATGGCACCTGCGTCGACAAGGGCTATTGCTGCCTCGGCGAGAAAATCTGCCCCGACCGCTCGTGCGTCAAGGTGAGCGAGTGCTGCGAGGGGCAACAACACTGCGCCGGCACGTGCTGCCCGGTGGGTTACGAGTGTTGCAACGACGTCTGCCGGAAGACATCCGAAGGCCCATGGATTCCTTGCGGCGAGGGCGCCTGTATTTCGACCCAGGTCTACCAGTGCTGCGGCGAGAAAGTCTGCTGGAAGGATTCCGACTGCTGCGGGGACCGCTGTTGCCCCTATCCCCACAAGTGCTGTGGCACAACCTGCTGCTTTGGCACCGGATGAGAGAGAGATTCCATGGTCGAGTTTCTTCGCCCCGCGAACAGTGACTGCCGGTTGATGGTTGCCGGCAACGGATCTTTCGACCAGGACTTCACGCCAGTGCAGAAGGAGTCGCCTATTTCCACCCCCTGATGAGGCAGCATCGTGAAGACAAGCCGCCACCGGTACGCGGTGGCATGTCATCCCTCTCCCATTGGTAGAGCCATCGAAAGGACCATCTCATGACGCGCTGGATCACTTTTGTACTGACATTCGCGCTGACCCTCATCGCCACCGGGCCGGGCCATGCTCCGGCGGCGATGGCAACGCAGGACGCGACCCTGGCGCCGATCACGACGCAGGATCTTTCCTTGCAGCAGGCGCAATCGATCCTCGCCGCGGCGCTTGCAGCCGCCGAGGAACAGGGCACGCTGATGGATATCGCGGTCGTCGATGCCGGCGGCAATCTCAAGGCATTCGCCCGCATGGACGGCGCCTGGCTCGGCTCGATCGATATCGCGGTGACCAAGGCGCGCACCGCCCGCTACTTCGATCTTCCCACCGAGGCCCTGGGCGAACTGTCGCAACCGGGCGGTCCGCTGTACGGCATCGAAGTCTCCAACGGCGGTCTGATCACCTTCCCCGGTGGCTTGCCGCTGCAGAGCGCCGATGGCACGGTCATAGGGGCCATCGGGGTTTCCGGCTCCACGGTCGAGAACGACCATGCCGTGGCCGAGGCGGGTGTTGCCGCGCTGGAGTCGGGTATGGTCTCTGGTCTGCCGGGCCTGCCCGCGTTCTTCGATGAAAAGTCCGGGGGCGCCGTCAGTTAGCGCTCCTGAATTCCGCCAGCGTTGACCCGTCCAGGGACAATTCCGCCCCGCTTCCTCTCTGGAGGAAGCGGGGTTTTCTCACGGATGCCAGTCATCGCAGCCGCGGCGCCGACATCCTCAAATCAGAGGCGGCGGCGCTGCTCGCTGCAGCAGTCACGGCGCCAGAGACAACACCACGCGTTCCGTTGCCCGATCCATGGCACAATCCGGCGAAGCAGCGTGTCGTCCACAGTCAACGTAGCACCGTGCCATTTGCACCTCGTCAGGGGCATCCAGAACATGAGCAACACCCTTCGCATTGGCCTCGCGACGGTGCGCAACGCGCCGACCATCGAGGAGCGGCTGCGGGATACGGAGCGGTTCGTCGCCGAGGCAGCGTTGCGAGCGGTGGCGATCGTCTGTTTTCCGGAGGCGTATCTGCCCGGTTTGCGCGGCTTCGATTTCCCCGTTCCCGAGCGCGATCAGCGGCGCCAGGAAGCGGCGCTCACGGCGATCCGCGACATCGCGCGGCGTCATCAGGTGGCCGTAATCATGGGGATGGAGTGGGAGACCGAGATCGGTGCTCACAACGCGGCGTTCGTCATCTCCCGCAACGGCGATGTCGACGGCTACCAGACCAAGAACCAGATTCCGCTCGAGGAAGCCCCCCATTACGTGGCCGATGGACAGCGGCGCCTCTTCGCGATCGACGGTGTCCCCTTCGGCATCACCATCTGCCATGAGGGCTGGCGTTACCCAGAGGCCACGCGCTGGTCGGCGACGCGCGGGGCGAAGGTGGTCTTCCATCCACAACTCACCGGCAGCGACCGCTCCGGTCCCATCCTCACCCAGTGGGGCGATCCCGCGGCGCCGTATTACGAGAAGGCGATGGTGATGCGCAGCATCGAGAACACGATCTATTTCGCCAGTGTCAACTACGCCTTCCGCTATCCAGAATCGGCGACCAGCGTGATCGATCCCGAGGGTCAACTCCTTGCCCACGCTCCATATGGGCAGGAGCACCTGCTGGTCTGCGACCTCGATCTTTCCCGGGCGACCGGTCTGATCGCCAGCCGCTACGACCCCGCGCTCTATCCATCCGGTTGAACCGTCTGACGGCGCCACGCCGGATCGCCGCCGAGTCTGGGAACCGTTTGCACCGCCATTCTCGACTTGCAGACTGGTCAATACAGCGTCTGATCGAAACGCAATCAGTTTGGTGGGAAGTCCAAGACGCGCCGGCCGGGCGTTGCAGCGACTCTCTTTTTTCAGGTGTCCTGCAGAGCCCGCAGGCGAAGCATCCTCGCGCTTCGCACCTGATCCTGATGTTCCGTCACGATGCTTCCTTCGTCAACATGACGCACGAGTGTGAGCGGTGATCGCGAACCACGATCTTCGCCCTCCTGTTTCGGCACATGACGCGCCGATCCGGTACCCTGCCGCTCATGAATTTGTGACAGTGGTGACTGTCCTGGCGTTCCGCTCGTGAACGAAGGAGACGGTGTCCGTGCTGGGTTCTGCTCTCAGCGCACTCAGCGACCGGGTCGACTCCAAGTTTCTGACGGCTTACTGGCTGCCGGCGTTTGTCTTCGCGCTCGGCGGATTCATCATCCTTGCCATATGCGTGGGGATGGCACAGATCGACACCTGGATCTACGACCTCGACTCCGTCGAGCAGAGCCTCGGCGTGCTCCTGATCGTATTGCTGATCACGATGGTCGGTTTTGTTCTGCGCGCGCTGACACGCCCCATCGCCGAGGCATTCAGCGGGGCCGGCTTGCCGCGGGCGGTGGCGGATTGGTCCACCCGGGGACAACTCCGTGCCAAGCAGCGCGCCCGGAAGTTGATCTCCGGAGGCGGCAACACGAATACCGCGGCCATGCTGCGGAGCCTGGAAAACCGATTCCCGGCCGATGATGCCGATTTGCAACCGACACTTCTCGGCAATGTGGTGGCGAGCGCCGGAGAGCACCCGCGATTCGCCTACTCGATGGAGGGTTCACTGTGGTGGCCGCGGCTGGCTCCCCTGTTGCCCGGGTATTTCCAGGACATCCTGGGCGGGGCGCAGGCGCCGACGATGGGGTTGCTCAATCTCACCGTCGTCTTCATCGCGCTGGCGCCCCTCGGCATGATCGTGTTGGGCGTTATGGGCTCGCGGTGGGTCGCCGCAATCGTGACGACGGTCGTCGTCTTCATCCTGGCGCGGCTCTGCTATCTCGCCGCGGTCAGCCAGGCGGCGGAACTCGCCAGCCAACTCCGCGTCGCCTTCGATCTCTACCGCTACGAAATTCTCAATCAACTGGACTTCGATCGCCCGGGCGATCTCGCGGCTGAGCGCGACCTCTGGCGCCGGCTGGCGAGCGAAATCCTGGCGATACCGGCACCATCGCCTCCGAAGGCGTCAGCGGACTCGGAACCTGCCCCCACTCCTGCCGAGACCGACCAGTCAACCGCTGGTTCATAGGCGCGGGAGAAAGAGTCCTCACCCCAACCCCTCTCCCCGTGCGGGGGCTCACAAGGGGAGGCATCGCGGTCTCGCCACACTGACCCTCACCCCAACCTTGGCAGCCTCCCTCCAGGGAGGGAGGAGTCTCCCTGTGCGCAGGGAGAGGGGCTTATGGTCGTGTTGCCCCCGTTCCAAGTCGAGGTGAACGCCCCAATGCAGCCATACCTCCCCCTGTTAGCGGGCGCGGGGAGAGGAGTTCCTCACGAGCAATCGGCAGCGATGGCCCCCAAGCGGTATCAGTTGGCTTGCAGCCGTGCCGCCATGTGCTCCGCGATCATCACCGTGGTCAGATGCGTGTTGGCGCGCACCATCTCCGGCATGATCGAGGCATCGATCACGCGCAACGCCTCGACGCCGATGACCCTGCAGTCGAGATCGACCACCGCATCGCCCCGCTCCGGCAGCCCCATGCGGCATGACCCAACCGGGTGCTGGGTGTCGTGACAGTTCGCCAGGAGCCAGGCATCGAGTTCGGCGTCGCTGGCATCCTCGACCGGCACGTCGCCGGTCACGTAGGACGCCGTCCCGTCGCTAATCGCCTGCATCGCCGGGTGCTTCATGATCTCGCGCAGGCGCCGAAAGCCATCGCGCAGCCGGACCAGGTCGCGCTCGTCGTCGAGCATGTTGATGTCGACTTCGGGCTGCACGCGAGGGTCGGTCGATATCGTGCGGACCTGGCCTTCGGAGAAAGTCTGATAGGTCGCGACCACCACCAGCCCGCTCTCCTTGCCGGTTTCGTCGTAGCCGGTGATGTTCATCGAGGCCATGAACATATCATTCGTGCCTGCCCCGGCCAGCCCGGAACTGAAGCGCACGCAACAGTTGGTGTGTCGGTGATCGACCGTCCTGACGCGAGCCTCCGGCTTCAGTTTGACCCCAAGCCAGATGGAGGAGTGATCGACCAGATGGTGCCCGACCGGGAGATCGGCGACCGGCGCGATCCCGAGCGCTCGCACCTCGTCAGCGGGGCCGATCCCGGAGCGAACCAGCAGCGGCGGCGAATGCACCGCGCCCGCGGCAACGATCACCTCCCGCGCCGGGAACTCGCGCATCCCATCCGGGGTGATCGCGTAGACGCCGATGGCGCGTTGCCCATCGAAGCAGATGCGATCCGCCACGACATCGCCCATGATCGTCAAATTCGGCCGGGAGCGCGCCGGTTCGAGGTAGCCGTCATTGGTGGAGACGCGCATTTCGTCGCGGCCGTCGATGGCATAGGGTGAGACACCAGTGCTGCCTGGAGCGTTGTGGTCCTCGTGCCAGCCGTAGCCGAGGTCGACCGCCGCATCGCACAGCGCCTTGTCGACGGAACCCCATTTCTCGCGCGGCGCACGGAAGACCGGAATCGGACCACTGTCGCCGTGATACCAGCGGTCGCCGAAATCGAGATCGTCCTCCAACCGGTTGAACGCCGGCAGCACGTCGGCGTAGGACCAGCCAGCGCAGCCGTTCGCCGCCCAGGAATCGAAGTCCTCGTCCATGCCGCGAATCGCGATCATCCCGTTGATCGCCGAACTTCCCCCGAGGCCGCGGCCCCGCCAGTAAAGACGCGGTTCCTGCGCTTTTGAGCGACGCGCCAGTAGATCATCGTAGCGAAAGCGGGCGTGCTCAGGGTTGGCGATGATGTCGAACGGGTTATAGATCTGCATCGCCCGCGGGGCATCAGCGGAGCGGTAGTCCGGTCCCGCTTCAAGGAGGAGGACGCTGGTATCTGGGCTCTCACTCAGCCGGGCGGCGAGCACCGCCCCACTCGACCCGGCGCCAATGATGACGTAGTCGTACATGTCGCGATCCTCCCCTGCTGGCACTGATCCGCGGCATCATACGGTATCCGCGAGACGATCGGGAGGTAGTTCTGGTGGAGCAGCCGCGCCGCCAGCAGAACCTCTTACACGCATTGACGAGCGATGCACAGTTAGCAAGCGGGGTTTTTGGCTGTCAGCAATACCCGGCTCCTGGGATAGCGAGTAGACTTCAGACTCCAAACAGTTGATCAAGAACTGTGTCGTTGTTTAGTCACACTACACGCGAGAATCAGATCGGGAGCGTCAGCAGCACGAGCCGCTCCTGGCGTCGGCTGGCAAAGGGGCGCGCGTGGCGATCACGGATTCATTCGCGATTGCCAACAAGGCTGGTGAGCAGGAGCGAGGGGAGGCCCAACAAGCCGGGCACGCGGCACGCGATGTCCGTGCTTGCGCGGCGCTCGGGCTTGGCACATTCGTCGCGGCGCTGCTGGCGGTCGTTCCTCCCCCCTTTTTCCCGCAAATGGCCCGCGACCTCCAGGTAGGCATTCCGCTCCTGGGCCAGGTGATGACAGTCATGCTGCTGGGTAGCGCACTGTTCGGCCTGATTGCCGGGCCGCTCTCCGATCGCTCCGGGTTCCGCCGCTTGATCATCAGCGGGTTGGCCGCGGCGGTGGTCGGCCTGCTGGCATTCGGCCTGGCCGCGTCGTACCCGATGCTTTTCCTCGCCAGTATCAGCGGCGCCATCGCCGCGGCGGCGGTGATTGGCCCCGCCTACGCCCTTGCCAGTACGGCATTCACGGGAGCGGCCGCGCGCAAGGCGGTAGGTTGGTCGAGCGGCGCCCAGGCGGGAGCGGCGATCATCGGGGTCCCAACGCTGACCGCAATCGGGGCCATCGCCGGCTGGCGTGTGGCGTTCCTGTTCGCCGCGGCCGTCGTGGTGGCCATCGCGCTCGCCTCGGCCCGCTGGCTTCCGCGTGACAGCCAAACCGCGCCGGGAGCCTCGCACCTGTCGGCAATCTTCGCCCCCTACGCTCCGCTCCTGCGGAACGGCACCATGCGGGGGTTGTATGCGGCCACCACGTGCGGCGCCATCTGCTGGTTCGGGTTCGTCACCTACTTCGGAGCATTTCTCGCGCAGGCGCAGGGCATGTCCGTCGGACAGATTGGCATCGCGTACATGGTCTCGGGTACCGGCTTTCTATTGGGAAGCCTGGCTCTGAGCACTCCGTTATCGCGCAATCCAATGCGTAGGCTCGTCGTCGCCGGCTACATATTCATGGCGATCAGTATCGCCCTGATCTTTTCCAGCCGGTTCGGCCCGCTCGGCTCTCCGGTGATCGGCTTGTGCGCCGGGGTCGCGATGGGTCTGCAGGTGGTGAGCATGATCTCGCTCCTCTCCCGGGAAACCCCGATTGGACCTGGCACGACATTGACCTTCAACACTGCCCTGCACAAGATCGGCTCGGCTGGCGGCGGAGCCATTGGTGGGATCATCCTCGCGCTGTCCGGATATCACGCCCTGGCGTTCGGACTTCCTCTCTTCGGGCTGGCCGCGGCCCTTCTCGGCTGGCGGGCCGCGGGATCATCCCGATCGAAAGGCTGATTCCCGCGCCCGTCAGACGTGAGCTCGGCGATTTCATGCCAGAATTCATGACACGGCAATAGCGCAAGAGGGATCGAGGTGATGTGCTCCGCGATGGTCCGCGAGGGCGCGCATCACGGGCGCGCCCGGTTGCGATTGGAACAATCGCCGAGCGAGGGAGAAGCGAGTGCTGGCGCAGATGATGATCACCGGGGACGGCGTCGCCCAGGGGGCGATTCTGGCCAGCATCCTGGCCGGATTCGCCTTCGTTGGCTCGACGACAGTCAAGGATCGCGGCACGGTGGTGCTCTACTTCGCGGCGGGGATGCTGATGCTCCTCTCCGGCTGGGCGGGCCTGATGGCGCTCCTCGCCGTGCGGTCGGCCCCGGAGACGTTCCTCGCTTCCGCGTTTTTCATTGCATTGGGACTGGGGTCGCTCCTCTTCGTGCTGGCGACCGTGCGGCACGTCCAGTTATTGCAGGATTCCGTCGCCGCGGCGTGGTGCATGGGAATTGCCATCGCCGTGAGCGTGACGGGAATGCTTTTCGTCCTTGTGGTGCTGCGGCGGTAGATGCAGCCAGCGGCAGGCCGCGGCCGTGGCCGCTCGCCTTACTGCGTGATCAACAGCGCCCCGAACGAGATGACCCCGATGATCGCCGCGCTGGAGGCGAGCAGCACCGGCCATCGTTCGTCAGGGAGTTCCACTTTCGCCGCGCCGACGAACTCGTCTTCATCGACCCAAGCCGCCATCCGGAGAAAGTGCCTGAGGCCGAGCGCGATGATCGCGATGCCGATGACGGTCACGATCAGGGCGAACGATTTGGGCAGGTCTTCCCGATCGCGGTTCTCCGCCAGACCATCGAAGATGGCGAAGCTGCCGAAGCCGACCACGATCAGCGCGAATCCCTGCGCGACCGTCTCGCGCAGATCGCGCTCGAGGCTGAGCCGCGTGCGGACCCAGGAGAGGTGTTCTCCTGGCGAAGCGTTGGTTTCCACCAGATCGGTCATTGCGTTCTCCGTGGAATCTGGACCTCTCGTGGCACATGCTCGATGAGGTAGCCCTCCACCCGGACCCCTCTCCCGGCGCGCCAGGAGAGGGGCCTTGACGAGACTTCGAGCGAAGCCTTGTCCTGAATTTCGGGTATGGCGTTAGTCGCGCGCCATTGCGGCCGCGGCTTGCTTCTCCAGGTCGATGTAGACGTCGTTGCCGACGCTGACCGCGACGCCCTGGATCGTGCCGCCCTCGAACTCGAAGCCGGAGCTGTACTCCTTGCTCACCGGATCCGAGCTATCGCGTCCGACGCAAAGACCATCGCCACAGAGGGTGAAGTTCCCGATCTGGGTGCGAATCTTCCCCTCTCCTACGACATCTTCATTGACGTAGAGCTTGGCGGTGCCGTGCGATTCCCCGTATTCGCCGGTGCTCTCCTTGAAGAACTCCATGCCGAGGGTGTACTTGCCCGGCGTCAATTCCCGCGATGAAACAACCTGCTGTTCCGGCGGAATGCCGAGGAAGTTGTAGACGTACCAGAGCTTCTTGTCCTTGATGAAGAGCGAATGCCCGCCGAAACGCGAACCATGGGCGAAGAGGATGCCCTGGGCATCCGACTCTTCGATGTGGACGTTGGCGAGAATCTTGTACGAGCGGCCGCGGACGCTGACCGCGACGGCTTCCGGCACTTCGGAGGCGCCTGCATAGTAGATGTACGTGTCCCGCTCCGGTTCCGGCTGCGGCCGGGGGTCGGTGGTGATTTCCACCGCGGTCCGGTCATCGAGCGGCAAGACATCGTACTTGCCCGCCTCGTTGAACCACATCTCGATCATGTGCTGGAGCTTGGCGGGATTCTCCTGGGCGATATTCTGCGACTCGGAGCGGTCCGCGTCGACGTTGTAGAGCTCCCACTCGTCCTTGTCGAAATTGCCCAGGTTGGAGATCGGGCCGTGGACCGTGACCGCTTTCCAGCCATCCTGCCAGATGCCGCGGGTGCCAAGCATCGCGTAGTACTGGATCTTCTTCTCCGTCGCCGCGTCTGCACTGTCAAAGGAGTAGCGCATCGAAACGCCGGGCAGGGGCACCTGATCGACGCCGTTCAACGTGTCCGGGAACTCGAGGCCACAGCAATCGAGGATCGTCGGCACGATGTCGGTGACGTGATGGTACTGGGTACGCACCTCGCCCCGCGCCTTGATCCCGGCCGGCCAGGAGATGACCAGCGGATCACATGTGCCGCCGGCGTAGGAGTAGCGCTTGAACATCTTGAACGGGGTGGAGAACGCCGCGGCCCAGCCGGTCGGGTAGTGCTCGTAGGTGTTGGGGCTGCCCAATTCGTCGATGAGAGCCATGTTGTCTTCGACGGTGTCCGGCCAACCATTGAAGAACTTGTTCTCGTTCACCGAACCGTTGGGGCTGCCTTCGCCAGAGGCGCCATTGTCCGCGGCGTAGATGACAATGGTGTTGTCGAGTTGGCCGGTATTCTCCAGGTACTCGATGATCCGGCCGACCTGATGATCGGTGTACTCCGAGAACCCGGCATAGACCTCGGCCATCCGCGAAAAGAGCCGCTTCTCGTCCGCCGAAAGCGAGTCCCAGGGGCGAACATCGTCCGCCGGGCTGTAGGTGCCCTCCGGCATCGGATTGAGCTGGGTCAGAGTCGTGTCCGCGGGCAGGATCCCCTTTTCGATCATGCGCGGCAGAACCCACTCCCGATAGGCCTCGTAGCCGTCATCGAACGTGCCCTTGTATTTGTCCGCCCACTCCTGCATGATCTGATGCGGGGCATGATTGGCGCCAGGGCAGAACCACATGTAGAACGGGCGCGAGGGATTCGTCTGGCGCGCGTCCTTCAGCATCTGCAGCGCCTGATCGGCCAGATCCTTGGAGAGGTGATAACCCTCTTCCGGCTGATAGGGCTGATCGATCTTGTGATTGTCGACCGTCAGTTCTGGATAGTACTGATTCGTCTCGCCCCCGAGGAACCCGTAGAAGCGGTCCCAGCCCTGCTGCAGCGGCCATGATCGCTTGGTCGAGCCAATCCCAAGTTCGTCGACCGGCACATTGTGGTTCTTGCCAAGCCAGAAGGTATTCCAGCCGTTCTGTCGCATGACCTCCGGGAGGGTGCCGCAAGAGGGCGGGATGTGTCCGTTGCCGCCCGGGAATCCCACGGCCCCTTCCGTGATGCAGGAGCAGCCGTTCTGGTGATGGTTGCGGCCAGTGAGGAACACCGAGCGAGTCGGCGAACAGAGCGCCGTGGTGTGCCACTGCGAATAGGTGAGCCCGTTGTCGGCCAGCTTCTGCATGGTCGGCATGTTGATGCGGCCGCCGTACGGCGACCAAGCCGCGAGACCGGTATCGTCGTAGAGCACGATCAGGACGTTGGGCGCGCCTTCGGGCGCCTTGGGCGCCACGAATGGCGCCCAGTCCGCCACCGAATCGCGGATATCGACATTGATGACACCCTTGAATGGAACTGAGGACATCGAGTCTCCCTTCTTGCCGTTCTTCTCGCGTCGACAATCGTTTCCCTGGCTGCGCCGATCACCTCCCTTGGCCGGGCCACTAACCCGGGTCGAGCCGTGGCCGCACGACGATGCGAAATCCGAGATGACTCGTGCCGGTGTCGACGTCCTGGGGCTGGCGCGCCGCCGGCCGGTAGCGAAAGCAGTAATTGGGCGCGCAGAGATGCGATCCGCCCTTGATCACCTTGCGCGGAACGCGGGTGATGCTGGCGTTTGCCGTACCGGGATCCTGGCGCCCCCCAGGACAGCAGCGATAGGCATCAGGCGCAGCGGGAACGACCGTGTACCAATCCTGGGTCCATTCCCAGACGTTGCCAGCCATGTCGAGCAGGCCATAGCCATTGGCGGGAAAACTGCCGACAGGTGAGGTGAAGGCAAAGCCATCCTCACCGGTATTCCGCCAGGGGAACTGTCCCTGCCAGGTGTTAGCCATGATCTGACCATTCGGCCGCTCGTCGTTGCCCCAGGTAAAGACGGCGCCGTTCAGGCCTCCCCGAGCGGCGAACTCCCATTCCGCCTCGGTAGGCAGATCACCGCCGGCCCAGGCGCAGTAGGCCTGGACATCGGCGCACGCCACGTGAACGACCGGGTGATGAGCGAGTCCTTCCAACGACGAACCCGGGCCGCGCGGGTGCCGCCAGTCCGCGCCAGGAACCCAGGCCCACCAGTTCGCCAGATTCCCGAGATCGACAGGGCCGGGACTGCCGACAAAGACCATGCTCCCCGGCGCCAGCGACTCCGCCGGCGCCCCGGGATAGAGCACGGGATCGGGCGCGTGTTCGGCAACGGTCACGTACGCCGTGGCAGCAACAAACCGGGAGAATTGCTCATTGGTCACAGGGTGACGGTCGATCCAGAAACCGTCGACGTGGACGGTACGCACCGGGCACTCTTCTAGATAGAAGTCCCGCGAGCCCATCTGAAATGTCCCACCAGGAATCCAGACCATGTCCGGTCGTGCCGGAATCGTCCTCGTTGTCGCGACGGACGTTCCGCCGTGTAGGGCCACGCAAACTCCTCGGACATCGCCCTGCTCTCGCCCGGATCAACGCCATCCACGGCGGCGCGAAGCTGAAATCGACGTCGTCAACTACGCAATGTGAGACCAGGGACAAGTGTCACGTTCACCCGCATTCGGCACATGGTCATAAACGAACCATTTTTGCCCGGGGCGCGAGCGTGGTAGCGGTGTGGACCTCAGGCTTCCAATTGCTGCGCGGGCATTGCTTCGCGATAGCCGGGACGGGGATTGTGCTGCTGTAAGCACGGTGCCGAGGGCACGGACATCACCGGCGAAGCACCCGGCAGGAGAGGCTCCGTGCTTGGCGCCCGCATCAGCGCCTTGTGGGCCCCTTACGAAAGGAGACCGAACTCCCGGGCGCGAACGATCGCGGTACGGCGCCCGGACACCCCGAGTTTGCGGCAGATGTGGCGCACGTGATTTCGGGCAGTGATCGGCGAGATGAAGAGTTCCTGGCCGATCTCGTCATTGGTCAGCCGCCGTTCCAGGCAGCCCAGCACCTCGCGTTCCCGGCTGGTGAGCGGCTCGACCAGACATTCGTTCGCAGTCTGCCGGATCGCTGTCTGGCTGAGGTCCTCCGGCGCCGCCACGGCCTCGAGCGCGGCGAGAACATCTCGCGCATGGGGTGAAGCGTCACGTTCACGAGCGATCCGGCGCACGATCGGAACGAGAGGCACCGCAAGGAAGGTGTATCGCCTGGCCAATTGTTGATCCGCACTGCGGATGAGCGCTTGGCGCATCGCTTCGCCCGCGCCGCGCTGGTCACCTTCGGCCTCGCGCAGGGCCGCGATCAGCGCGTAGGTGTCCATGACGGTCAGTTGGGCATGCGCGCGCAACGCACGCCGCAGCAATTCCTGGAGCAACGCATCGGCGGCGACAAGGTTTTCGGGTGATCGTTCATTGATGAGCGCCATGGCGCGAGTTGCGACCGGATTCTCGAAATGCATGAACTGCATGGTCGACATGTCCGCGGCCGAGGAGGCCAGCCAGCGCTGCGTGGCTGACGTGTCCCCGCGGAACATGGCCAACCGCGCGGCGAGCGAATCACAGCGGCTCAGATGCTCCGGCGCCTCGATGGCAATGATCAACTCCCGCAACCGGGCAAGGGCACGATCGGCCTCCTCGACGCGGCCTGACAATTGGTAAATCAGGATCTGACGGGAGAACGCCTCGCGCACGCAGTAGAAATGAAGACGCTCGGCATCGGCGACGACGGAGGCGAATTGCTCCTCCGCCGCGTCAATGGAGCCCTGCTCATGTGCCGCCATGCCGAAGAAGAGCCGGCCCCAGCCGTCACTGACGTCCAGGTGGTTGCGATGGGCAAGATCGAACAGATCCGCGGCGACCTGCTCGCAGGCAGCGACGCGGCCAGCCTGCCAAAGGACGAGAATCCGGCCAAAGAAGCCGCGCGTCGTCGCGGCATCGATCTGTGCCGACTCCTGAACCGTAAACGTGGTCAGATGCTCGATAGCCTCATCAACCCGTCCCACCGCGCCCAGCGCCATGCCAAGGTGCATCTGGGCGAACCCATGCCGGTATCGGCGCGATCGCGGAATGCGTCCAACGGTGCGCTCCGCCAGCATGAGCGTCTGTTCCGGTTCGACATTGTTGAAAATCACCGCGCCAATTTGGAGGAGATCGAACTCGGCGCTCTGGCTCTCGTTCAGCAGGCCACGGTTGCGCATGGACCGGAGATGCCCGAATCGCGATGCCAGTTTGCCACCGCGGCCGCCCAGATAAGAGACCCAGGCCGAAGCCAGCAGCAACTCCGGGCGGGCCGCGATTTCCTCCTCAGGAACCATGGTCAGGCAGTCTTCGATGGTCGTCCAGTCTTCCTGTGCGAACGCCGCAACCACGGCGCCTTCGATGTGCGCGCTGGCGGCGGCGATGTCTCCCGCCTCGACCCAATGCCTGACCGCCTCGCGCGTGTGTCCTTCACCGGCAAACCATTGCGCGCAGACGCGGTGCAGGTCGGCGAGGCGATCGGGACCCAGGTCGCTCGCGAGTTGTCGCTGAAACGTCTCGCGAAAGAGCGGGTGATAGGCAAACCAGGTTGTATCGAGACCGGGAATCTCCCGATAGAGATCGAGCGAACGAAGCGATTCCAGATCCGCCCGCTGGAGTTCCCCTTCAGCATCGTCACGCCCCAAGGCGCGGAGCAACTCGGCATTGAAGCGAGCCGGCAACGCCGCGCGGAGCAACAGATCACGCTGGAGCGGGGAAATCTGCGACAGGACTTCATCGCTGATGTAGTCGAACAGGAGTTGCGAGTCTGCCAGGTTTCTCGTCAGGTTGGCGCGATCTCCATTCGCGCCGGCCTCGATACCAATCGCCATCAGCCGGACCGCGGCTGGCCAACCACCCGCGGCGGCGTGGACCCGCGCGGCGAGTTCGGGCGACAGGTCGGAATGCACCACGTCGCGCAGCAGGGCTGCCGTCTCGTGCTCCGCGAAGCGCAGGTCGGCTGCCCGCAATTCGATGACCTGGCCCATCATGCGCAGGCGGGCGAGGGAGAGCGCCGGCGCCTGACGGCTATTGAGGATGGTGTGCAGGCGGGCCGGCGCCGCGAGCACCAGACCGGAGACGAACTCGCAGACCGCGGCGGTACCCGCGGTGTGGAAATCATCGAGAACCAGCACCAGATCGTCGTGGAGGTCAAAGAGCGAATCACCGAATGCCTCGCCTAGCAGGCGAGATTCGAGCCGGTCCGGCGCAATGAGATGGGCGTGGAGTTCGGCGGAGATGCCGGGGGACACCCGGTCCAGCGCCGCCGCGAGATGGGCCGCGAAGCGCGTCACGTCCCCTTCCTGGGGGCCCAGATTCAACCAGGCCGACGCAATTTGACGTCGCTCTAGCCATTCGATCAGGGTGCGAGTCTTGCCGTGCCCGGGCGGCGCGGTGATGATCGCGAGGGGGACGGCAAGCATCTGGTCGAGGCGTGCTTCAAGCGCCTCGCGGATCATGTACGGACCCGAGACTCGCGGCGGCTCGAGTTTGGAGCGCGAGATGGTGACCGGTGAACCCGTCAGCGCCGATGCTGCCACGACATTCCCTGTCGTATTGCTTGCGTAGATGACCGTTGCGGGACGATTGTAAGCCGCATCGGCATCAGATGTGGGATTCTCCGCCACACTCGGGACAAACAGGCTACGGACCTCCCTGGTCAGGGAGGTCCGTCACCGCCAACGAGTGCATGCACTGTCCGGATGTGGGTCCTGGCGGCCACATGCTTGGCCGCCAGCGCTCTAGCCCCCGATTCCGGTGTAGGCCATGATCGTCAGCGCGTGGTACCAGCGCTGCGCGAGGGTGATCATCTCATCGGAGGCGACGATCGCTCCGAAGAGCGTCACCACCGCCATGACCCCGATGCCGAGGTTGAGGAGGCTGGTCTTGGCCTGCCGGAACTCGCGCTCGGGAGCGTTGAAGTACATCACCGCGACAACCCGCAGGTAGTAGAACGCGCTGACCGCGGAGAGCACTACGATCGCCAGGGCGAGGAGCAGGCCGATATTGCCAATCTCGATCGCGGCCACGATCAACTGGTATTTCGCGAAGAATCCGATCGTCGGCGGAATCCCCATCAGCGAGACGAGGAAGACGGTCAGCGCGGCGGCGGCTAGCGGTTCCCGCGCGGCGAGACCACTGTAGTCATCGAGCGTCAGACCGCGCCCACGGTGCTGCACCCAGGTCACTACCGCGAACGCGCCGATGTTCATGATCGCGTAGGCGAGGAGATAGGTCAGCAGGCTGGTGATCCCGGCGTCGCCGGTGGTCGGCGTGGTGCCGGGCTCGATGAAGCCCTCCGTGGAGCGGAAGGCGGCCAACCCCACCATCATGTACCCGGTGTGGGCGATGGATGAGTAGGCAAGCATGCGCTTGACGTTCCGCTGGGAAATGGCGACCACGTTGCCGAAGGTCATGGTGATCAGCGCCAACACCGCGATGATATTCACCCAGTCATCGCGGACCGGACCCAGCGCCTGGACCAGGATCCGGATGGTGGCGGCGAAGGCGGCGACCTTCGGCACCACCGACATGAACGCCGTCACCGGAGTCGCGGCGCCATCATAGGCATCGGGCGTCCAGAAATGGAACGGCACCGCCGCCATCTTGAAGCCGAGTCCGACAATCACCAGCAGGAGGGCAAGCACGAGCGCCGGATCGAGCATTCCCCCGCCGGTGGCGGTGGTCTGCAACACCAGCGCGATTTGGTCGAGGTTGGTCGAACCGGTCAGACCGTAGACCCAGGTCATTCCATAGACGAGGATCGCCGAGGCGAAGATGCCGAGGATGAAGTACTTCATCCCGCCTTCCAGCGCGGTGGTGCGCCGTTTGGCGAAGGCGGTGAGGACATAGGTTGCCAGCGACGAGAGTTCGATGCCGACGAAGATCATCACCAGATCGCCGGCCGCGGCAACGAGCATCGCGCCGAGCACAGCGAACGAGAGCAGGACATAGAACTCCCCGATGGGGAGATGGCCTTCGAGTTGATCGACGTATGACGCGGCGGTGATGACGCTGAGAATGGCCGCGATCAGGATGACCAGCGACAGGAAGACGGTGAGGCCATCCGCCCGGAACGACCAGAAGAAGGTCGCCTGGTTCTTGCCGTCCTGCGTCCAGAGCGCGGCGCCGGCGAGGACGTAGCCGATCAGCGAGACCGAGGTAAGCAGGCCGTAGTGAACGCGCCGCGGCGCGAAGGCATCGAGCACCAGCAGCACCAGCGCCAACCCCAGCACCACCACCTGAGGCCAGGTCAGGCTCCAGTCCGGCGTGGGGATATTCGACAGATCAGGCCACAGCATCACTACGCTCCGTTGCGAGTCAGGGGTCAGGAGTCAGGAGTCAGGAGACGGCGAGAAAGACGTTTGCCGGAAACGCTCACTCCCGACACCTGACACCTGACTTCTGACACCTGACTTCCGACTCCTGTCTCCTGACTCCCGACTCCTGTCTCGTCATCACGGCGCGACCATTGTCAGGATGCGCTGCAAGGCGGGTTCGGCGATGTTCAGCACCCAGTTCGGGTAGACACCGAGGAAGATCGTCAGCGCCGCCAGGGGCAGCAGGGTGATGATCTCCTTCCTGGTCAGATCGGGCCAGATCTGGCGCTCTTCGCCAGGGACATCGCTCGCCGCGCCGTGGCCATGATCGCCATGACCGTGCGCCAGCAACGCATCGTGCTCCTGTGAACCGCCGGAGACGTGGGGAATCGGATCGCCGTGCCCACCGTGACCGCCATGGGACATGGCCGCCACCAATGCCGCCTCGGTCGGCGTCAGCGCGCCATCATGCGGATCGGGCAGGGTTCCCTTGGGACGGCCCCAGACCACGCGCTGGGTCATCCACATCATGTACCAGGCGGCAAAGATGACCACCGCGAAGGTGAAGGCAGCAACCCACGGGCTGTACTTCCAGGCGCCAAGCGCCACCAGGAATTCGCCGGCGAACCCGGACAATCCCGGGAGACCGATGGACGCCAGCATGAAGAGGACGAAGAAGCCGGCCCAGGTCGGAATCACGCCGGCCAGACCGCTGAAGTTGGCGATCAATCGCGTGTGCGCCCGTTCGTAGATCATGCCGATGAGCAGGAAGAGCGCGCCGGTATTGAAGCCATGCGCCAACATCACTAGCATCGACCCATCCATGCCCTGGATGTTCAGCACGAAGATGCCCATGGTGACGAAGGCCATGTGGCTGACGGAGGAGTAGGCGACCAGCTTCTTCATGTCCGGCTGGACCAGCGCCACCAGCGCACCGTAGAGCACGGCGATCACCGAGAGCAGGATGACCCAGGGTTGCCAGAACTTCGTCCCCTCCTCGAAGAGCGGGAGGTTGAAGCGCAGCAGACCGTAGCCACCCATCTTCAGCAGCACCGCGGCCAGAATAACCGAAGCCGCGGTGGGCGCCTCGACGTGGGCATCCGGCAGCCAGGTGTGGAACGGGAAGAGCGGCACCTTCACCGCGAACGCGATGAAGAAGGCGAGGAAGACCAGGATCTGGAAGGCCCGGTCGTACTGACCCTGCTGCAGTTGCAGCACGTCGAGGGTGAGCACGCCAGTCTGCTGGTAGTAGGCCCAGTAGGTGGCGACGATGCCGACCAGCATCAGCAGGGACCCGAACAGGGTGTAGAGGAAGAACTTGATCGAGGCGTAGACCCGGTTGCTGCTGCCCCAGATGCCGATGAGCAGCGCCATCGGGATGAGCATCAATTCCCAGAAGATGTAGAAGAGGAAGAGATCGAGTGAGACGAAAACGCCGAGCATCCCCGTCTCCAGGAGAAGCATGGCGATGTAGTACTCACGGGTGCGCGTATTGATGGTGTCCCACGACCAGATAATCGCGATCACGCTGAAGAGCGTGGTCAGCGCGATCAGCAAGACGGCGATGCCATCGATGCCGAGAAAGTAGGACGCGCCGACTTCCTTGCCCCAGTCGATGCGCTCCTGGAAGGGGACCGTGGTTCCCGCCACGAAGGGCGCCTGCGGATCGAACCGGAAAAGCACGATGAGGGAGAGCACAAATGAGCCGAGCGCCGCCAGCAGGGCGATCGAGCGCGCCGCGGACTGGGAAATCCGGGGAATGAAGAAGATGAGCAACGCCCCCACCATCGGCAGGAAGGTCATCACGCTCAGATAGGGAAAGTTGGTCACCGAGATTCCCTCAAGACGGCAAGACGGCAAGACGGCAAGACGAGTCGGAAGTCAGGAGTCAGGAGTTGGGAGTCGGAAGCCGGTGGTCCAGGGCGCAGTTCCTTCCCCCCTTCATCCCCTGAGGCGAAGCCGCCACCCCCTGAAGCCGCGCAGCGGCTGCCACCCCCTGCGCGCAACGTCACCCCCTCGCTCATCGGAACAGGGTGCTCGAAAGACCAAGATAGATGCCGACCAGCACGACCATGCCGAGCGCGATCGCCAGCGCGTAATTGGTGACCAGACCGGTCTGAACGTGCCGCAGGCGCTGGCTGACCGCCCCGATGCCCACGGCTACCCCGTTGACGGCGCCATCGATGATCCTGGTATCGACCACCTGCCAGAGAGCCATGGCCAGATCACGCAGCGGCTGCACGATGGCCCCGTTGTAGAGCTCGTCCCACCGCCACTTGTCGCGCAGGAAGTCGTAGAGGCCGCCACTCGGCACCGGAATGGTCTTCCGGACGTAGGTCAGCCAGGCGGCGAAAATCCCGGCCGCGGCGACGACCGTCGAGATCAGGCCAAACAGGATGATCGTCTGCTGCGAGACTTCGTGCTCGCCCGCGGGAGCGCTCTCTTCCGCGGCGAACGCCGGCGCCGGAGCATCGGAGACGGTGTAGAGGGACGCGACCGTGTCCCCTTCCGAGTTCTCCTCGTGGTGGGCGAAGACCGGTTCGAGGAACTGGTGAATGCGGCCGCCTTCCGGCGGAAGCCCGATTAACAGACCGGCAACGACGGAGGGAATCGCCAGCAGCCCGAGTGGAATCGCCATCGATGGCGGCGATTCGTGCGGGTGGACCTCGTCCGGGTTGAAGCGCGGTTCGCCAGTGAAAACGAGGAACACGAGCCGGAACATGTAATAGGCGGAGAAGAAGGCGGTCACCAAGCCCACGATCGCCAGGATCTTGCCGATTGGGAGCGGGATCCCGTTGGTCACCCACGAGCCGACGATGATCTCGTCCTTCGACCAGAACCCAGCGAAGGGGATGAGACCGGCATTGGCAAACGAGGCCATGAGGAAGGTCCAGAAGGTGACGGGCATGTACCGGCGGAGACCACCCATCTTCTGGATGTTCTGCTCCTCGTGCATGCCGTGAATCACGCTGCCGGCGCCAAGGAAGAGGCAGGCCTTGAAGAAGGCGTGGGTGACGAGGTGGAAGATCGCCGGGATGAACGCGCCGACGCCGGCGCCCATCGCCATGTAACCAAGTTGGGAGAGGGTCGAATATGCGACGACCCGCTTGATATCGTTCTGGGCGACCGCGATCGTCGAGGCCATGAAGGCGGTGAAGCCGCCGACCAGCGCCACGACCAGCATCGCGTTCGGGGCGTTCTCGTAGAAGATGTGAGCCCGGGTGATCAGGTAGATACCGGCGGTGACCATCGTCGCGGCGTGAATCAGCGCCGAAACCGGCGTCGGGCCTTCCATCGCGTCCGGCAACCAGACGTGGAGCGGGAACTGGGCGCTCTTGCCGGTGGCGCCGCCGAAGAGCAGGAGGGCGATGCCGGTGGCGGCGAAGACCGAAATCTCCGGCACACGGGCAAAGACTTCCTGAAACTCGAGCGTGCCGAACTGATAGAAGATCCAGATCAGGCCGAGGCCAAACGCGAGGTCACCGATGCGGTTGACGATGAACGCTTTCTGTGCGGCGGCGGCGGCAGAGCGCCGCGTGAACCAGAACCCGATCAGCAAGTAACTGGCGAGACCGACGCCCTCCCAGAAGAAGAAGAGGAGGAGGAAGTTGTCCGCCAGGACCAGCATCAGCATCGAGAAGACGAAGAAGGGGAGATAGGCGAAGAAGCGGGCAAAACTGGCGTCGTGCGCCATGTACCCCTTGGAGTAGATGTGCACCAGTAATCCGACGCTGGTGACCACAATCAGCATCACCGACGTCAGTTGATCGACGTAGAGATTGATGCCGATATGGAAATCGCCGGAATTGATCCAGGAATAGAGCGACTGCCGCATCGGCTCGCCGCTCTGGTTGATGGTCCACATGACCACGCACGAGAGCAGAAACGAGGCAAAGACGGCGGGCGTGGCGATCCAGTTGGCGCCACGCCCGATCCAGCGGCCGAAGAGGAGGTTGATGATGAACGCCAGGAGCGGCAGCAAGGGAATGAGGAAGAGATACTGCTCGATCACCATGAGCGATCTACCGTCAGCGTCGCGGCGCGTCCGGTCGCACCCAGCATCCTGAGGTTCCTCCGTCGATTGGACGGCAACAGACCAGCCCAGAAAAAAGCCCGCGCTAGTGTACAGCAGGAAGTCGCGGAGTCGAGCGGTCGAGGAGTCGAGGAGACGGCAAGACTTGAGACGGCGAGACGGCGAGACGGCGAGGAGTTGTCGTGGACAGGGGAAGCGTTTCTGGGGATGATCGCGCCGGCGTTTCGCAGAGTTCTGGAGCCCGGCGGATCGAGCACGCCGATGTGCCGATCGTGCCGAGCCCGAGCGGGCTGCCCAGCCAGCATCTGGTCACGGCGCGGGACGGCGCGGAGCATCTTTTTGTCGGGCAGCAATGGCTCCTGCCGGGAGAGCGAGTGCTCCTCCACACCCATCCGGTGGAGGAAGTGCTGACCTTTCTTTCCGGGGCGGGGGAAGCGACCCTGGGGGGCGAGACGGTCGCCATCGGCGCCGGGGTCAGCCTCTACATCCCCGCCGGCGAGGTCCACGGCTTCCGCTGCACCGGCGGCATGCTCCACGTCCTGATCGTCTTTCCCGTGCCACGCTTCGCGGAGACCACGATCGTGGAGTAGACAGCCATGGTCGAAGCAGGGTGCGAACGTATCAGGCGAGACCAACGATGACGTGATGACCGGCAGCATCGCCTGCAACCAACGTCAGCGCCGACTGGGCTACTGAACAATCCATTCCTGCCAGTTTCTCGCCGCGCTCCACGCGAAGAGGCGATCCGCTGGCGGATCTGTGGCCGTCGCGAAGTCCATGATGATGCCCGCCAGATCGTAAATCGGGAGCGGCGGAACGATCAGAATCCCTCCGTGTCGCGAAAGACCTACTGGAACCCCGGTCTGCCGCTCCGCTTCGGTGAGCCATCGCTGCCGCCACGTGACCCACGCCTCGTGCAGGGCCCGGAAGTCCCGGCTGTTGTGAGTGATAAAGGTACGGCCATCATCGGCGGCACTCAGGAGCGCCTGCACGTCACTCAGCCCAAGGCGGCCGAGTTCTTTGGCCGAATCGGCAGACCAACCATACGAGCGCAGAAGGCTGGCGAGACGATGCGTGACATTCTCGTCGAGAACGAAGGCAACCGCGGCCACGCGTCAAGCGAGGGCCGCGGCGTTCGCTTCGAGCAAGGCATCGATAGCACCCCGATGCTCTCCGTAGTACAGCAAAGCCGCCCGGACGGCCTCAGGCGAGATGTCGTAATCGGCGGCCGCCCGAGCGATGGCGTCCTCGGCTATCGAGGACAGATCCGACGTCCCGGTCAGCGCGGCGAGGTGTCCAACGATGGCCCACACCGGAATCTGCTCGGCACGCAGTCGACCCCAGGTTGCGCCCGGCCGATGGCGGTCGGGCCCGACCATTGACCGCAGATCATCACCCTCGCTCGCGCGCGTTTGTTGACTCCCTTCGATGGCAGTCATGGAACGCCTCCTGCTCGCGCGCCAGCACGGGCGGCAAGCGAACATGATCGGCGGCGCGGCCCAGGGTTGGCAATCGCCGCATATTGAAGGTTTCTAGCATACCGGGGAGGCGAGTCTTGCGGGCAAAACGATAGTCCCGGCGCTCGCGGACTTGCCCATCCAGATCCCGAATGTTCCGCGGTGGCGCAGCGCTTACCCGACCTTCGCCACCACCTCGTCCGCCAGGCGGGCGATGATCCCATCTGGGTACGGATAGGTCAGCATCAGGATGAGGTGGGTTGCCCCGGCAGCGACGAGGGGCGCGAGCGCCTCGGCCGCCGCGCCAATGTCGTCGTAGTTGACGCGCACCTGCACCGACAATTCGATCTCCGCGGGGTCACGATCAATCGCGGCACAATGCTCATGCAGCACGCGCACCTTGTGCTGAAACGTTTCGACGTCGGCGTTGGTGAAGTTCCAGATGTCGGCGTATTGGGCCGCGACGCGCAGAGTCAATTGTTCGCCGCTGCCGCCGATGACAATCGGCGGGTACGGCTGCTGGACCGGCTTCGGCTCGCAGCGGGCCCCCTTCAGTTGGTAGTAGCGGCCGTCGAAATCGGTCAGGTGCTGGGTCCACAGCCGCTTGGTGATCTCGCACGCCTCACCGAGGCGGCGGATGCGCTCGCCGGGGGGATACAGTGGGATGCCCATACTCTCGTGCTCGTATTCGTTCCACCCGGCGCCGACGCCGAAATCAAGCCGGCCGTTGGCGATGACATCGACCGTGGCCGCCATGTGGGCGTGCACCGCGGGATGCCGATAGGTGTTGCCGGCGACCATCAGGCCGAGGCGTAGGCGCGACGTCTGCGCCGCCAGTGCCGCCAGCAACGTCCACCCTTCGAAGCAGGGACCGTCGCGATCACCCTGGATCGGCGCGAAATGGTCGAAGAGCCAAGCGTGCTCGAACGCGTTGGTGCGATCGCCTTCCTGCCAGACCGCGAGCATCGCCTCGTAGGTCGTGTGCTGCGGGGCGGTCTTGAAGCCCCAGCGCAATCTACCCATCGTCCGTTCTTCCCCTTCCCGTCACGTTCCCGACGCGCTTCCACATCGAACCTTGGCTGAAGCGCAAGCAGCGGGCGAGGCAAGCCTCGCCCCTGGACTTAGCGTAGCCCACACGTTGTAGGGTGCGACGCTTGCGTCGCCCGCGCTCACCATCACCATGCCACGATGCGGCGCGCGTGTTCGAGACGGCCTCTCACGCCGACCATCGTTGGCTGGCTCGTGGCGCGCGTCAAGAGCTCGTCTCGCCGAGCGAGATGCGATAGAGGAGACCGGCCTGATCGTCCGAGACGATGAGACTGCCATCCGGCGCGACGACGACCCCAGCCGGGCGCCCCCAACGGTCGCCATTGTCGTCCTGCCACCCGGTGACCAGATCGTGCGCGGCGACCGGCGCGCCATTCTCGAAATCGAGCTGGAGGAGTTTCGGCGCGGCCGGCGGTTGCCGGTTCCAGGAGCCATGCTGGGCCACCACCAGATCGCCATCGAGCGCTGCCGGTACCCCGTTCCCGGTGAGGAACGCGAGACCCAGGGGCGCGGAGTGGGCCTGGATGCCCACGGTCGGAGGCGTGATGTTGGCGCAGTCCGCCCCGGTCTGCTGGGGAGTGGCATCCGGCGGCTGGCAGTGTGGCCAGCCATAGTTGGCGCCTGCGGTGATGATCGTGACCAGATCGGGCGGAATCTCGTTCCCCTGATTGTCCCGCTCGTTGACCGTGGCCCAGAGCGAATCGGTCCCCGGCTGGAAGGCGAGGCCGACCGGATTGCGCAGACCGGTGGCGATGATCTGCAGATCGCTGCCGTCCGGGTTGGCGCGGGAGATCGTAGCGCGGATCTGGTCCGTCTCCTCGCAGATGTTGCAGGAGGAGCCGACAGCGAGGTAGAGCATCCCGTCCCGTCCGAACGCCACCGTCCGCGTGCGGTGCCCGCCGGTCGGCAGGTCGGGGATGACCACTTCCTCCCCCCCGACCGGACCGGCCGGATCGTAGGGAAAGCGGGTGACCTGTTGCGTCTCCCCGACGTAGAGGTACTCAGTACCGCCAGCGGTGAAGAGGACGACGCTCGCCGGCTGGTTCAGCCCGGTGATGAGCGCCTCGGGTTGACCGAGATTGCCGTTGGCGTAGGGGTAGCGATAGACGATGCCGTCGTCCTGGGTGGTAACGAGCAGGTTGCCGGCGCGGTCGAAGGTCATGAAGCGGGGCGCGCCAAGTTGGGCGGCGACGATCGAGATAGTCGTACCCGGCGGCGCCATCAGGGTGTGGCCACTTATGCCGAAGCCATTGGGATCGGCGACCTCGGTCTGTACCAGATCGGGGTTCGCCGTCTGGGCGTCGTCGACGATCAATGCCGATTGCTCCTGGGCCGCGACGGCCTTTGGTCCAAACGCTAGCGGCGCGACACCGGCGCCCAGGAGTCCACCAGCAAGGGCAAACGGGAGTAAGCGGGACAAGAGACGCGGTTCACGAATCATGGTCGATATCCTCCGGGTCATGATGGTCAGGTGCCTGTAGGGAAGTCACTGCGTTTCGATCCGGCGAGTAGATCAGCGAAGGCACGTCGATCGTTTGCGTATCGCGGACGGCAATGTTCATGCCATCGTTCGCCGTTTCCTTACCGTTCATCCTCTGACCGCTACGAATCAGGAGGGCCGAAGCGCTCGCTGCCCGCCCAGGCAAGGACCGGGGGTGCCAGGCAGGCGCCGCACGGCTGATGCCACAGTAGGGCACTATTGCCCTCACGCGAGTAGCGAGCGCAACTCGCGCAACGGCACGCATCATGCGCACGGACGTACCGCACGCGGCACGGCCATTTCTCGTGGCAGGATTCGCCGCGGCAGAACGAAACTTGAACGTGGCCGTTTCGCGCAGAACGTGGCATTGCTGGAGCGGGCGAGGGAGGCGCTGGTGCTGTCGCGATCGGAACTCCTGCTGATAACAGCTGCGGTGGCCGGGTGCGTGCTGGTGATCGCCCTCCGGGTGATCCATACCCAGCCGGTCATCCTCTTCGCGGTGTCAGCGGCAACTCTGGCCCTGCTTGCCGCCCTGGTGGGACAGGCCACCGAGCAACTCGGCGAGCGACTGAGTTCCGGCGCTACCGGAGTGCTCCAGTCGGGACTCGGAAACCTCCCGGAACTCTTTGTCGGATTCTTCGCGCTGCGCCAGGGGCTGGTCGGGGTCGTGCAGGCCTCGCTGGTCGGCTCGATTCTCGCCAACAGCTTGCTCGTCCTGGGTCTCGCCTTTTTCGTCGGCGGCCTGCGCAATGGAACCCAGCGCTTTGCCTCCGGCCCACCCCGGATGATCGCCACCCTCACCCTGCTGGCGGTCGCCGCGCTCGTGATGCCGACGCTCGTCCACCTGCTGCACACGCCGGCGGAGCCGCATGCGGAAGCGCTCAGCGTTGCGTCCGCGGTCGTCCTGCTGATTGTCTTCATTGCCAGCATTCCGATGGCGTTGCGCGGCGGCGCCGCGGCGGTGCCACACCATGACGGTCAGGAAACCGCGTCCTGGCCGGTCTGGCTCGCCGCGGTCGTGCTCGCCGGGGCCGGCATCGCCGCGGCATTCGTCTCCGAGGCGTTCGTTTCGGTGCTGCAACCCGCCGCGGTCTCCCTCGGGTTGTCCGAGGCGTTTACCGGCTTCGTGGTGGTGGCGATCGCGGGGAATGCGGTGGAGAACGTCGTCGGGGTGCAACTCGCGGCGCGCAATCAACCCGATTACGCGGTGAGCGTCATCCTCAACAGTTCGCTCCAGGTAGCGCTGGGACTCAGCCCGGTCCTGGTATTGCTCAGTCTGCTCATCGGTCCCCCACACCTGACGCTGGTTCTCCCAGGACTGATGGTGGCGGCGCTGGCGATGGCGGCCATCATCGGGGCGCTGGTGGTGGTCGATGGCGAATCGACCTGGTTGGAGGGTCTGATCCTGATCGGACTCTACGGCATTGTCGCCGCCGCCTTCTGGTGGGGCTGATCCCGATCGATCCGGCGCCCCTGACGCCGAATGGGGAGGAAGGCGTTGGCCATCCTCCCCACCTAGAACAGCGAGATTAGAACGTGACTTCCTCGCCCGGCGTCACCGGCCCCGGAGCGCCCTCGTCGGAGGCTTGATCGTCGCTCGGGGCGCTCGCCGGCGGCTGGGAACCATCGGGCCCGACTGCGCTCTGGTCATCGCCGCCGCGCGGTTCCTGGTCTTCGAAATCACCGCGGCCGTCCGGGCCGTGCCGGCCCTCGTGTCCAGCGAACCCGTGCGGTCCACCGCGCCCACCGAAGGCGAAGAGCGGCGCGTCCGCGGAATCGATCATCGCCTTCACCGCGGTGGCTTGGGCGGCGTCGATCTCACCCGCCGTCTGGCGTGCATCGACCTGCTCCTTGAGCGCGTTGCGGATGGCGCTGTCGACTGCCGCATCGTCGCTCCCCAGTTCATCCGCCAGCGACGACACGAAATCGCTGTAGGCTTGCGCTCGCTCCTGCTCGAACGTGTCATTCTGGCCGGCCGGCGCCTGCACCGCGGCTGGCGCCTCCTGCGCATGGACGGTCGTCGCCACCGGCGCACCGGCGATGATCACGCCAAATCCAAGTGCGGTGGCGCCGATCGTGGTCAGCAAACTCCGTGGGGTCATGATTGCTCCTTTGCCCGCGTTGGGGCTTCACAACGTGTTGCGGTCCCTGCGACCGCTGACTCGCGAGCGTTCCGGCTCGTGGCGGGAATCTCGATCGCTTGCCTTCGAGATTAGGGGCCGTAGCTGGGAGAACGCTGGGAAGCGTCTCTGAAGTGGCTGGGAATCCGCCCACTTCGCCGGATCGCGCGGTGGGGCCCCGTCGGCACCGGAACTGGAGGGCGTCGTCCTGACGAAAGGAAGGACCGCGGCGTTCAAGGAGACCGACGAGGTTCCTCGTTCCTCGGAACGACATCCGGCCAGGCAAGTTCAGCGCAACCGGCGCACATCGTGCGAGCCCGTCGACGTCGTGGGCATCGGATCGGGCCAATCGCACGGTCCTGGAAACGCGATGTCGATTTCGTCGCGGCCTGTTCGACGTCTCTACAGAGAGGCCGCGTGGCCTCGCAGCAAGGGAGGATTGACGGCAATGCGCGTCATGGTGATGGTGAAGGCGACCGACGATAGCGAATCGGGAATGATGCCCAGCACCGAGATGCTCGAAGCGATGGGCAAGTACAACGAGGAGTTGGCGAACGCCGGCATCATGCTGAGCGGGGACGGCCTGAAACCCTCGTCCGCCGGCAAGCGGGTTGCCTTCGATGGTCCGCGCCGCACGGTGATCGACGGCCCCTTCGCGGAGACGCGTGAACTGGTCGCCGGCTACTGGATTTGGGAAGTCAAGGACATGGCCGAAGCGGTGGAGTGGGTCAAGCGTTGCCCGAATCCGATGCCAGGCCCGAGCGAAATCGAAATCCGGCCGTTCTATGAGATGTCTGACTTCGGCGAGGCGCTGACACCGGAAGTGACCGCGATTCACGACCGGGCGCGCGAGAAGGCATCGCACCGCTAACGGCCCGCCGGTCGCCGCCATGCCTTGCGCCAACCATGCTCCCCTTCCTACAGTGGGGACATGGCGGCGACCGACGCAACCCATCAAGCGATCGACGCGGTCTTCCGGATCGAACGCGTCCGGCTCATCGGTGGACTGGTGCGCATGGTGCGGGATGTGGACCTGGCCGAGGAACTGGCGCAGGACGCGGCCGTCACCGCTCTCGCCGAATGGCCGCGCACCGGCATCCCGGCGAATCCCGGCGCCTGGTTGATGGCCGTAGCCAAACGCCGCGCCATCGATGGCTTTCGTCGTAACCAGACCCTGGCGCGCAAGCAGGCTGAACTCGGCCGGGACCTGCTGGATGATCCCGATGCGCCCTTCGCGGAGGTCGACGCCGCCATGGATGACGACATCGGCGACGAACGACTGAGCCTGATCTTCACCGCTTGCCACCCGATCCTGTCGGCGGAAGCGCGGGCGGCGCTGACATTGCGCCTGATCGGCGGGCTGACGACTCCCGAGATCGCCCGCGCCTTTCTCTCCAGTGAAGCGACGATCCAGCAGCGCATCGTTCGCGCCAAGCGAACGCTGGGCAACGCGGGATTGACCTTCGAGGTCCCCCGCGGGCCGGAACTGGCGGGACGTCTCGCCTCGGTGCTGGAGGTGATCTATCTCATCTTCAACGAAGGGTATGCCGCCACCGCCGGGGAGGATCTCATCCGGCCCGGACTCTGCGCCGAGGCGCAGCGACTTGGCCGCATTCTGGCCGGGTTGATGCCGGACGAACCGGAAGTCTTCGGCCTCCTCGCGCTGATGGAGATCCAGGCCTCGCGGCTCACGGCGCGCACGAAACCGGACGGCTCGTTCATTCCCCTCACCGAACAGAACCGCGCCCGCTGGGATCGCCTGCTGATTCACCGCGGGCTCCAGGCGCTGGCCCGCGCCGAAGCGCTGGGCGGTGCCGATGGACCATACGCCCTGCAGGCCGCCCTGGCCGCCTGTCACGCCCGGGCGCGGACGGCGGCAGAGACCGACTGGAGGCGCATCGCCGCGCTCTACGACACCCTGCGCGAGGTGATGCCCTCCCCGGTCGTCGATCTCAACCGGGCCGTCGCCTACAGCATGGCTTATGGACCGGAGGCGGGATTGCGGCTGGTCGACGAAATCGCGGCCGCCGCGCAATTGCCGGACTACGCTCCCCTCCCCGCGGCGAAGGGCGATTTCCTCTTCCGCGCCGGACGGCTCGCCGAGGCGAAACCGCACTTCGAGCGCGCCGCCGCGCTCAGCCGCAACGAGCGCGAGCGGGAGTTCCTGCTGAGCCGTGCCGCTGCCTGCGGTTGAGGTATAGCCCTGCCGCGCCTGATACCGCAGGGTGCCGAGCCGGGTAACCGCGCCCGCAATTACCGCGGAAGCGGTTTGACAATAATTCCAACATGCCATAAGATGCATTGGTTGGGCGCGTTCCTGAGCGGTTCATCGTACGCGAACGCGATATAGTGCCGGTGTGGCCGGGGAGCATCGTGGCTCTCTGTTGCGCTGTCGGCGCGGGAGTGTGCTATGGATCCGACACGTTTCGACCGCCTTACCCAGACGCTGGGACGTGCCACCTCACGGCGCACGACCGTTGCCACGCTGCTGGCGGGTCTGCTCGCCGCCCCCTCGGTCCTGGCGACCGAGGCCAAAGGCAAGAACCACGATGGAAAATCGTCCCGGAAGAAGCGGAACCAGCAGTCCGGAAAGAGCAAGGACAAGAACAAGCAGACCCGGGTCGACGCGGCGCAGACCAGTTGCTGTACGGGCAAGAACTGCAAGCCGGGGGGCGGCAAGAACCTCACCCGCTGCTGCTTCGAGGGGCAGAATCTCTCCGGCGCGAAGTTCCGCGGCGCCAACCTGACCGAGGTCTCGTTCCGCCGCGCCACGCTCACCAACGCCGACTTTCGCGGCGCCAACCTGAGCGGCGCTTGTCTTGTCGATGCCGATGTGCGCGGCGCGAAGTTTGGCGGCGCCAGGCAGAGCGGGGTTATCCGCTGCCGCACCAGGACCGATGCCGGTATCGACAATTCCGGCTGCGACAAGGGAACGGCGTGTTGTCCGACGGCGGGGCCGGGTCCGCAGACCTGCACCTCGCCGGCCGATTGCCCCGATCAGGTCTGCCAGACCAAGGCCTGCCAGAACGGCGTTTGCGCCTACGCTCCGGTCAACGATGGCGAGAGTCCGAACAGTCTGTGTAAGGATCGCTGTTGCAGCGGCGTCTGCTGCTCCGCCAGCGCGACCGCCTGTAGTCCGCTCGGTCTCTGCTGCACGCCGAACTGCGCCGGCCGGCAATGCGGCCCGGACGGGTGCGGCTCCGGAGGCACCTGCGGCAGTTGCGGCTCCGGTCAGATCTGCAACGAGACGAGCGGGCAATGCCAGTGCACCGCGCAGAGTTGCCCGGACGGCTGCTGCGCCGCCAATGGCGCGTGTCAGACGGGAAATACCAACCAGGCCTGTGGCTCCGCCGGCGGAACCTGCAAGCAGTGCACGAGCCTCGAGCAGTGCCAGAACGGCGCCTGCGTGGCGGTGACCTGCTCTGGCGCCTGCGGCAATGACGACGATTGCCCGGACCTGCGCAACTGCGTCTGCAACCGCGCACAGCGAACGTGCTGCGGCCGTAATTGCGATGGCAAGGTCTGCGGCCCGGACGGTTGCGGTGGCGAGTGCGAGAATCTCTGCCCGCCCAATACCGTCTGCAACAGCAACGGCACAGGCTGCCTCTGCACGCCGCAGAGTTGCCCCAACGGCTGCTGCGACGGGACAAACCTCTGCCAGACAGGGAACACGAACCAGGCGTGCGGACTGCCGGGCAAGACCTGCCAGCCCTGCACCGGGCAGGAAATCTGCCAGGGTGGGACGTGCGTCTGCATCCCCAAGACCTGCGCGGAACTGGGTCGAAGTTGCGGCACGGCGCCCGACGGCTGCGGCGGCACCCTCCAGTGCGGCACCTGCAACAACAGCGCGACGCCAAGTTGTAGCAGCGCGGGAGTTTGTGTCAGTTGTGCCGCGCTGTGCGGCGGCGGCTGCGTGAACCTGGCCAACGGCGATACACACTGCTGCGACAACGTGAGCATCAACTGCGCGCTGAGTTGCTCCTCGGACGCCAACTGCACCGGTGGGGGTGATTCCCACTGCGTGACGAGCATCACGACCGGCTCGGAAGTGACGCCACCCAATCAGACGACCACGATCGGGTCCCTGTGTCAGGGGACGGCGGCGGCGATCTGTGTCCCCCTGTCGCAATGTTGACCACCCGCGGGGGACGGCGCGCCGTCCCCCGCCCATCTACTGTGGACAACGTGACCGGTTGACAGGGGGATGCCATGGATCCGCTTCGTTTCGATCGTCTCGCCACGACGCTTTCGCGCTCGGCCAACCGTCGCGCCACGTTGGGCGTCCTCCTCACCGGCCTGATTGCGGCAATCCCGGTCATCGATGGCGCCGCGAGCAGACGCAACGCCCGCGCCCGGCGACGGCGGGGCAGGCAGGAACGGCAGCAGGACTCGCATGGCCATGAGCGCAACTCCGGGCACTCGACATTGATTGCGATCCCCGCGTCGTGCTGCGCGAGCAGCTCCTGCATGCCCGGGGCGGGCAGGAATCTGACCGGTTGCTGCTTCCGCGGCCACGACCTCGACGGAACGAATTTCCGTGCCGCCAATCTCACCGACGCCAATTTTGGCGGCGCGATCCTCACCAACGCCGACTTCCGGGGCGCCAATCTGACCCGGCTCTGTCTGGTCGATGCCGACATTCGCGGCGCGACCTTCGGCGGGTCCAATCTGCAGACGGCGATCCGCTGCCGCACCAGGACCGAGAGCGGGAGCGACGACTCGGGGTGTGCACAAGGGACGGCATGCTGCCCCACCGATCTCGGCAGCCCACTGGCCTGCTCCGGTCCGCAGGACTGCGCCGATCAGGTCTGCATGACGAAGTCATGCCTCGACGGCGAGTGCGAGTATTCCGTCGCGATCAGCGGCTCCAACCCGAACGATCTCTGCGGCACCACCTGCTGTGGCGGCGAGTGCTGCCCGAATGCCACGGTCTGCAATGACCTCGGCGGCTGCTGCGCCCCGAGTTGCGGCAGCAAGGTCTGCGGCCCGAACGGCTGTGGCGGCTCCTGTGGCTCCTGTCCGCAGGGAACCGCCTGCGACGACAATGGGGAGTGCCAGCCGACCTGTTCTTCCGAGAACTGCCCGTTCGGCTGCTGCACCCCAGACGGTGTTTGCGCGGCTGGGGACACCGTGCAGACCTGCGGCACAGGGGGCGCGGCCTGCTCTGTCTGCGGTGGCACGCAGACCTGCGAGAAGCAGCAGTGCCTGGCGTGCGGCACCGATTGCCTCTGCGCCGGCCAGTCCGCCTGCACCAATCCCTTCGACGGCAACGTCTTCTGCACGGGGGACTGCACCTGTGTCGTCTCGGTCGAGGGGGAACCGTTCTGCGCGCGTTCCTACGATATCTCCAGCGTCTGCACGTCCAGCCACGATTGCCAATCGCTCGAACAGGGTTCCGTCTGCGCCGCCACCGGCAGCGCACCGGGTGGGACCTGCCCCAACCATGCCTTCTGCGCGCTGGCGTGTCGGGGATAGCGGTGTACCGCGGTTCCCCTCTCAGTTGGTCAGGCAAACGAGGGAGAAACAGATTCCTTGAGCGAGCGATTACAACCTGGCGTTTTCCCCATCTGGCCGGAAGGCGTTCCGGATGCGGACCTCTGGCGCGATATCGGCCCTGAACTGGAGCGGCCGCGGTGGGAGAACAGCCGGTTGGTGCGAAATGTCAGCGCGCCGACACTGACGGTCTACCTTCCCGATCGGGCGATCGCCGTCGGTACCGGAATCGTGATCTGCCCGGGTGGGGCGTTCCATTTCCTGATGGTCGACAAGGAGGGCACCGAATTTGCCCGCTGGTTCAATGCCCGTGGGGTGGCGGTGTTCGTGCTCAAGTACCGCGTCTTCCCGTCGGCAGATGACGACGCAGCGTTCCTGCGCATCGCCGAGGATCCCCTCGCTTACCGCGCCAACATGGATCGGGTGCAGCCAATGGCTGTCGCCGACGGGTTGCAAGCGATGCGCATCGTCCGGCAGCGAGCCAGCGACTGGGGCATCGCGCCCGATCGACTCGGCATCATGGGCTTTTCCGCCGGTGGGTTTGTCGCCGCCGGGGTGGCCACCGAGTACGATCCCGAGAGCCGGCCCGACTTCGCCGCGCCGATTTACGCGGTCTGGAACGAGCGCCCGGTTCCGGCCGACGCGCCGCCACTCTTCGTGGCGGCCGCCAGCGACGATGCTTTGGTGGACGCGAGTCACAGCCTGGCGCTCTACACCGCCTGGCATGCGGCGGGCCGTTCCGCCGAACTGCACCTCTATGCGCGCGGTGAACACGGGTTCGCCCTGATTCCGCAAGATCTTCCCGCGGATACCTGGATCGATCGTTTCTGGGAATGGCTACGATCCGAGGGCTTCGTCCCCGTCGCGGGAAGCGCGTAACGCTCCGCGACCCTGTCGCTCGATCACATTGCCGGAGCGCTGGATGAGACCAGCGGCGGGGAGGAACCACCATGGATGGCATCGATCAATTGCTGGATCACGACTTCTGGGCGACGACGCAACTGCTGGCCGCCAGCCGCGACCTGAGCGAAAGCCAGCTCGACCAGGAATTCGACATCGGGCACCGCACACTCCGGGCGACACTGGAACACCAGATCTTCAACATCGAAGCTTGGACCGCGGTGATGGCAGGGCAACCGGTCGCGCCCTTCCCGGATGGACTGTCACTCGCCGCCCTGACCGCTCGTCACGAGCGCGCGTACGCGGGGTTCGCCGCTCTTGCCCGTCGGTTGCGCGACGAGAACCGGATGGATGACACCTTTCCTGATTCCTGGGGAGCATCGCAGCGGTTTGGCGCGGCCATCATCCACGTCGTGCTGCACGACGCGGAGCACCGCACCGAAATGCTGCACATGCTCAATCGGCTGGGCATTCCGGAGGTCCCGGAAATCGATCACGCGCTCTGGAGTCTCGAAGCAAGGGGCGCGTGACGCACGGCGCGAAGTGTGCGCCGTTCCGAGCCGACGGGAAGGATTCCGAGGCGTCATCATCGTTGCTGCCCACGACGCGGTGCCTCCGCCGTCGGAACGACCTCATGTTGATCCGTTGCTTCGTCCTCTTCCGACAGCGCGTCGCCGAGGAAGGTCAGCGTGCGCTCCCAGGCCAGGTTCGCCGCGGCGGGGTCGTACTCAGGTCGGTTCGGCTCGACGAACCAGTGGCGGGTACCGGGGTAAGAGTAGAAGGTCACCTCGCGTCCGGCCGCGCGCATCCGTTCTTCCAGCGCATGGATGAACGGCAGCGGCTCGAAGTCGTCATGCTCGGCAAAGTGACCGAGATAGGCGGCGCGCGCCGCGTGATAGTCCCCGTCGTCCGTCCCGTAGAAAACCACTGCGGCCCCGACGTCATCCGGCAGGACCTGCGACAAGCGCAACGCCCAATAGGCGCCCAGCGAGTAACCGATGACCCCGATTGTCGGCCCGGTGACGGCGGGGAGACCGCGCAGGAACGCCACCGCGGTCCGCGCCACCGGCTCCGCCACCAAGGCCTCGTCACCGGCATCGCGCAGCGCCTCGGCCTCGGGAATAGTCGTCGCGGTAGCGCCGCCGGGAAACAGGCTCGGCGCCAGGGCGACGTAACCCGCCTCCGCCAAGCGGTCGCAGATGCCGGTGAACACCGGTGTCAGGCCCCACCAGGCGTGCAGCAACAGCACACCAGGACCGGACCGGGATTCCGGCAGCGCCAGATAGGCGCGATGACCGCTTGCCCCGCTATCGATCCACTCACCCACGCTATCCTCCGTACGTACATCGAACGTCCGTTCGGGTGGAGCGTAGCGGGAACGGTATCGTTTGCCAAGCACGCGACGCTGGTCCACCGCAACGCGGGCGGAAAAGGTTCGACATCGAGGAGCGCACCGCGTGAGTAGAAACGACCTCTCCAGCGCCGAGGTGCTGGTGCTGCTCGCCACGACGCCGCAACGTCTCGCAGCACTCACGGCCGGGGTAGATTCAGTGGAGTTACAGGGTTCTCCCGACCCCAACGAGTGGTCTGGCAACGACACCCTGGCGCACCTGCGAGCCTGCGCCGATGTCTGGGGCGGCTGCATCGCCCGCATCCTGAGCGAAGACGAGCCGTCCTGGCGCGCCGTCAATCCCCGGACCTGGATCGTGCAGACGGATTATCGCGACCTGGAGTTCCACGCCTCGCTGCGGGCCTTTGTCCAGCAACGCCGCGACCTACTCGTCCGCCTCGAACCGCTCCCGCCGGACGACTGGCTCCGCGCGGCGACGGTCTCGGGGGAGGGGAAAATCCGTCAGCGCGACGTCTTCTTCTATGCACGGCGGATGGCCCGGCACGAATTGACGCACGTGAAGCAGATGGCCCGCATCATCGAACGAATACACGAGGACGGCTAACGTTCGCAGCCGAGGCTATCCGCTGCAACGTATTGGCGTCGGAGCAAGTCAACGGGGGAGCAACTTGAACTTGTGCCGCCAGCAGCGGGCCCACAGACAGGAGGCAGGATCGTGAACGTCGGTTGTGGCAAAGCGGACATTACCCCGGAGTTGGGACTGCCAATGCTCGGCATGCCCGGTTCGCCGCGGGGGAATGGGGTCGTCTGGCCGCTGCAGAGCCGGGTGGTCCTGCTCGATGACGGCGACGAGCGCGCCGCGGTCGTATCGCTCGATCTGATTGCCCTCGGACCCGACGTTGTTGCCTTGATGCGTTCCGAACTCTCCGGGCGGGGCGGACTGCCGCCAGAGCGCATCCTGCTCGCGTGCAGTCACACCCACCGTGCGCCGTACACCAGCCCCGACCCCGCGCTGCCGGGGGCCGAGCCGGAGCCGGTGGGGAGTTACCTGGAGATGGTGCTGGCACGGACCGGCAAGGCGATGGATGCGGCCGTGGCGACGCTGCAGCCGGCGCGCCTGTCGGTTGGCCGGGAGCGGACGACTGGATGGGCCTTCAACCGGCGCCCGATCTACACCGGGGGGCAAGTCGGCACGCACGGCTGGACCTGGTTGGATGGATTCGAGCGCATGGAGGAGACCCCGGACGAAGATGTCTGGATCCTGGCCGCGCGAACTCCGCAGGGCGATCCGATCGGTGGGCTGGTCGGCTTCGCCTGTCACCCCACCGCGATGGGGCACGATCCGGTCTATTCGGCGGACTATCCCGGGGTGCTGACGAACCAACTCGAAGCGCGCCACGGCGGGATATTCGGGTTTCTCCTCGGCGCGGCCGGCGACACCTCGACCCCCGATCCGGCCTCGCGCGATCCGGAGAGCGGATTCGGCGTTGTCCACACCGAGCGGATGGGAGCAGCGCTCGCCGACGCCGCTGACGAGGCGCTCAGGGAAGCCCGGCCGGTGGTTGGCGATCGACTGCGGGTGTCGAGGACGCGGCTTCCGATCGCACAACGGCAACCGACGGCGGAGCAACTCGCGCTCGCGCGCTGGTATCTGGAAGCGCGCCCGGCGGACATCGATGAACTCGACTTCACCCGCCGTCTCTACGGTTACGACTACACCTTTCGCGATGGCGTCCAGGTCGGGAACGAGCGTCACGCCCAGGAGATGCTGCGCATGTTGGCCTGGCAACAGGGACCGGACGCGCGGTTGATCGAGGAGATCGAGGTCACGGCGATGACGATCGGCGATGTCGCGCTGGTCGCGTTTCCCGCCGAAATGTTCACCGCGCTGGGTCGGGCGGTGCAGGCAGCCTCGCCCTTTCCCGACACCTTCATCGTGTCCCTGGCCAACGGCTGGCATGGCTACGTTCCTACGCGCGAGGCGTTCACACGCGGCGGCTACGAACCACGGTTCGCCTTTCCCAGCCGTCTTGACGAAGGTGCCGGAGTTCGCCTTACCGCGGCGGCGGTCTCACTCCTGGGGGAACTCGCCGCCGCGGAGCGATGATGCGGCACCGCATGCGCACGCCGCTATGCTCTGGCTGAGCGCAAGGAATCTCGTGGTTCGAAAGGCCGAGCGGTTGCGCTGAAATCCCGGCGTCCATCCGGCAACCTCGAAGTCATATCGCTGGCCCGCGTCCTGCATCGGTCCGCTCGAGACAACGGCTCCAGTTCACGAGAGGGCGCATGATGGGCAAGAACGGGGAACAGCGGGGATCGTCGCCGGCCGCGGATGTCGGCATCCTGGCATTGCGATTGGCCGTCGGGGGGCTGCTGGCCGGCCACGGCGCGCAGAAACTCTTCGGCTCCTTCGGCGGGCCTGGCTTGGAGGGGACGAGCGGCTGGCTCGAATCGATGGGGTATCGGCCGGGCAAGGAGTGGGCACTGCTCGCCGGGCTCTCCGAATTCGGCGGTGGCGCGCTGACTGCGCTTGGGTTACTCCATCCGCTGGGTCCGATCGCCACCCTCGGCGCCATGGCCGTGGCGACGCTCGATGTGCACGGGGGTAAGCCGGTCTGGGCGACGCAGGGCGGCGCCGAGTTGCCGATCACGAACATGGCCGCCGCGCTGGCGCTGGCGATGGCCGGACCGGGCACCCTCTCTCTCGACGGGGCGCTGGGGATCGAGGTGCCGAAACCGGTCGCGGCGCTGGGATTGCTCGGCGTCGTGGCCGGCGTCGTGGTCGCCGAATCACGGCCGAAACTGTCCACTGGGTCATCCGGGAACGAGAGCGGCGCTGGCGCGCCGGAGTCAGCCGCGAGCGGGAGTTAGCCGCGGGGCCCAAGGAAAGCCGCTCAGTCCAATCACCAGCCCTCACCCCAAACCCCTCTCCCGTCGAGCCGGGAGAGGGCCTTTTCCTGGCGAACGGCAAATCAGTCGATCTGGGCGAGCGGGCCAAGGCCGTTCTTCGCGACGCTGGTCAGGGCCTGAACGCCGGCGGTGTGATCGCCGTTGAAGGGTGTCTCGGTGTTCGGGCAGTCCGCCGCCTCGGCATCCTCGGGAGAGTCGAACCAGAGCCCGACGTGGAAGGTGTGGACCGGACCGGTGACCGGGTTGTCGTTTGCGTCGGGAAATGGCGGATCGTTATGCACGACCGGGGCAGGCTCGACGCCGGGAGCCACGATGAAGGTCTCGATACTGAAGCGGCCGATGAAGGTCTGCGTGCCGTTCCCGCTGCCATCGGTCTTCAGATCACCCTGGTACCAGGTCAACCCGAAGTTGGCATCCGGATCCTGGATGACGAAGACATCGTAGTTTTTCCGCGGCGGCAGCCCGCTGACGGAGACTTCCATCTTTTCGACGCCATCGAGACGGAAGAGTTTGATCGTTCCCTTCGCGTCCGGGATGCAGTTGGCATTGACCGCCGCGCCCGAGCGCGCCAGCGAACCGACGGCATCCGGCTTCGGCGGCTTCTTTTTCTTCTTCTTCTTGCCCTTGGCCGCTTCCGCGCCAAGCGCCATGCCGACTAGTGAAGCCGCCGTGGCTCCGGCGCCGAGCCCGAAACGTCGCCGCGTCCAGAAATCGAACCGTCCCCAGTCCATGATCTTCCCCTTCGCTACGGTTCGCGGCCAACTCCCCTGGCCAGGGTCTATCAGGCATACGCTGATGGCGGTCCGATCGGTTTGTCTCGTCGGCATCGGCGAAGCGCGGCCGGCGCAAATGCGATCATTCCCCGCGAGGCGCGTCTGGTAGCCGATGCAGGCAAGGGGAGTCGAAACAGGCATGACGGCGGTGATCGCGGAGACAACACGGGGCGGGATCGTGGAGAGCATCCATCACGGCATCGTGGTGGTGGTGGATACGCGCGGCGAGACCGTCGCCAGCGCGGGCGATCCGGACCGGGTCGTCTTTTTTCGCTCCTCGGCGAAACCGTTTCAGGCGATCCCGGTCATCACCAGCGGCGCCGCGGATCGGTTCGCGCTTTCTCCGGCCGAACTCGCGCTCTGCTGCGCCTCGCACGAGGGCTCACCCGACCACCAGCGTCAGGTCGCGGCGATGCTCGGCAAACTCGGGCTCACCCCCGACGCGCTGCAATGTGGCTGCCCGCTGCCCGGTGACGCGCAGGAAGCGGCGCGTATCGTCCGCGGCGAGATCCCGCGCTCCCCGCTGCATTGCGACTGCTCCGGCAAGCACACCGGGATGCTGGCGACGATCGTTCACGAAGGTCTTTCCCGGCACGACTATCTCGACCCGGGCCATCCCCTGCAGCAGCGGATTCTCGGCGTGATGAGCGAGGTCATGCGCGTGCCGCGGGAGCGCATCGTGCTCGGCACGGACGGTTGTAGCCTGCCCACCTTTGGCGCACCGATGCGGGCGTTCGCCACGGCGTTCGCCGCGCTCGCCGCGCCGGAGCAGGTTCCTTCCGGCGCGGGACGCGACTACGCCCCAGCGCTGAATCGCCTGCGCGAGGCGATGATCGCCCACCCGGAGAATGTCGCCGGCCACGGGCAGGTGGTCACCGACATGATGGACCTCGGTCAGGGGCGGATCGTGGTCAAGAGTGGCGCGGAGGGTCTGATCTGTCTCGGGGTGCCGGAGCGCGGTCTGGGGATTGCCATCCGCGTGCTGGACGGCTCGTTCCGCACGCATGCGGTGCTGGCCGTCGCCGCGCTGGAACAACTCGGCATCCTCGACGCGGCAACCCGCGAAGCGATTCTGGCGCGGCACTCCCCCGAGTTGCGCAATCACAATCGCCGTCTGGTCGGCACAATCAGCCCGGCGTTCAACCTCGACGCGGTGGGCACCGCTGCCTCAAATCGGGGAGCGGCAGCAGGCCATCGGCCCCTGGCATAGCCCGCGGAGCCCGTTTCTTTTTCGCGCACCAGGCAGAACAACGGCCTGCTGCGGAACTTCCAGTCATGGCATCCTCTGCAACGAGAGCGATGTTGGATCGTGCGGATCAGGAGATGACGATGGAGCGGTTACGAACCGGGGTGATTGGCGTCGGCGCGATCGCCCAGATGATGCACCTGCCCTACCTGCGTGAACTGAGCGGCCACTTCGAGATCGCCGCGCTGTGCGATGTCGATCCGGTGGCGCTGGAGACGATTGGCAGGCAGTACGGGGTCTCGCGCCTGTTCACCTCCGCCGACGATTTGCTGCAGGAACCGCTCGATCTGGTGATGATCCTCTCCAGCGGCGACCACGCCGCGGTGACCATCGCCGCGCTGGAGCGGGGCCGGCACGTCTTCGTCGAGAAGCCGCTCGCCTACACCCTGCGGGAAACGGACGAAGTCCTGTCCGCGGCGAAGCGGTCCGGCAAGACCCTGATGGTCGGAATGATGAAGCAGTACGACCCTGGCTATCAGCGCGGACTCGACATCGTGCGAACACTGAACGATCTCCGTTATGTCGACGCCACGACACTCCAGCCGGAGAACACCCTCTACATGTTCCACTACCCGATCGCGCGCCAGAGCGGCTGGCCGCCGGCGATCACGGAAACGTATGGCGAGGAGATGTACCGCGCCGCCCAGACGGGGATCCTGGGGCACGAACCGGTGCCGCTCCTGGAAGAAGGGAGCGGCAGCAGCGATCCGGACGTGCTCACCGCCTATTTCTTCCTCATCGCCAGTTCGATCCACGATGTCAACGCCCTGCGCGGCGCACTCGGGCAACCAGAGCGCGTCATTTCGGCTCACCTCTGGGCGGCGGGCACCAGTTTCACCGCGGTCCTCGCCTACCCGAACGAAGTGCGCGCCACCTACGTCTGGTCGCTCCTGCCGTATCTGAAGCATTACACCGAGACTTTTTCCTTCCATGCCTCGGACGGCCGGGTGATGATCCGCTTCCCATCACCCTACCTGCGCAACGCGCCGACCATGGTCGATATCGAGCGAATGCACGGCGAGGAGTTGCAGGTCACCCGTCTCACCGCATCCTACGAGGAAGCCTTCAAACGGGAACTGCTGGAACTGGACGACTGCATCCGCACCGGCCGCACGCCACGCACGGACGGTCCCGGTTTCCGCCAGGACCTCGAGGTGCTGATCGAGATCGCCAAGAGTTTTCCCGGATCGGCATAGGCCGTATCGCGGCACGTTCTGAGGTCTCCGCGGAGTTCCGATCGGAACTCCGCAGGATTCTCAACCGCCGTCGAGTGCATCCAGGACGGGCGCGAAGGCGGCGATGCCGGCGGGCGTGTTCGGCTCCAACCGCACTTGCAGATGCGTGACGCCGACATCGGCAAAGGCGCGCAGCGCGGCGGCGATCTCTTCCGGCGAACCGGAGATGGGATCCACATCCGGTTCGGCGTAGCCGCTCGGGCCGACCACGACGTAGACCGTTGCCGTGCGCATGATCTCCGCGGGATTGCGGCCCGCGGCGACGCAGGCGGCATCCACCAATTCCTGAAGCGGCGGCAGTCCCTCGGCGCGGTTGCCAATTCGCGAGTACCAGGTGTTCCAGGCGTGACCATGGCGAGCGAGAAGATCGAGCATGCGCGGCGCGTTGGAACCGATCAGGATGGGAGGACCGCCGGGACGCGGTCCGCGCGGCCGCAGTTCGCAATCGCGCGCGGCATAATACTTGCCCTGGAAATCGATATGTCCATCGCGCAGGAGACCGGTGATGATCGCGAGTGCTTCCTCGAACCGGCTGACCCGATTGGCGAAGGAGTAGCCGAACGTCGCGAATTCCTTTTCATTCCAGCCGGCGCCGATCCCGAGGATCAGGCGGCCGCCGCTGATCTCTTCGATTGTGTCGGTCATCTTCGCCAGCAGGGCGGGATTGCGAAACGCGGTGCAGATCACCAGCGTGCCGAGTTCAACACGGTCGGTGACGGCGGCGAGCGCCGCCAGATCGGACATGCACTCCCAGGTGCCACGGTTCGAACCGTCCGGCCAGTGGTTGATCAGGTGGTCACAGACCCAGAGCGAATCGAACCCTACCTCCTCGGCAAGTTCGGCCAGTTCGCGGATGTCGCGCCAGCGCGGCATCGCCCCGCCGTACAACCCCTCGTGATCGGGAAGCACCAGACCGACTTTCACCGGTCGCCGGTCGGTGCCGCGTTCGCCGTCCAATGTCGTACCTCCTCAGCGCGTTGATCACCCGCGGCGGGCATTATCGGGCCAACACGCCTGTCGTGAAGACCATGACGCGGCGCGTAGTTCCGCTTCACTCGCTCGGGATGCCGCCGATGCCGCCTTGCGCGAAGCGCACAAGCACCTCGGTGGCGAGACGCAGTTCATCGATCGCGACATACTCGTTACTGGCGTGGCCGACCGCGGGATCCGACGGACCGAAAATGACGATCGGGATGCCGTCCGCGGCGAAGAAGCGCGCGTCGCTCGCCTGACGATAACCGGTAAGGGGTCTGGCCCCGGCGATCGCGACGACCGCCTCCTGGAGCGATTGCACCAGCGGATGATCACCGGCGGTGAGGAATGCTGGCGAGCGGAGCGAGGTGGTCACCTGGGCGGTGACGCCCGGGGCTTCCCGGAGCACCTCCTCGACCATCGCCGCAATCTCGGCGATGCACGTCTCCGGTTCCTCGCCCGGCACGATGCGGCGGTCGATTTCGACCAGCGCCTGGGCAGGCACGGTCGAGACATCGACGCCGGCCAGGCATCGGCCGACGGTGAGGGACGACGCCGGGAGCAACGGGGTCGGTCGGCGCTCGCGCAAGGAAGGCGCAAGGCGCCGATGCAACTGGTCGATCAACCGTGCTGCCGGCGCGAGAGCGCTGGCTCCTGCCTCTGGGATGGCGCCGTGCGCGGCGCGGCCGGTGAATTCCACGCGAAGCCAGACGATGCCGCGCTCCCCGACGGCCACCTGATTGTCGGTCTGCTCGCCGATGAGCGCGGCATCGGCAGCCAATTCGCCCGCTTCTCGCAGAAACCGCGTGCCCCTCTCACCCCCCGATTCCTCGTCCGCGACGAACGCGAAGAGGAGCCGGTATGGCGGATCGAACCCCTCGCGCGCCAAACGCAACAGCGCCGCCATCTGAGCCGCGACACTCCCCTTGTCATCGCCAGCGCCGCGGCCGTAGATCGCCCCGTCACGCAGCGTTGCTCGGTAGGGGTCGCTGTCCCACGCCGCCGGATCGCCAGCCGGTTGGGTGTCGTAGTGGCTGTGGATGAGGAGGGTCCGGTCGCCATGGCCGAGGGAGGCGAGCACACTGGGGGTGCCGTCTGGCGCACGGACCACCCGCACATCGGGCACCTCCGAGGCGAGGGCGGCCACACAGACCCGGCTCACCGCCTCGCAGTCGCCAGGTGGATTCGGACTCGCCGCGTCGATCAATCCGCGCAGGATGTGCGCCGCTTCGGGGAGACCGCTGTTCCAGTTCATGCGTCTGTGCGCTCCGCTGCCGGCAGCCGGCGCCCGCCGCTCCAGACCTCCCGCACGACACCGAGGCTGGACACTTCTGCCAGTGGATTGCCGGCGACCAGAAGCAGATCGGCACGCATCTCCGGCGCAATCGCGCCAACATCGGCAAGACCCAGCAGCGCCGCCCCACCACGCGTCGCCGCGATGAGTGCCGCTGCCGGGGACATTCCTTGCCCGATCATGTGGGCCACCTCTCGCCAGTTCGCGCCGTGCAGGTTACCCGGCGTGCCCGCGTCGGAACCCATGGCGATCGGCGCCTCCGCGGCCAGCGCATGGCGAAAACTCTCGCGATGACGCTCGATCGCCAACTCGGCGTTGACGACTGCCTCCGGCGGCAGCGCGTCCCTCGCGTCAAGGATCGCGGCGTAGGCGACCAAGGTCGGGACCAGCCAGGTTGGTCCCTCCCGCATCGCCGCGAAGAGCGGATCGTCCGCGACGAAAAAGCCATGCTCGATCGAGTCGATGCCGGCGAGAATCGCGTCGCGCACCCCTTCCGCCCCCTCGGCGTGCCCACAGACGCGGCGATTGGCACGGTGGGCGACGGTGATCGCGACGGCAATCTCCTCCGGCAGCATTTGCGGCGTCCCCGGTTTTCCACCCGGAGTGAGTACCCCGCCGGTGACCATCAACTTGATCACATCGACCCCGGCCTTGATCTGCGACCGCACCGCGGCGATGACCGCGTCCACCCCATCAGCCTCGATCGCCATCGCATGGGCATGGCCGCCAGTCATTGCGATTGGACGGCCGGCGGCGACGATGCGCGGTCCGGCAATGCGACCCTGGGCGATCGCGTCCCGCAGCACCAGATCGACGTTGGCGGGCGTCCCGACGCAGCGCACGGTGGTGACCCCCGCGCGCAGGGTCGCCGCGGCACCGGTGACGCCACACAGCACCACCGAGGCGGGATCGGTCGCTCGCGCCAGTGGCGGCGCGTTGGCGTCCATGCAGAGATGAACGTGAGCATCAATCAGTCCCGGCAGGAGGGTGCACCCTGGCGCCTCGATGACCGTCAGCCCCGCCTCCGCTACGCCACGGTCGGTCTCGACGGCAACGATCCGCGTGCCAACGACCGTTACCGCAACGTTGCGCAGCAATTCGCCGGTCTCGCTGGCGAAGAGCCATTCCGGCCGGATCAGGTAGGTCATGTCATGATCTCCGCGCTATCGCTGCCGCCAGCGGGGATCGGTGGCGTCCCGAATGCCATCCCCGGCGAGATTGAGGGCGAGAATGAGAAAGGCAATCGCCAAGCCAGGCACGGTGACGACGTGCGGGGAAACCCGCAGCAGGTCACGCCCGCGCGAGAGCATCGCGCCCCACTCGGGAGTGGGCGGCTGCACCCCGAGTCCCAGGAAACTGAGCCCGGAGGCGGCCAGGATCACTGCCGCCGTCGCGTAGCTCGTTTGCACGATCAGCGGCGCCAACGCATTCGGCAACAAGTGGCGGAGGATGATCCGCTCCGCCCCCGCGCCGCTGACCGTTGCCGCGTGGACGAATTCGGTCTGTCCCAGGGAGAGGAAGGTGGCGCGGGTCAGCCGCGCGTACTGTGGGATCGCGTAAAGACCGGTGGCAATGATCAGGTTGATCAGACCGGTGCCGAGGGTGGAGACGATCGCCAGCGCGAGGAGAATGCTGGGAAACGCGAGCATGATATCGACCAGGCGCATGATGACGCTATCGGCAACGCCACCGAGGTAGCCGGCCACCGCGCCGAGGGCAATACCGATACCGCCGCCGATGGCGATGGCCGTTATCCCGATGCCAAGGGTGTAGCGCGCGCCGTGGACGATGCGGGCGAGCATATCGCGGCCAAGTTCGTCATAGCCGAGCGGCGCCGACCAGGATGGCGGATCACCCGCGAAGCGGAGGTGCTGTTTGTAGGGATCGCCCGGAACCACGAATGGACCGACGATCGCGACCACGGCATAGAACAGGAGCAGTGCCATCCCGATGCGCAACCCAGCTCGGCCCGCGGTGAGGCGTGGCTTTCGGTGCATGCCGGCACTATCGGCAAGGACCGTCTGGGTCCGATTGACCGGGGCGGTTGGGCTCGTGCCTTCCTGATCGGGAGCGCGGGCGACGCCGGCGTCGCCCCTATAGCTGCCGGGTGATAGGGGCGACGCCGGCGTCGTCCGCGCGTCCCCGGTCACGCCATCGCCCTGCTCGCCGATCACGTGGTCAGCCAACGCGAATCCGCGGGTCGATACGGAAATAGAGTACATCGGTCAGCAGGTTCACGAGAATAAAGGTCAGCGTGACGACGAGCAACGTCGCCTGCACGACCGGGAAATCGCGATTGAGAATCGAGCCGACCAGGAGCGAGCCGACCCCTGGCCAGGCGAAGACAACCTCGGTAATCACCGCGCCGGCCAGCAACGTCCCGAATTGCAGCCCCACCACCGTTACGGTCGGGATCAACGCGTTCGGCAGGGCGTGTCCAACGAGGAGGGTTTGCTCGCGCAACCCCTTCGCGCGGCCGGTGCGGAGGTAGTCCGTGCGCAGCACCTCCAGCAGGCTGGAACGAACCATCCTTGCGATCAACGCCGCCGTCGCCGCGCCGAGCGAGATCGCCGGCAAGACCAGGTGACGCCACGAATCACCGCCACCTGCCGGAAACCAGCCAAGGTGGACCGAGAAGACGAGAATCAGGATCAGACCGAGCCAGAACGGTGGGATCGAGAGCCCCGCGACCGCCACGGTCGTGGTCAGCACATCGATCGGCGATCCCGGCCGCGCCGCCGCGAGCATCCCGGCAGCGCAACCGGCGACCGTGGCAATCACCATGCTGGCCATGGTCAGCCTGATGGTGTTCCAGTAGCGCTCGGGCAGGATTTCCAGCACTGGCGCTCCCGAGCGCAACGACTCGCCGAGATCACCGTGCAAGACGGCGGTCATCCAGCGGACGTATTGCACCGGCAACGGTTGATCGAGCCCGAGCCGGTTGCGGATGTTGGCGAGGTCGGCTTCAGTCGCGGTAGGGCTGGCCATCAGCCGCACCGGATCGCCGGGCGCGAGGTGGAGCATCAGAAAGACGAGCACCGATGTCGCGATGACCACCGGGATCGCCTGGAGCAGGCGAGCGAGGAGATAACGGGTCACGCGGCAGATCCGAACGGCTGTACCCGGCTGCTGGGTGGGCGAGCGCAACCTGTGTCATTCCGAGGAACGAGGAATCTCGTCGTCCGGCAGACATGGTTCGTTGAACGACGAGGTCCCTCGTTCCTCGGGACGACACGTTCGCTGGAAACGGCAGCAGGCACAAGCGGACTCGGCGCTGGCATGGGAGCACATTGTCGGGCGCGGCGGGCGAGGCAAGCCTCGCCTGTACAGATGCCGCTGGTGTAGGGGCGAGGCAAGCCTCGCCCGTCTTCACCTAGCTCAACCCTACCGTTCCTCACGGCTCACCTGTTACCCCGTTCGCCGCGCGCCGCGGAAGCGAATAATCTCCGTCGGCAACACCTCGATCCCCTCCAGCGTGGCGGTGTGCCCGACCACCTGCTGCTCGAAATGGCTGAAGATCCACGGCGCGGCCGCGAAGATCGCCTGCGACAGCGTCTGGATCGCCGCCACGCGCTCCTCCTCGGCCACCGCCTGCTCGACCGCCTCGATCGCGGCGTCGACGTTCGGGTCAGCGAAGAGCGCCTCGTTGTAGCCAGTCGTCGGCCAGTACGTCGAAAAGAGGGTCGAGCGGAAGGTCTGACCGGGATCGGCGGTGCCGAACGCGGTCTGCGCGAAATCGCGCGCCTGCGCCGCTTCGCTGTCAGCGGTGGCGACCCAGACGGCGTCGATGAAGGCGCCCCACTCCAGCACTTCGACCCGAACGTTGACCCCCGCATCGGCCAGCATCCCCTGGATCGCCTCGCCGACCTGGCGGTCCATGTAGTAGCGCCCTTCGGTGAGATAGGCGACCCCCTCCCAATCGGCAGGGAATCCGGCCTCTGCCAGGAGCGCTTTGCCCTTTTCCGGATCGTAGGTGTAGGTGCCGATCGGGGCATAGCCGACGACCGTGGGCGGAATTGGGGCATCGGCCGGCTGCCCAACCCCTTGCAGGACGTTCTCGACCAGCGATTCACGATCGATCAGGTAGTTGAACGCCTGCCGAACGCGAACGTCCTTGAAGACGTCCTTGGTGCAGTTGAACGCCCAGTAGAACAATCGATAGGTCGGCTGCTGGATGACGACGAGTCCACTGTTGTCTCGCAGCACGGGGATGTTCTGGGCACTGACATTGGCGATAACGTCGACGTCACCCGCCTCGAGGGCGAGGATACGGCTGCCGTCCTCCTGGATGACCCGGAACTCGAGTTCGTCGATAGCGGGCGCGCCGCCCCAGTAATTAGCATTCTTGGTCAGGACAATGCGCTGCCCCTGTTCCCACTCGGAAAACACAAACGGCCCGGTGCCGACCGGATTGCGCCCCAGATCGGCGCCGAATTGCTCGATCGCCGCCGGGCTCACGATGCCGCCATAGCCGGAGGCCATCAGGTTGAGCAGACCGCCCGCGGGAAGTTTGGTGACGACCTGCACCTCGAGCGGTCCGGTCACGTTGACTGCGGCCACCACCGGGTCCCACTGCCCGAAGGTGCCGAGTTTGTTGCTCTCGTCGAGGATGCGATCGAGATTCACCTTGACCGCGTCGGCATTGAAATCCGTGCCGTCGTGGAAGGTCACGTCATCGCGCAGGGTAAAGGTCCAGGTGAGATTGTCGTCGGAGATCGACCATTCAGTCGCCAGGGCCGGTTGAATCGCCCCCTGCTGATCGAGTTCGACAAGCCCATCGTAGATGTTCTGCATCACATCGAAGCTCGGGCGATCGATGGCATCACCCGGATCGAGCTTGACCGCCTCGGCGCCATAGCCGTAAATCACCCGACCGCCTGACGCCGCAGCCGCGGTCCGCCGCGCCGGCGTCACCATTACCGGGAGTCCGAGCGCTCCCAGGCCGATGCTCGAGAGCAGCATGAAGCGGCGCCGATCGAGCCGCGGGTCGGTTTCGGATCCAGTCATTCCCCGTTCCTCCACTTCTGGTCGTCCCTGACCGGTCTGGCCAGGAGCTGTTCGATGAGCCGATGGACAGCCTGGACGGAAAACCCGAAGAGTTCGCGGTTGGTGTTCTCGACCGAGTCTTCGGGAAGATGGAAATGGGCGTAGGGCAAGGTAAGGAACATCGCGGTGTCGATACCGCGCTCCGCAAACGACCAACTATCGGTTTCGCCGCGTCCCCGCGGAAAGCGTTCGACCGGGAACTCGGTTGACATTTCTTCCGCCAGCGTCGCGACTTCTCCCGCGAAGATGTCGCCCCCGGCCCAGATTCCGAGCCGGTCGCCGTCACTGAGGATGTCAAGGGCGAGCATGGCGACGATCGGGTGCAAGATGGCACGCTGAGCGAGATCCTGGACGTAGCTCTGTGAGCCAAGCAGCCCGAATTCGTGCGCACCCCAGGCGATAAAGCGGAGCGTCCGCGTCAACGGCTGATTGGCGTAATGCTCGGCGAGGGCCAAACAGCCGGCTACCCCGGAGGCGTTGTCCCCGGCTCCGGGCGTTCCAGCCACCGTATCGTAGTGAGCGGCGACAACGATGACCTCCGGCAGGGCACCCGGTAGCTCGGCGATAACGTTGACCGACGCTTGGCCAGGCATGTAGCGACCGTTCGTCTCGACCACCGCTTCGATTGCTTCCCCGGCCGCCAGCCGCGCGGCGATTGGGGCGAACTCATCGGCTCCGACAATGGCGATCGGTTCCAGCAGCAATTGCCGCTCGGGCCGGGGAAACGGGCGCGCCCGACCCTCGGGCACGACGGCGATATAGGCGGGCGGCTGTCCTTCCTGCACGACCGAGTAGCGCGGCCATTCCAGCAACCCTGGCACCAACTCGCAAACTCCGGCGGCGGCAAGGGGGCCGCGGATGCCGCCGGACGGCGTCGTGTCGGTGAAGGCCATGGCAGCAGTACGCAGGGAACGCCAGTTACCGGAACCGTCGCGAACCTCGACCCGCGGCGCGGCGAGCGGCTCCCAGCCGACCCAGCGGAACGGCTGCTCGCGCACGCCCAGGCCGCGCGCGGCGAACGCCGCCGCGATCAGCGCGGCAGCTTCCCGCTCGGCCGCACTGCCCGCCACCCGAGGTCCAACGCCATCCGCGAGCCGGACCAGGTCCTGCCAGGCGCGATCGATGACTTGTGCCGAAATACCGGATTGCACACCCACCTCCAGGAGCGGGCATCCCGACGTCAACACCCCCGAGGAGCGGTCTGCTTATCTACACATCTGCTCGCTTCTCACCGATAAGCCTACACACCTTTGCCCAACGGTCAATACATCCAGCCACTCGTGCCGTTGCGCGCTGCCGTGCGATAGCGTCCCGCGCTGCTCAACCCAGGAATGGCGCCACGGCTACCTGGACCCCTCCGCGTTGGCACGGATTCGGCAACGCCAAGAGTGACCGTACCGACGGCGATGCGCCGAGTCGAGGCAGCGATATGCGATATGGAGAGCAGCATCATGGTTCAGATTGGATACACCCTTTCGAGTGAGGAGCACACTGCGAGTGATCTGGTGCGACAGGCGCAGCGGGCGGAAGAGGCCGGGTTCGATTTCCTGTCCATCTCCGACCATTTCCATCCCTGGATCGATGCTCAGGGGCACAGCCCGTTCGTCTGGGCGGTCATCGGCGGCGTCGCCGCGACCACACAGCGCATCCCGCTCGGCACCGGGGTCACCTGCCCGACCGTGCGCATTCATCCGGCCATCATTGCGCAGGCAGCGGCGACGGTGGCCACGATGATGCCGGGCCGCTTCTTTCTCGGCATCGGCAGCGGCGAGGCGCTCAACGAGCACATCACCGGGGAGCGCTGGCCGGAAACCGAAATCCGGCTGGAGATGATGGAGGAGGCGATCGAGGTGATCCGCCTCCTTTGGCAAGGCGGCAACCAGAGTTATCACGGGCTCTACTACACCGTCGAAAACGCGCGCATCTACGATCTGCCAGACGAGCAGATTCCGATCATCGTCTCCGCCACCGGGCCGAAGGCGGCGGAGGTCGCGGGCCGGATCGGCGATGGCCTGTGGGAGACGGCGCCAGACAAGAAGGTGGTCGAACTCTTCGAGGCGGCGGGGGGATCAGGGCCGCGCTACGGTCAGATCTCGGTCTGCTGGGCGGAGAACCGCGAAACCGCGCTGCAAACGGCGTTCAAGATCTGGCCCACATCCGCTCTCAGCGGTGAACTCAACCAGGAACTGCCGACCCCGACTCACTTCGAGCAGGCGGTCCAGCTCGTCACGCCGGAAAAGGTCGCCGAACAGACCGTGCTGGGACCCGATCCGCAGCCATATCTGGACAAGATCGAGGCGTTCGTGCAGGCCGGAATCGATCGCGTCTACTTCCACCAGATCGGTCCCGATCAGGAAGGCTTCATCCGCTTCGCGGAGCGGGAGATCCTTCCCCGCTATGCCGGCGCGCGAGCCAAGGCGGCATAACGCCGGACGGCGAGGTGGCGAAGCGGCCGCTTCGCCACCTATCCTCTGCGCGATGAGCAGGTACGCGCGCTGGTGAGAAACGGTGACCGCAGGGACGGGATGGCTGGTTCTCACCGTCACCCCTCGCCGATCGCGACCGGCGAGGGGTTTTTCATGTTGCCGTATGACCTCTGGTCCGCTCGGGTTGTGACCAGCGTCAGGTTCTGCGACTTGGCGGCCAAGCGCGAGGGCGACGCAAGGGTCGCACCCTACGGGAGCGGCGTCGGCGCGGGTCATTCCCACCTACCGAGCGACACCCTGGGCCGATGGTGACGGACGCGGGGCGGGGGCAGGCGGTCAGGAAACGACGCATCGAAAGCGGCGAAGCTTGGGCGTTTCCCGTCCGGGTGTGGGCGATCCACTGGCTGATCGTGCAACTGGCCGCCACCTACGCCATCCGCTTTGGCATGCCGAACGCGCCCTCACCCCCGTACGGCGAGATGCCGCCGCCGATGGCCGGGCTGGCGCACTGGATCGTCGAACCACTCCGCAACTGGGATGGGCTCTGGTATCGCCTGATCGCGCTGGATGGCTACGCCGGCGGGTTGCAGAGCGCCCGCGCCGCGTTCTGGCCGCTCTTTCCCTGGTTGATGCGCGGTGGCGGCGACCTGACCGGCTGGAATGTCGAGACCGTCGGGTATCTGATCGCCAATCTTGCCTTCCTCGGCGCGTTGCTGGTCATCTATCGACTCGTGACGCTCGACTACGGCGATCCTGCCGAGGCGCGACGCACCCTCTGGGCGCTTTCCCTCTTTCCGACCGCCTTCTTCTTTTCCGCGGTCTACACCGAATCGCTCTTCCTGTTGCTCTCGGCCGGCGCGCTCTATCTCTGGCGGCGCGATCTGATCTGGTTCGCCGGTCTGGCGGGCATCGGCGCCGCGTTGACCCGCTCCGCGGGGGTCTTTCTCATCCTGCCGTTTCTGGCGCTGCTCTGGGACCGCTATCGAACCGATTGGCGCGGCTATTTCCCGGGGATCGTGCCCGCGTTCTTCCCCGCACTCGGTCCCGCCATCTTCGCCGCTGTGCTGCAACGGGACCAGGGCAACTGGAACGCGTTCATCGATGTCCAGGAACAGTGGAACCGCTACTCGGCGCCGCCGTGGGAAACGCTGCGCTGCGCGGTCTCGACCTGCTTTCGGTTGGGTGGGGAGCCGGATGGCATTTCGTTTGCCTGGTGGCACGATCTGCTGCGCAATCCGGGGTGGGACACGATCACCAGCCAGTCATGGCGGACCGACTTCGCGAACAGCGATGTCCTCGAACTGGTGGTGACCGTGTTCTTCATCGGACTGGCCATCATCGGGCTGAAATTGCTGCCGGCATACCAGACGGTCTGGATCCTGCCAGGACTGATCATCCCACTGTTGCAACCGTCGCAGGTGCACGCCCTGATGAGCATGCCGCGGTTCGTGCTGGTCCTCTTTCCGCTCTTCATCGTGCTCGGCTGGGTGATCCGCCCCCGCGTGATCGCCATCCCCTGGTACGTGATCTCCGTCAGCTTGCTGGTGCTGTTCACGGCGCAATTCGCGCTCTGGTACTGGGTGTCGTAGCCCGAGCTGACGATGACTGGCCGGTTGCGGCCCTACATCATTCGGACATGACAGAGGCGTCCGCTGCCCTCCGATTCCAATGTACCATGACGCCGAAAGGATGATGACGATGGCGATCCAGATTCCGGCCGACATTGAAGCGCGCATCCGTCAGAAGGTTGAGCGTGGCGACTATCCAAACGAAAACGACGTGATTCGCCAAGCACTGCGCTTGCTCGACGAACAGGAAGATGCAGTCGCCGCTTTACGGGCCAAACTTCAGATCGGGCTTGACCAACTCGATCGGGGCGAGGGTCGGCTCTTCACACCTGAACTTGTGAACAAAATACGGCAAGAAGTCGAGGTGCGTTATCGGCGCGGCGACCTGCCAAACCCTGATGTCACGCCGTAACCGGTTCGTTATCGTATCGCCCGCAGCAGAGTCCGATCTTGCTGATATCCTGCTCTACACACAGCAACAATGGGGACCGCAGATCAAGATTCGTTACGAAGAAGCGCTGATCGACGCTATCGCCGATCTGGCATTGTTCCCCGAAACAGGAATCACATGTTCTCACTATTTTCAAGACTGCCGTGTGCGTCGCGTAGAACAGCACCTCATCTACTACAAGGTCGGAAACGATGCGGTCGAAGTTGTCCGCATTCTCCACCGGAGGCAGGACGCCGCTCGCCACCTGCGCCAGTAAGGTGTTCGAAACAACCCTTGCTACAGGCCGCGTGGTGTTACCGCCGCCGTACCCGCAGCGCATCGGCCAGACCGTCGCCAAAGACGGAGAAGGCGATGCCGGTGATGACGACGGCGAGACCGGGGAAGAGACTGATCCACCAGGCGGTGGCCATGAAGGTGCGCCCCTCGGTGATCATCGCCCCCCATTCCGGACTCGGCGGCCGCGCGGCGAGACCGAGGTAACTGAGGCTCGTCACCAGCACGATATAGAGCACGATATCGGTAGTGGCAAAGACGACCGCCGAGGTGATCACGTTCGGTAGCAGGTGCTTGCCGATCACCCTCGCGTCGCTGCCGCCGAGCGAGCGCGCCGCGTCGATGTACTCCTGATTCTTGGCCACCAGGATTTCGCCCCGGATCAGGCGGGCGTAACTGACCCAGGCGACCAGCGCCACGGCCACGTAGACGCTGGTGAGACCAGTCCCGAGCACCGCGACAATGGCGATGATCAGGATCAGGAACGGGAAGGCCTGGATGACGTCCGAGACCCGCATCAGCACGCTGTCGATCCGCCCGCCGTAGTAGCCCGAGAGACAACCGAGGGTGACGCCAATCAGGAACGGCAGGAGCACGCTGATCACCCCGACCTGGAGATCGATCTGCGCCCCGTAAATGACCCGGGAAAAGATGTCCCGTCCGAGGTTATCGGTCCCGAAGAGGTGCTCCCTGGTCGGCGCCACGAGGCGTGCGGTGTAGTCCGTATCGACCGGGCCACGCGGGGCGATGAACGGGGCGAAGATCGCGATCAGGACGAGGAGCACGATCATCGCGCCGCCGATGAGGAGATTGCGCTCTTGCCAGCGAATCAGGCCGCGGCGGCGGCTGGCGCTGGCGAGCGTGGCGATTTCGCCAGCATCGATCGCGTCGTCAAGGGCGCCGGGCGCGGCCTCGCGCGTTGAGGCGCTCATAGGCGTACCCGGGGATCGAGGAAGGTGTAGGTGAGGTCGGTGAGGAGATTGACCAGGATCACCAGGGCGGCAAAGATGAGTGTCGTCGATTGCACCAGCGGGTAGTCTCGCGCCGAGATCGCTTCGATCAGCAGTTTGCCGGCACCCGGCAGGCTGAAGACGTTTTCGACGATGACGGTGCCGCCCATCAGATAGCCAACTGACAGCCCCAGCAACGTCAGCGCCGGGATGAGTGCGTTGCGCAGCACGTGCGCCCCGACCACGGCCTGCTCGCGTAGGCCCTTGGCGCGCGCGGTGCGGACGTAGTCGGAACCCATCGCCTCGAGAATGCTGGTGCGCAGGGCGCGGACGAGAATCGGCACGATGCTCAGGGCGATGGTGAGCGCCGGCAGGAAGAGATGGTGCAGGTGCTCTTGCCACGTCTCACCATAGCCCGCGACCGGAAAGAGTTTGTACCTGATGCTGAAATAGGTCAGGAAGAGGATCCCGAGCAGGAAGGCCGGGGTCACCAGCGCCACCATCATCACGACGCGGGTGATCTGGTCGAAAATGCCGTCTTTGCGCAAGGCCGAGACGATCCCCAGTGGCAGGGAAAGCACGATCATCAGCACCGCCGCGTAGGCGATCAGCGCCAGCGAAACCTCCAGGCGATCGCGCAAGAGCGAGGCGACGCTCACCTTGAATTTCAACGAGTCCCCAAGATCGAGCCGAAGCAGGTTGCCGAGATAGCGGAAGTACTGCTCCGGAAGCGGCCGGTCGAGACCGAGTTCCTCGCGCAACGCGGTCAGCGATTCTGCGCGCGCCTGCGGTCCGAGCATGGTGACGGCCGGGTCGCCCGGGATCAACTGCAAGAGGGCGAACACCACGATGGTGACGCCAAGCAGGACCGGCACCATCTGCACCAGTCGCCGCACAACGAACTGGCCGCGATTCATGGCGATCCCGGATTGTGTCGAGGTCGCGGGATCAGTCGCATGGCTGCATCATCGGCACATTCTGAGTCATCTCGGACCGAAACCACCACCACATCCACGTGTCATGCTGACGAAGGAAGCATCTCGGCGGCACGGGACAGGCAGGCCTCGAGAACCGAGATGCTTCGCCCCCGCGTTCAGCATGCCACACGCAGACAGCGGTGATCGCGAAGCGTCACCGTCCCCGTTCGCTCTGCTCACCATGGAACGGCCGGCAAAGCGGGCGGGCCGCTCACGTCGGCCTGCCCGCCTCGTGTCTATTGCTCGATCCAGGTCGTCCGCCAATCCCACTGCCCGGTCGGCGGGTGATTGTGATTGTGTACCTTGGTGGTGGTCACATCGACGTATGGCTTGTGATAGAGCATCAGCATGGGAGAGTCTTCGTTGTAGATCTCCTGAATGCGGAAATAGATCTCCTTGCGCTTGGCGGGGTCGGACTCCGCCGCGCCCTGGCGAGCCAGATCCTGCGCTTCCTTGTTGTTCCAACCCGTCCGGAACGCTTCGGTACTCTCCGGCAGCACCGCGTAGGCGACCAATTCATCTGGGTCGATGATGTCGTTGGTCCAGTAATTGGACATCGCCTGGAAGTTGTTGTTGTTGTAGTCATCGAAGAGGACACCGGATTCGAACGGGGAAATAGTCAACTCGACGCCGATCTGGCTCCACATGTCCTTGAGCGCCGTCGCCAGCGTTTCATCGTCGGCGTTGCCGGCGAGGGTCTTCAACTCGATGGCGAACCCGTTCGGCGTGGCCGACTGCGCCAGTTCCTCCTGCGCCTTCGCCAGATCGTAGGGGAACCCTTCCAGGGTGTCGTTCCAGTAGAGCGCGCCCTTCGGCATGAAGGTGGTGGCGGGAACGCCAACGCCGAAGAGAACGACATCGATCAGGGTCTGGCGATCGGTGGCGTACTGCAAGGCGCGGCGGGCATGGACGTCATCGAGCGGCGCATTGCGGGTGTTGAGGGTGATGTACTGCGTGTGCGTCGAGGGGAACTGGTAGACCTTCAGATTCGGATCGAGTTGCAATTCCGGCACCCGGCTGGAGGGCACGTTGTACATCCCGTCCAGTTCGCCGCCTTGCAATTGGAGAATGCGGGCATTGTCATCCGGCACCAGCGACACCAGCACCTCGTCCAGGAGTGGCAGCCCTTCCTCCCAGTAGTTGGGGTTCTTGACGAGGCGGACGTACTCGCCCTTCTTCCACTCGGCGAGTGAGAACGGTCCCGTGCCCATCGCTTCCTGGGTCAGCCGGTCTTCCTTCCCTTCCGCAAACGCCTGCGAGATGACCGACATGTTGAACATCGCGACATCGGAGAGGAACGGCGACCACGGCTGCGCGAGTTCGACCACGACGGTGGTGTCATCCGGCGTCGAAATCCCTTCCACCTGGCCGTCGGCGTTACGCTTCAGCGCCGTCAGCGTGAACGTCCAGTGCTGGCCGGGATCGTTCGCGGCGCGCTCCCAGGACCATTTGACATCCTTGGCAGTCATCGGCGAGCCATCGGAGAACTGGATGTTGGGGCGAAGGTGGAAGGTGTAGGTCAGCCCGTCGTCGGAGACCTCCCAACGCTCGGCTAGCCCCGGCACCAGCGAGATGCCATCCGGGCCGACGCGGATGAGCTGGTCGTAGATGTTCATGAAGAGCCAGATGTTGACGTTGCCATCGTTGGTGACCGGGTCGAGATTGGTGGAATCCTCGCCCCGGCCGAAGCGGAAGGTGCCGCCCGGGGTCGCGTTGGTGAGATCGGGTTCCATCGCGGCGACCGGGGTGCCCCCGACGGTCACGGTGATCGGATTCTCCGGCGCATCCTGGGCCGCGGCGCGATAGGTGCGGAAGATCATCTCGCCCGCGCTGAGCGAGACGCCGAGGGCGAGCGCGCGAACGATGAAGCCGCGCCGGCTGAGGTGACCCTCATGAACGTGGAACGCAAGATCGGCAAGTTGGCGCGTGCGATCGGACCGGGTCAGCATCGAGATTCTCCTCCTGACGCGAATACCTGAATCCTGCTTCATGCCGGCCACGTCCGCGACGCGGTCAACAATGAGCAATCCGCTGCGTTGGTGTGGCGCAAATCATGGGCGGGTAGGCAGCTGCTGTCAATGTGCGCGAGCATGTACACGAGTGCGCCGCTGCTTGGCGCTCCGGGCAAAATGTGTTGACGTGGGAACCAGGAGACGCCACATGTGCTCCGGACTGAGGAGCGGATCAGACGCCGGAACAAACAGGCGGTCTGGGTGCTTGCTCGCGCTGCCTGTCAGGGGAGTTGCTTGTACCAGAAGACCGTTTCGCTGAGGACCCCGGTGGAGTCTCGCGCCCAGTTCGGCACACGGCCGCCCTCGATATAGCCGAGCGCCTGGTAGAGATCGTTGCTGGGATCGCCCGCGCGGGTATCGAGCACCAGGAGCGTGTGCCCCTCGGTTCGTGCTTCCTCTTCCAGGCGCGCCATCAGGGCGCGGCCGATCCCCTGCCGCCGGCAGGCGGGATCGACGAGCAATTTCGCCACCTCGGCGCGATGGGCGCCATTCTCGCTCTCCGCGGCATGCAGTTGCACCGTGCCGACGATGCGCCCATCCCGCTCGGCGACGAGGAGGACGACCCCGCGCCGCGGAAAGCCCTCCCACCAGCGGCGCCCCTTCTCCCAGGCCAGCGACGCGTGAAACCCGAGCGAGGCCCCGCCATCGACACAGGCGATCAGGACCGCGGTGAGATCGTCGCGTTCACCCGCGGTCAAGGCCTCGGCGCGACGGATCGCAACGGATGTGCCAGTAGCGAGGTCACTCACGCTCATGGAGAGTGGCGCGGTCCTTTCGATCGTGGTCCCGGTTACATGCGGCGCAGAATCCGAACACGGCGAGGTGATCGATCGCCGGAGCAAATCCGTATCGTTCCTGTACCGCCTGGCGCAGCGGCGCGACGAGATCGTCGTCCAGTTCGAGGATGGCGCCACAGCCGTGGCAGATGAGGTGATGATGCGGCTCGTCGATCAACTCGAACTGCCGGACGCCCTCGCCGAGATCGGTTTCGCTGACCAGGCCCAGGTCGCGATACAACTCGAGGGTACGGTAGACCGTCGAGCGGTTGACCGCCGGCAGTTGCGGCGCAACCCGGGCGAAAATTTCGTCGGCGGAGAGATGTTCACCCTGCTCCAGCGCACCGAGGATGACCAGCCGTTGCGCCGTCACCCGCTGACCAACCCGGCGCAGGCGATCCGCCAATCCGCGCGCGGCATGCTGCTGTTCTTGGTCCATGATTGGCACAATCTCGGGGTTCTTCATTCACCCAGTATGACAGGCTACGGTTCGCTCGGGCGGGTCGTCCGGACGTGGTCCGGGCTCTTGCCATTCGCCCATGACCAGAGTAGGATGGATTCCGGGGTAGTTGCAAAGAGTCGCATCTGCATCTTGTCGACAATCTCACGCGGTGCCCAGCCGCGCGTTCATTTCCCCAGGGAGGCGCACCAGGTGCCGGTATCTTTGATCCATCGCCGTCGATTCTTGGCCGCGACGTTTGGCGCCGCCCTAGTGGGAACTCTGCCCTACGTGTCGGCCAGGGCGCAAGATCGCTCCCTGGGCTGGAGCGACGAACTCGTCGACGACAACGGCAAATTGAACGTAGTCACCACCGTGGCGCCGATTTCCTCGATCGTCCGCAATGTCGGCGGGGACCGCATCGATCTCCATGGCATCGTTCCCGACGGGACGAACTCGCACACGTTCGAACCGGCGCCGTCCGACGCGCGCACTCTCTCCCTGGCGGACATCGTTTTTGTCAATGGGCTCGATCTGGAACAACCGACGATGGACCTGGCCGAGGCGAATCTGCGCGACGGTGGCGAGATCGTCGCCCTTGGCGAGCAGACGATCACACCTGACCAATGGGTCTTCGATTTCTCCTTTCCCAAGGAAGACGGACACCCCAATCCGCATCTCTGGACGAATCCGGCCTACGCCAAGCGGTACGCCGAAATCGTGCACGAGACGCTTGCCCGCCGCGATCCGGAAAACGCCGACTACTTCGCGGAGAACCTCCAGCGGTACAGCGCGGCACTCGATGCGCTCGACGCGGCCATCGCTTCCGCGGCGGAGACGATCCCCGCGGGGCAGCGCAAGCTGCTCACCTACCATGACTCCTGGGCGTATTTCGCGCCGCGTTACGGATTCGTCGTGATCGGCGCGGCGCAGCCGTCCGATTTCTCCGAGCCCTCGCCACAGGAAGTCGCGGCGCTGATCGACCAGATCAGGGCCGAGAAGGTGCCCGCGGTCTTCGGCTCGGAGGTGTTCTCGTCCACCGTGCTGGAACAGATCGCGCAGGAGGCGGGCGCGACCTATGTCGATCAACTGCGCGACGACGAGCCGCCGGGCGAGCCCAACGCACCCGAGCACACCTATCTCGGCATGATGATCCGCAACATGGACCTGATGATTCCCGCCCTTGGCGGCGATGCGTCCGCCGTCACCGCCCTTTCGCCTGCCGATACCTTTGGGGAGTAAGGTTTGATCGAGCAACGCACCGGTATTCCGTCATCAGCGGTAGCGAACGGCAGCCCCCATCGCGCAGCGATCGAGCAGGCAAGGTTTGCCGACCCGAGATCACATCACCGCGCCACGCCTGATTCGATCATCGCCATGCGGGGCGTCAGTGGCGGATATGGCAATGCACCGATCATCGCCAACGTCTCGCTGCGCATCCCGCGGGGACAATTCGTCGGCCTGATCGGACCGAGTGGGGCGGGCAAGACCTCCCTGTTGAAGTCGATGCTCGGCGGGCTGCCTCAGGTTGCGGGTGAAATCGAGGTCGCGGGGCAGGCGGTCGCTCCCGGTCGTCCCCCGGGTGGTGTCGGATACGTGCCGCAGACCGAGACGGTCGACTGGTCGTTTCCCGTTACCGTCTCCGATGTGGTAATGATGGGGCGGGTGCGGCGCATGGGTCCATTCCCGTGGCCAAGCCGCGAGGACCGCCGCGCCGTGGAGGCGATCCTGGAACAGTTGGGGCTCTCCGGTCTCGGCCGGCGTCACATCCGCGATCTCTCCGGCGGCCAGCAACAGCGCGTCTTCCTGGCGCGGGCCCTGATCGGCGAGCCGGAACTGCTGATCCTCGACGAGCCGACCGCCAGCGTGGATGTGAAGACCCGCGACGATATCCTCCATCTCCTGGCCGACCTGAACCGGACCGGCGTGACAGTGATCCTCTCCACGCACGAGTTGAACGCGGTCGCCGCGCACCTGCCGTGGGTCATCTGCGTCAATGGCGGCGTGGTGGCGGAGGGATCGCCGCTGGAGGTCTTCACCGCGCCGGTGCTTTCCCAGACCTTCGCCACCGAGATGCGCGTCATCCGCGACGAGATCACTGGTGGTCTGCTGGTAGCCGAAGCGGGGAGCCACGGTCCGTTCGCCGAGCCGCGTTTTCACCATGCGCACCTCCACGCTGCGGGGATCCCGCATCAGCGGGCGGAACTCGGCGCGCCGCTGGGCCGCCATGGGCATCACCACGAGCCGGACGAGGAACGGGTCATGTCGGGCGCGGCGGATTGAGTGTGACAAGGTGAATGAGGGAATCGTGTTTCGAAATCAGCGCCAGACGTCTCGAGCGTCTGGCTGTGCAGATGGAAGTCCAGTGAACGGGATCGAGAAGGCGGGCGCCGGGCCCGTGTTGGCAAGGTGGGAGGCACAGTGAACGCCCTGTTCGAGCCCCTTGCCTACGAGTTCTTTCGCCACGGGTTGATCGCGGCGACGCTGACCGGCGCCTTGTGCGGGCTGATGGGTGTGTACATCGTGCTGCGCCGGATGAGTTACATCGGGCATGGCCTGTCACACGCCGTCTTCGGCGGCGCGGTGGTGAGCGCCCTGGCGGGCTGGAATTTCTTCCTCGGCGCCGGTGCCTGGGGCTTTCTCTCCGCGCTCCTGATCCAGGGAACGGCGCGCAAGCGCAATATCGGCGCGGACGCGGCGATCGGGATCATCACCACGGCCTCGTTCGCGCTAGGCGTGGCGTTGATCTCCAAGACCCGCTCGTTCCAGAAGAACTTCGAGAGCGCGCTCTTCGGCAACATCCTCGGGGTGACCCCGGAAGACCTCATCGCCATCGGCGCGGTCGCCGCGGTCATCGCGGTAGCGGTCTTTTTCGCCTACAAGCAGTTGCTGTTCGCCACGTTCGACCCCGAAATCGCGCCGATCTACGGTGTGCCAACACGGTGGGTGGACGCCGGGTTCGCCCTGGCGCTGGCGGCGACGATCGTCGTCTGCATGAACGTGGTGGGGGTAACGCTGATCGCGGCGGCCATCGTCATTCCGCCCGTCGTGGCGCGGCTGCTGACCAACTCCTTTGGCCAAATGACGATGCTCTCGACGGCGATCGGGGCGCTCTGCGGCTTCGCCGGGATGTTCCTTTCCTACTACTGGGATATCGCCTCCGGTCCGGCCATCATCCTCCTCGCCGCCGCCGCGTTCGGTGTGGTCTACCTGATGACCTCCGTCACGCGGCGGGGGACTGGCATTGGCGCCGCTGCCACCACTGGCGCGCTCGATCTGCACTGAGACTGGGGTCATTGGAGTTTGCGTTGGCGCGGAACCGTAGCGCTTCGGCAAAATTCGAAACCATTTCCTACGGTTGTGACGTTATCATCACGAGGAGTTCAACTGATTTTCTTCATGAGAGGAGAGAACGATGCCAGGTGTGACCGATTCCTACCGCGATGACAAGCAGGTGCTGACGGCGGTGTTCCCGACCCTTGGCGGCGCCAATCTGGCCGTCAAGACGTTGCAGGAAGCCGAGAAGAAGGGTCTGCTCGATGTCGACAACACGGTGACCGTGTCGAAGAACTTCGGCGACCGCATCAGCGTCAACGAGACGACCGGCGACAGCGCCAAGGAAGGCGCCAAGGTCGGGGCACTCGTCGGCGGCATTGTCGGCCTCATCTTCCCGCCGTCGCTGCTCGCCTCGGTCGGGCTCGGCGCCGCGGTCGGGGCGATGACCGGGAAGTTGCGCGCGTCCAACTTCGACGACGCGCAGATCAAGGAGATGGCCGACAGCCTTGAAGTCGGGCAGTCGATGCTGGTCGCGATCGTCGATCCGAAGTCGAAGGACGAAATCGAAGCCGCCCTGGCCGGAATGGCGACGCAGATGCGCTGGGCGATGCTGTCCGGCGTGAGCAAACTGCACCAGCAGTTGAGCGGAAACTAACCGCTCACACCGGTTGAGCGGCGCGGGTCCCGAATCTGAGAAGTCTCGCGCCGATTCTGATCGATCCGGGTCTTCGGGCGCAAACGGGCGACGCAGGCGTCGCACCCTACAGATTGATGTCGTAGGGTGCGACGCCTGCGTCGCCCGCATTCCAGGCCGCGACGGCAGATTCTAGCACCCACTGCCAAAGACCGCGGACTCTTGGCTTCCTCGCCCATCAGGTACGCCCCCCAGATCTACTTTGCAACACCCTCGTCCAGCTGTCAGCGAACTCCTGGTATCGGCGAGAAGCGCCTCTTATCAGGTCGCCCCCTGCCCGCATTAGCCAGTACCATTGGGTCAGGAAAGAACAGGTGTTCTGTGTACGTACACATGGACACTCGCTGATCCTTTGCCCGAACGGCCGCTTGCTCCGAGCGGCATCGATTTCCCGCCGCTACCCGCCTTTGGCAAGCTCGACCCGCTCGAGAGGAGATTGGTTATGTCGTCGCAACGCGGTTCCCTGCCCCCGTTCGCTCCGGGCGAGGGAAAGATCGTGCGCCTCGATCGCCGGGCGATGCTGCAACGGTCCGCCGCGGCCGCGGGCAGCGCCACGCTCGCCTTCCATGGCGCGGCACGCGCGGGAGGCATCCAGGCGGACCGTGAGATCGGTCATGGCTTCACAGCAGGACGGAGAACGCAAAGCATGGCAACTGGCGGGTTCGATCAGGGAAGGCTGGAGCGGCTCAGTGCGGTGCTGGAGGGCCATGTGGCCCGGGGGCGAGTGCCAGGGCTGGTGGCGCTGGTCAACCGGCACGGCGAGACGCACGTGATCGTGCTCGGGGAGACCGCCTTCGAGGACGGTACGCCGATGCGCCGCGACACCATTTTCCGCCTCGCCTCGGTCACCAAACCGATCCTCGCCGCAGCGACGATGACGCTGGTCGAGGAGGGCACGCTGCGCCTGGATGATCCGGTCGACCCGCTCCTGCCCGAATTGGCCAACCGTCAGGTGCTGAAGAGCCCCAACGGTCCGCTCGAAGAGACCGTTCCCGCCGCCCGGCCGCTCACGCTCCGCGATATGCTCACCTTCCGCAGCGGGTATGGCGCGATCTTCACCCCGCCAGACCAGTCGCCACTCGCCGCGGCGCTGATCGAAAAGGGAGTCGCCGCGGGCGCCGCGCTCCCCGCCATGCCGCCGGACGAATTCCTGGCGATCTACGCCGACATCCCGCTGGCGCATCAACCGGGCGAGCAATGGCTCTACAACACCGGCGCGGACATCCTCGGCGTGCTGCTCGCTCGCGCCACCGGCACGTCCATGGGCAGTGTCCTGCGGGAGCGCATCTTCGCGCCGCTCGGTATGGCCGACACCGCGTTCTCCGTGCCGGCAGCGAAGCGCGATCGCCTCTCCGCCGCGTACTGGACCGATTTCGCTACCGGTGAGTTCGGCCTCTTCGATCCGATCGCCGGCAGTCGGTTTCTGCAGCCTCCGGTCTTCGAGTCAGGCGCGGCGGGACTGGTCTCCACCGTCGACGATCTGTTGGCATTCGGCGAGATGATGCGCGACAAGGGCCAGTTCGAGACCCAGCGTGTCCTCTCCCGGCCGTCAGTCGAATTGATGACCACCGACCAGATCACGCCGCAGCAGAAGGACGCCTCCCGCGCCGATTTCTTCCCGGGGTTCTGGGACAGTCATGGCTGGGGGTTCGGCGTGGCGATCGATACCCGGCGCGACAACCTCTGGACCACCCTTGGCCGCTTCGGTTGGGACGGCGGGTACGGCACCTCCTGGTACGTCGATCCCACCGAGGATCTGATCGGCATCTTGATGACGCAACGCGCCTGGGACGAGGCCGCCTACCCGACCATCTACACCGATTTCTGGACCGGTGTCTACCAGGCGCTTGCTGACTGAGTCGAGGAGGCGAGGGGTCGAGGAGTCGAGGAGAAGAGACGGCAAGTCGGCAAGTCGGCAAGTCGGCAAGTCGGCAAGTCGGCAAGGAAGAGGATCGTCGTTCTCCTGACTCCTGACACCTGAATCCCGTCTCCTGACTCGCCTGGAGGGCATCATGTGCCGGAATATCAAACCGCTCTTCAATTTCGCGCCACCAGCGACGGACGACGAGATTCGCGCCGCCTCGTTGCAGTTCGTCCGCAAGATCAGCGGGTTCACCAAACCTGCCGCGGTGAACGAGGCCGCGTTCGAGACCGCGGTCGACGAGATCACCGCCGCGGCAACGCGTCTGCTCGCGTCGCTCGAAACGAACGCGGCGCCGAAGGATCGCGACGCGGAAGCCGCCAAGGCGAAAGCGCGCAGCGTGCAGCGGTTCGGCGCCCGGTGAGTGGCGCGGACTCCCGCCCGCGATTGTCGATCCTGGTCCACCTCGTTCGTCACATTCATGTCACCGCCTCGAGGGTGGCGGCGGACGAATGGACCAGATAAAGGAGATATCGACGATGCGCAAGATCGTTTCCGGGTTGTTCATTTCGCTCGATGGCGTCTACGAAGCGCCGGATCAGTGGCATTTCCCCTATTTCAACGAGGAGATGGGCGCCGCGGTGCAGGTCCAGATGGATGCCGCGGACGCGATGCTCCTCGGCCGGGTGACCTACCAGGAATTCGCCGGGTTCTGGCCGCAGCAATCGAGCGACGAGGTGGACATCGCCGGCTACATGAATCAGACGCCCAAGTTCGTCGTCTCCCACTCGTTGACCGATGTCGAGTGGCAGAACTCGACGCTCGTCAGTGGCAACGTACGGGAGGCATTGACCCGGCTGAAGGAGCAGCCCGGCAAGAACATTTCGGTCGTTGGCAGCGGCACGCTGGTGCGCTCGCTGTTGCAGGAGGGGTTGCTCGATGAATTGCGGCTGCTCGTGCACCCGATCGTCGTCGGGAAGGGGAAGCGCCTCTTCCCGGACGGCAGCGGTCCCGTGCCCCTGCGGCTCACCGAATCGGAATCTTTTTCGACCGGCGTTCTGGCGCTGACCTATGAGCGCGCCAGCGACTAGCGCACGGCGGACTGCCGCGCATAGCAGAGGAGTGAGAATCACGATGTCCACCATGACGGTTTCACCGGCGGGATCAGCGCCAGAGCGGCGAACGGCCGATTGGCGGCGCTATGTCTTTGTCGCGATCGGCACGATCGGGGCGGCGGTGCTGGCCAACGTGCTGCTCTACGCCCTCGGGAGCGCGGTCACCCCATACGATCCCGAGTTCCTCATCCTGAAGGACGTGAGCGCCACGATGCTCTTCACCATCGTGCCCGCCATCGCGGCGGTGCTGCTCTATGCCCTCTTGCTCCGCTTCACGGCAAATCCGGAGCGCAACTTCACGATCATCGCCGCCGTAGTTTTGATCGCCTCGCTGATTCCCGACATCACCTATCTTCCGACCGTTCCCGGCGCCAGCACCGGCCAGATCGGGTTGCTGATGCTGATGCACGTCGTGGCCGCGGTGGTGATCGTCGGAATGCTGACCACCTTCACGCCCGCATCGGCCGCGTCCCGCGATCGGTGACGAAATTCGCCAGGAGCCGTGGGCTGGTGCATCAGATCACGGCTCCCAGGTTCACCGCGCCGCGCCTCGATCCAGGTCGCTACCGAATCGGACAGAGCCCCGGATTCCGGTGTGTTGGGTCCCTACCGGGACATCGCAAACGTTCAAACAGAGGAGAACGCCATGATCTCGCATATCCATTCCGCGTCGATTGCCGTTGCCGATCAGGACGCCGCGCTGGACTTCTATACCAACACCCTCGGTTGGGAGAAGGCCGACGACGGCGAATTCGGGGAGGGGATGCGCTGGCTGACGGTGGTTCCACCCGGAGCCACCACGCAATTGGTCCTGGCCCACGCCAGTTGGGGCGGCACACCCGGCGGTCCCACGGGACTCTCGTTCATCGCTCCCGACATCGACGCGACCTACGAAACGCTCACCTCTCGCGGCGTGAAGTTCAAGGATCCGGTGGCGGTCATGCCCTGGGGCGCCAAGGCGACCTGGTTCTCCGACATCGACGGCAACGAGTTCTTTCTCGTCGAAGGATAGAGCGCGCGGCCGGGAACGGAACGGCGCGGCGGCGATGCCCGCGCGACCGTTGAGGAACACCCCAGTCATGTTGAGACGGACATTTGTGGCGTCACTCGTTGCCACGGGCGTTGCGGGCGCAAGTGTGTGCAAGACCGATGCACAGGCGGATGCGCCCCCTGGAACAGAGGAGAGCCCCATGAGCCACGACACGCCCATTTCCGGCTACGCGCCGGTCAACGGCCTCCAGATGTACTACGAAATCCATGGCACGGGCGGGGTGCCACTGGTGCTGATTCACGGCGCGTTCGGCTCGGGTTCGATGATCGGCGACTTCGTGCCGTTACTGGCCAAGACCCGCCAGGTCATCGTTATGGATCAGCAGGCGCACGGCCGCACCGCGGATATCGACCGCCCGCTCCGCCTGGAACAGCTGGCGGACGATGTCGCCGGACTGGTGGACTATCTCGGCATCGCGCAGGCGGATGTGTTCGGCTACAGCCTGGGCGGCTACGTTGCCCTTCAAGTTGCCATTCGGCATCCGGGACTCGTTCGCAAGTTGATCCCTGTATCTGCCTCCTACACCCGCGACGGTGTCTATCAGGAAGTCTGGGCTGGGATCGAGCAGATCACGCCGGAGATATTCGAGGGATCGCCGCTGCTTGCGGAGTACCGCGCTGTCGCCCCGGATCCTGATGGTTTCCCCCGTCTCGTAGCGCGGATCAAGGAACTCGAATCGCAGGACTTTTCCTGGCCAGCGGAATCGATCGCGGGTATTGCCGCGCCGACCCTGCTGGTGATCGGGGATTCCGACATGACCCGCCCCGAGCACGCCATCGAGATGTTCCGGCTGCTCGGAGGCGGCGTCCCCGGCGATTTCACCGGTTTGCCGCGGGCGCAACTGGCGATCCTCCCCGGCACGACGCACGTCGCCGTGATCGAGCGCGTCGACTGGCTGCTGCCAATGCTCGTTGCCTTCCTCGATGCGCCGATGCCGGAAGGCGCGTAGACGGCCAGCGCCGCCTGCAGGCGGAAAGAGAGAGTCGATCGACCATGTCCAGAACCAACGCCACGGCAAACACCCTCGCCTCCCGTCATTGGCCCCGGGTGTCCAGCGAGCAGATCGTCAGTGCCAACGGCGTCCAACTGTGCGCGCAGACCTTCGGCGACGCCCACGACCCGGCGATGCTGCTGATCCACGGCGCGGCGACCTCGATGCAGGGCTGGGACGAGGCGTTCTGTCGACGCCTCGCCGCGGGGGGCCGCTTCGTCATCCGCTACGATCATCGCGATACCGGTCAATCGGTGAGTTACCCTCCCGGCCAGCCGCCCTACGCACTGCGCGATCTCGCCAGCGACGCGCTTGGACTGCTCGACGCCTACAAAGTGGAATCGGCGCATCTCCTCGGCCGCTCGATGGGTGCCGGGATCGCGATGCTTGCCGCGCTCGACGCACCGGCGCGCGTTGAATCGCTGACGTTGATCGGGGCCAGCCCGGGTGGCGACGATCTGCCACCCATGTCCGTGGAATTCCTGGCGTACATCCGCCAGCCGGCGCCGGACTGGACGGATCTCGATGCCGCAACCGAACACGTGCTGGGTCTGCTTCGCATCTTTGCCGGAGCCTCTGGGCATTTGCGGGAAGAGCCATTGCGCGAGCAGATCAGGCGAGAATGGGACCGCACGCGGAATGTCGCCTCCAGCCAGATCAACCACTTCGCCATGGACACCGGTGCACCGATTCGTGAGCGGCTCGGCGCGATTTCGGCGCCAACCCTGGTCATTCATGGCGATCGCGATCCGGTCTTTCCCCTCGGCCACGCCCACGCGCTGGTTTCCTCCATTCCGAGAGCGCGGCTGCTGGTGCTGGAAGAGACCGCGCACGAGTTGCCCCGCGCCGAGTGGGACACCGTGATCCCGGCACTCCTGGCGCACACCTCTCGTCATGCCGGTAGTAGCCGCCGCGTCGCCTGATACCGATTCGATCCACGGGGTAATGCATGAGCCTTCATCGAGCGGCAAGCGGCCGCTCCCGATCACCGCCCGCGTCCTCAGCAAGCGAACGTATGTCCTGTACGTACACTCTGAATTCGCTATACTGAGCCCGACCCGCCGAGATTGGCGTGGTCGTCCCCCCCGCAAGCAACGAATCGCGGTCGTGAACAAAGGAGCAGACGATGAGCGGGGTACGCGTTCTCGTAGGCACGCGCAAAGGCGCGTTCATCCTGACCTCGGATGAACGGCGAGAAACATGGGATGTCTCTGGTCCCCACTTCGCCGGCTGGGAGATGTATCACCTGACGGGGTCGGCGGTCGATCCCAACCGCCTCTTTGCCTCCCAGTCGAGCGGCTGGTTCGGCCAGACGATGCAGCGCTCCGATGACGGCGGGCAGACCTGGAACCCGGTCGGCAATCAATTCACCTACGACGGTGTTCCCGGCACCCACCAGTGGTACGACGGCACCCAACATCCGTGGGAATTCACCCGCGTCTGGCACCTGGAACCTTCGCCGACCGATCCCGATACCGTCTACGCCGGGGTCGAGGACGCCGCGCTCTTCCGCTCGACCGATGGCGGAGAGTCCTGGCACGAACTCTCGGGCCTGCGCGAGGCCAAGGGGAATCTCTGGCAGCCGGGCGCCGGCGGGATGTGTTTGCACACCATCATCCTCGACCCGAACGACACCAATCGCATCTTCGTCGCCATCTCCGCCGCTGGGGCGTTTCGTTCCGATGATGGTGGGCAGTCCTGGAAACCGATCAACAAGGGTCTCAAATCCCAGTGGGAACTTCCCGATCCGGACGCCGACGTCGGCCACTGCGTCCACCACATCGCCATGCACCCCTCACGCCCCAACGTTCTCTACATGCAGAAGCACTGGGACGTGATGCGCAGCGATAACGCTGGCGAATGGTGGTTCGAGGTCAGCGACAACCTGCCGAGCGATTTCGGGTTCCCGATCGCCGTACATGCCCACGATCCGGAAACGATCTACGTCGTCCCGATCAAGAGCGATTCCGAACATTACCCGCCGGAAGGGAAACTGCGCGTCTATCGCAGCAAGACCGGTGGCTGCGAGTGGGAAGCGCTGACCGACGGCCTGCCGCAGCAGGATTGCTACGTCAACGTGCTGCGAGACGCGATGGCGGTCGATTCACTTGAATCGTGCGGCATCTATTTCGGCACCACCGGCGGCCAGGTCTACGCCTCGACCAACTCCGGCGATACCTGGAACCCGATCGTGCGCGACTTGCCGTCGGTGCTATCGGTCGAAGTGCAGACCCTGCCATGATCCGGGTCCTGCTTCCCACTCACCTGCGCACGCTGGCGCGGACCGGGCGTGAGGTGACGGTCGAGGTCTCCGGACCGCCGACGCAGCGCACGGTGCTGGACGCGCTCGAGGCGGACTACCCGATGCTGCGCGGCACGATCCGCGATCAGCAGACGTGGCAGCGGCGGCCCCTGGTCCGCTTCTTCGCCTGCCAACAGGACCTTTCCCACGAGTCGCCGGACGCCCCGCTCCCCGCGGCGGTTGCCTCCGGCACGGAGCCCTTCATGATCATCGGGGCGATGGCAGGCGGAGCAATGTAGGGGGAAAGGGGGTGGCGCTGCGCTCAGGGGGTGACGGCCTGCGGCCTCAGG
>JAXLWU010000009.1:0-176353 GCA_046328335.1 Thermomicrobiales bacterium
TCTTGGGCGGCGCCAGCATGATGCCGGCTGATTGATCGGGCGATTACAGTGCCGCGCACACGTTGTGTCGTTCCGAGCCGCAGCGAGGAATCTCGGCGTCGGTCGCCATCACGGCAAACGCCGAGGTCCCTCCTGCGTCGGGACGACACCCATATCCCTCGCGGCAACGGCACAATTTCTGCACGTCGCCCTAGCGTTCGTTGAGGATCTCCCGGAGATCCTGTTCCGGCTTCGGTGGCACCCTGATGGTGCGCTCGTTCCGGTAGGTGACCATTCCGGGGCCAGCGCCCTTCAGTTTGCGGACATGGCGTCGCGGCGCCACATCGACCTCGACCGCGCTGCCGGTGCGCGCCGCGCTGTACCAGGCGGCGAGCGACGCCGCCGCGGACACCGTTTCCTCTCGCTCCTCGCTGCCTGGGGATTGCCAGCGGATGATCACGTGGGACCCGCCAACCCCGCGGGCGTGGAGCCAGGTATCGTCCGGACCGGCGAGATCGAAGGTGAGCAGATCGTTCTGCGGTCCGCTGTGCCCGACATAGACCAGGTTGCCCTGGCTGTCGACAAGGGGACGCGGACGACGCGGCGTATGTTTCCGCTTTTTCGGGGGCGCTGCTTCTGGCATGCGACCATCGTTCCATTCCGCGGCCAGGGCCTCCAGTTCGGCGAACCCCGGCGCCTGGGCCACCATCGTCGCCAGTTGATCGAGGTAGGCAAGTGCCGCGCGCGTCTCCTGCACGATCGCGGGCAGTTGTGCGGTCGCCCCCTGGGCCTTGCGATAGCGTTCGAAATAGGCCTGCGCGTTGTCGCTCGGCGAGAGGTTCGGATTGAGGGGTATGCGTTCACCCTCGACATCGAGCATGGACATGCCCGGCTCGATCCTCCAGATCGAGGCGTAAATCAGTTCTCCCCATGTTTTCCATCGTTCGCCATCCGCCGCTCGCGTCGATTGCTCGGCCAGGGCTGCCATTCGCCGATCCACCCGCTCGCGCTCCCCTCGGACCGCCGCCAGCAGCCGCTCCCGGCGCTGGGCATGCCGCTCCGGTGTTGCGTACCCCGCCGCATCCGCGGCCAATTCCGCTGCGGCGGAGATGCTCGCCACTGGCTCCTCATCGAGTTCGGCGGCGAGATGGGTCATCGGCGTCGCGGCAAAGGTCGCGACCGCGCCATCTCCCGTCACTGTCCGGTCGCGGTACACGCGTGGTTGCCACGTCGCGGTCGCGAGCGGCGCCAGCAGATTCCGGGCCGCTTGCGCCAACGCGGCGACCGCGGCGGGATTGGCTGCGGCAACCGGGGCATCCACGTGACCGAGGGCACGGTAGACCATTTCCCGCGCCATCATTGGGCTGACGCCCCGGTATCCACTCACCAGCGTCCTGGCCAGGTCGTCGCCGGGTTTGTGACCGGCAAGGATCGCGTTGATGTCGTCCGGCGCCACGTGGCGAGGATCGCGCCGGTCAAGTGGCGGCGGTGGCGCGTACGGCAGACGGGGCAGGACCACCCGCACCCGACTCATGGCCGGCGTCACCCGTTTCGCGCTCTCCAGGATCCGCTCCTGATCATCGACCAGGATCAGATTCGAGTGCCGGCCCATGATCTCGATGACGAGCGAGACGATGACGATGTCGTCCGAATCCGCGAACTCGTCATCACCGGTGACATCTTCCTCGTCGTCGATCTCCGGCACCGGCGGGGAAGCGGTAGGCTCGTTTTGGAGCGGGATTCGGCGCCTCGCTATACTGAGCCGCACCAGCCGCTCGAGCTGGGGTTGTTCGATGCCGACGATGACGCCGCCGCGCCCATGCTTGCGCAGCAGCAGACCGAATGGCGTGACCAGCGACGGATCGAGCGACGGCATGGTCGATACGAGCCGGAGACCGGGTCGCTGGTCATTGGCGCTGGCCAGGAGATAGTGTCGCTGCCGGTTTGCGTAGATTTCCGCACCGATGGTGCGGGAATTGACGAGACCAATACGCTGGATGCGGCCGCCACCGATGGTGGCGGCAAGTTCATCGGCGATGGCCGCGATGGTCAGCACGTCGTACGGATCGGACACCGAAACGCTCCAATACCGGCCACCAGGGCCCAGAAGGTGAACGCGCGTGAGCAGCACCGGTATTGACCGGGGAACCGTCGCCGAGGTGACGCCAGATGCGCGGACCAGTAGTGGCCGGGAGCCAGACGGGCAGCCTGCCATCATGAGGCAGCACGCCGGGGATCACTTGGGCGAAGGCGCCGACGATCTGATCGGCGATCTGCGGGCGCTGCGGCGCCCGCGCCTTTTTATCATCTCGGGGCCGTCCGGTGTCGGCAAGGACTCCGTGATCGAGCGCATGCGGGAGTGGTTTCCGGATGCCTTCTTTGCCGTCACGGCGACGACGCGGAACCGGCGGCCGGGTGAAATCGACGGCGTCCACTACTACTTCCTCAGCGAGGACGACTTTCGAAAGCGTCTGGCCGCGGGCGAGTTTCTCGAATCGGCTAATGTCTACGGTTACCACTACGGCGTCTTGCGAGGACCGGTACGGGCGGCGCTCGCCCGTGGACAGGATGTCTTCGTCAAGGTCGATGTCCAGGGCGCCGCGGAGATCGAACGGCAGGCGCCGGACGCCGTCTCGATCTTTCTCTCTCCTGAATCGGCGTCTACCCTATTGCAACGCCTGAAGCACCGCAAGACCGACGATCCCGCTGAGCTGATGCACCGCTTTGCCACCGCAACGCGGGAGTTGGGGGAAGCGCACCATTTCGATTACGTCATCTTCAACCGCCAGGATCGCCTGGATGATGCCTTGCGCGATATCAAGGCCATCGTGCAGGCAGAACGGTGCCGGACGGAGCAGAACGAGATCCACTTGTAGACCCCAGACCAAAAAGCACGGCTTCCCTTCGCAGTGGAGACCGGACGACCCCTCTCGCGCACGATTTCAGAATCCGCGATGATTGTGCAAACAGCGACAACGATCGCAGGGAGGTGACAGTGGGCGAGGCCAACGGACGAGCAAACGCGGCGCTCCTCGCGGAGACCCCGGCGCAAGATGGACGGCCGAAAGCGGTCTGCCGCTCGGCGGGAGACCGCTTTCTGCTGGTGGAATTCGGGCCGATGGATCTCGATCTGACCCTGAACTTCCGCGTCCTCGGACTGAATCAGGCCCTCAAGGACGCGGGAATCGCGGGGGTCATCGAGACGATACCGGCGCTGCGCTCGATCCTGATTCACTACGACAGCACCCAACTCGATCCCCGTGATCTGATCGCGGCGGTAGACCAGCACTACGCGGCCTTGCCGCCAGTCGAGGATCTGGTCATCCCCAGCCGGGAGATCAGCCTGCCCATGGCGGTCAACGATCAGTGGTCTCGAGCCGATATCGCCCGCTATGTGCAGTTCATCCGCAAGGATGCGCCAAACATTCGCAATGGCAACAATATCGATTACGCGGCGGAATACAACGGACTGCAGGATGCCGAGGAGTTCGTGGCCTATCTGATGTCCACACCGTGGTGGAACGCCGCCAACGGCTTCTTTCCGGGACTGCCGTTCATGTTCCCGCTCGATCCGCGTTACGCGGTGGTCATTCCGAAATACAACCCGACGCGGCCTTGGACGCCGGAGGGCGCGGTCGGCATTGCTGGCCCGTGCCTCGCGATCTACCCGGTCGCGTCACCCGGCGGCTACCAACTGATCGGGCGGACGATCCCCATTTACGATCCGCAGCAGCGCAACCCGGCGTTCGCCGCCGATCCGATCCTGATGCGCCCCGGGGATCGGGTGTCATTCACCCGGATCACCGACGACGAGTTGATTGCGCTCCGGGAGCAGGTCTACGACGGTTCCTACCAGTACCAGATCAAGGATGGCGAGTTGAACGTCGGCGAGTACCTGGCCTGGCTGGCAAGCATCCGATCAGAGATCGAGGCGTTCAAGCAGCGGCAGCAAACGGCGGCGGAGCGGACGCCGGTGCCGTAACGCACCCAGTCAAGGGGCGAAGCGGCCGCGCCTGCGCGGCGTCGCGACGATGCAACGGGAGAGTGACGCATGATCGAGGTGCTCGAAGGGGGCATCCAGACCACGGTCCAGGATTTCCCGGGCCGGCAGGGACTGCTCGACCAGGGTATCTGTCCGGCCGGCCCGTTCGACAACGTGGCGTTCCGTCTGGCGAATCTGCTGGTGGGCAAGCAACCCGGTGAGGCGGCGTTCGAGATCACGGCCGGAAACTTCCAGGCGCGATTCGAGCGAGAGATGGTCATCGCCGTCACCGGCGCGGATATGCAACCGAAACTCGACGGAGAGCCGATCGCATTGTGGCGCTCCTATCGCGTTCAGCCGGGCCAAGCGTTGGCGCTCGGCAGTGTGGCCGGACCGGGTTTCCGTTCCTACCTCGCCGTGAGCGGGCCGATCGAGGTACCGGAGTATCTGGGCAGCCAGGCGACGTACGTGCCGGGAGGTATCGGCGGGTTCGAGGGGCGGGCCTTGAAAAAGGGCGATCGCGTGCCCATCGGCGCCGCTCAGGCCGGTCTGGAGGAGACCGCGGGTTGGCGGGTCACACCAGCCGCGGTGCCGGTGTACACCTCCGACTGGACGCTGGAAGCGGTGCCGGGACCACAGGCGGCGCCTGATTACTGGACCTGGGACGATTTCGATCATTTCTTCAGTCACAACTGGAAACTCGATCGCAATTCGAACCGCATGGGCTACCGCCTCGAGCCGCACCAATGGCAGTGGGCGCGCAAGACCGGCGGCGTCGCGGGGGGACATCCCTCGAACATCCTTGATAACGGCTATGCGGTGGGCGCGGTCAACATCTCGGGCGACCAGCCGATCATTCTCTGCGTCGATGGGCCGACCCTGGGTGGATTCGTCTGCGCCGCGGGAGTCGCGTACGGCGCGATGTGGAAACTCGGGCAGATGGTCCCGGGGCGGGACCACATCCGGTTCAAGCAACTGTCGATCGAACAGGCGGTCGATCTCGCCCGCGCGACGGAAGCGTTGATCGCTCGTGACAATCTGGAGCGGATCTGACATGGGCGCCGCGATCCGCATGGACCTCAACTCGGACATGGGTGAAAGTTTTGGGCGGTGGACCCTCGGCAATGACGCCGAGTTGATGGAGGTGATTACCTCGGCCAACATCGCCTGCGGTTGGCATGGCGGCGATCCGGCGGTGATGCGCAACACGGTATCGATGGCGGTGGAGCGTGGCGTCGGCGTCGGCGCTCACGTCGCCTTGCCCGATCTGCTCGGGTTCGGGCGGCGCCGCATGGCGGTGACCCCGGACGAGATCTACGACTATGCGATGTACCAGGCCGGCGCGCTGCGCGCGTTTGCCGAGGCCGCCGGGGGGCGGCTGCAGCACGTCAAACCACACGGGGCGTTCTACGTGATGTGCGCCGCGGACGAGGCGCTGGCGGGTGCGCTCCTGCGCGCGGTGCAGGCGCTCGGTGATGACGTGATGCTTTTCGGCATGGGCGAGATCGAACCCCGGTTGGCGGAAGCGGCCGGCGTCGACTACGTTCGCGAGGGCTACATCGATCTCAATTACGACAATAGCGGCAGTCTCGTTCTCGAGCGAAACAAGGGCGCCTGGGACCCGGAAGAAGTGGCCCGGCGCGCGGTGCGGCTGGCGACCAAAGCCGAGGTCGGAACGGTCGAAGGGGATGTGCTGCCACTGTCGGTGCGTACCATCTGCATTCATGGCGACGCTCCGAACTCCGGTGAGATCGCCCGCCGCGTGCGCCAACGATTGGAAGAAGCGGGGGTCGAGATTGCGCCGATCGGTGGGACCGCGGCCGGAAGGACGACCGTGGCGTGAAGCAACCGGGGAGCGTCAGGTGTTTGGCGGCCTCCGCGGTTACCGCCGTTCAATTCGCACTAGCGGGTGGAAGCCGTAACAGGCTGGAAATGGGGAAGGAGTGCGCGTGGAACTGATGAGCCCGTTGCCGGGATTGGTCGCGACGGTCCATGTCAAGACGGGGGACAGCGTTGCGGCGGGTGATCCGGTCGTCACCCTGCAGTCGATGAAGATGGAAATCCCGATCGCGGCGGAATCAGCCGGCACCGTTGACGAAGTTCTGGTCGCCGAAGGAGACGAGATCGATACGGGAGCGATCCTGGCCCGCATCTCGTAGCGACCGAGACCGCTAACCAGAAGTGCGGCATCTCCGCCTGTCAACAGGGTGGCGGACGTATTGTGACCGCTGGGTCCTGCTAATCGGAGAGGCGTGAATTGTCTACCAGTGAGTCAAGGCCGCTGTTCCGCAAGGTGCTGATCGCCAACCGCGGCGAAATCGCGGTGCGCATTGCGCGCACGCTCCGCGATATGGGAATCCAGTCGGTTGCGATCTATTCGGACGCGGACGCGGGAGCGATGCACGTCACCGCCGCGGACGAGGCGTTCCATGTCGGCCCGGCGCCGCCAGCGCAGAGTTACCTCAACCTCGATCGCATCTTCGAGGTGGCGCGAGAGGCCAGCGTCGATGCCATTCACCCTGGCTACGGCTTTCTCTCCGAGAATGCCGCGTTCGCCCGCCGCTGCGGCGAAGAGGGAATCACCTTCATTGGCCCCACCCCGGAGGCGATCGAGGCGATGGGGAGCAAGATCGCGGCGCGCCGCGCGGCGCGGGGGGCGGGCGTCCCGATCGTGCCGGGAACCGAAGACCCGCTCGAGGATAGCGCCGAGATCGCGGCCGTCGCCGATCACCTCGGCTTCCCGGTGGCAATCAAGGCGGCGGCCGGTGGCGGTGGCTACGGGATGCGCGTCGTGCGGGGGCCGGAAGAGATCACCCCGGCGCTGGACGGCGTGCGGCGGGATGCAGCCCGCGCCTTTGGCGATACCACGGTCTACGTCGAGCGATTCTTTGCACCGGCGCCGCGACACGTCGAGATTCAAGTCCTCGCCGATAGCCTCGGCAACGTCGTCCATCTCGGCGAGCGGGAATGCTCTCTGCAACGCCGGTTTCAGAAAATCGTCGAAGAGACGCCTTCGACGGCGCTCTCGCCGGAACTGCGGCGCCGGATGGGCGCGGCCGCGACCGCACTCGCGAAAGCAATGGGGTATCGCAGCGCGGGCACCATCGAGTGCCTCGTGACCGGCGACGAGTTCTACTTCCTCGAAATGAACACCCGGCTCCAGGTCGAACATCCCGTGACCGAGGAAGTCACTGGCGTCGATCTGGTCCGGGAGATGATCCGCATCGCCGCCGGTTTGCCTCTCTCGGTCCCGGCGGAGGGAATCGCGCCACGCGGGCACGCGATCGAGGCCCGCGTCTATGCCGAGGATCCCGCGCGCGGCTTCATGCCGTCGCCTGGAGAGATCACCCGGCTGGAGTTCCCCCGGGTGCCGAATGTGCGGGTCGATACCGGTGCGATGGCGGGAAGCAAGGTTACGGTCTACTACGATCCGATGATCGCCAAGATCGTCGCCTGGGGCGAGGATCGTGGCGCTGCCATCGCCACGATGCGCGCGGCTCTGGCGGGCACGATCATCGAGGGCGTCAAGACCAATCTTCCCTTCCTGGAACGCATCTTCGCCGGCGAGGATTTCGCCGCGGGACGAATCCACACGCGGTATGTAGACGAACACCTGAGTGAGATCATGGCCACCGGTTGACGCCGCGCTGCCGGTTCTCACGCGATCCCGCCGTCATCGCGAAAGGGGAAGAGGACCGGTGCGCGGAATTCTCACGGGCATTGTTGCGGCATTCATCGTCGCGCTTGCGGCGCCAATCGGCGTGGGCGCCGAGTTCGATGTCCCTGCCGGTTTCGAGGATCGCCTGGAAGTCGGCGGTCTGGGCGCGCCCACGGCGCTGGCGTGGCTGCCGGAGACCCCAGAGCAGGGCGATCTGCTGATCGCGACGCAAGGCGGCCACCTGTACCGCTCGCCAGCGCCCGGCGAGAAAGCGGAAATCCTCGATCTTTCCGAGGATCTCTGCGTCGGAAGTGAGACTGGCTTGCTCGGCCTGGCGGTTGACCCGGCGTTTCGCAGCGGGGACCGGTTTCTCTATCTCTACTACACCTTTCGCAAACCGTCCGGCGCCTGCGTCAACCGGGTATCGAAATTCACGATGAACGAGCAGGACGTCGTTGGTAACGAGCAGGTGCTGATCGACAACATCCCGGCGCGCGGCGGCAACCACAACGGCGGCGATCTTCAATTCGATCATGATGGTCTGCTCTATGTCTCGGTGGGCGACGGTGGCGTCGATTTACGTACGGGAGCGAGTCAGGACGGCAACGGCAATGCGCGACGGCTCGATCTCCTGAACGGCAAGATCCTCCGCATCGCGCGGGATGGGTCCGTTCCCGCGAGCAATCCGTTTCGCGGCAAGCGAAGCGTCCGTTGCGCGAAGTCAGGCCAGGCGCCCTCCCGAGCGCGGGCGGCGCATGTCGATCAGGAGAAGAAGCCGAAGAAGGGGAAGCCGCACAAGAGGAAAGGCCGGGGCGCGTTGCGCTGTCAGGAGATCTTCGCCACCGGACTACGCAACCCGTTCCGCATCGCGTTCGACGATTCGGACACACAGGGAGCACAGCGCTTCTACATCAACGATGTCGGCGGGAGTGGATTCGAGGAGATCGACGTCGGTCAGCGCGGCGCCGATTATGGCTGGAACCGGCGGGAGGGTCCGTGCCCCACCGGCCAGATAGCGAACGACTGTCGGGCCGATTCTGATTTTGTGGAGCCACTGTTTGCTTACGGCCACGGTCACGGCAGCGATGCCGTCGATGACTGCAATGTCATCACCGGCGGCGCGTTTGCACCGAGCGGAGGCGACTGGCCCGCTGACTACCTGTTCGCCGATTTCGGCTGTGAGCGTCTGTTTGCGCTTGACGAACGCGCCGACCCGGTCCAGGCGACCGTGTTCGCCGAGGGGATCGGATCAAGTTCCGGCGCGACCCACCTGGCATTCGGCACGGATGGCGCCCTCTATTACGCGACGTCCGCCGCGGGTGGCCAGGTGCGGAAGATCGTCGACCTCCCACCGGGATGACCAGTTCTCGAAACCAAAGCGCGCCGGTGGCCGTCATCACTTGGGACGATGGCCAATGCGGCCGGGACTGCCCGCGAACGACGTTTCTGGGCAATCAGGTCTCGCGTGATTTCGGCAGACCGTCGCGATGCGGTACGATGAATTGGACCACGAAGCAAGAATGAACCCGCTCGATGAGTGAACAAGACGGCGGAGCAGGGACAGCAGGATGAAGCGAAGTCGAGGCTGGCGATGGACCACGGCGATGGCGCTGGTGGTGGCACTCTGCATTGCGCCGGGATGGATGATGGTCACCCGTGCCTGGCAGGCCGAGGAGATCTTTTCGCCAGCGAGCGGCCACTCCCAGGTCATCGCGCAGGGAGTTGCGGCCACGACCGGCGATGTCGCCTGGCGTGTCGTGTTCCACTCCCTCGATCCCGGTCAGCCCGGTGAACTTCCCGCGGGAGGACCCGGCTTTGTGCTGGTCGATACGGGTGGCGTGCTGACCAGTTCGCGCGGCGATTCGGCCCTCCTGGCCCCGAGTGAGGCGATGTTCCACGGCGAACGCGGCAACGACCTGGTCGCGATCGGTGATCGGCCGGCCGGGCTCTTCGCGATCGATCTTGTTCCGCCAGACGCCGCGCAGGAAACGGGTTCCGGGATTGCGGTGTACGCCAGCAAGCCGTTTGCCGCTCCTTCCGGGGCGCGGGATATCGATCTGGTGCGCGACCTGCTGGAACCTGGGGAATCGACCACGGTCATCGGCAATGCCGCCCCGGTCCTGCTCGTCGTCACCCTGGGCGGGTTGAAGGTCGAAGCAACCGACGGCACCTCTGCCGAACTGCAAGTGGGCGAGGCGGCCACGTTCAGCGGCGATATCGTCGTGACTGGTCAGGGCCAGGCCCCGGCGACCTTTGTCGCGGCGGTGATCGGTCGCGAGGCGCCCAGCGAGGCGCCGGCGGCGGGGGCGACCCCGGCCCCGGTCACAACCGGTTCCGTCCAGTTGAAAGTCTATGCCTGCCCGCCCGCCGTGAAGCCGGAAAGCGCCAGCGCCGATACCTGCCTGCGTGATCCGGAAGCGGCTGCCATGACCCTCTCCGTGATCGACGGTCCTGAACTGCGCGATGTCGGTCCTTCCCGCGAACGCCAGGGTGCGCCGACCTGGACCGGTCTGAAGAGCGGGGATTACGCCCTGCAGGCGGGAAGCTTCAAAGACGGATTCAACCGCTTCTTTGTGCGCGACCTGGCGGGGCTGGCCGCGGGCGCCGAGAACGGCTTTGGCGCGGGCGTTCGAGGTGGCTATCGCATCCCGATCGGTGCGGAACGCGCCGATTACTCGCTCGATGTCTTCGTCTTTGCCGGCAGCGGTGGAGAACCGGCGACGGCCGCCGCGACGCCTGCGAGTATTGAAACGGCGCCTCCTGTCGCTACCGGGACGCCACGACCCACGGAGATTCCCTCCGTGATCGAGATCGAACCGGAGAATCCGAATGACACGCCGACACCGCGCCCGGCGCCGCTGGCGACCGCCACGCCGCGACCGACCGCACGGCCAATCGTGACCAGTACGGCGGTGGCGCGGCCACGCACGGGGTCCATCCAGGCGCGGGTCTTCGGCTGCCTCAATCCGATCGAATCGTTCAACCCGGCGAACTGCGCGCAAGCGCTCGACGGGTTCGATCTGCGGCTGATCAACGAGGACGGCGACGTTATTGGACTCGATCAGGCGACCGTTGGCAGCGATGGGTCGGTCGTCTGGAACGATCTGCCCCTGGGCACCTATCTGGTGCAGCAGCCACTGCTCCTGCCAGGTGCCGCGACCTATTTCATCCCCGATCTGTCGCTGGCTAATGATGGCTCAGGCTATCTCGTCACCATCGACCGTGACGCGAGGGATGCGGCGATCAACGTCTATAGTCTGCCGCCATCGGCACCGCCTACCGCCGCGCCGACCGTAGCGCCCGCCGCGGGCGCCGATAGCGACCTCGACGGGCTTCCTGACACGGACGAAACCGGAATCTACGGCACCGATCCGGCAAATGCCGACTCCGACTTCGATGGCGTCACCGATGGCGCGGAGATCGCGGCTGGCACCGACCCGCTGACCGCCGACGCCGCGCCGCAAACCACGGGCGGTGGGGATAGTGACGGCGACCGCCTCGCCGACAGCGACGAGACGGCCTACGGGACTGATCCCCTCAATCCCGACAGCGACGGCGACGGGTATTTCGACGGCGACGAGATCAATCTCGGCACGAATCCCCTCGATGCGGCAAGCGTCCCTGCCGGATAGGACTGGTCAGGCTGTTCCACACTGCGAAACGCCCCTCGCCCCGCGCACGGGGGGACTCCTCCCTCCGGCGGAGGGAGCCAGATTTGGGGTGAGGGCTGGCGTGGCGAGGTACGCTTCTCACTGGGCAAGCAAGCTATGTTCCTCATTCCGATTCCGGAGAATGACCGCCGTTTCCACGTGAAGCGCACCCTCACCGCCACCCCTCTCCCGCCCGAGCGGCTGACAGGGGGAGGAAGGGCGGTCTCGCTGCGTAAACTGGAGTGCACCCCGATTTCCGGACCGGTGGCAAAGGGAGGGTCGAAGCCGGGCGGTAGACTCAGCCCGGCGAGGAGGCGACCTATGGCACGGGGGCGAACGTATAGTCGCGAGTTCAAGCTCGAGGTGGTCCACCAGGTGGCGAGCGGGGCCAAGCGGCCAGCGCAGGTGTGCCGTGAGCACGGCGTGGCCAACAGCGTGCTGGACCGCTGGCGCCAGGAGTACGCGGCGCGAGGGGAAGCGGCCTTCTCCCCCCGCGAGCCGGACGGGCAGGAGGCGCTGCAGCGCCGCGTCGCCGAGCTGGAGCGGCTGTGCGGGCAATTGGCGCTGGAGAACGCGGCGCTAAAAAGGGGGCTGGCCAGCTTGCCCTCGCGCAACGGCACGCGCTGATGACCGAGGTGGGGACAGCCTGCCCCGCGCTGTCGGTGCGGCGCCGCTGTGCGGTCCTGGGGATCAGCCGCAGCTGGTGGTACGCGCGGTTGGCCCCGCGCGAACCGGAGGCCGAGGCGGTGGCGCTGCGCGAGGCCATCGAGCGGATCGTGCTGGAGCATCCCGGCTACGGCTACCGGCGCGTGACCCACGCCCTGAGGCGCGAGGGCTGGAAGGTCAACCACAAGCGCGTCCTGCGTGTGATGCGCGAGGAATCGCTGCTGTGCCAGATCAAACGCCGCTTCGTGCCGACCACCGACTCGCGCCACGGACTGGGAAGCTATCCCAACCTGCTGCGCGGCCAGGACCTCCAGCGCCCCGACCAGGCGTGGGTAGCCGACCTGACCTACATCCGGCTGCCGACCACCTACTGCTTCCTGGCCGCGATCCTCGATGCCTGGTCGCGCCGCATCGTCGGCTGGGCGCTGTCGCCGCACATCGACACCGACCTGACCCTGGCCGCCCTGGAGCGGGCCATCACCGGCCGGCGACCGGTGCCGGGGCTGATCCACCACTCCGACCACGGGGTGCAGTACGCCAGTCACCGCTACGTCGCGCGCCTGGAGGCCATCGGCGCGCAGATCAGCATGGCGGCGGTGGGCAACGTCTATGAGAATGCGATGGCGGAGAGCTTCTTCGCCACGCTCAAGCGGGAGGAGGTGTACCTGCACGACTACCGCACCTTCGCCGAAGCCGAGGCCAACCTGGGCCGCTTCCTGGACGACGTCTACAACCACAAGCGCCTCCACTCCAGCCTCGGCTACCGGCCCCCCAGCGAATTCGAAGCGTGCTGGATCGACGCACGAGAGAACGACGGCTTCTTGGAAGGAAGAGCACCCCTCCCTTTGCTCGTGGTCCGGTAACAGGGGTGCACCCCAACCCCTCACCCCAACCCCTCTCCCGTCGAGCCGGGAGAGGGGCATTTTGTGTGTGTGGCCGCGACCTGAACGAAGGCTTCATGGCGTACCAGCCTTCAGCGCCGCGCTTGCTGCGTGTCCAGCGCTACTCGGTTGCTCTCGCTTCCGCGTCGTCGCCGATGATGGCGAAATCCTCCTGCTCCGGCGCGCCCTTGAAGATCTGGTAGAGCACGATCGCGGAAAAGGTCCCCAGGGTGATGCCATTCATGGCGAATCCGCCGATGGTGACGGTGTAATCGGCGGCGCCGATGATCAGCACGACGGCGGCGACAAAAAGGTTCGCCGTCTTCGTGAAATCGACTCGATTGTCGACCCAGATGCGCGCACCGGTGATGGCGATCAGCCCGAACAGAACGGTCGATACGCCGCCGAGAACACCCAGGGGGATCGAGCCGATGATCGCTCCGAATTTCGGCGAAAGACCGAAGATGATCGCCACGATCGCCGCGACGACGAACACGGCGGTGGAGTAGACCCGCGTCACCGCCATGACGCCGATGTTCTCGGCATAGGTGGTGACGCCGGTGCCTCCCCGCAGGCCGGCGACGATGGTCGCGACACCGTCACCGATGAAGGCGCGGCCGAGATAGGGCATCAGATTGCGGCCGGTCAGGGCATTGACCGCCTTGACGTGACCGGTGTTTTCGGCGACGAGGACGATGGCGACCGGGGCGATCAATCCGATCGCGGTCGCGTTGAATTCCGGCGTGACAAAGGCCGGAATACCGAACCAGCCGGCGTTGGCGATCGAACTGAGATCGACGCCGTGAATCGTCGTGCCAAGAAAGGCGCGTCCTTCAGGCGAGGCGCCGCCAAGAAGGAGCGCCGCGAGATAACCGATCACCGTGCCGATGAGGATCGGCAGGCGACTGAAGATTCCGGTCGTCAGCAGGCCGACGATGAAGATGGCCAGGACGGTGATGGCGGCGATGATCGGATCGGCGGCCGCGAGATTCCGCGCCGCGGGCGCGAGGTTGAGCCCAATGATGGCAACCACGGCACCGGTGACCAGGGGCGGCATGAGGCGATCGATCCAGCCCGAACCGGTCAATTGCACGATGATGCCGATCAGCGCGTAGATGACGCCCGCGGCGACGATGCCTCCCAACGCTTGGGGGATTCCGTTCACGGCACCCGCGGCAGCCGCCGCCCCGGTCACCGCCGCGACGGGACCGATGAAAGCAAAACTCGATCCCAGATAACTCGGGACAGCGCCGCCAACGAACGCAAAGAAGATCAATGTCCCGATGCCGGAGAAGAGAATCGCCAGATTCGGATCGAATCCCATGAGGATCGGCGCGACAACCGTCGCGCCAAACATTGCCAGGACATGCTGGAACCCCATCGCCAGGGTCTGGCCCCAGGGCAAGCGTTCATCCGGCGCAACGACGCGCGACCGTGTCTCCTTCCAGGACAGGATCATCGTGCCCCTCCCCAAAATCCGCCGCGTGACGGTGTACGTACACCTACACGCATCATAACGCAGGGCGGCATTGCACGCCTCGTGAACGGCGAGGCAGGGTCCTGAGTATTGCCGTGGTGCAAGGGAGCGTCTTTCGGGACAGACCGCGACCGTTTCGCCGGTGGCGAACGACCACCGGCCGCCGCACCGAAGCCGCGTGAACAGGGCTGAGCGCGGATGAGAGACCGCGGGGCGCCTCTTGTGTGGCGCTGACCCTCATCCGTCTAATGACTGGGGCCAAGTCACGATGGTCAGCGGGGGCGTGCAGACGTTGTGTCGTCCCGAGGAACGAGGGACCTCGTCATTCGGCACCTGGTACGACGGACGACGAGATTCCTCCTGCGTCGGAATGACACGTCTTCTCCACGCCGCTCCAGGAAGATAGGCATCGCGTTTTGGAGATCCGTCGTCGGGCTGGGGAGCGCGGGCGACGAAAGCGTCGCCCCCTACGTACGCCGGGTTTTAGGGCGCGACGCTTGCGTCGCCCTGATTACTCACCAACAAAGCTCCTGAATTCAACGACCACCTGCCTAGCGAGTGAGGCTCTTCTCCCGAGCTGCAGGGGCAGTCGCGCCGTTTTCGCCGGGACCGCTGGCGCAGACCTGGCGGACGGCGTCGATGGCCCGCTGGCAGTCATCACGGGTGACGTCGAGGTGGGTCACCGCGCGGATCACTTTCGCGCCGTCGTAGCCGCCACCCATGCGCACCCCAAGCGCGTTGATTCCGGCCTCGACCTGCTGCGGCGTCATGCCGGCACCAGACACGTCAAAGAAGAGAATGTTCGTGGGGATCGTGTCGTAGACCAGTTTGACGCCGGGGATGCTGGCCAGGCCCTCGCCAAGGAAGCGGGCGTTGGCGTGATCCACGGCGAGGCGGTCGACATGATGCTCGAGCGCATAGATGCCGCCCGCGGCGATGATGCCGGCTTGCCGCATGGCGCCGCCAAACATGTGCTTGAGCAAGCGGGCGCGCTCGATGAAGTCCCGCTTGCCAGCTAGCACGGCCCCGACCGGAGCGCCAAGGCCCTTGGAAAGATCGAGCCAGACGGTGTCAGCATAGGCGGCAATGGTTGCTGCCGGGGTGCCGGAGCCGACCGCGGCGTTCATCAGGCGGGCGCCGTCCATGTGGAGGCGCATGCCCTGTTCGTCGACAAAGGCCCGGATTTCCGCCAGCCGCTCCAGCGGCCAGATGGCGCCGCCGCCCCGGTTCGTGGTGTTTTCGACCGAGACGAAGGCGCTCCGCGCCGCGTGCGTGCCTCCCTTGTTGACGTGTTCGGCGATCTGGTCGACGGTGAAGATGCCGCGCTCCCCCGTCACCGGACGTAGCATCAGATTCGCCAGCCAGGCGGGACCACCCGCTTCCGAGAGATTGGGGTGGGATTGCTGATCGAGGATGACCGCCTCGCCGCGGTTGCCGTTGAGACAGAAGGCGATGGCGTTGCACATGGTGCCGGAGGGGAGAAACAGGGCGGCCTCCTTGCCGAGGAGGGCCGCGCTCAGCTCTTGCAGCCGGTTGACCGAGGGATCCTCGCGCAGTTGCTCATCGCCGACCGGGGCCGCCGCCATGAATTCCCGCATCCCAGGCGTCGGGCGGGTCTGGGTGTCGCTTGAAAAATCGATCTCGATCACCATTGGCTCCTACTCTCTCGTTTCCAGCGCTGGCAGAACTCGCAAATCGTGAACTTGCGCTCCTCTCAACTGCTCCCGAGGGTGACCGCCTGACCACTTTCGGCCGAGGCCATCACCGCTTCGATGACGCGCAACCCGGCAACGGCATCGGCAATGCTCGCGGTCGATTCCGGTTGGCCGGAGCGGACGCGGTCGAGGAAGTGGGTGAGTTCCTCGCGCAGCGCGCCGCCGATGCTACCGCCCACCTCGGGCCAGAGTCCGGTTTCGGGAGACGCGGTGTACTCCTCGCTCCAGTAGGAGAGCGGCGCATCGAGGGCGCGAATGCGCCCGGTGCCCCGATCGCCGATCACTTCCAGTTCGGCATCGATGGTGCCGCGCCAGGTTGGCGTGAGGACGTTGGCCGGCGCCCCCACTGGCACGAACCAACTGGTTTCGATCATGCCCACGGCCCCGTTGGCAAATTCGACCAGAGCCCAGCAGCCATCGGGGTAGCGCATTCCGGAGAGATTGCGCTGCACCGCCTGCACGCGAGTGACCGGGCTGGCGGCAAACCAGAGGAGGAGATCGACGTCGTGGATCGCCGTTTCCTGCATCGGATGCGCGCGGTCCCCGTAACTCGGAAACCAGGCGCGGGAGACGTTGCGCTTGACGCGAAGCGAAATGAGTTTGCCGAGTTCACCGCTCGCCAGCCGGGCGCGCAACATCGCATGCGGGATGTCGAAGCGGAGCACGAACCCCACCTGCAATGGCACGCCCGCGTCAGCCGCGGCGCGCGCGATACTGGCGCCTTCTATCGCGGTCATGGCCAGCGGCTTCTCGACAAAGACGGCAAGTCCCCGTGCGATCGCCGCGAGGGTTTGCTCGGCGTGAAGCGGTTCGGGGGTGACGATGAAGACGGCGTCCAATTCGGTCCTGGCGAGCATCTCCTGGTAATCCGTGAATCTCGCCGCCTCCGGCGCTCCCGCGAATCGCGCCAGCGCGTCCGGATCGGGATCACAGATCGCCGCTAACGACACGCCGGGAAGACGGCTCAGCACTGCCGCGTGCAAGGCGCCAAAGCGGCCCAACCCTGCCAGGCCGACCCGCAGGGATGTCGCATCTTTCATCGGGACCGTGTTGCCTCCCCCGTCCGCATGATTCGTAGCGCGAGTTTACCGTCCGGCTCATCTCATTGCGGCATATACTGCCAGAACGATTCGAGCTGGACACGGTCTATCCCGCCCCGAGGTGAAGAGTTGCTTGCGGTCGCGCGCGGGAATCTGCGGCGTCGGTTCGATTACAGTCGCGATATTCGCCTTTTTCTGTTCTACAACCTGCTCGTCTTCGTCGGTTGGGGTGTCTTCGCCCTGATCTTCAATCTCTACCTGCGCGAGTTGAACCTGCGCGAAGACGACATGGGGCTCTTTAGCGCGGTCCAGACCATGGCGATGGCCGCCGCCGCCGCCTCGATGGGGATGGTGCTCGACAAACTTGGGGTCTGGCGCGCGACGGTCGCTGGTGTGGGGCTCTTCCTGATCAGTTCCCTGGCGATGGCCTTCGCGGAATCGCGGCCGCTGATCATTGTCCTCTCGGCGATCACCGGAATCGGCCTGGCCTATCTCTTCACCACCACCATGCCGTTCATCATCGCCTGGACGAGGCGGAGCGAGCGCCAATCGGTTTCGACGCTCGCCTATTCGGTGCAATCGTTGTCGCTGACACTCGGTTCACTCATTGGCGGTTTCCTCCCCAACGTGTTGCCGGGAAACGCGCTCGCGACCTTTCGCTGGACGCTGGTCGGGGGCACCGTGATCGCGGCGCTTGGGCTGGTGCCAATGGTGTTGATGGGTCCGGCGCGGCGCGGACGTGAATTGCCGGACCCCACCGCGACGAAGGAGGCGAGCGAGGCATCCGAGCGGCGGCAGGTACGGCGCGACATGACGGTCTTCATCCTGGTCGGTGGGTTGATGGCGGTCGGCGCCGGGATGGTGATTCCGTTCTTCAATGTCTACCTGACCACGCTCGGGGCGAGCTCATCGCTCGTCGGCTACATCTTCGCCATAGGTGGGCTGTCGGCAGCGGTAATTGGTCTGTTCGCTCCGGCGGTCGCGCGCAGGCTGGGCGCGGTGTGGGGTGTGGCGATCATCCGTCTGGCGATCGTGCCGTTCTACCTCGCGTTGATCGTGATGCCGGGGTTGCCATTGGCGGCGCTCGCGCACATCGTGCGCACCACCAGCATCTCGATGGCCTGGCCGATCGACTCGACGTTCATCTCCGAAGTCCTCCCGCCGCGAGCGCGTTCGCGGGTCTTCGGGTTGCGCTCGGCGGCATGGAATGTCGGGTACTCGGCGGCGAGTCTTGCCGCCGGGTTCCTGATCGTCCAGACCGGCTACAACGCCTCGTTCATCGACTTCATCGCGTTTACGGCGCTCTCCATGACCATCTTCGTCGGCTACTTCTCCCGCCACCCGCGGGTCCGCTCCGGCGAATTGACCGGGGCATTACCACGCTGGCGGCAACCGGTGGTCATCATGCCGGAAGGAGACGCGGCGTGAGCCGGACTTCGTTTCGAGGCGCGTTGTCGCGTCGCGACGTTCTCGGACTCGCGCTGACCGGACTTGCGTCTGTTCCAGCGTTGCCAGTTCCGGTGTCGACGACAGCAGACATGACCGCCCGTGAACTGGCGGCGGCCATGTTCATGGCGCCGTTATTCGGCACTACACTCCTGGACGAGGAGGAGCGTTGGCTGCGGACACTCCGCCCGACGGGGGTCATCCTGGTCCAGAACAACGTCGGCGCCCCGGACGAGGTGAGGGCGCTGGTCTCCTCCGTTCATGGCACGGACGCCGAGCAGCCCCCATTGGTGGCGGTCGATCAGGAGGGAGGGCTAGTCTCGCGCATCGCGGACGACCCGGCCCTGGATGCGCCGAGCCTGGGACAACTGCCGGTGGAGGAGATTGCCCGGCAGGCCCGGCTCCGTTCCGAAGCGCTGGCCGCCTATGGCTTCGATGTCAATTTCGCGCCGGTGGCGGACGTGGCGTTTGCGCCGGACAGCGCCATGCTCGGGCGGACCTTCGGCGGTGATCCCGTACTGGTCGCGGCAGACGTGGTCGCTTATCTCGAAGGTGCAGCCGGAACGCGTGTCAGCCATTGCCTCAAACATTTTCCCGGACATGGGCGAGTGGCGACCGACTCGCACACCGATCTGCCGGTGCTCGATCTCGATGAGGCAACGTGGTGGGAATCTGACGCGTTGCCGTTCCGGGCCGGAATCGACGCAGGCGTGCCGATGGTCATGATCGGGCACCTGGTGTTTCCCGCCTGGGACGAGCTCCCCGCCTCGATCTCTCCCGTCGCCGTACATGTGCTGCGCGAGGATTTGGGCTTTACCGGGGTGATCGTTTCCGACGATCTGGGGATGGGCGCGCTCGCGGCGTGGGATCCGCTGGACATCGTCGATCTGGCGGTCGCGGCTGGAATCGATCTGCTGCTCTACGTCGTGTTGCCATTGCCGCTGGAAACACTGGTCGATCACCTTGCGGGACGGATCGAACGCGGCGAGATTGCCCGACAGCGAGTGGCCGACAGCGTCGAACGCATCGCGCGCTTGCGGCCAGTGACGTAGCCCTCCCGAATTGCCGGAGCAAGACACGCGATGCGACTTGCGGCGATCGAGATCATCCAGGACGAGCAATCCTGCCGATTGATGGGCCGCGTCGAAAGCGACGAGGACCCGGATGACGCGAGCTGGTTTCCGCCATTCACCCTCTGGTACGAGTTTCCGGCCTGGTGCGCTCCCTGGCTCGATGCGTCGAACGGCGATCCGTTCCTGGCCGCCTTGCTGCCGATGGCCATGCAGACTGGCGAGCGGTTGGCGATCGAGGCGCCAGTATCGCCCCGTCTCCTGACCGCTCTCCCCGACATCGAAGCGATCTTTGCCGCGTTCTACCCGAAACTGAAGCTGGTGCCGATCGAAGTCGTCCCCCGTGTGGCACCGCCCCGGAGCGATGGTGACGCGCCGGGGAATGGCCTCTTCTTTTCACTCGGCGTCGATTCGTTCTACAGCCTGCTGAAGAACATGCGCGACCATCCCGCCGACGATCGCACGGTCAGCCATCTCCTCTCGGTCAACGGGTTCGACGTCACCTACGAAGGGGAGAACGGTGTCTTTCCGCCCGCGCTCCTGGCAAACTTCCGCCGGGTGGCCACGGAAACCGGCAAGACGCTGCTGCCGGTGTCGACCAACATCAGGCGGATGGGCGTGCGTATCGGCAACTGGCCAATGCTCCACGGAGCCGCCATGGCGAGCATCGCGCTGGCGCTGGGTGCAGGCTTACACCGTGTCTCGATTGCGGCCTCGGCAACTTACGACAAACTCTATCCGTGGGGATCGCACCCGGTCCTCGATCCGCTCTGGTCGACCGAGACGTTGACCTTCGTTCACGACGGTTGCGAATTGAACACAATCGACAAGACGGCACTCGTCGCTCGGTCGGACCTTGCCATGGCGACGCTGCGGCCTTGCGCCGGTCATGGCGAGGGGTACAACTGCGGCGCCTGCGAAAAGTGCATGCGGACCATGCTCGATTTGCGCATGGCCGACGCCCTAGACCGCTGCGCGACTTTACCGCACCAGATCGACCCGGAGCGATTGCGGGCGGGACTCCGCCCTGGCGGTCCCGTTCATATGGCCGATTTTCAGCGCCGCCTGGACGCCCTTCGCGCATTGGGTACCGACCCGGCGGTGTGCCAGGTCTTAGCAGAGCATTTGGCTCAGGGGATGAGCCCGAAATTCGCGGGTTCATCCCCGAGAAACCAGGCTAATACATCCAGATTGAGCAATCTGGCGCGTCGGGTGCGAAACATTCGCGGCGCGTAAGTCACGGCTATGTGTCTTCCGTCTGGCAGCGGAACTCGCCGTTCAATTGCTTGCCGCAAAAGAGCGGACCACAGCAACTGCAATTGCCAAAGGTGTTTGGTCCGCCGCCCGACGGCGTGCCGAAATGCGGATCGCATCGGGCGCCCTCAATCCCACAACAGTGAAATCCCGATAGGTCTTGACATTCTCCAACTGGAAATTCCTGACACTTTACTGACCGGGAATTGTTGCAGCATTTGTGCTTGCCGCCGCACGACTCGCCGATCTTGCGGCAGCGCTTCTTCTTGCCTGCCTGGGTGTCGGGAGTCCTGAACCGGGACGCCGCCACGGAGAGTCCCGCGGCAAGGGCGACTTTCACCGCATCGCGCCGTGGCCCCGACCCGGAGAGGGTGGCGACGATGCGATCGAATGTCCTGCCGTCCATTTCGGGACTCCTCAGCCGCGCCACGCGCGGCGGAACCCGGTGAAGCCGCGACCGTGCCCCGGTTGCGATGACCGCAGCGTACCGGACTCGACGGTAAAGTCAAGTACCGCATTCAGCGCGAACATGACTTGGCACCGCCGAGCGCATGTTGGGGGGGCGCCGCGTCCGGAGTCAAACCGACTCTGGGTGATGACCGCCGATTGCTCGTGATGCGCGCCGTCACCCCAACCCCTCTCCCGTCGAGCCCTCACAAGGGGAGGTATTTTTTGGGAAGTATTGGACCGTCGGTCTCGCGCCGCGGTGCCCGCGACGCCAATCGGCGTCGCCACGCCGGTTTTCGTCCCTCCCGACCCGGCGTCGAGCCGACCGTCGGCCGCTCCGATGGGCGAGCCATGCGGCGTCCGATGGCGAGCATTCCGCGCCAGATCCATTGCTTACAAAAAATACCTCCCTTGTCAGCCATCGAGCCGGGCTTAACCGTATTGGCTGTCAAGCCGCGTGGGCCGGATTGGGGCTCCAGGGTGCCATCGCGCAGCATGGCGTTGGCGATCGTGAGCAGTTTGCGCATGCAGGCGACGAGGGCCACTTTGGGCGACTTGCCGAGGAAACGCACGCAGGCGGACGTAGAGGGCACGAATGACTGGGTTGCAGCGGACCGCGCTGACGGCGGCCATATACAAGGCGGCGCGGACACGGCCCGTCCGCCTTGGGTGCAGCGCACCCCCGGCGCGTTCCGCTGTCCTGGTTGAGGGGGCGAGCCCGGCCAGGGCAGCGGCTTCGTGGCGCGCGTCGAGCCGCCCCAGTTCCGGCAGTTCGGCCAGCAGCGTGCGCGCCTGCCACCGGACCGATCCCCGGGATGGCGCGCAACAGGTCCTCCTTGGCGCGCCAGAGCGAACTGGCGCACGGCGTCGATCAGGTCGGCGTCGAGCTCCGGCGAAGCTCTGCTGGCTGAGCCAGATCAGGTGCGCATCGAGCGCCGGGCGCAACCGGGGGGCGAGCCCCGGCGCGGTTCTGCTCGGCGACGCGCATCTCCAGCACCTGCCGCCGCCGCGCCAGCAATGCGGCCGATTCCTGGGCCGTTTCGTCCGGCAGGGAGCGCACCGGCGGCTGGACCGCCTGGGGCGAACCGGGCCAACACGCGGGCGTCCAGCGCATCGGTCTTGGCCAACTGCCCGGTCGCCTTGGCGAAGTCGCGCACCTGGCGCGGGTTGACCACGGCGACCAGGACGCCAGCCACCGCCAACGCCGCCGTGACCGCGCGTTCATTGTCCCCGTCGCCTCCAGCACCACGAGTGCCGGCTCCCGCTCGGTTACCGCCACCACCAGGCGCGGCAATACCGTCCTCGTCGTTGCTGACGTGCAGGACCGCGCCACCGTCGCGCTGGCCACATCAACCCGGCCTTGCTCACATCAATGCCGATCCACGTGGTCGTGTGTTCGTTCATCTCCCGCCTCCGTCGTGGGCGCTCGCCCCGCGCCGCCCCCCCTTGCCTGATGCGGGCTCCGCTCGCGCTGGCCCTGGCAACCGTTCGGGCTCTGGCAGGGCCGGCCGGATCGCACCGCTCCCACGACCTTGAGCGATCCGAGGGGCAACGGGCTGATCCGGCCGGCGCCGCGCGTGCGGCCCCCCGCGGGGGGCCGAGGTCCTCGCCTAAGCCTACGACGAGACCTCCCCCACAACATACAAGGGGCTTCTGGCCGCCCTTTGGCCAGAGAAAGCCGGAGCAACAAGCCGATGTCATCCATACCTCCCCCTGTAAACGCGCGGGGGAGGCGGGGAGAGGGGCGTTTCCCGTCGGTACCTGCGATCGAGGCGAACGTCTTCAACCGGATTCCCTATCAGTGGCTCTTCGCGCCGGCGAGCGCCGTGGTCAAACCGAGACCAATGAAGATCGTGCCGGCGAAGTAGCGCTGGATCGAGGTGAACGACGGCTGCTGCTTCAACCAGTCACCCGCGGTCCCCGCGACGAGGGCGTACATCGAATCGGTGCAGAGACCGAGGCCGATGAACATCGCGCCGAGGATGAGCGTCTGACCGACGGTGTTGCCGAGCGCGGGGTCGATGAACTGGGGGAGGAAGGCAAGGAAGAAGAGCGCCACCTTCGGGTTGAGCGCCTGAACGACGACCCCTTGTGAATAGTTGTCGCGAATTGTGCGCGGGGCCTGTGCCGCCACAGGCGACGGATCGGGTCGGGTCAGCAGGGTGCGGACGCCGAGAAAGATCAGGTACGCCGCGCCCAGGTACTTGAGCGTCGAGAAGGCGAGTGCCGACGACGCGATAAGCGCGGACAAGCCGAGGGCCGCGCCGGCGACATGAACCAGTCCACCGGTCGCGATTCCCGCGGCGGACGCAAAGCCTGCCGTCCGCCCGCCATCGATGCTGCGGCCGATGATGTAGAGCACGGCGGGACCCGGCGCCAGCACCAGCGCCAGGGTGGCGAAGAACGGCAGCGCCAGATGCGATGGTTCGAGCACGGTTCAGCGCTCTCTCAAACCGAGGCGGGCGCTACGCCGCCGATGCCAAGACGATCCGCCTCGGCCCGCAGGGCCAGGATCACATCGCCGATCAGGTCCTCTACCGGCACGCCGAGCCTCTCCGCGCCATGGGCGATTTCTTCGCGGCTCACCTTGGCGGCGAAGGCCTTGTCCTTCATCTTCTTGCGCACCGAGGAGACCTCCACGTGGTGAACGCTCTTGTCGGGGCGCACCAGCGCGACCGCAATCACGAACCCGCTCAGTTCATCAACGGCGCAGAGCGTCTTTTCCAGATCGGAGACCGGTTCCACGCCACTGTAATCGGCGTGGGCGAGGATGGCGCGGCAAATGGTATCGCCCCAACCGTTGTCGCGCAGATAGGCAACACCGACGAAGGGATGCCCATCCGGCACGTTTTCGAGATTGGGATGCCTCTCGAAATCCATGTCGTGTAACAGCCCGACCGCGCCCCAGAGGTCTTCGTCCTGACCGTCGCGCCGGGCGATGTAGCGGAGACTGGCAGAGACGGACTCGCAATGCTTGCGCAGACTCTCGCTGCTCACCCATTCCTGGAGCAGTTCCCGCGCCTTCGGGGTGAGTGGCCGCTCGATGCTGGTGTCAATGATCTCGATCGCCGTCACGTGATTCGTTCCTCCTGCACATGGGTATGGGTCAGGCGTCGCTTCCCGGCAATGCCCCGCTGACCAGGCAGCCGCCGAGGATGGTCGCCTCCGGCTGAAAATCGCGCAGCCGCTCCGGCGAAATCCCGGTCGGGTCCTCGCCACAGACGATCAGGTCCGCGAGCATTCCCACCGCCAGCGCCCCTTTGCGGTTCTCTTCCCAGTCTGCCCAGGCTGGGTAGCGGGTATAGGTGTCCAGGGCCTCATCGGCGGAAATCGCCTCCTCCGGCGCCAGTTTCCTCCCGCCGAATGTCTGGCGGGCCACCGCGCACCACATGCCGAAGAAAGGATTGAGCGATTCGGGCTGGGCGCCCAGGGAATCGGACGAGTTCGGTACCGGAAGTCCCGCATCGAGCAGACGGCGCAGGGCGAATGCCCCTTCTGCCCGCGCGCCGAGATAGGCGGGCAGGAAGTCGCCGAACGACGACAGGAACGGCATGGTGACCACGGGCACCAATCCCAGGTCTCGCATGTGGCTGATCCGCTCCGGCGTCATGCACAGATGTCCCGCATGCTCCAACCGGTGACGCATACGCGGTGGATCGGGCAGGTAACTGAAGGCATCGAGGAGCATGTCCAGCGCGCGGTCGCCGACGACATGGACGCTCGCCTGAATGCCCGCGGCATCGACTTCGCGCACCATCGCCGCAAGTTCGTCCGCGTCGAGTTTCAGGTGCCCGCGACTCTCCGGCCGGTGCGTGTAGGGGTCGTGGAACGCGCCCGCGGCGCCGGTGATGCCGCCATCGACGAAGAACTTCACGGCGCCGAACTTCAGCCACTCGTCACCGAACCCGCTTTGGAATCCGTACCGGGTGAAGGCGCGCACGGCAGCCAGATTCGGGCAGTGGATGGTGAAACTGACCCGTAATGGCATTCTCCCCTCGCGTCGCAGTTGCTGATAGACGGCGAGGGCCACGGGCGAGGGGAACTGATCGCCGATCGACGTCACGCCAAACGAGGAGAGCCGCTGGCCAAGGGCCAGGATCGCCGCCGCGGTCTGTTCTGGGGTGAACCGCGATGGGTTGAGACTCCACCAGAGTTCGGTCAGCACACTCGTTGGATTGCCTGCCTCGTCGCGCTCGACATGACCCCCGACCGGTGGGATGTAGTTCGCATCGATCCCGCAGCGTTGCAGCGCCAGCGAATTGACAATGGTGATATGCGCTCCAGCCCGGATCGCCGCGGGATGATCGGGGACCACCGCGTCCATCTCGGCCAGGGTGGGATAGCGCCCCTCGGTCAGTTTTTCGGCCAGCATGAACGAGCCCTGCCCGATGACCCACTCTCCGGCCGGCACCGTGGCCGCGTGCTCTCGCAACGCGCCGAGGATGCCCGCCAGGTCCCGATGCGGTGGCACGTGGCAATCGGCGTAGTGGGCCAGATGCAATGCCGTGCCTTCGAGGTGGGTGTGCGCGTCGATCAGACCGGGGAGCACGGTGCGACCGGCGAGATCGACCACGCGGGGCGAGCCGGCGAGAGACACGGCCACGCTCTCGGTGGTCCCGACCGCTACGATCCGTCCTTCATCCAGGGCAATGGCGCTGGCAATCGTGTTCCCGGCGTCGAGGGTACGCACAACGCCATTGATCAGGAGCAACGGCCGCTCGTCGTTCATCGCTCGCGGTGTCCTCTACGCTCGTGCCAGACATCCAGGCGACTGTACGGGCGTCGCTGGCGTGCGTCAACTCCCGACCGGGAGCGTAACTGTTCAGAGTTGGGGTGAAGCGAGGAGGGCGCGACATTGCGCCAACGGATCGAGTCCCTGCAGGCGCCAGGTGCCGAACAGCGTGGCCAATGCCATCTTGGTGGCAGTGCCGGTCGTGGAGCGGGTGCCGCCGCTGATCTTGCGGCAGGTCACCAGATGACGCAGGCTGCGCTCGGCGGCGTTGTTGGTCGCCGGCACCGCCGGGTCGTCGACGAAGACGAACCGCTCGCCCAGGTACTTGGTCATCCGCTCGCACAGCACCCGCTGCGGCGCCTCCGCCACCCCCAGGTACGGCGCGCACAGGACCGCCAACGCCGCTTCGCACGCCTGCCGGTGCTGCCGCCGGGCCAGCGGATCGGGATCGGCGGCCAGCGCGAGAGCGCGTCGGGAGAGGTGGTGCACGCTCTCGCCCCAGCCGCGCACCACGGCATCCGCCGGATGCTGCCCCACTAGGTCGTCCACATCCCGCAGCAGGTGCGCCCAGCAATACTGATGCCGCCCCGCATACCCGGTGTAGACGGCGTAGAAGTCGCTGACCAGCACCCCGGCATACGCATCGCCAAGCGCCTCCTCCAGCACCCCGCGGTCGCGGCCGCCATGCACGAACACCCGCTGGGCTGGGGTGCTCAGCGTCCAGGCGTAGCCATTGACGCCCCCTTCCCGCCAGCCGGTCTCATCGACATGCAGCACCGGACTGTCCCGCATGGCGGCCTGGGCCGCGGCCACCACCGGCGCGGCGCGGGCGGCGACGGTGTGCAGCACCGCCACGATCCCCCCCACGCTCAGCCGCACCCCGTGCACGCTCGCCAGATAGCCCTGGATGGCGCGGATCGGCAGCCGCCACTCCTCGCGCAAGGTGGCGATCAGGCTGCGCACACCACGCCCCAGCCGCTGCTGTCCGTCCACCATCCCGTCCAGCTCCGGTCCCGGCTGCCACCGACCTCCGCAGCGCCGGCAGCGCCGCTCCAGGTAGACGTGCTCCGTCACCGTCACGGGCGCCGGCGCCAGGTCAATCACTTCCCGCCGATGGCGCACCGTGCCCCCGATCAGTCCTGTCCCGCAGTGGGGACACTGGTCGTGGGCATGCACCTGCTGCGCCGTGGGCGTCATCCGAGACCGGCCATAGCCCCCCCCCGCGCCTCTTGCGCAACGCGGCGGGGGCAGGGCGGGGCGAGACGGCCGCGGGTTTGAGTCCGGGCATTGTCGTGGGATGGGTCGGCGGATCGTCGCCATCCGGCGGATCGAGGAGTGCCAGCAACGTCCCCACCCGCTCCTGCAGCTGCACGATCGCCGCCCGCTGCTGCGCCAGCTCCCGCTCCTGCCACGCCAGCCGCCGCTTCTGTTCGGCCAGCTGCTCCTGTTGCCGCAGGACGATCCCGATCAACTCCTCACGGCTGGCGCGGTACAGATCCAGGGGGGCATCCATCCCGGTAGCCTATCGCATCACGGCATCTCTGAACAGTTACGGGCCGTCCCTTGTACCGAACAGATGATTGTACGTACCGCTGTCCCATCGTCAGGACCCGCGAAGTGTTCAGATCTCCATTTCATCTCTCGATGCAAACCCAGACTCGGATAGGCCCGGCTCCCTGTGAGCAGAGAGCCTCCCTCCCGTGGTGGAGGCTCCGAAGGGAACATCGGGAGGCAGGACAGGGTTGGGGTGAGGGTTCGTCCCGCGCCAACGGACCGAAATTCTCCGCGATCGCCATCCCAATGGGTCGATAGCGTAATTTTGATCAGGCGTGAAGAAAGCCGCCCTCGGAATGGATGACCTGTCCGGTGACCCATGCCGCATCCGGACTGGCCAGCCATGCCACGAGGCGCGCGGCATCTTCCGGTGTCCCGATCCGTCCCGCCGGGAATCGGGGCAGCAACTCTTCCCGCAGCGCCGCGTTGATCCAGCCGCTGTCGGTCGGTCCCGGATTGACCGCGTTGACGGTGATGCCTAACGGCGCGACCGCCGGGGAAAGACTTCGCGTGAACGCTTCGATCGCCCCTTTGGTGGCCGCGTAGGCCAGTTCACCCGGCATCGGCCCCAGACTCTGCCCGGACGTGAGACTGATGATCCGGCCCCCGTCACCCAAAGTGAACCGGCGGGCAAACTCGACGGAAAGGAGAAGCGTGCCCCGCATGTTGACCGCGTAGTGCGCATCGAGGGTGGCGGCATCCAGGTGCGCGAAACCATCGTTCGTCGAATAAGCGGCGTTGTTGACGAGAATGCTGATATCGCCCAACCGATCGGTCACCTCGTCGAGCAGGCGAGCCGGTGCATCAGGATCGGACAGATCGCTGGAAATCGCGGCCACGCGCACGTCGAGACCGGAAAGCGACGCCGCGAGCGCTTCAGGTTCTTCGCTCCCGCCCGCCCAGGAGAACTGCGTGTCATACGGCCGCCAGTGGCTGAACGCCACATCCGCGCCGCGGGCGGCCAGCGCCCGGCAGATCGCCGCGCCGATACCGCGCCGGCGGCTTGCCCCCGTCACCAATGCCACCCTGCCAGTCAGGTCACGAGTGTTTGGAATAGTGGCCATATTCTTGCATCCAGCGATGAAAACCACCCGAAGGGGCCACACAATGGTACGCTCATCGGGGTGGGACCTTGACCCGGCGAACCCAATCATGGGAGGGTACTCTCACGTTCGCGGGAGTGACGAGCAAGTAAGGAGAACGCGATGCGACGACCCAAATCCGCGGCGCCCGCGCTGGTGATGGCCGCGGTGGTGCTCCTCGTGGCGTTGATGAGCGTGGCTCCGGTCGCCGCCCGCCAGAACGGGACCCCCGCCGCGGGAACCCCGGCCGCGCCTCCAACACAGGCCGCGCAACCGACGCAACCCGCGGCGGCGCCGACACAGGCGGCCGCGGCCGCAACGCCCGCGGCACAGACCGCGGCGCAAACCAATGTCGTGACGCTCGTGTTCTGGTATGCCAACGCGGCCGATCAGGACATTCTGAATCTCTTCCCCATCGCGGTTGATGCCGGCCATGTGGCCGGGCCCAAGTCCGGCGCGGCCAGTGTCGGTACGGCTGATTTTCTGGAAGAGGGTGGCGCCACTATCACCATCGGCGACACGACCTTCACCACCTATCCCCGCGCGGATGGCTCGATCGACCGCTGGACCTGGTTCGATGATTTCGAGGGCGCGCGGCCGGCCACACTGGTCATGCAACTTTCCGCCGCGGGTGGCGCCTACGAGGGCTATTACGGCGCGGCCACCTTTGTTTCCCGCGCGGAAGGCGGCGCGGGTGGCGTACTGATCATCGTCCTGCGTCCACCGGCGCCCGCCGGCGCGGAAGAGGCGGCCGCGGAGGGAGAAGCCGCGGCGGAGGCCCAGGCGGCAGACGCGGCGGCGATTGACTCCGGTGCCGAAACCGCGCAGCCCGACGCTACCGTGGAACCCGCCAACCCGATCCTGACGGAGCCAGGCACGGAAGGTGAAGCACCAGTCGACGTCGTGACGGAGCCATCCGCGTAACGGACGCAGCCTCACGGAATGCGGATGAAGACGTACGCATCGACCGCGGGTCGTGCCGCGCCGAGCCCCTCTCCCGGCTCGACGGCTGACAAGGGGAGGTATGCCCGCATCGAGGCGTTCGCCCTGGCGCGGAACGGCGACACCACGACCAAAAGCCCCTCTCCCGACTCGACGGGAGAGGGGTTGGGGTGAGGGCGGGCCTCACGTGCAAACGGCATGGATTATCTGCATTCCGTACGGTTGATCGCTATGCCTTTCGCGACAGGGTCCAGAAGTCGTAGGTGCCGAGGTTGATCGCGTTGAAGACGAAACCTTCGATGTTCGACTGGAGCACCGTCGGCCACTTCGGCTGGGCCGTGCAGACGACCGGCACGTCCTCCTTGGTGATAATGTCCTGGACCTGATCGAGGATCACGGCGTAGGTATCCAGGGTCGAGGCATCTTTGGCGTCGGCGAGCAGTTTGTCGACGTCCTCGTTGCAGTAGAAGCCGCCGTTGGCGCCCTTCGATCCCCAGGAATCGCACGATGTCGTCGGATAGAGGACATTCCAGGCGTCGTTGTAATCGGGCCACCAACTCCAGCGCATCAGATTGGGGCGCTCCTCCGCCGGAGCATCGCCGTAGAAGGTACCGGTGAAGGTGGCCTGATCGACCAGTTCGATGTTCAACGTCAGGCCGACCTCGGCCAATTTGGCTTGGAAGAGTTCCGCCGTCGTCTTGTCCGCATTCGTCGCCTGCATGAGCGTGATCTCGGTCCCCTCGGCCACGCCCGCCTTCGCCAGGAGTTCCTTCGCCTTGTCGAGATCGATCTCGAAGAAGAACCCGTCCTTCTGATAGCCCCGGACCGATGGCGCGATCAGACTGTTTGCCCGCGAGGCGTACCCCTTGTAGACGCCATCGATCGCATCCTGATAGGGGAACGCATAGCAAAGCGCCTGCCGCGCTTCCGGCGAGGCCAGCGGTCCGGCCTCGGTCATGGTGTAGTACTCGACCTCGGTGCTGTCCGAGACATCGACCTGTAGCGTCGGCACCTGCTTCAGTTCATCGATCGAATCGGGCGTTACGCTGAAGCGGTCCATGATGTCCACTTCACCCGCCTCGACCAGTTGCCGCATCGTAGAGAACTCTTCGACGACGCGGACGATGATCCGGTCGAAGTGATTCCCTTCCCAGCCGCGCCAGTACGCCTCGTTCCGCTCGAGGATCACTTGCTGTCCTGGCTCGAAGGAGACCAGTTTCCAGGCTCCGGTGCCGGTACCCTCGGCGTTCAATTGCATCCAGGCATTGCCGAAGTCGCCGTCCTCCTCGTGCTCCTTGGCCACCTTGGCGTTGACGATCTGGGGACCGTAGGTCGCCGACAGCGCGGTCAGGAAGAGCGGTTGCGGCGTGCCGCAGTCGAAGACGATGGTCGCCGCATCGGGAGTGGTCATCTGCGCCGGATCGGAAATGAAGCGGGAGAAGACCGCCACCGCGCCGCGTCCCATCGCCAGCATCCGCTCATATGACGCCTTCACCGCCGCGCTATCGCATGGCGAACCGTCCTGGAAGGTCAGTTCCGGTCGAATCTTGAAGGTCCAGACGCTGGAATCGTCGTTCGCTTCCCAACTCTCGGCGACCAGCCCCTCGAACTCGTCGGTCGCGGCGCCTTTCAGGCCGACCAGACCCTCGTAGATGGAGCGGACAACGACGGTCGAGCGATAGTCATATTGCGAATGCGGGTCGAGGTCGGACGGCGATCCATCCAATCCAACCACCAGCGTCGAGCCGTTACCGTCCTGTCGCCGCACCGCGGCGCTTGCGGTCGCGGCGACGGAGCCGGATGCCAACGGCGCCATCAGACCGGCCGCGGCGCTCTTCAGTACACCGCGCCGCGTATACGATTTTGGGCTGGTTCCGTGTGAAGTGATCGGGGACATGCGATTCCTCCGTCCGAGCACGTACTCCTGCCGACGATTGATTAATTCGCTGCGGAATCTAAGCAAGGGTCTGCCCATCCCAAGCCACTCGCAATCCGAGATCCGGCCACCTACCCAATTGGTCAGGCCCGGGCCTCCTCCAACTGGGAGCGGAAAGAATCCCGCCACGACTTGATACTTCACTTATGTCTCGTATTGTCTCCGGAGATTTTTTCCGTGGTTACTGATTTCAATGCTCGTCCTCATGACCATGCCACTCTCGAAGAGCCTCGCCTCTCCAGCGAGGAGGCCGAGGCATTCCTCGATGCCTATTCTGCCGCGGTCGTCACCGTCGCCGACCGGGTCAGTCCCTCGGTCGTCAACATCGCCCTGGAAAAGGATGTCGTCGCCCAGGGGCCGAACGGGCAACGGGTCTACACCGTTCCCGGCGGCGGTTCCGGCGTGGTCATCGCTCCAGACGGCTACATCCTTTCCAACAGTCACGTTGTCCATGACGCGAAGTCGCTCGAGGTCACGCTCGCGGACGGCCGCACGGTGCCGGCGCGGGTGATCGGCGACGATCCCGCGACCGATCTCGCCGTGATCCAGACCACCGTGGGCGGGCTGCCCGCGGCCCAACTCGGTGATTCGGACCGGCTCAAGCCAGGACAACTGGTGATCGCCATCGGCAATCCGCTCGGGTTCCAGGCAACCGTTACCGCGGGGGTTGTTTCTGCCCTCGGCCGCTCCCTCCGCTCCAGCAGCGGCCGCTTGATCGAAAACGTCATCCAGACCGACGCCGCCCTCAATCCCGGCAACTCGGGCGGGCCGCTCGTCGATTCCCGCGGTCGCGTCGTCGGCATCAATACGGCGATCATCCAGGGCGCCCAAGGTATCTGCTTCGCGGTGCCAGTGAACACCGCGCGCTGGGTTGCCGGGTTGCTGATCAACGAGGGGCGCGTGCGCCGCGCCTTTCTCGGCATCACCGCCGAGAACCGTCCGATCCACGTCCGGGTCGCGCGGGAGCATGGACTCCCCGCGCCGGTAGCCGTCGGCGTCGTGGCGGTTGCGGAAGGAAGTCCCGCCGCCGCTGCCGGCGTGCAACCACGCGATGTCTTGACCCATTTGGGGGACACCCCGCTGGCTGGCGTCGACGATCTGCAACGCTATCTCGGCCGAGCGGAGATCGACCGCACGGTCCCGCTCCGGCTTCTACGCCGCTACGCCCCGATCGAGACGGACGTCACGCTCATCGCGGCTCAAGACTGAGCGGACCGGCGATCGCCAGCGATCCGATTGGCGATCGCCTCCGCCTCGGGACCGAGCCCGCCGATGAGCGTGGTGATCCCGGGGCGCTCCCAGCGCATCCCCGCGAAATAGAGTCCCGGCAGCGGTGACTCGCTGCCGGTCGCGGTCAGCCGTCCCTGGTCATCGAGGACCGGCAGATCGATCCAGGAGAAGTCGGGGCGGAATCCGGTCGCCCAGATGACGGTGCTGATGCCCGCGGTTTCCAGATCGAGCGCGGTCTGGGTGGGCTGTTCGAAGCCATCCCGGAGGCCGGGATCGCTGGGGTCACTGTCGGGTGGAGCCTCCATGCCGGTGCTGGCGATGAACGCATCGGCCATTCGCCGGAACTGCTGATCGGCGGCATCGGCTTCGGCGAGACGCTGGTGCAGATCGCCCGCCAGGAGCAGTGTCTGGCCGGAAATCCCCTCCACTCGTCCCAGCAGATGCATGCCGTCACGCGCGAACTGATGCAGATTGAGATCGCGCCCGCCGTCTTTGCCCGTCATGTGGGAATACGACGCCGGCCGGTCGCGGTTCGCCCCAGGAAATCCGGGTTGATGCCGCCACCACATGCTGTCCTTGCCCCGGTAGCGCCGGGGCGTGCGTCCGACGCGACCGACGGAGAGGTACACCTCCCGTCCGGCATGGAGCAGTTCCTCCGCAATCTGGCTTCCCGTCTGCCCGGTGCCGGCCACGAGCACCGCGCCCGGAGGGAGGCTGGAAGGGTTCCGATACATGGACCCGGGCAACTGCCGGATCGGCGCGGGCAGGGCAATGGCATATGACGGAACGAGCGGCATGCGAAAGAAGCCGGTCGCGACGACGACCGTGCCGGCCTCCATCATTCCGTCCGGCGTCTCCAGGAGAAAGCCACCGCCGGTTCGCGCGCGCAGCATGGAGACCGCTACCCCTTCCCAGACCGGGGGCGAGCATGCCGCCGCGTAACGATCGAGATAGGCAAGCCATTCGACGAGGGACAGAAATCCGTCCGGATCGTGGCCGTCGAGCGGCAATGCCGGCAAGGCGGTAATCCAGGACGGCGTGACCATCGTAAAGGCATCCCAACGCTCGCTGCGCCAGGTTTCACCGATGCGACGCCGTTCCAGCAGCTGATGATCGACGCCACGTTCCCGCAGCGCGTGGCTGACTGCCAGTCCCGCGGTACCCGCGCCGATGATAACGATCTTTTCACCCATGGCGGGCACGTGATCCTCGCTTGACGTCTCCACTCGACATGAGAGGATAGCGGAGCATTGAACAACGTTTGGTTTCGCCGACGTCCTGATAAAGGAGAGCGCGATGGAGCCCTCGGTCTACCCGGTCCAGTTCTCAGTTGACTACCCCGATCGGCCGCTCGATCGCGTGACGACGTTCTTTCGATTGTTCACGGCGATCCCGATCCTGATCGTCCTCAGCGTCGTCTCCGGCGCCACCTGGCAGTGGAGCACGGGCGAACGGCGCATTCCTGCCGGAGCCAGCGTCGATGCCACGATCGTCAACGTGAACCAGAGCATGGTGGTGATCGCCGCGGGTGGTGGGCTGCTCTTCCTCGGCCCGCTCCTGATGATTCTCTTTCGCCAGAAGTACCCGCGCTGGTGGTTTGACTGGAATCTGGAATTGCAGCGCTTTTCCAACCGGGTCGGCGTCTATATGGCGCTGATGGATGACCGCTATCCATCGACGGACGAGCACCAGTCGGTTCACCTCGACTATGCCTATCCGGACGTGCCGCGCGACCTCAATCGCTGGCTGCCATTGGTGAAGTGGTTGCTCGCCATTCCTCATTTCCTGGTGTTGATCGTGCTCAATTTGGGGGCGTTCTTCGCGGTTGTGATTGCCTGGTTCGCCATCCTGATCACCGGCGGCTATCCCCGCGGACTCTTTACCTTTGTCGAGGGAGTGATGCGCTGGGACAATCGGGTGGCGGGCTACGCCCTGACCCTGGTCACGGACCGCTATCCGCCGTTTCGGCTCGCGCCGTGACGCCTTCTCACCACCGAGCACCCCTCGCCCCGAACGCCCCTCACCCCAACCCCTCGCCCCGTGCGCGGGGCGAGGGGCTCTCTTGCCGTCTTGATGTCTTCTCTTCTCGACTCCTCGCCTTCTCGCCTTCGTCCCTTACGTCGCGACCAACTCCCGCACTCGCTCCAGCGGCAGGGCGTGAATGGTGCGGCCGTGGATGCCGACGGTCGTTGTCGCCATGCACATCGCGTTGAGAATCGCCTCTTCCGTCGCTTCGGCGCAGGCCTCGAAGAGGGGCGTGATCCGCTCGTTGACGACCATGTGACACGGCGTGAGCAACGCTGTCTTCTCTTCTCCTCCCGGCAGACCACGGTTACCAGTGGCAAAGGCGATGAAGATGTCCCCGGAGGAATTGGCGCCGATCCCACCGACCCGCGCGAGACCGATCGTCGCCCGCTGCGCCAGCCGCTCACACTGGTGCGGCAGCAAGGGCGCATCCGTGGCGACCACGATGATGATCGAGCCGTCACCGTCCGGGGCGCGTTCCGCCGCTCGTGCCTCGCGGAAACCGGGCACCTCGGCGCAGGGGATCAACTCGCCAACCGGAGCGCCATCGATGCGCAGCAGGTGGCGCGCGCCGTAGTTGGCTTGCACCAACACGCCGACGGTCCAGCCACCGTCATCGGTGGGAAGCACCCGCGAGGAGGTGCCGATGCCGCCCTTGAACTCGTGGCAGATCATTCCGGTGCCGCCGCCGACGCACCCCTCCGCGACCGGTCCGCTCGCGGCGGCGTCGAGCGCTGCCCAGACATGCTCCGCCTTGACGTGCATGCCATTGATATCGTTGAGCCAGCCGTCATAGGTCTCCGCCACGACCGGGAGACTCCAGTAGATTTCCGGCCGCTTCATCTGCCGTACTTCGTAGGCGATGAGCGCGTCGCGCACGACGCCGACGCTGTGGGTATTGGTGATCGCGATGGGCGTCGAGAGGAAACCGGACTCCTTGACCCAGAGCAATCCGGTCATTTCCCCGTTGCCATTCAGGACGTGATAGCCCGCGAACACCGGTTCTTCGCCGACATCTCCTGCGTGGGGATGGATGACGGTCACCCCGGTCCGCACCGGTCCGGCGCCAACCCGCAACGGACCCTCGCCGGTAACGATCGTGCTGTGCCCGACGCGCACCCCGGCCACGTCGGTGATGGCATTGTGCGGACCCGGGGAGAGCCGGCCGATCGTTACACCGAGATCGCGCAACCGCTTGCGGGGCTCGCGCGCTTCATTGTTCACCATGAACGGCATCTCCTTCTTGTAGTGACCGGCCGCGTGGAACCAGTTCAGGCGTGGCGGTGGCCAACCCGATCATCGCCACTGCGATCGCCGGCAATACCAGCAGCGTGGTGTGGAATGATCCGGTCACGTCGCGGACGACGCCAGCGAGGATCGGGCCGAGCGCCGATCCGGTGTAGCCGATCGCGAGGACCATGCCCGCCGCGGCGCCGGTGCGGCCGCGGGGCGCCAGGTCCGCCGGCATGACCAGCGACATCGCGAAGGCGCCGGACACACCACAACCAAGCAGGAACGGCCACAGCCAGCGCCACGGGTCGGCAACCGGGAGGACCAGCAGGCCGACGATCCCCGCCAGCACCATCACCCCCGCCGTCAACGCCAGCGGCCGTCTCCGGCCGATGCGATCGGACCAGGAGGGGAAGAGAACGATCGCGGGCAGCGTCGATCCATTGAAGACGACGAACAATCCGGCGGTGGCCGCCGGCGACACGCCCGCTTCGCCATAGATCGCTGGCAACCAGGCGACCAGGAGGTAGTAGATGAGGCCTTGCGCGGCAAAATAGGCGGCCGCGAGCCATGCGCTCCGATGGCGCCAGGGCGACCAGGCGATCACTTCCGCCACAACCCCGAGCGCGGGCTGAACGACGGGGAGACGCGGCGCCCGCCACGGGCGCATCGCGACGACCCAGATCAGCAACGTCAGCGCACTAGTCGCACCCCACAGCGCGAGCGGTGTTCGCCAGGCATCGGGCCGGTTCAACCAGGCGAGGAGGGGACCCGTCACCGAGGCCGCCACCACCGATCCCGTAATCATTCCCGAAGCGTAGATGCCGGTCGAGACTCCCAATCGCTGCGGAAACCACATGCGCATCAACCGCGGCAAGGACGGTTGGGAGAGTCCGATGCCGGCGCCAAAGACGACGGTGACCGCGAGCAACAGCGGAAACACTGGCGCCGCTGCGCGGAGGCCGCCGCACGTCACCAGGGCCAGGCCGAGCGTGATGACCCGCGCCGGTCCCCAGTGGTCGGCGCATGTACCACCCGGAATCGCCATCAGACCCATCATCAGGGTCGGTATCGCGGCGAGGACGCTCGCCTGGGAAAAGGAGAGGCCAAGATCGGCGGTCAGCGTTGGCAGCGCCGGACCGAGGCCGATGAAGCCGCTGCGCAGGTTGAATGCGGCGAACCAGGAAACACACAGCACCATCACCGCCGAAGGAGGCAGCAAGACGAGAAGACGGCGAGACGGCGAGTCAATCGTCGCTGATTGCGGACGCAACTGGCCAACCCCTTCCCCGGCCCCAACCCATGCTCAAACCGGGTAACCGGTCCAGCGCCGTCAGCCGCCCTGCGCGCGCCCAGCGCGATACGACCGGCTGCGCGGGAACCGCTGGCCGAAGCACCTGCGCGAGCGCGATCAGGATCGCTTCCCGTTCCTCCGGCGTCGGCTCCGGCCGGATTTCGACCACGAGCCCCTCTTTCTCTGGTCTCGTCGTCTGGCCGTCTCTCTTTCTCGACGTCTCGCCGCGTCGACTTCTCGACTCGCCTTGGTCGTCTCGCCGCGTGACTCCTCGACTCCCCGACTCCTCGACTCCTCGACTCGTCATAGCGGAATGTTTCCATGCTTGCGGGGCGGCACCGCGGCGCGTTTGGCGCGAGCAAGGGCAAAGGCGCGAATCAACCAGGATCGGGTATGCCGCGGCGCGATCACGTCGTCGACGTAGCCCCTGCCAGCCGCCTGCCAGGGACTGGCAAAGAGATCTTCATACTCGGCGACCAGTTCCGCCCGCCGCGCCGCGGGATCGCCGGCAGCCGCCAGTTCCCGCCGGAAGACGAGACCGACGGCCGCTTCCGGGCCCATCACCGCGATTTCGGCGGTTGGCCAGGCGATCGCGAAATCGGCGCCGATGTGACGCGAATTCATGACCACATACGCGCCGCCGTAGGCCTTGCGAGTGATGACCGTGATGCGCGGCACCGTCGCCTCGGCAAAGGCGTAGAGCAGTTTCGATCCCCGCCGAATGATCCCCTCGTGCTCCTGCTCGATACCCGGCAGGAATCCGGGAACATCCTCCAGCACCAGCAGGGGGACATTGAAGGCATCGCAGGTGCGCACAAATCGCGCGGCTTTTTCGCTGGCGGCGATATCGATGGTGCCGGCGAGATGACGCGGCTGGTTGGCAACTACTCCCATGGCATGACCATCCAACCGGCCAAACCCGCAGATGATGTTCGGCGCGTAGCCGGCCTGGATCTCGAGAAATTCCCCGGTGTCGAGAATGGCGGCGATGACCTCGTGCATGTCGTACGGTTTTGCGCTCTCCTCGGGCACGAGGGCATCGAGTTCCGGCGCCTCGCGATCGGGCTCGTCATCCGGGGCGAACCAGGGAGGATCGTCGAGGTTGTTGGAAGGGAGATAGGAGAGCAAAGCCCGGATATGGAGATTGAGCGCGTCTTCGTCCGCGACCACCAGGTGCGCCACCCCGCTCTGGGTCATGTGCGCGTTCGCCCCGCCCAACTCCTCGTGCGTGACCTCTTCCCCGGTCACTGTGCGGATGACATCCGGGCCGGTGATGAACATCTGCCCGACGCCCTGCACCATCAGCACGAAATCGGTCATCGCCGGCGAATAGACGGCGCCGCCCGCGCACGGCCCCGCGATGGCGCTGATCTGGGGGACAACACCCGAAAGCCGGACGTTGCGGAAGAAGACCTCACCGTAGCCGGCGAGGCCTTCGACCCCTTCCTGGATGCGCGCTCCGGCGGAATCGTTGATGCCGATCACGGGAACGCCATAGCGCGCCGCGAGATCCATCAACTTGACCAGTTTCTCGGCGAACGCTTCCCCGAGCGACCCGCCGTAGACGGTGAAATCCTGCGAGAAGACCGCTACCCGGCGGCCATCGATCTCGCCGAAGCCGGTCACCACTCCGTCGCCGTAGGGACGCGCCCGGTCCATCCCGAACTGCGTCGCGCGGTGCTGCACGAACGGATCGATCTCCTGGAACGATCCTTCGTCGAGGAGCGCGAGCAACCGCTCGCGCGCGCCGCGCTTCCCCCGTTCCGCCTGCCTCGCCGCCGCCGCCTCGTGTTGCGCGGCGACCGCCTCCGCCCGCGTCTCGCGAACGCTGGCCTTGTGCCGATCCGAAGTCACCCCAGCATCACCGTCAGAATCGTCCTCGATCTCCATGTCCGGAATCCTACCGGACACCGCGCCAGCGCGGGAGTGAATTTCTGGTGGGATGATGCCGCCAGAGACGCCACCCGGCCCCGGTTGCGCAACCGGGGCCGGGTGGCGGTTGCCAGAAGTCGCCGGCTACGACGCTGCGGCGATCTTCCAGACCTGACCCATATTGCCGAGGACGCCGAAGACCGCGACGTAGATATTGCCGTCGGCATCGACGGCGAGGCCGGTCGGGGTGCTCAGACCCTCCTTGGCAACCACTTCGCGTGTGCCGTCGGGGAGAATTCGGGTCAACTGACCGTCCAGCGTCGCCGGGTTGGTCGGGTCGGCATTGAGCAGGCCGCCAGCCACCAATTCGAGAACGTAGAGGCTGCCGTCTGGGCCCAGGGCGAGATCGATGATGTTGGTGAACCCCTCCTGGATGACGGTGGGGTCACCACCGCCGGACGGCACCATGAACACCTTGGCGCCGCCGACCGGGAACGGGAACCCGGTCAACTGCCCGACCAGCGCCGCACCATCGAGCGCCTGGACCACGCCGGTCGGCACCGCGTTCATCGGGATCTCGGAGCCGTCCGGCGCCTTTGCCGTCTCGTTGGGGAAAACACCCCAGGTGCTGATGGCGCCGTCACCGCCAACCGCGAGCAAGGCATTCATGCCCGCATCCGTGACCAACGCGCTGCCGTCTTCCCAGACCACGAGTCCGAATGGATTCGCGTCGAGCGCGTTCCCGTCCGGATTCGCCTTCGTCTCGTAACCGGCGATATCGGCAACGGTGGTCAATTCGCCATTCTCCTGCTTGAAGAGATAGCCGAACTGATTTGCGCCGGCATTGACATCGACCCGAGTGGCGGGATCGCCCCCAAGTCCGATCAGGACGTAGACGGTGTCACCCACCACCCCGACATCGTTGGGGCCAGTGGCGTTCATCCCGCCTTCCGCGGCGCGGGAGGCGAGACCGTCGATGATGCGCTCCTGCGTGCCAGCGGCGATACGGGTCACGCCGCCAGACAGCCCGAAGCATTCTTCATTGCCTTCCGGTCCCATGGCGCATGGACCGTCGCCGCCGACGCCCGCCTCGGCTACATAAACCGCGCCATCCGCGCCGATCGCGATACCGCGCGGGTTCGCCAGGCCGGTGGCGACCACTTCGGCATAAGCCGGCGGCGGCGGCAACTCCATCGGGGGACCGCCGACCGGGCTCGCCACGGGCGTTGCATCCTGCGCGAATGCGGCGCCCGATGTGCCGAGCACGGCGATGCCGAATACGGCAACAAGAGAGACCAACTTTCTCCGGTTTAGGCGCGTCATCTCCACCCCTTTCTCCACGGGCCAATTACAGGCGGCGTCCCCGCTGCTCTCCGCACTGTAGCGGACGCATGATCGCACGTCGCCGACCTTACGCGATAGATGGTTTGATCGATCATCCTGCCGATCGCGGCGGAGCAAAATGGGCCGGAACGTCGCGAACGCGTTGCCTCTCCTCGGAACGTGAGAAGTCGAGAATGCTATGGCACGCCCGTGGCATACGATGTTTCGCGAACCTTGCGGCACGACTTGGCGGAGCGCCCATGCGCTGACCCCGAATGCGGCCCGCAATGGTTCGCCTTGGCGCTTTGCCGGCGGTACTCGAGTGAAATCCAACTGCCCCCCTGATCGGGGATCTTTGAACATGTTCGATTCGGATTCACAGGCTTGGCCGACGGCTCCCGCGGTGGCGCGAGAACTTCAGCGCGAACTGGCCAGCCTGGTGTCACTCCGGGACGGCCCGCAGTTGCGCGAGGTACGCATCGTCGCCGGGGTGGACAACGCCTACGTGAAAACCGCGGGCGAGACGTGGGCTTGCGCGGCGGCGGTCGCCCTGGCGTTCCCGTCATTGACGCCGCTGACCACGGCCATCGCCTGGCGGGCGGTGACCTTTCCCTACGTGCCGGGTCTGCTCGCCTTTCGCGAGGGACCGGCGGTCGTGGCGGCCATTGCCACGCTCGATGTCGCGCCCGACCTCTTCCTCTTCGATGGCCAGGGCTATGCCCACCCTCGCCGCCTTGGGCTTGCCAGCCATCTCGGGGTCCTCCTCGGTCGGCCGTCGATTGGCTGCGCCAAGAGCCGCTTGATCGGCGCATACGAGGAACCGGAGCAGATTTTTGGCGCCTGGACCCCGCTGATCGATCGCGGGGAGACGGTTGGCGCGGTGGTGCGCACCCGGCCCGGGCACAAACCGCTGTTCGTCTCCCCAGGGCACCAGATCAGCGTCGCGCGCGCCGTCACAATGACGCTCGGGTGCTGCCGCGACGGACGATTTCTCCCCGAGCCGACTCGTCTTGCGCATGAGACGGTCAGCAAGGAGCGCGACGAACGCGCGCACGCGCCGGCATTCATAGCGGCCGCGTCAGCACGTGAACGTGAATCAAGTTGACAAAGGCACGATTAGACCTGGCTCGGTCATCTCCGGAGGCGGTGTCAGCCCGAGCAGCATCAGGAGCGTCGGGGCGATGGCGGCGAGGCGGCCATCCGGGCGGAGTTCCGCGTGCCGCCACGCACTCTGTTCTGGCGCGATGAGGAGGACCGGCACCGGATTCGTGGTGTGCGCGGTCATCGGCGCACCAGTCACCCGATCGATCATCTCCTCGGCGTTGCCGTGGTCGGCGGTGACCAGCGCCACACCGCCCGCGGCGAGGGTCGCGGCGATGACCCGCGCCAGGCAGGCATCGACCGTCTCGATCGCTTGCACCGCGGCGGCGAACACGCCAGTGTGGCCGACCATGTCGCCATTGGCGTAGTTGACCACGATCAACCGGTAGCGGCCGCTGGCGATCGCCGCCACCACGGCGTCGGTGAGCGGCAGGGCGCTCATCTCCGGCTGCAGGTCGTACGTCGCCACCTTCGGGGATGGCACCAGCGTGCGGTCTTCGCCGGGAAACGGCTCTTCCCGCCCGCCGTTCAGGAAAAAGGTCACGTGCGGGTACTTCTCCGTCTCCGCGGCGTGGAACTGGGTCATCCCCGCTTGGCTGACCACCCGCGCCAACGGATTGACGACGTCCATCGGCGCAAACGCCACCTCCACCGGGAGGCCGGCCTCGTAGCGGGCCATGGTCACCAGGTGCAGGTCAGCCACCCGGGGCCCGCGCTCCCATCCGCCAAACGCCTCGCTGACGAGCGCATCGCTCAGTTGCCGCCCCCGGTCGGCGCGAAAGTTGAAGAAGATCGCGCCGTCACCGGGGCGGATCGGGGTGGGACCGGAACCACTATCGATGACCGTCGGCGGGACGAACTCGTCGCTGACGCCAGCGGCGTAGGCGCGGGCGACCGCCCCCTGCGCCGAGGTGGACCGCTCTCCCTCGCCATCCACCATGGCGTCGTAGGCGCGGCGAGTCCGCTCCCAGCGGCGGTCGCGGTCCATGGCGAAGTAGCGGCCGGAAACGGTGGCGATACGCCCCACGCTGGCGGCAGCCATGGCCGTTTCCAGATCGGCGATGAAGTGCAGGCCGCTGTGAGGAGAGGTATCGCGGCCATCGGTAAAGGCATGAACGGCGACCCGTTCGCGCGGCACGCCGCGCGCGGCGGCGAGACGCAGCAAGGCTTCGAGATGGCGCATGTGGGAATGCACCCCGCCGTCACTGACGAGTCCGAGCAGATGCACGGTTCCCCCGGTGGCGAGAGCGCGATCGATCGCGCCATTCAGCGCGGGGTTGGCGGCGAATTCGCCGCGCGCCACGGCGCGGTCGATGCGGGTGAGCCACTGGTACACCACGAACCCGGCGCCGATGTTGGTGTGCCCAACCTCCGAGTTGCCCATCTGGCCGGCGGGCAATCCGACATCTTCACCCGAGGTCAGCAACGACGCGTGGGGATAGGTCGCCCAGAGGTGATCCATCGTCGGCGTCCTGGCGTGGAGGACCGCGTTCCCTGGCTCGTCTCGGCCGATGCCCCAGCCATCGAGGATCACCAGCACGACTGGCCCCACTCGCGCCAACTGACACACTGTTTGGTTCGTCATCATGTCCTCTACTACGCCGGCGAATCTCGCCTCTACAGGGACTGGGCGGTCGATGGCGGCAACGCGGCAACATGCGATCAGGGTACCGGACGCGACAAGACTTGAGCGGACGCATCGCCGGCGAAACGACGATCAGAAGGTGACGATGGCGATCGGGACGCGCACCAGCAACGCACACTACGAACGACGAGCCTTGGCGGATTCTGACCGTAAATGGGAGTTGTGGGATGGGTACCTGCGCGAGAAGCCGGGGATGACCGCCGCTCATAGCGATCTCGCGGTCAATCTCGGCTCCATGCTCTTGGCCCAACTTGATCGAACGAAACATCGCGTGCGGATTGACGCTGGTCGGGTTCATCGTCCCGAGGCAACGTATTTCGTCCCCGATCTCTTCGTCGTTCCAACATCGATGGTCGCCGCGTTGCTTCCTCTCACCGAAACCCTCGAGGTTTACGATCAACCGCTGCCGCTCGTGGTCGAAATCTGGTCGCGCTCGACCGGCGGGTACGTCGTGACGGAAAAACTCGCCGTGTACCAGGAACGTGGTGATCGTGAAATCTAGCTCATTCATCCGTATGAGCGAACACCGCGACGCTGGATGAGAACACCAGACGGCGAGTATCACCAATCACATCACACGCAAGGGCGCATTTCGCCGATCGCGTTGCCCGGCGTCATCATCGACCTGGATATCCTCTTCGTTTCCTGAGTGGCCTTCCGAGTCGTAGCGAGTGGGACTCCGCCCGCGCCGGAATCGGGGCTGATCTGCCCGCATGCGACAATGCCCGCGGACGAACGTGTGCGATTGGGGAGGGAGATCGAACGCCATGACCTATCGGGTGACCTTGATTCCGGGAGACGGCATTGGACCGGAAGTTTCCGGCGCCGCGCGCGCGGTGCTCGATGCGACCGGTGTGCCCATCGAGTGGGAAGTACGCGAGGCGGGGATGACCGCGCTGGAAAACCAGGGCGACCTCCTGCCGGAAGAAACGCTTGCTTCCCTGAAGCGGAACAAAGTTGGGCTGAAAGGGCCGATGACCACCCCGATCGGCAGCGGGTTTCGCAGCGTCAATGTCGGGCTGCGCCAGGCGCTCGGTCTCTACGCCAACCTCCGCCCGGGCAAATCGCTGAAGGGCGTGCAAAGCGCCTTCGCCGATATCGATCTCGTGGTGATCCGCGAAAATCTGGAAGGGATGTACAGCGGCATCGAATTCGACACTGGTACGCCGGACGCTGCCGACGTCATTGCCGCGATCAACGCTCACTCGAAAAAGCAGATCGATCCCAGCGCGGCGCTCTCGATCAAGGTGATCACCCCTGTCGAATCGCGGCGGATCGTGGAGTACGCCTTCGACTACGCGCGGGCGAACGGTCGGCGCCAGGTCACCGCCGTGCACAAGGCGAACATCATGAAGTTCAGCGACGGGCTCTTTCTGCGCGAGGCGCAGGCGGTCGCCGAGCGCTACCCCGATATCGCCTTCAATGACCGCATCGTCGACAACATGTGCATGCAACTGATGCAGAAGCCGCAGGAGTACGACGTGCTGGTGATGCCGAATCTCTACGGCGACATCATCAGCGATCTGGTCGCCGGGATGATCGGCGGCCTCGGGGTAGCACCAAGTGGCAACATCGGTCCAGACGGCGCCGTCTTCGAGGCAATCCACGGCAGCGCGCCGAGCCACGCGGGGAAGAACGAGGCGAACCCGACCGCGATGATCCTCTCCGGGGCCTTGATGCTCCGCCACCTGGGCGAGCGGGCTGCGGCGGAGAAGGTTGAAGGAGCGGTGGCCGACGTAATCGCCGCTGGCAAGGATGTCACCTACGATCTTCGTTCGGACCGCGATCCGAGCAAGGCGGCCTCCACGACAGGCATGACCGAAGCGGTCATCGCGGCGATGGGCAACTAGCCCCGTCGTCACGTCCGCACCGGGTATTGACAGTGGGATGATGCGTGTTACGATGTCAAAGAACATATGTTCTATTCCGCGAACGTACGCGAATTTCCCGATTGTCGCACTCGTGACGGAGATGAAGCGTGGCCAATCCGATCTATCACTGGGAGATCACCGGGCCGGATGCCGGCGCACTACAAACGTTCTACGGCGGGCTCTTTGGATGGCAGATCAATGCGGACAATCCGTGGCAATACGGGATTGTGGAGACCGGCGAAGAGAACGGGATCAGCGGCGGCATCGGCCCGGCGATGGAGGGAGGGAGTCGCGTCTCCATCTATCTCGAGGTGGACGATTTGCAGACCTATCTCGACCGGGCGGTCGAACTGGGCGGCGAGGTCGTGCTGCCTCCAATGGAGGTGGCGGGGGTTCACCTCGCCCTCTTCCGCGATCCGGCCGGCAACGTGAACGGATTGATGCTCGCCTAAATCATGCGGACTCGAGGGTCCCTGACTGGTCCTTCGCAGTCGGGCATCTTCGGCCGCCGCGCGGCGGCGCGTTTCGCGCGGCGGCTGTTCGTGATCGCGCGTTGTCAGTCTCCAACCAGCGATGATCGATCAGGTTCTCTTCGTTTCCAGTAATCGTGGCAAGGCGCGCGAGATCGAGTCGATCCTGGGCCGGCCGGTAGAGCAACTGGATCTCGACATCCCGGAGATTCAGGCGCTCGATGTCGAGACGGTGGTACGTGAGAAAGCGCGCGCCGCCTACAACCTCGCGCAGCGGCCGGTCCTGGTCGAGGACACGGGGCTGTACATCGATGCGCTGCATGGTTTGCCCGGCGCGTTCGTGCGTTGGTTCCTGGTTACGATTGGCGCGGAAGGCATCTGTCACCTCGTCCCCACCGGTGCTCCTCGCGGCGTAACCGGACGCACCGCCGTTGGCTGGTGCGATGGCGAGCGGCTGGAGATTTTCACCGGGGAGACGCGCGGCGAGATCATGCCCGCGCCCGCCGGGAGCGGCGGTTTCGGCTGGGATCCGATCTTTCGCCCCGAGGGCGCCAACCTGACTTTTGCCGAGATGACGATGGAGGAGAAGCATCGCTTCTCGATGCGCCGCCAAGCGCTGGACCGGTTCCTCGCACGCCTGGGATAGCGATCTTCGGTTACCGCCGATCACGCGTCGCCGATCGGTTGCTGTTCGCAGGCGGACTGGCATCTTCCGCATCGCTGGCGTTGGCGTCCCCACCTCCACCTTGTTGTCTCTGAGACCGCGGCGGAACCATCCGCGGCGGTGAGCATGAAGTGGCGGGCACCGCGTTGCTTTCGACCATGGCAGCGGATTGACCCGGCTTTCCAGTCAGGACCGGAGGTTAGCGGCTGCGCGGTATCGGGCGCACCGGCGGCGCCGTGCCCAGCGGTAGCGACGCCGCGGCTGATTCCTCTCCCGCGACATCGACCAGCGACACGGGGAACGGCGGCCGCGGTTGCTCCTGGACGACGACCCGCTCCTGCAGGAAATCGACCACCACCCGCATCACCGCCAGCACTGGCACCGCCATCAGCGCCCCCCAGATACCGGCGATTTGACCTCCGGTAATTACTGCGAGAAAGATCAGCAGGGGTGGCACCCGGATAGCCTGCCCCTGCACGCGGGGCGCGATGAGATTGCCGTCGATGAAGTTGATGGCCACGTAGACGAGGATCACGAGCAGGGCCTTTGTCGGTGAGACGGTGAAGGCGACGATCGCCGCGGGAATCGCTCCGATGTACGACCCGACAAACGGCACAATCGCCCCGATTGCCGTCCAAATGCCGAGGAGCAGACCGTAGGGAACGTCCAGCGCGATCAGGGCAATCGTCGCCGCGGTGCCCTGGAAGGTCAGCGAAACCAGCAACCCGCCGAGATAGCGAGAGAGCGCCCAGCCGACATCGTCCCAGAGGACCAACGCATCATCCCGGTACTGGCGCGGGAGCAGGCGAATAATCCCGTTCTTGAACCGCGCGCCATCGGCCAGCAGATAGACCGCGATCAACATGATGCTCAACGCGGTGAAGACTCCGGCGACCGTGCCGGAAAGTGTATCGAAGGCCCGCGCCACCACTTCCTGTCCGAGCGCTTCCAGCCGCGATGCGCCGTTTTGTTGCAGTTGTTTCATCGCCTCTTCAGGCGAGGTATCGATCACGCCGCGCTGGACAAGCTCCTCGACCGCATCTTGCGAATAGCGGTACCCCTCGTTGAGCAGATTCGGCGCCTGACCCGCCAGGCTGGCGAACTGCGATACGGCGATCGGGACCAGGACGACCCCGGCCACGATCACGACTGCCAGCATCGTCAGCACGACCACGGCAATGGCGATTCCGCGCGGAACGAAGCGGCTGAGCAGCCGGACCGGGAACGAGAGAACGAGGGCCAGCGCGGCACCGCTGATCAGCATCTTCGGGACCGCCGGCGCCTTCCAGAAGATGAAGAACAACGCCGCGACGGCGATCGCAATCAGCACATTGCGCACGCGCGGAGTGATCGGGATCTTGGTCAGTTCGAACTGCATGGGATCGCGTTCTCCCCTGCCTGAAACGAGCCGACGACAACCGGGCGCGTCTGCGCTGGGGCGACCCTACCACGAGTCGCCGAACCTGTCTCGCTAGAGACCGTGGCCGAAATCGGAACTGAAGGTGTATTCGTTCTCGCTCCACGGCTGCTGCCAGCCAGCCATGGCGAACCGCTCCAGGCGGAACGGGGTCAGATCGACCCAGTCCGGTCCGTTATCGAGGATCAGGTCCGCCAGCGCCTGGCCCACGGCCGGTCCCTTCTTGAACCCCGCCCCGCTGAATCCGGCCGCGAGATAGAGTCCGTCCGGTCCGGCGGGGCCGATGATGGGGTGGGCATCGGGGGTCATGTCGTACAGCCCGGCGTGTCCGTGCAGGTAGACCGCATCGCGCATCGCTGGCATCCGCCTCGCGATGGCGGTAATCGCGAGATCGGCGTACCCGCAATCGTTGCGCGGTTCGTAGGCATCGGGGTCGGTGGGATCGTGCTGGTCGCCCCCGCCGACGCCGATCATCGTCCGGCCCGGTCCCCAGGGACGACAAAAGATGCCCGCGGCGGTATCGAGATAGACCATGTGCTCCGGTTCCGCCGCGAGGGGGCGTTGCAGGACGGCGATTTGCACGCGCAGCGTCTCGATCGGCGCCACCACCCCACTGCCCGCCAGCACGCGCGGCGTCCACGGACCCGCGGCCACCACCACCACTCCGGCTGGGATGATCCCGCTTGCGGTGCGGACGCCGGACACGCGCCCACCCTGGATTTCGACACCGAGCACCTTGACGCCTTCGCGCACCGTGGCGCCGGCGGCGCGCGCGGCCGCGGCCATGCTCCGGGTGGCGGCGATGGCATCGACATACCCGCTGTCCGGCTCATAAGCGCCGTGCGAGATATCGTCCCATACAGCCTGTGGCTGCAACTCCTGCAACTCGCGGCGGGTCACCACCCGCGATGGGATACCGATCTCGTTCTGCAAGGCGACATTGCGATGCAGCCGTGCAATGTTCACCTCGTGTCCGGGCGAGGTATCGACGGTGACGATCAGCCCGGACGGGGTGTGCACCGGCGCCCCGCCGACCACCTCCGGCCAGGCGGCGAAGGTCTGCCAGCCGCGCTGCGCCAGAATCGCCTCGGGCCGGTTGGAGTAGTGGCGCCGTAGGAGCGCTCCCGTCTTGCCACTGGCGCCGTTGGCGATCACCGCCTGCTCGAGGAGGGTCACGCCGCGCACCCCGCGCCGCGCCAGGTGCCAGGCGAGGCTGGCGCCCATGATGCCACCACCAACGATCGCGATCTCAGGGGACGATCGACGCGTTTCGCTCATGGTTATTCCGCTCCCTGGTTTTGGCTGCCACTCATGCCGAGATGGTACCCGCCGCATGCCGGGCGATCCTGCCGGTGCCGGCCATGGCGAGCGCCGCTGGAACTGATCTGGTAATCGCTCACCTTGTCGGCAAAGGATCGGATGCCGGGGCCCCTGAGACCGCTGCCCCCGGGAATCCACGCTCAACGTGGACGCGGGATTTCAGTGATCTCCAATGCGGCGCGATTCCACTCGGCGAGATCGGCGCAGGCGGCGTAACTGCTCTGGAGAAAGGCCATCAGGGTCGCTTCCGGATCGGCCTCGGTCCGCACCGCGTCGTAGGGAAGCAGAAACTCTCGCATCTCCTCGTGCCAGAACGCCGCGCCCGGCGCAATAGCGGCTGCGGGCATTCCATCTGGCTGCGGCACCATGTAGGCGTAGAAGGCGGGATAATCGACGGCTCCACTCCCCGGCCAGAAGCCGGCCGCCCAGTTGGCCTCGTTTTCCGCGACGCGGTAGATGTAGCCGCGCTCGGGGTGGGGCGGCGCCGGTTCGCCATTGTGCCGGGTGGCGGTGAGATCGAACGATCCCCAGAAGAAATGCACCGGACTCGCCTTGCCGACGAACCAGGATCGCTGGCGCCACATCACCGTCGCCGCCGAGGTCATGATCTGCCACCAGCGGCGCGCCGCATCCGGGTCGTAACTGGCATGGATCGTGTCCTGGTCGAACGGGATCGGAGCGGGTAGTTCCTGCGGCAGGGGGTTGATTTGCGCGGTCACACCCAGCAGGTCCAGACGGTGCATCACGTCGGCGTAGAAATCGGCAACGGAACGGGGATGAAGCGAAACAGTCTGACTCCGGCCATCACCACACAGCAGGCGGAGGTGGTGATCATGGAAATCGAAATCGGCTTGGAGTACGCCTCCTCGGTACGGGAGCGGGCCGGTGGTCAACCCGCGGGCGGTGAGGGCGAGCGACGTGTGCCAGAGTTGGTTCTGGAACGGCGCCAATGCGATTTTCAGTTTGCCGACAATCTGGGTCCAGAGGTGGAGGGTATCGCGCGTTGGCTGCCATTCGGCCAATGGCAACGGCGGCCAGCGCTGGTTCTGGGGCAGGGTGAAGTCGGCAGTGGGGCTGGTGGGAAGCGTCATCAGGGTCCTCCGGCGGCAGAGCGCAGCGAGCGGGATGAGAACATGCTCTTGGCAGGAGCATCGCGCGCGTTCCATGGCATACTAGCAACGCCAGCAGCGGTCAGGATGTGCGCATCAGCGGTTGGCCGTTTCGCCGACGTAGCTCAATTGGCAGAGCAGCTGTTTTGTAAACAGCAGGTTAGGAGTTCGAGTCTCCTCGTCGGCTCCCAGTAGGTTGCGCAGCGAAGCCAATTTTTCGCTGATCGTCGTCGGTTCTCCCCGATCTTGCGATGTACCCCAACGCCTTTGGGAACCCACTTCAGTTGCCTTACTCCAACGCAATTCCTCATTTGATTACAGCCGCATCGTGAACAGTTCATGCTGATCCACCCTCAGTTCGCTTCCACCAAGTTTCGGCAGTTATAGTAGTGTCCGTGGTTCCAGCCGCGACTGGCGTTTCTGCATGTTGGATCCGAACAACCAGCATCCGGTACTTGCTCGAATTGCGAGGATTTCTGTGCGTCCTTGTCCGTCCATATCGCAACCATTAGAGGAAGCACCAAACTTCTGGTCGCAACCCCACGAAGTGCGGGACGAATTGCTCGGCCGCGGCACAGATGTTAGCAGGCGAGACTCGCATCAAGTCCTAGAAGGTCTACGCCGACTGCGCGCAATCACTGTTGATCGTCATCCATCCATCCTCGCCGACTTTCGACGAACGTTCATCGTTCTATATTACTTCACTAGAAAAATTGTCGGTGACCTCTGGTTTAATTTTGCAATGGACTCGACATTTGATTTTGACCAGACGATCGATCATATGTACGCTGTGGGCGTCCCGCTCGCTCGACTCATATCATCCATCTCCCTCGCACGGTGACGAGTTCGAGAAGATCCATGGGCACTACTTCGAGGTACTACTTGCTTATGTCGCAGCAGTGGAAAGCTCGCAAACAGCGGACTCTTGCAACCGCGAACCTATGACCTCGGGGTGGGAGCCAGCAATGGTAGTCGAGGCTATCCTAGCCAGTGCCTCCTTAGCTATCTCAGGGTCCGATCACGCACGTATCAACGCCTTCAAGATTCCGGTGTTATCAGTCGATCGAAGCATTTGTTGCGAAGTGGAAGACATATTGGCTTCTTCGTTGACATAGATCCGCTTTTGGATGATCCCACGGAATGCAAGCGGGTAGTTGATTGGTATGTTGATACGCTCTGGGAGATTAGGAGCGAGGATGCGCTATCGGCGATAGACTCACTCGCGTTCATCGAGAAAGACTCAACTTCATCTTCTACTGTTGGGGTTATTAGGATAGCCGGAGCTGTGTCAATTGGAGCCAAATACCCCACGTAATTGTACGATTGGGCAAGGAGATAATTTCCAGAGCGGATCAAGTTCAAGTCGTCGCATTTTTCCCCTCCACTCCAGCTCCTCCGAACGGTATCTGGGTTTCAATTTTGTACTTGTAACTGATCACTGCACTAGTGGTGCTGAAGCAGCCCGGGCCATAGAGGCTATTGAGGCATCTGGGGGAAGAGTCTGTGCCCTACTCGCCTATTCCCTTGTTTCATCAGAATTCAACTATCGGTGGTTTGCAAATAGAGATGTTCAAGTAAGAACATTTCTGCTGCTCCCTGACCACTTCCATTTGATGGATTTTCCCTATGACCTCAACTAGTGTAGGGATGGCTGAATCATCCCCTCTGACCACCCCCCCGAAAACCTCAGCGTCTGTCAACTGGCTAATTGAACTGGCCTCGGACGGGAATGCCCACCACAAAGTTGAGGTAGAGGTCGTCAATGTGTCCACGGCCTTGGCGCAATCAATGCCTCGTGCCATCGCGTTCGAGTTGCCCCAGCACGCGTACAGATGGCATGGTACGTCGATTACGTCAGCTGGTTCTCAGCCTTTACAGGACCGGTATCGATGGTTTGACGTGGAGAACTGCCACTTTGTACTCACGTTTGCAGAGCTGCCGACTGCAATCCATCATGAAAACAGAATACTGACTGTCACTGAGTTTGACCAGCTTGGTCCCTTGAGGAGACTGGGGCCAATCGTGATTTACGATTTGAACTGGAAAGGTGGAGGGGTTTCATTCGAGAGAGTGATTATCACTTTGTCGGTTCCAGAGTTGAATCGCGGCAAGAAATGGATGCTCAGACTGCTTCAGGCAACTAGGTGGGGGCCGGAACACCGAATCACGCACTTTGGCTCTCCTGCTTCATCAATGGAGTCGGTAGATATCGACCAAGACGGAGGGAAACTAACTTATACGGGTAAGAATATAGTACCGCTTGGATCGATAGCGTATTACAGCCCGAACTGGAGGCTAATGGTGATAGTGGCTGTAATTGGCGCATTCGTGGGTTTGCTATTGAATGTAATCGCCGACGTGTTACCTTTGCTGGCAGGCTTGCTAAAGTCGTGATTTGTAGTGATGCAGACTTGGAATAGTCCGAGTAGTCTCCGCCTTCTGCCAGGACGCCGACGAGAGTCCGGAGTAGCCATCGTTTTGTAAACAGCAGGTTAGGAGTTCGAGTCTCCTCGTCGGCTCCACAAACCGAGCCACACGTCGCCACGTTGCTGGCGATGACGAGCGATTCTCTTGTTGCTCTTGCGACATGCTTCGCCGATCATGCATCGTCCCGGGTTCAGCGTCCGGATCTGAAGATCCAGCCATCGTGGCCGATAGCGTTCAGAGCGCCGCGTTCGGCAAGACCGGCGGGTCGTGCGAAGAGCGGCGCCGGGTCAAACGGCAGTACACCTGACCGGGTCAGTCAGCATTCGTCCCGCACGACCCGCCGCGATTCACCCTACTCGGCCACCGCGTCGACCTGCACCTGGACCAGCCACTCCGGCTTGACCAAGCGCGAGACTTCGAGCAGCGTCGAGGCGGGTGGCCGGTCACCGACGTAGTCGCGCGCGATCGCCTGCTCGTGTTCCAGATAGGTGTCCATGTCGGTGGTGAACGTGTAGATGTGGACCACGTCGTCCCAGCCGAGACCGACCGCTTCCAGCGCCCGGGAGACCATGTCGTAGCAGCAGCGGATTTGTCCCGCCATGTCGCCGACCGCGACGTCCGCCCCCTGTTCGTCGACCGCCACCTGGCCGCCGATGCGGTATTGGGTGCGTCCGGATGCCTTCACAATGTGGGCGTACATGTTGTCTATCGGCTGATGCAGCGTCGGCGGATTGATCCGTTCGACCGTCATGGCATTCTCCCCAGTCGTGCAGATTCCCTGCACGATGACGCATTGCACGATCCGACACGACCGTCTCGTTGCTCACACGGTTATTTCCCCAGCCCCATCATCTTGCCCAATCCCACGAGGCGATCCGCGATGAGGACGGCGATCAGGGAGAGGACGATCATCACCGTGGCTATCGCGGCCACGGTCGGATCGGGCTTGAAGCGCAAGTAGGTAAAGATCTGCACCGGCAGGGTGATCATGTCGGCGCGCGAGAGGAAGAGGGCCACGATCGGTTCATCGAAGCTGGTCAGAAAGGCGAACGTGCCCCCGGCGACGATGCTTGGCATGAGCAACGGGAGGGTCACATGCCGAAATACGGAACGGGGCTTTGCCCCCATGCTCATCGCCGCCTCCTCCAGCGCCGGGTCGAGGCCCTCGTATCCGACCAGGACGCTCTGGATCGCGAAGGGCAACGCCAGGATCAGATGGGCCGCACCAAGGGTGAGGAGCGCTCCCCCGTAGTCAGCGTTGAGCCCGATCCGCGCCGCAAAGAGGAGGAGCGCCGGTCCGTAGACGATCGTGGGCAGGATCAGCGGCAGGTAGGCCATGCTGGTCAGAGAAGAGCGGCCGATCCCGCGCCGCCGCCCGATGATGCGCGCCAGCGCCACCGCGACCACGACCGCGAGCAGGGCGACCACGATGGCGAGTCCGAGGCTGAAGAAGAGCGACCCGACGAAATCATCGCGCTCGAGAAAGTTGCCGTACCACTTCCCGCTCACTCCGTGCGGCGGGAAGGTCAGATACGCGGTCTCGCTGACCGAGGCGAGCACGGCGACGACCGTTGGGGCAAGCAGGTAGATACAGGCGGCGATCAGCACCAGCGGGAAGAGCAGCCGCCAGATTCGCGACAGGGCCACGCTGACCGCGCGGGTGCGCTGTGCCCTGGCACTGAAGGCGAGCCGATCCGACCCCGCCACCTGGAGACCCGCGACCTGCGACTCAGCGGCCATCAGCCACCGTCCGTTGCCCCACCCACGCCAGCGCGCCGATCACCGCGAGCGTGGTGGCGAGGAGGAGGGCGGAGCGCGGGCCGCGAGCGGGTAGTTGAGGGTTCGACTCATCAGCTCGCTGATGAGCGTACCGGCGACCAGGAAGCGCCCGCCAGCGAGAAACTCCGGCGTGACGAAGGAAGAGATCGTCAAGGTGAAGACCAGCGAGATCCCGGCGATCACGCCGCGCAGGCTGAGCGGCCACACCACGGCCAGGAAGGCGCGCAGCGGATCGGCCCCGGCAATCTCCGCGGCAGCGACCAGTTCCTCGTCGATCGTCTGCAGGACCCCGGCCACCACGAGCACGAAGACCGGCAGCATGATCTGGCTGAGACCAATGATCACGCCGGTGGTGTTGAAGATCAGCTTGAGCGGTTCGTCGATCACTCCCAGATCGAGCAACACATTGTTGAGCAACCCCCGTTTGGGGAGGATCACCAGCCAGCCGTAGGTGCGGACCACGAGGTTGGTGAAGAGGGAGGAGACAACCACGACCAGGAGCACGTTGCGCCAGACGGAGCGGTTCCTGGCCAGGAAGTACGCGAGTGGGTAGCCGAGCAACAGGCAGACAAGGGAGACCTGCACGCCGAGGAGAAGCGTCACCCGCAGGATGTCGAGATAGTAGGTGTCCCCCAGGAGCCGTTGGTAGTTGGCCAGCGTGAGATCGGTGGTGTACACGCCGGTCTGAATGAAGGTGTACAGACTCATGATGAGGAAGTAGCCGAGAGGACCAGGAAGAAAAAGAGGAAGATCGCCGCGCTCACGGTGATCACCCCCCAGCCACTGGCAAAGCGGCCGAGTCGACCTAGCCATCCGGACCCGGTACCGTGGATCGCGCTCACCCCGCGATCCCCCAGCCCCAGCGGGCGCAGTACGACTGGGTCTCCCTGACCTGGGCCGCGGGCGGCGGGAGCGCCAGATCATGATCGTCCCGGTTCGCCGTCGCGGCGAGGAGCGCCTCGCCCATGCGGAGCGCGCCGGCGAGACCGGCGGGACCGAGCGGGGCGAGTGAATCGGCCGGGGTATGGGCCCGCGGCGCGCCACCGTTCCCGAAGTTGATCGCGTTCCGCCCGAGCGCGGCGAAATTGACCGAGTCGACCCCGACCCCGCCGGCCGCTTCGTAGCGGATGGCGACGGGCACGCCAGTCGCCGCGAGCACCGCATCGGACAATGACACCCACTCCGCCCCACCGAGGAGCGAGGCGGTCTGGTCGCCACCGACCAGGCCATGACCGTCGAAATTGATCACGGCGGCGATCCGGGAGACATCGTCCACGTGGGCCCGCAGCCAGCTCTCGCTGCCGAACAGCCCGACCTCGTGCGCGCCGAAGTGAACGAAGCGGATCGTCCGCCGCGGCACGGGTCCGGCGGCGAAGACGCGCGCCAACTCGGCCACGACGGCGCAGCCGCCAGCGTTATCCGACGCGCCGGGACTGCCCCGGACGGCGTCATGATGCGCCGCCACCACGACGATCTCGTCGCCCAGGTCCGTGCCAGGCAGCTCCGCCCAGACGTTGGCCGAGACCGACCAGCGTACCTCCCCAGCCACGGTCAGGGACGCCGGGCCGGGGTTGGCGACAAGCCAGTCGGCATCGGCGCGGGAGATGACGAGCGAGGGAGGCGTCGGCTGGTGGAGGGACCGCTTGAAATTGTAGTACGCCTGGGGCAAGCCCCCTTCCTGGGCAGCGCCCGCCGCGTAGATCGCCCCGGCCACGCCGTGGGCCACCAGCAGGTCGGTCTGGGGATAGTCGGGGTAGTCGACCTGCACGTCCCGGCCGTCGATCAAGGCGAGCCGGCCGGCCAGATCGCGGCCAGCGAGATCGGACACGGTCATCGGGTCGCCAACGGCGACAATTTCGCCGGTCACCCCTTCGTCCGGCGTCACGCCGGAGAAGCAAGGGCTGAGGGCGGAGATCGCGCGCTCGCGCGTGACCAGCGTCGTGCGCCGCTCCTCCCAGATCGGCACCGGCACCGCCTCGATGCGCGGGGCGAGGCCGGATGCGGCAAACGCATCCGCGAGGTAGCCAATCCCCTCCTGTTCGCCGCTGGTTCCCGCCAGCCGCTCGCCAATGCGTCCCGCGAGGTAGGCCAGATCGTCGTAGGCGCGCTCGGCGCTGGCCACGACGCTCATCCGGCGATTCCCCAGCCCCACCGGGCGCACCACTCCTGAGTCTGGCGCAGTTGCGCCGGCGGGGGCGCATCGGCGAGATCGAGGCCGTCTTCATCGGCGACAGCCGCGAGGACCGCGGCGCTCATTCGCAACCCACTCTCTAACCCTTCCGGCCCGATCGGGTCGAGGTTATCGTCGGGAGTATGGTTGCCGACCGTGCCCCAGCGGCTGAAGTTGACCGCGTTGCGGCCGACCGCCGCGAAGTTGACCGAGTCGACGCCGCCGCCACCGACCGAGACCGCGACCGGGTCACCGCCGGACGCCAAGGTGGCTTCGACCAGACGTTGCCACGACGGGCTACCGAGGATGGAGGCGTAGTCGCTCCCCGCCACGACCCCCTGGCCGTCGAAGTTGATCACCGCCGCGATGCGCCCAATTTCATCGACATGGCGGCCGAGCCAGGTCTCGCTCCCCCACAAGCCAACCTCGTGGCCGCCCCACTGCGCGAAGCGGATAGTCCGCCGCGGCGGAGGGCCAGCGGCGAAGGTGCGCGCCAGTTCGGCGACCACGACACACCCGCCAGCGTTATCGGATGCGCCGGGACTGGTCCAGACCGAGTCATGATGCGCCGAGACGATCACGATCTCGTCGGGGCGCTCGCTTCCCGGCAGGTCGGCCAGAACGCTCACCGATTCCGCCCAGGTCACCTCGGCTTCCACATGTAACGTGGCCACGCCGGGATTGGCCGCCAGTCGTTGGGCACTCGCGAAATCGACGATCGCCGACGGCGGCGTCGGCTGGTGAAGCGACCGTTTGAAGTTGTAATACGCCTGCGGCAGCCCTCCCTGCTGCCCTTCCCCGGCGGCGAAGATCACCCCGGCCGCGCCACGCGCGACGAGCAGATCGGTCTGGATGTAATCGGGATAATCGAAGTACACATTTCGAGAGTCGATCAGAGCGATCTTCCCGGCGAGGTCGACACCAGCCAGATCCTCCTCGCGCAGTGGGTCGCCCACTGGGACCACCTCCGCCGTCACGCCGTCCGCTCCGGTCGTCCCCCCGAAGCAGGGGGAGATCGCGGGAATCGGCCGGCCGGTAATCGTCAACGCCGCGACCCGCTCTCGCCAGATCGGGATCGGAAAGCGCTCCTCCCACGGCTTCAGGCCCGCCAGCCGGAACTGCTCCGCCAGGTATGCCGCGCCCTCCCCCTCCGCCGGCGTACCGGCGACACGGATACCGATGTCGCCAGCAAGACGGACGATGTCCGCGTACGCCCGCGTTGCATCGAGTTGGATCGCTCGTCGTTCCGTTCTCACCCGGCCGTCCTTCGCACTCATGCTGTTCGTCGTGTGGCGCCGCCTAACAGTTCTGGCCGATCAGCGGCACAATCTCCTTGTTCCAGCGTTCGGCCCAGGCGTCCTGATCCTTCATCATGGCGCTCCAGTCGGGCACGATCAACGCGCCAACTTCCTCCTCGCCGTAGGGCACCCACTGCGCCAGATCCGCGGCGAGCTCGACCGTGCGGTTGGTCGGAGCCGACGCATACTCCTGAGCAAATCCCTGCTGGGACGCGGGCGACAGCGCGTAGTTGATGAATTTCTTGGCCAGTTCCGGGTGCTTGGCGTTCTTCGGGATCACCAGCAGGTTCGGCACCGCGACCAATCCCTCGGTCGGCTTGGCGAGGCGGATGTTCTCCTGTCCCGAGGTGTACATCACGTAGGCTTCGCCGGAATACATCACGCCCAGGACGATCTCTTTGCGCTCGAAGAACGGCCGCAGTTCGAAATCCCCGGTCAGCGTGTATGCGTTCGGGGCGAGTTGCTTGATCGCTTCGAAACCGGGTCCGAGATCGGAGAGATTGGCTGCGTCGCCCCCGAAGACCTTCGTGGCAATCACCAGTTCATGGGGAGCCCATCCGTCCCAAGGGCTCAGCGACAGGTTGCAGGCGTACTCTTCGTCCCAGAGGGTCTTCCAGGAGTCGACCGAGGCGACCTCGTCCGAGTCGTAGACGATGCTGATCCCGCCGAGGCTGCCGGCCACCGCCTGGCCGTCGAAGTAGATCGCCTGGGGGTAAACATCCGCCAGGACCGGGATGTCGTCCTCGGTGAGGGGGAGGAAGGCGTTCTGGAGCGCGGCGGGGGCGGCCACGTTCAGGTCGATCCAGAGCACATCGAAGGGCGGGTTGTCGGGACTGGCCATGAGCTTGGCAAACTGCTCGGTCGACGAGCCGGGCACGATGCTCACCTTCGCGCCGGTCTCAGCGACCAGGGGGTCGATGATGTTGCGCTGCGTCGTCTCGTCCCACACTCCCCCCCAGGAGCCGACGATCAGTTCATTCTCCTGGGCGGCGGCAGGTGGCGCGAAGGCGGCGAGGTGGGCGGCAACCGGGGCCGCCACCGCGCCCAGCGCGAGCCTTCGTCGCGTGAACCGCCGGGCGTCAATGCTTCGTCGCGGAGTGCAATCCAAGGTGTCCTCCTTCGCCTGTTACTCGCCGGGCGAGCGTTCGCCCAGCACGACCACGTCGCGCGGCTCCCACGCGACCATCACCCGAGCGCCGGGATCGAGCGCACCTGGCTCGCTGCCCACGGCGCGCGACCGGTTCTGGCTGGCCACCACCACCCGGTCCCCGCCCGCGAGCGAGATGTAATAGTGGGTCGCCGCGCCCACGTAGACGGTGTCGCTCACCGTCCCGACCGCCCCCCGGTCAGGCGGTGGCTCTTGGTTCCCCGCAAACAGATCGAGCTTTTCGGGCCGGATCGCCACGGTCACCGGCGACCCGACAATCAGGACGATTCCCGGCGGGGGCGAGATGCGGAGTCCATGCGCCGTCTCCAGGAAAAGGGCCGAGCCGTCGGCCACGACCCGGCAGGTGAGCAGATTGGAGAGGCCGATGAAGTCGGAGACGAACGTCGAGGCGGGACGCTCGTAAACTTCGAGCGGGGTACCGAGCTGTTCGATGCGCCCGCGATCCATCACCGCCACGCGATCGCTCAGGGTGAGCGCCTCCTCCTGGTCGTGGGTCACGAAGATGGTGGTGACGCCGAGCGAGCGCTGCAACGCCTTGAGTTCGATCTGCATCTGCTCCCGCAGTTTCTTGTCAAGCGCCCCCAGTGGCTCATCGAGGAGCAGGACATCCGGCTCATAGACGATCGCTCTCGCCAGCGCGACGCGCTGCTGCTGCCCGCCGGACAACTGCTTGGGATACCGCCCCTCGTACCCGGGGAGTCGGACCAGTTCGAGCGCCCGGGCGACGCGCCGCCCCGCGTCCGATTTCGCCGTGCCCCGCATCTTCAGCCCAAAGCCGATGTTGTCGGCGACGGTCATGTGCGGAAAGAGGCCATAACTCTGGAAGACCATACCGAGGTTGCGCTCGTACGACGGGACTCCTTCCATGCGCCGGCCGCCGATCGCGATCGAGCCGGTGTCCGGGCTGAGGAAACCAGCGATGAGGCGCAGCAAAGTCGTCTTACCGCAGCCGGATGGGCCGAGCAGGGAGAGGATCTCGCCGGGCCGCACGTGGAGCGTAACCCCGTCCACCGCCAGTGTGCGGTCGTAGCGCTTGGTAACCTGGTCGACCGCGACCGCGACACCGTCCGTCATGCGCCAGCGCGTCCGTTTGCCACCGGACCGGAATCGGACGCCGCCGCCCATCCCTCCGGTCGCCACCACCGGTCGCTGAACTTGAGGATGGCGGGAGTCAGGCTCGTCTCCACCTCCCGGATGCCGGCGATCGCGCCAACCTTTTCCGTAAGGAAGGCGCGCAATCGCGCCGGGTCGGGCAGAGCCACCTCGAGCAGGAGATCGTACCGGCCGATCGCGAGCGCGATGTAGCGAATTTCGTCGTGGACTGCCAGCGCCGCGGCGATCGCATCGGTGCGAGCCAGGTCGATCTTCAATCCGACGATCGCCACGCCGTCGTAGCCGAAGCGCATCGGGTTGAGGAAGGCGGCGATGGTGATCACCCCGTCGCGCTCCAGCCGCTCGATGCGGCGGCGCACGGTGGCTTCAGTCACGCCGACCGTTCGACCGATGGCCGCGTTGGACATGCGGCCATCGAACTGCAAGAGCGCGACGATGTGCTGATCGACCTGATCGAGCATACGGTCTCCTGGAAACGCGCGACATTCTAGTCAAGGCGACGAACTTCGACAATGAGGCGCGGATACACGTCGAAATCTATGAATGCAGAATGCTTCAATACATCCTTCTCGCCTTCGCGGATACCCACGAGGGTCCGCCCGGGGGTTCTCACGTGATGGTTGCCCCGATTCCACAATCGGGGCAACCAGACGCGGCGCCCCGAAGAATCTTGGCCATTGAGTGCTTCGCGGGTCTGGAGGGAACGTCTCGCGACCAGCTCGGGTCCCGCCGCAATCACCGTATCGAAGCCGCAAGGCTGGTCGCCGCATGGCGTGTCGGTCGGCATGCACTCGATTCGCCCGGACTATTCATGAGGGTGGGAGGTGACAGCGGGATGCCTCTTTGGCCAGGGTCGGGTGTTGTGCCGAATCGGAACCAGGATGCCGCCGCGTGAGCCCGTCTGCCATGCCCGTCTTCCGCCTTTCTGGCCGCGTCGCGTTGCCGCTGGGGGCCCGCTTCGACGGGGCCAGCTGACCAGTGATGGTGGCTTGCCCTGGCTGGAGCAGGCGGAGATGGTGCTGGGGAGTCTGTGCCGCTTTGGCCGCGGAACTCCCGGAATGGCGCTCTGTGGTGCATCACACGCGAGAGGCGTTGGTCCGCCAGCGGGTGTTCCAGATCGCCTGCGGCTACGAGGACCAGGACGACGCCGATGCGCTGCGCACCGATCCGCTGCTGGACTGTTCATGAATACTCCGGGCTCATGATGTCAATGGTGAACCGGGAGGAACGATGTTCCTGACATTACCTGTCGAGTCATTTCCGCCTAGAAGACAAACCCAGTACTGGATCCTGGGCACGGAAGGCATGGCTGACGTAAGCGCCATGGGTCGAGATGCCGTCAAGCATCGCATCAAGGTTGACGGTATGATGCCAGGGCGAACTCCATCCCACGCGAGAGGAACGAGTCCGGTCCAACCAGGCAGGTGGCAGCCATGAATGCGGAGAACGGTCGTCCCCTGAAAGTCGGTCTCTTCTTCCCGCATGGAGAACGCGACATGGCGGGAGCTACCCCCCGCTGGTCCGATGTCCTGGCAATGGCGCAAACCGCCGAGGATCTGGGCTTCGATTCGTTCTGGCTCCCGGATCATCTTCTCTTTCGTCCCGAGGGAGAGGAAGCGCAGGGAATGTACGAGTGCTGGTCCCTCCTGGCGGCCGTCGCCGCGCGCACGGAGCGAATCACCCTCGGACCATTCGTCAGCTGCAGCAGCTTTCGCAACCCGACCTTGCTTGCCAAGATGGCGGACACCGTCGCCGAGATCAGTGGCGGCCGGCTCATTCTCGGTCTCGGGGCCGGCTGGATCGAACCCGAGTACCACGCCTTCGGGTTCCCGTTCGATCATCGCGTGAGTCGCTTCGAAGAAGCCATGGAAATCGTTCACACCCTGTTGCGACAGAGCGTGGTGGACTTCCAGGGCCAGTACTACACCGCGCAGCAGTGCGAACTCCGCCCGCGCGGTCCCCGCCTGGCCGGACCACCGATCTTGATAGGGACCACCGGCCGCCGCATGCTCATGCAGGCGGCGCGCTACGCCGACGCCTGGAACGTCTTCTTCCTCTGGACCGGCAACGAATTGTCTCGGGTCGAGGTCATGCAACGAGAGGTGGATACCGCGTGCGAGGCGGTGGGCCGTGATCCCGCAACGCTGGAGCGGACCGCGTGTGTCCTCGTCGAGCTGCCCGGGGCGACCGGGACCGGGTTCAGCGAACCACCCATTCGGGGAGAGCCGGAAGTGATCGCCGATGCGCTGCGCGCCTATGCGGCCGCAGGGATTTCGCACGTCCAGCTCCGCATCGACCCGAACTCGGTCGATGGGGTCCTGGCGCTCGCCCCGGTCCTCGCCCATCTCGATGCATCCTGAGGGGTCGTCAATGCACCATCATGACGCGTCGCTGGATCTCACCGGAACGACGGCGCTTGTCACTGGTGGCAATCAGGGCATCGGCTGGTCCATCGCCGAAGCCCTGGCCTCCAGCGGCGCGCGCGTGGTCATCAACTACCCGGACGCGGATCGCTTCCCCGCCAGATTGCCCGAACTCGGAGCGGATGCCCTCTCGGTTCAGGCCGATGTCGGCAAACTCGATCAAATCGAGACCATGCTCGCGCAGCTCGACGGCATGGGCGTCACCGTCGATGTCCTGGTGAACAACGCCGGAATCTACCCTCGCGCCGAGGTCCTCGATCTCGATGAAGCCACTTGGGATGCCGTCCACGATGTCAATCTGAAAGGCACATTCTTCTGCGCCCAGGCGGCGGCGAGGCGGATGGTGCAGCGCGGCCGAGGCAACATCATCAACATCGCCTCCGTCTCGGCCCTCATCCCTGCGGAGATGGGAGCCCACTATTGCGCCAGCAAGGCCGGGGTAGTGGCCGTGACCAAATCACTTGCCCTTGCTCTCGCCCGACATGGGATCAGGGTCAACGCGATTGCGCCCGGCCTCACCGATACGGCTCAGCCTCGCTATGGCATGTCGGAGGAAGAGATGGTCAACTATGCGCAGAACAGTATTCCAATGGGCCGAATGGCTCAACCTGACGACATCGCCGCGGCGGCGCTCTTCCTGGTCAGCGATCTCTCGCGATTTGTCACCGGTCAGACCATCTTCGTGAACGGCGGCTCGTTGATGATGCCGTAACGGAACCTGTTGCGGGAGGATGGACACCCATGTTGAGATCCGTCCTGGCTGTCTCTCCCGAGGTCGAGACGCCGGCCAATCCGACGTCGGCGCGGGCCCTCTTGCGCTATGTGGATCGCGCCGCGCTCGACGAACTCACGGCCGCGTTTGTGGACGCGGTCGACCTTCCGACCGCGCTCGTCAGCGCCAGCGGTGATCCGATTACCGCGCTACCGCGCGGCTGCCCGATGTGCAATCAAGCACCGGTTCAAGAGTCATGGCCCAGAACGATCCCGCCAGCGGGGTCATCTGGCTGGGTTCGTTGTCGCCACGGACTGTCGTGTCTGCGTGTCCCGATCTCGGCACGCGCCGGTGGCGTGATTGCCTGGATCACCATCGGGCCCCTCGCCGTGTCGGACGCTGACTACCTCCTGCTCCAGCGGGAGATGAGCAAACTGGGGCCATCCGAGACCGTCACCCGCTCACAATTGAAAGCCGTCAGGCGCAGCACGTCCCAGCGCGTGGAATCTTCGGCCCGGTTGTTCGCGCGCACGCTCGAGACCATCGTGCGCGAGGCGGCGATCGCGAGTGACAATGCGGATCTGGTTGCCACTCAGCGGCAAGCCAATCGTGAGCTTTCCGTGCTCTATGCCGTGGCGCGGGCCCTTGGCGCCGGCACCGAGCTGCGATCCATTTTGCAGAAGCTGGTCGAAGTGGTTGTCGATCAGATGGGAAGCGATGTGGCACTGGTCGGCCTCGTCGAGGACGGCGATCTGGTCACCGTCGCGTCGTATGGGCTCCTGACGTTCGAGGCCAAGCACGGCCGCCTCAAGGTGGGGGAAGGTCTGGCGGGTCGGGTCGCCGCGGCCGGCACGCCACTCACCTGCGACGACATGCAGGAGGATCCACGGCAATACTTGACGGCGATCAATTCCCGCGAGCAGCTTCACGCGTTCGCCGGTGTGCCGCTCACACTTCAGGGTTCAACGGTCGGAGTTCTGGCTGTCTATCGGCGCGTACCGTACACCTTTCTCGACAGCGAACGGCAATTGCTCTCGCACATTGCGGATCAGGCGGCGGTCGCGATGGAGCGGGCTCGGTTGTACGACCAGGAGCGGACCGCCATCGGTGAACTGCGAACCCTGCATGCTCAAGTCGAGCGACAGCATCGCGCTCTGGAACGGGCGACCGCGGTGCATGACCAGCTGACGCAAATGGTGCTCGAAAACGCGGGATTGGAGGCAATTGTCGACGCCCTCGCCCGGCTTCTTGAATCAACGGTGCTGGTTGAAGATCAGTTTCAGCACGTTCTGGCCCAAGGTGCCCAGGACCAGGAGAAGCGCGCAAGGAGCAGTCCACCGTCGAGAGATTCCGCCCGTAAGCATGTGGACTGGGAACGGGCGATCACCACGGCCAGCGACTCGCGCCGGCCCGTCGCCTTCCCGATGGCACCCGATCGTGATGATTCCCATCCAGGAGTGGTCGCCCCCGTCATCGTCGGGGGCGACCTTCTCGGATACCTCTCGGTGCTGGAGAACAATCGCGCTCTGGAGGAGCAGGATCTGCTCGCCATTGGGCACGCCTCCACGGTCATCGCGCTGGAGATGATGAAGCAACGGACGCGAGCCGAAGTCGAACGCCGCTTGCGGGGTGAGCTGCTCGAAGTGCTGCTCTCCGATGGCGTACGTGATGGGGATGCGGTGCAGCGGCGGGCCGCCTACCTTGGATACAACCTCGCATCTCCACACACGCTCATGTTTGTCGCCGCGGAGCATCCGGCGAGCGAATCCCAACAGGCAGGGCGAGGTTCACGTCACTCCCTGGCCGACATCCTTGAAGATCTGGTCAACCTCCAGGGACGTGGTGGTGCGCTGACTCTCGCTCGTGCTGACGGCGCGATTCTGGCAGTCCCGCTGCAAAACGGGACTCTGGCTGAAGCGCACGCGATCGCTCAAACCTTGCAACGCGATGCGAGGTTGCGCAAGGGAATACCGCTTCAGCTGGCCATTGGCCGCATCTGCCGTTCGCCAGCCGATTTCGCAATTTCCAGTGCCGAAGCCAAGCGCGCGCTTGACTTCGCCAGATCATTCGACAGGGCTGAGCAGATTCTCTCGTTCGAAGAACTCGGCGTCTGCCGGCTGCTGCTCGATCTACCTCGGGCATCGGACGCGGTCCGCTTTGCCAACGAACTTCTCAGTCCGCTCGAGCAATACGATGCCGAACACCGCACCGAGCTCTTGCCGACGCTCGACGCCTATCTCGCGGCCAACGGCGTGCAGCAACGGGCGGCTGCCGCCCTCGGCATCCACGTCAACACGCTTGGCTACCGTTTACAGCGAATCCGGGAAGTAGCTCGCATCGACCTGGAGAACAGCGAGTCACGACTCGAACTGCACCTGGCGCTCAAGATTCACCAGACGATGTTCACTCAATCCAGGGATAGTCTCCAACACACAGCCGTTGAATTCGTGGGTAATCCACATAGACTGGCTGCGCCGCGCCCGGTAGGCTGAAGACCACACGGTTTCGAACTGCGGTAGCAACCAACACGGCCTTAGCCGTTGCCACAACGGCCTTCCTCAGTATTCCCGACGTGTGGTTGTCTGCCGTGGGAATCATGCTGAGAGGGTGGGCGCATGCTCGGGATGACGATTGTCGATCTCAGTCAGACGATCGCACACATGCAGCCGGTCGCGAACTATCACGTCAACCAGCGACCGGCATTCTGGCACCGCATCACGCACGAGTCGTCGCTCGGCACGCATCAGCATGCCCCCGATCTCTCTTGGCAAATTCGAGATTTCCTGATCGGCGAGCACGTGTCAACTCACGTCGATGCGTTCTGTCACTACACCCCGGGCGACGATGCTTGGTGCATGGAGCGGATGCCGCTCGACTGGTTCATCACCTCGGCGGTTTGCGTCGACCTGTCCCATAAGCGTCCGGACGAGTTCATCGAGCCGGCCGATATCGAATGTGCCCTCGCCGGCGCTGATCTTTTGGTCGAGCCAGGCGATACCTTTCTCTACCATCAGAACTACTACGCGCGATCCCCGGTACCGCCGTACCCCGATGATTGGACTGGACTGAGCTGGAATGCCGCGCAATGGCTGGCGGATCGTGGCGTCCGCAATATCGGTTGCGAGACGCCGAGCATTGACAACTCTCGGGCGATGCCGCTAGATGCGAATCCGTCGTTTCCCGCCCATCGCACCTGCCGCGATCGAAAGATGATCAATACCGAGAACCTCGCCGACCTGTCGCCAGTTGTCGGCAAGCGATTTACCTACATCGGTCTGCCGCTCAAGCTGCGCGGGGGCACGGGATGCCCGGTGCGTGCGGTCGCGCTTCTGGAGGCAGGGTAATGAAACCGTACCGGATGGCCGCAATGTTCTGGCCGGAGGTCGACGCCGCCCGGGCGAGCGTGGATGGCGTCCTGATTCCAGTTGGCTCCTTCGAGCAGCATGGCCCGATGACCCCGTTCGAGGTCGACACCGTGATCGCCGAGCACATCTGCTGCCGGGCGGCGGAGCGGGTGCAGGACCTTGACGCCTACTATCTGGTCGGCCCGACGATCAATCTCGGCGCGTCCTGGTATCACATGGATTTTCCGGGCACGGTCTCCCTGGACGGCGATCTCTTCGTCCAGGTTGTGCGCGCCGTTCACCGCTCGCTCCACACCCACGGCTTCGGCAACATCATCTTTCTCAATGGCCACGGCGGCAACATCGCGCCGTTGAACCACGCCATCAATCTGATCCGGGCCGAAACCGACGCGCCGGTCTACCACGTGACGTACGCCGATCTCGTCCCGGATCTCACGGCGCAGACGGGAGACTGCCTGATTCACGCCGGGGAAGTGGAGACCAGCATCTGCCTCGCGGTCGGCATCCGCGTCGACATGGCGCGTGCCGTATCGGAAGCCAATGGTCGCCGCGCGGCCCTGGAACGAACTGGCGTGCGCACATCCCGCCACATCCGCTACGACGCCCTCGATCGCGGGCCAGGAGGACAACTTCCCGCTCACCGCATCGCCGAGATCAGCGCCTCCGGGGTCGTCGGCGACGCCACCCGGGCGAACGCAAGCCTGGGTGAAGCAGTCATCGAGGCGACGATCGCACGGCTGGCGGAGCTGTGCGCCGATATCGCATCACCCCGATTGGTCAGGTCGTCGGCCCAATCGAAATCCGATCTCGCATTCCTGGAGTGACGTGGTGCTCTTGCGACGCTGGACCCGTCCGCCATTTTCGACCGTTGCCCTACCCACGCAGGGTGTTTTTCGCCATCTGCAATTCAAAGGCTATGGCGGTTACATCATCAAGCGGTTGCTGGCGTTCATCCCGCTGCTCTTCGGCATCAGTCTGGTTACATTCTTCCTGATCCGCCTGCTCCCCGGTGACCCCGCCCGGGTGCTGGCGGGGAGTACGCACTATGAAGAGGCGATCGAGGCGATCCGGCAGCGGATGGGTCTGGACAAGCCGATTCCCGTGCAGTACGGGATTTACCTGCGCAATCTCTTACATGGGGATCTGGGCGATTCCTGGTTCACGGGGAAGCCGGTCGCGAGCGACCTCGCCGCGAGGGCCCCAGCGACCCTGGAGCTGATCACGTACGGCCTGCTTCTCGCGATCATCGTCGGCTTCACCCTGGGCATCATCGGGGCGCTGAATGCCGGCGGCGTGGTCGATCGCATCGCGCAGTTCTACGGCTTTCTGGCGGGCGCGCTGCCCGATTTCTGGCTGGCGCTCCTCGTGGTGCTCGTCCTGTTTCACCAATTTCACTTGATCCCGCCTCCGTTAGGACGGTTCCCGCTGATCATGACTGAACCACCCCGAGTCACCGGTCTACTGACGGTGGACTCGCTGCTGGCCGGGGACTTGCCGGCATTTCAGGCCTCGGTGTCGCAGCTGATCGCCCCGGTCCTCACCCTGGGCCTGCTCAATGCCGCGCCGATCACGCGCATGACCCGATCGACGATGGCCGACATCCTCCAGGGGGACTATATCCGGTACGCCCAAGCGTGCGGCCTGCCGCGGCGGGATCTGGCGCGGTACGCGTTTCAAAGCGTCTTGCCGCCGGTCGTGACCCTGATCGGGTTTCTGTACGCCTTCCTCATCGGCGGTGCCGTGCTCGTCGAAACCGTGTTCTCGTGGAATGGCGTGGGGCAGTACGCGGTCCAGTCGATCATCAACAAGGACTATGCTCCGGTTCAGGCGTTTGTCCTTATTGCCGGGGTCTTCTCGCTCGTCGTCTATCTCGTGGTCGATCTGATCTACATGCTGGTCGACCCCCGTGTGCGATTATGAGCGCCACAGCCGTTCCTATCCAGAACACCGAACACGGGGCGGTTACCGCACTACGGCACTACACACTCTATCTACGCAGCCACCCCAGCGCGGCCGTCGGGTCGGTCATTGTCGCGCTATTCCTGCTGATGACGATCTTTGCGCCGTTGATCGCACCGTACGATCCGGAGACACCGACCGCCGAATTTCGCACGCCGCCGAGCCGTCAGCACTGGTTCGGCACCGATCCCACCGGCCTCGATGTCTTCTCCCGCGTGGTCTATGCCGCCCGCGTCGATCTCGTCGTCGGGTTGACGGGAACGCTCCTCTCTCTCGTCATCGGAATCCCCCTGGGCCTCCTCGTCGGCTACTACCGCAGCGTGTTCTCCGGTCTTGTCCTGCGGGTTGCCGATCTCCTGCAAGCGTTTCCCGTCTTTGTCCTCGCCATGGCGGTGGTGGCCATCGCTGGTCCCAGTATCCGCAATGTGATCCTGGTCATCGGGCTGCTCAATGTCCCGATCTACGTGCGCCTCGTGCGCAGCCAGGTCCTCGCGTTCCGCGAGCGGCCGGCGATCGAAGCCGCACGGTGCGTGGGCAACACCGATCGCGGCATCCTGCGCCACTACCTGCTGCCGAACACGATCGAGGCCGCGCTGGTCCAATCCTCGGTCAATGTCGGCTGGGCCATCCTGTTGACCGCCTCACTCAGTTTCATCGGCGCGGGAATTCCGGTGCCGACCCCGGAATGGGGCTCGATGGTCGGGATTGGCGCCCCGATGATGATCCTCGGCGAGTGGTGGGCCGCCTTCTTCCCCGGTTTGGCCATTGGTCTGTGCGTCCTTGGCTTCGCCATGGTGACCGACGCCGTTCGGGTTCTCGTCAACCCGGAACGGAGGGCATGAGGTGTCCGCCACGGCGAGCCTGGATCGTCCCGCCCCCGAGGAGATCCTGCGGGTTCGTGATCTTCACGTGGAGATTCCCGTCTACTCCGGCGTGATCCAGCCCCTCAACGGCTTCGATCTGACAGTCAACCGGGGGGAGATGGCCGCGCTCGTCGGCGAGTCCGGTTCGGGCAAGTCGGTCGCGGCCTGGTCGATCCTCAGTCTGCCAAAACCGCCGGCAAAGATCGTGACCGGGGAGATCCACTGGCACGGCGAATCCGTCCTGGCGATGTTGCCGGATCGCGTTCGGCACTATCGGGGAAAAGAAGTCAGTCTCATTCTGGCGAATCCGCGGTCGCACATTCATCCCCTGCGGCGCGTCGGCGACCAGGTGGAAGCGGTGCTGCGCGCCCATCAACGAGTTTCTGCCGATGAAGCCCGCGATGCCACCCTGAGCATGCTTTCCGCGGTGGGCCTCCCCGACGCCGCGCGCATCGCGAAAGCGTATCCCCATGAGCTCAGCGGTGGCATGGCACAACGCATTGTGATCGCCATGGCGCTGATCAACTCGCCGCAATTGGTGATCGCCGACGACGCGACCAACGGGCTGGACGTCACCGTCCAACGTCAGGTGCTCGACCTGATGACCGATCTCGTCAATCAGCGCCATGCCTCGATGCTGATGATCACGCACGACCTCGGCGTCGTCGCCCAGTATTGCCGCCGCGCCACCGTGATGTATGCCGGGCAAGCAGTCGAAATCGCGGAGACAACGCGATTGTTCGACAATCCCTTACACCCCTATACCCACGGGCTGCTCGGCACCATTCGCGCCGTCGGCGCGACCAGGGGCAAGCCCCTGCCAGGACTGTCGCCCAATCCCGCGGCGTTGCCAGCCGGATGCTATCTGGAACCGCGCTGTCCCGTGCGACTGCCGGAATGCAAGCAGATCCGACCGGAGATGCGGCAAGCCGAGCCTGGTCACTGGGTACGCTGCGTTCACTTCGCCGATATGGGAGATACCGGCACGCCCGGGAAACCGACCCTCCAACTCCATCCCGTACCGGACGCGCCACGGACGCTCCGCCCCGACCTGGTCACATCGCCGGCTCATTCCCATGACGCGCGAGGATAGGAGGAGGATCGTGTCCCAACCCCTCGTGCAAGTCGATCGCCTCGTCAAGCGCTTTCCTGTGCGGGGGTCTGATGGCTTTGTCTCGGCAGTGAGTGATGTCTCGTTCACTATTCAGGCTGGGGAAACGCTCGGTCTTGTGGGCGAGAGTGGCTCCGGCAAAACGACCGTCGGCCGCTGCCTGCTCAAGCTGATACCGCCGACGGACGGCACCATCTCCTTTCGCGGCGAGAACATCACTCCCCTGTCGGAAACCGAGTTCCGGCCCTATCGACGTTACGTCCAGTCGGTGTTCCAGGAGCCGTACTATTCGCTCAATCCCCGCTATACGGCGTTCCAGACGATCGCCGAGCCCCTTCGTCTGCTCGGAGAGCGAGACAAGAGTCGTCTCCGGAGCAGGGTGGCGGAACTTGCGGACCGCGTCCGTCTCGACGCACGCTCCCTGGTGGCGTATCCCCACCAAATGAGCAGCGGCGAGCAGCAGCGGGTGGGGATCGCCCGTGCGCTGGCCACGAATCCCGAACTGGTCGTCCTCGATGAACCGACCTCGATGCTCGATATCTCGGTTCGGGCCGAGATCATCGACCTTCTGATTCGCCTGCAGGAGGAATTCCGTCTCGCGTATCTCTTCATTTCCCACGACCTGACCACGGTTGAGTATCTGTGCCACCGGGTCGCGGTCATGTATCTCAGCCAGATCGTCGAGTTCGGGACGGTGGAGCAGGTATTTGGCAATCCGCTCCACCCGTACAGCAGAGCACTCCTCTCCTCGGCCCTTCCCGCCGACCCCCACGTGCGGCGCTCTTCCTACCTCCTGCAAGGCGAGATCCCCAGTCCTGTCAACCTGCCAACCGGCTGCTTTCTCGCCTCGCGCTGCCCGGAGGCGAAGGACGCGTGTCGTGAAGCGCCACAGCTGCTCACCGATGTCGGCGACGGTCACCTCGTGCGGTGCTGGCGGGCGGTGACGAATGACATTCCCGGCTGGGCAGAGGCAACTGCCCTCTCGATGCGGCTGCAGAGCGCGGGAAGCGCGTCAGCATGACGAAAGGCAAGGTCGTTTGTCCTCGCTGCACCCAGGAGAAGGAGGTGGCCCGATAGCAATGCGGCGGTCACGCATACCAGGCGATCTCGTGGTTGGCGCTCGTCACATCGAAAGGGGTCCCAGGATGGCAACGCTCGACACTTCTCCGCTTCGATCTACGCATCGGCCGGATTTCCCTGGCACGCTGAATCGTCGCCGTCTGTTGCAGGCGACGGCTGCCAGCGGACTCCTTGTGGCCGTCGGTGGTCCCGCGACCCGAAGCGCTCTGGCCGCGCCGGCTCGGCAGGATGCGCCGACGCAGACGCTGGTTGCGGCGTTTGCCGATGGTCCCAACGGGACCGATATCGCATTCCACGCCGCCCTGCGGTCGATCGACATCTACCGCGCCTGCGCGTTGACTCCCATGACCTTCAATTCCGTTGCGGTTGGCGACGTGTTTGTCCCCGATTTCAGCACGGTGGTGCCGTACGCGGCCGAGTCGTGGGAAGTGAATCCGGAATGGACCAGCATCACGATCAACCTGCGCAAGGGCATTCTCAGTCCATTCGGGAATGAGTTGACCGCGGATGACGTGCTCTATTCGTACCAGCGGATCGAGGCGACGAAGGGGCACAACTGGCCGTTCATGCAGAACGCGCTGAATATCAAGACCATTGACAACATCACCAAGGACGATACGTACGTCTATACGATCCGCTCCGATGCGCCGAACGCGCTGCTGGAGATCATCAACGCCCACGGGGTATTCACCATCCTCGATTCCGTCGAATTCAAGAAGCATGCGACCGATGACGATCCCTGGTCGGTCGACTGGGCGAGCTCGAATATCGCCGGTCACGGTGCCTGGAAGCTGACGGAGTACACGCCCGGTCAGAGCTGGACCCTGGAGCGGAACGAAAACTACTTCGATCCGGCGTCACTCACCGGAAACGTGGCCAAGGTCGTCAACCGCGTCGTTCCTGAATCGGCGAATCGGGTGGCCCTCCTGCAAGCGGGGTCGGTTGACATGGCCATGGATCTGGAATCAGCGGAGCTGGAGAGTCTGCAGAACGCGCCGGGCGTCAGGGTCGATAGCCTCCCTGGCAACCATCTGCAGTGGCTCGGGTTCACGTTCGGTTCCCCCGATGCGCCGCAGCTGGATGACGTCAACGTGCGGCAGGCGATCGGGTACGCGCTCCCCTTCGATGAATTGCTGGCGCGTCCGTACCTCAACCAGGCGCAGCAGATGAAGTCGACCGTTGCCCCCAGCTATGCCGGATATGACGTGACCTCGACCGTCTGGAACCGCGCGCGGGACGTCGACAAGGCGAAGGAGTTGCTCGCCGGGACGGAGTGGGCGTCCGGATTCTCCCTTCCGCTGCACTACAACCTCAATGCGGCTGGACAGGAAGAGACGGCGATCATCGTCAAGAGCGCTTTGGCGGAAGTCGGCATCGAGGTCAATCTGGTCCAGGTCCAGAGCGCGGACTACTTCAATCTCGCCTTCGGCGGCGCGGGCTTCCCGGGTCTGTTCATCTACAAGGATATGGCCGGCACCCCGGATGTGAACTTCGGCACCCACCTCTGGCTCAAGACCGGTCACTGTTGCGCGCCGGGTAAGTACTCCAACACCGACATCGACGCCCTCTATGCCGAGGCACAGTCGAGTCCCGACGATTTCGAGAAGCGGGTCGATCTTCAGCGCCAGATCGACGACATCGCGCTCAATCAGGATCCGATGGGTGTCCCGCTGCAAGCGCTCGGGTTCCACGGTTCTTCCCGCGAGAACGTCGGCGGCTGGTGGTGGCAATCGCTCAACGAACTGGTGTGGAACAAAGCCTGGAAGAAGTAGTCCTGGCACGGTATGCGCCGGAAGCGAGCACTGCTCGCTTCCGGCATGCACAGGGGGAGCGGATTGGACAGGCTCAAGGACAAGAAGGCGCTGGTGATCGGCGGCAACACCGGCATCGGCCGCGAGGTTTGTCGGCTATTTGCCCAGGAGGGCGCGGATGTCGCGGTCGGTGATTTTGGCCGCGAAGAAGCGGGGAGGAGCTTGCTCGCCGACATCCAGGCGCTGGGTCGTGACGCATTTCCAATCGCGGTCGATGTGCGCTCTGAGGATCAGGTGCGGGATGCCGTGGCCGGGGCCATTTCCCGCTTTGGCCGGCTGGACATCCTGGTCAACAACGCCGGCATCAGCGGCCACCAGGGTCCCATCCAGACCGAGACGATCGACGAGTGGGACCAGGTCATCGCCGTCAACTTGCGCGGGGTCTTTCTCGGCATGAAGCACGTTCTGCCGCACATGATCGAACGCGGCTACGGGCGGATCATCAACACCGCCTCCCAACTCTCCCACAAGCCGTCGCCCTTCAACGCCTCCTACTGCGCGTCAAAAGCCGGCGTGGTGGCGCTCACGGTCTCGGCGGCTCAGGAGGTCGCGTTGACCGGGGTCACGGTGAACGCGGTCTGTCCCGGCGCGACGGACACGCCCATGTGGCGGACGCCGGGGAACGAGTCCTGGAAGGAATGGAAGATCAACTCGCTTCCCATCAAGAGATTGGGCCAGCCGGTCGAGATCGCCTGGGCCTACGTTTACTTGGCGTCCGATGAGGCGAGCTACTGTCTTGGCCAGAGCATTTCTCCCAACGGCGGGGATGTCATGTGGTAGCGCCCGCAGGGCGCAGCGTCATGGTGTAGACAACCAATGGGGCCGCTCCACGGTTGATGATGGATCCATCGGGCTCGCGGCTCAGCCCCTCCCCACGATGATCGCCGGGACCGATGAGCACAACGGCGGTCCCGGGCCGACGTTCCCGCGATGATCCCGGTTCGAGTTGCCCGATGGAGAACTCGATCTCCGCGGGGACGGCAAGCGGGGTCTCGACGGTCACGGAATCGAGCAGCTCGCTCCGAATGCCCGTGAGGTCGGCCCCACAGGGGCACTCCGTGGCCGGAGTCTCGGCCTGGAACTGGATCCAGCGCGCGGGGGATGGCTCGCCGTTGGCAAATCGCAGCGGAATGCCGGCCGGAATCAGGGCGAGATCGCCGGCATCCAGCGCGTGGACCTCGTTTGGTGCAAGCGGTTCTGACGCTGCTGTCCCTGCCCCACGGTAGGCGATCGCTCCACCACGAGAAAGTTCGATCGAAACCCTGCCGGCTTCGACCACGATGAGCATTGGTCCGTCGATCGGAAGCGCCGCGAGAGCCGCGTCCGGGTCGAACTGCATCCGACGCATCGAGATGTACGTTGCACCCCGCGGCAATTTGTCAACGCGGAGAACCAGCCCCTGGTCGAACGGTAAAGGCGACATCAGCTGTGCGATCGATGCCCCCCCTGGCTGACTATGCTCACTTCCCCGGACTTCAACCGCTTTTCCGCGCATTCCCGAGATGAGAAACAAAACCGCGGCCACGGCGAGTACACACGTTCGCCATGGAAATGGCTTCCGGCGCGAGCCGTTCCGCGCGGTCTCCTGACAGGTTACGGTGAGTTCGGAATTGGTGCGGCCGGGACGCTTCACCCGCTGGCACCCTTCACTCCGATCATCGTTCGCACTTCCTCAGGAGTTGCGACGCGACGACCGAGGTGCTCGCCGATACTGATCACGCGCGCGACGAGCTGCGTGTTATCTCGCACCGGTTCTTCCCGCTGATACAGGAGGGCGTCCTCCATCCCCGTACGCACATGGCCCCCGAGGAGCAGCGCCAGGGTGTTGACCTGGATCGCGTGCAAGCCCAGCGCGCAGGTCTGAAACAGGCAATCTCCAGGAAGATTGCGGAGCATGTACAGCACGCTGTCCGGCCCCGGATTGATTCCACTCTGCTGCCCGAAAACAAGTTGCACGAAATAAGGGGGATCGAGCGCCTCGCGCGCGATGAGGTGATCGAGCAGATCGAGATGACCAGGGTGATAGAGGAAGACCTGGGGCTTGATCCCGGCATCGCGCATCGCGTTGGCGACCCGTTCGTTCTCGTCGAACGTCGTGATGATGACGCTGCTCGGACGATCGGGTCCACCCCGAAAGGCCATCGGCCCAGGATTGAGCGACATGAGATCGGGCCGCGCGCGCAACGGAGCCGACCGGTAGTAGTAGATCGTGCCGAGTACCTCCTCGATCTGCCATGGCGCCTCGGTCACGGTCTGGGTGTTGTCGATCAGAATCTCTGGGGCCGCTTCGCGGATCAACTCGTTGATCGCCAGGTAGGTCTGTGGGTCTGCCGCGGTCCGATCGGGATCGAGCCCATCCCGACCGTGGATGTGGACGATGCGCGCGCCAGCGGCGAAAACGTCCCGTGCCGCGGCCGCCTGCGCGGCCGCGGTGACCGGCAATCGGGGGTGATCAGCACGGTGATGGTCCCCGGTAATGGCGCAGGTCACGATCACCGGCGGAAAACCGGTGCTCACCCGCCGCGCATACGCAGCCGGATCGAGAAAGTCCCAGCTCGCACCGCTGCCTGGCTCGTTCTTCGTCATCGGCATTCCCCACGTGCCGTCACCCCCACCCCGTTCGCTGATCTGAAACGTGCGACCCCTATATCTCGCGTGCCGCGGCCCGTACCTCCGTGACCAGCCGGTCGAGGTGCGCGTCCTCCGTGACCGCCGAGGTGTATCCCCCTTGCTGATAGTGGATGTCGCGGTTGAGCAGCCAGAATTGCAGGAGCCGTTGCCGCGCCTTGTCGTCACGCGCCGTTTCCCGGTAGGTGCGCGGCGGTTCCTCGGTGAAGTAGAGACGGAACATCGAACCGACCGCGTTGCCGGAGGCGGCGATACCGGCATCCCGCATGGCCGCGACGAGTTCATCCTTGACCCGCATCGCCATCACCGCCATCCGGTCATAGACCTCGGGCGTCAACAGCCGCAGCGTCGTCAGACCGGCGGCGAGCGTGATTGGATTCGCGTTGAATGTCCCGGCTTGCAGGATCTTGGGGCCGCTGCGGCTGGGGTCGAACAGGCTCATGATCTCGGCGCGGCCGCCGAACGCGCCGCCCGCGGTGCCCCCGGCGACGATCTTGCCGAACGCCGAGAGGTCCGGGGTGATGCCTAGCGCCCCTTGCGCGCCACTGGGCGACATCCGAAAGGCGACGATCTCATCGAAGATCAGCACGATCCCCAGCTCGCGAGTCACCGCGCGGAGACTCGGCAGGAAGCCCTCCTCAGGCAGGATCACGCCGGCGTTGGTCATCAGCGGATCGATCAGGACCGCAGCAAGTTCATCGGCGTGTTCACGAATCAGCGCTTCGCAGGCGGACGCGTTGTTGAACGGCAGCACCAGCACGTCATCCGCTGCACTGGAAAGACCGAGCGAGGACGGGATGGCCGTGGGACGCTCCTCCGGCCCCGCTTCCGGCCCGATCGGCGGGGTGAAACTGACCAATGCGTGATCGGAGACACCGTTGTAGGCGCCTTCGAACTTGGCAATCTTCCGTTTGCCGGTAAAGGCGATGGCGGCCCGTATCGCGTTCATCACCGCTTCGGTTCCGGAGTTGCAAAACCTGACCCGCTCGACGGAAGGGATGCGCCGCCGGAGTTCCTCCGCGAGCTCGATTTCCTGCTCGGTCGGCCGGTTGTACCCGGTTCCATCCGCGACTCGCCGCTGAATGGCCGCGACAACCTCGGGATGAGCATGCCCCAGCACTAGCGAGGAGTTGTTGAACGCGAAATCGAGCAGGGCGTGGCCATCGACATCGTAGAGATAGACCCCCGCCGCGCGCTCGATGTATGGCGGAAATGGATCGAACCAGGCGCCGGTGCGGGTATTTCCGCCCGGAAGAACTCCCTTGGCTCGCTCGTACAGTTGCCGCGACCGGGGATGCCGGGCGACGTAGTCGTCGACGAGGCTGTCAATGGTGACGGCGGATGTGGTGGCGGTCATCGTCTCTCTCCAGTCGCTCCAACACGATTCATCGGTGACGATCGGATTAGAAGGTGCGGGGTGTGTTCACCCCCAGAAAAACGGCGGTCTGCGGTCCCGGATTGGTCCATTCATGCCGATGCCAACTCTCGAAATAGAGCACGTCAGACGGTTCCAGGACGTAAAGTTCAATGCCGTCGATCAGCACATGCAGGGCTCCCTCCAACATCAGGATGAACTCCTCACCATCATGCTCGAACGCGCCTCCAGTGCCCGCGCCAGGCTCCACGGTAAAGAGGTGCAACTCCATCACGTGGTTGCCGAAGTTGAGTTGGTCCATGATCACGCCGGCCGCCGGGTCGTACCGCTGCCGGTCGGCAAGCCGAACGAGACGACCTCGCGGCGGAGTCGTGGCCTCCATGAGATCGACAATGCTGACCCCGCAGGCCGCGGTAAGTTTCTGCAGCGCGGCCACCGACGGACGGGCGACACCCCGTTCAATCCCGCTGATGTATGAAGCCGACAATCCGGTCCGTGCCGCGATCTGGCGCAGGCTGAGTCCGAGATGCTCGCGCTGAAGGCGCAACCGCTGTCCCCACGGCGCCTGCTGGTCGGGACGAGTCGCATGTCCGTTGACCGCAACCGGTAGGGATTGCCGCGTCGGGCCCGGGTCACCCACTTGGGAGTCTCCCGATCCGGCCCGTTTGATTTGCCGCAAACTCTCGATATCGGACAGCGTAAAGCGACGATACCCGGCCGGGCTGCGGCCAACGCTGATCAACCCGCGCCGCTCCCAGGCACGCAAGGTCGCCGGGCTGACCCCAACCAGTCGCGCCGCCTCCCCGACATTGATGTGCAGAGGGGCGTGCGCGTCGACACTCAGATCATTTCTGACCGCGCCTGAATCGTCCACGAAAAATCACAATCAGCGCTGTTCGGCAAGATTGAAGCGATTCCATCCTAATCCTGCTGCTGAATACGGTCAATATGGAGCCGACGGCTGGCCATTCGTTTCGAGTAGGATCGAAGATAATCCGCATAGTTGCAGGAACCTGACGTTGCAGAGGGCTTTTGCCAGCACCCCGGGGCAGCCCTATTGACAGACGGTTGCCCTCCCCGTATGGTGACGGTCAGCCACAAGGTTAGTGAACGACCGTCCCGGTATTGCCGTGGACCAAGCCACGGCACGCGCGGACGGCGACATTCGACGCTCGCCGGTGCTGACAATGGAGTCGTGTCCACCGGAACGCGCCGAATGCACGGCGGTAGTGGCGGGACGTCTGGTTTCAGCCCGAGGGGAGAAAGATCATGCGCGCTCTGGATCAGGACCTCATTCACCAGATCGACCGTCGGCGCCTGCTCAAAGCTGGCGTCGGGCTGGGAACCGCGGCGGCCCTTGCCAGGCCTTTCCCCTGGAATCGCGCCCCAGCCGCGCTGGCGCGGCAGGCGACACCTCAGGCTGGCGGCACGCTCGTGGCAGCGGCAGCGGGCGATCCCCAGTTCGATCCCTACTACCGTGTCGTTCCCGCATGGTGGTCGTACGGCACGCTCTACAACGCGCTTTACGGGTATACCGGCGAGGATCCCAGCAAGGCGGTTCCCCAACTGGCGGAGTCCGACGAGGAAACCGACACCACCCTCACTGTCACGTTGCGCCAGGGCGTCACGTTCCACAATGGCCGGGAGTTCGGCGCGCAGGATGTGGTCGACAACATCGAACGGGCGATGGACGAGTCGATCGGCCACTACCTGGCCGCCTACTTCGTCCCGACCGTGGCATCGACGGAAGTCGTCGATCCGTACACCGTCACGATCACCTACAAGCAGCCGTACGCCCTCAAGCGGGACGATCTGGCAACCCTCTTCATCATCCCGAAAGAAGCGATGGCGGACATCGCCACGACCCCGGTCGGCACCGGCCCATTCAAATTCGTCAGCTTCGCCCCCGGCGATCGCCTGGAACTGGCTCGTTTCGATGACTACTACGAGGAAGGCCTCCCGTACCTGGATGGCGTCACCGTGCGCGTACTCCCGGACGCGCAAGCGCGGGTGGCGAATCTCCAGTCCGGCGACGTGCAGATGATCGAGGGACTCGCCGAATCGGACGTTTCCACCCTCCAGGGAAACAGCGATCTTCAGATCGTCCATACGATCGAAGGTGGAACCTGGCACACGGTCGTCCTCAATATGCGGCGAACGCCGCTAGACAACAAACTGGTGCGACAGGCGTTGAACTACAGCCTTGACCGCGACAAGATCAACCAGTTGGCATTCTTCGGCCTCTCGCCGGTCACCCAGAGCCGCTATGCCCCGGACAACTTCTGGTATTACGAGCCGGCGGCGACGATGTACACCTTCGATCTGGAAAAGGCCAAGTCCCTCCTGGCCGAAGCGGGTGTCGGCGATGGGTTCAAGACCACCATCTCCGTGAGCGAGGCGGCTCGCCCTGGCTCCAAGGCACTGGCACAGGTGTGGAGCCAGGATCTGGCGACCATCGGCGTGACCCTCGACATCGTGGAAAAGGAACAGAACGCGTTCTACGACGATTACTTCAACGACGACTACGACATCCAGGCCTATCTCCTCGGTGACGGGCTCTTCGATCCTGCCACGGGCATCAATGACAGCTCGCCGCTGCGGGTGGAAAACAACCGCGCCGGCATCGATACGCAGCCGTTCTTTGACGAGTACAAGAAACTCGTCGCGGAGGGTGTCAGCACCATCGGCAACGATGCGCGAAAGCCGATCTACGACCGCATCCAGGAAATCTGGGCCGACGAGAGCTGGGCCCCGATCATCGCTTTCTCGCTCCTGTATGTCGGGCTGGACAACAACGTGACCGGGTTCCGGCTGCCACCAGGCGGCGGGTACCACCTCGCCGAAACGTCGGTCGGCGCGGAGTAACCCAGCGCGGCGCGCTTGACTGTTTGATCGTATGGTCGCCTACGTCGGGGCACGGCTCGTTCAGGCCGTGCCCGTCCTCCTGCTGGCGAGCTTTGTCATCTTCGGGTTCATCCGCTTGATCCCCGGCGATCCTGCCATCGCGCTCGCCGGGCAGAATGCGACGCCGGAGCAGGTCGAGGCCCTCCGGCGTCGGTTCGGGCTGGATCGCCCCGTCCCCGTGCAATACGCAACGTGGATCAGCAACGCGACGCGGGGCGACCTTGGCGATTCGTATATCTCCAAACGTCCGGTGGCGGATCTGATCCGGCAGCGCATTCCGGCAACGATTCAACTCGCACTGGGCAGCCTGCTCGTGATGCTCCTCATCGGCGGACCCATCGGTGTGTTCATGGCGGTCCGGCCCCAGAATCCGCTGACCCGGTTCGTCAGCGTCATGAACGCCATTGCCCTCGCCACGCCGACGTTCTGGCTCGGATTGCTGCTCATTATCTACTTTTCGGTTTCACGCCACTGGCTGCCGGCGTCCGGCTACGTGCCCTTTACCGAAAGTCCGCTCGAGGCGGCAACGCACCTGATCCTCCCCTCGCTCACGCTGGGAGCTTATGGCGCCGCTGTCCTCATCCGCTTCCTCAATGCGTCACTCTCCGATGCCTTGCGCGCTGATTACGTCCGGGTCGCCTATGCCAAAGGGCTGCGAGAGCGGGCGGTAATCGCCCATCACGCCCTGAAGGTCGCGCTGCCTCCGGTGGTCACCATCATGGCCATTCAGTTTGGCCAGTTGCTGGGCGGAGCCGTCGTCACCGAATCGGTCTTCGGCTGGCCCGGGCTCGGGCGCCTCATTCTGGACGCCATCGCCAACCGCGATTACCTGGTCGTCCAGAGCACGATGTTGCTGTTCGTCACCATCTTCATCGTGCTCAATATCCTCGCCGACGTCTGCTATGCCTACCTCAATCCCCGAGCCCGCGTGGCGCGATAGTCCTCGCTCATGAGCCATTCCCTCGCTTCGGCCCCGGCAACGAACCGCGACGCGGCATTGCCGCGCATGGCGAAAACGGAACCGATCTGGCAACAGACGCTGCGGCGGTTGCTGAGCGACCAGACCGGCGTCATCGGCGTCGTCATCGTCTCGTTGCTCATCTTCGCCGCGATCGCCGCACCACTGCTGGCGCCGGCCGATCCGTTCGCGATCGGCGCCGGAATGCCGTTCGCCCCACCCTCCCGCGAGCACCTGATGGGAACGGATGACCTCGGGCGTGATGTCTTCTCCCGCGTTCTCTTCGGAGCGAGGGTATCGCTCCGGGTGGCTATTCTGTCGGTTTCCGCGGCGCTGGCGATCGCGGTTCCTCTTGGTCTTGCCGCCGGGTATTTCGGCGGGTTCGTCGACGTGGTCATCAGCCGCCTCTTCGACACCATCTTCGCCTTTCCGGCGATCCTCATCGGCGTCGGTTTCGTCGCCGTCCTCGGTCCTGACCTGCAGAATGTGATCATTGCCGTGGCGATCATCAACATCCCCACCATCGGCCGATTGGTGCGCGCGACGGTCATCACTCAGCGCGACCAGGACTACGTCGAGGCCATCAGATCGGCAGGGGCCTCGACCGCGCGGATCACCTTCCGGCATATCCTGCCGAACGCGATTCCGCCGCTCTTCGTGCAGGTGGCCTTGGCGGCGGGCGAAGCGGTGTTGCTCGAAGCGGCGTTCAGTTTCCTCGGACTGGGGAGCCGACCCCCGACTCCATCCTGGGGCGCCATGCTCAACGAGGGACGCCGCTTTCTCGACCGCGCCCCCTGGCTCGGTCTCTTTCCGGGTCTGGCCATCACCCTGATGATCTTCGGTCTCAACTCCCTTGGCGACGGTATCCGCGACGCCCTCGATCCCCGCCGCTGGCGACCGGGCAAACAGAAGGCTATGGAAGGAGCATGATCAGATGACCGCACAGATCGAGAGGTATCAGACCGCCCGCGACCAGGGCGTCGCCTGGCTCCTGCAGCAAATGAACGACGATGGCTCCATCGGTCCGGTCGATCAGGACTTCACCTACTACCGAATGCCCTGGACGTTCACCATCAGCGGCCACACCGACGTGGCGCTCCGCGTGTGCGAGTGGGTTCGCGCCAATCAGTTCGCTCCGAACGGCGATTTCGTGGGGGTCACCCCGCGTCAGATCGAGGCGAACGCCTACCAGAACGCGACGTTCATCTACGGCGCGCACATGCTTCGCCAATTCGATCTCTCCTACCGCGGCTGGTCACATCTCCTCACCCGGCAAGATCGGCAATCCGGGGGATTCACTCATCTGCCAAATGCCTCGGGCATTGCCGCGGACGAGAACGTCCCGACCGTGGCGCAGGTCGGGATGGCCGCGCTGATGCTGGGCGATCTGGAGGCGGCGCGGGGCGCGGGGCGGTGGTTCCGCCTGGTCTGGGACCTGCAGCCGGCTCCCGCCCATCGCCTCTATTACGTGTTCAACGCCGAGACGCAGCGGTTGGTCACCGAATTCCCGGCCGAGCGCGCGTTCCACTATGTCCTGGAGATGCAGCAGCCACGACAGCGCTTCACCTGCGGCGGCATCGCGGTCGCCTTCCTGGTGCGGCTCTTCCAGGCGACCGGAGACGAGGATCACATCGACCTTGCCCGCGCCTACATGCAGCAGTCCATGGCATCGACGGAACAGCAATTCGAAGTCTCGCAGGTCTGCAAATCGGGCTGGGGCTCGGCGCTGCTCTATCAGATCACGCGGGAAGCGGAGTTTCGCGACTGGACCTGTCGGGTTGCCGACTTCTTCGTTGCCGATCAGCAGGCGGACGGTTCATGGCGGGACAGCGGTCCCTACGGGCAGGCGCCGCACGTCGACATCATGGTTACGGCCGAGTTCGTGATGATTCTCGATACGATGATCGCCTGTCTTTCGCTGTCCTGAATCACCGGCATATCTCGGAATCAACCGGCATTTCCAACGGGAGCCCTGTGCCATGACGACCACCTCTGTCCTGACGACCGCCACCAGCCTCATCGACCAGTTGTTTCCCGATTACGTTGCCCTCTTGCAGGCACTGGTGCGGCAGCCGTCGACACTGGGGTCAGTGCGGCCGGCGCAGGAGATCGTCTACCGGCATCTCTGCCATCTCGGCCTCGATGCCTATCGCCAGGCGATCGAGCCGGACACGATCGCCGGGCATCCCGATTTCGCGCCTGTGCCGTGGAGTTCGCAGGGCGAGCCCAACGTCTGGGGCGTGCTGCCGGCGCGGGGATCCGGAGGCCGGTCCCTGGTGCTCAACGGGCATATCGATGTCGTTCCCCCTGGTCCGGAAGATCAATGGACGGTCGATCCGTGGGGCGCGGCAATCTCGCAAGGCCGGCTGTTTGGCCGCGGTTCCATGGATATGAAGGCCGGTCTTGTCGCCGCGCTCCTGACAATGGATGCGGTCATTGCCTCCAATATGCCGCTGCGCGGCCCTGTCATCTTCGAGAGCGTCATCGAGGAAGAGTGCTCCGGCAATGGCATGCTCGCCCAGCGCCAGCAGACCGGACCGGTGGACGGCATCGTCATCCTCGAACCGACCGGTGATACGACGTGGACGGCGACTCCCGGTGTGCTCTGGTTCGAGGTCACGGTCACGGGGAAGGCGGCGTACGTCGGGCAGGGAGCCGCGTCGGTCAACGCCATCGAACTCGCGATCGATCTCCTGCGGCGGATGAAACCCGCGGCGGTCGCCGAATTGAACGCGGCTTTTTCCCATCCGGCGTTCATCGGCATGACCAATCCGCTGACGCTGAACGTGGGTACGATTGCGGGCGGCGGGTGGCCGTCCGCCGTTCCGCTCACCTGCACGACTACCTGCCGCATGGCGTTTCCGATCGACTGGTCCTTCACCCAGGCACGTGCCTTCGTGGAACGTCACATCAAGCAGGCGGCCGCGGACGATGCGTGGCTGGTGGCCCATCCCCCGCACATTCGCTTTCCCGGGTTTCGCGCCGCGGGGTGGGAATACCGTGCCGATCCCGCCCTCCTCGACCTGGTCGACCGCTGCCACACCGAAGAGACTGGCCGGCGACTGATCCGCACCGGATGGCCCGGTACGGCCGACGGCCGCTACGCCGACCCATCGGTTCCCGTCGTTTACTACGGTCCCGCTGGCAGCGGCATCCACGGACCAGATGAATATGTCGAGCTCGAAAGCATGCGCCGGGTTGCGCGCACGCTGGTCGCCGTTATTGCGGAGTGGTGCGCATGATCGCAGGGAGGGTGGCACTGGTCACCGGGGCGAGCCGTGGCATCGGAGCGGCCATCGCGCGCTCCCTCGCCACCGCGGGTGTCGACGTCGCCATCTCGGCCCGCGATGTCGCCAGCCTGGCCGAGACGTGCCGGCACATCTCGGCCGCGGGCCGGCGGTGTCTCCCCGTGGCCTTCGATGTCACGGATTCGGACGGCATGGCGGCCGCGGTCGCCGGAATCGAAGGAGACCTCGGACCAATCGACATCCTGGTCAACAACGCCGGGGTCAATCTGCCGCGCCCCGCGGTCGAGGTGACCGAAGGCCAGTGGGACGCGATCCTGGACACCAACCTCAAAGGCGCGTTTTTCTGTGCTCAGGCGGTAGGCCGTTCCATGATTGCCCGCCGCCGTGGCCGCATCGTCAACATCGCCTCGGCGGCAGGACTGATTCCGGCCCACGAGCGCGCCGCCTACTGCGCGAGCAAAGCGGGGTTGGTCATGCTCACTCGGGTGCTGGCCCTGGAGTGGGCAGAGTTTGGCGTGACCGTCAACGCCTTGGCGCCTACGTTCGTGGAAACGGAATTAGCCGCGCAAACGCTCAACCGGCCCGGGATGCGGGAATTCTGGGAATCGCGCATCCCGCTGGGTCGCCTCGCCACGGTCGATGACGTCGCGGCCGCGGTCCGGTATCTCGTTTCAGACGAGGCGGGTTTCATCACCGGCGTCGTCCTGCCGATCGACGGCGGCCTGACGATGCGATAGAACCACGGCGATTTACCGCCGCCATCGTTCAACCAATCGATAGCCGCAGTGGTGCCCGGCCTCCCGGCGCGGGCGGCCGGCAAGAACCATGCGGTTCATGCGGGAGTGATTTGCAACACCTGTTGCACGTTCGGCGTCTCGCTGTTACTCTTGGCCACCAGACAACCAACACGTCATTTGCCCGCCGTCGGCTGCCGATCGCAGGCCTGGTGGTGTCCGTGGGTACTGCGCCTGCCGGTCTCGATTTTGACCGGTTCGAGCAACTCAGTCCGAAGCACCAGATGGTCGCCCGTTGCGTGGCGGAGAATCCCGCCTTCGCTGCCTTCGCCACCGCCAATGAACTCGGCGCGCGGGCGGGGGTGAGCACCGCCACGGTCGTCCGTTTCGCCCAGGCGCTCGGGTTCAACGGGTACAACGAGTTTCAGCAGAACGCGCGGCACAGTTACCTGCGCACGCTCCAGCCGTCGCAAGCCCTGCAGGCCCGCAACGAGAATGGGCGGGACATCTTCGCCGCCCAACTGTATCAGGACATCGAGAACTTGCGGCGGACGCTGCACTCCCTGCACGGCGCGGAACTCCTCGATGTCGCCAAGCGCATCGACCGAGCGCACGAGATCGTGATCATCGGCTCGGGGAGTTACGCCGCGATCGGCATGATTCTCGGACACCAGTTGCGCTTCATGGGCTACCGCGCCCATGTCGAGAACCGGGGTGGCCCGCACCTGACCGCGGCAATCTCGCCGCTGACGAGCAAGGACCTGGTGATCGGCATCAGTTTCTGGAAGGGCGTCCGGGAGACGATCAACGCGGTGTCATGGGCGCATCGGCGGGGGATCCCGACCGTCGCTCTCACCGACACGGTCTTCTCACCCATTGCCAAAGCGGCGGACATCGCCATCGCGATTCCCAGCGAAGGGGTTTCTTTCTTTCAGTCGATGGTCGCCCCGCTTTCCGTGATCTACGGACTGATCGCTCAACTGGCACATGATGCCGACGAGGCGCGCAAACAGATCATGAAGGAGGCCGAGGAGAGTTACGACATCCTGGAGATCGCATACCCGGGTTGAGTCAGGGGCTTGGCGCGGCGCCGCGGCGAGCGAAGTGAGGAGCGAGGGATATGGCACAGGACCGGCTTCGTCGCATTCAGGACGCGGTACGGGAGCGCGGGCTGGACGCGCTGCTGCTGTACAAACCGGTCAACGCCTACTACGCCAGCGGTTTCACCAGCCTCGACACCGCGCGTCCCAATTCCTATACCCGTCCGATCGTTGCAGTCATCACCCCGGACGCCGCTTCGCTGGTCGTGCCGCTGCTCGATGACGAGCCCGCGCGTGAAATGTCCTGGATCGCCGACGTGCGGTCCTACGCCAGTGCCCCACCCTTTGCCAGCGCCCAGGAAATGATCACCGACTATCTTCGCGAACAGGGCGTCGCGGGCGGGCGCATCGGCGTCGAGGACGACTTCGTCTCCCTCCGGGTTGCCGGCGATCTTCATGAACGGATACCCGGTTCGACGCTGGTCCCGGCCAGCGCCATCGTCGAAGACCTCCGCATCATCAAGGACGCCGAGGAGATCGCCCATATTCGGGAAGCGTCGCGCCTCACTGATGTGGCGATGACCGCGAGCCTGAACGCCATGACCCCTGGCCGCTCGGAGATCGAGATCGAGGCGGAAGGCATCCGCGCGATTCGGCTGCGCGACGCGGCGAGTGGCAATCAGAATGGTGAAGAGGACGCGATGATCGACGCGATGGCGATCATCATCGGCGGCGCCCGTGGTTCGATGCCGCATGAGTTCAGTTCGTTCCGCCGCTACGTCGACGGCGATCTTACCTGGCACTGCTGGTTGATTTCCTCCCGCGGCTACTGGGCGGAAAACGTGCGCTCGGTCGTCCTCGGCACATCCAGCCCGGTCCAGGAGCGGATGATTGCGAGCGCGCGGGAGGCCCTCGCCAGGGGCAAGGAGCAGGTGCGGCCGGGGAACGAAGTCGGCAACGTCTTTGCCGCCGTCCATGCCCGGCTGAAGGAGGACGCGCCGGATGGCACGATGCTGATCTCGCGCAGCGGCCACGGTTCCGGGTTGGAATACCATGAACCGCCGTTCGTCGAAATCACCGACCGCACCGTCCTCCAGCCAGGAATGGTGTTGACCGTCGAACCGGGGGTGTTCCTGCCGGGCGTCGGCGGGGCATCGTTCTCCGATACCGTGGTGGTGACGGCCGACGGCCATGAGACGCTGACCCGCTACCCGATCGACAACGCCGGCTAGCGAAACGCACAGGAACGGAGTCGGATCATGGCGTTCCGCGCGGGCGTCGACATCGGCGGCACATTCACCGATCTGGTTCTCATCGACGATGAGGGCGCTATCCGGGTCGATAAGGTCCCTTCCACCCCGCCCAATTTTGCGCGAGGGGTGATGGATGGGCTGGCCAAAACGGAAGTGTCAGTCCCGGATCTCGCCTACTTCTGTCACGGCACCACCGCGGCGACCAACGCCATCATCGAGAAGAAGGGGGCGGCGACCGGACTCATCACCACCGCCGGGTTCCGGGACGTGCTGGAGATCCGGCGCGCCGACCGGGGTAGTCTCTACGACTACTGGTGGCGGCCCCCGGCCCCGCTGGTGCCGCGGGAACTGCGGCGTGAGGTCCGTGAGCGAATCGCCTTCGACGGCAAGGTGCTGGAGCCACTACAAGAAGAGGATGTGACGCGGGCCGTGGCGTTCCTGCGCGGCCGCGGCATCGAAGCGATCGCGATCTGTTTCCTCAACTCGTTCACCAATCCCGACCACGAATTGCGGACAAAAGAACTGGTCCAGGCGCAATGGCCCGAGGTGTTCGTCTGCACCTCGGCCGAGGTCCTGCCCGAACTGCTGGAGTTCGAACGGACGAGTACCACAGTCGCCAACGCCTATGTCGGCCCCGTGATCAGTCGCTATCTGGCCGATCTCGAAGAGCGCATGCGCGGCGCCGGTTTTCGCAGCGATGTCTTCATCATGGGCTCCTCCGGGGGCATGATGACCAGTCAGCAGGCGGCCGTCCTCCCGGTCGCCACCGCCGTGTCCGGGCTCGCGGCCGGGGTGATGGCGGGGGCGACCATCGCCGAGCAAGCCGGCATCGACAACCTGATCACCCTCGATGTCGGTGGCACGAGCAGCGACATCGCGCTCATCCACAACCACGTTCCCCGCATGAGCACCGAGTGGTTGATCGAGTTCGGGGTGCCGATCAGGCTGCCTGCCGTCGATGTCCACACCCTGGGCGCGGGTGGCGGCTCCATCGCCTGGATCGATCGCGGCGGTCTCCTCCAGGTCGGACCCCACAGCGCCGGCGCGCTTCCGGGTCCCGTCTGCTACGGCAAGGGTGGGACCGAACCGACTACGACCGACGCCCAACTGGTGCTGGGCAGGCTCAACGTCGATCTCTGGCGTGAGCGCTACGGGTGGGACCTCGATCGCGAGGCGGCCGAGCGTGCCCTCCAGGAACGGATTGCCGGGCCGCTCGGTCTCTCCCTGGTCGACGCCGCTGACGCCGTCCTGCGCGTGACAGTCAACAACCTGGTGCAGGGCATTCGCCTGGTTTCGATCGAACGCGGCTACGACCCCCGCACCTTTGCCCTCTGCCCCTTCGGCGGGGCGGGGCCGATGTATGCGGTCGACATCGCGCGGGAACTATCGATTCCGGAACTGGTGATTCCCCTCCACCCCGGCGTCACCTCTGCCCTCGGCTTGCTTCAGGTCGACCTGAAGCACGATCTGATGCGCTCGGCGCTGATGGTTGAGGGTGCCATCGACTTATCCCGGCTGGAGGCGCTCTACGCCGACCTGGAGCAGGAAGCCGGTGAATTGCTCGACCACGCCAACGTTTCTGCCACCAAACGGCGCCTGATGCGCTCCGCCGATGTCCGCTACTTCGGTCAGAGCAAGTACATCACCGTGCCGGTAGAGAACGGTCCCGTCGATGCGGCGTTGGTGGCCAGAATGCTCGAAACCTTCTCCCGAGAGCACGAGCGCGAGTACGGCTACACCATGCCACCCCACAACGCCCGCGTCGAAATCGCCAATGTGCGCTTGGCCGCGGTCGGCGCCGTGGACCGGCCGCGCATCGCCGTTGCATCGCCGCAGGGTCACGACGCCGCGCCGCGGAGCGAGCGCAGCGTTCACTTCAGCGGCCACGACTATCTCCCCACGCCGATCTACTGGCGTGACGACCTACCTGGGGGACAGGTGATCGTCGGCCCGGCGATCGTCGAGCAGCTCGATTCGACGACGGTGCTCCCGCCAGGCTGGCAGGCAATGCTTGACAACGTCGGCAACTTGCGGCTGCGTGCCGTGGAGGCGTAAGGGAGTCCCATGGCACTCGATCCCACCACGTTCGCCATTCTGCGCAGTTCCTTTGTCACCGTCGCCAACGAAATGGGGCTCACCCTTGGCAAGGTGGCCTATTCGCCGGTGATCACCGAGGGCCGCGACTTTGCCGGCGCGGTTTATGACGCGTCCGGGCACCTGGTGGCCTGCGGCGAGCACGACCTGACCGGGCTCCTCGGCACCATGGAGCCGACGATCCAGTTCATCTTCGCGTGGCTCGGCAAGGAGAATCTGCACGAGGGCGACGTCGTCTTCGTCAACTCGCCCCATGAGGCGGGCAGCCATCTCAACGACATCCGCGGCGTGCGCCCGGTTTTCTGGGAAGGTCAACTCGTGGCCTTTGTCGCCGATGTCGGTCACTGGACTGATATCGGTGGTCCAGTGCCGGGCTCGATCAATCCGCTCGCCCGCGACAGTTTCGGCGAAGGGCTGCGCGTCACGCCGGTGAAGGTGGTCGAGGGCGGCCGCATGCGCGATGACGTCATCCGCATGATCCTCGGCAACCTGCGCCTCCCGTACGAGACGAACGGCGATATCTACGCCCAGATCAAGGCGCTGGAACTGGGCGAGCGGCGCCTGCACGACATCCTGTCCCGCTACGGGGCGGAGACCGTCACCGCGGCCTTCGCCGAAATGAAGACCCATGCGGCGGAAATCTTCCGGAGTCATCTCCGCGAGATTCCCGACGGGGTCGCCGAGTTCACCGACTATATCGATATCGACCCGCTCGATCTTGCCGCCGGGCCGGTGAGGATTCACCTCCGCCTGACCAAGAGCGGCGAACGGCTGATCTTCGATTTCAGTGAGACTGCCCCGGCGCCGAAAGGGGGCGTCGGCGCGCCGCGGCCGCTGACCTGCTCCGGCGTCTATGTCCCGATCCTGAATCTCTTCCCCGACGTCCCCTTCAATCACGGGTTCATCGAACTCTGCGAGGTGGTGACAAAACCGGGCACCGCGGTCCATGTCGAATTTCCAACGCCGGTCTCCGGCGCGGCCGCGGGGGGCTTCGAAAAGGTCATCGCCTGCACGCTCGGCGCCGTCGGCCAACTGCTCCCCAACAAGCAGGTCGGCTCGACCTATAACCTGATCAACGTCACCCTGGGTGGGATCGACCCCCGGCTCGACAAACCGTACGTCATGTACATGTGGAACGAAGGCGGGTTCGGCGGCGGTCCGAACATGGACGGCGGCGACGCGCCGACGATGGCCATGTTCGCCACCGGCTCGCGCAATCAGCCGGTCGAGGTTCACGAGCGATTCTTCCCGGTCACCTACACCGAGTTGACCATGAGCCAGGACAGCGCGGGTGACGGGCGGTGGCGGGGATGTCCCGGCATCCGGCACAGCTACCGGCTGCAGTATGGCGACGGTGTGATCGGCGTCTTTGGCGACCGGGGCCAGCACGCGCCCTGGGGAGTCCGGGGCGGACACACCGCCGCGCCGCAGACGGTCTACATCAACCGGGGTACGCCGCGGGAACAGGTTCTCGGCATGTTTGTCTCGGACATCCCGGTCCACACCGGGGACATCGTCGAAGTCTGGTCAGCCGGCGGCGGCGGCTACGGCGACCCCCGTAAACGGGAGCCGGAGCGAGTGCTGGCGGACGTCCAGAGCGGGCTTCTTTCACCTGAGCGCGCGAAGGAGGTGTACGGAGTCGTTGTGCGAAACGTGGACCCAGTGCTCGAACGGTATGAAATCGATCACGACGCCACCAACGCGGCGCGGGCGCAAGCCTCCGCGTGACGGCACCGCGTGACCTCGCCGCGATTGGCGGTCGGGATCCCATGCATGGTGAACGCGAGTTCGCAAGACCAGGAGAGGGGACCAGATGAACACCGTACTGACGACCAGCCGCTTCAATCGCCGCCGCGCGCTCCAACTCGCGGGTGCGGCCGGGTTGGCGGCCAGCCTGCCGCTGGCGGTCGCGCCGCGCTCACGCGCTCAGGACAAGAGCCTCACCTTTCTCACCTACGCGGTCTATTCAGACCCGCGGCTGGTGGGCAAGTTCACGGAGCAGACCGGGGTGGCCATCGTGCCCGAGAACTTCGGCGAACTCGATGAGATGGTGACCAAACTCCGCGCCCGCGAAAGCGAGGGATTCGATATCGTCTCCGTCGCCAGCAACCTCACCAAGCAACTCTTCAGCGAAGGGTTGCTGATGCCGATCGATACCTCCCGCATCGCGAACTGGAAGAATCTCAACCCGGCGTTCGGCGCCGCTGGCTATGTCCAGACTGGCAAGGAAGGAGAGGTCATCGGCGTCCCCACCGTCTGGGGACCGGAGGGTCTGATCTACCGCACCGATCTGGTCAGCGAACCGGTCGATTCCTGGTCGGTGCTCTGGAACGAGGCGTACAAGGGTCAACTCTCGGCGATCGACTACGGCTACGAGATGATCCTCATCGCCGCCCTCTATCTCGGGTATCAAGATGCGCTCAAGGCCGATCCGATCGTCTTCACCGACGAGCAATTCGCCGCTATCAAGCAGGCCCTGATCGATCAGAAGCAACTCCTCAACCGCTATTGGTCGGATGCGTCCGAGGCCGAGGCGGGTCTGGCCAGCGGCGAGACGGTGGCGACCATCGGCCGGATTCTCTTCCAGGTCGATCTCGAGAAGGAAGGGATTCCGGTGCAACTCGTCTCCCCGAAGGAGGGAACGCAGGGCTGGTCGACGAGCACCTGCGTCGCCGCCAAGACGAAGGACGTCGATGCCGCCTATGAGTTCCTCAACTACGTTATCAGCCCCGATTACGGTCTTCCGCTCGCCGATGTGATGGGCTACCCGTCGTCCTCCAGCGAAGTCCTCGACTCCCTGCCGGAAGAGGTCCGCGCCCGGATGACCTTCAACGATCCGAACATCATCGAGTCGATGATCTGGTGGCAGGCCGCTGGCGACGAGCAGCGCTGGAACGATCTCTGGAACGAGGTCAAGGCGTCCTAGTGCGCACCCCGGAGATCATGCCCCTCACCGCCCACCCAAGAGCACGTAGGAGCACGGCATGCCGTGCCCACGTCCGGCGCAACGCTGTTGCCGGACGTCAGCGCGCTGAACTGGGTGCCGGGCACGGGATGCCGTGCCCCTGCCGCGCCATAAGCGTCAGTCCCGCAAGAGTGCTCGGGCGGCGACGGTGATAGCACCTTTACGGCGGTGGGGCCGGGCGCTCGCCCTGGCCCCCACTGCCCTCTGGTATCTCGTCTTCTTTCTCGTACCACTCCTGCTGATGGTGCGCTATAGCTTCGCGTTCACCACGGATAGCCGGCTGGAGTTCGTCTGGACGCTCGACAACTACCGCAGCGTCCTGACTGACCCCCTCTACCGCACACTGCTCTGGAAGAGTCTCCGCCTGGCCGCGACGGTGACCGCGATCACGCTCCTCATCGGCTACCCCGCGGCCTGGGCGCTGGCCCGCGCCTCGGACCGCCATAAGGCGCAACTCCTGGCACTGCTGATCGTGCCCTGGTGGGCCAGTTACATCGTGCGGGTTTTCGGCATGCGCATGGGGTTCGGCAACGGCGGCATCATCAACGCCACCCTGAAGTGGCTGGGCGTCATCGACCACCCAATACTGCTTTTCGGCTACAACTTCTTCGCGATCGCGGTCACTGAAGCGAATCTGTATCTGCCGCTGATGATCATTCCGATTTACATGTCCGTCGAGCGAATGGACATGTCCGTGGTGCAAGCGGCGGCCAGTCTCGGCGCCCGCCCGATCCGAACGTTCTTCAAGGTCATCCTGCCCCTCTCCCTCCCCGGCATCCTCACCGGATGCATCTTCGTCTTCCTGCCGGTGACTGGGACGTTCGTCGTGCCGGCTCTCGTTGGCGGACCGAACGACATCATGTACGGCAACGTGATCAATTCTCAGTTTGGCGAGTCGTACAACTGGCCGCTAGGTGCGGCGCTGGCGATCGTGTTGCTCATCGTGCTTGTCGCGCTCCTGCGCTTCCTCACCGGCATCGCCAGACGCGCCTCCGGCGGGATCGCCTCGTGAGTACCGTTGCACGCATCATCGAACCCTTGCGGGTCGGCTACCTCGCGCTGACCTACCTGTTCCTGTTTGCCCCGAGCATCGTGGTGGTCATCTTCTCGTTCAACGAATCGCGGTTCTTCAGTCTTCCCATGAAGGGGTTCACGACCGATTGGTACCGGGAGATGATGACCAGGCAACCCCTCTTCGATGCCACCCGCAACTCCTTCTCGGTCGCGATCCTGACTGTCATCTGTTCGACCCTGCTCGGCGGATTGGCCGGGGTGATCCTGGCCCGCTGGCGTCAGAACTCCGGCTGGCGCACGGTGGCGACGAGCGTCATTCCCATGCCGCTCCTCCTCCCCGGTCTCATCTGGGGCATCGCCTTGTTGATCCTCTTCTCCCGGTTGGACACCCCGCTCTCGATCGTCACCGTGCTCATCGCGCATGTCCTGCTAACGCTGCCACTGGTGGTCCTGACCGTCTCGACCCGGATGCAGACGCTCGATCCGCGTATCGAGGAAGCGGCGATGTCGCTCGGCGCCACCTACCCCGAGACGCTCTATCGCGTGGTCCTGCCGCACGTCGCCCCGGCGCTCCTGTCCTCGGCGCTGATGGCGTTCACCATCTCGTTCAATGAATTCGTGCTGGCGTTCTTTCTCACCGGGGGCGGTTTCCAGACCCTCCCGATCTACATCTACTCGCTTATCCGCTGGGAATCGTCGCCGATCATCAATGCCGCCGCGACCGTCATGCTGGTGTTCGCCGCCCTGATGGTGTTGCTCATGTACTGGCTGGAAGGGGCCCGCGCGCTGCGCGCCATTGGACGCCGGGATCAGACCCCGCTCAGCGATGAAACGGACATGGCCGTCCCGGAGGACGGTCTGAGAACGGCAGTGGGATGAAGGACGATATCCAGGTTGCGCTGAACGGGGTCACCAAACTGTACGACGGGACGGTCGGTGTGCGTGATCTCGATATCCAGGTCCGCAAGGGCGAGTTCTTTTCGCTCCTGGGACCGAGCGGCTGTGGCAAGAGTACGACGCTGCGCCTGATCGCCGGATTCGAGCAGGCGGACCGCGGAGAGGTGATCATCGCCGGCCGCCAGATGCGCGGGGTGCCTCCCTACTCCCGGAACATCGGGATCGTTTTCCAGAGTTACGCCCTCTTCCCCCACCTCGACGTCTTTGAAAACGTCGCCTTCGGCCTGCGGACGCGCAAGGTGCCGGACGCGGTGCTGAAGGAGCGCGCGCGCGCCGCCCTGGCAATGGTCGAACTCGAACCGCTTGCCCGCCGCAAACCGCATCAACTGAGCGGGGGGCAGCAGCAGCGGGTGGCGCTGGCGCGCGCGGTGGTGATCGAACCGGATGTCCTCCTGCTCGATGAGCCACTTGGGGCATTGGACAAGAAACTGCGCGAGAACATGCAGGTTCGCCTCGTCGAACTCCACCGACAACTCGGGATCACGACGATCTACGTCACCCACGATCAGGAAGAGGCGTTGACGATGTCGGATCGGATCGCCGTGATGAGCAGTGAGGCTCATGGCGTCGTCCAACTCGACACCCCACACACGCTCTATCACCAGCCGCGATCGCTCTTCGTCGCCAACTTCATCGGCACCTCGAATGTCATCCGGGATCGGGTGGCGGGGACTGATCAGACCCAGGGTCATACGGAACACGGCTTCGCCTTCCTGCTTCGCGATACCAGTCGCTTCGAGCGCGGCGCGCCCGTCTCGCTGACCGTGCGACCGGAAAAGACCGTCGTCCACCCCGCTGGAACGACGCTTCCCGTCGGGGTCAATCACCTCGACGGCGTGATCGAGAGCGTGGTGTTTCTCGGAGAATCGACCACCTTTCTGGTGCGCGTGGGGACGGAATTGATGCGCGCCAAGCGGTTCATCGATGATGCCGGCGGGCTCGACATCGGCGCTCGGGTCGTGCTGGCCTGGAAGCCAGCCGACACCAACGCCTTCTCGGAGACCCATTCCTAACGTCGGATCATTCGAGCCGATGCCGACGCCGCCGGCAGCGCGTGCCGGGGCCGACCGCGGGCACGGCCTTCGGCAATGGCGACGACATGGCGCGAACCCGACCTTGATCGCGCCTCCACTCGTCGGTCTCTGGAGCCGCGATCCCCACTTCGATCCGGCCGTGCCTTTCGTCTTTGCTTCGCTCTGGCCGCGAAGATCGGCGCCACCTGCGCCTTCACCCGGCAGGAGTCGGTACCATGGCAACGCCCCGTCCTCGTTCGGCGCGAGAACGCAGATGCACCCCACGCTGGGACACCACGCATGATCTATCGGATCCTCACGGGCACTAACCGCGCGTTTTGGGATGAACGGGATGAGGACCCAATCCGCTTCGCAATGCCGCTCGTCGGCGCCGGCGCGACCCTGGGAGGGACGATGGCGGAACTGCGATTGCCGGCTCCTGATCTCGAGAACCCGCGTGTCCGCTTCTGGTTCACGGAAGCCGGCTGGAACCGCGTGGGCCGGGCTGTGGTGGCCGAGGGGCGGCAGCGCGGATACGTGATCAAGGTCATCCGGCGCAAGAATCCGCGACGCTCCCAGATTGTCTACCGGGACGAATTGCAACTTGCGCTCCTGCCGCAAAAAGAAGCAAATCGTCGTCGCTGAGAAATGATCCGCCAAGCGGTGGCAGCGGCGCTCAGGACAGCAACTGGGTGCCGCCCGTCATCTCGAATCAGTGGCGACAAGGCTCGCCCCCAAACTACGGTGCCGTGCAGAGATTGTGTCGTTCCGAGCCGCCGCGAGGAATCTCGTCGGTCGTGGTGATCCGCACCAGCGCCGAGGTCCCTCCTGCGGTCGGGACGACACCATACTCCGCGTGTGACGACACACCTTCTGCACGATTTGTAACTTGAGCCTCCAGTGAAGCGGGCACCGTGTCTTGCATCTGTGGCATGCCAATCAAGCGGGCAGCTGACGAAGGTCGTTCGCTTTCACCCAAACGAATGACGCTGAGTGCCCCTCTCCTGTCTGGACCGGATTGGGGGAGATGGCTGAAATCGGCGGTCTTGACCCGTTAGGGGCGGCACGAACTGAGCCGAAAGCCCCTCTCCCATCGCGATGGGAGAGGGGTTGGGGTGAGGGTCAGCGCGGCGAGACCACTATGCCCCCCTTGTCAGCCGACTCGACCGGAAAGGGGTTGGGGTGAGGGTCGGCAAGGCCGCGGGCGCCAACATCCACGATCGGTTCCAGACCAGTTTCCTCCGCACCGGCACCTCGATATCCGCCTGGAATTACACGCAGATGCCGCCGTTGCAAGTCTGGCCTTGCGGACAGCCTGGCACGCCGTTCGTACAGCAGCCGGCATTGATGATGCATGTTCCGCCACAGCAGCGCCGGTTGTTGGTGCAGCCGGAGACGCCATCCGTGCAGCAGAAGTTGTCCGGAATGCACTGGTCACCGCAGCATTTCTGACCTGCTGGACAGCAGGGACCATTGGCACCGCAATACGACTCGCAGATGCCGCCGTTGCACCGTTGTCCATCTGGGCACCCGGGAGCGCCATTGGTGCAGCAACCGGCGTTGATGATGCAAGTGCCGCCACAGCACTGGCGGTTGTTGGTGCAGCCGACTTGACCGTCGGTGCAGCAGAAGCCGTCCTGGATGCACTGTTGGCCGCAGCACTGCTGGCCGAGCGGGCACGTCACTCCCGGCAGGCAGGGTAGCTGGCAAATGCCCCCGTTGCACTCCTGGCCATCAGGACAGCCTGGCTGGCCGTTGGTGCAGCAGCCCGCGTTGATGATGCAGGTGCCACCGCAGCACTGACGGCTGTTGGTGCAGCCTGGCGTTCCGTCCGTGCAACAGAAGTTCGTGGGGATGCACTGATCGCCACAGCACTTCTGCCCGCAAGGACAATCGGCATCCTGTCCGCAAAACGGCTCACAGATACCGCCGTTGCAACGCTGTCCGGCGGGACACCCAGGAACGTTGTTCGTGCAACAACCCGCATTGATGATGCACTCGCCACCGCAACACCGGCGATTGTTGGTGCAACCCTGAGCGCCGTTCGTGCAGCAGAAATTCGCCGGAATGCACTGATTGCCACAACATTTCTGCCCGGCCGGACAGCCCGCCTGGCCGTTGATGCAGCATTCGTCTTTGGCGATGCAGGTGCCACCGCAGCACTTCTTGCCATCGTCACAGCAGACCCCATCGCAGCATTCGCGCGGCGCTGGACACTGCGTGCCGGGCGCGCCGTTCGCGTTTCGCGTGTAGACGCAGGTCGAGATGTTCTGATTGCACGTCACTGACTGACAGGTGCGCGGTGAACACTCTGCATCCTGGCAGCAAGGATCGACCCCGGTCGGGCAGTCGCTATTGTCGATGGAGCCATTGCAGAGACGGGTGCGACAGAAGCGAGTGGCGCCATTGGTCTGGAGGCCCCGGCACGCGGAGGAGCCAAGATTGGCTTTTGTCAGGTTGGCGCCGTTGAATTCGGCGTTGGTCAGTGTCGAGCTGGAGAGGTTCGCGCCACAGAGGCTGGCATTGTTGAATTTGGTGCTCTTCATCGACGAGCCGGACAGGTTGTAACCGTCGAGATCCTGGCCGGAGAAGTTGCAGTTGTTCAGATTGGCGCTCGGTCCGGGGCTCGAGCAGGTGGCCTCTGCACTCACTGCACCATCATCGCCAGGTCCCGGCGGTGGAGCGTCTCCGCCCTTCCCCTTGGCGTGGCGCTTGCCGCGCTCGTGCTTGCGGTTCGTTTCCCGTCCACTCCTGTTCTTGCCTTTGCCGTGGCCCTTGCCGAGCGCACTGGTCACGGCGGTGGCGCCGCTCATCCCGAGCAACGCTCCGATCGCCGAGCGACGTGAACCAGGTGTGCTCAGCAGGCGGACAAAGCGATCGAACGACTCGGAATCCATGAGCGGTCTCCTCCGGCTTTTGGGCGCAACGGACCTGACCGTCAGTGTAAGGGCAGGACAACGCTCCCGCTATGGTGAAAACTGCCTATTTTCTTCGCGGCAAGGGTCAGCATGTCGCGGAGCAAGCGTCCTTGCCCTTGCTCGATCGCGCGATTCAACCCCTGCAACGCGACGATGGTCGATCGCGAGTGTCTGTCACTCGCGCCTACTCCGCCTGGCAAGACGTCCCTTGGGCAACCTCATCACAACCGTGAGATCCTGGATGAGCGGCGACGCTCAGGAGTCCCCGGCGCCCGCGATGTCATGCCGAGGAGCGCCAGCCGGATGATGAGCAAGAGCGCCAGATCAATGCCGGTTCTGTTCTCCAGCGCTTCCGGCATCATCACGGAGCGAATGTTGGGGGCGGCGGTAACATCGACCTCACTCAAGCAACGAATGGAGGTTCAGTAGTGACAGTTCCTGGCGGTCTGACGTTCACGATGACAACCCTCAACTCCCCCAACCCCCCGGCCCTGGCACGGTTCTACGCGCGCCTGCTGGGGTGGGAGATCGAGACCGAGGAGCCCGGGTGGGTGACGCTGCGCAATCCGGCCGGTGGAACCAGGCTGGGCTTCCACATCGAAGATGTCTACACCCCGCCAGTCTGGCCCTCCCGGCCGGGCGAACAGATCATGATGATGCATCTGGAGATCCGGGTCGATGACCTGGCAACTGCCTGCGCCTGGGCGCAGGAGTGCGGCGCGACGATGGCCGCCTTCCAGCCACAGGAGGCTGTCCGCGTCCACCTCGACCCAGACGGGCATCCCTTTTGTCTGTACCTGGAGTCATGACCCGCGTTGAATCGTGCATCATCAGGTGATGCGTCATGCCGGGGTCTGGCGACCAAAGAAACATCGAGCGCCGAAGATCGCGAAGAGGTGGGCGCGCCGGGCTTGAGTGCGCACCGATCCACCACTTCCCCACACAAGCACCATCTCATCCTGTTACGGTTTGGCCGTAGATCCACTAGCGCCAGCGCGTCCCACTAGCTCGGGCACATCGCGCATCAGTCACTCTCCTGCTGGTAACCAGCGAATGGGCAGTGTTTGCCGATGCGAACGTCGCGGTCTCCGTTCATGCTGATCGAGCGCCGGAAAAACTTGATCCGGCGCTAGCAGACCGGATCGGAGGCTCGGATGCTCGCGGTTCAGGTGGTCGCAAGGCCGGCCATATTGCGTCGCCAGAATCGGTATTTTGGCGCCGTCGCCCGCCTCGCGTGGCGCGCTGACCGGAGGCGGGCGAGATGAATCCGACAGGATGGATCGAGACGCTCGGCGTCTCCCCGGCCTGGCGATTCGGCGCGTTGAGCGTCGGGGCGATGGTCGTACTCGCCGGACTGGACATGACCGGGGCCATTCTGGCCAAGGAATGGACGTTGCGCCAGCACCCCGCTTGGTTCCTCGCGGGGTTGCTCACGTTTGGCGTGCTGTTCGCCGTCTACGCCGCCAGCCTGCACATCGCCGAGTTGTCGATCGTCACCCTGGGGTGGATCGTCTTCTTGCAGATCGGCCTCATGGTGACCGATACGATGCGCTACGGCGTCTCGTTCCCCGCGGAAAAGTGGCTGGCGATCGTCGTCATGCTCCTCCTGCAAGCCTTTCTCGTCCTCGGACCAAACGGCAACGCCGCGTCCTGACCTGTCCTTCTCGCTCGTCCAAGTCAGGAGACTTCCCTATGGTGAGCGCACTTGCGCGCCATGACGTGCCATGCTGTCCGTTCGTGCCGCTCGATCAGCGGCAGATGCCGATCGTCAGCGCGATCGCGTCCTACCGCCGCTCCGGCACCATCTCCTTCTCCACACCCGGCCACAAGGGCGGCGCCGGATTCGATCCCGCGCTACGCGACCTCCTCGGCGACGATCTCGGCGAGGCCGACGTCTGGCTGAACCCCGCCGACCATGCCGCGGCACTGACCGCGGCGGAACGGCTCGCGGCCGGAGCATGGGGCGCTGACCGCACGTTTTTTCTGACGAACGGCTCCTCGGCCGGAAATCAGGCGCTGATGCTGGCGATGGTCGGTCCGGGCGACACGGTGATCGTCGGGCGCGATCTCCATCAGTCGCTCCTTACGGCGCTCATTCTCACCGGTGCACGGCCGATCTATCTGCCGCCAAGGTTACATCCAGAGCTGGGCGTCGGCATCGGGATCGATCCTGAAGACCTCGCCGCCGCGCTCGCCGCCAATCCAGAAACACGGCTGGTCAGCGTCGTCAGCCCAACCTACTGGGGCGTCACGAGCGAGCTGCAAGCGCTCGCCGCGATCGCACATCAGTGGGATGTACCGTTCGTCGTCGATGCGGCCTGGGGTCCGCATTTCGGATTCTCCACCGCGCTGCCGGCTTCCGCCCTGACCAGCGGCGCCGACGCGGCAATCACCAGTCCCCACAAGGTGCTCAGCGGGCTATCGCAGGCGGCCCTGCTCCATGTCCGGGGTGAGCGCATCGATGCCGCCCGCGTCGCTTCGGCGGTGGCGATGACCAGGACAACGAGTCCGCTGCTGCCGATTCTGGCATCGCTCGATGCCTGCCGCCGCCAGCTCGCGATCGATGGCGAGCGGATGCTGGGGCGCGTGGTAACACTCGCCGCAGGTGCGCGCCGCCGGTTGCGCGCCATCCCGGGGATCGATCTGCTCGATGCGGACCGACTCGGGTTGCCGCCGCGCCGGGTGGATCCCACCCGGCTCGTTCTCGACCTCGCGGGGATCGGTCTGACCGGGATGGCCGCCGAACGTGCCCTGCGCGACCGCTTCGCCATCGCACCGGAGATGAGCGACCTGCTAGGCGTCATCTGCCTGATCACGCCGGGGGATACCGGTCACGGTATCGACAGACTGGTCGGGGCGATGGCCGCGCTCGCCGGAGAGCGGCGGCCGCGATTCACGTCGACATCGCTCCTGCGCTCCGCTACGGCCGCCGTTGCCCCCGGTCCGCAAGCACTGACCCCGCGCGAGGCTTACTTCGCGCCGGCCCGGCCAGTGCCTTTGCGAGAAACGGTCGGCGCCGTGGGGGCAGAGGCGGTGGTCCCCTACCCGCCAGGAATCCCGGTCTTCACCCCCGGCGAAATCATCACGGCGGTGAAAGTGGATTACCTGCGCGCGGTCCTGGCGGAAGGGCTGCACATTCGCGGCCCCGCCGATCCAACGCTCGAAACGCTCCGGGTCGTTGCCTGAGCTCGATCGCACCATCTGCCGGGCTGAACTATCACAACGTCAAATTCGCGAGATAGCGCGATTCGGATCGACCGGCAATCGAAAATCGTTCACACTACGCGCCATCGTCACACCGCCGTGGCCGGAGAGCGCGGATGGTCGAACCCAGCGGTAGGCACCAGCTCGCGACGATTCCCCTCCCTCGTACCCGCCTCATCGGCCGGGAATCCGAAGTTGCCGCGGCGAAGACCTTCTTATTGGGAGAATCTGTCCCGCTCTTGACCCTGACCGGCACCGGCGGGGTCGGCAAGACGAGTCTCGCACTCGCCATCGCGCATGAGGTGGAATCGGCCTTCACCCACGGCGCCATCTTCGTCGATTTCTCCCCGCTCTCGGATGCCTCACTGGTTCCTGCTTCCGTCGCAACCGTTCTGGGGATCATCGAGCCTAGTGACCGTTCCCTAACCTCGGCCATCCTTACGTCGCTCCATCGCGAGCAACGCCTACTATTGCTGGACAATTGCGAACACGTCCTAGATTCCGCGGCTAACCTTGTCGCCGACATCCTCACCCACTGCCCGGCCGTTCAGGTGTTGGCGACGAGCCGGGCACCGTTGCATGTCCGTGGCGAGCAGGTCTTTCCCGTTCTTCCGCTCGCCGTCCCCGCGGCCGGAACGACCGCACTCGACGCCGTGCAGACGTCGGCCGCCGTAGAACTGTTCGCCCAGCGGGCGCGGAGTGCCGATCCTCGGTTTGTCCTCGCCGCAAAAAATGCCGGGGTGGTTGCGGAAATCTGTCAGCGGCTGGATGGTCTGCCGTTGGCCATCGAAATCGCCGCGGCGCGTATCACTGTACTCTCGCTACAGGAACTGCTGGCGCTGCTCACCCACCGTCTCCAGATCCTCGACGCCGGTCCCGGCGATGCCCCCGCGCGACATCAGACGATCCGCGACACGATCGCCTGGAGCTACGATCTGCTCACTCCGGAGGAGCAAGCCTTTTTCCGCACGCTGGCGGTCTTCAGCGGAGGCTGGACACTGGATGCGGCAGCGGACGTTTGCGATGTTCCACCGCTTACCGCCTTGTCCCACCTCGAACGCCTGGTGGAGCAGAGTCTGGTCGTGCCCCAGAGGAGCGATGCCTGGACTGAATCACGCTTCACTATGCTGGAGACGATTCGCGAGTTCGCCCTGGCCGAACTCATCGCCCACCACGAGCAACGCGACGCGCAATCGCGGCATGCTACGTATTTTCTCCGGATCTGTCAGAACGCCGCCGCAACGTGGCCCCTCGCCGGCCCTCCTCGTGTTGCGCTCGACTGGGCGGAGCGCGAGCACCCGAACATTCGCGGCTCGCTGGCTCTTCTGATCGACCTCGACGCCACCGAGATGGCGCTGCAACTCGCGGTCGCCGTCGGTGACTTCTGGTTCACCCGAAGTCATTGTGCCGAGGGAATTGCATGGTACCGACGCGCGCTGGCGGGGACTGGTACGGTGAAGCCGCTGACGCGAGCGCAGGCCTTGACCTGGATCGCGGCGCTCGCGGGTCGTTTGCCGGACCTGTCTGCTCTCGCGGGTAGTGAGGAGAGTGTGGCAATTCTGGCCGCGCTCGGCGACGATTCCATCGACCGCGCGAACGCCCTCCAACAGCTTGGTGTGCTGGTCAACCTTCAAGGCGATCATCGTCGCGCTGGGGTGATCTTCGCCGAAGCGGCCGCGCGCTTCGAGACCCTCGGCAATCGCGATATGACCACTATCGCGTTGGCGAATCAAGCGATGGCTGCGCGGCTGGCTGGCGCGATGGATCGCGCGGCGCAATTTGCGGACCAGGCGCTGGCGCTCCAGGACGATCAGCCCCATCCGTGGAGCCTGTTACTCGCCCTCATTGTTCGCGGCGATGTGGCCCGGCACCGCGGTGATCGCATGACCGCCCTAATAGACAGCGATCGTGCCTTTAGAGTCGCCGTGGAATACGGCGACTTCGCTCTCGGAAGCGACGCCGTAACTCGTTTGGGGTTACTCGCCGCCGATGAAGGTCGGGCCGAGCAAGCAGTGCGGCTGTTCGGGGCGGCGGAGAACTTAAGAGAAACCGTGAGCCAGACGCGTTTGGAATTTATCGAAGCGGAGTACACCCAGACCCTTGTCATAGGTCGGGCCCAGTTGGGCGAGAAAACATTTGCGGCAGCATGGGCAGCAGGTCGACAGCTCAATCTTGATGCGTTGTCACGTGAAATCACCTGCTTGCAACATGAAATCGATGCGCGGACGACATACTTCGAACCAGTCTCGCCCGCTGCTGATGTCGAACCTCGAGCCCCGGCGCAGCCCGCCTTCGATCTGACGCGTCGGGAGCGGGAGGTCCTCGGTCTCCTTTGCCAGCGATTGACCAACGCGGAGATCGCCGAGCGGTTGTTCATCAGTCCTCGCACCGCTGGCGATCACGTCGCGAACGTGCTGGCAAAGCTCGGCGTCGCCAATCGCCGTGATGCCGCCGCCGTGGCCGTGCTAGGCGGATTGATCCAGTCAACGCGCCCCTAGCGTCAGCCGCCACCGATCGATAACCCGGAACTTCTGCAAATCCGTCGTTTTCTCCGTCGTTTTTCCGGATGGCAGGACGTGAATCTCGGTGCATGCTGAAAGCGTGCCGCTGATGGGCACCGTGAACCGGAATTCCGGTCCGCGTAAAGACCAGGGCGCGAGGAGTTCATGATGCAGACGATTTCGCCCGTGATCGCCGCGGCCGAAGCGCGTCGTCGCGATTTCATCGACGAGGGGATGCGGGAGCAACGGATCCATGATGCCCTCGAGCACGCAACGAGATATCCACGAAGTGAATCTGCCAACCGGTGGCGAGCGCCTCCGCTTCACCAGTTTACGCATCGTGTCGTCAATGCCGTGAAGGCGATTCCGGTACATCGAGTGTCTTTCACAAGAACGCGCGCGCGGATCGGGTGAGCAACGCGCTCGCTCGTTCGTTGCCCCGCCTCATCAACCATGTTGGGATGAATTCGTTTCCCGTTCGCACAACTTCCGATCCTGATCCTCTCCGAATCGATACCTCGCGTTCCTCACAGCACCACCAGGAGGGTCGATCCATGTCACGTTTTTCGTCAATTGGTTCTTTGCTGATGCTCGTCGCGATCTCGGTGTCGGGACTGGCATCACCACCAGTCTTCGCCCAGGAGGACGTGTCCCCCGCGGCTACCTCACCATCACTCGGACCGACAGCAGTGGCCACTGGTCTGATCAATCCCCGCGGCTTCACCTGGGACGACGAAGGCCGGATGATCGTCGCGCTCGCCGGGAACGGCGGGCTCGCCACCGATCCGACTCGGGAATCAGCCTCTGGCACGCCAGACCCGAACGCCACCCCCGATCTCGTCGCCGACTCAGCGGACGTCCTTGTCGCCGACCAGAGTGGCGCCGTGGTCAAGATCATGAGTGGCTGTCCCGTCGATGTGGCGATCGGACTTCCGTCCTACAACTTCCTCCCCCTCAACTGGGCCGATGGCGTCATCGACGTCGCCGTCTTGGACGGCACCCTCTATGCCCTGGTCGATGGGGGCGGTGAGGCCGCGCTTCACCCTGAGGAACCGAACGGGGTCTACCGCATTCAGGATGGCGCCGCTCACCTGGTTGCCGACCTTTCGGCGTGGTTCCGCGCCAACCCCGTCGCCGAGCCGACTCACGATATCTCCCCTGACGGTCAGCCCTACGCCATGGTCGCGAGCGAGGGCAAGCTGTGGATTACCGAATCCAACCACGAGCAACTGCTGACCGTGACGCCGCAGGGCACGATCACCCGCATCGTCGACCTCTCCCCGGCCGCACTGGTCGATGTCGGCGTGCCGACCGGCCTGGCGATCGCCCCGGACGGGAGCATGTACATCGGACTGCTGAGCGAGGTGCCATTTCCGGATGGAGCGGCCAAGGTGATCGAGGTCGCGACCGACGGCGCCGTCCGCGATGTCTGGACGGGACTGACCGCTGTCACCGATATCGCACTCGGGCCGGATGGCACGCTCTACGCCAGCGAACTTTCGACCGGCAATAGCGATACGGATCCCTTCTATCACCCGCACAGCGGCGCGGTGGTCCATCAGACCGGTCCCGACACGATGGAAGTGGTCGTCAGCGACCTGGATTACCCGGTCCATCTCGGCTTTGGTCCCGACGGGATGATCTACGTCGGTGGTCCCGCGCTTGGCTCCAACGCCGGTCAAGGCGCCATTCTCCGCCTCGATCCCACGGAGGCGCCAGTCTCGGCGGCAGACCTGCCGCAACCGCATGTCTGTTAGTCCGATGAGTCCGGCGCCAACAAATCCCTGATCGGCGGTTTGTCCGTCACGTGGCATCCGCAGCGAAAGGCTTGGCCATGACGTCACCACATCAGAAGCTCAAGGTCGGACTGCATCTGCCTCATTGGGAAGGTGGGATCGCCGGGGTGACGCCCCGCTGGGTTGATCTGGTCGCGCTCGCGCGTCAGGCCGAAGCCGTCGGCTTCGACTCGCTCTGGGTCGCCGACCACACCTGGACCATCGAAAACGACTTCTACGAAGGGATCGAACGGCCCGTGCCGCCGGAAGTCGCGGATGTTCCATCCGGCTTGTGGGAAGGCTGGACCCTCCTCTCCGCGCTCGCCGTGGCGACGAGCCGGGTCGAACTGGGCATCCTCGTCGCCTGTACCGGATTTCGCAATCCCGCGTTGTTCGCCAAGATGGCCGATACGCTCGACGAGGTAAGCGGAGGGCGGCTCATTCTCGGTCTCGGCGCGGGCGATTCCCTATTCGAACACCGGGCGATGGGGTATCCCACGGACCATCGCGTATCTCGTTTCACGGAAGCGCTGATCATCATTCGTCGCCTGCTGCAAGAAGGCGCGTTGGACTTCGTAGGCGACTACTACCGTGTGGAGGGCTTCGAAATGCGTCCCCGCGGCCCCCGCCCGTCCGGACCCCCGATCATGATCGGATCCCTCGCGAATCGGCCGCGGATGTTGCGCCTCGTCGCCGAGCACGCCGATATCTGGAACGGCTGGGTCGCCTACGATCGTAACCAGCCAGAGGTTGTCGGACCAATGCGGGACCGGGTCGATGTCGCATGCCGCGAGGTCGGACGCGATCCGGCAAGTCTGGCGCGGTCGCTCACGATTCAGGTCGCCGAACCTGGCCAGCAGGTGCCCGGGTCTGATCCAATCACGGGTTCTCCGGAGGACATCGCTGCTGCATTGCAGGCGCTGGCGGCGGAAGGGATCGGTCATGTACAGGTCTTTCTCATGCCCACCACCCCGACAACTGTCGCTACCTTCGGGGATGTGCTCGAACTGGCAAGGAACCGGGCATTCGCGTGCGCATGAATCGACCGCACGGTGCGGCATGTCATCGTTGTGGCGGCCATGACCGCTAGCCCATGGGTCGCGGTCCCTCTTGCGTCGGGACGACAGCGAGGGCGCTCGTTTGAACGACACACCGTCTGCACGTCGCTATCGGCCGTCAGGGACACGACCAGCCACTGTCTTCACCATTCAGATGGCGTCAATCACGACGCTGAGTCGCATTTGACATGACAGACGACGGACCCACTTTGGCCATTTGGGGGGAGCGCTAGACCGCATGTGGGCTGAGTACCGCCCCAGTAATCCTGCCATCCTGGAGTGGCTCCAACAACCAAGATCGGTGACACTTTACGTTTCAACAATGCGCCCGGCGACATGGATGTCGAATATCGTGGCCACAGATGGTGCACTCCCGGTCGGATTCGTACCGGTTCCTCGGACATCACTTGTCGGACGGGACGAGGAGCTGGCCGCGGCACGGGCCTTCCTGCTTGATGAGGCCGTGCCGCTGCTTACGCTGACGGGCCCCGGCGGGGTTGGCAAGACCAGACTCGCCCACTCGATCGCCGGTGATGTCGCGGCACAGTTCGCGCACGGCGTTACGTATCTCGATTTCGCGCCGGTCCGGGACGAATCGCTCGTTCTGACGTCGTTGCTCGCCGCTTGCGACCTGGCCAATGGAGCGCCCGGCAATGAAATCGAAACAATCGTCACCGCGCTGCGGCACTCGCAGCGTCTGCTGATCCTCGACAACTGCGAGCATCTGCGCAATGCCATCGCGGCGCCAGTCGCCGCGATTCTCGCCCGCTGCCCCGCCGTGCAAGCACTCGCTACCAGTCGTATCCCCATGCACCTGCATGGAGAACAGATCCTCCGCATCATGCCCCTGGCCTTGCCACTGCGAACCACGAAAGACCTGGAGCAGATCCGGGCGGCCGATGCCGTTCGCCTCTTCGTTCAGCGGGCGAGGGCAATCGATCCGGAGTTTGCCCTGACGGCCACAAACGTGGAACCCGTGGCCGAGATTTGCCGGCGACTCGATGGTCTGCCACTGGCCATCGAACTCGCGGCAGCGCGAACTGCCGTGCTCACCCCGGCGGAACTCCTGATCCTGTTGCGAGAACACCTGCCAATCCTCGGCGATGCTCACCGTGACAGGTACGCGCGGCATCAGACGATCCAGGATGCCATCGGCTGGAGTTACCACCTGCTCCCATCCGACAGCCAATCGCTGTTCCGGCAGTTGTCGGTCTTCATCGGGGGCTGGAGTGTGGAAGCGGCCGCCGCGGTCTCTGATCTGACGCTCCCAGTGACGCTCGATCACCTGGAAACTCTTGTCAACCAGAGTCTCGTGGTGCGGCAGACCGGAAGTGACGTGGAGAACACCCGGTTCACCCTCCTCGAAACAATTCGCGAGTTTGGTCTCGATCGGGTCTCACGACACGGCGAAGATCAGGAGATCCGCACGGCACATGCCGATTACTATCTCGATCTGGGCTTGCGGGCTCAGCGGGTATTGTTCGGCCCGGATGCGCTGCCCTGGCTGCGCCTCCTCGACGCCGAAATCGACAACATTCGATCCGCGGTCGGCTGGTGGTTACAGTCGGGCCAGCCATTGAAAGCGCTGGAATTCCTGGCAGCCACGGACGAGTACTGGTCATCCCGACCGTACCGCGCGGAAGTTCGTCGTTGGGTGGAAACCGCGCTGGACGCCGCGCCGGATGCACCGCCGTTGCTCCGCTCGTCGGCATATCACCTTGCCGTTTTTTCTACCCGGTCACTGGGAGACTTCGCGGCGGCTCTTGCCTATGCCGAAGCAGGATTGACGTCAGCACAGGCGAGTGGCGATCTGGTGGCCATCGGTCGTGCCTGCTACCAACTCGGCAACGCCTGGCACCATATCGACGTGTCCCGCGCGGTGGAAGCCACCGCGCGCGCCGTCGAGGTATTTCGAGAGGCTGGGCACGAAGGATGGCTCGCTGGAGTGCTCTGCGATCTTGGCGACAAACTTCATAGCTGCGGCGAGGTCGATCGCGCCGCAAAACTACTCGACGAAGGTCTCGCCGCGCATCGGGCCCATCGCTACGCATGGGGCATCGCCGAGGCGCTCGGGCAACGCGGCCATGTGGCGCGGTCGCAATCGGATCTGCGTCTCGCCGCGCATTTGTTCGCGGGAAGTGTTCCCATCGCACGAGCCATCGGCGACGAACACAAGGTCCTCGGGGCCGTGGCGGGATTGGCCGGGATCGCGTTCGATTTGGGCCAACCGGAACGCGCCGCGCGGTTACTTGGCGCCGTCTCGGCTCATCAGGGAAGCACCGGTTGGCCGCGCATCGCTCACCAATTCCACGTCGATCGAATCACCGCCGAGGTCCGGGACGCACTTGGCGACGCCGCGTTTGACGCCGTATTCCTTGAGGGTGAGCGCACTGATTTTGATGTCGCGCTGAACGACGCCCTGGAACTCGTCGATGGCAGCTCTGCCAGGACTCCCGGGGCCGTCGTGCCGCCTTCAGCCAATGCGGTTGTCCCGCGGTTGACGTCGCGGGAACGAGAAGTGCTGTCCATGCTCTGCCTTCGCCGCACCAACGCCGAGATCGCGGCGTTGCTCTACCTCAGCCCGCGTACGGTCGAGACCCATGTCGCACGTGTCACCGAGAAGTTGGGCGCGACCAACCGCCGCGATGCCGCCGCTATCGCGATGCGCCTCCGCCTCGTCTAACACAAAGACCGAACTGCCGCTCGCGAATCCCGGTTCCGCCACGGAGCGAATTCCGTAGTTTCTACTGACGACATCATCGCGCTGTCCCCACATGATCGGAACCCAAGGCCATGACCGCGGCAACGTTCTCGTCCGAGCAATTCCCGTTCGTTGTGAGGAGGTCATCGGTGAATGATCTGCCGAATCTGGATGTGATCGTCGTCGGGGGAGGCATCGCTGGCGCCTGCATGGCGGGTGTGCTGGCCCGCGAGGGTCTCGGCGTGCTGGTCATCGAAAAGGAGGCGCGTTTTCGTGACCGCATCCGCGGGGAGGGCACCTGGCCCTGGGGCGTGGCCGAGGCGCGCACCGCGGGACTCGGCGATCTCCTGGACCAGGTCGGGCTCGATCTGATGGGGGTCGTCCGCTACGAGAACGGCCAGCCTGCCGAGACCGACTGGACCGTCGATCCGGTCGATGGCGTCCCCCTCATCAGTTTCTTTCACCCGCAATTGCAGGAGGCGGCGTTCACCTGGGCAGCCAGCCAGGGTGCGATCACGCTGCGTCCCGCAAAAGCGGTTGCCTTCTCGCGCAACGGTCAATCCTGCCTCACCATCGAACGCGATGGCGAGATGTTCGAAGCGACCGCGCGGCTGGTGATCGGCGCCGATGGCAAACATTCCATGGCCCGCCGCTGGACTGGCGGCGAAAGTCTGGCTGATCCTGAGCACCATCGCATGGGCGGGGTGGCGCTGACTGGCGCGACGTTCGACGGCACAAACGACAACTATTGCTGGGATGCCGGGGAAGCAGTGAACTGGTTCTCCGCGGGGCGGGACCTGACCCGGCTCTACGTGATCATGCAGGCGCATCGCTTGCGGGAGACCGGCGTCGATCGCGACTTTGCCAGCATCCTGACCTATGCCGGCGAGCGGATGCCGCCTGGCGCACTCACCGGGGCGGAGCAGGCCGGCCCCATCGGCTATTTCTCGAGCAGTGATACCTGGGGCACCAGGATCGCCGGCAACGGCGTGGTGCTGATCGGCGATGCCGCCGGTTCTCCCGACCCCTGCCAGGGGCATGGCACCTCGCTGATCTTCCACGACATTCGCCGCCTGCGCGATTGGCTGCGCTTTGCACCGGATTGGGATGACGCGACGGCAGCGTTCGCGGCGGATCGCGAGCGTGCCTTCGCCGTCATTCAGGCGTTCGATCGCTGGCACGATCCGTTTTTCGAGAACACCCCCGAAGCCGCACGCCAATTGGAAGGACACGAGAAAGCCAAGCAGGCCGATCCCACCCTCGGCGGCTTTGCCTGGATCGAACGGCGTGGTCCCGATGGGCTGGTGGCCGATGAAGCCGCCCGACGGCACTATTTCGGGGAGGATCTGGCGTGAACATGCCGCTGCCGTCAACTCGGCCCATCCGCGCGCTCATCTTCGATATGGATGGATTGCTCGTCGACAGCGAACCGCTGACCGGCATCGCGCTGAAGCAGCTACTGGGACAGTACGACTGCTGTATCGACTGGAATGATCCTGACCTGATTGCACAGCTGATGGGCCGGCGGATGACCGAGATCCTGGCGGTCCTCGCCGGTCTCTGTGACATCACCGCCTCGGCCGCAGCACTGAATGAGGCGCTGGAAGCGTTGCGCGTGGAGACGATCCGCGGACGCCTCCTCGCCTACCCCGGCGCCGCGTCATTGCTCGATTTCGCCGACAGCGCCGGGCTTCGTCTCGGGCTGGCAACCTCAGGGCGCCGCAGCTACGTCGATGCGGTGCTGGCGGAGACGAAATTCACAGGTCGGTTCGCCGTGGAAGTCACCGGCGAGCAGGTCAGCCAGGGCAAGCCGCATCCGGAGTCGTATCTGCTTGCCGCATCTCGCCTGGGACTTCCGCCGGAGGCTTGCATCGTCCTCGAAGACGCGCCGAACGGGATCGCCGCCGCCGTCGCCGCCGGCACCCGAGCCGTTGCGGTGCCAAACGAACACACGCGATCCCTGCTGTTCAACCCGCCGCCCGAAATCACCCTGTCAGACCTGCATTCGGTGATTCCCTGGCTGCAGGAGCAGGGGGTACCCGGAAAAGGGGTGTATCAGACTGCCTGACGGAAGAATCTTTGACTATCGCGGGCGATTGATTCGCCCGCGCACGCGTCGGAAATCGCGTACCGCTGCATCCTGCGCCGAATGTGCTGCCGAGGAGCACCGTGGCTGTCGGCATCAAAGTCCGCGTCTCGTGTCGCCACGATCCCCAGATCCCGCGCTCGCCTCGTCGGACATTGCTGCCGGAAGGGCGCGGCTTCTCGATGGCGCTGTTTGGCAGCGGACGCTCACGGGACTGGGCGCCATCTGTTTTGCCCCCACATGGCATCGCCGGGCACGGCGTCCGCTCTGGAAAACGATTCCCAGGTTGTAGAGGGGAACAAGGCCCTGGTTGGCCGTCTCCTCGACGAGGGGCTGATCGACGGCAATCAGACCATCGTTTCTGAACTCTATGACCCCGGGTTCGTCGGTCGCGACGGATGGGCACGGCAAATGCCGGGCCCCGTGGGCTTGCCCATGTCACGGACGGACTACAAGATCGCGTTTCCGGACCTCACTGTCACGCTCGATGCCATCGTCGCCGAAGGGGATTTCGTCGCCACCCACGAATCGAGGTGGTCATCGCACCCACCCACCGGAACGCATCTGGAAGGACAAACCATGCACCTCGTTCGTATCGCCAACGGGCAGATCATGGAGCGATGGAGGGCCGGTTGGGAATGGTTTCCCCCGCGCGGGGGACAGCCGGAATTGCGACGCTGCAATCCGCTCCTCGGTCACTGAGGGGAAGAGCTCTCACGGCATCGGTGCCTGCAAGCGCAGAGAACACGGCTGAAGCAACGGCAATTCTTCAATTCACGGACGGACCTGTCACATTTCTTTGCGTCTCGACGTTTACCCAGTCGAATCGGGATACAGATCGCTGGCGGGAACCGATATGCCGCTCCTGCACTCTCGGACATCGACCACAACATCATCGTCGCGCGAGCCATCTGGTGACGATGCCGTCCTGGTCGCCGCCGCCCAGCGTGATCCCCACGCCTTCGAGCCGCTCTTTCGCCGCTACTGGAATTCAGTCCTTCGCTACTGCTTGCTGCGCCTCGAAGCGGCCGAGGCAGAGGATGCCGCAAGCGACATCTTCGTCAACGCATATGCGGCCCTGCCTCGCTTTCGCGAGCGAGGGGAGGCGGGCACCTTTCGCTCCTGGCTCTTCACCATCGCGCATCATGAAGTCGCCAGCCGGCGCCGCTCTCGCCTCCGTCACCCCGAGCATCACTGGACCGATGAACTGGATCGCGTTCCCGATGGCCGATCGTCACTCGAAGACGAAGCCCTCAGGGCATCCGAGCGTGATCTGCTGCTGACCGCGATACGGCAGCTTCCCGCGAGATCACGCGAGGTCGTCGAGTTGCGACTCGCGGGGCTGGCCGATCGCGAGATCGCCGATGTTCTCGGGATCAGGGGCGAGGCAGTGCGGCAGGCACAGTCGCGTGGCGTCGCTCAGTTGCGCGCATGGTACAGGTCACAGTCCGATCGGAAACGGAACGACGATGCCTGACGAACTCGCCTACGAGCGCGACCTCAACCACTTCTGGAACGCGGTCGTCACCGGCGCGGCCGCGGACCCGGTGGCCCTCGATCCGGCAGACATCGCACTGGTGCGCCGGATGCACCAGGCCGTGAACGACTTCGACTCGCGCCCCACGGCAGAGCGTAACTGGGAAGACGTACTCGCGCGGATTGCGGCTGGTTCACCGCCGGAAGGCATGATGCTTACCGCGAAATCGATCGCACCGGGCAGGATCGTGCGTTCGCCAGATGGCCGCCTCCCCAGTGCGTCCGTTCTCGTCCCGCAGACGCCCAGGGACTGGTCAATGCGCACTGCCGGAAGCATCCTCGCCACGGCCGCGCTTGTCGTATTCGTCGTCATTGGCAGCTTGTTCGCTGGTGGACCGCTTCGTCATCGCTTTCTCGATGCTCTCGTGGCAATTCCGGCAATAAGTGGTTCTCCAACCGCCGTGACAGGCGTGACCACCCAGTTGTTGCTCGATCAACACGATGTTCCGTTGACCCCGGGGCATGGTTCCATCACGTTGATGATCGTCCAACTCGAGCCGGGAGTTTCGTATCAGGAACCCGGCTACCACGGAACGTTCCTCTTCGCGGTGGAGGAAGGATCGGTCGAGATTCAACTCTCAGGTGGCGCCCAGAACCTGTCGGTTGGAGATCAATACGTGGGAGTGACTACGCACGGCTCGACAATCACCAATACCGGCACGTCACCAGCACAGGTGTACCAACTCGAATTGAACGATGCCGCGACGGAGCCCGAAACAATTGGGTACGCCTTCTCCGATCCGACCCGCGGTTGCACGAATACACCGATCAGCACAAGCGCCACATTTCCGCCAGAAGCATCCCGTGTCACTGTCGAACGCTTGACTCTCCAGCCAGGGGCCTCTCTACCGCCTCAGATCGCCAATGGGTGGGATTGGATCGGGATCGGCGCAGGACGTCTCGGCGTCAAATTGGCAGGCGATCACCTGCCGTTCCGGTGGAAGTCCGGCAGCGAACGAACCTTCGGCATCGGACAACAGATGCCACCGATCAGCGCTGACACAGAGGTCATCCTCCGCAATGCGGATGATCAGCCCCTCACCCTCTATCGCTTAGTCATAATCCCGGCAAGCACCGCGACGCCACCTCCATAGCCTCTCGGCGCGCCGGCTGGCAGCCGGCGCGGCCTGACCGATATCCCCTGCATCTCCACGCCCCATCTTTTCGCCGACAGTCCTGCCTGGACATCCTGCAGGTCTTTCCGGGAGCCACTCGATGCGTTGCGTCTCATCGTTGCTGCTCGCGGGAGCGATCCTCTCGCTCACCATCCTCCTGGGATCGGGCGCGGGGAGTGATCGTTACGTCTCCAGCAGCCCAGCCGCGCCAACGTCGCAGCATGTGCAGGCGAGATGTTGGGACGCGGCAGGTCCAGGCCCCTGTTCCAAAATCACCGAGTCGCGGCCGCGTACGCCCCTCACCGTTAGCGTCGCGCGTAGCAAACCTACGGCCGATTCCTCACCAGAGCAGCCCAAGTTGTCCTCGTTGGCTGTTCCCGCGCCATGGCGTAGAACTCAGACGCCGAGTTCACCCCTCTATCCGCAGAATGAGGTCACGCTCTGGGACCGCATCCGGGTCAGTTCGCCGCGCGATCGGCGCGCCTTCCTGCAAGGCATCGCCATCCAGATCCACACTCCCCAGATCGCCGCAACTCCAGGACGCCCACGAGCCAACCTGGAGCCCAGCGAATCGTCCCCGGTTCCACACTGAGCTGATTCTCACCGCGTGAGTACTGCAGGTTGTTGAAACGGCTCGTTCCAGGGTGAGCTGATGCCGGCCCGCGATACGCCTCACGGCCCCGGCAGCGACATTGCGCGGTGACGCGGCCCCGGAGTGAGAATGACCAGGTGACCGTACATCTTCGACAACACCTCGGCGGTCGAGTACCAGCGGCTCGATCTGATGTCGAAAACTCTCGATCCCTGGACGCGCGGGCATCTCGACGCGATCGGGACAGGCCCCGGGTGGCGGTGCCCCGAACCGGGCGGCGGCGTGGAATGGATTGCTGGCATGGGGGTATTCAGCATGGCGTCGATTGGTACATCGGCCGCCGCTTGCCCACCCAGATTGGCGGTCCCGGCCCGGAACGAGCCCTGGCCAAGACCGATGTCCAGAACATTCGCGGCCGGGACCGCGGCGCTGTGCTACAAACTCTTCTTCGCAAAAGTGCGAGAACATGTCCTGGCCTCGGATCTCCTCGACGCGAAGACGCTTGACGCCGCGGCGGCGCCGCTGAAAGATCCCTTCTACTGGACGCGATGCTGGACGAAGACCGCCAGCTAGGACCATACGCCCGCACAGGATCCAAGCAGGTAGGCAACGCACGCTCGAGGTTCGGCGCCGCGGTCAGGAGCACAGGCGACGCAGGCGTTCCCCGAGTCCAAGGTTTGCGCCAAATGCCCAATGTTGCGCACGCACCCTCCTATCGAATGATCACGGCGGCACGACCCTTGCCCTGATCCCGCATTCATCCAAATGTCATTTCATGGTTCCTGTCCGGCTTTTGACACCCGCCCGGTCTCCTCATTGGCAGTCCTGGCCGGCGATCGCCGTTACCGTGAAACCACAGAGCGGGAATCGCTCAGACGGATCGGTGCCAACGATGGCCGATCCGGGCCATCGTCAGCATCCAAGGAAAGGAAGGAGCACGACATGACACGCCAGGCCATAACCACCGAGGCCGAGTTAATGCGATCGGCCATGCGCGGCACACTGCCCCGCCGGGCACTCATCCGCCGTGGATTGCGTGCCGGTCTCGGCGTGGCGGCAGTCGCCGCGCTGGGATTGACCCCGCGCGCTGCTCATGCCGCCGCCGCGGCGACCACCTCGATTCCACCGAATTGCATCTACGTCTGCTGCGACGGCACATGCAATTCCTGGAAGATGTGCCTCAAGTGCGTCGAGTGGCCGAAACCGAAGACCGCGTCGGTCGCGACCCGCTGAGCGAATAGACCCCGCTATCCAACCTGTCAGGAATTCGGCTTGATCCTGGGCGTCGCGTGCCACTGGCCATCGCCACTGCGTGCGAGGTCCATGTCTCGTAAGCAATGAAACGTTCCTTACAATGAAGGGTGCAATCAATCGTTCGGCAAGGACCCCGAGCCGGTGACCTCGGGTCAGGCCCGCGACCAGGCACATACCCTTCCCCACCCGCTCACGCCGCTTGTCGGCCGTGAGCGGGAAACGGTTGCGGCGCGCGAAATCTTGCGCCGGAGTGACACGCGCCTGCGTACGCTGACAGGTCCCGAAGGTGAAGCTCGCACCGGACTCACTTCCAGATGGAAGGGTTCGGCTCGTCGGTCGTCTGAAACTGAAGATGGCCTGTTCGGCCGACGACTTCCGCCAATATCTTCACAATGACATTCCTGCCGCACTGCATTGGTACCGCTCGGACGCGAATTCCCTGTCGCCATCAGTAGTGAACTCGGATCCAGCAGGAATAGCAGGCACGCGGGAAAGGTTGACAGGGACCCGAGTTGTCGTAACATGATGAGTGCAACTCAGATAGCACGCCTTCTGGCGGGCATTCGGATCGTCTCCGAGCTCTGTCGCCCGATCTGCTGGCTCCTGCTGGATGTTGAAGCCCCTTGCCGGGTACGCCCGCTGCCCGGCGCTTCGTGGTGGAGGTCCGATTCGTGGATGACGCTCGGTTCGATGCGGTGACCCGCGCTCTGGGCGCTGGCGCGAGCCGGCGCGGTGTGCTCAGCCTGCTGGCGGGAATCACCGGGCTCGGTCTGGTCGAGGTGACCGCCAAGCCGCGCAAACGGAAGCCCTCCGAGCGCGCGACGGATACCAGCGGTAAGCAGCACCAGCAGCATCGCGTCCACAGCGCCGGGTCCAGGGCGAGCGCGGTTTGCGCGGCCGCCGGTACTCGCGTCTGCAATCTCAACCAGGCGAAAGCGGGCCGCAACCTGAGTGGATGTGACTACGCCGAAGCGGGACTTGTTGGCGTGCCGCTCAACGGCACGAACCTGTCGGAGGCGAACCTTCGCGGCGCTCGCCTGATCGCGGCGAATATCTCCGGCGCCAATCTGCGCGACACTTGCCTCAGCGGCGCGAGACTGACCGATGCCTCGCTGAAAGGCGCGAATCTTGGCGGCGCTGATCTCAGTGGAGCCTCGTTGTGCGGGGCCAACCTCCGCGGCACGAACCTTTCCTCCTCCCAACTTGCCGGAACGACTGTTTGCTGCAGCACGATGCTGCCGAACGGGAAATCGGCCGCGCCTTGCCCATCGGGAAGAACCTGCTGCGGCCACGGCTGTGCCGATCTCAAGATCGATACTGCCGATTGCGGCAAGTGCGGCAACGTCTGCGCCAGGGGACAGATCTGCTGTAGCGGCAAGTGCGTCGCCCAGCGCGCGGGGAACCTGTGCGAATTGGGTGAAGCGGCCTGCGCCCCGGACACCGAAGATCTGCAGGCGGCGATCGATGGCACACCGGAGTACGGCACGCTGCAACTCTGCGCCGGCAGCTGGACGCTGATCGACACGGTCCTGATCGGCAAGAGCATCACCATCATCGGCGCCGCGCCACCCTATACCACCACGATCACGGCGCAGGCGCAGAACTCCCAATTGGGGATCCAACTCTTCGGCATCCGCTCGTCGGCGCGGGTATCGCTGCAAAACCTGCAATTAGTCGGTGGATTCGCCGAGCAGGGCGCCGGGATCTTCAACCAGGGTGATCTCACCATCGCCGATTGCCAGATCGGGAACAACCAGGGCGTGCTCGGCAGCGGAATCTACAACGAGGGCACGCTCCACATGATTCGGGGTCAGGTGAGCGGCAACACCACGGACAACATCTACGACGAGAGGAACCCAGGCACCATCGGCGCAGGCGGCCTCTACAACGACGAGGGGACCGTGCTCACGGAAGGCACCGTCTTCTCAGGAAATCTCGGCGGCCTCTTTGGCGATCCCGATAACGACGCTACCGGCTATGGCGGAGGCATCTACAACTACTTTGGGACCGTTACCCTCAAATCCGGAACTTCGCTGCAAAACAACCAGGCCAACTACGAGGGCGGCGGCATCTTCAACGAGCAAGGCGCCGTGTATGTCTACGGCAGCACCCTGAGCGGCAACGCGGCCGGCGATGCCGCGGGACAAGAGGGGTACGGTGGCGGGATTTACCTCGACGGCGGCCGGCTCCTTCTCGATGCCAACGCCAAAGTCAGCGGCAACACGGCTCGTGACAGTGGCGAAGGCGGTGGGGTTTACCTCGAGGACAACACGATCAACCGAGTGATCTCCTCGGTAACGATCCCGAAGAACGTGGTGACCGGCAACGCGCCGGACAATGTCGCCTGTAATGCCTACGCCCGCAGCGATGGTTGGTGCAGTTGATGGTCGTCGCACGCTAATAACTGGCAAGGCCCCGCTCCCGCCTCACGGGAGCGGGGGCCAATGAGAGGCAGCGCGTCGCTACTCCCAGGTGACCGTATCGTCCAGCGGCCAGAGTGAACGGGAGAGACGGCGGTACGGCTGCTGGGCGAGATTGCTGGTGGTGGCGCCGGGGGGATCGGCGCGGATGATCTCGCCCGCCAGCGGCGCGAACCCGGCCCGGAAATGCTGCGTCGATTTCAGCGCGACCAACTTACAGCGGGTGACATCGATGCCGTGCAGCCGGAAGACCTCGTCGTCGAAAGTCTGCGAGCGGACGGACGCCACCAGGACATCGACGTTCCCAATCACCAGCCGCGCCATCAGGCCGAGATCGACCAGTCCGCCCGCGCCCATCGGCGTCGTCAACCGGAAGAGGCCATCGGTCAGGCACTTCACGTAGGCGTCCGCCGCGATCGGCTCGCCGTGCATGTCGTCCGTCTTGCCACCGAGGCGGACCTGGATCACTGAACCGACGCCCGCCTCGTGCGCCTGCCGCGCCACCTCTGGATCCGCAATGAACCCGAAGCAGGTATCGGGAGCGTTCGCCTCGATCAGGGCGCGCAGCAGGTGGGTGCCGTCACCCGGCGCGCCGCCGCCCGGATTGTCGGAAACCTCCGCGATCACCACCGGCCGCGCCGGAGAGGCCAGCGCCAGGCGCACCGCCTCCGCGGCGCCGGGCAATTGATCGCGGAACTCTTCCCGCATCTCCCAGACCTGTCGCGCCACCGCACGCGCCGCTTCCCGGGCGAGCGCCGGGTCACCGTCGGCGGTGGCCACCACCGACGTGCGCGCCATTGGCACATCGGTGTGGGGAAACCCATGCGCCAGCGCGCAATCGATGATCCCTGGACGGTCTTCCTGCGCGAAGCAGGCGCGGTTGATCGTCTGCGCCGGACCGCCCATGGTGGTCGCCGGGGGCAGCAGCATCGGCAACAGTTCGAGATGCATTATTGGGTGCAACGCACCGCGGACCATCGCCACGGCAATCTCGATCGCCTCGACCCCTCGCTCGTACATGTCGATGTGCGGATATTCGTGACAATTGAGCAGCACGTCCGCGTGCTCGACCATCGCCGGGGTGAGATTGCCATGCAGATCGAGGGTCACCACGATCGGAATGTCGTTTCCGACAATGGCGCGGAGTTCGCCCAGCAACGTCCCTTCCAGATCGTCAATCCCCTCCGCCGTCCCGGCGCCATGGAGCGACAGGCAGATGGCGTCGAGGTCACCCGCGGCCCGAATTCCGGCAAAGAGTCGGTCGCGGATCTCCTCGTACGCCGCCCGCGCGATCGTCGCCGACGGTTCGGCGGTAGTGGCGATGGTCGGCACGAGGTCGATCCCCAGGCGCGCCGCGGCGGCGATCATTCCGCCCAGGCTGTCGCGAACGCCGCGATGGGCGGTCAGCACATCCTCGCCGCTCTCCCACTGCTTGGCCTGAAAGGCGGATACGCCGGTCAGTCCCGGCCGGAACGTATTGGTCTCGTGAGAGAACTCCCCGATGGCGATGCGCACGCCTTGTCCTCCAGATGACGATGCTGACACCCACGCCCACAATCCTATCCGGTTTTCCCACGTCAGCAGTCCCAGCGAGAACCGCGAATTTTCGATAGGCTGACAAGCGCATCAGAGATCTCGAAAGGATCGTCACCAACGCTCGTCGGACACTCGTCATCGGTGGCAGAGGAGGGACGCTATGGACATGACGGTTGCGGCGGTGGTGGCGGAGATTCTGAAACGGGAGGGTGTCGATGTCCTCATTGGCTACCCCGTCAACAACCTCATCGAGGCGGCGGCAATGGCCGATATCCGGACGGTCATGGTGCGCCAGGAGCGGGTCGGGCTGCACATGGCCGACGCGCTCAGCCGGGTCACCTCCGGCGACCACATCGGCGTGTTCACCATGCAATTCGGGCCGGGGACGGAAAACGCCTTCGGCGGCGTCGCCCAGGCCTACGGCGACTCATCCCCGATCCTGGTCCTCCCCGGCGGCTATCCACGCACGGCGACCAACGTGGCGCCGAACTTCAACGCGTTCCTGAACTTCCAACACGTTACCAAGTCGGTCGAACAGGTAACCGTCCCCGATGCCATCCCCGATGCCATGCGGCGGGCGTTCACACTGGTCAAGAACGGGCGTCCTCGCCCGGTGATGGTCGAGATTCCGCACGACCTGATCGATGCCCCGGTTGCGGGTCCACTCGTGTATTCGCCCACGCCCCGGGTGCGCTCGGGGCCCGATCCCGCGGACGTCGAGCGAGTGGCTACGGTCCTCGTTGCGGCAACACGACCGGTGATCTACGCCGGTCAGGGCGTCCATTACGCCAAGGCCTGGCCGCAACTCCAGGCCCTGGCAGAACTGCTGGAAGCCCCAGTCACCACCAGTCTGGCCGGGAAGAGCGCCTTCCCCGAAACACACCCGCTGTCGCTTGGCTCCGGAGGCCGGGCCATTCCGCAACCGGTCCACCAGTTCCTCGCCAAATCCAACGTCATCTTCGGCATCGGCTGCAGCTTTGTCGGAACGGCCTATGCGGTGAAGATTCCGGCCGGGAAGACGATCATCCACGCCACGCTCGATCCGGACGATATCAACCGCACCGTGCCGGTCGACTACGCGCTCGTCGGCGACGCCGCGCTGACGCTCGATGCGCTGGTGGAGGCGGTCCGGGACCGCCTGGGCACCAAGCCGCGCGGGCGGCGAGCGGCGGTCACCGCCGAGATCGTCGCCTCGCGTAAGGAATGGCTCGCCCGCTGGCAGCCGAAACTGGCTTCGGACGCCACGCCACTCTCGCCCTATCGCGTCATCGCCGAGCTGATGCGCACGGTCGATATGGCGAATACGATCATCACCCACGACGCCGGCAGCCCGCGCGACCAACTCTCGCCGTTCTGGGTTTGCGAGACGCCACTCTCCTATCTCGGCTGGGGCAAGACCACGCAACTCGGCTACGGCCTCGGGTTGGCGATGGGCGCCAAACTCGCCAGGCCGGACAAACTCTGCATCAACGTCTGGGGCGATGCGGCGATCGGCTTCACCGGGATGGACTTCGAAACCGCGGTGCGGGAACGGTTGCCGATTCTCTCCGTGCTGTTCAACAACTTCTCGATGGCGATCGAGTTGCCGATCATGGCAGTCGCCACCGAGAAATACCGCTCGACCGACATCAGCGGTGACTACGCCGCGTTCGCCCGCGCCCTTGGCGGGTACGGCGAGCGCGTGACCGAGCCGGGCGAAATCGTGCCGGCGATTCGGCGCGCGATTCGCCAGACCGAGGCGGGAACGCCGGCGCTGCTGGAATTCATCACCGCCAAGGAAATCGAATACTCACTCTTCCCCTAGTCAAGTGGGGATTCGGGACGCCCAGATGGCAGAGCAGAACGAAAAGGAGCGACGCAACTCGATGACGCGAACGGAGTTTGTGGTCACCCTCGGCGAGCAGCAATACGCCGTCGAGCGGCCGTGGGGAACGCTGCCCGCGGGAATGGCGTTGCGCTCGCTCAGCCACGTTGCGGTCGATTCGATGGGCAACGTCTACGTTTACCAGCGAAGTGACCCGCCGCTGGTGGTCTTTGCGCCGGATGGACGCTATCTCCGTTCCTGGGGCACCGCGGTCATCGCCGACGCGCACGGAATTTTCATCAGCGACGACGACCGCATTTACCTGATCGACCGCGACGCCCACCAGATCCTCGTCTTCGATACAGAGGGCGAATTGCTTTTTGCGATCGGCGAGCGCCACCGGCCGCGCCACGCGGCGCCGTTCAATCACCCCACCGATCTCGCCGTGGCGGCGGACGGGGAAATCTACGTCAGCGATGGCTACGGCAATTCGTGCGTCCATCGCTTCGCCCCCGATGGCGAGTGGCTCCAGTCGTGGGGCCGCCCGGGCGCCGGACCGGGGGAGTTCACCACGCCGCATGCCGTCTGGATCGATACCGAAAACCGCGTGCTGATTGCCGACCGCGAGCACAACCGGGTGCAACTGTTCACCCGGGACGGTCAGTTTCTGGATGCCTGGGGCGATTTCTATCACCCGATGGATATTTATGGAGACGCCTCGGGCGCGATTTATGTGACCGATCAGATTCCGCGCCTGAGCCGGTTGGACCGAGATGGCCGTCTCTCCGGGCGCTGTCGACCGGTACTCTACGGCGCGCACGGCATCTGGGGAGACGCGGCGGGCAACATCTTCCTGGCAGAAACGCCGCCGATGCACCAGATCACCCGCCTCGTGCCGATTGGACAATAGAGGTGCGGGCAGGAGTTGCTTGGCACGGGGAACCGCCAACGGGAACCGGGCACGGCATGCCGTGCCCCTGCCAGGCGCGTGCGTAGGGTGCTTCGCTTGCATCGCCCGCAGTCCTCACCGCATGGTCGAAGGGCTGGGCGGAAATGAACGACCAACTGCCGCCGCGCCAGGGGCGGCTCACCATCATGAGGATGACCCGGCTACTCATGCTGAACACACAACCTGGACCGAATTGGTATCCGAAAGAAGTTTGGAACAGGAGATGACGATGCTGCGCATCCCGCGCGATCAGTTGACCTACGAATTCTCGGCCAGTTCCACCCCGGTGGCGCGAATCAAACCCGGTACCCGCTTCGTGGTGGAGACGCACGACACCTCGAGTGGCCGGGTTCACCGCGCTGAGGACATGCCCGGCTTCGTCAAGGTGCGCGATCCCAGGAAGGTCAACCCCGCCGCCGGTCCGCTCTACATCGAGGGCGCGGAACCGGGCGACGATCTCGTGGTCACCATCGAAGAGATCCGGTTGCTACCCTACGGGTTCGTCCGCGTCATCGCTGGGGCCGGGGTCCTGCAGGACGATATCGCGCAGGACGGCGTGCTCATGGCCCGCATCGATGGCGATCACGTCGTGCTCGGCGAGAAGATTCGCCTCCCGTTGCGGCCCATGGTCGGTGTGATCGGCACGGCGCCCGCCGAGGGGACGGTCTACACCGCCGCGCCCGGAACGCAGGGGAGCAACATCGACATCAACCAGATCACGGTCGGCGCCAGCGTCCACCTGCCGGTCAACGTTCCCGGCGCCTTGCTCGCCATCGGCGATCTTCACGCCGCGATGGGTGACGGGGAAGTAAGCGGCACCGGGATCGAGATCGGCGGCGAGGTCACCGCCCGCGTCGACCTCGTCCCGGGCGCGGCCCCGGCCCGTCCCTGGATCGAGACGGCCGACGACTGGATCACCACCGGCAACGCGCCAACACTCGAGGAATCTGTCGCGATCGCGGTCGAGGAACTGGTCCGGCTCCTGATGACGAAACTCGATCTCACCCGCACCGAGGCATTCCTGCTCGTCAGCGCCCGCGGCGATGTCCGTATCGGACAGTGCGCGCGCATCCGCGGTCTTGACACCACGGTCTACGCCATGTTTACCAAGGCAGTGGAGCGGCTGCCGGGCAATTGAAATTTCATTTTTTCGGATTGAGGGGCGGGCGAGGCAACTCATTCTGCCGAGGTTGGGAGCGCGGGCGAGGCAAGCCTCGCCCCTACGACAAGGTCTCGTAGGGTGCGACGCTTGCGTCGCCCGCTGCCCATGACCGCAGCGCCGCGATGGTGTCGTTCCGAACGGGAGCGAGGAACCTCGCTGACCGTCAGAATCGCCCCCAAGAACGAGGTCCCTCCTGCGGTCGGGACGACACGACTATCGTCCAGGTGCGCTACAACGGTGGCCGGTGCGCGCTCCAACCCGCGGAGCGCTCATATGCGCCAGCAACGCGCGCAAGCGCCGCCTCGCCGTTCGGCGCGCCGACGAATTGCAAGCCGATCGGCAGACCGGCGCCATCGAACCCACAGGGAACGGAGATCGCCAGTTGTCCCGTGGCGTTGAAGGGCATCGTCAGGCGGGTGAACCCGGCGTGCACCGGTTCCTCCCCATCCGGAAAGGCGATCGTCGTCGCGTCGGCGCGGGTGGCGGTGGCCGCCACGGTCGGTGTGACGAACGCATCGAGGCGATGCCGGGCGAACAGGTCACCGATCGAGCGACGCACGGCGGAGCGCGCTTGCCGTCCCCGCAGGTACCCGCCCGCGGGGAAGAGCGAGAAGGCCTCCAGCCGCGCCCGCAGCACCGGTCCGTATCGCTCCGGCATGGCCCGCAGCGTTGCGGCATGGATTGCCGCCATCTCCGGCCGCACCACCACGAATCCCGCCGCCGAAGCCGCACTCGCGTCCGGCCACGGTGTCTCGATGATCTCGGCGCCGAGATCGCGCAACCGGCCGAGCGCGGCTTCGAACGCGGCCGCGACGTCAGGCTGCAGGCGCTCGGTGAAATACGGCCGGGACACGCCCAACCGCACGCCTTGCAGCGAAGTCGCTGCAGTGGCCGATACGTCGTCATTCACCGCGTTGCCGATGAGCGCGTTCAGGATGAGCAGCGCGTCATCGACGGTTTTCGCCAGAGGGCCGATCGAATCGAGGGACCAGGAGAGCGGGAAACACCCGCTGGTGCTTACCAGTCCGGTAGTCGGTTTCAATCCGACGACGCCGGTGAGCGACGCCGGAATGCGGATGCTGCCCGCGGTATCGGTTCCCAATGCCGCGAGGCACGATCCGGCGGCCACCGCCGCGCCCGATCCGCCCGAACTGCCGCCCGGAATGTGCTCCGGTTGCCATGGATTGCGCGCCGGGGGACTGAGCACCCCGCCCGCGAATTCGTGCGTCACCGTCTTGCCGACGATCACCGCGCCCGCGGCCCGCAGCCGCGCCACCGCCGCGGCATCCGACGTCGCGGCAGGAGCGTCGTCCCGAACGCGTGAACCGCAGCGGGTGGGCGTGCCCTGCACATCGAGGATGTCCTTGATCGCGATCGGGATGCCATGCAGCGGCCCCCGATCCTGTCCGACGCGCAATTCGGCGTCGGCCTGGTTCGCGGCTGCCATTGCCTCGTCGGCCAGCACCATCACGTAGGCGTGGATGATCGGTTCGGTCGCCTCGATACGTGTCAAGACCGCGGCGGTCAATTGGGCGGACGTGAGATCCCCCGCTCGCAGGCGCGCGCCGGCCTCGCCGATCGTCAGGTCGTGCAACGCGTCCCCCGTCATCGCGGCGCCTCCGGCCAACTGGCGGCGTCGAAATCAGGTCCGCAACCATCCAGATCGAGACCGTCCAGGGTCCCCTCCAGAGCGAAGAGTTCCCTGAGCACGGTCGTCACGTCCCTGAGCCGCTCCGGGGCGATCTCCACCCCAGATGCCGCGGCCATGATCGCGACACTTTCCTCGGTCAGACCGGCAGGGACATGTGGGAAATCACTCATCATCACTCCAGGCCTTGCGGCGCGTTCTAGCGCGAACCGAGATTGAAGAAGGCGGTGCAGCCGCCGTCGATCGGGAAGATGCCGCCGGTGGCGAAGGAGGCATCGTCCGAGACGAGGAAGGCGACGGCGGCGGCGATCTCCGAAACATCCGCCTGCCTGCCCAATGGCTGCAACGCCGCCGCGGCCTCGCGCGCGGCCAGATTGGCCGCCGCATCCTCCGGCGTCATCCGCGTCCTCCGCTGGTCCATGTCGTTGTCGATGTAGCCGGGCGAGACGGCGTTGACCCGGATGCCGCGCGGGCCGTAATCAACCGCCAGCTGCCGGGTCAGCGCGATCACTCCACCCTTCGCCGCGGCGTAGGCGGGCGTCCGCGGCGCGCCGACCATGCCAAAGGTCGAGGCCATATTGACGATGGCCCCCTTCCCGCTCGCTTCCAGGTGCGGAATCGCGTACTTGCAGCAGAGGAAGACCCCGCGCAGATTGACCCCGATCACCCGATCCCAGTCCTCTTCCGCCATCTCGTCAGCGGCTACCAGGGAGCCGGGGATGCCGGCGTTGTTCACCAGGATGTCGAGCCGGCCGTCATGGGCGACGACATCGGCGATCATCCCCCGCACGCTCGCGCCGTCGGCGACATCGCAGGCAATAAACCGCGCCTGACCTCCCGCTTCGCGAATCAGGTTCGCAGTCTCCTCGCCCCACTCCCGCTTGCGGTCGACGACAGTGACAATCGCCCCTTCCGCGCCGAGGCGACGGGCGATGCCGCGCCCGATGCCCACGGCCGATCCGGTGACAATCGCGATCCGACCGGTAAGTCTGCGGCAACTCTCGCTCATGGCTGATCCCTTCACGCTGCGACTCTTGCTTCGTCCGGTACGGTAACCGGAGTGCCGTTGACAGGGAAGGGGGCAACGCGCACGATGCACCGGCAGCGAGAGCATGACTGAAGACGGAGCAGAGACCGTGACTGATCGAGATAACGATTCGGACGCCGTCACCGCCGAGCAGATCAGCGGCCTTGCTGCCGCGGCCGGGGTCGCGATCGACACCGCGCGTGCCGAGATCCTGGTGGCGCAGGCCGCACAGCACTTCGCACTGCTGCGCATGATCCCAACGCCGCCGCCCGCGACCGAACCCGCGGTAGAACTGCGGCTCGACACCTGGACCGAGGTCCCTCATGCCTGAGCACATCCGCAACGAATGTTGTGATCAACCGCTCCTGGACGTGGCGGCACTGATCGCGCGAGGCGACCTTTCGCCAGTTGAGGTCACCGCGGCGGTGCTCGATCGCGTGGCCGCGCTCGAACCGGCGCTCAACGCGTTCGTCACGGTGCTCGCGGAAGAGGCGCTGGCCGAGGCGGGGCGGGCGGAGAAGGAGATCGCCGCTGGCGACTACCGCGGTCCCCTTCACGGCGTCCCGGTCTCGATCAAGGACCTCTTCTTCACCGCCGGCATCCGCACCACTGCCAGTTCCCGTGTCCTCGCCGACCACGTTCCGAGGAGTGACGCGACGGTCGTCACTCGCCTGCGCGAGGCTGGCGCAATCATTGTCGGCAAGACCAACATGCTCGAATTCGCCTACGCCGCCGTCCACGAAGACTACGGTCCCTCCCCGAATCCGTGGGATCTGACGCGTTCCTCCAGCGGATCGAGCAGCGGCTCCGCGGTCGCCGTAGCGGCGGGGATGGGTTACGCCTCCGTCGGTTCCGATACCGGGGGCAGCATCCGTTTGCCGGCGGCCTACTGCGGCATCGTCGGAATGAAGCCGACGTATGGCCGGATCAGCCGTCACGGCGGGGTCCCGGTCTCCTGGTCGTGCGATCACTTTGGGCCGATGACCCGTACCGTCGCCGACTGCGCGGCGATGCTCGCCGCGATCGCCGGAGAAGACCCGCGCGATCCAACGAGCGGACGTGTTCCCGTCCCGGACTACGTCTCACTTCTCGATCGCGGTCTGCACGGGATGCGCATCGGCGTCGCCGATGCCTATTTCCGCGAACATGTCAGCGGCGACGTGCAGACCGTGATGGACCAGGCGCTGGCGCACCTGGAGGGTCTGGGAGCGACGATCCTCAGTGTCACCTTGCCCTCGCCTTCGGTAGCGGTGCCCGCTCTGCTCGCCATCCTGATGCCGGAGGCGACGGTCTACCACCTCGATTGGCTACGCGAACGCCCGAATGCCTACAGCAACGCCGTGCGCGAGCGATTGGAACTGGGGGCGATCACGCCGGCGGTCAGTTATATCCAGGCGCAACGAGTACGCCGGCAGTTCATCGACGACGTCCTGCGCGGGATGGCGGAGGTCGATTTGCTCGTTACCCCCACCGGGCCGACCGCGGCCACACCGCTGGCGGGTGATCTGGTGACCGGAGACGAAGCCGATCCTGACGTTCTCGCCGCCCTGATCAACTTCACCGGGCCATTCGATCTGACCGGGCAACCAGCGATCTCGATTCCCTGCGGCTTCACGGTGAGCGGCCTCCCCGTCGGCATGCAACTCGTGGGGCGGCCCTATGACGAAGGGACGGTCCTGGCGGCGGCTCACGCTTACGAGCAGAGCACGGAGTGGCATCGCCTGCTGCCTGCCGCCATCCAGCCAATGCTGCACGCGAGCTGATCGCCACTGGCATTGCCTGGAACCAGACTCCAATTACAGCGCCCGGTCCCACGGCGAAGGTCCGTGTCTCTTCTTGCAGAACGTGCCATCTGCAAAGCGTATTGCGGCCCCGCATGGCCTTTCATATACTGGTCCCACGCGAACCGGACTGTCGTCACAAGTGGAGCCCACTGCTGTGCTCGAACCCATCGTGGTCGCCGCCCGACCCCAACCACCGGCCAACGGACATGAACCGAAACTCTCCCCCCGACAGCAAACGTTGATCGCGTACATCGAACACAATCCGAAGTTCGCCGCCTTCAACACCGCGAGCGAACTCGCCCACCGCGTTGGCGTCCATCCCGCCACCGTCGTCCGCCTGGCGCAAATGCTCGGCTATCGCGGCTTCCCCGAATTCCAGGAAGCGGTGCGCCATCGCTATCTGGCCTCGCTCGATGCCGTGGCGATCATGAACGCGCACGCCGAGGAGCGGCACGGGGACGTGGCGCTCGCCTCGCTCGATCAGGACATCCGGAATCTGGCGGCCACGCGCGGCAGTCTCGACCGCGACGCCCTGCGCGCGGTGGCGCGCGCGATCCTGCGCGCCAACCTGGTGCTCGCGGTCGGTGCCGGCAGCCACGCCGGGTTGGCCCTGATCTTTGCCCATCTCTGTCAGTTCATGGGACTCCCGGCTGAAGCCGAGGTGCGCGGCGGAGTCTCCCTCGCCACCAGACTGGCGAAGATCGGACCCGGCGACGTGGTCCTGGGCACCTCGGCCTGGTGGGTGATCGAGGAGACGCGCACCGCGTTGGTGATGGCCCGCGAGCAGGGCGCGATCACGGTGGCGATCGTCGACAACCCGATGTCCGGTCTCGCCGAGGTCGCCGATCACGTGCTCATCGCCCGGACCGAAAGCGTCTCGTTCTATCAATCGATGGCGGGGCCATTGGCCGCGCTCAACGCCCTCGTCTGCGAAATTGCCGCCATCGGCGAGAACGAACTTCGCGAGCGGATGGCGGCCACCAACCGCAGTTTCGAGCGGCTTGGCGTCGCCCGCCAGGCCAGCACCACCTTCCTGACGACGGGAGTGTCCGGTTCGTCAGAGCAGATGGTGGTTCTTGCGGAACACAACAACGGCATCGGTTCGCGGCAGGGAAAGGAGGGAACTCGCTCGAAACGGCGAGCAAAGCCCCAGCTGAACTAGGACGCTCCCTGGTGGGAGCGTCTCGGTCTCACTCACGCCTGGACGGAATCGTTCCGCGCTGGCAGGCCTGTTGGCAACGAGGAGAGGACGAGGATGAACGACGATTCTCACGCAACGTCCCGGTTCAATCGCGGGATCGATCGGCGCGCCCTGCTGCGTGGCGGCGCCGGCGCCGCTATCGCGATCGGCGCCGCGTCTCACCAATTGCCCATGGCCTTTGCCGCTCCCGCGACCGCGATCGGCAAACTCCCGGCAACGCAGGGAACAAAGGAACTGATCGTCAATATCGAGGACGATGTCAACACCCTCGATCCGGCGAAGGGCCTCGGCACTCACACCCTGCGCACCATCGACAACATGTTCAACTCCCTCGTGGAGACGTTCGGTGACGTTGCCGATCCGCAGCCGAGCCTGGCCACCGAGTGGTCGGTGAACGATGAAGGAACCGAGTGGACCTTCAAACTGCGGGAAGGGGTCACCTTCCACGACGGCACGCCGTTCGATGCGGAAGCGGTCAAGTTCAGCATCGACCGCTCCCTCTTCCCCGATCACCCGTACTACTTCCCGCCGTATCCGTTCCCACCCTTCTTTCTCGCCTCGGTAAAGGAGATCGTCGTCGTCGATCCGATGACAGTGAAGTTCGTGCTGCACGGCCCCGATCCGACCTTCATCGGCAATCTCTGCTGGACGACCTCGGCCATTGTCAGCCCCGAGGCGATCAAGACGTTCGGCAAGGATATCGAGAACAACCCGGTCGGCACGGGACCGTTCAAATTCGTCACCTGGGAAAAAGGCAAGCGCCTGGTGATGGAGAAGAATCCCGACTACTGGGACGGCGCGCCCGCTGCCGATAGCCTGATTTTCAAGCCGGTGCCGGAAGAGGCGGCCCGGCTCACCCAACTGCAGGCGGGTGAACTGAACGTCGCCGTCGCGCTCAGTCCCGAGTTCATCCCGGAGGTCGAGGGTGATGCCAACCTCACCCTCCTCACCAACAAGGGCATCCACACCTGGTACGCCATTCTGAACCTGAATGTGAAGCCGCTCGACGACGTGCGCGTACGGCAGGCGTTGAACTATGCGATCGATCGCCAGGCGATCGTCGATGAGATTCTCAAGGGCGCGGCGGATGTCTCGTCCGCGTTCTCCTACCCCGACACCTGGTCGTACGAGCCAAAGGCGGAGATTTACACCTACGATCCCGATAAGGCGAAAGCATTGCTCAAGGAAGCGGGTCAGGATGGAGGATTCGATCTTCTCTACCTGGTGCCGGAATCGGGGTCGGGGATGATCGCCCCTAAGGCGATCGGCACGATCATGCAGGCGTATCTGGCCGAGATCGGGGTCAATGCCGAGATCCAGACCATGGAGTGGGTCTCGTATCTCAACGAATTCGCCGAGGCGAACGGCGGGATGGACCGCACCGGCTCCGGCAAGCCGCCGCTGGGGATCATCCAGATGTCCTGGATGTCGACCATCGCCGACCCCGGTCTGTATATCAACTACTACCTGACCAGCACCGGGCCGTTCAACAACGGGTCGTACAAGAACCCGAAGATGGACGAGTTGCTGAATGGGGCGATGCAGACCGTCGATCAGGAGGAGCGCAAGGCGCTCTACAGCGAGGCCCAGATTCTGGCCGCCAATGACGCGCCGTGGATCTTCATGTTCCACGCGCACAATGTCGCGGCCACGCGCAACAATCTCTCCGGGCTGGTGCTCAATCCGAACATGAACAACCTCAAACTCGACAAGATCACGTTCAACGGGTAAGAGAGGGAAAGAGCGCCTGGATCAATGCAGTAACGACCCAGGCGCTCTTTCGCCGTCAGAGACGTTACCGCGTCGTATCGAGGGAACCGCGATAGCACGAGTGTCATGCCGACGAAGGAAGTATCTCGGCAGAACGAGTTCAGAGCGAACGGAACGCCGCGATGCTTCGCCTGCGGGCTCAGCATGACACTCGTGATTGAGTGTCACCATCACTGTCTGGCAGTTGACGTCAGAATGACGTTGCCGCGCTGATGAAGCAATCACGAGGGTGACGCGGTGGGCGATGTGCTCGCCTAACGCGGACTACACGGAGCGACCCGCTCATGGTCGGCTATCTCTTCAACCGCATCGTGCAGTCGATTCCGGTGCTGATCGGGGTCACCCTGGTGGTGTTCGCGATGATGCATATCGCCCCCGGCGACCCGGCGCAGGCGATGCTCGGCCCGATGGCGACCGAGGAGAATCTGGCCGCTATCCGTCATCAGTTGGGTCTCGACCGCCCGCTCTGGGCGCAGTACGTCACCTGGGTCGGCAACGCCGCGCGCGGCGATCTGGGCGAATCGATCTCGATGGCCACCCCGGTGAGGCCAGAGGTGATGACCCGCTTCGGCGCCAGTCTCCTCCTCGGCGCGGCGGCGTTCGCGATCGCCGGGATCACCGGCATCGTCATCGGCGTGGCCACCGCCCTCCGGCGCGGCAGCGCGTTCGACCGCCTGGTCACGCTGCTGACCACCGCGGGCATCTCCATGCCGCCGTTCTACCTCGGCATGCTCCTCATCGTCGCCTTTTCCTTCAAGTTGAATCTCTTTCCGATGAGCGGGATGTACTCGACGCAGGGCTACAGCGGGATCGGCGATCTGCTCAGCCATCTCGTCCTGCCCGCGCTGACGCTGGCCGCCGCCCCGCTGACCGTCATCGCCCGTATGACCCGCTCCAGCGTGCTGGAGCAGATCAACGAGGACTACGTCCGCACCGCGCGCGCCAAAGGACTGACCGGATCGGCGGTCGTGACCGGGCACGTGCTGAAGAACGCTCTGATCCCGGTGATTCATCTCCTCGGGTTGCAGGTCGGATTCCTGCTCAGCGCCACCGCGCTGGTGGAGGTGGTCTTCTCCTGGCCGGGCCTCGGCGATCTTCTGGTGAATGCGGTGCTGGCGCGCGATCTGCCGCTCATCCAGGGTGGCATCCTGGTCATCGCGCTGGTCTACGTCATCACCAACATCGTCACCGACACGATCCACGCCGCCGTCGATCCGCGGCTGCACCAGAAGTAGGGATCGGATGGTCGGGCTGGCGGAACGACAAGAAACGGAATTTGTGGCGACGGCCACCGTGGCCCCGACGCTGGCCGCCCCGCAACCACGGCAGTTCGTCGTCGCGCGTCGTCTTTGGAACGACAAGATCGGGTTGCTCGGCGGGCTGGTCTTTTTGGCGATCGTGCTCATCACCCTTGCCGCGCCGTTGGTCGCCCCCGCCGATCCGGACAAGATCTCGCTCCCCGCCCGCTTCGCGCCGGTCGGCAGCCCCGGGCATCCGCTTGGCGCCGACGCCTTTGGCCGCGATCTGCTCAGCCGCATCATCTGGGGCGGCCGCACGTCACTTGCCGTCGGGCTGAGCGCGACGTTGATTGCGATGTCGTTCGGGATCGTCCTCGGCTCGATCAGCGGTTACGTCGGGGGCATCACCGACACCGTCATGATGCGCGTGACCGACGTGCTGCTCGCCTTTCCCTACATCCTCCTCGCCATCGTCATCGTCGGCGCGCTCGGCCCCGGGCTGTTCAATGCCATGCTCGCGGTCGCGATCAGCGGCATCCCCTTCTACATCCGGCTCATGCGGGGCATGGTGCTCAGCCTGCGCCAGACGCAATACGTCGACGCGGCGACGGCGATGGGCGCCACGCACAGCCGGATCATCACCCGCGCCATCTTTCCTTCGATCCTTCCCTACATCATCGTCAGTTTCAGCATCAACGTGGGATGGCTCATTCTGGAGGCGGCCGGCTTGAGTTTCCTCGGATTGGGCGCGCAACCACCGACCTCGGAATGGGGCGCGATGCTCGCCGAGGCGCGCAACTACGTCACGACCAATCCGCACGCGGCCATCGTTCCCGGTATGGCGATCTTCGTCGTGGTGATGTCGCTCAATCTCTTCGGCGATGCGCTGCGTGATGCGCTCGATGTCAGGCTTCGTGATTGACGTGAAGACGCGGTCGACGCAGCTCGCCGCCCGCGATGGTGCGCCGGCCGCACGATATGCCGGCAGGTGTGGTCTCCAGAGCGATCATAGTTGGGGCGACATCTGGGTCGCCCGCAGTTTCGCCAACCGCGCTGGCTCGAGAACGCGGACAGGCGTCACGGAAAGGGCGGTATGACGTCTTCAGCCATCACTCCGCACACGGACTGGAGCGATCCCGCGCTGGAGCAATCGCTCCTGACGGACATCTCCCTCGACGTTCCCTGGTCGGTCATCGAGCAATTCGCCGGACTGGTGCGCCTCTCCGGATCAGCGGAAGAGCGCCGCGCGGTGGAGATTCTCACGGCGCACCTCGATGACTGGGGCGTGCCCTATCGCCTCCACGAACCGGAGTGCCTGATTTCGATCCCACTCGCGGCGACGGTGCGCGATCCGTCTCCCGGCGGCGCAACGTGGCGCGCCAAGACATCCGCCATGTCGACCTCGACCGGTGGCCTGGAGATCAGCGGTCCCCTTGTCTATCTCGCGGCGGGTGAAGCGACTGGTCTTACCGATCTTATCTCCGGCGGCGTCGAACTCGGCGATGTCGACGTGGCGGGCAAGATCGTCATCACCGAGGGGATGCCCTTTCCCGGCAAGGTCACCGCCGTAACGGAGGCGGGCGCGCTCGCCGGCATCTTTATCGCGCCCGGCGAGGCGATTCACGAGACGATCTGCACCACCATCTGGGGAACGCCCGATCTCGATTCGCGCCATCGCCAGCCCTCGATTCCGGTTGTCGCCGTCAACAATCCCGACGGGCAGGCGCTGATCGATCTGGCGCGGCGCGGGGGTGACGTCGCGCTCGCGACCGAAGTCGACACCGGCTGGCGGCGCATCCCGGTGCTTGTGGCGGAAATCGTCGGGGCCGTGGCACCGGACGAATTCGTCCTGCTGCACGGTCATCTCGATTCGTGGCACGGCGGCGTCGGCGACAACGCGACCGGCAACGCCACGCTTCTGGAGATGGCCCGGGTCTTCTGGCAGCATCGCCAGAGCATCGCGCGAACGCTGCGTATCGCCTGGTGGAGCGGCCACTCGCATGGCCGCTACGCCGGCTCGACCTGGTACGCCGATACCTTCGGGATCGATCTTGCTCGCGGCTGCCTAGCGCAGGTCAACTGCGATTCACCGGGATGCCGCTGGGCGGAGACGTACAACCGGTTGACCTGCATGGGCGAGGCGGCGCCGTTCGTCGAGCGCGCGATCGCCGACGCAACCGGGATCACGCCGCGTCCTACCCGGCCGCCGCGGGCCGGCGACTACTCGTTCAACGGCATCGGGATCACCTCGTTCTACATGCTCTCCTCGACGATGAGCGACGAGAAACGGGCCGAGTTGGGGTACTACCCGGTGGGCGGCTGTGGCGGGAACATCGCCTGGCACACCGAGTCTGATACGTTGGAAATCGCCGACCGCGACATCCTCCTCCGCGACATGCGGATGTACGCTGCCTCGCTCCTGCGCGTGCTCGATGCGCCGCTCCATCCCTTCGACTGGCGCAAGGTCACCGCCGAGTTCCGAGCGACGCTCGACCGCTACCAGAACGCCACGGGCGACGCATTCGATTTCCACCCGAGCCGCGTCGCGCTCGAGGAACTCGATGATGCATTAGACCGCTTCTACGCCGATGCTCCCGTCCCGACCGATCCCGGCGCACCGGAGGTACGGCGGTGGAACGGGGCGCAGCGCCAACTGGCGCGGCTGCTGGTGCCGGTGAACTTCAGCCGGATGCCCTCCTTCTGGCACGATCCGGCGCTGACGGTGCCCCCCCTCCCCGATCTGGCCGCGGCGCTGGAGAGCGCGAGTGATGGCGAAGACCGCGGCGCACGACGGATCCGGCAGACACATCTCACCCGAGGTCAGAATCGCCTGGTCTGGGCGTTGATGCAGGCGCGAGAGGGGGTCGAGGGCGCTCTGGAACGGGGGAATGGATCCGATGGCATGACGTCTGCCCGCACCCCGACCACTCTCCCGCATGGCGGTTGAGATCGATAGGTCTGGTTGGACTTGGGGCTTCGCGTTGGGTCGGTACGGCGACGAGACCGCCCAAAGCCCCTCTCCCGACTCAACGGGGGACTCCTCCCTCCCGTGGAGGGAGGCTCGGGAGGGAGCCAGGGGTGGGGGTGAGGGCAGGCACGACGAAACCGCGTTACCTCCCCTTGGCAGCCGTTTGGCGGGAGAGGATCTTTCGTCACTGGAATAGGGAGGCGCTCGGTTGCCGGAAAGGGATTAGAAATGACCGCGGACTTCGCTGTGGGCAGTTCACAATGAACCGGCTGGCTGGCAAGCGGGCGATCATTTCCGGCGCGGCCACCGGAATCGGGGCGGCCACCGCTCGCCGCTTTGCGAAGGAGGGCGCGGCAGTCGCCATTCTCGACGTGAATGTGGACGACGGAAGCGCGCTTGCCACCCACTTGGCGGCAGCGGGTGACAACGTACAGTTTTTCCCCTGTGACGTCAGCGATGTCGAGGCGACAGCTGCTGCTGTCGACGCGGCGGCATCGGCGCTCGGCGGGTTGGACATCGTCTTCGCCAACGCCGCCGTCGGGACGATCACCATCGGCGGCACGGTCGAGTCGATCGAACCGGAGCGCTGGGACCGTACCTTCACCATCAATACCCGCGGTGTCTACGCGCTCTGTCGGCCAGCTATGCCGCACCTCCGCGCCGCAGGTCGCGGCGCCATCGTGATGACCTCGTCCGCCAGTGCGCTCGGCGGTCTCGTCCGCCGTCCGACCCATGCTTACGCCGCGGCGAAGGGCGCCCTTCTCGCGTTGACCAAGGCGATGGCGGTCTCCTACGGCGCGGACAACATTCGCGTCAACGCGCTGGTGCCCGGCCTGGTCCGCACCCGCCTCACCGAAGACGTCATCGGTCAACCCGAGGCCCTTGCCGCAATCGTCGCCGGCATTCCGCTCGGCCGCTACGCCGATCCGGACGAACTCGCTGCCTGCGCCCTTTTCCTCGCCAGCGACGACGCCAGTTTCGTCACCGGCACGATGCTGGTCGCGGATGGGGGGCAGACGGCGATGTGAGGGGGTGCCGGCTGCGCCTCAGCGGGCGCCACTGCCTTCAGGGGGTGAAGGGGGTGAAGGAGCACGACGAAAAGAACCCGTCGTCTCTCCTTCACCCCCTTCACCCCCTGAAGCCGCGTAGCGGCTGACACCCCCTGAACGCAGTGGCACCCCCTCCCACGCCGCTTGCGGCAACCACCAGTGCGCGATAGACTGCCTGCACCGGGAATTGCAGTGTGCTCCCCGTGTGATCGCGGCAGGATCGGCCTTGGCGTGTGTGCCAGGCAAGGAGGTCTCGATGTCGTTACGATCGCTACGTAGTCGTTTGCCTCTCGCGTTGGTGGCGCTGACGTTAGCGCTCACGGGCGTGAGTGGCACCCTCTTTTCCACCGCGTCCGCACAGGACAAGGTGGCGAAGATCGGGGTGATGGTGCCCTTGACCGGCGCTTTCGCCGCCGACGCCGAGGACGTCGTCAATGCCGCGCAACTCGCGGTTGACGATTACAACGCCGCGGGCGGTGTCGCCGGCTACAAACTGGAATTGGTGCCGGCGGACACCGTCGACCAGCGGTCAGACGCGGTCACCAGCGCCTACACCAGGCTCAAGAACGAACCCGATCTGAACTTCATCATGACCGCGTATGCCAGCACCTCGAACTTCGAGATCGATCTGCTGGCGGCGGACAACATGCCGTATCTGATCTCGGCCAACGCGGCGCAGACGCGCGAGATCATCTCCAAGGATCCGAGCAAGTACCCGACCATCTGGTCACGCGTGCCCTCCTACGATGCCTACGAGACCGAGCTGCCGAAACTGCTCGAGATGTGGGCGAAAGATGGCAAGCTGAAGCTGAACAACCGCAAGGCGTTCATCATCAGTTCGGACGATCCCTACGGCTCGACCATCGCCGGGGGGCTCAAGGAAAACTTCGAGGCGCTCGGCTGGACGGTGAACGGCTACGAAACGGTGCCATTTGCCTCCGTTACCGACTGGCGCGGCATTTTGGCCAAAGTGCGCCAGGACCCGCCGGACATCGTCATCGTGACCGACTCCGCGCCACCGAACAACGCGGCGTTCCTGAACCAGTTCATGGAAAACCCGACCAACTCGCTGGTTTTCCTCCAGTACGGTCCTTCGGTCCCGGAGTTCATTGAACTGACCGCCGAGAATTCGACCGGCGTGATCTACAACCTGCTCGGCGGGGCGATTGACAGCCTCGACACGACCAAGGAGATTCGCGCCAAGTTCGAAGAGAAGTACGGGTACAACGGCGGCTACTTCGCCGTCGTCGCCTACAACCAGGTTCAGTTGTACGCGACCTGTCTGGAGAAGGTCGGCGATGCGACCGACCGCCTCGCTATCGGCGAGTGCCTCGGCAGCCTGGAAATGATGACCCCCTCGGGGAATCTCAAGTTCGATCCCGAGACGCATCTCGCGGTGCAGGGCGAAGATTTCTACCCGATCCTCTTCTACCAGATCTGGGATGGCGAGCGATACATCGTTTGGCCGGACCAGTACGCCTCGGCGGAATTCCGCATGCCGCCGTGGATGGAGCAGTAAGCGGAATCGGTTGCTCCAGCCGGTGGCAACCCACCGGCTGGAACCCGAATTCACGCCATTTCAGCCCCATTGATGGGGCTTGCGACGGGACAGCCGGGCGTCTTTGGCGCCCGGCCCCACCGACGCGAAACACCGGTTCCGCTGGAGGCTAAAGACCTCCAGCGATATCTGAACCCAAGCCCCGGGAATGGGACTGAATTCGCCTCCAGTTGGTGAAATTTCGGGTCTTCCGATCGCGAACGAGCAAAGGCGCCAGATGTCCGCAATGCTCGCCGTTCAGGGCGTAACCAAGACGTTCGGGCGGTTGGTGGCCGTCGACGACATCAGTTTCGAGGTCGCCGCCGGCGAGATCTATGGCATCGCCGGGCCAAACGGCGCCGGCAAGACGACGCTCTTCAACCTGATCACCGGCATTCCCTTTCGCGCCGACCGCGGCGCGATCGTCTTTCAGGACCGGTCGATCGAGAACATGGCGCCCCACGAGATCTATCACCTCGGGGTGGCGCGGACCTTCCAGAAGGAAACCACGTTCGATACGCTGACCGTCGAACAGAATGTGCGGGTCAGCGCCGTCTTCGGTCAAGCCCACACGCGAGCGACGTACGCGCAGGAAGTGGCGCGCGCGCTCGATTTGCTCGATCTGCAGGGCCTGCGGCACAAGATCGCGGGAGAACTCCCGCTCTACGCCAAGAAGCGCCTGATGATCGCCTCCGCCATCGTCAGCAATCCGCGTCTGCTGATGCTCGACGAACCGGCGGGTGGTCTGAGCCAGAACGAGCTGGCCGAGGTCGAGAAGTTGATTCTCTCGCTCCGCGACAATGGCGTGACGATTCTCATCATCGAGCATGTGCTGCCGCTCCTCTTCGGCGTCTCCGACCGGGTGATGATCATGGACTTCGGGCAGAAGATCGCCGAAGGATCTCCGCGCGATGTCGCGCGCGACGAGGCGGTCATCGAGGCCTATCTCGGCCAGCGCGGGAAGGAGGCCTTCCATGCGCCTGGCGGTTGATCAGATCGTCGCCGGCTATGGCGGCGTCGTGGTGCTGCATGACATCTCGCTCGCGGTTGGACAGGGCGAGCGCGTTGGGCTGTTCGGCCCAAACGGTCACGGCAAGACCACGCTCCTCCGCACCATCTCCGGTCTGATCCGGCCGCGATCCGGCACGATCACATACGGTAACGACGAGATCACGCGCCTCGCGCCACGGCAGATCGTCGACCGCGGCCTCGTCCACGTTCCCCAGGGCAACACCCTCTTTCCGCGGATGACGGTGATGGAGAACCTGCTCCTCGGCGCCTACGCCAGCCGCGCCTGGCCGCAACGGAAAGAGAACCTGGAAAAGGTCTTCGCCCTCTTTCCGAAATTGCAGCAGCGCCAAAATCAGTTGAGCCGCACGCTCAGCGGCGGCGAGCGCCAGATGGTCTCCCTTGGCGTCGGCCTCATGGGCGCACCGGGCCTGCTGATGCTCGACGAGCCGACGTTGGGACTGGCGCCGAAGATCAAGGACGAACTCGCGGAGGCGATCGCCGCGATCGCCGCAACGGGCGTGACCATGATCGTTGTCGATCAGGACATCGAGCTGCTGCTTGGTGTTTGCCAACGGCTCTACTTCATCGAAAATGGCCGGGTATCCCTGGAGACAGCAGAAGGGGCGGCACTCGACCGCCAGCAGATACTCGAAATGTATTTCGGGGCGGTGAGCCGATGACGTTCGAAACCCTCGTCGCGATCATCGTCAGCGGCACCGTGGCCGGGTCGCTCTACGCCCTGATGGCGAGCGGGCTCTCGCTCGTCTGGGGCACGCTGCGGATGTTCAACTTCGCGCACGGCACATTGCTGATGTTGGGCGCCTACACCGCCTGGTATCTCTCCAACGGTCGGGCGCTCGATCTCGGCCTTGCCACCGGCATCCCCGGCGCGCTGATCATCATCGCCATGGTCGGGGTCCTGCTCTACTTTCTCCTGGTACGGCCGTTCCTCAACCGGCCGGGCGCGGATTTAGTGGTAATCATTACTACTCTGGCGGGCGCATCCTTTCTCCAGAATGGCGCCCAGGAGGTCTTTGGACCCCGCTACAAGCAACTCGATCGGGTGGTCAAGGGTCAGATCGAGATCTTCAACACCGCGATCGGTCTGCAGGAAACGTTGATCATCGTCATCACGCCGATGATCCTGTTGCTGTTGGCGTTCTTTCTGAAGCGAACGAAACTCGGGTTGGCGATTCGCGCCGTGGAACAGAATCGCGACTCCGCGCTGCTCGCTGGGGTCAACGTGGGAAGGGTGTATCCGCTCGTCTTCGCCGTGAGCGCCGCATTGGCGGCGTTGGCCGGCGTGCTCCTGGCCGGACTCTTCTTCATCACCCCGGTGATGGGGAGCGATCCCCTGCTGCGAGCCTTCATCGTCGTTGTCTTCGGCGGCTTGGGCAGCCTGCCCGGCACGGTCGTCGGCGCCTACGTGATCGGCATCATTGAGGCCATCGCGGTCTTCTTCGTCGGGCTCTACTGGGCGCCGGTGGTCCTTTTCATCGTGCTCATCCTGGTGATGATCGTCCGTCCGACGGGTTTGATGGGAGGCCAGGAGTGAGTGGAGGCGGTATCGCATCCAGTCCCGTCCGGCTTGCCATCTGGGCGGCGGTGATCGTCGTCTTCTTGGCTATCCCGCGATTGATCAACAATCCCTACCTGATTCACCTGGCGATCCTCGGCATGATCTTCGCCGTCGTCGCCTCGAACTGGGATCTCACGCTCGGCTATGCCGGGCTCTTCAACTTCTCCCACATCGCGCTGTTTGGTCTTGGCGCCTACACCAGCGGCATCCTCTCGGTCCGGCTTGGGGTTTCCCCGTGGTTGGGGATCATCGCCGGGAGCATCGTGGCCGTCACCGTCGCGGCGATCATCTCCATTCCAGCCATCCGTCTCCGCGGTATTTATGTCGCGCTGCTCACCTTCGCCTTCGCGCAACTCGCCTCGGCCCTGATCGTCAGCCAGACGGCGGTCACCGGCGGTCAGGCGGGTCTGGTCGGGGTACCAGGTCTCAGCATCGGCGACTTCCAGTTCCGCGAACACATCGATGCCTATTTCTATCTGGCGGGAACGTTGCTGCTCGCTTCGACGATCTTCTTGCGCCGGGTGGTCACGTCAGACTTCGGATTGAGCCTGATCGCCCTGCGCGATTTCGAGGAGTACGCGGTCAGTCGCGGCGTGCCCCTGGCGCGGCAACGCTTCCTCGCCTTTCTCTACAGCGCGATCTTCACCGGCGCGGCGGGCGCGGTCTACGTGCACTACCTGATGGTCGCCTCGCCGGATTTCTTCGGCTTTTCGCTCACCACGCTCTTCCTGAGCATGATCCTCATCGGCGGGACCGCCACTATCTACGGCGCGGTGATCGCCGGAATCGTCCTCACCTACGTCAGCGAACTGATGTCCCCGCTGGGGCCGATCCGCTTCATGGTGGTGGCCGTGCTGATCGTGGTCACCATGTGGTTCATCCCACGCGGCATCTGGGGCGTGCTGCAGCGCCTCTTCTCCCGGACCAGCGCATCGCCCTTTGGCCGTAATCCGCGCCCCGGCTCACGACTCGCGGCCAAGGTCGAAGAGGGCATGGGGCAGTCATAGGAAATAGGAAACCGGTTGGTGGAAATCGCGGTGCGCGGAATGCAGACAAGCGGGCGACCCAAGCGTCGCACCCTACAGAGTGTCGTCGTAGGGTGCGACGCAAGCGTCGCCCGCGTCCCCAACAACGTCGCGTAGACGCACGCAGGAGGCGGCAATGGCCTACGTCAAATCGGGTGCGGCCAGCGATATACCGATCGAGACCGTCGCGGCAATGGCGCAACTCGTCGGTCTCGCCATTCCACCGGAGGACATCGGCGGACTGGCGAATGCGATCCGCGATCAGTTCGAATCGATCGTGCCGCTCGAATCGCTCGATCTGACCGATGTCATGCCGGCGATCGAGTTCGACCCGCGCTGGAGGAATGACGATGACGCGGCTCGTTGATCTCACCATCACCGAGGCCGGCGAACGCCTGCGCCGGGGCGAGACATCGTCCGCTGAATTGACCGAGGCGACGCTGGAGCGAATCACTGCGACCGAACCGGTCGTTCACGCCTACGCGCTGGTCCTCGCCGAGCGGGCGCGTCAGGCGGCAAACCAGGCGGACCGGGAACGCGCCGCGGGTGAGGATCGCGGTCCGCTGCATGGTATACCGGTCGCGGTCAAGGACATCTGTTACATGCGTGGCCTGCCGAACGAGGCGGGATCGCGTGCCATGGCCGGCTTCGTCCCCGAATACGACGCGACGGTTGTCACCAAACTGGAAGCCGCCGGAGCGGTGATCGTCGGCAAGACGGTCACCCATGAATTTGCCTACGGCGTCAATGTCCCACCGACGCGCACCGCCTGGGAACTCTCCTGCTATCCCGGCGGCTCCAGCGCCGGTTCCGGGGTCTCGGTCACGGTCCGCTCTGCCTTCGGGGCGATCGGCACCGACACCGGTGGATCGATCCGGATTCCCGCCGCGGTCAACGGCATCGTCGGACTGAAGCCGACCTATGGCCGCGTCAGCCGGTACGGCGTCGTTCCCCTCGGCACCTCGCTCGATCACGTCGGCCCCCTGACCCGCACCGTCGCGGACTGCGCCATCATACTGCAGGCGACGGCCGGGTACGACGCCGCCGACGGTGGTAGTGTCGATGTGCCCGTCGCTGATTACCTCGCCGGACTCGAGGACGGCGTGGCGGGGCTGACCATCGGCGTCGAGCGTCCCTTTTTCTTTTACGACGGGGTCGCGCCCGACGTGCGCCGCGCCGTCGAAGGGGTGATCGACACGTTGCGCGAGCGCGGCGCGAAGATCGTCGAGGTCTCCTTGCCGGAACTGGAGTGGACGCCGCAGGTGCTGATGACGATCATGGCGCCGGAGGCCAGCACGTTCCATCGCCGTCTCGTGCGAGAGCGCCGGGGCGACTATGACCCGGAGACGCGCGGTTCGCTGGAAATGGGCGAATTCATCCCGGCGACGCACTATCTCCTGGCCCAGCGCGCGCGCAATCTCTTTCGGCAGCGCATGCGAAATCTGTTCGAATCGCACGGGTTGGATGCGCTCCTCTCACCGACGATGCCGGTCACCACTTGTCCACAGGCCGATCTCTGGAATCCGCGCCCCGACTACCCGAGTGAAGCGCCGATCCTGTCGGTCATCCACCACTCGTTCTCGGCCAATCTCGTCGGTCTACCGGCGCTCAGCGCGCCATGCGGTTTCTCCGATGCGGGGCTCCCCATCGGCTTCCAGCTGCTGGGCCGCCCCTTCGCGGAGCAGACCATCTTTCGCATCGCCCGCGCCTACGAGCGCGAATACGATTGGACGACGATGCAGCCAGACGTGACGAGTCAGGAGTCAGGAGTCAGGAGTCAGGGGTCTCTGTGACTCAACCACGCTATCACCTGGGGATCGATATTGGAGGCACCTTTACCGATCTCAGTCTTCGCGATTGCCAGACTGGTCAGATCACCGGTTTGAAGACCCCGACGGTGCCGGGCGATCCCGCCCGCGGGGTGGCCAACGGCTTGGCCCTTCTTGCGGAACGCGGCGTCTCCGCGGCGCAGATCGAGTACTTCGTGCATGGCACGACCATCGGGGTCAACGCCATCATCCAGCGCACCGGTGCGCCGGTCGCGCTCCTGGTCACCGCCGGCTTTCGCGATGTGCTGGAGATGGCTCGCCTGCGCTTGCCGACGCCATGGGACTTCTACGCTCAGCGCCCTCGCCCGTTGATCCCGCGCGAGTGGGTGGTGCCGGTAGAACAGCGCCTCACCGCGGACGGCGCGGTGGTCCAGCCGCTGACCGAGGAAGAAATCGACCGGGTGGTGGTGGCGGTGACCGCCCTCCCGGTGCGAGGCGTCGCGATCTGCCTGCTGCACTCCTACCAGAACCCGGAGCATGAACTGACGTTGAAGGCGGCATTGCACGCGGCCGCCCCGGAACTCTTCGTCTCGGCTTCCGCCGAAGTCTGGCCGCAGATTCGCGAGTACGAACGCTCGCTGGTCACGGCGATGAACGCCTACGTCCGGCCGGCGATGGCCAGTTACCTGCAGGCACTGGAGGGAACGCTTCGCGCGGCGGCCATGGCCGCACGGCCCTATCTCACCCGCTCCAACGGCGGAATCATGACCACCACGGCGGCGAAGGACAACCCGGTCCAGACTCTTCTTTCCGGGCCGGCCTCCGGGGTCATCGGCGCGCGAGGGGTGGCGCGGCAGGCGGGCTTCAGCGACGCGATCACCTTCGATATGGGCGGGACCAGCGCCGATATCGCTCTCATCACCGGTGGCGAGGTCGAATTCAGCCGGGAGGCACAAGTCGGCGATTTCCCGCTCTTCCTGCCGGTCGTCGGCGTCTCCAGCATCGGCGCCGGTGGCGGTTCGATCGCCTGGATCGACGGCGCCGGGGTGCTGAAGGTCGGGCCGCGCAGCGCGGGCGCCGATCCCGGACCCGCGTGCTACGGTCTCGGTGGGGAGGATGCAACCCTCTCCGATGCGTTCCTCCTCTGCGGTTATCTCAACCCTGGCCGTTTCGCCGGCAAGGCGCAGTTGGACATCGCGGCCGCGGAGCGAGCGGTCTCTCGCCTCGCCGCGCCACTGGGGCGCTCCGTCCCGGAGACGGCGAGCGCGATCGTCCGGGTGGCGCTGGCCACGATGTATGCCGAATTCTCGGCGGTCCTGGAGCGCCGCGGCATTGACCCGCGCGACTTCACCCTCGTCGCTTTCGGCGGCGCGGGACCGGTCGTCGCCTGTCTCCTCGCGGCGGAGGTGAACATGCGGCGGGTGTTGGTGCCGCCCTCTCCCGGCACGCTCTGCGCTCTCGGCGCGCTCCACGCCGATGTCATGTCCGATTTCATCCGCACGGTCCACTGGCGGCTCGACCGCCCCCCCGGCGAAGGGGTGCAACGGGCGATGTTCGAACTCCACCGGCAAGGCGCTGCCTGGCTCGCGCAGGAGGCCCCCGCCACGGTGGGGATCGTCTTCCGTTGGTCGGCGGACATGCGCTACGTCGGGCAGTCGTACGAAATCGAGACGCCGGTCGAACGAGCCTGGCTCGACGACGGAGACGCGGCCGCGATTGCCGCCTCCTTCCATGCCACGCACCAAGCCATCTTCAACCATGCTGATCCGGAGGCGCCGGTGGAGATGGTCAATCTGCGCGTGCGTGCCGCCGGGCGGCTCCACGATCTCCCGCCGGTCGAAAGCGACCTGCTCGCGACAGGCGATGCCGTGAGCCACGGCGAACGCACGATCGATGTCGGCGGCGTCCAGCAACGCGCCACCCTCCTGGATCGGCAGCACCTGAATCCGGGACACCACTTCGCCGGTCCGGCCGTGGTCGAACAGCCGGACTCGACGGTAGTCATTCCCACGGGCTGGGACGGGAGCGTCGACCGGCACGGCAACCTGATTCTGGAACGGAGCGCGAACGGATGACGACGGCGCTGCGCACCGACCCGGTGACGCTGGAAATCCTCAAAAGTTACTTCGTGGCGATCGCCGAGGGGATGGGCTACACCCTGGAGCGAACCTCGCACACCACGTTCATCAAGGAGTCGGCCGATTTCGTGACCGCGGTCGCCACCCCTGGCGGCGAGTTCTTCTGCTACCCGCGCACCATCGGGGTCTCCAGTTTCCTCGGCCTGGACATGACACCGACCCTCCGCCAGTTCACCGACTACGCCCCCGGCGACGTGATCATCACCAACGATCCTTACGCGACTTCCGGGCTGGCGACCCATCTTCCCGATATTCACCTCTACAAACCGGTCTTTGTCGGCGACACCCTGCTCTGCTTCGCCTGGTGCTTCATCCACTGTTCGGATGTCGGCGGACTCGCCCCGGCCAGCATTTCGCCCCGTGCCTACGACATCCAGCAGGAAGGATTCCGCATTCCGCCGCGCAAACTCCTTCGCGCCGGCGACCTGGATGAAGAATTCCTGGCCCTCTTCCTCGCCAACTGCCGCATCCCGGAACAAAACTGGGGCGATCTCAAAGCGATGCTCGCCGCGCTCAACACCGCGGAATCACGCATGCAGGGGCTGGCCGCCAAGTTCGGACTGGAAACGGTCACTCAGGGTATGGCGGACATGCTCGACTGGAGCGAACGCCGGGTGCGCGATTTGATCCGCACCATCCCGGACGGCGACTACGCATTCGCCGACTATCTCGATGACGATCTCAACGGCTCGCCGCTGCGGTTGGCGGTGACACTGCGCGTGCACGACGACGCGATCGAACTCGACTACACCGGCACCGACCCCCAGATCAACGGCGCGTTCAACCTGCCCGCCTTCGGCGAGCGGCATCCATTCCTCTTGCAGGGGCTGATCAATTTCATGCTCAGCGAGGATCCCCACATCCCGCTCACCGGCGGCATCGTGCGGCCGCTGCGGGTGACGGCGCCGCGGGGGAGCCTGGTCAATCCCACCTATCCCGCCGCGGTCGGCGTTCGCTACGCCACGGTGATTCGCCTCTACAACGTGCTGCTCGGGGCGCTAGCGCAGGCCGTCCCCGAGCGGTCGCCGGCGGCTGGTGCAGGCCAGGCAGCGATGGTCGTCCTCTCCGCCCCGGATACAACCAGCGGCAAACGCGATGTGACGGTGCTGGAGCCGATGTTCGGCGGCGGTGGCGCCACCCGCCGCGGCGACGGCCCCGCCGGGATCGACTCCTGCGCCGGGTTCCTCAAGAACACCCCGGTCGAGAGCATGGAATCGCACATTCCGGTCCTCGCCGAGCGGTACGAACTGCTCCCCGATTCGGCGGGCGCCGGCGAGCAACGGGGCGGTTGGGGGGTGCGCTTCGATTTTCGCATTCTTCAACCGGAATCGATCGTCACCGCGCGCGGCATCGAGCGCACCCGCTTCGAGCCGTGGGGGCTTGGCGGCGGCAAGGCCTCTGGCAAGACCCGCACCTTCGTCAACCCCGATACCGCGGAGGAACGCGAAATCGGCCGCATCGATGTTCTCCACCTCGAACCGGGCGACGTGGTCAGCATTCAGAACAGCGGCGGGGGCGGCTACGGCGAGCCACTGGCGCGCGATCCCGATCTCGTCGCCGCCGATGTCCGGTCCGGACTGCTCAGCCCGGCCGCGGCGCTCCGGCAATATGGCGTGGTGATGGCCAATGGTGCTCCCGATCTGGAGGCGACCCTGTGCGAGCGGGCCATCAGGCAGGATCGCGCGGGAGAGATCAGGATGGATCTCGGCCCCTCCCGCCGCGCCTACGAGGCAATCTGGACGCCTGCCCTCTCGAGCGCGCTGGCGACGTTCCTGCTCACCTTGCCACCCCCGATGCGCGCCTACGCCAAGCGGGAGATCCATCGTCGCATCGATGGGCTGGACCAGCCGATCGCGCCGGAGACCCTCCCCGCGCTGTGGGAGGATATTCAGGCGGAGAAGACGTCACTGCGGTTGTCGCCGGGAGGAGCGCATTCATGACCCATCTCGATCACCACGACCGTGTCGTCATCGTCACCGGCGCCGGACATGGCATCGGCCTCGCCATCGCCACCGCCTTCGCGCGCGCTGGAGCCAGGGTGGCTCTCGCCGATCTGCGCGAGGAGCGGGCGCGGTCCGCGGCGAGCGCGCTCGCCGCCGAGACCGGGACCGAAACGATGGCCATTGCGGTCGACGTGCGCGATGCTGCCTCGGTCGAAGCCGCGGTCAACCAGGTCCGCGGCCATTTCAGCCGCATCGACACCCTGGTGAACAACGCCGGCATCTACCCCAATTCTCTGGTGGTCGAGATGGACGAGTCCGAGTGGGACGCGGTCTTCGCCACCAATGTCAAAGGGATGTTTCTCATGTCCCGCGCCGTAGCCCGCGTCCTCATCGCCCAGGGAGACGGGGGGCGGATCGTCAACATCTCCTCCGGCGCGGCGGAATCGGGCCGCGTCGGCGCCGCCCACTACTGCACATCGAAAGCGGCGGTGAACATGTTCACCAAGGTCCTGGCGCTCGAACTGGCGCCGCATGGCATCGCGGTGAACGCGGTGGGCCCGGGACTGATCGAGGTGCCGGACTGGTCCCTCAGCGATGAGTACATCGACGCCATCGTCTCGACCAACCCGATGCGCCGCATCGGGCAACCGGAGGATGTCGCCAACGCCGTGCTCTATCTCGCGTCCCCCAGCACCACCTACACCACCGGCGCCGTGCTCTATGTCGATGGCGGCGGCCTCGCCGGCCGGCCGCTCCCCTTGAGCGGCAAGTGATCGGTGGGATGACAGAAAAGCCGCACCGCGCGGCAGCCATGCGTCAATCGCTTCGTCATATCGCAACCTGCTGCAATGGTGTCGTCCCGAGGAACGAGGGACCTCGTCGTTCCATCATCGCGGAGGATCATGCTGAGATTTCTCCCGTCCGCTCGGAGTGACACGTGTTCCGTCCAGCACCGTGAGCCATTTCACCTACGGAGGATCCGATGCCCAATTTCCCCTGGCCAAACGGAAATCGCTGCGCCGTCGTGCTCTCCTTCGACATGGACGGCGAATGCATTCCCCTCGTCTATGATCCGGAGAACGCCGCCCGCCGTCTTTCCCTCCAGTCCGAAGGGACCTATGGCCCGAACGTCGGTATGCCGCGCATCTTCGATCTGCTGGAGCGGCACGAGATCCCGGCGTCGTTTTTCGTACCGGGATTCACCGCCGAGCGCCACCCGGACATCCTGCGCGAGATGATCGCGCGGGGGCATGAACTGGGACATCACGGCTACCTCCATGAGCGTCCGGACTTCGTCGATGATGACGAAGAGGAGCGGATCATGGTGCGCGGCCTGGAGATCCTGGAAGGGATCACCGGTCTGCGCCCGGTCGGCTACAGATCGCCCGCGTGGGAACTGAAACCGACCTCTCCCGCGCTCCTGAAGCGCTACGGCTTTCTCTACGACTCGAGTTTGATGGGCGACGACGAGCCGTACCTGATCGATGCCGGACCGGGCGAACATCTTCTCGAGATTCCAGTGCAATGGATCAACGACGACTGGCCGCATTTCGGATTCTGCTCGATCCCGGCGCTCGGCACCGGCATCTCCAGCACGCAAAAAGTCTTCGAGGTCTGGTCGGAGGAGTTCGCCGGCTACTACGACTTTGGCGGCTGCTACGTGTTGACCATGCATCCGTTCGTCAGTGGCCGCCCCTCCCGCATCCGCCTCCTCGACCGGTTGATCCGCTTCATGAAGGAGTTCGACGGCGTCTGGTTCGCGACCTTGCAGCAGGTCGCGGAGCATGCCCTCGCCACCGGCAAGGCGCGTTACCGGCCGCATGCGGATCTGACCATCACCTCCCGGCCCTGACGTGAAGCCCCTCCGCCACACGAACCCTCACCCCAACCCCTCTCCCATTGCGATGGGAGAGGGACTTCCGTCTCGATTCGTGCCGTCCCAGAGGGGTGAAGACGCTCGATTTCAGCCATACCTCCCCCAATCAAGTCGAGCCAGGAGCGGGATTGGGGTCAGGGTTAGCGCCGCGAGCGAGATGAAACCTTTGACAGGAATCAAGGAAACGGGAGCCTCCGATGCCCGCATCACCAGATGAGTTGGACCGGATTCTCGCCGCGTGCGGCGACCGCCAGGAGCGCGATCTCGCCGACTTGCGCCGGCTCGTCGCGCAACCGAGCATCAGCACACAGGATATCGGGGTCGACGCCTGCGCGGAGTTGTTCATCGGCTTGCTGCGCGATGCTGGGTTCCGTGCCCGCTCGATCCCGACCGCGGCGCACCCCATCATCTACGGCGAATGGTTGGGCGCACCGGGCGCACCGACGCTGTTGATCTACGGGCACTACGACGTGCAACCGCCGGAACCGCTCGATGCCTGGCTTAGCCCGCCGTTCGAATTGACGCTCCGGGACGGCAAACTCTTCGGCCGTGGCGTGGGCGACAACAAGGGGCAGATCTTCGCCCAGATCGCGGCGGCCCGCGCCTGGTTGGAACTGAGCGGCGCCTTGCCGGTGAACCTCAAACTCCTGATCGAGGGGGACGAGGAGACCGGTTCGCCGCATCTCGCCTCGTTCGTTGCCGCGAACCGCGATCTTCTCGCCGCCGATCTGGTCTACACGTCGGACGGACCGGTGCACGACGACACGCACCCGGAGGTTGTCTATGGCGTGCGCGGTCTCCTCTATGTCGAACTACGTACCAGGGGCGCCAGTCACGATCTTCATTCCGGCAACTGGGGAGGTCTGGTGCCGAACCCGGCGTGGACGCTCGTGCAATTGCTCGCCACCATGCGCGACGCAGCGGGGTGGGTGTTGATCGACGGGTTCTACGACGAGGTGAGACTACCGTCCCCCGCGGTGCGGGAGGCAATGGCAAACATCCCCCTTGATCAACACCAGGCACTCGCCACCGTCGGCCGCGACCGTCTCCCGCCCCCTGACGATCTTGGCTACTTCGAGCGGTTGATGACCACCCCGACGCTGAACATCGCCGGGTTCACGAGCGGCTACGGCGGATCGGGCACCAAGACGATCATCCCGTCGACCGCGACGGTAAAGATGGATATGCGCCTGGTGCCGGACCAGAGCACCGACGAGATCTTCGCCAAGGTTCAGGCGCACGTGGCGCAGCACGCGCCTGAGGTCGAGGTGCATCGCCTGGGCGGGATGGAGCCGTCGTTTACACCATTGGAGCATCCTCTTGCCCCCCTGGTGCGGCGGGCGGTGGCGACAGGCTTCGGCATCCCGCCGGTCGATGTGCCGCTGCTTGGCGGCAGCCTGCCCGACGCGGTTTTCACCCGGATTCTGGGGCTACCCTCATTCCTCGTGCCGTATGCGAACGCCGATGAGCGCAATCACGCACCGAACGAGAACATGACCCTCGACCGCTTCTACGCCGGCATCCGCACCGCGGCGTCGCTTTTCGCCTATCTGGGCGAGGGGCGGTGAATCCGAATTCGGGAGTTGGCAGTCGCGTGATCGCCGCCTCCACCCTCACCCCAACCGCTCGCCCTGTGCGCAGGGCGAGCGGCTCGCGAAGCGAGCAAGGTCCGAACGGACATATTCGGAATCCTGATTGAGACTTCCATTTTGACCACGCGGGGCAACGCGGCAGGCCCCTCGCCCCGCGCACGGGGAGAGGGGTTGGGGTGCGGGCTGTATTCGCGAGCAGACGGCAATCATCGTCCGGAAGCTATGCCAGTGATCCGGTTCAACCATTCGCGGTCTGGGTCAGACCCCCAGTTGAGTGGACACGAATGGCACGGAACGCACCGGTCACCAACAGTAAGATCGGCCCGCCAAAGCCAACGATGAATCCAATCAACCCCAGCGTCGTCGATGGCCCTAGCCGCGGCGTCAGTTGGCCAACGATCGTGAAGGCGATCGCCGCGCCGAAAGTGACTACCCCCGTCCAGCCGGCGTAGGCGCGGCCGCGCAGACCGTCCGGCACGGCCTCCGCCAGGTAGGTCTGCATCGCAATCACCGCCCAGGCGTCGGTAAAGCCGAGGATGAACCAGCACGCGAACAGCACCGGCAGGGGCGGCCGCAGGCTCGCGGAGATCAGCATCAGCGGCGCCAGGTACCCGATTCCCATGAGGAGGGGGCGTCCAATGCCGCGCTCCACCGGCCGCGCCACCAGCGACCCGACCGCCATTCCAGCCGCGAGCGTCGCGATCAGGAAGGAGTACACACTGGATGAATCGCCGTCCAGATTCCGCATCTGTTCGACATAGACGAGCAGCGCGACCACCATCCCCGCGGAAACCAGTTGCCAGAGCGCTTCGACCAATGCGGTGCCACGCACGATCGGATTGTGGGCGACGATACGAATGCCATCGACAATCTCGCGCCGTAGCGCGGATTTCGCCTCGTCGGGGTCACCCTGGCGCGTTACCGGCGGCAGGGACATCCTGGTCAGAATGATCGCGGAGAGGACGAAGCAGACCGCCTGGACCATGAACGCGGGGCCAGGGCCAGCGAACGCCACGATCCCCGCCGCCAGCACCGGACCGATGATGCGAACGACGCTGCCCGCCACCTGTGCCGCGGCCATCGCCGGCACGAGTTGGTTCGGTGGCACCACCATCGGCAGGGCCGCCAGTTCCGCCGGACGCGAAATGGTGTTGCCAATCGCGACAAACGTCGCGACCACCGCGACCTGCCAGGCGGAGGTCGCGAACGGCAGGAGCAGCACCAGCCCGGCGCGGGCAAGATCTGCCGCGATGATCAACCGCTTGCGGTCGAACCGGTCCACCACCATCCCGGCGATCGGTGCCAGCAATACCCGCGGCGCCAGTTGCAGCACGAAGATGAGACTGAGCAACTCGGCGGAACCGGTCAGGGCGTAAACGAGGAGCGGCATCGCCACCAGCGCCACCGCCTCGCCCAGTTGCGCCAGCAATTGCGCCGCCCAGAGGCGACGAAACGCGGTGTTGTCGAGCAGCCCGGCGAGGGTTCCCTCGCGCTTTGCCGCAATCGGCCGTTCTGTTGGGGCAGCGTTGGCCGCGTCGAGCGTGGACGTCGATGTCGCGGCGCCTTCGGTTGTCATTTCCCCCGTTCCTTCCCGGGGAAGCGTAGACGCTACTGCGGTGAGAGGAAATCAGCGACAATCCGGCGACTGCGATATCGTGCGGACGTCGTGTCGGCCCGACCGCAGGAGGGACCTCGTCGTCTGGGTAAGTCCCCAAGAAGGACGAGATTCCTCGCGGCGGCTCGGAATGACACGATCTCTGCGTCGGACTGTTATCTCGATTTCGTCAGGAAGGTGATACCCATGTCGATCAGCACGGACATGAATGCCGCGATCAACGAGCAGATCGGGCATGAATTCGCGGCGATGGTGCAATACGTGACGATCGCGGCCTATTTCGATGGCGAGGGGCTGCCGCGTTTGGCGCAGCATTTCTACCGTCAGGCGGAAGAAGAGAAGACCCACGCCATGCGGTTCGTCCACTACGTCGTCGAAGCGGGCGGACAGGTCGCCATCCCGGCGCTTCCGGAGGTGCAGAGCGAATTCACCTCCACCGAGGCGGCGGTTGGTCTCTCCCTCGAGCAGGAAAAGACCGTCACCCGACAGATCAACGCCCTGATGGACCGCGCCATTGCCGAAAACGACCACGCCACGCGCAACATGCTGGAATGGTTCGTCATGGAGCAGATAGAAGAGGTTTCCAGCATGGACACATTGCTGCGGATGGTCCGCCGCGCTGGCGAATCCGGTCTCCTCTTCGTCGAGAGTTACCTCGGTTCAGGGCAATCCGCAAGCGGCGAGGGCGAGAACGCGGGGTGATCCCGCTGCGGATGGTGCGAATATCCTTCGCTGCCACTCCGCCGATGAACGATAGCGTGTCATTCCGACGAAGGAGGAATCTCGTCGGCGGCTTCTCGCGAGACGAGTTCCGAGGTCCCTCCTTCGTCGGGACGGCACAGTTGCGCCGGCGTGGGTACGACACGACGACTGGGCGTCACCCTGAGCTTGGGTCTAGGCACAGACATCGGGATCGGGGTCTCCGCCGCAGCGATCCATTTCCTCCGCTTCACGAGTCAACTGCTCCATAAGTTCGGGTGTCCACGAAATGGCCTCACCCACGAGTCCTTCGGCAATCGCGCCACGAAGTCTCTGCACGCGCTGGTCATGAGCGTCGAGGAGCTGGATCGCGGCATCCGTGCTCGCATAGAGCCCTTCCCGAACGTTGCGCAGAATTCGTGCTTCGGCATCCTGGTCAAGTTGAATGCTCATTGCCGCAGAACCTCCTGACGCAATGGAAGCAACTGGCAATTGGGCCGGTTATCCATTGTCGATCAGCTGCATCGCGGGTTCGAGAAGGCGGTCCACTACGCAGATTCTGATTTGAACACCGGACGGCCGAAGCGGCCGACCTGTCGTTCCAGGATATCCGCGATGTGAAACAGGTCTGGCTCGGCAAAGGGCCGCGCCACGAGTTGCAGTCCCACTGGCATGCCGTTGTCGGCGAAGCCGCAAGGCACCGAAATCGCCGGCAGGCCAGTCACATTGAACGGGCCGCTGAAGCGGCAGAGTTTCTTGAAGCGGTCCCCTGACTCCAGCACCGGGTCAGCTGGGGCGTCTTCCAGCCGGTAGGAGGAATCGGGGCTCTCCGGCATCGCGAGGAAATCAACATCGCGGAAGAGTTCGCGGTAGGCGGCAATGACGACCCGGCGCAGCCGCTGCGCCCGCACATAGAGCGTCCCCGGGAGCAGGGCACCGAGTTCGAGGCGATCGCGCGTGTTCCGGCTGTATTCGTCGCGCCGGGTCTCCAGCCATGGCCGGTGATAGGTGCTCGCCTCGATGTAGAGCAGCGCGATCAGGACGCGGGTGGCCTGCACGGGATGCGGCATCCGGACCGGAATCGTCTCGTAACCGGCGTCGGCAAGCGCCGCCACAGCGCGCTCTGTCTCCCGCCGGACATCGGCTACCACGCAGTCATCGTCTTCCGGCACGATGACGCCGACCCGCTTCAGTCGCGGAGCATCGCCGATGAACTGTTGGAAGTCCGGGACCTCAACCCGCGCCGAGCCGGGATCGGCGGGATCATGCCCAGCGATGCCTTGCAGCAGCATCGCCGCGTCCCGCACGGTGCGGGTCATCGGCCCCAGGTGATCGAGCGTCCAGGAGAGCGGCACCACACCGTACCGACTGACGCGGCCATAGGTCGGCTTCAATCCCACGATCCCGCAGTAGGTGGCCGGGCCGCGAATCGATCCCCCGGTATCCGAGCCGACCGATCCGAAATCAAGTCCGGCCGCGACCGAGGCCCCGGAACCGCTGCTGGAGCCGGATGTGCCGTAGCCCAGGTGCCACGGATTGCAGGATGGTCCGTAATCGGGATGCACCTCGCCGTAGGCGAATTCGAGCATGTTCGCCTTGGCCACAAGCACCGCCCCTGCCTCGCGCAGGCGGCTGGCGATAGTCGCGTCGAAAGTCGGCACGAAATCTCGCAGCACCCGGGATCCGGCGGTGGTCCTGATCCCCCGGGCGTAGACGAGGTCCTTGAGTGAAAGCGGGATGCCGTGCAACGGTCCGCGATAGTCGCCCGCGGCGATCTCCTGCCCGGACCGTTGCGCATCCCGTCGCGCTGGCTCGGTCAGAACGGTGATGTAGGCATTGAGCGCCGGGTTGCGGGCGGCGATGCGATCGAGGAGGGCATCGACCAATTCGACCGGCGAGATAGTGCGCTGCCGGATGTGCGCCGCCGCTTCCGCCAGGGTGAGATCGATCGGCTCAGTCCCAACCATCGCCATTCTCCGGGATCGCGGTAAAGGCAGGAGCCGGTTCGAGGTCCTCGCGCTCCATCGATTTCAGTTCGTCAAAATCGGCGAGGAGCGCGGCGAGTCTCGGTTGCAACTCCGCCCACCGTTCCGGCGGGATCGCCATACCCAGCTGTTCCAGCGGAACGCTCGGAGCGGACCCGGTCCGATCGTCGTGATTCATCCTCTTCTCCCAAATTGACGCGCTGGTGATCACGCCATCGCGCAGGTGTCGTCCCGAGGAACGAGGGACCTCGCCGGTCGTGTTCCACATCCTCAAGCGGGTGACGCCACCTGCAATCCAGCCTGAAAGATGGCGCGCACGTGTCGCAGGCAGCCGATGTCCACCGCCACGTTGCCATCGACAACCACCAGGTCGGCCTGAAGTCCCGGCGCCAACGTGCCAATCCGCCCATCGATACCAAGCACCCGCGCTGGGGCACCGGTCGCCGCAGCTACCGCCTGGACTGGAGACATTCCAACCTTCGTCAACTCGTCCAGTTCCTTCCAGAAGGTGCTAAAGGCAGTAGCGCGCCAGCCTGCATCGGAGCCTGCCAACAGCGTTACTCCCATCTCTCGCAACCCGGCGGCAAACTCGAGACCGGCATCGCGGCGCTCGCCCCAGGCGACCAGATCGTCCGCCGGTGATTGGAGATCGATCAGGTCGCGCGCTACCTGCAACGTCGGGGTTACGGGAATCCCGGATTGCGCCAGGCGGGCGGCCACGGCCTCGTCGAACCGGGGCACGAGGTCCGGGGCATAGAAGGAGGCATGCTCAATCATGTCCGCCCCGGCGGCAACCGCGCGGTCGATCGATGCGGTGGCGATGCAGTGCATAGCCACCTTACGGCCCAGATCGTGCGCGGTTTCGACGATCGCGCGCAACTCCTCGGGGGTGAAACTGGGGTACTGCGGCAGGCTCCCCGGCGTGCCGCCACCGGCGGCCATGACCTTGATGTAGTCCACGCCGAGGCTGACGAGCTGGCGCACCATTCGCCGCACCCCGTCGACCCCATCCACCTCGCCACCCATCGGCCGGGTGTGTCCACCGGTGATCGTCAGCGGCCAGCCGCAACTGATGATCGCCGCGCCACCGACCAGCCCCGTGCCCAGGGCGTTCCGGGTATCGAGCACGGTTGTCCCGCGGCCACCGCAATCGCGAACGGTCGTGATCCCCGCCGCGAGCGACGCGCTCGCATTCGCCACCGCCCACAACGCCAGGGAGGCGTCCGACTGGTTGTCGATCCAGGGGAGCATCGGCGTGTTGTCGCCTGGCAGGTTGAGATGAACGTGATTGTTGATCAGCCCCGGCAGCAGCGTCCCGTTCTCCCATCGGATTGCGGTCACGCCCGGCATGGTCGCCAATTCGCGAGCCGGCCCGACGGCCTCGATTGTCGCTCCATTGACGAGCACCGCGACGCCCTCGCGAGCATCGTCGCCGGAGCCGTCGATCAACCAATCGGGATACAGCAGGAAACGCATCGAGAGAGACTCCTCCAGGTTCTTGAAGGACGAGGGGAGGTTTGGCGGTTTCGCCGCGCCGACCCTCACCCCAACCCCTCTCCCGTCGAGCCGGGAGAGGGGCTTTGCTGGCGACGTTAGGCCAGATGGGTGGAGTAGAACCGAAGCAGTTGCGACGGGTGCAGGTTGAAGCCGGTGTACTTCTTGGAGAGCGCGGCCGTGCCGAGCTGGCTATCGACGTAGACGTTCGGCACGTCGCTCATCACTACCTGCTGCAACTGCTCGAGGATCTTCGCCTGCGCATCGTGATCGAGCGTGCGCGTGAATTCGTCGATCAACTTGTCGACCTGATCGCTGCAGTAATACCCGGCGTTGTATCCGTCGGGGGAGACCGTGCCGCAGGTCAGGGTCAGGTTCGGGATGTTGCGGGCATCCGTGGCGAACCAACTGCACTCCGCGAACGCCACATCATCTGGCAGACCCTTCGCGTATTGGTCGATGTAGGCGCCCCACTCCGAGACCTCGATCTCGGCGGTGATCCCGACCTCGGCCAAGTTGGCCTGGATCGCCTCACCCATCGTGCGCGGCGATTGCATGCCGGAGCCGGACTGTGGCACCCAGAACTTCGTCTGGAAACCATTTGCCAGATCGGCCTCGGCCAGCAGCGCTCGCGCCTTGTCCGGATCGTAGGTGTAGTACGGCGCGTTCTCCTGACCATACATCGCGCCGATCACCGATGGCACCGGACCGCTGGCCGGAACCCCGGTATTCTGCAGGATGTCGGTGATGATCTGGTCGCGGTTGATGGCGTAGGCGACCGCCTGCCGCACCTTGACGTTGGCCGTCGGTCCCGCCTTGGTGTTCATCACCAGGAACCAGACATGCCCGAGCGGGGTCTCCAGGAAAGTGGCGTCGGGCGAGTCCTTGATCTGGGCGACGTTATCCGGCGGCAGGTCGTAGGCAAAGTCGATATTGCCGGCTTGCAACTCGGTCACCCGGGTCTGCTCTTCGATGATCGGCCGGAAGACGAGTCCGTCGAGCGCGGCCGGACCCTTCCAGTAGTCATCGAAACGGGTAAACGAAACCTGCTGGTTCGGAATCCATTCCTTGAAAGTGAACGGCCCGGTGCCGACCGGGTTGGTGCGGAAATCGGCCCCGTACTTCTTCACCGCCTCCGGGCTGACAATCGCCGCCGCGGGCCAGGCCAGGAACGCATCGAGCGTCGAGTGCGGTTTCTTGAGATTGAAGACGACCGTGCGCTCGTCCTTGACCTCGATCTTCTTGGGATCGATCGCTTCGTACCAGAAATCGATCAGCGGGAAAGGCTGCCCCAGTTTGTAGTACTCGTTGTCCGGGTCCATGATCCGCTGGTAACTGAACTGCACCGCCTCGGCGTCCATGGTCGTCCCGTCATGGAACTTGACGCCGTCACGCAGGGTGAAGGTGTAGGTCATGCCGTCATCGGAAACCTCGTAACTCTCGGCGAGGCACGGCACGGTCGAAAAACTGGTCTCGTCGTATTCGAGCAGGTTCTCGAAGACGTTGCACATCACCGAGTAGTTATGCTGACCGGTACCCGAGGCGATGTCCATCGAGGTCGGCTCGGCGACTACCATCGAGACCAGGGTGCCCCCCTGAGTCACATCCTGCGCCATCGTGCGTCGTGTCGCGGTGCTACCCAGCGCCAACGACGCCGTCAGTCCGGCCGATCCTTGCAACAAGCGGCGGCGATTCAGCCGGCTCGTTACCAGCCGCGCGAAGTCCCGGGGATCCTGTGCCATTTCTCCCACGCTCTCTGCTCCTTGCGAACGTTTCGCCTGCTGTTCGACGCCTCCATGCAGGCCGCTCCTGCATGACCACGCGCCCCTCTCGGGGCTATCGATGGCGAAGTCGGGGGTCGAGGGCATCGCGCAGGGCGTCGCCCAGGACATTCAGTGCCAGGACGAGAATCAGAATCATCACGCCCGGGATGAGGGTCAGGTGGTACTTGACCGTGATGAATTGCCGTCCGTCGGCGAGCATCGAGCCCCAATCGGCGGTGGGTGGTTGCGCACCGAGGCCGAGAAAACTGAGGCCCGCGGTTTCGGTGATCATCCAGCCGATATTGAGGGAGAGCAGGATCAGGATCGGCGCCACCGAGTTGGGCAAAATGTGCCGCGCCAGGATCCAGCGGTGCGCGGCGCCCGCCGAACGCGCCGCCTCGACGAACGGCTGGTTGCGCAGGGAGAGCACATTGCCGCGCACATTCCGCGCGTAAAACGAAACATTGGCAATCGCGATAGCGATCATCGCGTTCGTCAGACCCGGCCCGAGCGCCGCCACCAGGGCGATCGCCAGCAGGATGTACGGAAAGGCGAGCATGATGTCGATGACGCGCATGATGACGGTATCGACATTGCCGCCAAAGTAGCCGGCCACCAGCCCAATCAGGGAACCGACGCCGGCGGCGATCGCCGCCGCCAGCGCGCCGACCAGCAGCGACACGCGCGCGCCCCAGATGATCCGCGACAGGACGTCGCGACCGAGTTGATCCGTGCCGAGCAGGTGCCCGGGCGTGAACGGCGGCTGCAACCGGGCCCCGAAATCGGTCTTGGTCGGTGGCGCGATGGGGAGCACCGGCGCCAGCACCGCGATCAGCACCACCAGCACAATCGTCGCCAGCGCCGCCTGGGCGAAGAAATCGGCGCGCAGCATGTCCCGCACCGGGGAGGGCCGGCGCGCCGTCTCGCGCTCGGTCAGGGTCGGCGTTGCGGCGACGTGCGCGGCGACAGCCATTTTTTATCTTGTTCCAACGTCGAGAGCGACGTGCCGCCTGTGTGTCATTCCGAGGAACGAGGAATCTCGGCATTCGTTCTCGTTGGCCGCAACGACGAGGTCCCTCGTTCCTCGGGACGACACGAGTGCCGCCCGCTGCTCGCGAGTCACGATATCGCTCATGTCAGCGTAATCCTCGGGTCGAGCGCGGCGTACAGCAGATCGGTGAGCAGGTTGACAAAGACGTACACCGTCGCCACGAGCAGCACGCCCCCCTGGACCAGGGGAAAATCGCGTTTCAGGATGGCATCGACAAGCATCTGCCCGATTCCCGGCCAGGAGAAGACGTTCTCGATGTAGACGGCGCCGGCCAGCAGGAACCCGACCTGCAGGCCTAACATCGTCACCAGCGCAACCAGGGTGTTGCGGAAGACATGGCCCCAGGTGACCGCCCCCTCACTCAGCCCCTTGGCGCGGGCGGTGCGCACGAAATCCTGCCCGAGCACTTCGAGCATTGCGGAACGGGTGTAGCGCGCGATAACCGCCAGCGGCACCACGGCGAGCGCCAGCGCTGGCAACACCAGATGCTGCGCGATGTCAAGCGCGCTGCCGCCATTGACGGCGGACATCATCCCGGTTCCCGGCAGCCAACCGAGGCGGACCGAAAAGAGAATGATCAGCATCAGCCCGAACCAGAACGACGGCAGGCTGAGCCCAAACGTGGCCATCAGCATCACGAAGCGATCGACGGCCGAACCGCGCCGTACCGCGGAAAGGATGCCGAGCGCGGTGCCGATGGTGAACGAGAGCACGATGGCGGCGATGGCGAGGAGCGCGGTGTTGCGGAACCGCCCGACGACCTCGTCCAGCACCGGCCGCCGCAGCACGATCGAGGTGCCCAGGTCGCCTTGCACCACGTGCGAGGCCCAGATGGCGTATTGCTTGAAAATCGGCTGGTCAAGGCCAAGCTGGTGGCGCAGCGCCTGCACCTCGTCCATCCCGGCGGTCGGGCCGAGCATGATCTGCGCCGGATCGCCGGGGGTGATGTGGATCAGGCTGAAGACGACGATCGAAACGCCGATGACGACGACGATCATCCAGAGGAACCGGCGGATGAGATACCTGCCCATATTCCGTCTCCTGTGCAATCGCAGGTGCAGGCAGTGTATCGCGCAATCGAGGATGCCACAATGGAGTCAGGTGTCAGGTGTCAGGAGACGGGTGTCAGGAGTCAGGAGTCAGGAGTCAGGATTCAGGAGTCAGGAGGAAACGCCCGACGCTGCGAATGGGACGCATTGAACCTCGGTGTCTTCTCCTCGCCTTCTCGACCTCTCGCCTTCTTGACTCGCCGTCTTGCCGTCTTGCCGTCTTCGCACTCCTGACACCTGACCCCCGATTCCTGCCTCCGTTACAGTGCCGGTACCCGTGCGCGTTCCGCGATGCGGAGGGCGGTGCGCAGCGCATGCTCGATCCGGTTGCGCTCACGCAGAAGTCGAGTGCGCAGGTAGCGGAAATCGTTGCTGGCACGATCGAGACGGGCCAGCATGGCGGTCTCGGCGAGACCGGGCAGGGCCTGCGATCCTAGCGCCAGATCGTGTTCGAAGGGACCAGTGCGGGTGTAGTTGACCGGAATCAGGCAATGCGCGAGTTCGATCAGCACCGTATTCGCCCGCGCCGGGTCGAGGTCGTCGAGACCGCCCTCGCGCAATTCCTGTCCGAGCCGGAGGGCGAGTTCGCGCGTCTCCGTGAGGTCGAGCGCGTCCCCGGCGGCCGCCTGATAGCGGTCCAGCGCCGCCGCGATCTCGTCGGCGGTTGCCGCATAGTCGAACGGCAAGCGCTCCAGCGTGCAAAGCCCCCACAGCGTTTCCGCATAAATCCTGGCGTCGCGAATGAGATGCTCGCGGTCGATCTTGTCCCGGGTGTCCTCGGTGGTGTGCCACCACCAGCCGAGACCGCCGGCGCGGGCGCCCGCGCCGAGGAGTTGCGCCATCGCCGCACCCGTCGGCGAATCGTCGCGCGGCTGCTCGGAGAGCGAGGCGAAGAGGGTTGGGATGCCGTGTCCCCAGAACGACTGATCGCTGGAACGGCTGATCCGCCGGTATTCGAGATCGACGCCGGCCACGTCCTCCAGCATCTTGCGGCCGAAGGCGTAGGTTTCGGCCATCGCCGCCGCTTCCTCGAGAATCGTGGCGCCCCTGGCTCCCACCGAATCGATGTTGACGTGGCAGATGCAGTGCTCATGCAAGTCGTGCCAGTGACTGTCCGCGTACCAGGCTGAACCGGCGTAGCGGCCGTGCGAGTGGCCGGACCAGAAGGCGAGCCGAACGCCGCGCCGCAAATCAGCGCGATGCGCGGCGAGGAGACGGGCCACCTCCATCTGCGTGGCATTGGCGGTGCCGTTGTCCATCACGCCGTAATGCCAGGAATCGACATGCCCGCTGAACATCACGAAGCGATCCTCCTCCGTGCCGGGGAGGTCGGCGGTCAGCGTCGGGATCATCGTCCAGGCGAGATAGGGTTCGGTGACGAGGCGCACGGTCACCGCTCCCGATGCGAGCCGCGCGAGCAGACGGTCACCGTCCTCCCGCGTCACACCGACGGCGGCCACGTCAGGTAGAAGCGATGCGGTCTCCGGGATCGGCGTGCCCCAGACCGGTGAGACGCACATCTCGTGGATGTGCTCGTCGTTGATGTGGATCTGGCCGATCGCCCCCGCCAGACTCGCGGCCCGCGCCTTGCCTGGCATGGCGAGACCATCGCTGATCACGATTTTGCCGCGCACATCGCGACCGGCGTAGTCGTTCGGCATTCCCGCACCGACATGCGCCAACTCGCCAGTCACCCCGTCCGGGCCGGTGCCGGGACTCATCGCGTACCCGTTCGCGTTCACGGCGAACGGCTCTGTATCCAGCACCGCCAGCGACGCCTGCCGGGGGTATCCAATCAACGCCTCGCTCGCGTAACGATTGACGGTGTACCCGAGGCGTTGGAGTTCGGCCTGGAGGTAATCGAACGCACGTGCCTCTTCCGGTGTACCAGATAGTCGGACTTCGGCCGTGATGGCATCGAGGTGCCGTTCCAGTTCGTCGCCCGAGACCTCATCGCGAATCGACATCCGTATCCCTCCCTCGCCGTGCATCCTGCCCGTTGCCACCCGATTGTCGCCATGCTCGCGAAAACGGTCAATGCGATACTGCGGTGACAGGTGACAGGTGACAGGTATCAGCGAGCGAGGAATGCAGCATGCGGTTTGGAGTGGTACTGCCGACCTACCCCGCCGGGGCGACGGTGGCGGGCGTGATCGCGGTGGCGCAGGCAGCGGAAGCGCTGGGCTATGTCTCGGTCTGGACGACCGATCACGTCATCTTGCCCGCCGGTCAGGCCTACCCCTACGATCAGATCCTGGAGCCGTTGCTGACGCTCGCCACCGTCGCGCCGCTCACTAACCGGGTGAAACTGGGCATCTCGGTGATCGTCGTGTCCCAACGCAACGGTATCGTGCTGGCGAAAGAGCTGGCCACACTCGATCAACTCTGCGGTGGACGTCTCATCGCCGGTGTCGGCGCCGGATGGAGCGCGGACGAGTTCCGCATGCTCGACGCCGGCGACCGCTTCACTCGCCGTGGCGCCTATCTGGACGAAACGCTACGCCTCTGGCGGCATCTCTGGCGCACGCCGGGCACGCCATTCCAGGGCGAGTTCTACGATCTCCCGGCGGTCGATTTCGGACCACCACCCGTCCAGCCGGACGGGCCGCCAATTTGGGTCGGCGGCTCCTCGGAAGGCGCTCGCCGTCGTGCCGGACGCTATGGCGCCGCCTGGCACCCGGTCGGCGACACCGCGGCAACGCTGGCCAGCCAGGCAGCGCTGGTGCGGGAGAGTGCGACAGCCGCAGGTCGGCCCGTGCCGGAAATCGCGCCGCGATTGCCGATTCAGTTCGGAACTGGCGGAAAGGCGCTCTCCGCGGGAAGCATGCAGACGATCAGCGGCTCACCGGACGAGATCGCCGCCCAACTCGCCGCGTATCGGGACGCCGGGGTGAGCGAGATCGACTGCTTTTTCGGCGGACCGCACGCCGATACCGTCATCGCCCAGATGGAGACCTTCGCCCGCGAAGTGATACCGGCGCTCAACTCCTGAGCGCCATCGCCGCCTCGGATAGGAAAGGTGTCATCCCGACGAAGGAGGGATCTCGTCGGTCATCTCTGCCGCCACGAACGTCGACATTCTTGACCTGCGTTCGGTATGACGGCATGACAGTGCTGTACTGACATGCCAACGCCGAGGTCCCTCCTGCGGTCGGGACGACACGTTTCTCGACGATATGGTGTTATCCCAAAACGGGACAACGAGGTACCTGGCCGCCGCTCGCAACGACATGCCCGACACGTCGCGGTCGGTCGCAATTACGACTCGCCAAGAAACGTCTCCAGTGCCGCGATCGTCGGTTCGAGGTAGACCGGTTCCGGTGCATGCGCCTGAACGGTTTCAGGCCATTTGATCCCGGCGGCGGTCATCACGCAGACGACCGTTTCCTCGCGATCGATGACGCCGGACGCCACCGCGTTGCGAAGGCAGGCGAGCGGTAACGCGGAGGCCGGTTCGAGGCAGTACCCCTCGCGGCCGAGATCGATCATCGCGGTGACGATGGCGGCATCGTCGGCGGTCAACGCCGCCCCGCCGCTGTCGCTCACGGCCGCCACCGCATGCATCCCGATCGTTCGCTCCCGCACCGAGGTCGCAATCGATTCTGGGCGTTCGAGGACGATCGATTTGGCGCTTCCAGCGCGCAGTGTCTGACCGAGCACGTCGGCGCCTGCCGGCTGGCAGCCGTGGATGCGCGGTGTCCTGTCGATGACGCCGAGCGCGGTCAACTCCCGAAAGCCCTTCCAGACGCCGTACAGCGTGTCGCCCCCGGCGGAAGGAATGAGGACGCTGTTGGGAACCGTTCCGAGGTCGCGCACGATTTCGTAGGCGATCGTTTTGTGCCCCTCCGGACCAAATGGGTTGGGAGCGAAGGCAAAGTCGGGGTCGAGCCCGGTCGCCGGGAACCAACCCCGCTGGGTGACGAGATAGCGGCCCATCGCGTCGCGCGCGTCCCAATCGGTGATCACCACCTGACTGCCGAAGAGCCCGATGAGCGCGGCGAGCAGCGGCGAAACCTGCGGCGGACAGAGCACCATCCCGGAGAGACCGGCGCGGGAGGCGTAGGCGGCCATTGACGCGCCGTGGTTGCCGGTGGAACTGCTGACCACCCGCGCATAGCCGAGCGCGACCGCCATGGCGGTGGACACCACGTGAAAGCGGTCCTTGTGCGCCCAGGTGGGATTGGTGGTCTCGTTCTTCAACCACAAACCGGGCAGATCAGTCGCCAGGCTGCGCCGCAGCGGGGTGTTTCCTTCGCCCAGCGAGATCGCCGCCCCGGCCACACCCGCTGGCAACAGCGCGGCGAACTGCCAGAGCGAGTCGCTCCGCCTGGCGAAGAGCGCGGGGTCAAAGGTCAATCGCGATTCGTCGTAGGCCACCTCGCGCGTACCGCCGCAGAAAGCGCAGGCGCCAAGCGGCGCGTCGAGGTCCGCGGTCTCACCGCATTCCCGGCAACAGAGGTACGCGGCGAGGTTGACACGTTCCGCGATGCTACGCCGCTCGGCATCCACGCTCATGCGTCCCCCCGGTACCGCGAGGCTTCCTGCCCATGCGTGCGCTCCCCAAACTGCCGCCAAGCGAAACGAGCGGCATCGGAACGTGGCACGCCCTCGGCCACGTCAGCGATCAGCGCACCGAGCACCGGCGCGAATTTGAACGCGTGACCGCTATCCCCGGCGGCAACCGTCAGTCCGGGCAAATCGGGATGGCGGGTAATCCAGAAATGCTCGTCCGGGGTGTCGCAGTAGAGGCAGCAGCGCGTCGCCACGATCGGCGCATCCGCCAGGTCGGGGAGCGATTCGGCGAGAAACGCCCGCAACCGGCTCTCGTCCGCTGGGAGCACTTCGCGGCGATCGGCTTCGGGGTGGACGACGCGGCCCGGGCCGTGGTTGGCGATCTTCACCACGCCAGCGCGGGGATGCAGCGGAAAGCCGTACCAACCGGTGCGGGCGCTATCCGCCCCGAACACAAGAAAGTGCGGCGGCGCGAATCGTTCTGGCTGCGCCGGCCGCAGGTGAAACACCGGTTGCCCGACAGGGCGCATCACGCCAGACAACTCCGGGAGAAGGACGGGTGTCCACGCTCCGGCGGCGATGACCGTCAGATCGGCGGTCAATGTCGCGCCCGAGTCGATGCGAATCGCAACGGCGTCTCCGCTCTTGGTAACAGTCGCCACCCGCGCCCCGGTCCGCAGAACCACACCTCGGGCACGCGCCAGGGCCGCGAGCCGCGTCACGACCTCGCCGCTTTCGACGAATCCTGCCTTCGGGTTGTAATAGCCGTCGACATAGACCTGGTGGTTCCAGGCGGGATAGCGCCGGGCGATGTCATCGCCATGTAACCGCTCCGGGGCATGGCCGCGCGCGATGAGATCGCGGAAGTTCTCGTATTCGTAGCCGCCCGGCGCCATCGGCTCCCGCGTCAGGAAGGTCGCGCCGGTCTCGTGATAGAGCGGGGTCCCGAACAGATCGTCGTTCCAGGCGAGCCAGCCATCCCGGGCCAGTTCCGCGAGGTGGGCGTACAGCGGATCACCGCCATATTCGATGCGGACTACCTTGCTGATATCGGTGGAGGCGGCGAGAGGGTGCGGCGCCGCGCCGGCTTCGAGGACGGTGACGGCGTAACCGCGGTCGCACAGCGCCAGCGCCGCGGTGAGCCCGAAGATGCCGCAGCCAACCACGTTTGCTCGCGTGCCGATTGCCACCCCCGCGCCTTCCCAGCATTTCCGTCCAGCGTGCCACCGATCTGACCTGTGGCGCGGATGATACGGGGAGATACCAGCAACGGCAATCAGTCCGCGGTGACCTGGGTGACCCGCAGGGCCGCGATTTCGTCCTCCCAGCCGTGCGCGATCTCGAGGTGATCCCGCATCAGGGAGCGTGCCTGCCCCTCGTCGCGTTCACGGATCGCCTCGAAGAGGAGCCGGTGGCTTTCATACTCATGGGCAGCGACGTCAGGCAACTCGCGCTCGACTCTCACCCCTTCCGCCAGGGTCGGCCGGCGCAGCAATTGCGAAACGCGAAAAAGCACGCCGTTGTGCGCCGCGCGCGCCAGCAGACGATGGAACTCGGCGGTCAGGGCATAGGTCGGACGCTGGCGGGTCACCGCCCGCTTGATCCGGGCGAGGGAGATTTCGAGGCGTTGCAGATCGTCTGCATCGGCGCGCCGCGCGGCGAGACCGGCCAGTTCGACCTCGATCACCATGCGCGCCTCGATCACGTCCAGCGCGGTTTCGTGGGTGTACGCTTCGAGCAGGGCAGCCGGGTCGATTCGCCGTTCCGGTTCCTTCACGTAGCAACCGCTGCCAGGCCTAATCTCGATCACCCCGAGCGACGCCAACCCCTGCATCGCCTCGCGCAAGACCGTGCGGCTCACGGCCAGTTGCCGCGCCAGTTCATGCTGCGGCGGCAATGCGTCGCCCGGCTGCAGTTTCCCCTGCTCGATGAAATCCATCAGACGGCGGAGCACGACGGTCGCCAGTGTCTGCCGTTCGACCGGTTGCAGTTGCACTTCAGGACTGGGCGGGATACTCATGACCGGTTTCCTGGCTCCCCCGGGCGCGGATACCGCGCGGCATCACCTCTTCATCTGGGCGAGTAGCATATCCACAATCGTACATCCTGTTTCTCTGTCACAGGTCTGACCTCTTGACGCACGTCGCCCCCATCCGTAAGATGCGCCCATCAGCAAATCAGGAGGGTCAGCCGAGGTCCGGCCGGGGAGGGGACGCGGGGCGGCAGCGCCGATGCGGCGCTGTCGGCGTTCCCGCCCCAAATCTGGCAACGACTGAACACTGAATTTGGATCGCGCGACGGGAGGCACGATTGGTCAAGCATCTCTACCGCGAGATGACGCACGAAGACGTCAATGAGGCGGTCCTCGCGGGGCGGGTGATCGCCATCCCGGTCGCCCAACTCGAGACGCACGGTCCCCATCTGCCGATCGACGTCGATGTTGTCCAGGCACAGCATGTCGTCGACGAGGCCGCGCGGCGAGCGCCGGATGTGCTTCTCGCCGCTCCGCCCATCTATTACGGCTTCTCCGAGCATGTCATGGATTTCCCGGGCACGATGACGATCCGCCCGGCGATCATGATCGAATATCTCTTCGATATCGGCGAGAGTTTTGCCCGGCAGGGCTTCGAGCGCATCATCCTCGTCAACGGTCATGGCAGCAACCGGCCGATTTGCGAGATCGCGACGCGCCGGATCACCAATGAAACGTCAGCGATGTGCGCCACGCTCGGGCAGGGCAGCCTGGCGAAAGAGGTACTCCAGGCGATCCGCGAATCGCCGCATGGCGGTACCGCCCATGCCTGCGAAGCGGAAACCTCGAACTATCTCTATCTCCGGCCCGACCTGGTCGAGATGGACAAAGCAGTCGATGAGTACGCGCCCGACTATCGTCCCTGGCGGTCGGATGATTTCACCGAGGACGCCGGGCCGATCCATTTCATGGAGGCCTGGAGCCAGCGCTCGCAAACCGGCACCGAGGGGGCGCCGTCGCTTGCCACCGCCGACAAGGGCCGCCAGTTGATGAATGCCTCGATCGAAAAACTGATCGAGTTTGGCCGCTGGTGGCAGACGCTGGAGTTTCCGCCACGGGTCGATCACACCGTTCGCCGCACACGGACTTCTGGCGTCAATGGCGACTGAGCGATTCTGGAGTAACCGGGCCTCCGGTTGGGAAGAAGGGCGAGGCAAGCCTCGCCCTTACGACGCGCATTCGGTAGGGTGCGACGCTTGCGTCGCCCGCACTCCTCCTCGTCGGCCGGCCGAACAGGTTGGATCGCGTCATGGCCACCGTGTTTGAGCATTCCTTCTCCCGTGAGGAGTACGCCACGCGGACCGAACGGGTTCGCGTCGAGATGGCGCGTACAGGACTGGACGGTCTCCTCCTCACCGCCGGGGCGAACCTGACCTATCTCTCCGGCTACCCGTCGCCCGCGCGCTCCGGTTCCCGTCCCTTCGCGTTCGTCCTGCCGCAGCGCGGCGACCCGATCTTCATCGTCCAGGACGGCCGCGAGCGCGAGGCGCACGGCTATTCCTGGGTGGCGGATATCCGCACCTATCACGATCTTTCCCATGCGCCGCTGAACCTGATTGTCGACACCATCCATGATGCCGGTCTGGAGAACGGGCGGATCGGGGCCGAAGTCGGACCGGATCAGGTGCTCGATCTTCCCGTCTGTGACTACCTCGAATTGCGGCGGATGCTCCCGGGAGCGCGATTCGCCGATGCCGGGGCCGCGCTCTGGCCGGTGCGCATGCGCAAATCACCTGCCGAGATCAATTACGTGCGGCAGGCGTGCGCCATCACCACCGCGGCCTACGCGCACACCTTCGCTACGGCGCGGGCGGGCATGACCGAAGCAGACGTGGCCCGGCTCATGGCGATCGCCACGATCGAAGCCGGAGGGAATCCCTGGCTGCTGATCACGTCCGGCGCAGGGAATTACGATCTGGCGACCAAGCATCCCTCCCGCCGCGTCCTGGAGCCGGGGGATTTCGTCTGGATGGATGCCGGCTGCTCCGTCGGCGGGTATTGGTCCGATTTCAGCCGCGCGGGGGTCGTCGGCGAACCGACGCGAGAGCAGCGGGACGCGCAGCGGCGAATCCATGACATCACGATGCGCGGCGTCGAACTGATCAGGCCCGGCATCACCACGGGGGATGTCGCGCGGTGCTGCAACGCGGCGATTGCCGATCTTCCGCTGCCGCTGACCTCGTGCATCTCCTGCCTCGCGGCCCGCATCGGCCACGGGCTGGGATCGGTCACCACCGAACTGCCGCACGTGGCGGATGACGACGAAACCGTGCTCGCACCGGGCATGATCCTGACGGTCGAACCGGGTGTAGCCACTTCATACGGTACGTTTCACGTCGAAGAGAATGTCCTCGTTACCGAGAGTGGACACGAGGTGCTCTCCACGGCATGTCGCGAACTGGCCACCATCGCGCTCGCCTGAGCGGCTGCACTTCTCGCAGAGGCGCGGGTTCGCCTTTCGGCAAGGAGGTTTACCGATTCACGAACCGCCCGCCCAGTTCCACCCTCGACACCGCCACGAACGCACGTTACGAGAGGAGAGGAAACCGATGAGCGATTCCCGAAACCATCAGGTTGGATTGCTGGCTACCCCGCTCGACCGGCGCCGGCTATTGGTGCGCGCGGCGACCGTCGGCGCCGCCGCGTCGCTGCTGGGGCCAGCCGCGGACCAGCCGGGATGGGAGGCGCACGCGGCGGCGCAAGACACCCCGACGCAAGGGGGAACGATCACCTGGGCCGATTACGAGACAAACACCCTGAATCCGTACATCGCGTCGGAGGCGATCGCTCGCTCGGTGATCTCGCTGGTCAACCGCGGGCTGACCAGTGTCACCCCGGCTGGCGAGGTGGTGCCGATGCTCGCCGCCGAGATGCCGACCGTCGAGAACGGTGGCATTACGAATGACGGCAAGACGATCACCTGGAAACTGAAGCCGGGACTCCTTTGGTCGGATGGATCGCCGCTGACCTCGGACGACATCAAGTTCACCTGGGAAGCGGTCTCCAATCCGGAGAGCACCGCCACCCAGACTCAGGGCTTCAACCTCATCGAAAGCATCGACACCCCGGACGAAGTCACCGCCGTCGTCAACTACTCCGAGTTCTGGACGCCGTGGGCCACTCAGTTCGGCCTCGGCATCCTGCCAAGAAACGGCACGGGTGATCCCGCCGCGATGGGCACCTGGGAGTGGAACCGAACGGTCAACCCGACGAACGGCCCATTCGTGCTCGAAGAGTGGAATGCCGCCGAGTCGCAGATCTTCGCCCGCAACGAACACTGGCATGAAGAAGGCAAACCCTACCTTGACCGCATCCTCTACCCCTTTGTGCTCGAACTGGAAGTGATGCGGCAGATGCTGCAGACCGGCGAGAACGATCTGCATCACTGGCTCTCGGACGATTTCGTGGACGAGGTCTCCAGTTGGCCGAACGTGGTGGTCAAGGAGAGTCCGGGGCCCTATTGGTACCGCGTCCAGTTCAATCTCTCGGACAACGGTGATCTCTCCAAGCCGCATCCGATCCTCGGCGACATCCGCGTCCGCAAGGCGATCGGCATGGCGATGAATCGCGAGGAAATGGTCTCCCACTGGAAGGGCGTCGAATTCATGCAGTCGATGTTCCGCGGGGAATTCGCCTGCGATCTGCCGCCTTACGTCCAGGATGTCGAGGGCGCCAAGGCACTGCTGGCGGAAGCGGGGTGGACCGACAGCGACGGCGACGGCATCCTTGACAAGGAAGGCGCCAAGTTCCACGTCCGCCTCTCCTCCTATACCGGCTGGGGCCGCGAGGATGAGCAGGTGGTACTCGTCGATCAGTTGAAGCAGGTCGGCATCGAAGCGGAAATCCAGAACTTCGAGCCGACGATTCTCTACGGAACCTGGGGCGAGGGCTCACCGGCCCGGCGTGGCGAGTACGACATTATGTGGTGGGACTACGAACTCGGACTCGATCCGCAGGTGAAGGCGGAAGACTTCTACGCCTCCTGGCGCATCCCGAGCGAAGAAAACCCCGGTGGGTTCAACTGCACCCGCGTCAATGATCCCGAGATCGACGCGTGGTTGAAAACCGCGGGTTCGACGACCGACACCGCGGTCCGCAAGGAGGCGTACTGCAATATCGCCAGCAAACTCTATAACGACATCGTCAACGAGATCGTCGTCGGCACCGGCAAGCAGTTCTCCGCCGCGTCCTCCCGGCTGCAGGGTTGGGAAATGAACGAGGCCTTCGTTCCCTTCGCCATCTTCGGTTGGGACGCCGAGAACTGGTACGTGACGGAGTAGACAGGGGTCGGGAGTCGGGAGTCAGGAGATAAGAGACGGCGAGTCGGCGAGTCGGCAAGTCGGCAAGTCGGCAAGTCGGCAAGGAAAAGGATAGCCGACCCCCTGACTCCCGACTCCTGACTCCCGACTCCCGACTCCCGACTCGTCCCTGAGCGGAGCGAAGCCATTTGGGCCGATACGTCATCCGGCGCCTGCTGCAAGCAATACCACTGCTGCTCCTGATCAGCGCGGCGGTGTTCGCCTTGATTCAACTCGTACCGGGTGGGCCGATGGGGGTCTATGGCAAGAGTCCGAACCTGAGCGCCGAAGACCTGGCCCGGCTCGAAGAAAAACTCGGCCTCAACCAACCGGTCCATGTGCAGTACTTCAACTGGCTGGGCAAAGTCGTCCAGGGCGACTTCGGCTACTCCTACGACACCCGGCGGCCGGTCACCGAAGAAATCGGCGACCGGCTGCCGGCAACCATCTACCTGATGGGAACGACATTCCTGGTCGTGCTGTTGATCGCCGTCCCGATCGGGATGCTCTGCGCGGTCAAGCAATACTCCTGGTTCGATATTGTCATCAGCACGCTGACCTTCGCCGGACAGGCGCTGCCGGTGTTCTGGGTCGGTCTGATGCTGATCCTGATCTTCTACGGTTGGGCACGCAATCCCTTGACGGGAGAGCCACTCCTGCCGGCGCGAGGGATGTCGACGCTCGGCGAGCCATTCAACGTCGGCGACTACCTGAAGCATCTGGTCCTGCCGGTCACCGCGCTCGGCCTCGGCTGGGTCTCCTGGTACTCCCGCTACCTTCGTTCGAGCATGCTCGATGTCCTGCATCAGCCCTATATCCAGACCGCGCGGGCCAAGGGGCTGAAGGAGCAAGTGGTGCTGCGGCGGCATGCCTTCAAGAACGCCGCCATTCCCCTGATCACCATCGTGGCCCTCGATCTGGCGGCGCTGGTCACCGGAGCGGTCTACGTGGAGATCATCTTTTCCTGGCCCGGTATGGGACAACTCTTCTTTCGCGCCGCCACCCGCCGCGATTATCCGGTGCTGATGGCGATCACCATGCTCGGCGCCGTGGTCGTCGTGGTCGCCAATCTCATCGCCGACGTGCTCTACGCCTGGCTCAATCCGCGGATTCGGTATGAGTAACGAGACGGCAAGTCGGCGAGACGGCAAGACGGCAAGAACGTGAGACGGCAAGAATGTGAGAAGGCGAGAGGACGAGAAGAACGCGCGCAGGTAGTGTCGTCCCGACGAAGGAGGGACCTCGGCGCGCTCATCGCGCACCAAGGACAACGAGATTCCTCGCTGCAGCTCCGAATGACACACGCAAGACACGTCACTTCTGTTGACAGGATGTCACGACGCACTGCCTGTCAATCACCTACTGGCGATCTCGCCGGCCGTTTGCAGCAATCAAGACCTGACTTCCGACTTCCGACTTTCAATCCGTTCTCGCCGTCTGGCCGTCTCATCATCTTGCCGTCTCTTCAGAGCAGCCCATGACCGACACGCTGTCCCGTGAATATCGAGAATCGTCGATGCTCGGCATCATCTGGCGCGATTTCCGCCGCCACCCGATGGCGCTGGCAGGTCTCGTCATCCTCGGCGCCATTGTCCTGGCGTCGGTGTTTGCCAATCTCTCGCCCTACGATCCGGAATCGGTCGACGTCGCCAACCGCTTTTCACCTCCGTCGCGACAGCATCCGCTCGGTACTGACCGCAGTGGACGGGACGTGGCAACGCGCCTCCTCTACGGAGGCCGCGTCTCGCTCACCGTCGGCGTTGCCGCGGTGGTCACCGCGGTCATCCTCGGCTCCCTGGTGGGCGGGTTGGCCGGTTTCTATGGCGGCATTACCGACAACGTCCTGATGCGCCTGACCGATGCTGTCCTCTCGTTTCCGAGTCTCTTCGTGCTGATCCTGCTCTCATTTCTGTTGCGGGAAAGCGAAGTGCCGATTCTCAGCGGCGGCGTGGGGAGTATTGCCCTGGTTATCGGCGCCACGTCCTGGATGAGCGTCGCCCGGCTGGTGCGGGCCACCTTTCTCGGTTTGAAGCAGGAAGAGTTCGTCACCGCCGCGCGAGCCTATGGCGCGACCAATACCCGCATCGTCACCGCCCACATCAGCCCAAACGCGGCCGGCCCGATCATCGTCAACGCGACGATGGGCGTGGCGTGGGCGATCCTGATCGAGTCCGGACTCAGTTTCCTCGGCTTCGGCGTGCAGCCGCCAACACCAAGTTGGGGCAACATGCTGACCGACGCGCAAAGCACGCTCAGCCTCTACCCTTGGCTGGCGGTCTTTCCGGGGGTGATGATCTTTCTGACTGTCATCGCCATCAACGCGATCGGTGACGCGCTGCGTGATGCGCTCGATCCCTACCGGGTTTCCGGCCGGGCGCCGCGCTGAGTGAATCGAGGAGGATGCGTGGCTGAAATCGACATTCGCGGATCGATGAGCCGAGCGGCACTGGATGCCTTTCTCGCCCAGCCGGTCATCGCCCGTCTCGCGACGGTGCGGAACGATGCGCCCCACGTGGTGCCGATGTGGTTCGACTGGGACGGCGAAAGCATCTGGATGGAGACTGGACGCGGCTTTCAGAAGCACCGCAATCTGCTCGCCAACCCCCGCTGCGCCGTGGCCATCGACACGACTGAAGGTGGATTGCGCTTCAAGGGCGTCATTCTCGAAGGGAACGCCGAACTGATCGAAACCCCGGACGACTTGGTGCGGGAGACGGTCGTCCGCATCTACCGCAAATACCTGGGCGAGGAAGGTGTCGCCGCGCCGACGCCGACGGCGATGATCAACAGCCCGCACGTTCTGATCCGGCTCCGCCCGTCGGTCATCCGCACCTGGGACGACACCGCAACCGGTCTGGCGCCGTTGCCGTGAGTCGAGCAGGCGAGCAGGCGAGCAGGCGAGCAGGAGAGCCGCAGGTTTGGGCAGGGCCTTCCCAAAGGTCGGCGATGCTCCCGGTCGCGGCGCTGGCCCATGGCGCGGAAGTGGGGCTGCCAGTGCTGACCGTAACCGGCGCGGCGCCGGGACCGCGCCTCGTTTGCGTCGCCGGAATTCACGGTAATGAACCGGAGGGAGTGACCGCGCTGCTCGATCTCTGGGACGAGATCGAGCCCACGAATCTCGCGGGGACGCTGATGCTGGTCCCGGTCGCGAATCCGCCCGCGTTTCACGCAGGGGAGCGCCGCAATCCCAGCGATCCGCTCGACATGAACCGCATCTTCCCCGGCCGCGCCGACGGCACGACGACCGAGCGCCTGGCCGATCGCCTCTGGCACGATATCGTGCTCGGCGCCGATTTCGTCCTCTCGCTCCACGGTTGGGGTCGTGGCGGCCTGGTTGTGCCGTATACCGAGTACCCGCGAGATTCCTCGGTGACCGCGGCCAGCCGCGCCGCGGCCGCGGCCTTCGGGTTGCCGTGGTTGGAGGCATTCGACTGGCCACCGGGGATGATGGTTGCCGTCTGCGCGCGCCACGGGATTCCCGCCATCGAACCGGAAATCGGCGGGCTGGAGTGCAGCGTTCCTGAACGGCGCGCCCTCTACCGGCGCGGTCTTGCCAATCTGCTCCGGCATCTCGGGATGACCACGGGCGCGTCCGAAACACCGGACCAGGTGCAGGATGTCTCCCGGGTCGAACTGACCGCTCCCACCGGCGGTGTGCTCCGGCGCCGGGTCGAACTGGGCGATCCAGTGCAGCCGGGCACGGACATCGCGGTCATCACCGGTCTCTGTGGCGAGACGCTTGCGAAGGTACTCAGTCCGATCGCGGGGTTCGTGGCCGCGCAGCGACTGACGGGAGCGGTCAATCCCGGCGAACAGGTCGCCGTCATTTTTCAGCCAGTCCTAGGTAACGAGGAGGAATGATGCAACTTACGGGAAAAGTGGCGATCGTGACCGGCGGGGGGCGCGGCATCGGACGTGCCATCGCCCGGCTCTTCGCGGCCGAAGGAGCCTCGGTCGTCGTCGCTTCGCGCACCGCGGCGGAAGGCGAGGAAACAGTGCGGCTGATCCGTGAGGCGGGTGGCGAGGCTCGCTTCATCCCCACGGATGTTGCCAGTGACACGCAGGTTCGCGACCTCGTCACGCAGACCGTCCACACCTACGGACGGCTCGATGTGATGGTCAACAACGCGGGGATCGGCGGAGCCGGGAAACCGCTCGCGGCGACGAGCGAAGCGGAGTGGGACGAGGTCATCGATACCAATCTCAAGGGCACGTACCTGGGTATGCACTACGCCATCCCGCATCTCAAAGCAGCGGGCGGGGGCGCCATCGTCAATTTCAGTTCGGTCCTGGCGCATCAGGCGCTCCCCGGCGGCTCGGCCTACACCGCGACCAAAGCGGCGATCATCGGTCTCACCAAGGCGGTGGCCCTGGAAGTTGGCCGGGACAACATTCGCGTGAACTGCATCCTCCCCGGCAGCACCGACACGCCGATGCTCTGGGAGGGATTGACCGCGGCAGAGCGAGTCGAGGTCGAACCGGCGGTCGCTGCCGCGGCGCCGCTGAACAAGGTCGGCCAGCCGGAGGAGATCGCCCGCGTGGCGC